>NZ_JBCMJM010000006.1:0-158099 GCF_050457485.1 Gottfriedia acidiceleris
CTTATTCATCAAAAAAAGTCTGCAATAAACCCTAATCAAATAGCCTTTACTTAGAGTAACCTAACAGCTGTGTATTAATCAGCTTGTATGTTAACTAATATCGAACTTTAATTAAACTAATCAACTGAATTTGTTTTCTAAAAATTTGCTCATAATATTTTTACATCAGAAAAAAATCATTACTAGTGATTATATGAATCATAAAATTGCTCAAAATATTAACATTTAAAACCAATAATAAATCATCCAAAAATTGATTATTCATAAATAAATTCAATTTAATGTCCGTTTTCCCTATTGACCATTTTATATTTCAACACACTGAAAAAAACACCTATCAAGGTGTTTTTTTCTTTATTGATTACTCGTAATAATATCCTTTAATTCAGACCAGCAAGTAATACGTGGGATGTCCAACCCTCTATTATATGAAGTGTCTTTCACGTATGCTTTTAAAGGTAATTCTGATAGTGTGTTCAATATTTCTGGTTTATCATCAAAATAGTAATCTAATGCTAATTCTTTTATTATATGAATTTTTTCTGAATCTTTCATTCCACAATAAAATCGATCTTGATGAACGGGAAATCCATTTTTTAATAACCATTCTTTTGTTCGTTCACCATATTCTTTATTTCTTGCTGTCACATAATAAATTTCGTGTCCCTGCTTTTCTAATTCTTGTAATGTTTCAACAGCATATGGAAATGGAGGACAAGTAGTAAAATATGTCTCTTCTAGATTACTCTTCCACATTTTGCTTCCTTCTTCTGCCGTTAAGCCAAAAGGTTCATGAATTTCAACTGTTTTTAATTCGTTATAAGCATCTATAGGAATGTTTTTATTTAATTTTTTATTATAAATGTGAAAAGCATGCTGTCTTAAATCAATTAAAGTATCGTCTATATCGAATCCGAATTTCATTCTAAAAGTCCTTCCTCATGAAGTAGTATATTTTGGATAGCCTATGAATTTATAATCTGGACCAATTTTCGTTAATTCGATTTCTTCAAGTTCAATCGCTTGTCCCATTTTATCAAGCCCAGTACCTTCTAAAAATGTAGGTGCATTTTTTCCACCTATTAATTTAGGAGCTAAATAAACAATCACTTTATCAACTAAATTTTGATTCATAAAGGAAGCATTCACTTCTCCACCACCTTCTACTAATAAAGAAGAGATTGAATGTTCACCTAGAACTTTTAGCATTTCGTTTAAATCAACTCTATTTAGATCGCTCGTAACAAATACTTTTACACCTAAGTTTTCTAATTCACTTCTTTTCTGTTCAGAGTGTTTTTGACTTGTGAATATCCATGTTTCAGCTTGCTGATCGGTTACTACTTTTGATTCTAAAGGAATTTTTAAAGTTGAATCTAGAATCACTCGTACTGGATTACGTCCGTTTGGAATTCTAGTTGTTAATTCTGGATTATCTTTTAATACTGTGTTAACACCAACTAATATCGCACCAATTTCATTTCTTAATTGATGAACATCATTTCGGGCTTCCGCTGAAGTGATCCATTTACTATCAGAAGAATGGGTAGCAATCTTCCCATCTAATGTAGATGCTGATTTCATTACAACAAAAGGAATGTTTTTAACAATATATTTGTTAAATACTTCATTCATTTTGATTGATTGCTCTTCACAAACTCCAATGATTACTTCAATTCCCGCATCTTGAAGAATTTTCACTCCTCTTCCTGCAACTAAAGGATTTGGGTCAAGTGTAGCAACAACAACTTTTTTCAAGCCTGCACGTACAATCGCCTCTGCACATGGACCAGTTCGTCCATGATGAGAGCATGGCTCAAGCGTTACATAAATTGTTCCACCTTCAGCTTTATCGCCTGCCATTCTAAGCGCATTAATTTCAGCATGTGGTTCACCCGCTTTTAGGTGAGCACCAATACCAACAATTCGATTATCATTTACTATTACAGATCCTACTAATGGGTTAGGGGCGGTTTGACCTTTCGTAGCCATGGCATTTTGAATAGCTAAATTCATATAAAATTCATGATTACTCACTTGTACGTCCTCCTTTAAAATGACCAGAACGAACAATTTTAGTCTCTAAATACTTTTCGTTATACTTTGATTTGTCTCCCCATAATTGAATTCTTCCGGATACATTAGCACCAGACTTTTGAAGAGCATCCAATTTTCTTGGGTTGTTTGTAATTAAAGTAACTGGCTTTGAGCGAAGCGTTTTTAATACTCGAATAGCATCTTCGTAGTTTCGTGCATCATCTACAAAACCAAGCTCTTCATTTGCCTCAACAGTATCAAATCCTTGCTCTTGGAGAACATATGCCATAGCTTTACTAAATAAACCGATTCCTCTTCCTTCATGATTTGCTAAATAAAATAATGCACCTGATTCATTTGAAGAAATCATTTTCATAGCTTCTTTTAATTGGAATCCACAATCACAACGTTTACTTCCAAAAATATCACCCGTATGACAAATACTATGCATTCGAATTAGAGCATCCTCTGAATTTTCAAAGTCACCATAAACTAATACGCTTGATTGTTGCATTTCTGCTAAATTTGATGATGCTAATTTACTAATAATTTTTTCAGTGTTATATGATCCATCGCTACAAAAATCACCTTCGATATCCTCACAGCGTAGCCAACAATACCATTGAAAAATAACTGTTTCTCCATCTAAATTTACTGGTAGTTTAATTGGTCCAACTAAATAAATTGATTTATCATTATTTTTTATTACATTAATTTTCTCTTTCAATAAAGAAACTACTTTTTCGTTGATCATGAGGCTTCCTCCTGTTTTCTTACACGATTTCATATTGATATAATATATTTCTTAATTTTTACTTGTCCATTTTTATACATTAAAGGCATTCTTAAGTCACATCAAAGTGTTGCATAAAAGTACTTTCCTGTGTTAGTTGTTGCTTTTGTAAGCTTTCAACTTCTCCTCGTCTAGCATATTCAAATTTCTTTAACACTATTGTACTAGTATCTTTGTTTTGAATAGCATCTTTTATGATTTCAGCTAAAATATCTGCATCTTTCATCGCAATATTTACACCAAGCGCTGCAGTAGGACTCATCGTGTGTGCCGCATCACCCATTATAATTAAGCCGTCTTTTACCCATGTTTTACTACGGCTACTTTGAACATTTAATAAAACAAAATCGTTCCAAGATTTTATATTTTCTTGAACAGTTTCAGTCAGTTCTGGAAATGCTTCGATTAGCTGATTTACAAAAGGATTAAAAGATTTTGTTCTTAAGTTCGGAAAAGAACCTTCATCTATATTCCATCCAATTTGAATAAACCCACCTGCTTGAGTAAACAAAGCCAATTGTTGTTTATTTATCAATGTTAATCTAACTGTTGGATCCCAACTTGCTGGTCTTGGTATTTTAGCCCAAAGTAGATCGTATCCATGTTTTATAATATCCGTGTGTATATTTGCTAATTTACGGATCGTTGAGAATCGACCGTCGGCACCAACTATAATCGAACTATTGATTGTTATTTCAGTCCCATTTTTTATTGCTTTAACACCAATATAACGACCAGTTTGATCTTCTATTAATTGAGACACACGTGTTCCCATCAAAAGCTTGAAGTTTTCATATTTATTTGCTTCTTTTAAAATAACATTTAATAAATGATTTTGTGGAACATGAATACCAACGTGTTTTGAACCTTGTGATGGAAAAATGCTTTTAATTATTTTATTATGATTCCAATATTCAACACAATCCATTAGCAGTAGTCCATATTCTTTTACTTTCTCATAAAGATGATGTTTTTTTAATATTTGTTCACCTTCAGAATTTAGATGCTCTCCTCTAAATTCTTTATCAATTCCACTATGTCGTTCCACAAGAACAGTCGAAATATTATTTTTTGCAAGCAAATATGCTAATAGTGCACCACCTGGTCCTGCACCTACAATACATACATCTGTATTCAAATTCATGCTGTTTTGCCACCTATTTATAGACATTTATTATTTTTCTAAAAAAATTATTTAGTTACTTTATGTAAGTAAGTTTAATTTAGTAATAAATTTACGTCAAGTAATAAATTTATGTATCGTAATCTTGTTATTAATACAAATTTAGTTATAATATGGATATAGGTGAGGTGGTTTTAAATGGATTTTTCTTTATTATGCCCTCGGTTTGAAAAAAGCGTAGAGTTAATTAGTAAACGCTGGGCAATTCTTATAATTTTTCAACTTCTTTCTGGATCACAACGATTTTGTACAATCGAATCAACTTTGCCAATTAGCGGGCGCGTCCTTTCAGAAAGACTAAAGGATTTAGAACAAGCAGGTATTGTAAAACGAGATGTTTACCCAGAAACTCCAGTTCGAATCGAATATTCTTTGACAGAAAAAGGACTGGCTTTAGAACCAGTTATTAAGGAATTAATGAAATGGTCACAAGATTGGACAACAATCGATTAGTTATGGTTTTGTTTTTTTGCTTCGCCTTTTAATTATTTTTTGAATTCAATTAAAAATAAAAGGGATGTCTCATAAGTCAGAATTCTAACTTGTGGACATCCCTTTATTAATTAGGCTCTCGATTAAAATTAAAAGTTGGTTTTATTGAATGCCTAGCTCACTCTTAATGATATCAATTGTCTTACCTTTAAATTTCTTTACTGGTTTTGGAGCATTATCCACAGCAGGGTTTTGCATTAAATAGTTCTTTTCTACAAATGCAAAGTCCTTTGCATCAACTGTTCCGTCGAAGTTTATATCCGCTGAGCGTTTGTTTGTTCCCCAATATGTTTCAATTGCTAGAGCGTCATTAATATCAATTACATTGTCTTTATTGATATCTCCAGCAGTAGCAACAGCAACGCTTTCTGTTCCGATTCGATCACTAATACCATACATGAAACCATCCATAATACTGTATGCATTTTCAAACGTACCAGATGTTGTAAAGTGACCTGGAATATCAGTGATTACAGTAAATTCATCGCTAGTAACAGGTAATCCAGATACATAAAATTGTCCTCTAGTATCCATTTTTGCCTTATATGATTTTCCCATACTATCTACAATCGTTACATTTGCTCCTATTTTCGTAAAATCAATTGGAAGAAGTGTACCATCTGCTTTTTGGAAGCTTTCTGGATGAATATAACTAATCACACTTGAGATATTCGGTAAAATGGCAATTGGTGCAATATAAGTAAATGGTTTTGTCACTGAATTATCAACACTTGTAAATGTCGTAGTTACATTGTTAAAGCTAGAGCTAGGAATCGGATCTGCCAGTTCTGGAATTTTAATCGTTACATCAACCATTGGAAGATCTCCGGATACCTCTTTTGAACCATCAAATGTAATGTTGATATCTGATTTAACAGTTGTACTTGTTGCATTTGTAGTTGTAACGTTCATTTGTCCACCAAGCTTTTGTGCCTCAGGATTTAATGCAATATTTACGATATTTGTATCATCAGTTTTCGTTGTAAAGTTAAAGCCTGCTTGCTTTAATTTGTTCACATTATTAGCAGTAAGTGTAATCGTATTTGTATCACCAGGGTGTGTAATTAGTCGATTATTTCTTGTTTTTGCTTGTGGTTGACCATAAACATATTGTGTTCCCTCTTTAACAAATAGATATTGCTTATCGCCATAAGTATTCGTTGCTTGGTCTCCACCGATGAATCGGAATGAAAGCGTTGATAAGCTCGGATTCATTGCAATTTCATCTTGAGCATTTCCATTTTCATCTAATGTAAGTTTTCCTGATAACCAAGGACTATTATAAAAATATCCAATTGTATTTTGGGACTGATCTGCTTTCATACCTGCTGCTTTCATTAACTCAATTGACTTATCATTAATCGAAGCAGTAAACGGAACAGACTTTTGGTCTGCCTTATATTCGATAAATGGATTTCCTTCTTTTTCTCCATCCACTTTTACATCAAATTTATTTGGCATTGTATTGTCGACTAAAAGATCTTGTGAAATTGTATATGCTTTACCACCATCATCGTAACCTATTAATTTAATTTTGTATAAACCTTCTTTTGCTAAAACAGGTATTGAACTAACTGGATTACTTGGGTCACCTGTAAATGGATAATACGCTCCGATAGATGCTGCAATTGTGTATTCTACTCCTTCATCATAAGCCACACCATCGAAAGTATTTGTAATACCTAAGTCCTGGCCTGTCACCGCATCGGTAAATACTACATCAATGTTTCTCATATGAGACTTTAACGAGAATTTAGCGGTTAAATACGGGTAAAATAATGGGCTAGCTAAAGTATTTCTGTCAGTGGACATTGACTGACGAGTAAGGTTAAACGAATTGAATCCTTTTTCTACATAATGTACACCAAAAGGAACTCGATACGATTCAGAAGGATTGTCTTTGTTTGTATAAGTTACATATCCTTCATAGATTCCCTTTTCCGCTGTCTTTGGAATGTTTAATGTAATATTTGTTTTCTTTTGACTAATCCCTTTTAAAGTAACTGATGAAGGAGCTTGTACAGTTACTCCATTTGCAGCTGCATCCTTTGAGCCTCGAAGACCCGTTTGGAAACTTACTTTTACATCAAATGTTTTCGCTTTTTCTCCTCTATTCATTAGCGTAACAGTGCGTGAATCAGAATAGTCTTTGTTATCGAATGATACATTTCCGAAGCTTAGTGCACCAGTTTCTTCGTTAATTTGCTTTTCTTTTCCATTAATAATCATTGGTGTTTTTTCTTGTACTTTGATTTCGATTGTTGAGTGGATTGCATTGTATGGATCAATTCGCCCTGCACCTTGCTCAAACACGCTGTATGGTTTGCTTAATGAATCTGCTGTATTCATTAATATCGCTTTTATATCTTCTGGTTGTAAATTATGGTTAGCTTGTTTTAATAATGCTGCAACTCCCGTTGTAAATGGAGTAGCCATTGATGTTCCAGACATACGTTGATAAGCATTTTTATAATCTGACGGATTGGTTGGGTTGTTAACAAAGCCTGGGACTGTTGATAATACACTCACGCCAGGAGCTGTAATTTCTGGCTTAATATCGTAAGTTAATCTTGCTGGTCCTCTTGAGCTGAAATCTGCCAATGTATCCCCTTGAGTTTTTGCTTCTCCAATGTCTGTAAACGTAAAGTTAACAGATCCTGCTTGTAGCTTTTGTTTTAATGCAAGCCCTTCTGCATTTGATAACGAGAAAGATGGAATGAAGTTAACACCTTCTCCAAAGTAAGTTGGGATAAATCCTTCTGTTGGATTATCATTGTACATTAGAACCGCAGCAGCACCTTGCGATTTAGCTACAGCAATTTTAGAGTCCATTGTATAAGTCCCACGGGCCATTAGGACAATTTTGCCTTTTACATCTTTTCCAGAGTATGCTTCTCCTAGATTAACATCTACAACTGGTAAAGTTTGTCCCTTAAATTTTGAAATATCGTCTCCATAGCCACTTGCCATTAATCGTATATTAGCCGATGCATCATCAATGTTACCTTTCGCAGACATTGTAGAAATTGGTACATCACTTGCTCCAACTGTTAATGCTAAAGCTGCCGTACCTGGAGATCCTAGCGTATACATCTTATTACCTGCGTTTCCAGCAGCAACTACTGCAGTTACACCATTTAATACTGCATTATTAATCGCAATACTTTCAGCAAGTAGTGGGTCATTATAATTTGCACCTAGTGAAAGGTTCATAACATCCATTCCGTCTGCAACTGCTTGATCAATTCCAGCGATGATATTATCAGTTGTACCGCTTCCACCCGGTCCTAATACACGATATACATATAGAGCAGCATCAGGTGCAATTCCAGTTGTCGCGTCTTCGCTATCATTTTTTCCTTGTCCTACAATTGTTCCAGATACGTGAGTTCCATGTTCTGTAATGTAATTTCCAGCACCTGAAGCTCCTCCGGGTTTACCTGCTTTTACCCAATCATCATATGTTGTTTCCATCGGATCATTGTCGTTATTTACAAAATCGTATCCACCTTTATATGCAGCTTTAATGTCTGGATGGTTATAATCAACGCCTGTATCTATTACCGCAACCTTTACACCTTTACCTGTGTATCCTTCTTGATGTAATTTATCAATTTGGAGATAAGTACGTTCGTCAGCCATTCCTTTACCTGATGAAGTTGTAGACACATCTTTTCCTTCAACTGGGAGTTCTGATTTCACTGTTACATCACTATAGATAGCTTGTACAGCTGTTGATTTCATTAGTTCACTTAGTTTGTTTGCAGGTACTTCTAAAGCAACACCGTTAAACGCATGCTTATATTCACGAATTATTTTATAAGATCCGTCTGCTTTTGTTTTAAATAAAGAGCTTAAATCTCCTTTGAATTTCGTATGATCCTCATTGGCATTACTTTTTGCTTCCGCTTCAGATAAAGCTTGTCCCTTTAATGCTGCTTCTAATAAGGCGATTTTTTGTGGTTTTTGCTTAAATGAAACGATAACTGAAACAGGCTCTTCGCTTTTTAAATTAACATCTGAATCTAGAAAAAGGCCAGTTTGATCAGTTGCTGTAAGCTTTTGTAATGCTTGTCTTTGTTGTGAAGTTAAATTAGCTAAAATTGATTCTGCGTTAGAAGCATTCTCAGCTTTCGTTACATTTGATACATGCCCTAATGACCCTAAAATAAAACTAGATGATAAGGCTGCAACAGAAAGGCTTTTTACAAGTTTACTCTTACTCGGTCTTTTCATCTTACTCTTTCCCCCATTTTTAGTATATTTCTAACGTTGAAGTATGTAATGGTAGAGGAATTTTGAATCTAAAATACTAGTAGTCTTTATATTCCTTCATCGCTCTTCATTAGCACTCCTTATGTTTAATTATTAAAAATATTCTAAAAATACTCAATCGGGTTAAATTTAGTGGATTAATTCAATATTCACTACGTTTTTATACATATTTCGACAATGTTCGAATAAAAAGTTTATAAACTTCTATTAATTTGATAAGTTTTTCTTATATTTTTTATAAATTAGGTTTGTATAATTTTTTTATAAAATTACTTGATTGATCTCAAGCTTATTTAACTAATCCAGCTGAAAACAATTCATCTAGACATATCTTAATAGAAAAAGAGAAGCCTATATTTAGCTTCTCTTCAACCATTGTTTATTGTAATCCTAATTGAGTTAATACATCATCCAACGTTACGCCTTTATAAGCAGTTTTTGCTTTTGGTGCATTGGTTACAGTAGGATTCTTTAATCCGTAGTTTTTAACAATGAAATCCATATCCTTTTTATCTACTACTTTATCAAAGTTAAAATCTGCTGATGCTTTATTTGTACCCCAATAGGTTTGTACTGCTAATGCATCTAAAATATCGATTACATTATCTTTATTTACATCTCCTGCTGCTGCAACTGGTAAGTTCCAAGCTAATCTCTTTCCTACGATTTCCCCACGTACATTATTGGATAAAACCAGTTGTCGGCTCATAGTGAAATGACCTGGTACATCAACTGATACCGTATAAGGATTTACTTCAGCTTTTAGACCATCAATGATATACTGGCCACTCTTATTAAAACTCGGCGCACTAACACTTGTTTTTCCGTCATAAGAAGTAACTGTTACTTTTGCACCGATTGCACTTTGATCAAGCGCATAATTTTGCTGACCTGTTGCAGGATTAATTGTTCCTTCTAAGCGCAATGCTCCATCTAATCTTGAATAGGTTGGTTTATATTTAATACTTTCCATGTAAGAGTAGACATTATTAGTCACTACATTTGATTGATCAGTCGTAGAGGCTTGAACGTTTAACCAATTGAAAGCAGATCCTCCATAAAGACCATCTGTAAACTTTTTAGAAGTTTTAAGGTCGAAATTAAATAACTTTAAATCTTCTGGTAACGCTTTATCGCCTAAATAAGTGAATGTAATTGTATAGTTTAAGTAACTTCCTGATTGAGCCGTAGATACTGACACCTTTGCATCGCCATATTGCTTTACTGCATCATTCACAACTACATTTTCAATTGAAGCAAGGGTAGAATCGACTGGTATTGTAATTTTACTTGTTTTTAGATTTTTAACATTATTTGAACGAACACTATAATTTACTGTATCTTCTGATGTAACGGTTTGTTTATTTGCCTTAAAATAGTAATATGGTAAATTGTGATCCACAAAAACAACTCTTAACATATTAAAAGCATTTCCAGTAAAGTTTCTTGCATAATCCATTCCATAAAACTGAACTTGTAAAGGTGCAGATTGTTTTCTAACTACAAGTTGATCAGTGTAATTACCGTTTTTATCTGTGAAAATTGGATTTTTCGGCCATGGACTATTATAAAACGTAACAACTGAATTGTCTGATTGATCTACTGGAAGACCTAGTTTACTAGCTTCATCTGTTTCAGGATCATTTAAATTAATGTTAAAGTCATATAAGAATTGTCCATTTGAATCAAATTGACTATCATTGTATTCAATTACTTTTTGGTCCAGTGAATCAAAGCTAGAAGTCATAGTTGGTGCACCAAGATCATAGATGAAATCAGATGATTTTGTAAATGTTTTACCTTGTTCATTTGATCCAACCATCTTAATTTTATAGTGTCCTGGTTGAGCAATTTCTGGTTGATAGCTAATCGGTTTCGCTGGATCACCAGTAAATGGATAATATGTTCCAGTAAATCCTCTTGATACATAATAAGTTTGATTTTCATTCAATAAAATTGGAGACAACGAACCTACTAATCCTAGGTCTTCACCAGTTGTTGGATCTTGTAAAATGATATCTAATGTTTTCATATGTGATTTTAATGAGAATGAAAAAGATTCGAAAGGCCACGCATTTTCCGGCCAAGCTGTATCTGATGAATACATTGGTAAGGCGTCAACTGAGTCAATGCCTTCATATACTACACGTCCACCAAACGGAATTTGGTATGTTTCCGATGGATCAGAAGTATTTGTGAAAGTAATATATCCCTCGTACGTTCCTTTTTCAGCTGTTTTTGGAATATTTAAATTGAACTTGATTGATTTTTGACTAATTCCATTTAATTTTACTGATGTTGGACCAGTTAATGTTACATTGTTTTGAGCTGCATCTAAGGAACCTCTTAATCCAGTTTGGAATTTAACGTCCACACTAAATGTTTTCACTTTCTCACTGCGGTTCTTTAATGTAACTGTGCGTGAGTCAGCGATATCTTGGTCATCAAATCCAAATGAACCAAAGCTCATTCCACCTGTTAATTCTTGGATTGATTTTTGTTTTCCATCTATAACCGTAGGTGTTTTATCAACTACTTCTAATTCAACATTAGAGTGGATTGCTTCATAAGCATCTACTCGTCCACTACCTTCTTCAAATACACTATAAGCCTTTGATAGTGGATCTGCTGTATTCATTAAGATTGATTTGATATCTTCAGGTTTTAAATCTTTATTTGATTGAAGTAATAAGGCAGACACACCTGCTACATATGGTGTTGCCATTGATGTACCAGATAAGCGCTCATAAGCATACTTGTAATCTTCCGGTTTTGATCCATCAACTGTTTTATCGTTTACATAGAATGGTACTGTTGAAAGAATTGATACACCTGGTGCTGTTACTTCTGGTTTAATATCATAGTTAACTCTAGTTGGACCTCTAGAACTGAATTGCGCTAATTCATCAGAAGCTGTTTTTAACTTTGTGAAATCGCTGAATGTGAAGTCTGTTTTACCAGCTTGAATTGCTGCTAAAATCGCATTTCCTTCATCATTTGTGACAGAGAATGCTGGGATCGCATCGACTGATTCACCAAGGAATGCTTGAATTGGACCTTCTGCTTTATTCGTTCCATCATTATACATTAATACGCCGACTGCACCGGCTGCTTTTGCATTTTTGATTTTATCAATTAATGCAATTGATCCACGTTTAATGAAAGCAATCTTACCGTTTAGATCTTTTCCAGTAAAGTCCGCTGGATTTGCTAGACCAACATCAACAAGCTGGTATGTTTTTCCTTTTAATGTTGTTAAATCATCTTTATAATTTCTTGCTAACTGTCTTAAAGAATAATTTTTACCATCTTGTACACCTGAATATTGATAGATATCAAGTGCAATAGATGACGCACCTACAGTTAGAGCTAACGCTGCAGCTCCAGGCGCACCAACAGTATACATTTGATCACCACTATTTCCTGCCGCAATGACTGTAGTAACTCCACTTAAAACTGCGTTGTTTACCGCAATTGAAGTCGCAAATAGTGGATCATTTAATGTAGCTCCTAGAGACATATTGATAACATTCATACCGTCTTTTACAGCACGATCAATTCCGGCTATGATTGCATCAGTTGTTCCGCTACCGTATGGACCAAGCACTCGGTAAGAATAAATATCTGATTCTGGTGCAGCACCAACAGTTTTATATTCACTATTAGCTTTACCTCGACCGCCAATGATTCCCGCTACATGTGTACCATGCTCAGTATAATATGCACTACCACTAATGAATTCTGGTTGTCCTGATTTTTTCCAATCAGCGTATGTTGTTTCCATTGGGTCATTATCATTGTTAACGAAATCATATCCACCTTTATATGCATCCTTTAAATCTGGATGGTTGTAATCGATTCCAGTATCTAAAATCCCTACTTTAATGCCTTTACCTGTAAAACCTTCTGCATGTAATCGATCTAAAGCATCATAAGGTGTATAGTTTCCAACATTTGCTTCGTCTGCTTTTAACTGATCGTTTTCCTTAGGAGGATCAATTGAAAATGTTTTGTTACTCCAAACGGATTTAACAGCCTTTGATTTTAATAGATTTTTAATTTGGTTTGCTGGTAGACTCATTGAAACACCATTAAATGCATTTTTATATGAACGATTAATCGTATAATCTACTTTTTTCGTTCTGCCACTTTCTAATACTTGACCAACATCTTGAGCGAATGTCTCATGATCTTGATCTACTAACTTTGCCGCTTCTGATGTAGTTAATGATTTACCTTCTACACTCGCTTCGATTTGCGCGACTTTAACTGGTTTATTTGTAAATTCAACAATGACACTTGTTTGTTCTGAAGAATTTAAATTAATATCTGAAGAAATTTGAAGACCCGTTTCTTCACTAGTCGATAACTGTTCAAGAGCCGCTCTTTGCTCAGAAGATAAATTTGCTAAAATATCTTCTGCTTTACTTGGACTTGCTGCTTTCGTGCTAGATGTCACTTGTCCAAGCGAGCCTAGAATAAAGCTCGATGTTAAAGCTAAAACGGTAAAGCTTTTTAAAAACTTTTTCTCTGTCTTTTTCCCCATTTCTCTTCCTCCTAGTAAATTTACGACAAGGTAGATTTCTACATTGAAGTACAAAATTAGACTTTCTTTGATAAAACTCTGAACTATTTCCCAAAAAATAAACAAACAATTTGTCTATTTATTTAACTTCATTATTGAGAATTTTCATTTCTTTATCAATCGGGTTATAGCGAGCCTTTATCACTGGGTTTATAGAACAATCTTAGCGAGTTTCGACAAACTTCTTGTCTAATGTTTATAAACATTGAGAGCAAAATTTAATATTTATGATAAATTTCAATTTCGTAGATAATAAAAAAATCTTTAGATAACGAGAACTCGTTATCTAAAGACTTTTAATTTAACACTTGAATCATCATTTTAAAATTCCGGTCAACTTCTATCGCTTTTTCATATTCTTTTTGCTCGACATAGTGATTATATAAGATCTTTCCATAATGCCCAAAAAATGAAGTATTATTAGTTGCAATAAGCTGTGGAACGACTACTTCAGCTAAAAATTGATAAAATTGACTTTGATTTCTTTTACATTTCAATGCTAATAGTTTATAAAGATTGAAATAAATTGGGCATTGTTTTTTTGCTAATTTCGTACCTGTTTCTATTTTTTCTAAAATACTTTCCTTATTCAATAACTTTCCATCTAAACATGCTTCAATAAAATGATATAAACGTTTTATATATTTTATTGATGATTTATCAGTAAGTAAAAAAGCTTGTTCAAAATAACTAACTGCTTGTTCATAATTTCCTCTTTTATAAAACTCTTCTCCTAGATTATATAAAATATTGATTTTACTTTCTTGAGCACCTAATATCGAACAATTGTGTATTAAATTCTTATAGTTTTCAACTAGTTCTAAAAAATCAATATCTCTTTTACTATCGAATTGCATTAGCATTAAGATTTGAGCATTCATAGCATTCACATGATTATATGTTCGATTAAAAAATTGAAGAGCTTTTTCACCAAATGTAAAAGCAGAAACTTTTGCCTTTGCATGATGGTAGGCTAGAGCTAAGTGGTAGTAATATTCTTCATTATTATACTCTGCTAAATTAATTTGTTTTAATAAATTCACAGCAGTTTGACATTCTTCACCTTGGACAGTTCTAAATGTACTGATACAGTATATACCTTTTATGTGTAGAAGAAGATTTTTTTCATAATTAGATAACGCTTGAAACTCTTTTTCTACGTACTCAATTATATGTTTTGTTTCTTTGAACATATTTTTGTGAAGATAATATCTTCCAGTTAATAGCATATAGTTTGCCGCATGTTTGGAAGCCATAATAAACGGATTTTGATCTAACTCTAGTTTTATTCCTTCAATTTGTGCTATTCTTTGCATAATGATTGCCTGATTCCAATCATTTAACTGCTTTTCAATAAGATATAAAGATTCAATTTCTTTATTTATATCAATTTCTAACTTATTAGCTAATTTGTAGATAATTTCAGGAGACAATGTAACTTTTCCACTTTCAAACCTACTAATATACGCTTTGCCACAAATTCCTTCACCTAATGTAGTTTGACTAATTCCTTTTTTCTCTCGATAATATTTGATGATTTCCCCTACTAGCATGCTAAGCCTCCTCTATATTAGGCAACGTTCAAATTGAACAAAAATGTATCATTTAATATAAATTTTTCTAAATTTAAGAAAGCGCTTGAAAAATCGAATGTTTTGCTTCAACATTAGAACGTATTATTTTTCAATTAAATTAGACGCAGGTTGAAAAATTAGAATAATACTATTAGTTAAACCCAATTCTATAATTGCAAAATGATTAAGTAAATTTACATTTTTTAAATATAACTTCACGATTTGTAATATAAAAACTGAAATAAAAAATCTATATTAAAATATTTTTATTTCTTGTATGAAAGATAAAGGTGGTCAATGTAATGCATTTAGAAAAACTAGAGATTTTAGTAGAAGTCGCTAAAACAGGTTCGATTTCAATTGCTGCAGAAAATCTTCATGTAAGTCAATCAGGTATCAGTCAAGCGATCACCAAAATAGAAGAAGAACTAGGAATAAAAATCTTCACTCGCTCTAGATTAGGAGCTAGCTTAACAGAAGACGGGGTAAAAATAGTAGAAAAATCACAAGAAATCCTCTTAAAATATACAGAAATAAAAGAAATTGCACAGAAAAGTAAGGATACCCAGATTAGTGAACTTAGCGTTTCAATGGTACCTGCATTTATTAATTACTTATTAACGCCGTTAGTAGAATTTAAAAGCCAACATTCAAATTTGCATATAAACATTTTAGAAAGCACTACTGAGCGTACAATTGAAATCGTTAAAAAAAATCAAATAGATATAGGAATCATCTGTCTTTATGAAGGCATTATGAAAGAATTAGAAGAGTTTCATTACGAAGAATTAGTAGATGGAAAGATGAAAGTATATGCAAAAAAAGATTCTCCTTTTGCCATTTCGAAAAAAATAACACCTGAAGAAATACTTCAGCAAAAATTCGTCCTATATAACGGTGATTATATAAGATGGTTTACAAATAACTTCCAAAATAATATAGGAAAATTAGATATTTTATTTTCTTCCAACCATCTAGAAGAGTTATTACGAGCAATTTTAAATGGTAGTGCTATAACTTGGGGACCAAATTTTTCTATAAAAAACCATCCATATCTATTGAATGGCGAACTTGTTGAAATCGATATCATTAATTACGAACCGATAAACTCAGAACTTGGAGTAATCACTTCAAAAAAGAAAATATTATCAAAGGTTGAAAAACAATTTATCAATTTCTTGAGAAATGAAATCATTTCATATTAATAAAAAAGGTAGCATTTCAATGAAGAAATGCGCCTTTTTTATTTTACCAATATATTATTTGTTTTAATTTTAATCTTTTAAGGCAACTGATCAACACTATCCAATTTTCAAAAATCATTCTTGATTATTCGATTGTTCTTTTTCCTTCTTTCTTTTTAGGAAAAAAATTAAGCCAATGATCCCTACTAAAAGTAATAATCCGCCTCCGATATAATACCAATAATGATTATTTTTTATTTCAACTGCTTTATTATTCAAATCTGTTGCTTCTTTTCCAATTGTAAATAACTCATCCCATTCCCATACTTGAGTACCGATGATCGCTTTCATCTTTAATCGGTAAGTTCCGGGTTCAATTGGATTATTATTTAAATCGATCGCGTAATCAAAATTTGAATTAGGTGCCATGCTCATCTCAGTTTTTTTCGAACTATATAAAACTTTATTGGAACCCTTTTTAAAGATTTGCGCATCTATGCTCATATCCTTCACAATGGTGGATTCGCTGTTTTGGATTGTCGGGGCAATTGTTGTACGATAATTTACTAATTTAGGTTTAATATCAAGTAAATGTAGATCTGGCTCGACTTCCTTTGTGTTTTCCGATAATTTTATTCCAACCACATATGCGTATTCATTTTTTATATTAATGCTCTCACTTTTAGAACTTTTTTCAGTTTCTTCGATTTTTTTCTTAAAGTGAGCTGCTCCTAATATAACTCCCTTATATTCATCTTTCGGCATTGTAATCGAAAATGTCACTACTTTTGATTTACCTGGTGGAATAACAACTTCTTTTTGAGGTACATTTATTAAGCTAGTTAATGGATACTTTAAAGATTCATCTGCATCCTTACTATTCGATTCAGAGTAATCAATCAGTCCATTATCATTTGTCGTTGCAAAAGTAATATTCCCTTGGATTGTTTCTTCTTTTTTACTATTATTAAAGACCTCAATTTTAAGATCCTGTTTTTGTCCTGGAGACATTTTCAAATCAAAATATGATTTCAGATGATCAATTTGATTTGTTGGAATGATTGCTTTTACAGAAAAATCGATATTATTCTCTGCTTTTACAGATAGAGGGATGAACGATAATGTTAACAGAATAGCAGAAAAAATTAGCAATAATTTTTGACGTATATGATCCATTTTATATTCCCCCTTTAGAATAGAGACTTTATATCATTTTCACTATAAGACATTTAATCTGAGAAGTTCTAAATAATATAAAGTCCATATCATTAATTGTTATTATTCAAATTAACTACTATAAACCCGGGGCATCCGTTAATGTCCATGTAATAGTTGCCTCATGATTACCAATCGTTGCAGAGCCTGCCGGAATCGTTAAAGTGACATTATCATTTAATGCCCCATCATTCACTTCTGGATTTGGCCCAAGCCAACGAGTTACCCATGTACCAAAACCATTACCTGGAGTTGCGGAAACAACAGGTGATGCTGTACTTCCGTCTGTATTTAAAGCAATTGTTTCAGTTGCTACCGGAGATCCACTTGTACTTAAAGATATAGCAGAACCATTTTTAAATGTAATGATTGCACCAGGAAGAGAATCTGCTGTTCCATTTGTAAATTTACTTGCTTTAGCAGTTACAGACCATCCCGCACCAGTACCTCGGCGATCCGAAACTTGAATAAATGGCTTTTTAGATTTAGCTGAATAGACTTCTGTTTTATTTGAAATCTCATTTACTCCGAAATCAACGGATGAAACATAATCTAATGTTAATGAACCAGCATTACCAGTTGATGGATCTGTTGGATCAGTAGGACCTGATGGTTCTAATGGTTCAATCGGGTTTGTAGGATCAACAGGTGTAACTGGACCTGTTCCAGCAACAAATGTAATCGACCCCTTTGAATTACCAACTGACGATACCTCCGCAAAAGTTGAGTGAGCAGCTCCAACTAATGATGACATCCCTATTACACTAACAAGCGCGACTTTTGTAAATTTCATTTCACATTACTCCTTAAAAAAATTTTTTTTGTTTCAACGATGTCATTATATCGCTGTAGTAAAGTGATTCCCATGATGTTTTTTACCTTTGATTTAGGTAAAAATAATATCCTGTCTTCAATAAAAATTCACATTTAACTCTAAAAATCACATTAAAAGGTGTTTTCCAATAGATGAAATAAACTTTCACTGAATTAAGACGGAACATTAAAAGCAATAATAGTAATAAATTGGACAAAATTTTGGAGATTTTGAATGGATAAATCAACTAAACGGAAATTACAAATAATTAATATTTTAAGTAAACAAGATAAGTGGTTTAAAACAGAAGAATTAGCAAATGAGTTACTTTGTACTGAAAAAACAATTCGAAATGATTTACAGGCAATTAACACACACCTACCTAAAGGATGGCAAATTGAAACAATAAAAGGTAAAGGAATTTATATTAATAAACCGATTTCTTCATCGATTAATGAAATTCGTTCACTTTACGTAAAAAATTCATTGAGTTTTCAAGCTATTATGCTAATACAATTTACTCAAATTAAAAGTATTGCAGAATTAGCAAATGCGCTTTATACACAGCAACCTGCTGTCTATTCAATACTTGATCGAGTTGAGGAATTATTGGGGGCCTACCATTTAACTTTAAAACGTGGCCCGCTCGAAATCGTAGGAAGAGAATTTGAAATTCGGCTATTGTGTGGTGATATACTGGATGCTTTATGCGCTTATTCGGATGATCAAGAATGGCCACTTGAAGCATTCCCATTCCAAGATATTAAAAAAATTGTACTAGACACTACTGAAAAGTTTAAATTATTCCTATATCCTTCTACTACTAATAAGTACGTCTATTTACTTGGAACAATGTTATATAGAATCGATAAAAAAGTGCAACTTGAATTAACTGATCAATCGATAAACAAGATTTTAGATTCAAATTATTTTAAAATTGCTAATGAAATTTGTAATCATTTAGAACATCAATATAAACATCATATTTGTATGAATGAACGAATTGCGTTTTCATTATTAATATCAACTCTTCCATATTATAGTTTTGACAACATGGAAAAAAACGAATTTCTTTATTTATATCAAAATCAAAAAACAAGATATTTTAAGGAACTCTATCACTTAGTTGAACTATTGAAGGAAAAAACAGGTATATCGTTAGATGAAGACGAGGAGTTTCTTTACACATTACATGACCAATTCCAAAGATACTCGTTTATTTTATACTCAATCGATAAAAAAGAACCATCCTATTCAATGGACCGCTATGTTAAAAATCAGTATTCAAATCTATATAAAAAGGTATCAAAAGCCTTACAAAGCTGGACGAAAAAATATTCATACCCTGAAATTACTAGAGATAAAATTGCGAAAGTTGCATTAAATGTTCAAGCTTCTAAAATTAAATCCTCATCATCAATGAAGAAGGTTTTATTATTAACAAGTAATGGTCCAGGAGTTCATCGTTATATTGAAACGAAATTGGTTACTGCTTTTGGTCATAAAATTGATTTTATTCTTCCTAAATTAGGAGAGTTTGAATCAACAATTATAAATGAACTAAACATTGAATTTATTATTTCTGATTTCTTGCTTGAAGGGGAAATCATTCATCCAATCATTACAATTGACCCTGTTCTTACGCAAAGAGATATTGATCAAATTTCAAATTTCCTAAATTCAAACCCAACATAAAAAAGTAAGGCAAAATAAGCCTTACTTTTTTGTATTTTGACTATCTATTTTCCAAGTGTTGTTTAATAAACTGTGCAATTTCAGTGTTCGCTTGCTTACTAATACTCGAAGCCTTGTCCATTAACTGAAAATCATGAAACATTCCTCTCCAAACTTTACATGTAACTTCTACGGCATTAGCATTTGCTTTTGCAGCATAAGCTAAAATATCATCGATTAACTCTTCCCTTGCGGCCAGCATGAATCAGCATTGGAGGTAAACCTTTTAAATCACCATAAAGTGGTGAGATTAAAGGATTTTTCCGATTATTATGCCCTACGTATGTATCAACAATATTGATATCATTTCCATGATAACTTCCATGAATATTATCAAAATCTGAAGTGTATAATTGACTTTCTTTCGTTAAGTCAGTCGCTGGAGAGATCCCTACAACAGCTGTTGGATAGTTTCCATTTGAAGATTTTATTTTATTTAACAAAGCAAATGCTAAATTACCACCAGCACTATCCCCAACGATAACAACTTTACATTTGGGACTATAATTTTTTCCTAAATAATTATAAACTTTTTCAACATCGGTTAAAGCTGCTGGATATGGATTTTCAGGTGAAAGTCTATACTGTATTGTTAGTACCCTATAACCTGTCTCTCTAGCTAAGATTGTTCCTAAATTCCTTGAAAAACCTAATCCACCTCTAGACCAACCTCCACCATGTACATAAAAAACAATCTTATCTTCTGAAGATCTATCCGGAATTAACCATTCCACTTTTGTTCCTTCAATATTATCTCCCTTAATTTTAATATTTGAAGGAGTTGGGATTATTTGTTTTTCAATTTCGATTCGTTTTTGCTCCAATGATGCCGTTCTTCCTTCTTTTGCTTTTTTTATATTTAATGCTCTAAGAGCTTCTGAGACTTTGTCGGGTTTCTCATTTTGATAGATAAGGGAAGAATTACTTTCACTTTTCACAGTATTTTTTGAAGCAACTAAATAATTTCCGATTAACAAACAAGTCACTAGTGAAAGAAATAAAAAAGTTTTTTTCAAATTAGCTCCCTACTTTACTGGTATTTTTTGTATTCTAATATTAAATTTTCCATTTTCTCATGAATTAATCGAAAATAAAAAAGGTGCACAGAACTTGTGCACCTTTTTAGCGTATGGACATTAAAAATTAGGTAAATTACTTAAATTATTTGTAGGATCGCCATCAGGATAAGAACGAAGTGTTTTATGTGGATTATCTCCACGAGTTAGACCTGTGTTCACATCTTCAATTTGTTCAAGTTCTGCCATCGCAATGGCTTGCTCAATCCCGACTATTTCACCATTTTGAAATTTTACATCTGTAATATCACCATCGCCATTTTTTCGTACTGCGACGATATGTAATTTATTTGGATCATCTTGATGTTCAGGATGTCCGATACCACGATTTTGAAATGACATACCAACACACCTCCATTTATTAGATACAAAAATAGTATGGCGAGATGAAAATATGTTTATCCTTCCAAATTATTACAAGACTAAATCTTAATTAAGCTTGTTAGATATTTCACAAATTATACACAGACAAATTTGCACAAACATTATACGATAGTTATGTAATCATTAATCCAAACACTTTCGAAAGAAGGGAAAAATATGACTACTGTTTTAGGTATGACAAGAGAAGGCAGATTAATTCACAAAATTGGTGGTGGTTATTACCGATATACAAAACTAAACAAAGACGAACTAAAAACATTAAATATACTTGTTGGGGAAGGGATGGCGACTGTCGTAAAGAAAGGGATTGGTTATGCGGCTCTTGTTAAACTGACTGAACAAGGTAAAATTATCAATCAAGAATGTTAACTTTCATTGATTAAAATAAATGAATTAATACACCCATTATATATTTTTTTTACCCCTTTAATTAAAAGCTGACATAACTAAGCATACTTAAAGGGGTATTGTTTTAATGAGGCAACTATGTTTTTTGATACACTCTTTGGTGAATCATTTGTTTATGCAAATGGTATAATAGAATTTATAACGCTTAATATTGACGCCACTTATTCGCCTACTAAGCCATCACCATCTCGATCATCCATATATTTATAGAGCCATGAATCGCGCGTAATTGGCATTTTAAAACCAGCAGCTTTGGCTTCAGCAATCGTAACACTCCCGTTATGATTGGTATCCACTTTACTAATATCTTCATTACTATTTTTCGTTTTGTTTGCAGGAACATTGTCGGTTTTCTTTGGCGTACTACTCGCATCTGTCGTTTTCCCTAAATTTTTGTTCACTTCATCTGGGTTTACATTGTCAAATTCATCTGTAATGGATCTGCCCTGAATTTTGTATGTGAATTTATAATGGTTAGGAATTTGCGTCTGAGTATTTGGATATTGAATCACTGCTACGAAATCTGTACAACCTCTTGCATCTCGAATCACTTTTTCCATATAAGCTTGATCGCCGTGCCTATTGAGATTGCTGTTCTGAGGTGTAATGTTATATGCGTTTGATACTCCACCAAGCGAGTCTGCAATCACATGCCCTTTATCCAAGATTGGACTCTCTGTACCAGGAACATTTGCTTCATCAGCGTAATATCTACCTGATGACAAAACATGATCAGTATTCGAATTTTGAAGTGTTATCTTTTTCGCCTCAACACGTATTAGCTGACCGTATCCATTTGTATACGCCCAATATTCCCGTTCTCCAAATCCAACATCTACTTTGACATTCGGCTGTCTATCTCCTGACATATCCCCGCCATTTACTACAATTAGGGTATATTTGCTGTAATCAAATCCACCCGTTGTACCTGTTGCCCTTGAAGTACTAGATGTTGGAACACTTTTGTTGGGTTCACTATCACTCGTTGGTTTTTCTTTGTCATCCGCAGATGTATTCTTATTGGTTTCAACAGTCTTAGCAGCCGTGCTCGTTGGGGATTCCACTTTTTTTGACGAAGTCTGTTCAGTGATTTTTCCGCAACCCACAAATACTGATAGTAAAATCACAGTAAATAAAATCAAAAATATTCTTTTGTTCACACTTCTGCACACCTTTCTCATGTTTCTACTCTAGAAAAATCATATTTAAACGATAACACATTTTGATCTATTCTTGGAAAATATCTATCGTTGGTACTAAATCCATATGCAACTATCCTGCCAGTTATTAAATAAAAAATTAACAATCTACTTTAACAGAGCCTAAAAAAAACGATATCTCTAATGAAGATATCGTTTTAGACAAAGTACTAAAATTTGATTTTCAGACTGATTTTAACTTTGTTCATTTAAAACCTGTGCCAACCCAGTAAAAAACTTTAATGACTCTGGATTAGCCATCGAACCTTGGTTGACTACTTTTTCAGGAGAAAAACCTAATAATATTTTACGTATTGGAACTTCTAATTTTTTTCCACTTAATGTTTTTGGAATTTGCTCAACTTCATAAATTTCATTAGGGACAAAACGCGGTGAAACTTTATGTTTAATTTCTACTTTTATTTTTTCCTTTAATACATTTGTCAAAACAACCCCATTTTTAAGTACAACAAATAATGGCATAAATGATTTACGGCCTAGTAGTTCTAAATCTATTACTAAACCTTCCATTATCTCATCAATTGATTCAACAACTCGATAGATTTCGCTTGTACCTAGACGCACTCCATGTCTATTTATTGTTGAATCTGATCTCCCATAAATTACACAACTACCTTTTTCATCAATTTTAATCCAATCTCCATGTCTCCAAATACCTGGATAAACTTCAAAATAACTTTCAAGATAACGTTCATTATTCGAATCACTCCAGAAATAAAGCGGCATGGACGGCATAGGAGAAGTAATCACTAGTTCCCCCACTTCATTAATTACTGATTTTCCCTCATCATCAAATGATTGTACATGAGCCCCTAATGAACGAGCTTGAATCTCTCCAGCATAAACAGGAAGAATCGGTGAACCTCCAACAAATGCTGTGCAAACATCAGTACCTCCACTAGTTGAAACAAGCCAGATATCATCTCTTATATTTTCATATACCCAGGAAAATCCTTCGACTGATAATGGGGATCCCGTTGAACAAATAGACTTTAATTTAGAAAAACTATGTCTATCTTTTAGCTTTATTGCGTGCTTCTCACACACACTCAAGAATCCTGCACTTGTACCAAAGAATGTTACACCTACTTCTTCTGCAAGGTCCCATAAAACATGTAGACTAGGATAAGAAGGGCTTCCATCAAACAATAATATCCTACTGCCTGATAACAATCCTCCAACTAATTGATTCCACATCATCCAACCAGTAGTAGTAAACCAAAAAATGACATCATCTTGATTTATTCCTTGTTCAACTACTAATGTCTTAAGTTGCTCAACTAATATTCCACCTTGACTTTGTACAATTGGTTTAGGCAATCCTGTTGTCCCCGATGAAAATAGAATCCATAATGGATGATCAAAAGGAACACTTTCAAAAGTAAGTTCACTGCTCCCCACTAATAATTCATTCCAAAAAACTGTTTCATTTTCCATTTTGTATTCATCAAAATTCACATATGGCACTAAAATTGTCTTCTTTAATGTAGGTAATTCAGACTGTAGCTCTTCAACGCTTGATAACCTATTTTGAACTTTTCCATTATAAGAATAACCATCCACCGCAAATAAAATAGTCGGTTCGATTTGTTTAAATCGGTCAATTACACTAATCGTTCCAAAATCTGGTGAACAACTAGACCAAATCGCTCCTATGCTTGCACAAGCTAAAAAAGCAATGATCGTTTCAGGAATATTAGGCATATATGCTACAACTCGATCCCCAGATTTAACACCTAATTCTCTTAAAGAATTTGCGACCAAACCTGTCTTTTCCTTAAGCTCTTTCCAACTTATTTCTGTTTTTGGAGTAATTTCTGATTGAAAAATTAATGCAGCTTGTTCTCCTTTATCATTTCGAAATACATGTTCTGCATAATTAATTTTAGAGCCGGTAAACCATTTTGCGCCTGGCATTTTTCGCTCTTCAAGAACATGATCGAATGGTGCATGGGAAATTACATTACAATATTTCCAAACGCTTTCCCAAAAGGACTCTAATTCATCGACAGACCATTTCCATAACTCACTTTGTGTATTGAAAAATAGATTTTTTTCATTTTCGAGCCAGCTCATAAAATGGCTAACTCCAGCATTTTCAATTTGCTGCCTAGTTGGTTCCCATAATAAAGCACCTTCAGTAATCGCTTTCATTATTACTCCTCCTAAATTAGCAATCTATTTATTTTAAGGACACAGTAACTACACATAACTCAACCCTTTTGATGAAAACTCAAAATTATCTTTCCATTATATATTAGCTAAATCTTTTTTTCTAAAAATACTTAATATTTAAAAATTAACTATTATACTATTACACACTAAATTTACTGTCAATATCGAAAATGAATCATCGTTCAACTAAAAGCACAGTTTAATTCCGTATATTTAACTATTAATATCTGAAATTAACCAAAAAAACTTCATACTATATCCTCATAGGGATAGTGTTGATATATAATTTGATTGAATGTAATATATTAATCGATAATCCTTCATGATATTATTTCCAGTTTTACAACTATTTACCATAATTGTATTATAGCTCGTATATCCCCAGAAATATGGTCTGGGAGTCTCTACCTAATTCCCGTTAAGAATTAGACTACGAGGTAATTTTTACTTTATTAGTAAAAAACGCTGAATTTAATAAAGGATAACTATGTCCCTTTGAATAGATCCTTTTAAATACTCTATTAACCTTAGACTATTTAAAAGTGCGTATTCTTCACCTATTTGAAGGACTTTATATACCTTTAAAATTTCAACTTTTTTGCGAACCAAGATAAAGTAGGACTTATCTCTTTAGTCGAGAATACGTCCTACTTTATCTTGGTTTTTTTACGTCATTTAAATGTTTTCTTAAATTAATGTTTATAGAAGGGGGTTATTGATATGTATAAGGCCATGTATCATACTTTTGATCACCTAAGATTATCTGACTTGCAAACGCAAGAAACTAATATTGCGTTCTTATATGACTTTAATGCAGTTTTAGAATCCCCCCATTTTAAAAAATTAGCAAAAAAAAAACAGCTAATTCCCAACTCAGAGCATTGCCATAATCGTTTGTCCCATACTATTGACGTATGCCATGTTTCAGGCTTAATCGTGGGACATCTTAACAATTATTTTCAAGAGAATAACATTACACCCATAAATAAAGATTTAGTAAAGGCTATCTGATTTTAAAATGCTCTAGTGGCTTTTTAAATGTTTTTATGTGTGGGAAGAAGAACGAATGGTGGGATTCCAAGATTTTCAGTCTGGCATAAGAATCAAAAAGGTGAATGATGTCATGTTCTACAGTTGTAATGATGCTCTTGCGAACGGTGATTTCACCTCCCTAGTATTCTCGCTTCAAATCCTATAATGCAAATTAGATTGAAAAATTCCATTGTCTATCTGATTAAAACAAACAAAAAAGCAGAGTTGAATTTTTTCAACTCTGCTTTTTTACTAAAAATCTTATATTTTCTTTCCCTGTCTATTTTTGGAAAGAATAGGAAAAACTAAATTAAGATTCGATATAGTAAACTTTTGTTCAATCTAGAAAGTAGGTAAAAACATGACTGAAGATTTTTTTGCTGATTATGAAAAATTTGTTGTTCCACCTTTATATCAATATACAGGTGAGAAACGAAAATTTAATCCTAAAGACTATGCATCATACTACATCTTAACCGTCTCATTATATGACTCTCTTATATCAAATTGGAACGATGCGGCTAAATATAAAATTGACATCCGAAACTGTATAGATCACGTATTAAATGATTTTAATGAAAAAAAAGGTGGTAAATATCATCTTCAATTACTTGAATTTGAAAGTGATAAATCCTATTTTGTCATTGCCTTGTCTATAAAAAATAAAATTGAAAAAGAAAAAATCAATGGAATTATTTCAAAGTATATTGAACAACTTGTATCAAACTCGTTTTATATTGGACAGAGTTGGTACTGGCTAATTGGTCAAAAAGGTAAAAGAGACCGAAAACTCTTCAATATATCAATAAAGGAATACATGCACTAGCCTATATTATTTGGCATTATATTTTTCTTTTATTATATATAAGGATACTATTAAAATTAATATCCTCCTTTTAAATTTCCCCTTCGAAACAAGCTTTAACAAAGCTACCTGATTGTTCTTTATACAGAACACAGGAATTTGTATTTTAAAGATGTTCTGCTCATCTGTACCGAATACTTCACAAGCTTCTTTAATTTTTCCACTAAAAGAAAAATGAACCAATCAACTAATCGGCTCATTTCTAAAACTGCTGTCAGCTAATGTAAGTTAATTTAGTCCCTTAAATCCATACTTCTCTAATATCTTCATAGACTCATCATTTTGAAGATATTCATAGAATTTTTTAGCTTCTTTAGGTTGCTTGCTATTCTTTATTACCCCTAACGGATAAATAATTGGATCATGTGTATTTTCAGCTGCTGTTGCTACAATCTTAACTTTTGTCGATGTCAGCGCATCTGTTTTATATACAATCCCTGCGTCCACATTATTTGTTTCTACATAAGAAAGTACTTGTCTTACATCCTTACCATATACTACTTTGCCTTCAATTGCTTTCCAAACATTTAAATTTTCCAATGTTTCTTTACCATATTGTCCTGCTGGTACCGCTTCTGGCGTACCGATTGAAATTTTAGCAGCTTTTGTAAGATCTTCAAAAGAGTTAATTTCTTTTTTTGTATCTTTTGGTACAACTAAAACCAGTTCATTCCCAACTACATCTTTACCTTGGCTTTTATCAATTAGACCATCTTGTACTAGATTATTAAATTTATCTTCTGCAGCTGAGAAGAAAAGATCTACCGGTGCTCCTTGAGAAATTTGTTGTTGTAATGCTCCGGATGCTCCAAAGTTAAAGTTTATTTTCACATTAGGATTAGCCTTTTCAAAGTTTGCTTTAATATCATTTAGTGCATCCTGTAAACTAGCTGCTGCTGAGATCGTCAATTCTACATTCTTTTGAACAGTTTCTTGTTTCTTGCCTGTAGACTTAGTAGCTTGTTCATTTGTTGAACAACCAGACACTGCTAGTCCTAATATCATCGTTATCGATAAAAATAAAGAATAAAGTTTTTTCATTATTCATCTGCCTTCCTTTTAAAATATAACTAGTTATATCTAATTATATTTAGTTATAACTAAATAAGAAATAGAATTTTGAAATTTTCATTAAATTTACTAGGAATATGCTTTTTAAAAGGCATTGAGTTAAAATAGAAAATGGAGGGATGTAAATGACGACGGAACTTTCCTATACAATCGAAGAAGTGTCACAGTTTTTAAAAGTATCGAAATTAACCATTTATGACCTTGTCAAAAAAGGTGAATTACCTGTATTCCGTGTAGGAAGGCAGATGAGAATCGCAGCAAATGACTTGGACAATTACATAAAAAACAATAAAACAAATCAGAACACCACTTTACCTGCCTCTGTATTTGAACCTCACAGAAGCGAACCAAAAGAATCCCTTAATATTGTTATTAGTGGCCAAGATTTAGTTTTAGATATGCTCGGTAAACAGATTGAGAAAAACTCAACTTATAAATCATTAAGATCTTTTACTGGAAGCTTAAACAGTCTTATTTCTATGTATAATGGAGAATGCGACATCGTTAGCCTTCACCTTTTTGATGGAGATACAGGAGAGTATAATCTACCATATCTTAAAAAAATTTTAGTGGGACACCCATTTATTTTATTCAATCTGCTATCTAGGAAAGCAGGTTTATACGTTAAAAAAGGTAACCCTTTAAAGATTACCTCTTGGAAAGATTTAGAACGTGGAGATATTAAAATTGTCAATAGAGAGAATGGGTCAGGTGCTCGAATTCTTCTCGACGAACAGCTGCGTATAAACGAGATTTCTTCAAAAAAGATTAATGGATATGAACATGAAGAAAGCAATCATTTAAGTGTGGCCTCCGCTGTCTCTACTGGGGTAGCAAACGTTGGAGTAGGAATTGAAAAAGCTGCTAAAATTGTTGGAATTGATTTTATTCCACTAATCACAGAACAGTATGATTTAGTTATATTAAAAACCCCTAAAAATGACCGCCTGATTAGTATCATTAAAGAAATTTTAACTTCGGGTCAGTTTCAATCAGAGGTTGATTCTTTAGGAGATTATGATACTTCTATGACAGGGAAAATTATATATGAGACAAATTGAAAGAAGGATACTGAATTAGTAACCTTCTTTTTGATTTTCTTGATTACATTAACAGGTTAATCGTATTGACTAAGTGATTATTAAAAACCCAAAGTCATTTAAAAAATCAGAAAAAATTTGGAAGGAATTTTTTGTGGCAGAGAGGATCAAAGTTCAGGTTGATGTGAAAAATATTAAAATAGAAATTAGGAAAAAGCTTATCCCAGTGAGAGAGGCTTTATTAAGTACTATTCAAACTTAAAAGACCAAATCGATTAGTGATTTAGTCTTTTATCTAAATGCATTACTATGAAGAGTTAAAACAAGCTCACCTCATACATCATATTACGATTAATATAAGAATCCTTATTTGAGAATTTAATCTTGTCTACAAAAGCATGGTATTTCTGTATGATTTCTTTTACTATCGAAATAATTTGTTCTCCCTCAAATGAAAGTACTACTTTAGAATCACCATCATACTCAATTAGCTTTATCCCTAATTCAATTTCCAAGCTAACAATAGATTCTTTAATGTCCTCCACATTAACAAAAAATTTCTCCGCTACGATCATAAAGGAGCCACTTTCTATAACCTCAATAAAATAATTTAATTGTTCAATATTCATAGTGTCCCTCCTATATACTACGATGTTCTTTTTCTTTTATAGTTTTATTATATTAAGAGTTGCTGTGATATTAATTTTGAGAAAAAATATCAATTTGATTTTTATAAAAGATAAGTAGCTTAGAATAGGAGGAATTTTTTAAAACCACAGTGAAAGCTATTTGAAACGTTAAACTAAGCCTAGGTTTTACTTTTCCAAAAAAAGAAAAACCGCACATAAAGGCGCTTTTAGGATATATACAAGTTCCTTAATTTGTTTGTAATCCAAGTTGATTCTTAATTGATTCTAAAGTACTTCCCTTATACTTTTTAACTGGTTTCGGTGCTACTGTAACAAAAGGATTTTGTATTAAATAGTTCTTTTCAACAAGCGCAAAGTCTTTTGCATCAACAATTCCGTCAAAATTGATGTCAGCACTTCGTTTATTCGTGCCCCAATATGTTTGAATTAATAAGGCGTCCATGACATCAATTACATTATCTTTATTAATATCACCTGGTTTAGCACCAAGTGTTGGATACGATACCGCTTCTCCAATATCAATTCCTCTCTCTGTGCGGCCGATTTCCAGTGGTGTATACGTCATAAAATGCCCTGGAATATCCATGATCACTGTATATTTTTGTACCGATGCAGGTATTCCTTTGAAAGTTACATTTCCATTTTTCTCAATTGATCCATCATAAATGACACCGTTTGTACCTTGTAGCTTCATAGTTGCTCCAACTTTTGTGTAATCAATACTGCCATTGAACGTGCCTGCAGTAGTATATAATCCTACACCATTTAACTTAGCTGTAGCTGTGGAATAAATAGGATACATTGGCACTGCTCCTAAAATAATTGATAGTCTATTCGTACTTTCGTTATTAACTTGCATAGTCGTAAAATTAAGGATTTGAGCAAATGGGTTAAGGAATTCGTTTGCATTTGTATCAACGTCTAAATCAAATAACGCCACATTTCCAGCAATTCCGTCTCCTGGTACATTGATATTCACAGTCGTCCCTTTACTAGTTGTACCCGTAGTAGTTGTCGTCAGTTCTGATCCTTCTGGTAAGCCTTGTGCTTTTTTAAATTCAACACTATCAAAAAATTTCGCTACGTAGTCCAATCTAAAATTAAGCTTATTGGCTTTTCTCAAATTATGTGCATAAAACGTATAAGTGATTTTATCACCATATTTTATTGAATCTTTATTGGGTTTTGCATAAATATAGGAAGCGTCTGATTTCATATAGTAGACCATTTTCGGTAAAGTTCCATTGCCTGCATAATCTGCTCCAACATATTGCACTTGATTAATACTACCAGCTACTTTAACTACTGTACTAAATCTTCCATTCTCGTCTACATTCAAGGAGTATGCTGACGATGAACCTGGGCCATAAAACACTTTATTATTCGCTTGGGTAAGTGGAATTCCTATTTCTTTTGTTTTGCTAATTTCAGGGTCAATCAATGTTCCAGAAAGAGTTACTGTATCTTGACCTGGTGCTAATTCTACAATTTGAGTATCGCCTTTAGGCATCGCATTCGTATCATCGAACTTGATTGTTGGTCCGTTGTTATCAATACTTACTTTCGATGTTTTAATAAACTGTTTTCCATCTTTATTTGTCCCAATCATTTTAACGTCATATATTCCATCTGGTGCTTTTTCGGAAACATAACCAATTGGATTTTTCTCATTTCCTGTGAATGGGAAGTATCTGCCATAGAATGCACTGTCTATTGTGTACATTGTATCAACAGCAGCACCTGTTGCACTAACGGATGTAATAAGCCCTAAATCCTTATTTGTTTTCGGATCTACTAATACCCAATCTAGTGTTTCCATCGAAGAGTTTAAAGTAAAATCTAAATCAGAATCTTTTCGGCTAAATGGATTAATGACTCGGTTCGTTGAAATACTCTTTGTATACACATCAAAGTATGCCAACCCTTCATCCGCAGCCTTTACACCAAACGGAATGCGATAACTTTCATCTGGATTGTTTTTCTCTTTAATATTAATATACCCTTCATAAATACCTTTTTCAGCCGTTTTCGGAATATCTAGAGTTGCAGATAGTTGTTTTGTACTGTTTTGCATAACATTTATCGTTTCAGGTACTTTTATAGTTACACCGTTTTTCTTCGCATCTAATGATCCCTTAGTACCAACATTATATGTTACAGACAGTTCAAATTTTTTATCATTATTATCAATATTTTTAAAAGATAGTTTCGTAGTATCTGTATAATCCTTATCTGCAGAAACTGGTACGAAACCATAACTTAAGCCACCTGTTTGCTCTGAAATAATTTTTTCTGCACCATTTTCAATATAAGGTGTTTTATCTTGAACACTAATAATAGTATCCGAATGAATTGCTTGCATTGGATCAATTCTGCCAGCTCCGATTTCAAATACACTATATGGATTTTTTAATGGATCTGCTGTATTCATCAATACAGTCTTTACATCAACTGGCGTATACTCTGGGTGAGCTTGTAATAACAATGCTGCAACTCCAGCCACATGTGGTGACGCCATAGAAGTACCCGACATTCGTAGGTATGCAGAAGAATAATCAGATGTATCATCCTTATTTGCTATATATGAAGGGACTGTTGATAATACATCTACACCCGGAGCAGTTACCTCAGGCTTAATATCATATAAAGTCCCAGATGGGCCTCTAGAGCTAAAGCTTGCCAATTCGTCACCAGATAATTCATTTTCACTTTTTGCACCAAAGGTAACTGTAGGGACGCCACTTTCGAACAACTTATTAACAGCTAGTCCATCTTTATTTGTCATTGAAAAAGTAGGAATATTATCATTACTTTCACCTAGGAAAATTGAAATTTGTCCTTCATTTGGATTCGAATTATAGATTATCGCTCCCGCTGCACCATGGTCTCTTGCATATTCCATTTTCTCAATTAATGCATATGTACCTCGCTGGATAAACGCGATTTTGCCATTTACATCTTTTCCTGTGTAATCGTTTGGACCACCTAGCCCTACATTCACAATGTCAAATGATTTACCAGATATACTGCCAAAATCATCCGTCCATTTTTTTGTCATTAACTGCATTTTTACTCCTGCATTATCACTACCTGAGGCAAATTGACTCTCAAAGTTTGTAACTTTACTCGGAACAGAACTTGCACCAACAGTTAATGCTAATGCCGCTGCTCCTGGAGACCCTAAAGTATATAGCGCATCACCTGAATTCCCAGCTGCAACAACTGCAGTCACTCCGCTTAATACAGCATTATCAATTGCTATACTAGTAGCGTATAAAGGATCGTTGATGGAAGCACCTAATGATAAGTTAATAACATCCATCCCATCTTTAACAGCTTTATCAATTCCCGCTAATATTGCAGCAGTTTGTCCGGTACCGTATGGACCTAGTACACGATACACGTATAAATCCGATTCTGGAGCTACTCCAGTAACTTTATAGTCAGAGTTGTTTTCTGCTCGACCCGCAATTGTACCTGACACATGTGTACCATGATTGGTATAATATGCTTCGCCATTCGAATACTCCGCTTTTTTCGACTTTTTCCAATCATTGTAAGTTGTTTCCATCGGATCACTGTCATTGTCTACAAAATCATATCCGCCTTTAAAAGCATGCTTTAAATCTGGGTGATTATAATCTACACCAGTATCAATCACACCGACTTTTACACCTTTTCCTGTGTATCCTTCATCATGTAATTTATCAAGATTTAAAAATGGAATACTATCAACCTTTGTTTGATCTTTCGTTTCTTCAATTTTAGCTGGCGGTTCAACCTGTACTGTGTAATCACTATAGACTGCTTTTACCACTTTAGAATCTAGCAATGTTTTTACACGGTTTGCTGGCAGGGTTAACGCAACACCATTCATCGAATTTTTATAAGTATATTTCACACGATATGAATCTTTACCTGTTTTGGTCTTTTTTAGTTTTGTTTTTAAGTCTTTTTTGAATTGAGATTGAGATTTTTCTACATTTTCATTTGCTTGTGCAAAAGAAAGTTTTTCTCCCTTAATCGATTTAGCAATTTGAGCAGCCTTTGCAGGTAATTCTTTAAATTCAACGATTACAGTTATATCTTTGTCACTGGTCAAATCAACATCTGGTGATAATTGTAAGCCTGTTTCCAACTTATGATTATTTAAGTTCTGTAATGCTTCATGCTGCTCTGGTGTCAGGTTCACTAAGATATTTTCTGCTTTTGAGTTTGTTTGTGCGTGTACAACAGAAGTGGCAAAGTTTGAGTTAGCGACTGGACCTACGAAAAGTCCGGTACTCAAAACAACTGCCGCAGCTCGTTTTGCCGTATTGAACGCTTTATTCTTTTTAACTTTTTTCAAACTTATCAATCTCCTTTTTGAATTTTCTAAAAAATCTAATTAAAGTATAAGGACAATTGATAAGATTGCTATTTTGACAAATTTATTCAATTAACTGAATATTATTCGATAAAATTCAGCAAAATAATTTCTCTAAATTCTATAACACTAGTTCTTCATTTAGATCATTTTGATAACGGAAAAAACCGATCCTCCTATAGAAGATCGGCTTTCACCCACTTTATTGTACTACTGTAACTGCTGTCGTTTTAGTCGTTACCTTAAATCCTTCTTTATCTACCGCATCCGCAGAAATATAATAGGTTCCACTTGCTAACTTTGCATCCGGTGTCCAACTAGTATGAAGTTCATGCTCATTATTTACTTGCAAATTGTCTATAACCTTGCCACTTGCATCTTTTACGTAAACTGTCCAATTTACACGTATGTTAGCAAATCCATTAATTTTAGCAGTTTTACTTGAACTGATATTTGAACTTGGAGTAACATTGAAAGCAGATACTAGCATACTACTTGTAATATAGCTAGGATCACCCCAAACTTTATAACTTACATTCATTGCATTATCAATCCCCATTACGACCACACTTTTTGGTTCTTCTTTCACTAAAACGGAAGTTGCACCTATTGGTAAAGATTGAGATTTGCCATTAATCCAAACAATTGCCCCTTTATATCCAGAACCACTACCATTATCAACTGCATCAAATGAAATTTGATATTGACTGTCTATTTGTTTCGTTTGAACATTTGATACTTTCGGTCCAACTGAATCAACTTTAAACGGCATCTTTACTGCTTGCGGTTTCGCATTCGGATAGTCTAACGTTGTTTTGATCACAAAGTTATAAGTACCATCACTTACTGTATTGCCGTTTTGATCTTTTGTATCCCAGTTATACCCAGCGTACATTCTACTAGTAGACATTACATTCTTATGTATCGGCATAGGCACACCATTATTATACTCACTAAAATCACCAAGATACCTAATCATCTTTCCTTTGTTATTTTCAATATACATTTCCGCTTTTGCTAAGTTTCTAAATGCTGTAAATGTCGGAAATATACCTTTAAGAATCGAATTTGGAGAGGTAGCAATTGCATCCATATTAAATTTACCCGTTTTCGTATCATAGCCCATAGGAGTCGATGCACCCTCATCATTCCAAAGTGCCGTATAGCCTAAAAATGCATCTTTTCGATCCCAAGCAACAGGATCAATGTTATTAAGCGAATCCCAATCACCATTAAAGCCCATGTATGGTACTGTTAAAGGTACAGCAGCTTCACTATTTTGTCCTGTAGGTACAAGGCGTACAAACCCTTCTACAAATTCATTTTTTCTTAATGTTCTTGGAAGTCGAATCTCTACATTTAGATTTTTCGTTTGCCCTGCTTTAATTTTTAATGTTGCACCTTCAGCAGCAGTAACTTTCTCTCCATTTACATAAATTGATGCACCTTCAACACGGCTACTTTTCAATGATAAATAATCTTTTGAATCTAACGTTCCATCTCCATCAAAGTCAAATTGCTTTGTATTAATTCCATCTGTTAATAAATCTACATTTACAGTGTACTCGTAGTCTTTTTTCGTTGTATTTGATTCAAGTGACTCAACATTTAAATTGAAAATTGCTCGATCATTTTTAATTTCTTTTAATGCAACTGCTCCTGCTTGTTCAAGTGGCGTATTTTTTCTTGTTACAATGATAGGTGTTTTAATTGCATTTTGAATTTGCATTAATCCTGAACCCTGAATACGTGGAGAATATGGAACCGTATTATCAGTTTTAGGATCCATCACCACATTTGCTGTATTCATTAAAGCGATTTTTGCTTTTAAAGCAGTGTCCTCAGAATGAGTTAGCCCTTTTTCGTACAATGATTGCAGAATCAATGCAGCCCCACCTGCAACATGTGGAGTTGCCATTGACGTTCCACTCATAACACTATACTCATTATTAGGCATAGTTGAGTATATTTTTCCACCTGGTGCAGAAATTTCTGGTTTAAAATCTAAAGTAGTTGGAGCTCCATAGGATGAGAAGTAAGACATTGTATTTCGGTCTGGATTATCGATCCATGTTCCTTTTGTTAATTTCATTTTTACGGTTTGTCCACTATTTAACTTATTAATTAAAGCATTCCCTGCTACTTTACTAGTTGTAGCTGCTGGGGTAAGATTACTTCCGAAATTAAAGTATGAAAAATCAGCCATATTATCAGCTGGAACTAAAATTACTGCCTTAGCACCTCTCTTTTTTGCTTGGTTTTGCATTGAAGAATATGTTGAGTACGATGTATTCGGTTTAAATACGACAATTTTCCCATTAACATCTTTTCCAGCATAATGCTCATCTTTAAAGCCTTCACCTACGTATACTAGTTCATAGCTTTCATTAGGGGATAGTACCCTAGAAAGTTTAAAGTTATATTGTGTTTGGTCTTGATATGGTAATTTTAAACCATTATCTTCCGCTAAAGTATTTAATTCATAATTAGTATTTTCATAGGAAGCTACGGACAGTGCAAAAGGGCTTACCCCTGGTTCTCCAACTGTCCCGATATCAGGATTTTCTGCATATGGTTGAGTAGAAGAAGCAATGATATTATTCTTCGTACTATATGCCGCGTTTCCACCTGCAACTACGACTAGCGTTCCATGTTCAGTCGCTTCACGAATTGCTTTTTGAATCGGATCTTTATCCTCCCCAACAAATCCTGAATCAGTTCCAAGACTCATATTAATGACATCTGCTCCCATTTCAACAGCATGGTTGATACCCGCAATAATATCATCTTCATACGCTCCTGCACCTTTGTCAGAGAATACTTTTTCAGCTAACAGCTGAACACCTGGCGCGATTCCTAATACACCATCATTTTCTTCATCCCCATTTGCACCAATCGTACCTGATACATGTGTACCATGTGGATTTCCATTTACACCGCGTGGTATAACATCTGTGTCGTTATCAGCCCAATCGTATCCAGTTGGAACTTTATCACTGTACCACTGTTCATTCACAGCAGTTTCTGCGAATTTACTTTGGATATTACTTTGCGTTAACTTCTCTTTTTGTTTTCCTTTTTCAGTTAAAGTCATGTCTTTATGAGTGTAGTCTATACCCGAATCAACTACACCAACAACTAAGCCTTCACCTTGGTAACCATATTTCTCCCATACATTTTGTGCTTGTACTAATTCTTTACTTGTTTTCATTGTTTGCTCATAAGTTCTTGCAATATGTACATTTGTTACACCTGGTGTTGCTTGTAACTCTTTAATATTCTTGTATTCTGTGTCTAAACTAAAACCGTTGAAACCGTCATAAAAGCGATGCCTAATTTTGGGGGTAATTTTCTTTTTTGTCATTTTAGAAACAACATCATCTTGCTTTTGTTTCATTAATCCTTTTTTACTTACTTTAGCTTTCGTTTGTGTAGATTGTTCCGGTTCTTGAACCTCAACAATTACACGCACTTTCTCATTTGGATCATATAGTTTTGAACTATTTTCGCTCATATTTTTATAGATTTTATTGTTAGAATCCTCAGATGCTTCTTTATTAAGATCAGCTAGATAGTTTTTCAATCCACCTTCCATAATCTCTTCAACATTCGATTTTGAAGGCTGAATTTCTTTCGTGATTTGCGCATACCCTGGTGTCGTTAAAAACATTGCTGCTAATGCAGTTATTGTAATTACTCGAAATGGAACTTTTTTGCTACTTTTCATTAACTTAAAACTCTCCCCTCTTATTCTTAAAGATTATTAATATATGTTAACCCCAAGTTAGATTTTTAAGATTACAAGAAATTCCAACTTGAATTGATAACTTAGACTTAATAATTCGTTATTCAAACTTAATTTAATGAATTTCCAGAATTTGAACATTAGACTATTTTTTAATTTAGATTTCTCTTTACACCCTTCTAGATCAAAAAGTAGTTATTTTATTTTGAATTTTCTTGAAATTCTAATCACATTATAATGACAATTGATTTGTTTGCTATTTTGACAAATAGTTTCAACAGGCGAAATATTAATCGATAAATTTCAACACGCGAGTTTGTACTTGCTAATCCAATTATCGGTCCGTGTCTTAAAACTTCATTATTCATCAAACAAAGCTGTAAGCCTCTAGAATCAATCATTTAATCATTTGCTCTTAAACTTCTAACACAGAAATTATTACTAGATTCCCCAATAAAATATGACATTTTTTATATTTTTTCGATTTAAATCAACAAGTTCTACAATTCTCTTTTTTTACTTAGAAAAGTCTTATTAACCGACAAATTGAAGAAAAACTCTTTATTTAACATTCTAAAAGTCGTCCTAATCATTCTTAACTTTCTATAATTCTTTAAATTTCAACACGAACATCAGATGAAACAAGTAGTTAGATATAGTTCACAAAAAAACGCTATCCCTTCTAAAATCTTTAGAAAAAATAGCGTTTTTATAGTTTTAAATAGGTAATGACTTCTATTGTTAAAGTAGACTAAACGATTAAACCATTTCTGAAACTAATTTTCCCATCATCTCATTTGATACAATGACCGGCAGCCCTGTTAATTTGGACACAATTCTCCTTGCTTGCTCTGTATAAGCCATGCAGTCTAGTAAAATAATATCTGATTGATCTTCCAGTTCTATTGCTGCTCTTTCAAAGTTGCTCACATTATTTTGATATGGAGAGGCAACCGCAAAGTGAGGACTCATGCTAAAATGTGAGAACTTCTCTCTCAAACTTTCGATTTGTTCTGCTAAGGGTGCAATTACTCCTAATCTTCGCTGTCCTACTATCGCTTTTATCACTGGAGGAATAATACGATCTGGTTCAATTAAATGCGATGTTTTTGTTTGTAGTCCAGGAAATACTCCTGTACAAAGAAGCAGGATTTGCTTAACTCCCATTTCCTCAAGTCTATAAATCTTATCTTGTAAAATAGAGTGAATTTTCTCCCGTGATATTACTACAGAATTCCCATTTGATAAACGAGTAGTTAATACATCCCCCCCCCCCCGCTTCAGGTGACAAATGTTTTTCAATAGCTTCTTTGACCAAGCCATCTAAAACTCCGATTTGAACGACTTCGGCACGACCTTCTAAATACTTTTCAATGACCAGGGCCAAATCAGAGCGCGGGGATTGACCAATCGTGATCATTCCTAGTTTTGACATTCATTCATCCTCCATTGGAGATTGGTAAATGATCAATTTAAAGGTTATTCATGCACTGATTCATTTCACATCGTTTGTAAGATTTTCATAGAACCATAGAGTTTTGTAATCTTTTTATATTCGACTTCATCATAAAATTGGCATGTACCGTTTGTTGCTTCCTTAGCAACTTCAATTACTAATCATTAACTACTATAATAAGTAGAATAATTGACATGATCAACAATTCCAACATTATTAAGGGATAAGCGAATAAATGCACTATTACACCCTCCAATAAAACTATTTTAAAAAACTACATTTTTTATAAAGAACGAATATTTTCATACTCACTACAAGTATCCTATATATTTCTTTGAATAAAATAATAAAAAATAAACATTATTTATTTTTAATACGATCCTCTATGTTAAACAGACTTTCCTTCTTTATATGTATCTAAAAATGACTCCGGTTAAATACCGGAGCCAAATATAATTTGGTGATACTAATTCTATCTATTATTGAATTCCTAAGTTTGCCTTAATAGTTTCTAATGTTTGTGATTTGTATTTCTTTTTAGGTGTTACTGTAGTTCCATTTGGATCTTGCATTATATAGTTTTTCTCTACAAATGCCATATCTTTTGCATCAACAACACCATCAAAGTTAATATCTGCAGCACGTTTATTTGTTCCCCAATAGGTTTGAATATAAAGAGCATCCATTACGTCGATGACACCGTCATTATTTACATCACCTGCACGGTTTTTGTTCATATCAATATACGATACAACCCCTGAAACATCACCATCAAAGTTTCTCGTCAATGGAGTAGTTGTTAATTTGCTCGTAAAGTGTCCAGGTAGACTCACGTAGATGTCGTATCCTTTAGCTAACAACGGCATGCTATCAAACGTAAAGTACCCACCTTTTGTAAAACTTGTTATATCATAAGTTTTACCATTCGCATCTTTTGCATACACTTTTGCTCCAAGCTTAGTAGCATCAATATTAGTATTTAATGTTCCATTTACCATTAAAGCTTCGGGTTTAATAGATCCTGACACTTTAGATACTTGTGGTAAAACATTGATTGTTTTGCTTACGAACGATCGAATTAATGTCGCACTCGCAGTCGCTGTTTTCTTATAACTAAATGAACTTGGAGTTAATGATGAAACTACATCATATATTTTATCATTTGTCAGTTTAAACGTAACATCTAGGAAAGGAAGGTTTTTATCAATTGTTAAATCCCCTTGATCAATTGATGCTCCCACTTTAACCGATCCTGTACTTAGTACTGGTGCTGTTAAATTAACTTTTGCCCCTTTATCTTCAGCATATTTTTTAAATGCGTCATTTATTTTAACATTTTGGAATGTAAAAAAGTCTTTATAAAAAGGCACAGTATATGTTCCAGAATTAAGTTGTTTAATATTGTTTAAATTCAATGTCATCGTAACTTCATCACCAAGTTTGACATTCGTTTTGTTAAAGGTTGGAACCACATATTCTGTTCCTTGCTTAATAAACTTGTAATTGTTAAGACTTTGTGGATATGAATCAGTTGCATTTGTGGCATTATCAAATACTAATAAGTTAGAGTCGACAAAACCTACTGAGTCTAATTCATACTTTGTTACAGGGAATCTAAAGTTACCATCTTTATCTACTGATAGGAAAGCATAATTATATAAACTGTATTCCCACCAAGCCGCACCGTTCATAGATTGATCGATATTTAGCCCTTTTTGTTTCAATACATCAATTGCCGAATCGTTTACATTTCCATGGATCCATACAGCTGGTCCATTGTATCCAGATTCAGTCGTAAACATTGAATCATTCACTTCATATATACCTGGTTTCATATCTACTTCTACTTTCGGAGGTGTATTGTCAATCATGACAACATCATCCTTACTGTAGGATTTTCCTTGGTCATCATGTCCAATCATTTCAAATGTATAAAAGCCTTCTGGCAGTCTAATCTTCTCATCAGAAATAGGTCGTTTTTTATCATTTGTGAATGGATATACTTGTCCAGTAAATACAGACTGCACATAATAATCCTTACCCGTTACTAAATTACTTGCCCCATAAGTTCCAACAAGTCCAATTGGCTCCCCAGTTGTCCCATCTTTTACTATAAAATCAATCGACTCGATTGGAGCCCCTAATTTGAAATATAAATTATTATAAGCTGTTGTAAATGGATGTATATTTGTCGTACTATCCGTAATCAATGGTCTACTTAAATGCATGTAATCAAAGCCTTTGTCTCTATAACTAATAGAAAATGGAATTTGATAGTTTTCATCTTTATTCTTTGTATTGACAAAGTGAATAAAACCTTCATATCTTCCAAGTTTTGCTTTATTTGGCACAACAATAGATGGATTAAGTTCTGCAGATTTTCCTGCTTCCACAGATACTGTGCTTGGCACATTTAATTTTACGCCATTGCTTGAAGCATCTTGAATTTCACCTTTTGCTGTAGAGTACTCAACACTGACATCAAAATTTTTCAAATCTTGACTATTAAGATTTTCAATCACAATTTTCCTACTGTCTTCGAGGTTTTTACCGTTTCCTACATAGTGAGGACCGAATGAGAGTGAGCCAGTTTCATCATCAATTTCGACTAGATTACCATCTTGTTCATTCATTGTTTTATTCATTACTTTTAATCGAATATCAGAATGGACTGCCTCATATGCATCAATTCGACCAGCACCAACTTCATTGACGGAATAATCACCGTTCATTTTATCTGCCGTATTCATTAATGCTTCTTTTACTTGAAAAGGCGTATAATCAGGATGTGCTTGTAAGATTAAAGCGGCCGATCCAGCTACGTAAGGAGTAGCCATTGATGTTCCTGATAAACGACCATATGCCATATCATAATTCGTACCCTGCTTGTCATTCATATATACAGGAAGAGTAGAGAATATGTTTACACCTGGTGCTACTACATCTGGTTTAATGTCATCAGTTCCTTCTGCAGGGCCTCTTGAACTAAAATCTGCTAAATGGTCTCCTTCAGTTTTAACACTTCCTAGTGAATCAAATGTAATTTCTTTTTGTGATTTCAGACGTTCACCATCAGCTTTTGTTATACGGAACGAAGGAATATAATTAGTCCCTTCACCAATGTAAGCGTCGATATTACCATCAACATTGTTATAGACAATGACGGCCTTCGCTCCAGCAGCTTTCGCATTTTGCACTTTTTCATCGAAAGTATATGTACCACGTTGAATGAATGCCACTTTACCTGCTACATCTTTACCTGTATAATCGCTTTTTGCCCCTAGTCCTACATCAACAAGTGGTAAAGTCGTATTCTTTAGGTCTTCTAATTTATCTGTAAAATTTTCTGCAAGGAGCTGCATATCTGAAAACTTTTGGTCACCTGCAGTAGCAGAAATTGTTGGAATGGCTAGTGACATATCACTTGCTCCAACAGTTACCGCTAAAGCAGATGCTCCAGGAGATCCAAGTGTTTTTTCATCTGGGCCAGCGTTTCCTGCCGCTACGCATGCGACTGTTCCAGCTAGCATCGCATTGTTAATCGCTATTGATGATGCCTCAAGTGGATCATTTACGCTTGATCCTAAAGATAAGTTGATAACATCCATCCCATCTTTTACAGCTTTATCAACTCCTGCAATAACTGCGTCTGTTGAACCACTACCATATGGTCCTAATACTCTGTAAACATAAAGGTCAACATCAGGAGCTACTCCCATTACTGCTGATGGAGAATTGCTTGTTTTTTGTCCTGCGATTGAACCAGATACGTGTGTTCCATGTTCCGTATAATAACTAGATCCATTTGAATCAGTTTCAGGCTTTCCAGAAGCTTGCCAATTTTTATAGGTTGTCTCCATTGGGTCCGAATCATTATCGACGAAATCATATCCACCTTTAAAAACGCCTTTTAAATCAGGATGATTATAATCAATACCTGTATCAACAACCCCTACTTTAACACCTTTTCCGGTAATATTCTCCTGATGTAGTTTGTCTGCACCAATTTGTGGAAGGCTGTCATCTATTTTAGATGGTGTTGTAGTTTTCATTTCATCTTTTTCTTTTGGAAGGTCAAGCTTCACTTGATTGTCCTGCCAAACTCGTTTAACAACGCCTGTACTTAGTAACTGTTCTACTGTCGTTCCAGGTAATGTCATCGCTACACCATTAAAGGCATCATGATATTCTCTCGTAATTTTAGCATCTTTCATTTTCGCTGCTTGTCGCTCATTCTCACTTTTTACTTTTTCCCACTCTTTTTTAAATTTACTATGTTCACTTTCTTCATTAGTTTTTGCTGTAGAAAGTGACATTCGTTTTCCTTTTAACTCTTGCTTTAAAACTTCCACTTTTGCAGGAGCTTGATTAAATTGAACGATGACGTTGACTAATTCAGAGCTATTTTGGTTAATATCCGGAGAAATAACAAAACCTGGTGAGACGTCTAGCTGATATAGTGCCTTCCTTTGATCATCTGTTAAATTATTTAACATTTTCTCAACACTATTTGCACTATTCTGTTTTTCCACTTCAGCAAAAGCCTTATATTGGACACCTGTTGAAAATAGCATACTAGTAATAACAGTACCAGTAAAAACATGCTTTAGTTTTCTTTTATTCATAACTTTCCCCCTGATTACGATTAATAGTTAAATTCTTAATACATCACATAGAAAAAGATTGTTTACCTAATTAATAGATTTAATCAAATTAATTGGATAGCTAATTAGTGCCACAGTTACAGGCTTCTAGTTTAAACTTGACTATCTTTCTAACTGTACAAAAATGATGTTTAATAGATGAATATTGTTTTAACTTTCAAGCTCAATATGTAACCATTATTGTGAGCGCTTACGAATCTCTTACTACTAAATTTACTAATTATAAGTTAAACATTTGATTTACTATTTTTTATACATAATCACCACCAATAAAAATGATTTCATCTTTCCACAGCTAAATAGTTATAGATCGCTTTGTGAACTCTTCCCTTTGTGGTCATTTCCTATCCTAATTTGATTATATGGAAAATTGATTATTTCTATATTTCGCAAAATTCTGTCATTTTAATCTATATTTATCGACAAAAATTAACAAATGTTTCCAATCTCCTCCCATTACTAATTATTAATCTTCTAGAATTTAAAAACTAGTTTTATTCCTATTCCTTTTTTATGAAGTTAGAGAAAGCAAGTATAGTAAAAATTTAATCAACGTATGATTTTACAATTTAGTAAACTTTCTTTCTAGTATTTAATTAAATATAAGTAGTATATCCTCTAATTTAAAAATAGACTCCGGTATCATACCGGAGTCTATTCAATAGGGAGGCTTAATTCTTCTGTATCGATTAATTAATTCCTAATGCACTCTTAACAATTTCTAAAGTTTGTGATTTATCTTTCTTTTTAGGTGTTGGAGCATCTTTAACTGTTGGATTTTGCATTAAGTAGTTTTTCTCTACAAATGCTAGATCTTTTGCATCTACTACACCATCAAAGTTAATATCTGCTTCACGTTTATTTGTTCCCCAGTATGTTTGTAAGTAAAGTGCGTCCATTACGTCAATCACATCGTCTTTGTTAACATCTCCTGCGATTGCTGGATTTACTCCATATAATGAAAGGTTTTGATTTGTCACTTTTCCTGCTTCATGGAATCCAATTGTAAAATCTTTATGCACTGTAAAATGCCCAGGCACATTAAATTCAAGTTCGTACTGATCATCCGTCAATGGCAATTGCATATTAAACGTAGAGGCCTTAGAAGGAACTACTCCATCATACACAGTTCCGTTTGAACTTGTTGCTTTGACTTTAATTCCAGCTTTTGAATAATCAAACGATGTTCCTCCTAGTGGACTACCTGCTGGATCTAGAAATGCTTCTGCAAAATTTCTACCACGAAGTAATGAACTAGTTGGGGCCCCATAATAGATGTTAGGATTTCCACTCACAACATTCGTTGTTGTATTATTGCTATCTGTAACTGCGGTACTAATATGAGCCGCTGACACTACAGAAACTACAGTATAATCATTACTCAATTTAAACGCCGCATCCGCAAGTTTTAAATCACCTGATAATGGAGTAAGTCCATCTTTTGTCTTGATTGTAACTGTCGTTAAATAAGTGGTAACACCCGCAATAGCCGGTTTATCTGACACAGTCATATCGACTTTATCCGCTATACTTGGGTCTAGAGTAATATTCATGGATGCTGCAGTCGCTTCGTGATAAAACGAATAAACTACTTGTTTGACATCCTTTGCTTTATTTAACATTAGCGTAGTATGAGCAGTTTCGCCCGGATTTGCCGTACGTTTTTCAGGATTCATATAGCCATATGTTACATCATCACGTGTGACAAAGATTTCTCTACCTTCTTTAAATGTTTTATTTGTTGCCGCATCGATCGCATAGAATCCAATTTCCATTGCTCTTGTTGCATTTGTTGGAATCGTCGCTGTAAAAGTACCATCAGAATTTACAGGTATCGCTACAGCTCTTCCTCCTAAATAATCTTGATAATAAACTTTTGTACTACCTTGGTTATAGTTCATACCAAGCTTTTGCATTTCTTCTGTGTCTTTATCATAAACTGAGCCTGTGATGGTCACGCTCGTTTGACCATTTTTATACTCTAAAACATCCGGACTGTTAATCGTTATTTTTGGTGCAGTGTTATCAAAATAAATTGGTGCCTCTTGTGAGAATGTTCTTCCTGCATCATTTGTACCAACAAATTTAAGCTTATAGTATCCTGGTTTTGCTAAATCAGGATTATACGCAAATGGATGCTCATCATCACCAGTTGTTTTGTAATATACACCATTAAATGTATTACTTACTGAATATGTGATATTTTCGTTCATTCCTAGTCCATCAAGTGTACCAATATATCCTAACTCTTGTCCTGTTTTACCGTCTTCAAGAATGACATCAATTGTACGCATGTGAGACTTTAAATTAATACTAGCATTTGAATAGACTAATTGACCTGGATAAGCATAATCAAATACTTGAGTAAACGCTTGTGGACTCATCGTTACTGGATTCATTCCTTCTTCCACTGTTTTAATGGCAAATGGCAATTGGAATGTTTCTTCTGGATTATCATGATTTGTATACGTTACAAATCCTTCATAGATTCCTAATTTTGCTGATTTAGGAACAGTAATTGCGACAGTTGATTTCTTTTTCGAATTAGCACCAACTTTGATGGACTTGTCAGTCACAATCATTACACCATTATCGTCAGCATCTAATGAACCTCGACGATCTGTTTGGTATGAAACTTTCACATCATATGTTTTTGCTTGATTGCTATTGTTATAGATGTTTAATGAGCGCTGATCACTTACATTCTTTCCAGCTGGAGCGACTACGCCAAATGCAAGTGCACCAGTTAAATCTTTCACTGTAGTAAGATTTCCTTTTTTATCTATGGCTCCTTTTGTTTCATCCATTACTTCGATTCTAGTTTTAGAATGAATCGCTTCATATGGATCGACTTGTCCAGCACCTGTTTCAAATACACTGTAATCTCCATTTAGTGGATCCGCCGTGTTCATTAACGTTTCTTTAATTTCAGAAGGCGTTATGTTAGGATTTGCTTGTTTTAATAATGCTGCAACACCCGCTACATTCGGTGAAGCCATTGATGTACCAGATAAGTTTTCATAAGCATACTCATATTTACCGATTTGATCCGCACCGTGCACGTAAGATGGCACAGTTGAGAATACAGCCACACCTGGTGCTGTTACTTCTGGTTTAATATCATAAGTAATACGAGCCGGTCCACGTGAACTAAATGACGCTAATTTATTCCCAGCATCCGTTACTTGTCCTACCTCATCAAATGAGAATGTTGAACTTGTGCCAAGTTTTGCGATTAAATCATTACCTTGTTCAAATGACATTGAGAAAGCAGGAATTAATCCATAGCTTGCACCTAAATATGATGGTATAAATCCTTCACCTGGTACATTATCGACCATGATGACTGCTACTGCACCATGTTTTTTCGCTATTGTAATTTTATCAATCAGCGCAGTTGTTCCTCGTTTTACTAGTGCAATCTTTCCGTTCACATTGATATTATTATAATCAGTATCTGCACCTACATTCGGTACTAATACGATTGGTAGGTTTTGACCTTTTAAGTTCTCAATTTTATCGCCAAAGCCTTTACCTAGTAATTTTAAATCAGCAGCTACTTCGGAGGTTCCATGCATAGTACCTTTAGATGTATCAATCACTGTTTTCGTATCATTTGCACCAACTGTAATCGCTAATGCTGCTGCTCCTGGAGCACCTAATGTATACATTCCATTACCAGAATTCCCCGCTGATACAACTGCAGTTACACCTGAAAGAACCGCATTATTGACCGCAAGGCTTTCAAGATTTTCTGGATCATTTGTGCTAGCACCAAGTGATAAGTTGATAACATCCATACCGTCAGCTACTGACTTATCAATTCCACCTAATACAGCTTCAGTTGTTCCAGAACCATATGTTCCTAATACACGATATACGTATAAATCTGCATCTGGTGCAACTCCTGTTACTGCGTAATCCGTATTATTTTTGCCACGTCCTGCAATAATTCCAGATACATGTGTTCCATGTTCTGTATAGTAAGTTGTCCCAGTAAGCGGATCTTTTTCTGCATATCCTGATTTCTTCCAATCATCATATGTTGTTTCCATTGGGTCTGCATCATTGTCTACAAAGTCCCAACCTTTTACTGAACTTGGATCAATTGATTTCGGATCAACTCCAGTTTGAGCACGATACCCTTTATAAGCATCTGTTAAATCTGGATGATTATAATCGATTCCTGTATCAATTACCCCTACTTTAATTCCTTTTCCAGTAAAGCCTTCTGCGTGTAATTTGCTAACGCCTGGGAACACTTCTGTTTCCATTTTCGTAGTAGAATTTTGCGCTACTTCAGTCGCTTTTGGCGGTTCAACTTGAATTTTATTATTTGGCCAAACAGCTTTTACTGCTTTCGATTGTAATAAAGATTTTACTTTATTAGCTGGTAGGTCGATCGCTACACCATTTAACGTATTTTGGTACGTTCGTTTAATTTTATAAAGATTTTTATTCTGTTTTAAATCATCTTTATAAATCGTTTTTAAATCAGTTTTAAATGTTTCTTGCGCATCGTCTGCATTTTGTTTCGCATCAGCAAGAGATAGACTATTGCCATTCGCAGCTTCTTCAATCACAGCTACTTTTGCAGGCTTGTCTTTCAATTCGACAATTACCGAAAGATTTTTTGAACTTTGTAAGTCTACTGAAGAAGGTAATTGTAATCCTTCTTGGCTAGTAGCTTCTAATTTCTTTAAAGCTTCACGTTGTTCAGTTGTAAGCTTTGATAGCACCTCTTCAATCGAAGACTGTGCCGTAGCCTTTACGATTGGCTGATGTTGCAGTACTGGAAATGCATTAAATAATACACCAGTACTCAACGTTAAAATTGCTGTACCTTTAATTAAACGATTCACTCTTTCTCCCCCCTGTTTATCCTTACAAATATGATTATACGGAAAGTTTACAATATTTAGTTTTTGACATTTTTTATCAATTTACGGAAATCATTCGACAAATAAAGTCGATTAATCTTTTCTTTATGGAACGTAAAAAAATCCCCTTTCCTCAAAATTTTTGAGGAAAGGGGATTTTTAATAATGACTTTATTTAATGCCTAATGCACTCTTAACAGTTTCTAAAGTTTGTGATTGGTATTTCTTTATAGGTGTTGGAGCATTGTTGCTTGTAGGATTTTGTGTTAAGTAATTTTCCTCAACAAACGCCATATCCTTTGCATCGACTACACCATCAAAATTAATATCTGCATCACGTTTATTTGTGTCCCAGTAAGTTTGTAAGTAAAGTGCGTCCTTTATGTCGATGACATCATCTTTATTTACATCACCAGCGATTGCTGTATTTAATCTTAAGAATAGATGCTGAGCAGTCACTTTTCCATTTTCATCATGGAATCCGATTGAAAAGTCTTTGTGTATTGTATAATGTCCTGGGATATTTAATTCAAAATCATACTTGTCATCACTTAATGGTAAATTTGGAACTTGAACAGTACCTGATGATTTTGTAACTCCTTCGTACACTTTACCGTTTGAATCTGTCGCTGTTACTTTTGCCCCTAATTTTGAATAATCAAATCCACCAAGTAAACCACCATCTGGAGCTAAGAATGGTTCTGCCATTAATCCTGTGTCAAGTAAAGATGTAGTTTGTTCCATATAGTAGATCGATGGATTTGAACTTGGAACAGTTTTTGTTGTGCCATTTGTATCCGTAACTGTAACATTATACAAATTCGTTGGGAATAAAACAGCAGCTGCAGAATACGTATTACTCATTTTAAACGCTACATTTGCTAGTTTTAAATCACCTGATAAAGGAGCAACTCCATCTTTTGTCGTTACTGTTACTGTCGCTCCATAAGTAGTACCAGCCAATAATGTATCTTTCACATTTAAATCTACTTTATCAGCTACACTTGGATCTAATCTAACATCCATAGTTGCAACATTTTTATTGTATTGGAAAGTATAAGTAACTTGTTTTACATTACTTGCTTTATTTAACGATAAAGTGGCATTCGCTGTTTCGCCCATTTTTGCTGTACGTTTTTCAGGGTTCATATACCCATACGTTGCATCGTCGCGCGTAACAAAAATCTCTCTACCTTCTCTAAATGTTTTGTTTGATGCCACATCCATTGCATAGAATACAAGTTCCATCGGTCTTGTTGAAACAGTTGGAATTGTTGCTGTAAATGTTCCATCTGGATTTACTGGAACCGATACTGCTCTTCCACCTAAATAATCTTGATAATAAACTGTTGTACTTCCTTGATTAACGTTCATACCTAGTTTTTGCATTTCTTCTGTTTCTTTATCGTAAACTGAACCAGTTATTGTTACACTTGTTTGACCATTTTTGTATTCAATAACATCCGGACTGTTAATTGTCATTTTTGGTGCCGAATTATCAAAGTAGAACGGTGCTTCCTGCGTAAATGTTTTTCCATTATCATTTTTCCCAACTAACTTGATCTTATAATAGCCTGGTTTTGCTAGATCAGTATCAAATGCAAATGGGTGCTCATCATTACCAGTCGGTTTGTAATAATATCCATCAAATACTCTCGCTGATAAATCAACATTTTCCTTCATTCTCAGACCGTCTAACGTACCTACATAACCTAATTCTTCTCCTGTTTTCCCATCTTCTAGGATCACATCAATTGTGCTTAGGTTTGATTTCAGACTAAATCTCGCGTTTGTATAAACTAATTGCCCCGGATAAGCCGCATCAAACACTTGTGTAAATGCTTGTGGACTCATCGTTACTGGGTTTATTCCTTCTTCCACCGTTTTAATACCGAAAGGAACTTGGAATGTTTCGTCTGGATTCGCATGATTTGTATATGTTACAAATCCTTCGTAAATGCCTATTTTTGCTGATTTTGGTACTGTAATTGCCACAGTTGATTTCTTTTTCGAATTCGCACCAACTTTAATTGACTTGTCGGTCACAATCATGACACCATTATCATCAGCATCTAAAGAACCTCTACGATCCTTTTGGAAGGAAACAGTCACATCATATGTTTTTGCTTGATTACTATTGTTATAGATGTTCAGTGTACGTTGATCGCTAATATTTTTTCCTTCTGGCGCATGAGAACCAAATGAAAGTGCACCAGTTAAATCTTTTACCGTTGATAAATTACCTTTTTTATCGTATGTTCCTTTTGTTTCATCCACTACTTCAATTCTAGTGGTTGAATGGATTGCTTCATTAGGATCAACTTGTCCTGCACCAGATTCAAATACACTATAATCTCCATTTAGTGGATCTGCAGTATTCATTAAAGTTTCTTTAATTTGAGCTGGTGTTAAGTTTGGATCTGCTTGTTTTAATAATGCTGCAACACCCGCTACGTTCGGTGAAGCCATTGATGTACCTGATAAATTCTCATAAGCGTAGTCATATTTTCCAATTTGATCCGCACCATGCATATAAGAAGGTACAGTTGAGAATACTGCCACACCTGGTGCTGTTATTTCTGGCTTAATATCATAATTAATACGAGAAGGTCCACGAGAACTGAATGCCGCTAACTTACTTCCTTCATCCGTTACTTGACCGATTTCATCAAATGAGAATGTTGGAGTACCTGTACCAAGTTTTGCTACTAATGCTGCCCCTTGCTCATATGACACAGAGAATGCCGGTACAAAACCATATCCCTTGCCTAAGTATGATGGAACAAATCCTTCTCCAGGTACATTATCAATCAGAATTACTGCTGCTGCACCATATTTTGAAGCATATTTTATTTTCTGATCAAGTGAGATATCACCACGATTAACTAACGCAATCTTACCTTTTACATCAATATTTTTATAATTTGTATCAGTACCAACTCCTGGCACTAAAACGATTGGCAGATTTTTGCCCTTTAAGCTTGCAACATTATCGGCAAAGCCTTTTCCAAATAATTTTAAATCAGCAGTTACATCAACTGTTCCATGTAAAGTACCTTTTGATGTTTCAATGACAGTCTTTGTATCATTTGCACCAACTGTAATCGCTAACGCTGATGCTCCAGGTGATCCTAAAGTATCCATACCACTACCTGAGTTACCTGCTGATACTACAGCCGTTACACCAGAAAGTACCGCATTATTTAACGCAAGACTCTCAATATTTTCTGGATCATTAATGTTCGATCCAAGTGATAAATTGATAACATCCATCCCATCAGATATCGCCTTATCAATACCACCTAAAACTGCTTCTGTTTCACCAGATCCATATCTTCCTAATACACGGTATACATATAAATCAGCATCCGGTGCAACACCCGTTACAGCATAATCTGTATTATTTTTACCTTGTCCTGCAATAATTCCAGATACATGTGTACCATGCTCTGTGTAAAATGTTGAACCTGTTAAGCTATCTACTTCAGCTAATTTTGTTTTTTTCCAATCATCATACGTTGTTTCCATTGGATCTGCATCATTATCGACAAAGTCCCAACCTTTTACAGAACTTGGATTAATTGTTTTTGGATCAACACCGTCTTGTGCACGATATCCTTTATAGGCATCTGTTAAATCAGGGTGATTATAGTCAATTCCTGTATCAATAACCCCAACTTTAACGCCTTTTCCAGTGAATCCTTCAGCGTGTAATTTACTTACTCCAGGGAATACTTCTGTTTCCAGTTTTGCTGCAGAACCTTGAGCGCTTTCCGAAACTTTTTCTGGCTCAATTTTGATCACATTATTTGGCCAAACTGCTTTTACTGCTTTCGATTGTAATAATGATTTTACTTTATTCGCTGGTAAGTCAATTGCCACACCATTTAACGTATTTTTGTATGTTCTTTTGATTTTATAAAGATTTTTATTTGACTTTAAATCATCCTTATAAATTGTTTGTAAATCGTTTTTAAATGTTTCTTGTGCATCAGCTGCTTTTTGTTTTGCATCATCAAGAGATAGACTGTTTCCATTCACAGCTTCTTCGATTACAGCTACTTTAGCAGGTTTTTCTTTCAATTCAACAATAACTGATAAATTTTTAGAGCTCTGTAAGTCTACTGAAGATGGTAACTGTAATCCTTCTTGACTAGTAACCTCTATTTTCTTTAAAGCTTCGCGTTGTTCAGAAGTAAGTTTTGAAAGTACTTCTTCAATAGAAGCTTGTGACGCAGCCTTAACGATTGGCTGATGCTGCGTTACCGGAAATGCATTGAATAAAACACCAGTACTTAATGTCAATACTGCGGTACTTTTGATTATACGTTTCATGCTGCTTTTCTCCCCCAATTAATCTTTTTTCTTTCTATTCCGATTATACGGAAAGTTTACGCTATCGACATTTTGACAAAATCTATCAATTTTCATTTTTTTACAGTTTTTATTCGACAAAATAATACAAATAGTAACTTTTTTCTTATCTATTATTAATTTTTCATCAAATATCTTATGAAACTTTAATATTCTTGTAGATATTTAATTAAGTAGAATTATTTATAGATCGCAAAGTGCTTTTTCAAAAAAATATTAACATCCACTATTAATTAACACTGTAATTTTTAGTCACCTATCCATCTAATAACAATTAATGAAACAGGCACATCTTTAATTCAAATTAATATAACTAGTTTAAAGGAGTGATGAAAATGCCATGGCATCAAAAAATTAGATACTTAGTGGGGCAACCTGTTGGAATATCATTTACAAATGGGCAAGGTACATCAGGGGTATTATGTGGAACATCCGGTTCCAAGTTACTTGTTATTGAATATATGTATCAGTCACAGTTTTCCCTGAAACAATATGATTTTCATACGATTCAAGATGTTAATGGATTTCCACCTTGTCACGGCTCACAACCACTTTATTAATAAGATGAAACGACTAAAAAAGCGAAGGCATATTCCTCGTTCTAATCGAGGAAGCCTTCGCTCATTTAATCTTGTTTTTTGTTTTCTTTTCAAAAAATGATTCTAGTTTATTTAATTCCTAATGCACTCTTAACAGTTTCTAAAGTTTGTGATTTGTATTTCTTTAAAGGTGCTGGTGCATAGTTAATCGTAGGATTTTGCATTAAGTAGTTTTCCTCTACATAAGCCATATCTTTTTCATTTACTACACCATCAAAGTTGATATCTGCATCACGTTTATTTGTTTTCCAATAAGTTTGTAAGTAAAGGGCATCCTTTACGTCAATGACATCATCTTTATTAACATCTCCTGCGATTGCTGGTTTCATATTAAATAGGTAAAGGTTTTGATATGTCACTTTACCATTTTCATCATGGAATCCGATTGTAAAATCTTTATGCACTGTAAAATGTCCAGGTATATTAAATTCAAGTTCGAAGTGTTCATCCGTTAAAGATAAATTTGGTACTTTAAAGCCAGTACCACCAGACACAGTTGCTCCTTCATATACTTTTCCATTTTCACTTGTTGCTTTTACCTTAACTCCAGCTTTTGCATAATCAACCCCACCAAGTGGACCACCATCTGGAGCTAAGAATGCTTCTGAAAGATTAGCACCACGAAGTAATGAAGTAGTTGGTTCTGGATAGATTGCTGGATTTCCACTCACCACACTATTTGTTGTATTTTTACTATCTGTTACTGAAGTGCTTAAATACGCTTGCCATAATACAGCAGCAGCAGTATAGACATTGCTCACTTTAAACGCTACATCTGCAAGTTTTAAATTTCCTGATAAAGGAGTAACTCCATCTTTTGTCGTGATAGTTACCGTTGCTTTATATTGTGTTCCTGAAAGCCATGTATCAGTAACACTAATATCTACTTTATCTGCTACACTCGGATCAGGTGTCACATTTATTGTAGCTACACTTGTATCATGGTTAAACTTATAAACTACTTGCTTTACATCACTTGCTTTATTCAACATTAAAGTGGCATGTGCTGTCTCGCCCATTTTTGCCGTACGTTTTTCAGGATTCATATAACCATATGCTACGTCATCACGAGTAACAAAGATATCTCTACCTTCTTTAAATGTTTTGTTTGAAGCTGCATCAATCGCATAGAAATTTAATTCCATCGGTCTATTTGATACTGTTGGAATTGTCGCTGTAAATGTACCATCAGGATTTACAGGTACTGCCGTTGCTCTACCACCTAAATAATCTTGGTAATAAACCTTTGTACTTCCTTGATTAACGTCCATACCAAGCTTTTGCATTTCTTCTGTTTCTTTATCGTAAACCGATCCAGTTATTGTGACATTTGTTTCTCCATTCTTATATTCAACAACATCTGGACTGCTTATAGTCATTATTGGAGCTGTGTTATCAAAGTAAATTGGTGCTACTTGAGTGAATGTTTTTCCAGCATCATTTGTTCCAACAAATTTCAGCTTGTAATAACCTGGCTTTGCTAAATCAGGATTATACGCAAATGGTTGTTCATCATCACCTGTCGATTTGTAATACAGGCCTTTAAACGTACTACTAACTGTAGCTAATTTATATTCATCTATTCTTAAACCATCAATTGTACCAACATAGCCTAACTCCTGACCTGTTTTACCATCTTCAAGAATGACATCAATTGTACGCATATGTGATTTTAGCGTAATATTAGCACTTGTATAAATTAATTGACCTCCATAAGCCGAATCAAATACTTGTGTAAATGCTTGAGGTGTCATTGTTACTGAGCTAAATCCTTCTTCCACTGTTTTAATTGCAAATGGAACTTGGAATGTTTCTTCTGGGTTATCGTGATTTGTGTATGTTACAAATCCTTCATAAATTCCTAATTTCGCTGATTTTGGAACCGTAATTGCGACAGTCGATTTCTTTTTCGAATTTGCACCAACTTTAATTGATTTATCAGTCACTACCATTACGCCATTATCGTCAGCATCCAATGAACCTCGACGATCTTTTTGGAATGAAACTGTCACATCATATGTTTTTGCTTGACTACTATTGTTATAGATATTTAGTGTGCGTTGATCGCTAATATTCTTGCCAGCTGGAGCGAACACCCCAAATGCAAGTGCACCTGTTAAATCTTTCACCGTTTTAAGATTTCCTTGTTTATCATATGCTCCTTTAGTTTCATCCACTACTTCGACTCTAGTTTTAGAATGAATTGCTTCGTAAGGATCAACTTGTCCAGCACCTGATTCAAACACACTATAATTTCCATTTAGTGGATCCGCTGTGTTCATTAGCGTTTCTTTAATTTGAGCTGGTGTTATATTTGGATTTGCTTGTTTCAATAACGCAGCAACACCTGCTACGTTAGGAGTAGCCATCGAAGTACCTGATAAATTATCGTAAGCATAATCATATTTACCAATTTGATCTGCGCCATGCATGTATGATGGTACAGTTGAGAATACCGCAACACCAGGTGCTGTAACTTCTGGCTTAATATCATACGTAATACGAGCAGGTCCACGTGAACTGAACGACGCTAATTTATTCCCCGGATCCGTTAATTGTCCGATTTCATCAAATGAGAAAGTTGAGCTGGCACCTAGGTTGGAAGTAAGAGCAGATCCTTGTTCATACGACATTGAGAATGTTGGAATAAATCCATAACCCGCACCTAAATAAGATGGAATATAGCCTTCACCTTTCACATTATTAACAAGAATAACTGCTACTGCACCGTGATTTTTTGCCTTTTTAATTTTATCATCAAGTGTAGTTACACCTCGGTTTACAATCGCAATCTTACCATTCACATCAATATTTTTATAATCACTATCTGCACCTGAACTCGGTACTAAAACAACTGGTACATTTTGACCTTTCAAGCTATCTACTTTGTCACTAAGGCCTTTACCTAATAATTTCAGATCAGCTGTTACATTAGACATTCCATGTAGCGTACCTTTTGAAGTTTCAATCGTTGTTTTCGTATCGTTCGCACCAACAGTAATCGCTAAAGCCGCCGCACCTGGTGCACCTAATGAATACACGCCATCGCCAGCGTTCCCAGCTGCTGCAACTGCCGTTACACCAGAAAGGACTGCATTATTAACTGCCATACTTTCAACATTCTCTGGATCATTTATACTAGCACCAAGCGATAAGTTAATAACATCCATACCATCAGCTACAGACTTATCAATACCTGCTAATACATTTGCAGTTGTCCCAGAACCATAATTTCCTAATACTTTATAGACATATAAATCTGCTTCTGGTGCAACACCGGTTACAGCGTAATCTGTATTATTCTTTCCACGACCTGCAATTATACCTGATACGTGCGTTCCGTGTTCTGTATAGTAAGTTGATCCTGTTAAAGGATCCTTTTCTGCATATGGTGATTTTTTCCAATCATCATACGTTGTTTCCATTGGGTCTGCATCATTATTAACAAAGTCCCATCCTTTAACTGAACTTGGATCAATTGTTTTTGGATCGACTCCGGCCTGCGCACGATAACCTTTGTAGGCATCTGTTAAATCTGGGTGATTATAATCAATCCCTGTATCGATTACCCCTACTTTTACTCCTTTTCCAGTGAAGCCTTCAGCATGTAATTTACTAACCCCTGGGAACACTTCTGTTTCCATTTTCGTAGTAGAACCCCCGGCAGCTTCAGTCGCTTTCGGTGGCTCAACTTGAACGACATCATTTGGCCAAACTGCTTTTACAGCTTTCGATTGTAATAGAGACTTTACTTTATTTGCTGGTAAATCGATTGCCACACCATTTAATGTGTTTTTGTATGTTCGTTTTATTTTATAAAGATTCTTATTTGTCTTTATATCATCTTTATAAATCGTTTGCAGATCATCTTTAAATGCTTCTTGAGCATCTTCTGCTTTTTGCTTTGCATCTGCAAGAGATAAACTGTTGCCATTTGCAGCTTCTTCAATCACGGCCACTTTTGCAGGCCTGTCTTTCAATTCGACAATGACTGATAGATTTTTTGTACTTTGTAAATCTACTGAAGAAGGTAGTTGTAATCCTTCTTGACTAGTAGCATCTAATTTCGTTAAAGCTTCGCGTTGTTCAGGTGTTAGCTTTGATAGAACTTCTTCAATCGATGATTGAGCCGCAGCTTTTACAATTGGCTGATGATGTACTGGAAATGCATTGAATAATACGCCAGTACTTAACGTTAAAATAGCTGTACCTTTGATAAACCGATTCATCCTGCTTTTTCTCTCCTCTTGTCTTTGTATTGCACCACAAAACTGATTATACGGAGAGTTTACAGTTTCGATATTTTGACAAAATTTATCAACTCATCTAAATTTTTCTATTTTTTTCGACAATTCAGAACATTGTTCGTTATACGTTTCTACTTAACTTAGAATCTGAATATATTTACCTTCTAATTCTTTATTTAAAAAATCTCGATAATGCCAGACAGTTAACAAGCATTTTTGAAATCTCTCATGGATCTCTGCTTTTTTCACCTTTAAAGCTACGTTTAATAAGTCATCCAAACCTTCATTTAATTTATTCGTTTCACATTTTAACAATCCATGTGCATAGCAATAGTCTAAATAAAGATGCTGAATATATAAATTAGAAGAGTCCTTCATCTTAATGATTTGATTTTGGTACTTTTCGATAAACTTTGTCGCCTCATCCAATCTTCCTAACTTAACATAGCTTTCTATAATTCTTGGAACCCCAACATAAAAATCATCGCGGTTTTGGAGCCAATCGTAATATGAATCAACTACATGTAAGTCACCAAAATCAATATATGCGACATATCGATTTCCAACAGCAATATCTGCATAATAATCATTTATTTTTTCATATCTCTCAATCAAGCTCAAAACTTCCTCTATATTGCTACCTAATCTAGTTAAAGCAAATGCTTGGTACATTAAAGCACGACCTACATGATCTTTTATTTTTGCCGTTTTTTCTAATCGTTTCGCATAATGTAAAACGTCATCCCATTGTTTTAACATATAATAAGTGGCTGTAATCCATAAAATTGTTAGCTCTTGATATTCTGGTGGCATATAGGAAATATATTCTAATACTCGAATTAAATCTAAAGTCCCGTCGTTTGTTAGACGAGTCATATAAAACTTTCGAAAATAACTGATCGCCACTTCTTCAGTCGCTGTATTAGGCATGTGTTCGATAATGATTTCATACAGAGGTAATGATTCTTTTTCATACCCTTCTAAAAATAATTTTTCTGCAATTGAAAATAAGCTTTGAAAATATTTAGTTCGAATTGCTCTAGAATTTTCTTCTATCATTACTGATAAAATATAAGATAATTCGGATTCAAAGCCATATTTTGCACACTCATAGATAAAAGCATCGCTTCTTCTTTTATCTAAAAGATTTCTTTCGTTAAAACATAGTTTTACATATTCCTTATAAAATGCACCTTTAGGTAATTCAAACGTTTTTGTGATTTCATCCAAATAGTGTAGAGATAGTACTTTTTTATTATTAAATATTCTACTCATATCGCTATAATGTATTTCTGATTCGATCGCTAACTCTTTAAGATTCCAATTATTTCTCTTCATTAGCTTTGTAAATTCATAAATTAAAAAATCATTCATATTGCACCCCACCCAAGATTTATTTATTTGTACTTACTAAAAATACAAAAATGCTATAAACCATTTCTTAAGTTGGTTTACAGCATCTTGATTTATAGTTTATTGCGATCAAAATTTTTTGTAGTACTAAGATGTTGTCTTAACCAGCAAAGTGAAGATTTTGTAGTTTATCTCTATTTTTAATCTTGTCGAAACACCGATAAGCGATCTTTCTTCCAGTACATACCCACTCCACTATTTCTTGTCCACATAAACTGACTAAATTATGAATTAGTGGATTAGATCGTTTTAAAGATGATAAAATTAAAAAATTATTATAGAATAAAAAACCAAACATAATTTCAAGTTAAATTAAACATAATTCCAAACCTTTATTCTAAAATTCAGAAAATATTAACTTTATCCTCTGTAATATTATATATTCTATATTTTAGTTATTTGAATTTAACCTGTAAAACGCGTTTTAGTTTATAACCTATTAAGGATTCCTTAATTTCAAACACTTAATTAATTATTTTCAAATAATAAAAAACCGCTTTTACTCATCATTATTGGTCAATATTTCCATTGCAAAAATAATGTACAACAATTTAATATGTTAAAAACATGCAGTATAATCGATTCTTACTTCGATCATGCCAAAGGAGGTACAAAATGAATATCGAACATTTAAAATATATTGTTGAAATTTCAAAAGAGGAATCAATTTCCAAAGCAGCTAAAAACTTACATATATCTGCATCTGCTGTTAGTCAAGCTCTTAAGGAATTGGAAAAGAAAATAAATTTGAAGTTATTTATGCGATTAAAGATGAAGACAGTACCTACCGAAGCTGGAAAAGAAGTCATTAAACAAGCACAAAAAGTCTTACATGAATTTGAAATTTTAGAGCAAAAGATTGCTATTCAACGTAATACGAATCAGACTAATTTAAAAATTGCAGTAGTCCCAGGGATAATATATAACATAAATGAATCAATCATTAATTTTAAAAAGGATTTCCCTGATATTGATGTTCATGTTTATGAATATGATCCTGGTGAAATTCTAAATCAACTTCCTATTCTTCAGCCCGATATTGCTTTCTTATTTTCAGATGAAGAAACCCTTAAAGAGGACAAAGATTTGCTTTATGAACATTTAGCGACGACCAAGTATTGCGTTCTCGTTGGTGAACAATCTTCATTATTTAATTTAGATGAGATTTCAACTCAAGAATTAACTAGTGAAAATTTTGTCCTATACAATAGTCATGCATTTTTAGAACATTCCCGTAAATTAGTGAACAATATTAAAATACATTTTATTTCCAATAATACAGATAGTATAAGAAACGCTATTAAAAATGGGTTAGGGGTTACCTTTGGACGGAATGTAACATTGAAAAATCATCCGGATGCTTTAACCGGCAAAATTAAGTCTATTCCATTAAAATCACCTGCGTATATTAGTGACGAACTTTGGACTGTTTCTCTTAAGAGTAAACCGCTTAACAAAACCTCTAAAAACTTTATAAAATATATTGAAGCTTGTTTAAAGTAAATAAATATTAAATCATTTCTATAACATAAATATAAAAGACCAAATCTATTAACGATTTGGTCTTTCATTTTAAAATTCTATTATAGGTATTATTAAAACAGACTGGTCTCATACATCATATTACGATTATTTAAAGATTTTTTATGTAAGGCTTTTATATCTTCTTCGATTTCCTGACAATTCATTACGATTTCCTTTACAAGTGAAATGATTTGTAAACACTCAAATGAAGGTACTACTTTGGATTCTTCCTCACACTCAATTAGCTTTATACCAAATTCAACTTCTAAACTAATAATTGATTCTTTAATCTCGGATTCATTAACAAGTAGCTTCTGAGCTGCAATCTTAAAGGAACCACTTTCTATTACTTCACAAAGATGTCTTAATTGTTCAATATTCATATAGTCCCTCCTAACAATCTATGATGTTTCTCTTTTTCGTTATAGTTTCATTATATTAATTGTTGATGTGATATTAATTTTGTAAAAATGTATCAATATTGGTTTTTCTGATTAAATGATGATTTTTCACTGATTAAATCATTTATAGATGCGTATGTTATCTCCTTCCTAAATACCAACAGACCAAATTCAAATTTTATAACTCTAATTAAAAGAAACATTCTACAATAAAAATTGATTTTCCTTTGATTTAAACTTGGGTTATTTTCGCCTTGATTTTATTGAATTTTCCAGCTTGATCCTGTTAATTTCAAAAGAAATGTATGTTAAATAGGCCAATATATTATTATTCAAATAGAAAAGCCACCTTTAGTTAGAGGTTTTCTTAGGGATTCTCTATTCTTGAAATCTTTTTAATGATCAATATGCATTTGGGGTAATTTTGTTAAAAGCTATAAATTTTTTCAATGAAAACTGATAACACACTATATTTCTAAGCAAAATTTAATTATTAATATAGCTTAAATCAAACTATAATTGCATATAAGAAATGATAGAAACATAGTTAATCTAATTTGCACATTCGGAGGAATGATAATGGTTTTCTTTTATCAATTCGGAATTTTAGTTATTATTATTGGAATCGTTCTCTTCTTACTGTTTTATAAAGTCTTTATCAAAATAGGTAGATTATTTAATAATCATATTAAAAACATAAAAAAAGAAATCGGGAGAGATGAAGAGTGAACGGTTTAAGAAGTCTGATTGCAGGCGGAGTTATTATAATTGGAGGTATTATTTACGCGATAGGCGGTATGTCCCATATTAGTGTTGGTAGTATTGGTATTGAAAAACATATGAGTGGTGAAATTACTGAAGTCCCCCAAGGTTTTCATTGGACTGGTTGGGGAGTTTCAGTACAAGAATACCCTACATATACACAATCATTAGTTTTATCAAGTGACAAACACGAAGGTGGTAATGCTGATCAAGAATGGTCAGTAGGTACTGGAGATCAGCAAGAACTACCTGTTAATACAAACTTAACATGGAAAATTTCAACTAAAAACGTAGCTAATCTTTATCAATCAGTAGGTGGAAAAGATATTAGTTACATCAAAAATAACATCGTCAAACCTACAATGAAAAATGTTGTTAACAAAATTACTCACAAATATAGTTGGAACGACATTAAAGGTTCAAAACAAGCTGATATTACTGAAGAAATCAATACTGCACTAGATAAGGAACTTGCAAAACAAGGTATTGAAGTCGGAACTTTTGGATTTACACACGTAGGTTCCCCTGCAGGTATGGCACAGTCACAGGCACAATTAGCAACTTCTGAATTGAATGTAAAAAAGGCATTAGCTGACCAAGAAAAAGCTAAGATTGAAAATCAAACAAAAATCCTAAATGCGGAAGCAGATGCTAAAGCAAATAAAATTTTATCACAATCACTTACTCCAGAATTATTAAAGAAAATGGAAATGGATGCACGACAAAAATGGGGTTGGGTTACTGTTCAAGGTGGGACACCTCTAGTTCAAGCAAAATAAACAAAGAACAATCTAGAAGCTTTCTTCAAAGTGGTCACATTAATTTATAATTTTATTTCTCCCAAAACTTTTTAAAAATAGAATAATAAAGAAACAATCCTCTCCGCATATAAACTCTTTCTATATTTATAGGAAGGGTTTTTATTTATTTTAAGATTCAATAAGAACTAATTTATAAGTTTCTAAAATTTGACATAAAAATGATGAAGGAAAACTATACAAGTATGATATTCTCTAGGTGTAATAAAAACAATTGGAAACGGAGCTAAATATTGTAAGTTGTAATATTCAAGGTTCAGAGTCCCTAATTTATTAAGTCTGCTAAAATGAAAGGCTGGTACAATTGATTGTTAAATTTCTTATATCCTAGCATAATTATTTCTACTTTTTTTATCCTATATTTTGGCTATCAATTTTTAAAAGGTTCAATTACTCTCCTAAAACTTCTTTATTGGATGATCTTTGGTATTTACTTTACCTGTCTTATTAATTTCACTTTTTTTCCTTTCCCCTATCAAAAATATTTAATTCAAATAATGATAGAAGATCAGTTGGGACATACTCATAATTTTATTCCCTTTAAATCCATCATAGATACCTTCAATTCTGGCTCAATACCACTTGTTCTAAAACAAGTAGCTGGTAATGTTTTATTATTCATACCACTAGGATTTGCATTACCTATTCTATTTTTTAAAATATCAAAAATAAAAACGATAGTAATAGGTTTTACACTAAGTCTAGCAATTGAATTAATTCAAGCTACCTCTGGACTATTCCTTGGCTATAACTATAGATCATGTGATATTGATGACTTAATACTCAATACATTTGGAACAATTATAGGACTAGCTATTTATATAGTAAGCTCTAGGTACTTTATAAGTAATGAAAACTTCAGGAAAAAAAAACTAACCTCATAAACCTTCTAGATTTTTAAGAATGCCTACACAAAAAATAAGGGGTGATTAAAACAATCAACCCCTTCGTAATATTTTTCATTTATGCTACAATCTCTTTTTTGCTTTGAACCGCTATATTTCTAGTAAGTAAGCTAACAACAACTAAAAATACTAGATTTACAACTAAGCCAATAACACCGATATTCAAATCTTTAATATATTGAGGCAGTGCTGGGAATAATGAACCGATTGTTGTATTACTGATAGTGACATAAGTAACTGTTGCAGCTCCAGTAAAAATACCAGCGAATGCGCCTTGCTTCGTTACAAAGTTCTTTTTCATTAAACTAAAGACAAGTGTTGGGAACAATTGAGTAACTAGACTGTATCCCATTAACAGCAGAGTTACTAATGTCGTTCCACCATTAAATGTGAAATAAACTGCGAATAAAGCCACCACAGGAACTAAGTATTTAGCTAAAACTGCAACCTGCTTTTCTGTAGCAGAAGGTACAAATACTTTATAAATATTTTTTGATATTAAAGTAGCAGATGCCATTAGAATCATCGAACCTGGCACGATTGCAGTCAATACCCCTGCTCCACCAATGATTCCAACAAACCACGGGTTAAAAGATTGTTTACTTAATTTTAATAAAGACAGATCAGCTTCCGGACCTTGTAGTCCAGGAACTTGAAGAATTGCTGCAAATCCAACGAAAAACACAAAAAGCAAAACAAGTTGGTATAAAGGCATGATAATCGCGTTTTTACGAAATACGTTTTCACTTTTAGCTGAATAAACAGAACCGAAAGTATGCGGCCACATATAAAATCCTAAGGCTGTTAGAAGAACTGTAGAATTAAACCAGGATACACTTAATCCCTCTTTTGGGAGACTTAGAAAACCTGGTTTAGCTTTATCAACTGCTTCAAACATCGCTTGGAATCCACCATAATAATGAAAAGGTAGATAGATTCCTAGAAATAAAACAACACCAAGAATCATAATATCCTTTAACGCTGCAGTCCATGCAGATCCATGGATACCAGATATCATTACATAAATAGTAACTGAAATAGCACCTATCCAAATCGCAAAAGTTGGTGAAATCAATCCATAAGAAGCCTCCGAAACGATGCTTCCTAATCCTTTTAATTGTAGAACTAAGTAGGGAATTACAGCAGATACACCAACAAGTGAAACTAAAACGCCAAGGGCTTTACTTTTGTATTTACTTGCGAAAAAGTCCGGTTGAGACATTAAATTATTTTCTTTTGCATATTTCCATATTTTTGGAAGCAACCAGTAAGACATAATATAAGCAAGAGCACCGTAAGCAGTTATATAGTAGGTTGGACCTCCTTTTCCATAAGCCCAACCACTTCCACCTAGGAACGTAAAGGTTGTATAGATTTCACCAGCCATTAACAGAAAGACGAAAATAGTACCAAATCCTCTTCCTCCAACACTCCATTGCTCAAGATTCATGTCTTTTCCTTTCCTAGCTTGTACCCCTAGAAAAATCGATACTGCAAGAAAAAGAAAAATTATAATTAATGCACTATTCATCTTATCTGTCCCCCTTATTAGCCGAATCTAATTTAAAGATAATCCACATAACTGGTGTTGAAAAAACAGTCCATAGTACAACCCAAAAAAGGAGAAAAGGCATTCCTAATACAAATGGCTCAACGTGGTTTGCCCAAGATGAAAAGCCCAGAATAGCAATAAATGGAATAAGTGCTAATAAATGATAGATTTTCAAAAATTGTTCCCCACTTTCAATTTAAAATTTATATTAGTTTAAATATTCAGAAAATAAAAGTTTAGATTAAGTAGAACCTTGTAAAATAAGGGTCTACTTAATCATAAGCCTATTAATCTAAAAGCTTAAATGTGGCATGAACAAATAAGTTTACACCAATCTCCAAAGCGTCCTCGTCTATTGTAAAACGTGCATGATGATGCGGATAAGTAATATCTTTTTCTTTGTTTCCTGCTCCCACATAGAAGAAAGTGCCTGGTGCCTTTTGTTGGAAAGCAGAGAAATCTTCACCACCCATGTTTGGTTTCATAAGGTCGAGAGTCTTTTCATCAAACACTTCTAGAATAGTTTCTTCAATAGCCTTCGTAATCTGCTCATCGTTAATAACCGGTCGATATCCAAACTCATAACCAAATTTGTATTGTGCCCCATGAGCCTCAGTTATTCCTTTTATAATTCGTTCCATAAGGTCAGGAACCGATTTCCTAAGGTCGGCGTTGAAACTACGAACGGTTCCACAGATTTCAACTGAACCTGGGATTACGTTATGAGTTGTACCTCCAATAAACTTAGTAACAGAGACTACTAGATTATCAAGCGGATCAGTATTTCTAGAAACGATATGTTGAAGATTCGTTACAACTTGGGAAGCTATAGCAATCGAGTCGATCGTGTCATGAGGAAGTGCTGCATGTCCACCCTTACCTTCAACAGTAATATAGAAGGTATCTGGAGCAGCCATCATCGGTCCATAAGCTACCCCTACTGTTCCTAGTTTCATAGGAGCCCAAAGATGAGCACCAATTATCATGTCTACTCCATCCATTACTCCTGCTTGTACCATTTCCTCTGCTCCACCAGGATACAACTCTTCAGCATGTTGAAACAAAAAGCGAACTTCACCTTTGATTTTGTCTTTTAAACTAGTAAGGATTTTTGCTGTGCCTAGAAGCATTGCTGTATGACCATCGTGCCCACAAGCATGCATCACACCTGGATTTGTAGAGGCAAATTCAAAAGTGTTTTCTTCCTCGATGGGTAAAGCATCCATATCTGCACGAATTGCTAGCACCTTGCCGGGCTGAGAACCAATCAGACGAGCCATAACACTCGTCTTTGTTGGACGAGATATCTCTAAATTTCCGAAGGATTGAAGTGTGTCATACACATATTGAGCTGTTTTTTCTTCATGAAAAGATAACTCCGGATACTGATGGAAATGCCTTCTCCACTTTATTACTTCTTCTTTTGTTTGCGCTACTAAACTATCTAATGATATTGTTTGCATGATTGTATCCCCCTTTATTCATTATTAGATAACTGAAGTACAGTATGATAAAGTACATTTGCACCATCTGCACAATCTTCCTTCGAACTCCATTCAGCTGGATTATGGCTTATTCCATCTTTTGAACGGATAAATAACATCCCTATTGGACAGAGATTTGTAAGTTGCATACAATCGTGCCCAGCTCCACTTGGGAGAAAAAATGGTTCCACACCAATCGTTTCACAAGCTAATTTTGCTAAATCTTGAATTTCATTAGAACATAATGTAGGTGCAATACGTTGCAAATCTTCAATTTGTAATCCTACACCACGCTGTTCACATAAAATTTTTGCCCCTTCTAATATTCGATTTTCAACCTCATCACGAATTGATTCATTTACATCGCGAAGATCCAAGGTAAATTCAACCTTCCCAGGAATTATATTGATTCCTCCAGGAAACAGCTGCAATTGACCAACTGTTCCCACTGTTGAACCTGTCTTAGCTGATTCAGTTTCAATTAGCTGAATAATCTCGGAGGCAGCAACTAAGGCATCGTTACGATCGTTCATTGGAGTTGCCCCCGCATGCCCTGCTTTACCTTCAATTATGAATTTAAGCCATAAAGGGCCAGAGATTCCTGTAACAATACCTACTGATAAATTATCGTTCTCAAGTACCTTACCTTGTTCAATATGTAATTCTACATAGGCTTTTACTGATCCAACACTTCTGACTGACTGATCAATTAATAATGAATCATAACCTGCTTCGCTCATTGCCTCTGCTACAGTAATCCCTTGTTGATCTTTATTTTGAAGTTCTTCCAAGGTGAGAGTTCCAGCAATTCCTCGGCTGCCAATCATTCCAAAGCTAAATCTTGCACCTTCCTCATCAGTAAAGACAATAACTTCAATTGGATGCACTGTGGTGATTCTCTGCTCATTCATCGTCTGGAGTATTTCAATCCCCGAGAGAACGCCGAGTGGTCCGTCAAAATTTCCACCGTTGTAGACAGAATCAATGTGTGAGCCTACCAGTACAACTGGTGCGTTTTGATTAATTCCTTCTTTACGTCCAATAAGATTTCCAACGGTATCTTCGTAAACTTTTAATCCTGCTTCATTCATAAAGGAAGAAAGCAGTTCTTTAGCTTTTCTCTCATTTTCAGTAAAAGATAAACGAGTAATTCCTCCAGACTCTTGTTTTCCAATGGACCCTAATTCCATAAGGCGATTCCATAATCGTTCCTGATTAATCATTTTTCCTCCTATTATAAAATTTATATTTTAGGTCTATTTATGGCTATGACCATAACTATATCATTAAATATTTATTTTGTTAAGTAACAATATTCAGAATATTAAATTTAAAATAATAAAACGATAAGTTTATCTACTTATCGTCACAGGGATATTTTATAAATGTTTCTAGGTCTTCCTCGTGAATAAGGTGTTTCCTCTCCTATTACCTGAGCAATTCCTTGTTCCTCTAGTTCTTTTAAAATTCTTCGCGCGCTTCTCGGCATGATTTGCATATACTGTGCCAGCTCATGAGCTCCAATTTCACTCTTTCCAATCTTTTTAAGAATTGATTCCAGCTTACTAAGTGTAGAAATACTTAGAGAAGTTTGTTCACTTAACTTTTGCAGCTCTTTTGAAACATAGGAATAGGTGATTTGTTCTTCTCTTCCCAATGGGCCCGCAATCGTTTGATTATCGAGAGCTACCATCCAACTACCTTTTCCATACTCCCTAGCATGAAATAACGCTCTGCCGGCATGAATTTCTGCTTCGTAAGCCGTTTTGCCAATCCCAATACCGCAAGTAATGACTTCTTTCTTTAATTCTTCAAGATCTTCCAAATTCGGTATAATAGAAAATTCATTCGTTATATCTTGTAAAAGCCCTCGGGTTGTAAAAATGACATATCTACCTGGACCAGCAGATTTAAGTGATCCTTGAACTTTATTTGCGTAAACAAGAAGTTTCTCTGCCATTTTAATTTCTATTTTGTAAATTTCATCAGTTGAAAAAGTATCCTTCGCCAAACCAAAATAAGAGTCAATCTCAATCATTTGAACTGCAATTTGGCTTTCTTTAAAATGTAACATCTCATAAGTTCGAAGTGCTAAATTTAGTACAGACTCAATAGCTGACTTTGCAGGAAGTACACGGTAAACAGGGACGCCCATTTTCTCAAGTTCGATATGTGCCGATCGAAGACATGTAACTGCTGCTTTCGTTTTCCCAATTTTCCATAAATCATAGTGGTATCCTGCAAGTACATTTGCATCAACTTCCCCTTCATAATATTTCAAAAATAAATGATCAGCTTTAATTTCTGCTTCATCTAAAGTACTTTTGAGTTCATCATAATGGAAGTTATCAAAGCTGATTTGCTCCATAGCAATCCGGTTATGATAGAATATTTGTAACAAAGTTTTGTAGAGACTCGGTCCAGTGTGGGGCGTAAAAAACATGGGTTTTGTTATACCACCCCAGCTTTTTGCTATTGCATAAGGGACCTTGCCTGAAAAGAGCCACATATCAAAATCATTTGCAACAGGACTTAAAAGATCAGGTATTTCCTCTTCTCGCCAATAGATAATAGGAGTACATGCAAATTCAGGGTATTCCTTTATAACAGATTGAATAACGTCAATCGAATCATCAGATCCAAGTAAACCTAAACGGATTTTTTTCATCATTTCCTCCACTACTCTAAAATAAATAAAATTCCTAAAATGGTAATGCAGCAGGCAATCAACTTAGCTGCTGTAATTTTTTCTTTATAATAAATTCTTGCTAAAAACAATGCAAATATTGGTGATGTATAAGCTAAAGCTACAACTAGAGTCCCATTGGCAATCTTTAAGGCTGCAAACAATGCGATCCATTGAGTAATCGCAAGCACCCCACGAATCGAAAGGTGCATATTCAGTTTAGGATACCAAATTTTCGGACGATGGATTAAATAGATAATTAGGGCAATTCCACTAGCTCTGAAAAAATAAAGTGTAGGGGCGTTTATCCATTGATGAACGAGCAATTGTTGTGTAGGAACCATGCTGAGCCCAGCAGAAACTGCAGCTGCAACCCCTAATAAATTCCCTGGTTTTTTTATTTCTACTAATGGAGATAACATGTTTTTACCTCTTACGTTCAGAAAATATACACCAAGCACAATAAGCAAGACCGGAATTAAAATATGTATATCGAATCCGTGCAATATGCTATTTGGAATAAACGTGAATAATGGAGTCAACGCAGTATACACTGCTAGTTGAGATACTTCTATTCGTCCTAGTGCTAAGAAAAATGATACATTAGACAATGCATCTAAAATAATCACAATGATTAATAAACCTATTGTAGTTGGAGAAACAGAAAATGAATAATACCACGGCATTACGCAACCTAACAAAATGGTGACCACTAGAAAAGATGTTACAATAAAGCTATTATTATCCTTCATTTGCATTGTTATTTTTTTTGCATACAACGCATTTACTGCATTCAAAAAAGAACTGATTAATGCTAGAAAAAACATATTCCTTTCTCCTCTCTCTCTAGTGCATTATCCGGCTAAATGTATAAGTAAGTTTCCATAAACTTCAACTGCATACGCAATTGTTTGTTCGTTAAAGTCGAATGCACAATTATGATGACCCGCCGCCAATTCAGTTCCAAATAATAGGTAAGTAGCCATTCCACCATTCTTTTGAACCTCTTTCATCATATACGTTACATCTTCAGAAGCAAGAAAAGGCTGAGAAAGAACAGTCTCACTAGTTTGTTTAACTTTTGATCCTATACCATATACAAGATTCGCAAGATCAGAGTCACAGTCTGCTATAATCGACCGTCCTACTACTTCGGTAAGTTCCTTAATCCCATACAACTGAGCAACTGATTGAATGATACGCAATGATTCATTCTGCATATATTGATCAACCTCATTGGTCGTTCCTCTTGTTTCAAATTTTAGCTTAGCATGTGCTGGAATAATGTTTCGACCTTCTCCACCATGAATAACTCCAACATTTATTCTTGAATCCCCTAATCCATGCCGTGAAATTGCATATAATTGTAATGTAATAGTAGATGCCGCAAGTAATGCATTTCTACCTTCATGTGGTGCTAATGCTGCATGGGCCTGCACACCTTCCAGTTCTAAATCAAACTTAGTTGACGCAAAAAAATCTGTTACACTACAGACGAGTTGGTTCTGTTTTGTTGCCGTAACTCCAATATGGCCACTTAAGAAATAATTAACATCTTCTAAAACTCCCGCGTCAACCATCGCACCCGCACCACGCACACCTTCTTCTGCAGGTTGAAATATGAGTTTAATTTTTCCTGAAAGCTTCTCTTTCATTTTTGAAATCAACTGTGCCATTCCTAACCCAATTGCAATATGGCCATCGTGTCCACAAGCATGCATATAGCCTTCTACTTTCGAATGAAAACCTTGATTCCATGGAACATGATTTGATCCCTTATCCTCAGCTATTTCCAATGCATCGATATCAAATCGGAAGGCAAGTGTTGGACCAATTCGCCCTGTATCCCAAATGCCTACTACACCAGTTAATCCGTCTTCCATTTTCTCAATCCAATATGAATTTGCCCCAAATGACAATGCTCGTTCTTTGGCTTCTTGTATCGTTTTTTCATCCGGGACACCCATTCTCGATTCTGGAACAATTATTTCCCTTCCTACTTTCACTTGAAATCCCAATTCAAATAAGAAATCTGCTATGAAAGATGAGGTTCGGAATTCTGTCCATCCTATCTCAGGAAAACAGTGGAGATCACGCCTAATATTGATTAAACTTCCTTTCATATTTTCAACTAATTCTGAGATTAATTCTTCCACGTCGTTTACCTCCTAATAGAATTATTAAATTAAACAACAAGCCAAAAAATACTCACCTTTCACTTTTCTCATTATTTACGGTTGAATTCAGGTTACGACCATAATTATAGACTATTCTGATATTTTTGAATAGAAACCTAAAATACTATTTTATTAGATAGCCAACTTACTAAAGTCTCTTTATTTAATCATAAAGAATGATTCCCCTTTTTAAACACAAAAAGAGGTGCCCCTTAAAAGTTTTACTTTTGGGACAACCTCTTTATTCTTTTTATTCATATCGAAGCGCTTGAATAGGATCAAGCTTTGACGCTTTATTTGCTGGAAAAACACCAAATACAATTCCAACTAATAAAGAGAATACAAATGATAACAGCATAACCGGAACCGAATATGCAATTGCTGTTCCTGTCGTTATAGTGAATATTTTGGCACTAATTACTCCTATCACAACGCCTATTATTCCTCCTAGTGAACTTAATACCATTGATTCAATGAGGAATTGAAGAAGAATACTTCCACGCTTTGCTCCAATTGCTTTTCTTATACCGATTTCTTTTGTACGTTCTGAAACCGATACAAGCATAATATTCATTATGCCGATACCACCAACAATAAGTGAGATTGCAGCACTTCCACCTAGCATTAATGTCATCGTTTTATTAACAGATGAAGCAGTTTCCATTAAATCCTCTGGACTAGAAACGCTATAGCTATCTTCATCGCCAATAATCGTAAACATCTTTTGTTCGATTCTACGCAACGTAAAATTAATCATATTTTCATTTTCTACTTTTACATAGACAGATCCAATTGAAGTAGTAGATGCCAAACGCTGAGCTGTGCTAAGCGGAACAAAAATCGTACTGTCTCCACTTGAACCTAATGAACTACCAACTGATTGAAGTACCCCAACAACTCTAAATGATGTTCCATTTACTTTAACGTATTGACCAACTGGATTTCCAAAACCGAATAATGTTCGTGCTGTGCTTGAACCAAGTACTGCTATTTTTGAGTGATTATCATTATCCAAGTCTGCGATAAATCTGCCTGATTGCAGCTCCAAATCACGAACTTTTAAATAAGGTGAAGTTGTTCCTGTTACTGACACTTGTGCGTTCGTTTGTCCGTTTTTTACAGTTACTCTTCCAGAAACAGTCGGAGCAATCGCTTCTACACCACTAACGTCCTTAAGTTGATTGGCATCATCTTCTTTAAACGTTACATCTGAGCCAGTAACACTTACTGTTAATACATTTGTACCTAAGCTTCCAATTTGATCTTGCACTTCTTTCGTTGATCCTTGTCCAATCGCAACCATCACAATAACGGAGGATACACCGATAATAATACCAAGCATCGTTAGGAATGCTCTTACTTTATTTCCTTTAATGCTCTTAAGCGCCATTCTCAGTGTCTGCAAACCATTCACCACCATTCTCGTATAGCTGGCCATCATGTATTCGTACAACACGATTTGCTTGTTTTGCTACCTCTAAATCATGTGTAATTAGAATAATCGTATGCCCTTGCTCATTTAACAAATTCATAATCTCCAAAATTTCCTTACTTGTTTTACTATCAAGAGCACCAGTCGGTTCATCTGCTAGTAAAATAGGAGGGCTTCCAGCAAGGGCACGCGCAATTGCGACACGCTGCTGCTGACCCCCTGATAATTGAGTAGGTAAATGATTTGCTCGATCTACTAATCCTACTTTTTTTAACGCCGAAAGAGCAATTTCTCTTCGTTCAGCTGTTTTCATCCCTCTATAAATGAGAGGAAGTTCTACATTTTCTACCGCAGTTAACTTTGGTATAAGATTGAAATTTTGAAAAATAAAACCTATTTTTTCATTTCGTATAGTCGCTAATTGCGAGCTCTTCATTTGCCCTACATCTTCATTATCAATCAAATACCTACCAGAATCTGGTCGGTCTAAGCATCCAATCATGTTCATAAATGTTGACTTCCCTGAACCTGATGGACCGATGACTGATATAAAATCACCCTTTTGGATATCAAGCGATACACTCTGAAGAGCCATTACTGTTTCTCCGCCAAGTTCATACATTTTCGTCATGTTTTTTATTTGAATAATCGGCTCAAAGTTAGTCATTATTTACCTCCTTGTCCGCCACCTGTTTGATTTCTTTCAGAATTTCTTCCTCCGAAACCACCACCAGAGAAGCCGCCGCCAGAGAAGCCACCACCTTGGAATCCGCCACCTTGCATCATAAATCCATTAGAATTACTTCTAGATTGAACGCTCGGAATTTCAATAGACTCTCCTTCACTTAATCCACTTGTAATTTCTACATTCGTATCATTTGAAATACCAGTTTTTACGGTAACTTTCTTTGTAGATTCTCCAGAATCATTAGATGAAGGAACTAGTACATATTTTTCATTTCCATTTTTATATACTGCTTCTACTGGAACATATAGCGCATCTGCTTTACTCTGTATTAAAATACTTGCTTCTGTTGACATACCAATTTTCAAACCTTTTGGATTTTTAATTTTTACAGTTACATCAAATGTTGAAACGCCATTAGTCGATGTGCCTTCATTTGCTACTTTCGTTACAATCCCATCGAATGTTTCACCTTCAAAAGCACTTGCTGTTATTTTTACTGACTGTCCAACTTTTACCTTTGTGATATCTAATTCATCAACACTAATTGTTGTTTCCAAAGAACTGTAATTTGTTATATGTGCAAATGTCGCAGAACTTTGTACCGAATCTCCACTATTAACAGCAAGACTTGTAATTGTTCCAGCAACTGGTGCCTGTAAAATACTACCATCTGTAAATTTCACTAGTGTTTCACCAGCTTTTACAACTGAGCCTTCCTTCACATATACAGTATCCGCTACTAAACTACTACCTCCAGTATTTCCAGAACTTGAATCATTTGAGGAACTGCCACTATCTTCTCTTGTAATCGGTAATGTAACTCCATCTTCATCTTCCATACGCATTAGTACTTTTCCTTGCGATGCTCCGCTACCGCTACTTACATAAACCTTTGTAATTTCTCCATCTTTTGGAGCCGTAACAACATCACCATTTTTAAATGTCACAAGTGTGTCACCTTTATCTACTGATTCTCCAGATGAAACACTAACACTATCCACAACAAGAATTGTATTTCCCGGAGTAACATCTTCATCAGTATTTGCAGTTACCGAACCCGATCCAGTAACAGCTACTTCTAACTTTCCTTTTTGTGCCGTAATTGTTTGTGCTGTAGCCATCACATTTTGGGCTTGATTTGCTTGACTCTTACTATATATGAACCAACCACTTCCTCCTCCAACAGCAACAACAATAACTGAAATAATAACCCACTTTTTCAATTTACTTTTCTCCTCTCCAACAATGAGATTGATATGAATATATACCCGATTATTCTTTATTGAGGTAAATGAGTTTTCGGAATTTCACATATCCTCAGAACCTCTACTATCTTGTAACCATTTTAAGAAAATCAGGGCTTGTCTTTCGTTTATACAGAAAACTTACTCTACTATTGATCGTTTGTATTAGAGCTTGTTTTATTTATTTTTTAACTCCTCCTAATTTCATTTGATAAGCTCATTTTGGATTGTGTACCTTAAATTTCCCTTAATAAAAATCAATGCTTTTTAATAGGGAGAGAAAATTGGTCATATTCAAAGCATTTTAAACGCTTAATTTATTGCACAAATAAATAAACCACTTCTATATTTTTGAAGGGGTTTATACTTGTACTATTAAGAAATAAAAAATGAGTTAACTTTTTTTCACTTAAATTAAATTGTTAATCAAATAAAAAAACCACCTTTTAAAGGTGGTCTCAAATATACTTCCGATGAATTTTCTTCCCATCATAACAAACAACACAGACTTATTCTCAATATTCGTCTCTAAATGTCCCCCTCTACCCCACAACTGATGTATATAAGGCATTACCTTCTCAACATACTTCACATCAAGTTCCATATGTTCATAAGAATGCTTCAAATAAAGCTCCACATTTTTAAATAATCCCCTTGTTGAACTACAATATAAGGGAATCCGCCATTTACTCGACTAACTACAAGTTGATCTCGTACATTTTCCCATGCTTTATCAGTTACTTTATACTCCTTACCTTGTCTCTGGAATAAATACATATCTTCACACATGACAAGATCTTTCGTTAAGTAGTTTCGTATAAATGAACTATCAGACTCTAATTCATGTACTTCAATTTTTTTAGTATTAAACCTCAATATCCTACTCTATATCCATCATGTTTTATTTGTAATCTATTTTTGGATAAATAATTCACTTTATATTTAAGTAAAGGTTTTGAATTCATGTAAAAGAAATCTATAAAACTAATAAATACATTATCCCCTACCAACACAGACACCCTTTTCTCATGCAAAAAAAGCGGATGAATCAGTATCACCCACTTTATAAAATACATTATGAATTTAGTTCTTCCTTTAATTTCGATATATAGTCTTTTATCATTCTTGAACAATCCTTATCACTAGACATAATCCATACATATTGAAGATTTACAGCATCATATTCTACAATATCCAACATTATAACGTCATCACTCAAATTGTAATTAACCCCGTTGAAGGCTATAACAAATGATACACCTAAGTTTTCTTCAACCGCTTTTTTTAATGTATCAGTATTTGTAGTGGTAAATAACTCATTCATTTTGCCAAACTCCCTAAAGAAAAGTTTTTTAAACCAATGAATGAATTCACCATTATAAGTAATCAGTGTTTCGTTTATGATTTGTTGTGGTGTAACAAATGTTTTTTTTGCTAATGGAGAGTTTTTATTTACCATTAATTTCATTTTTGCTTCAAATAAATTATGGTAAACTAGGCGATCATCATTTTCTAGTAAATGCTTAATAAAAGGGATTACACCGATATCACTTCGATCTTCTAATATATCTTCAATAATATCTTGACCCGGCTTTTCAAAAATCTCGATACTAATTTTAGGATAGTCATCTCGAATGGCTGATAATGGGTTTAAAAGTACGGCAAAAAAACCCGGAGTCGTAGATATTTTCAATTTATCGTTTGCATTATTAATTAATTGTGCTTTTTCGACTAGTTCTTGATATTTACTAAATACCTCTATCGCAATCGAAACAAGCTCTTCTCCATCATTCGTAAGTATGGCACTATGACCTCTACCTCTGGATCGCTCGAACAATTTTACATTTAATTTCTTTTCGATACTATCAATCGATTGACTAATAGCGGATTGACTCACAAAGAGATTTTGTGAAGCAATCGAGAAGGATCCCGTTTTGGCGACTTCGACTAGATATTCCAATTTTTCGATGTTCATAATCTTCTCCTTCTAACAACGTTATTAGTATACTACAAACTATATTTTCTTTATTATATTTTTTACAATTATTTTAAATATAATGAAAAGCCTGTTCTCAAAGTTTGAGAACAGACTTACAGTGCGAATACAAATTCTGAAAAATAATTTTCAGAGCTTTCTATTATTGTAAACCTAATTGACTCTTAACTGATTCTAAAGTTGCACCTTTATACTTTTTAACTGCTTTAGGTGGTGCTATAACCTGAGTATTAAAAAAATGGAGTAACCTAAAGCAGCATAAGCTACCCAGGTTACCAATTAAATTAATTTAAACCTAATTCTACGATGATACTTTCTAACGTTTGACCTTTGTACGTTTTCTTAGCTTTTGGATTTGCATTTGGATTTGTTGGGTTACCAAGTCCGTAGTTGTAATACACATATGCAAAGTCATTTACGTCAACTTTTCCGTCGAAGTTAATATCTGCACTACGTTTATTTGTTCCCCAATATGTTTGGATAGCCAGTGCATCCATGATGTCGATTACATTATCTTTATTAACGTCTCCTGCAGTAGCTGTATAAACATCTCTACCAATGTAACCAGCTACTCCATACTCTTCACCATCTAAAGTTTGGTACATACCATGGAAGCTAGTGTACGTATTAAAGTGACCAGGAACATCAAATACGATTGACATGTCATCATGAGTAAGTGGTAATCCATTTACTACATATTGACCATTCTTAGCAATTGCACCATCGTATCTCTTTCCGTCTTTGTCTTGAACGAACGCTTTCATTCCAGTTAAAGTATAATCTCTACCTACAGTTTCATCGAACTTGCCATTCTTGAATAAGCCTTGAGCATATACATAACCACCTAGAGAAGAGAACTTCGGTAAAATAACGATTGTCGGGAATGTTCCCCAAGGTCTTGTCACGACACCATCAACGCTTGTAATTTTTGTTGAAGCAAGTGATAAGCTTGAACCGTTAACAGGCTTTTGGATATCTTGAATTTTAACTGCTACATCAACCATTGGGATGTCGCCCGTTACTTCTTTAGTTCCGTCAAACGTAACTGTTGCAACGACTGTAACGACTGGACCATTAACTGTATTAGCAGTAGTTGTTGTTGTTGATAAAACTCCACCTAAAGCCTCAGCTGCAGGATTTAACTTAATGCTTTCAAAATTTGTATCAAGTGTATTAGCAGAGAAAGTATAAACAGCCGATTTTACTTTTGTTACATTATAAGCAGTTAGTGTAGAAGATCTTGTATCTCCAACATGTGTAATCATTTGTTTGTGTCTAAGTGGACCTTGTGGATCACCATATACATATGAATAATTGTCTTCAACAAGATAGTACAGTTCTTGAGCATTTGCATTCGTTCCTTGGTCTCCACCAACAAATAGTACTTGTGTAATTGGTGAATTTGGCGTTACTGCAACACTGTCTGACCCGTTCCCGTGTTCATCTAATGTTAGTTTTCCGTTGATTGAGTTACTGTTCCAAGCGTAAGGAATACCCACTGTACCTTGGTTAACATCGATACCAACTGCTCTCATTTGATCAACCATTTGGTCATGGAGAGAAGCTGTAACAGGGATTGCCGTTACACCTTTCTTGTATTCAACGAAAGGACTTCTTTCATTTTCCCCTTGTACTTTCATTTCGAACTTATCAGGAGCAGTATTATCAATGAATAAATCTTGAGCATTAACAAATTCTTTACCATCATCATTTACACCAACAAGTTTTAATTTGTAATGACCTTCTCTTGGTAATGTTGCAACTTTGCTGATCGTTTTATGTTCTTTATCAGCAAACGGATAGATAGCTCCTACGAACGGCTGGAAGAAATATGTTTTACCTTCTTCAAAACCCATTCCATCAAACGTATTCGCTATACCTAAATCTTCACCTGTTTTTGCATCAGAAAGGACTACGTATAAAGATCTCATGTGAGAATTTAATGTCATTGTTGCAGTTAAAGCTGGTTGCATAATTGGACTCTTTAATTGATTTCGGTCATTCGTGATTGAGTTACGAGAAAGAGTAAAGTCTTTAATGCCTTCTTCAACAAAATGCACTCCGAATGGAACACGATATGTTTCAGATGGATCATCTTGGTTTGTGTAAGTTACATATCCTTCGTAAATACCTTTTTCAGCTGTCGTTGGAATTGAAAGGTCTACTTTTCTTGTCACATTACTATTTACAGGAACCTTAACAGTTTTGTCTGTAGTAACTGTTACTCCATTCTTTTCTGCATCCTTTGAGCCTCTTACGTTTGTTTGATAAGAAACTTTTACATCAAACGTTTTAGATTTAGAACCGTTGTTCTCAAATGTTAAAGAACGAGATTCAACTAAATCCTTACCAGTGAAAGCTACGTTACCAAAACTTAGTGCGCTTGTAATTTCTTCGATATCATTTGTTTCTCCATTAACAACAACTGGTGTTGTGTCTTTCACCTTAATCTCAATTGAAGAATGTAAAGCTTGGTACGGGTCAACTCGTCCAGCACCAACTTCATATACAGAGTAAGTCTTGCTTAATGGGTCAGCTGTATTCATTAATAAAGCTTTGATATCTTCTGGTTGTAAGTTATGGTTAGCTTGTTTTAATAATGCTGCAACACCTGCTACAAACGGAGTTGCCATTGAAGTTCCTGACATATGATCATATGCATGATTATAATCAGTTGGATTATTCGGACTATGAATGAATCCAGGAACAGTTGATAGCACGCTTACACCTGGTGCTGTAACTTCTGGTTTAATATCATAATTTACTCGAGATGGTCCACGTGAACTGAATGATGCTAACTCATCACCTTTTGTTGTGATTGAACTTAAATCACTAAAAGAGAATGTTGTTTTACCACTTGCGATTTGTTGTTTTAATGCAAGTCCATCTGCCATTGTTAAATTAAATGATGGGATGAAATCTTCACCTTCTGATAAATAGAAAGGCATTAAACCATCAACGTTGTTGTAAATGATTACTCCAGCAGCGCCACGGTTTTTCGCTTGTAAAATCTTATCGTTAATCGTATTTGTACCACGTTGAATGAATGCGATTTTTCCATCTATTCGAGTGTTTGCACCAGAATAATTAAAAGATTGTCCTAATCCAACGTTTACAATTGGGTATGATTTTGTTAGCAAATCCGAAATTTTATCATCAAATCCTCTTGCTAATAATTGCATGCTATAGCTCACACCATCGTCATTACCTTTGATTGTTGGAATGATCGTTGGAACATCACTTGCACCAACCGTTAATGGTAAAGCAGCATTTCCAGGATTTCCAACAGTGTACATTGCATCTCCAGAGTTACCTGCAGCAACGATAGCTGTTACACCACTTAATACTGCATAGTTGAGTGCCATACTTTGAGGCGTTAATGGATCATTATATGGTGCACCTAGAGATAGGTTAATTACATCCATGCCATCTGTAACTGCTCGATCAATACCACTGATGATTGCGTCCATTGTACCACCACCGCCTGGTCCAAGTACACGATAAGCATAGATATCAGCATCCGGAGCAACACCTGTAGTTGAAAGATGACTGTCAGCCTTTCCGCGACCTGCAATTGTACCAGCTACGTGAGTACCATGTTCAGTGTAGTAAGGTTCAGCACCGCCATTAATACTTGGCTTACCAGCTTTTACCCAATCATCATAAGTTGTTTCCATTGGATCATTATCATTGTTAACGAAATCATAACCGCCTTTGTAAGCGTCTTTTAAATCTGGGTGATTGTAGTCAATCCCTGTATCAAGGATACCTACTTTAATACCTTTACCTGTAAAACCTTCTTTGTGTAATTGGTCTATTTTAAGGTAAGAACGTTCTGCTGCCATTCCATGGGTATCTGCCTCAGTTGAAGTAGCTTGTGCGTCAGGTGTTTTAGGTTCATCTAACTGTACAGTTTGGTTACTGTAGATTGCTTTTACTGCTCCTGATTGGACTAATTCTTGTAGTTTGTTAGCAGGAACTTGTAGTGATACTCCATTGAATGCAGTTTTGAATGAACGTTTTACTTTGTACGTTCCATTTTTTACAGTATTCTCTAAATCAGTTTGAAATGTTGCATGATCATCATCTACATTGCTTTGTGCTTCTGTAGGAGATAGATTTTGTCCATTTACAGCTGCTTCAAGTAAAGCAACTTTCTTCGGTTTGTTATTGAACTCTACGATAACTGATACAGTCTTTGAACTATCTAAGTCCACGTCGTCCGATAAATGAAGTCCTCTTGCATTGAACTTGTCAATATTCTTAAGAGCTTGACGTTGTTCTGCAGTTAGATTCAATTTGCTATCTTCGTTAGTGTTAGTGTCACTATTAGTGTTAAGGTTTGCTACAGCTTCATCTAATTTTGTTGGGCTTTGTGCAAATACGTTAACCATTTGTGATTGTGAAAATACGATACTAGTAGTAAGCGCGCCAACTAGTAATTTAGTTTGCTTTTTCTTCATTCCCCAGTTCTCCCCATCCATTTATTTTTTTATAAGATGACTAATTGCTTTCTATAACTCTTTCGTTACGCACCAATACTTTCCGATGAATTATCTTGGTTCGTATAAACGATATAAGCTTCATAAATACCTAGATAGGTCCATGGTATCTGCACCATCTAAATACTGCTTGTTCGATTCCTGTAACGATTTCACCCGACGTTTCACTTCCACCAGGACCTAAAACTCGGTATACATAAAGATCTACATCTGGAGCAATTCCATTCGTAGCATAATCACTATCATTTTTACCTTGTCCAATAATTTTTCCGGATGCATGTATTCCATGTTCTGTTCGGCTTTTAAAACTGTAATACTATAGATTGCTTTTAATGCTTTTGATTTCAGAAGAAAAACAAAATATAAGATTTTGATAGAAATTGATCAGGTTCTTATGTGTTCTAGCTGAAACTTACTGAACTAAAAATCTATCAAATTTCGACCTCATTCGAGCTCCTTCCCCATTTGCTATTATCAGTATACATTATCAGAATTTTCGAATATAATTAGATTTTTTGATAATAACAGCAATATATAAGATTTTCTTATATTTCCGATGGTAAACTTATTTATTTATACAGAAAAACTCGCCGATTGGCGAAGTCATAGGCGTAGTTCCACTTTAATTCCTATAATTGGCAAAATAAAAACCACCTAAAAAAGGTGGTCCTAAATATACTTCCGATGAATATTCTACCCATCATAACTAAACAACACAGACTTATTCTCAATATTCGTCTCCAAATGAACCCCTCTACCCCACAACTGATGAATATATGGCATTACCTTCTCAACATACTTCACATCAAGTTCCATATGTTCATAGGAATGCTTCAAATAAAGCTCCCCATTTCTTAAATAATCGCCCTCTTGAACAACGATATAAGGGAATCCTCCATTTACTCGACTAACTATAAGTTGATCTCGTACATTTTCCCATGCTTTTTCAGTGACCTTATACTCTTTACCTTGTCGCTGGAATAAATACATATCTTCACGCATTACGAGTTCTTTAGTTAAATAGTTTCGGAAAAATGAACTATCAGACTCTAATTCTCGTACTTCAAACATTTTTTCTCGACCGCTGCCAGGTTTAACACCTAACTCACACATTTCTTTTGTTGGATTATTTTATCGCTCTTCAATATCTTCAAACATTCTTAGTCCTAAATAATACGGGTTAATGCTTGTTTTCGACGGCTGAACTACTCCTTCATTAAGCTTTGCGTATTCAATTGTTTCATTTGAATCAAGGTTTAGTTCACGCATGATGCGGATGTGCCAGTAACTTGCCCAACCTTGTTTCTCTTAAAGATCTCAAATAAGAAGAAAGAGAACGACTTGATTCCATCCCTGGTATCGCTACTCGAATGGCGGAACAAATGCTGGCTGAACTAAGAAACAATTTTAAGGTACAATTTCCAATTGTAGTTCATATGTGTTCCTAGGCGGGGCTAGGTCTTGATCATAACGAATTTACTGGAAAAGGGAAATCATCTAAAACAAGAAAAAGAAGCAAATATTTAAAGTAAGCATTTATCGAGTGAAATTTGTATAAAATTCCCTTTTTTACACATAATTAGAAAAAATTAGTTTTGAGGGAGATAAGGCAATGGAACCAGATAATTTAATTGAACAAACTTGGGTTGAACAATTATCTAAATCAAATGATTTTGTTCATGAGCATACTTCATTAAGTGACAATGCACCTTTTTGGCTTTCTTATTATCGCACCCTTATCTCATCAGACATTTTACATAAAGATGTATTGCCTTATTTGCAGGACTGGTTATCACTCGAAGGATTAAAGAATAAAATTCCCGTTCAAGAGATTATTTTGACTAAGGATAAAAATAAAATTATCCAAAACATATTAATTGGGGCAGTAGCTATTCAAAAACATCAACATGACGAAGAATGTTTATTAATTAATATAGCAAACAGTAAATTTCGTGATGTTGGCATAACGACTATGGAAGTATCTGCCATAGGACCTCAAATTGGATTTATTGAAGAATTAGACATTAATATTAATCTTATTCGAAAGAGATTGCCTGTACCTGAACTGCTCATCAAAGAAATGAAGGTTGGAAAGCTATCAAAAACAAGAGTAGCGGTTTTATATATGGATGGGATTGCCGATCAGGAAAATGTAAACACCGTAATACAAAGAATAAATGATATTCAATATGACCATATTCTGGATAGTTCTTATATCTCTTCCATGATTGAGGACAATTCTAATTCCTTATTTCCTCAATCGATCTCAACCGAAAGGTCAGATCGAGTTGCTGCGGGTCTTACAGAAGGTAAAATTATCATTGCAGTAGATGGATCACCCAATCTAGTAATTCTTCCAGTTACCTTTATGGAATCCTTTATTGCAATGGAAGATTATAGTTATTCCTGGATTATTTCAAATTTCTTTCGTTTATTACGATTCGGTGCTATTTATATCTCGATATTCGTAAGTCCGCTGTATGTAGCAATTATGACTTATCATTATGAGTTGATTCCTGCCAGTTTACTTGAAACGCTTGTCGGATCAAGGGCAACAGTTCCCTTTCCCCCATTCGGTGAGGCCCTTTTTTTAGAATTAATGATTGAAATGGTAAAAGAAGCTGGAATCCGCCTGCCACCTAAAATTGGAATGTCCCTTGGTGTAGTGGGTGGTATTGTGCTTGGGCAGGCTGTTGTGGAAGCTGGATTAACAAGTAATATTTTGCTTATTTTAGTAGGACTTGGAGCTTTAACTTCGTACACGGCTCCTGTGTATAAATTTAGTAATACTATTCGATTTATTAAGTTTCCAGTCATTTTACTTGCTCAATGGCTAGGTTTGTTTGGAGTGTTTTTAGGCTACCAATTTGCATTGCTTCATTTACTGCGGCTAACCTCACTCGGGCGTCCCTATTTAAGCCAGTATCCAATACGTAAGACTTCATTTCAAGATTTATGGGTCAGGCTCCCTTTTTCGATGCAAAAAGAAAACCCAACATCATTGAGTCCACAAAAAAAGAGAAAGTCAACTGGAGATGGAAAAAACCCAGAGCCATTGAGCGATTTTTATGAATAAACCGTAAAGGAGAAATTAAATTGAAAGTGAATATAAGACATCAGATTTCTCCTTATTTAGTCTTCTTTGTTATTTATAATTCGCAGGTTGGTGTTAGCATTTTAAGTTTTCAAAGAAGCATTGCCACGAAAGCAGGATATGATGCCTGGATTGGTGTATTAGCTGCAGGTTGTTTAGTACAAGTGTTAATATGGGTGATGTATAAACTTTTAGGAAAAGTCGATGGAGATATTATCGATGTTCATTCAAATATTTTCGGAAATGTACTAGGCAAATTTTTTAGTTTTTTTATTATGATATATTATTGGTTAGCAAGCGTTTATGTTTTACTTAAGTTTATAGAGATCATTCAAGTATGGATGTTTCCTACCATACCATCATGGATTCTTTCTACTTTAATTTTAATATCAGTTTATTATTGTGTTTCTGGAGGATTTCGGGTTGTTGTCGGGATGTCTCTTTTATCGTTTATTTTTCCGCAAATTTTGTTAATTTTCCTTTATTTTTTCCCGTTAAAAATGGCTCACTTTTCAAATTTACTGCCAATAATGAACCATTCATTAATAGAATTGTCGGATTCTATTAAAAGCTCAATGTCCACAACGGCTGGAACTGAAACTTTACTGATGTTCTATCCATTTATAAGGAATCCTAAAGCCTCAAAAAAATTCGCTCATTTAGGAGTACTATTTACTACTTTACTATATACTTTTTCTGCTATTGTTACCTTTACCTTCTATAGTGAAAGACTGTTAAAAACGACAATTTGGCCAGAACTGTCTTTAACAAAAGTAATTACACTGCCTTTCTTGGAGCGATTTGAATACTTATATATATCCATGTATTTGATTATCGTTAGTACATTAATCGCACTTTTATTATGGTGCTCCAGTAGAGGTTTTAAAAAAATTTTTAGTAGTAAGCAAAAGCATATATTAATCATTCTTAGCCTATTAAGTGTAGTCATTTGTCAAATAATAAACGATCCCTTCAAAGATCTGCTTAATAAATATATCACTCAAATGAATTTATGGATATTTTACGGCTATATTCCAATACTCTTATTTGTTTTTACTTTTAAAAAATGGGTAATCAAAATGATTAATCGGTCAGCACTTTTGTTGTTTCTTATTTTATTATTGTCAGGGTGCACCCTTTTCCCTACCTCCTACATTGTCAATAAAATCGATATGTCACAAGGGTTAGGGTATGATCTGACAGAAAAAAAGGACATAAAGGGAACTATTGTATATCCCATTTTCAAAAAAGACAAAGCTTCTTCTACAGAAGTCAGAACAGCTATAGGGAAATCCAGTAAAGAGATTCGTTCGATCTTAAATAACGAAACTCAAAATCCATTAGTAAGTGGTCAGGTTCGTGTAGCTCTTTATGGCAAAAAACTGGCAAAAATAGGGATTAATGATTTTGTAGACACCTTACATCGTGACCCTTCAATTGGGAGCCTTATTCAATTGGGAATTGTTGATGGCGATGCTAATCAATTATTTAAATCAAAGAAATATAAAAAAGAGAATGTTTCAATTCATGTCAATAATATGCTGGTGCAAAATATGGAATTTGGCCAACTTCCCCGAACTGATTTACATACCTTTTTATTTCAATTATTTCAAATTGGACAGGATCCATATTTACCTTTAATTAAAAATGAAAACGATAACATCGGGATCACCGGAATAGCATTTTTTAAAAATGATCAATATGTTACATCTATTTCACTTAAAGATCTTTTCATATTTAAGGCTTTGGTTGAAAGCTCCAAAAATACTTTGCACCAATTTATTTTAGAAAATGGTGATAAGGTCGTTATTGAAACTCTCGGTTCAAACGTAAAGTATAAAGTAAAAATTGTACATGGTAGACCAGAATTTATAATTCATCTAAAAATGAGACCAAGTCTTAAAGAGTTCGCTCCTTCAAAGAAACAAAGGGTAGCTGTTGATAAAAAAAAGATTCAAAAACAGATTGAACAGATATTAGAAAAAGATGCCTTAAATATCGTTACCCAATTTAAGAACCATCAAGTAGACCCTCTAGGTTTAGGAGCAAAATATAGAGAACATTATCCAGGATTTAATGAGAAAAAATGGGAAATGTATTATCCTCACGTAAAAGTTTTTGTAAAGGCAGATGTTGAAATCCGACAAACTGGAACTATTGATTAACGGGGCAATATGAAAAAAGACACCATGTTTATAAAGTGGTGTCTTCTAGATTGTGGATAATCTCCATTTCTAATCGTTGATTTGAAATGGGAGTTGTTCATATTTTTCTAAAAATTCATCAAAAAAAAAAATGAACGCCTATAAAAGGCGTTCTCAAATATACTTCCGATGAATATTCTTCCCATCATAGCTAAACAACACAGACTTATTCTCAATATTCGTCTCTAAATGAACGCCTCTACCCCACAACTGATGAATATAAGGCATAACCTTCTCAACATACTTCACATCAAGTTCCATATGTTCATAGGAATGCTTCAAATAAAGCTCTCCATTTTTTAAATAATCGCCCTCTTGAACAACAATATAAGGGAATCCTCCATTTACCCGACTAACTACAAGTTGATCCCTAACATTTTCCCATGCTTTATCAGTGACTTTATATTCTTTACCTTGTCGCTGGAATAAGTACATATCTTCTCTCATTACGAGTTCTTTAGTTAAGTAGTTTCGTATAAATGAACTATCAGATTCTAGCTCACGTACTTCAAACATTTTTTCTCGACCGCTGCCAGGTTTAACACCTAATTCTTTCATTTCTTTTGTTGGATTGTTATATCGCTCTTCAATATCTTCAAACATTCTTAGTCCTAAATAATACGGGTTAATGCTTGTTTTCGATGGCTGAACTACGCCTGCGTTTAGTTTTGCGTATTCAATTGCTTCGTTTGAGTCGAGATTTAGTTCTCGCATAATTCTTATATGCCAAAAACTTGCCCAGCCTTCATTCATAATCTTCGTTTCAAGCTGCGGCCAGAAATAAAGCATTTCTTCTCGTAACATAGTTAGGATGTCACGTTGCCATTCTTCTAGTTCTCTAGAATATTCTTCGATAAATAATAAGATATCTTTTTCGGGTTGTGGTGGGAATTGTTTACGTTTAATTGGGATCAAGTTTGAATCATTTTTCTTTTCTTTACTTTGATCCATATTCCATAAATCATCATATGGTGTAACTCTTTTTTTCTCTTTTATTGGGAAGTCACTTTCTAAATCATAAGCCAGTTTTGGTCGCATTAATGATGGATCAATATGCTCTTGAATTGAGAGTACTGCATCTAGGAAATTTTCTACTTCTTGTTTTCCGTATATATGTTCATAGTGTTTAATTCTTTCAGCAGTAGCTGCCATACTTTCAACCATATCTCTCTTCGTGTTTGAGAAACGAATGTTATTTTTAAAGAAGTCACAATGAGCTAAAACGTGTGCAACGATTAATTTATTTTGAACGAGAGAGTTTGTATCTAATAAAAATGCATAACAAGGATCAGAGTTAATTACCAATTCATAAATTTTGCTTAACCCTAAATCGTAATGAAGCTTCATTTTATAAAACTGTTTTCCAAAGCTCCAGTGGGAGAATCTTGTAGGCATACCGTAAGCGCCAAATGTATATATGATATCTGCTGGACAGATTTCATAGCGCATTGGGTAAAAGTCTAGCCCAAATCCTCTCGCAATCTCTGTAATTTCGTCAATAGCATATTCCAACGCTCTATAATCACTCGCCTTCATCACACTCTCCTCCTGTCTCTTCTTATATTATTCTATGAACTGAAAATTGAATTAATGTAAAAATAGTCATATCTCTACTATATTCATATGACTAATTCAATTATTTAAAAAATCATAAACACAAAAAAACGTATGAAAAAAATTCAAATTCATACGGTAGTTAATTTTATTTGTACAATTCAATTGATATAACTTCTTTTTTAAATTCCATTATTTTTTATCTCTTAATACTAATTGTTATTAAGACCTGTATTTTGCGTTTTAGGAAACCACAATTATTCCAGTATTTCTATCAACCATTGAATTAATATTATTATTCCTGTTTCTTATGGAAGTATACTTAAGTGTAGGAAAAGATTTTTTTATCGTTTATAAACTAAATTAGGGACGCAATTAAACTTTGATTAGACTAATTTTATCCCATTTTGAATGAAGTTATTTCTTTCATAATTTGATCAAAATCAATAAAATATTCTTTTTATACGACTTATCTCACTACTCTTCCTGTTTTCCCTACTGTTACTGTACCTAATCATCCTTTTTTTACCTAACCTCTACCGTAACCTTTTGTTAAATTCTCTCATGGCTAATTAATTTTTTTCGCCATAAACTATGTGTACCCTCTAAAAAGGAGGTTCACAATGCAAGTACAATCCGATTATGATTTAGCATTGTATTACACTTATTGTTGTCAATGGGATAAGCTTCTCGTGTTAATGGTAAATACGAAAGACGAACTTTTTTCAAAGCGTATCGAACATTTTCTACATGCCTTTAAATACGAGAGGGACTTAGCGATCATTGATGAAAAACTAAAAGGTATGTTCCAACATATTGAGCATGCCACTAGGGAAGAAAGCGCCGAAGAACAATCTTTTATCTCATCATTAGAGCTTTAACTAAAAATAAATGAAAAGAGCGACTAAATAGTCGCTCTTTTTTTAGACTAATACTTCAATTTTTTCCATAAATGCTTGTTGTAAACTATCCAATTTTTGGATGCTATCTTGACGAGATTGTCCAACAATTCCAAAGTAGAACTTGATTTTTGGTTCAGTTCCAGATGGGCGTAAGCATACCCAAGAACCGTCTTCAAGTTGATACTTTAATACATTTGATTTAGGTAGAAGGATTTGTTCTTTTTCTCCTGATTCTAAAGTCGTTTTCTCTTGAAGTTTATAGTCTTCAACAGTAACAACCTTTAAGCCATTAATATCCATTGGTGGATTTTGACGGTAATTTGTTAAAATCGATTGAATTTTTTCTGTACCTTCAATCCCTTTTAATGTTAATGATTTTAGTCCTTCTAAATAATAGCCATATTGCTCATATAGGCTATTTAGGCCTTCATATAAAGTCATACCTTTTGTTTTGTAATAAGTAGCTATTTCTGCAGCAAGTACTGTTGCTTGGATTGCGTCTTTATCACGAACAAATGGTTTAATTAAATAGCCATAGCTTTCTTCATAACCAAATAAGAATGAGTATTCGTTCGTTTGCTCATATTCTTTAATTTTTTCACCAATAAACTTAAATCCAGTAAGTGTATCGATTGTTTTAACACCGAATTTTGATGCGATTACTTGACCAAATTCAGATGTAACGATTGTTTTAAGTAATAGTGCATTAGAAGGTACATCTTGTTGGCTTAATAAATAATGAAGCATTAATGCTCCTGTTTGGTTTCCAGTTAAGACTACATATTCGCCTTTTTCATTTTTTGTAGCGATTCCTAATCGGTCAGCATCAGGGTCAGTTGCAATTAATACATCTGCATCAATCTCTTTACCGTAACGAATTGCATATTCAAACGCTGCGTGTTCTTCAGGGTTCGGTGATTTTACAGTTGTAAAATTCGGATCTGCTTTTGCTTGTTCCTCAACAATTGTTACATTTTCAAAGCCAACTGCTTTTAATGACATCGTTGCAGGTAGTAATGCTGTGCCATGTAATGGAGTAAAGACAATTTTTAAATCCTTACCATGTTCTTGAACTAATTCATTGTTAACAACAACAGTTTTTAGTTGCTCTACATATAATTTGTCCATTTCTTCATCTAATCTATGTATTAAGCCTTTTTCAACTAATTCTTTTTCTGAAGATACTTCAATTTCTAACTCATTTTCAAATGAATTAACGTATTCAATTACTTGGTCAGCAGCAGCTGGAGGTAATTGACCACCGTCATCACCATAAACTTTAAACCCGTTATATTCAGGTGGATTATGACTAGCCGTAATGACAATTCCACCGAAGCAGTTTAACTCACGTACTGCAAATGATAATTCTGGTGTAGGACGTAATTCATTGAATACATACGCCTTAATACCATGGGTCGCAAGTGTTTTAGCTGCTTCCATTGCAAACTCAGGACTTTTATGACGAGAATCGAAAGCAATTGCAACTCCACGGTTTTTTGCTTCTTCTCCAAAGCTTTCAATATATTTTGCAAAACCAGCAGATGCTTTACGAATTGTATAAATGTTCATACGATTCGTTCCAGGTCCGATTTCCCCGCGCATTCCACCAGTTCCAAATTCTAAATTTTGATAAAAACTTTCCTTAAGTATAAGCTGATTATTCTCAAGTTTAATTAATTGTTCTTTTAGTTCTTGATCTAATGTCGGTGATTGAATCCATTTTTCATAAGTTGTTTCCCAATTCATATTTGTTCTCCTCCTATACTTAATCAGAGTTTTATTCGATAAAAGTCTTCCTAACTCCTTCTATCTTGATAAAAGTTTACAATATTCTCTCTAAAAATTCTACATTGCTACTACTTTAAATCTGCATGAGATTTAAAAGTATGTAGAAAATAAAAAAAAGGAGGGTGAGTTCATGCCAGAAATTAGATGTAGTGTTGCAAATTGTAATTTTTGGGGGCAGGGAAACTTTTGCCAAGCAGACTCAATTCTTGTTCAAACCGAAGCATACGAATACTCAAATGACTTTGATTTAACGATTCAAAATGCAGTCTTAGATGGTGAGATAACTACTTCTGCTGTACATAGTGGTGAAACTTGCTGTCACACGTTTCGACCTAAATATTAATAAAATGGTGCCATTTACATTTTTTGTATCTGGCACCATTTTATTAGTTTATCCGTTCACAATTACTCCACCATTAACATGAATCATTTGTCCTGTAATATAGGAAGCTTCATTGCTGGCTAAATAAAGATATGCTGGTGCGAGCTCTACTGGTTGTCCAGCTCGTTTCATTGGAGTTGTGCTACCGAACTTGGCTACTTCTTGTTCGTCAAAACTTGCTGGAATCAATGGTGTCCAAATCGGCCCGGGAGCTACACCATTAACACGAATTCCCTTTTGAGCAAGATTTGTAGAAAGTGAGCGAGTAAATGTGACAATCGCTCCTTTCGTTGCAGAGTAATCCAATAATTGATCATGTCCTTTATAAGCAGTTATTGACGCAGTATTTATAATAGAGTCCCCTTGCTTCAGATGTGGAAGGCAAGCTTTTGATAAAAAGAACATTGAAAAAATATTCGTTTCAAATGTTCGTCTTAATTGCTCTTCCGTAATGTCTTCCAAATTTTTTTGTGGATATTGAACAGCAGCATTGTTTACTAAAATGTTAATTTTTCCGAAGGTTTGAATCGCATTTTGAACGATTTGTTTACAAACTTCCTCTGTTCTAATGTCACATCTCATTATTTCACAATTTCCACCTAAATCATTTATGTATTTCTTTGTGTCTTGCGCATCGACATCTTCATCTAAATATGGAATAAAGACCGATGCCCCTTCTTTCGCAAATAGTATCGCAACTGCTCTACCTATCCCACTATCTCCTCCAGTAATAATGGCTACTTTATTCTTTAATTTTCCACTTGGAGTGTAATTCGGATCATCCGATATAGGTATTGGTGTCATTTCCTTTTCAATACCTGGTTGCTTATTTTGATGTTGTGGAATAAATTTAGTCGGAAACTGTTTTTGACTCATTTACTACATCCTCCTTTAAAATAATTCAGATTTAGCATACCCAAATCATACTTTTAGGAATACTAAACATGATTGAATTTGTTAAAAGCTGTAAAATTCACAAAAACTATTGCACTTTTACAATAAAACGAATAATATTAATAACTGTTGAGTATATCATTCGTATTTTTTAACAAGGAGAACTATTATGTTTAAATTAAAAGAAGCTAACACTTCAGTTAAAACAGAAGTTATTGCTGGTTTTACCACTTTTTTAACAATGGCTTATATAATAATTGTTAATCCTATAATTTTATCTGCTGCTGGCGTTCCATTTGACCAAGCATTTACTGCAACAATCATTGCAACTTTAGTCGGAACATTATTTATGGCATTGTTCGGAAACTACCCAATTGCAATTGCTCCCGGAATGGGAATGAATGCATATTTTGCTTATTCAGTTGTTTCAAAAGCACATGGTATTTCATATCAATTGGCTTTCTCAGCTGTATTTGTTACAGGTATTTTATTCGTGATTCTATCTTTAACTAAATTTAGAACTCATTTAATAGAAGCAATTCCAAATACATTAAAACATGCAATTAGTGTTGGAATTGGATTATTTATCGCTTTTATAGGTTTACGTCTTTCAGGTATAATCGTTGCTAACAAAGATAATCTTGTAGGCTTAGGTGATCTTCATTCGCCTGGAGTAGTTCTTACTTTAATCGGAATTGCCATTACAGTGATCTTATTTGCCTTAAATGTAAACGGAGCATTATTCTTCGGAATGGTTTCAACAGCAATCATCGCAGGATTAGCCGGTAAATTACACATTAAAGGAAGTATTTTCTCTTTACCTAAATTACCTGAGCATATTATTGTTGCTAATCCAATAACTGCATTTTCAGATGTCATTCATTATGGGCTCTATTCAGTTGTCTTTTCATTCTTATTAGTTACAATTTTTGATACGACAGGTACATTCTTAGGTGTAGCTTCACAAGCTGGTTTATTAGATAAGAAAGATGAAAAACGTACTGGGCGTGCGATGCTTTCTGATTCATTTGGTACAACAATTGGGGCTATGTTTGGTACTTCACCTACAACAGCTTATATCGAATCTACTGCAGGTGTTGCAGCTGGAGGTAGAACAGGTTTAACGGCACTTGTTGTTGCATTACTTTTCGTTTTTGCAGCATTCTTTAGCCCACTTGTTAATTCAATTTCTGATGTAGCGGCAATTACATCACCATCATTAATCGTAGTAGGTTGCTTAATGATGGGTAGTGTTCGTCATATTGAGTGGGATAACTTTGAAGAAGCATTCCCTGCATTTCTAGTTATTATCACAATGCCACTTACATCAAGTATTGCTACAGGTATTGCTCTTGGGTTTATTACCTATCCATTATTAAAAGTCGTTAAAGGGAAAGCAAAAAATGTTAAACCAGTTATTTATATATTTGGTATTTTATTCTTAATCCAATTGGTTTTTTTCCCACATTAATAATAAATATTTTAAGGCACATGATCTTTAAAAAGATTAATGTGCTTTTTTATTTTTTATTTAGGTACTAGCCTTTCCTTGATAGGACATCTCTGCATACTTTGTTTATGTAGATTATTCAAGGAGGTGTTCTACGATGTGGAACAACCAAGATCAAGTCAATATGAACTCAAGTAGATGTAGACGTAATGACTGTGATTGTGACGATTGCAGAAGAAGACGCTGTGATTTTGATGATTGTGATAGAGATCGTTGCGATTGCCGTCGCCATGATTGTCACTGCAATTGCAGATGCTGTTGCCTTAGAAGAAGAAGTAACTGTGGCTGTATGAATCCGTGTTTAGGTGTCGATATGGTAATGTTTGAAATGATGATGAAAAACATGATGAACAATAATAACAAAAATAATAATAATGATAAGGATTAATCTATTTTCTCCCTCCCCCATAAAAAAAACCTGAATTTATCAGGTTAATCAAACTGATGCAAACGCTCGCTTTCTTAGTTGTTTCGCTTTTATAATACGCTTCGTACTTTAAAAGACAAGCGTTTTCAATCAGTCTAAATAGTTTAATTAATTTTTAACATATTAAAACGACCTGACTAACAGGTCGTTTTTTCATACGATATAAAACCTAAAATTTGTTCACGAAGTCGCTTAGCATCTTCATAACCTTCTTTATAAAGCTCTAATAAACGCCCTTTATTCCGTTCAATTCGTCCAACCTTTAACTTTTGTACAGGACGAATGACTAATATATTTCCAGCTTTTTCTTGCTCTTCTATATATTCTAACTGCTTATTATAAACTTCATATCTCTTTAGTACGGCCTGAACAAGTCCTGGATAATCTTTATACTTTCTTTGCAAATACCAAGTTCCTTTTGAAGGCTTTTTACGATAACCAGCATTTCTAGTTAAAACAACTATATTTTTAAGATTGCCATCCGCTTCAGATTTACCGATCGGAATCGGATCTGCAATGCCACCATCCATCAAGAAATGATCATTAAACTTAATGATTGGAGCCATTAATGGCAAAGAGCTTGATGCCCTAATTATATTTAACATATCTGTTGATTCGACAATTTGATTTTTCTCAAAATAGACAGGTTCACCTGTAACACAATCAGTCGTACCAACTACAAATTTTTGCTCCGCATTATAAAAAGAATCAAAATCAAATGGATCTAACTCATTAGGAATAATATCAAATAATAAGTCCATGCCAAAAAGTTGCTTATTACGAATTAAATTTTTAAAAGAAATATAATCTGGATGCTGTAAAAATTCCGTATTTACTCGTTTATTACGACCATGTTGTTTTGATAGATAAGAACTACCCATACAAGCACCCGCAGAAACACCTATCACATAAGGAATTTCTATATTTTGTTCAAGAAAATAATCAAGAACACCGGCAGTATAAATCCCCCTCATTCCTCCACCTTCAAGAACTAAGCCCATTCCATTCATTTTCACAGCCCCCCTTTATTCAATTAGTTTAGGACAATCTATTTAAATATTTTATTATATGAGGTGACGAAAGGGAAGAAATTAGAGTTGATTGCGAGACAAGGTGTGCAAATCTTAGTTAGCTTGACTTAACCTTTAAGGTGATATTAAATTCCTTGAAGCTGCAATTTGAAATCGCGAATCACAATTAAATTACTACATTTTTACTTCTCAAACAAAGAAAACAGACCTCATAAAGGTCTGTTCTCTATACTTCCTTCTTACTTCTTCTTTGTTTTTCCCGGTTCGAACATTTCTTTAACACCTTTAACATTTTTCAAAGAAGTAGTATGATATGTTCCTTTTGCCCAATCTTCCATTTGATCACTATACCATTTGCTTCCGAGGTTTCCGGATTGTCCTGGTCCAACTACGTTTACTGATTTACTTAAATCTGTAAAGTCTACAACAGTTCTCCATGACGCACCATGGTCTACGATTCCTTGGTCATCGTATCCTGCTGCTTTAACTGTAGTTGCGCTACCTCCTACTGGGATTGGATCTCTTGCATTAAAGAAATAGCTTAAGATTTTAATACTGGATAATGGGTGTTCGAAAGCAACTTTATGGTGATCACCCCAATTCCACTTAGCTGCATTTTCACCGTCAGTTTTGCTAATATTTTTAATTGTTGTTTTGAAGGTTTTTAATAAAAGTTTATCAATTCCGCCTTGTTCATCAACCCAGATTACTTTTTTCCCATTTAAGCTGTCACGTAGTAATTCATCGACTACGACTTTTCGGTCTCCAAATAAATCCATCATATCGTTTGAGATTTGTTGATCGAACAATGCTTTATTTATTTCAGTCATCCACATTTGGAAAATGAGAGGAGAAGCTTTATCTTTATCATCTATAAAATTCCATTTTTCAAGTTCCTTTAAAGCTGATTTTTCAACAGATGATAATTGATCTTTATTTTGTTTGATTGATTTAATGAACTTCGGTACATGTTCCTTCGCCTGTAAGTTCATTTCGTCCATTTGTAGCTTTTGCATATCTTTAACAGTCAGTTTGTCATTCTTTTTTAATACTTCCTGAATGCGTAATTGACGATAAGGCTGTGCCCATGAATTTGAAATATGGTATGGATATGAATCATCCACTACTTTATTATTTGCAGATGAAATAAATCTTTCTTTTGGATTTACGATTGTTGGTAGGTCATCGTATGGAATATATCCTTTCCAACCGTAATCACTAGTCCAACCTGGCACTGGCATTAGCCCATCACCTTTTTTACGGATTGGAATTTTTCCATTCGCTCGGTAGGCAATTGTTCCGTCATCCGATGCAAAAACGAAATTTTGAGCAGGAGCTTCAAATAAAGCTAATCCTTTTTTAAACGAATTCCAATCCTTTGCAACATCAAATTTTAAAACGGCTTCTAACTCCGTTGTTGGTTGTAGTGCTGTCCATTGTAAAGAGAATACAGTATCTTTTCCAGCATCGCTTGCAAATTCCGAAATCACTGGACCATGTCTCGTAATCATAACAGCTAAAACCTTATTCTTTTTACCTTTAATTTTGATCGTTTCATTTATAACCTGTGCCTTTTCCCATTGACCATCATATAAAAATTCGTCTGCACTATTTGGATTTCGTTTTTCAATATATAAATCTTGTACATCCGGACCTACGTTTGTTACTCCCCAGGCAATATGTTCATTATGACCAACGATGATTCCCGGCACCCCTGCAAAAATTACACCACTTACATTCATATCACCAGATTTTAATTGAGTTTCATACCAAATTGCTGGTGTCGCTAATCCTAAATGAGGATCATCTGCTAATAACGGTTTACCGGACTTAGTTTTAGATCCACTAACAACCCAATCATTACTTCCATTCCAAACAGGTGGAATAATTGCGCTTGCAAAGCTCTTTTCTACGTCTATTTTTGAAGTATTACTTGGAATAATATACGGATCTATATCATTATTAGCAGGGAATAGCTCCAAAGCCTTATCCTTTGGAAATTTATTCATAGCATAATAACGAAATGCTTGCTCATTCCAGTGACCGCCTAAATCAAATGCCATATATTTACCAATTACTAGTGAGTCAATTGCCGTCCATTTAGTTGGTTTATATTGTAAAATTTTAAATTCAACTGGTAGTTTATTTTCCTTCATTGCGTATTTTATGTACGCATTTACTCCTTCTGCATACCAATTTAAAACATTTTGTCCATTTTTATCGTATTTACTGTAAGAAGCTTCAGCAGCTCTTCTTAAACCAAGCGTTCGAAAATATGAGTCGCGCTCCACTGTAGCATCACCAATTATTTCACTTAATTGTCCGGACGCTTGTCTCCTGCTTAAATCCATTTGAAATAATCGATCTTGTGCAGTTACAAAGCCTTGCGCAACATACAAATCATGCAAACTCTTAGCACTAATATGAGGTACTCCTTTACCATCCCTAACTACCTCTACTTTATGGTTTAACGTACTGATTGTTAAATTTCCTTTAATGCTTGGTAATGATTTTTTGGTTAAGTACAAGCCGGTGCCTGCAACGATTAAGACGATTACGATTAAGATCGTAGATGTAACTTTAATCCACTTCGGAAAGCTCTTCCGATTTTTTGACATCTCAATAGGCGCACTCAATTTTCTCCCTCCTGATTAAACTGTATTTAAATCATATACTGTATATTAATTCTGCAAGTCTTATTGCATTCCTTCTTATGACGAATGGGGTATAATACTATTTATTAACATTAAAGGAGTGTATGGAAATGTCATTAAATTCTTGGTTCGAAAAAGGCATGACTTTTCAAGAATATGTAGAAGCAATGAATGTAAATAAAGAAGAACTTCTAAAAATCTATAATGAAGTTACGATTCCTGAAAGTACACAAGCAAAACTTGAACAATTAAAGAATCGTCATTGGAAAGTTGTTACTTTAACTGCAGATTGGTGTGGAGATGCATTACTTAATGTACCAGTTATTCAGAAAATGATGGAAAAAGCAAATATAGATACTAGATTCCTAATTCGAGATGAAAACCTAGAATTAATGGACAAATATTTAACGAATGGTAAATCTCGATCTATTCCAATTTTTGTTTTTATGGATGAAAAAGGGAATGAAGTAAAAGTATGGGGTCCACGTTCTGCGGAGATTGAAGAAATTATAGTTGAAATGAAAAAAGAGCTTCCAGATAAAGAAGATCCAAATTTCCAAGAAAAACAAACTGCTGTTTTTAAAGCGATTCGAACAAACTTCGTTGAAGACAAAAAATACTGGAATTCGGTTATTAATAGCGTAGAAGAGAAATTATTCTCATAAGAAAAAGTACGGGTTATTTAGTTGATGAATTTTTCAATTAAATAGCCTTTTTATTTATGGGCTTAATAAAAAATTATATCGTAAAATTCTAATAGATTTTCAAAATAAAAATAACTAACTAATCCACCCATTGCAATGAATGGACCAAAAGGAATCGGATTTCGATGCTTTAATTTTCCGGACAATATTACAACTAACCCGTAAATACTGCCTGAAAAACATGCAAGCATAAATGCAATGAAGGTTAGTTTCCAACCTAAAATGATTCCTAACACACTAAATAACTTTATGTCTCCCCCTCCCATACCACCTTTACTAATCAGATTAATTAGAAGCAAAACCACGAATGCTCCTAACCCTCCTACTATACTACTCCACCATGGATCCAATGGACATAAGATTCGCTCAAAACTAAAAATAAATAAAAAGAATAGTAGAATCCGATTAGGGATAATCATATAGTTCACATCCGAAACAACAATAATGATTAATAAAGATATTATCGAAAGAGCGATCATTAACTCTTTATGAAAACCAGTTTCATAGATGGAAAAAACAAATAATATACCTGTTAATATTTCAATTAATAGATATTGTTTGGAAATTAGCATCCCGCAACTTCGACATTTTCCTCTTTGGAGTAAAAAAGAAAATACCGGTATTAATTCTATGGAACTCAATTTATGTCCACAATTTGAACACGAGGAACCCGGTGAAATAATTGATTTCCCGATAGGTACTCTTAACCCAACTACATTAAAAAAAGAACCAAATACTAGGCCTAGTACAAAAAAAATAAAGTAGACTACTGCTATGATTACCAACCCCTATATAGTCATTCAACTAGTTTAGTTAAAGGTCATTATATCATTGGAACATAATCTACTTATTTATTAAAAAAGAATACTTTATGAAAAGATAAAGAAAACTTGCCGATTGACGGAGACAGAGGCGTAGTTGCACTTATACTTTATTCTTAAAATTGGTAATTGCGTCGAATACTCCTCCTCTCTGCTAATCTATAATTTCTTAAAGTACAAAAAAAAGCAATCTACCATTCTTAAGAAAAGTAAATTGCAGTTATTATTATTATTATTATTATGTTTATTTAATTACACTACCTGAGCCAGCGAATTTCGGTTTCCAATATGAATTAGAAAGACTTACAACAGCTACTCCCTTACTTGAAGTCGCTGAAATAAAATTATTATTTCCCATGAAAATTCCTACGTGGCTAATACCTTTTTTGTATGTATTTTTGAAGAAAACTAAATCACCAGGTACAGGCTTTTTAACAATTGAGCTAACAGTATACATTGACGAAGCAGTTCGAGGTAATGTAGTACCTACTTTTTTGTATACATACCCTACATAACCTGAGCAGTCAAAACCTTTAGTACTTGTACCACCAAAACGATATGGTACTCCAGTATATTGTTTAGCGATTTTTGTTACCTGATTTTTCTTTGAGTATGGGTTATATGTAGATGCTGCTTGTGATTTAGTCGTAAAAAATACCATGCTCAGTAAGCATACGAAAGCTATAAGGACTTGCTTTTTCATCTCTTTCTCCCCCTTCATTGATTAATGTTAGTCTAACAAAATACAATTTTGAAAGCCATTACAGGAGTGTTACAAATTGTCGAAGTGTTTGTAATACTATAAAACATTGTAGATTTTTGCCAAAAATATGCAGCAAAAAATGACTATCATTCGACAGTCTTTTTTAAGGGGATTGAGAAATACGAACACTAATTGCCCCTAATCCATCAAGTTGTGAGCCCTTTATATAGTACTGCACTTACTTGATTTAACGGTGAAATCTAGGTCGGATCATTCTTTAACAATTAATGAAAAGATTTCATTTGTTTTTACTGGATTATGTTTAATTTTTGTTGTTACAAAGTCTAATTTAATGTTATTTTCTCTATTTTTTTGATTATTTTATTTTATTACCCTGTGTTTCGTAGCCCTATTTGCGGTTTTCATAGTTTATATTTCAGTTTCGGCTTTTTTATTTGCACTACCACAAATCCCCACCATGGAAAGCAATCATCCTGTACAAAATGAAAACAGACTGTCATGTGACAGTCTGTTCAGTAAATACCCTATAAAAAATTAAATTAAGCGATAAACTCTAGCTTCAAAAGGTTTAAATTCCATATTTTCAACTAATTGGTGATCTGTTAATTCAATGTTCGTTAAGCTTAATTGTGCATTCTTTTTCGTAAGTTCTTTCGGTAAAGTAAATGTTTGTTTCTCTGATGATAAATTAGTAATGACTAAGAATGTTTCTTTTTCACCCTTTCGAGTGTATGCATAAACAGGTTCATTTTTAACGTCTAGGTATTCATACGGTGCATAAACTAGTGCCTTATTTTCTTTACGTAATGTAATCATCTTTTTATAGAATGATAAAATAGAGTCTGCATCTTTTTCTTGGATTTCAACATTTATTTCATTAAAGTTTTCATTCGTTTTAAGCCAAGGTTTACCCGTTGTAAATCCAGCATTCTTTGTACTGTTCCATTGCATAGGTGTGCGAGAATTATCTCGGCCTGTTTTCCATAAAATGTCTAGAACATCTTGTTCAGTTGAACCATTTTCAATCATTGTATTATACATATTTTTTGCACTTACATCATTATAATCGTTGATTGATGTGTAATGAACATTTGTCATTCCAATTTCTTGCCCTTGGTAAATGAATGGCGTTCCTTGCATAAAGAAATACATTACTCCAATAGCTTTTGCTGAAATTTTCCAAAATGCTTCTTCATCGTTACCTAATGTACTGACCGCTCTAGGTATATCATGGTTCTCTATAAATAGTGCATTCCATCCATATCCTTCTAATCCAGTTTGCCATTTAGTAAGTACTTCTTTTAAATCAGCGATCGAAGTTTCAGATTCATCGGTTTTCTTCCAAAGATCTAAACTTTCGAATTGGAAAATCATATTGAACTTACCTTCTTTTTCTCCAACCCATAGGTGTGCATCTTTCGTTGTTACACCATTTGCTTCTCCGACTGTCATGATGTCATATTTATCAAATGTTTCACGTTTTAGTTCATCCAAATATTTGTGAATTCCTTTTTGATTCATGTGCATATCAAAGCTTGCCACATATTTTTCTTTCTTTGGATTTGGCATATCTGGAAAACCTGGTCTCTTTCTTATATGACTAATCGCGTCTACTCGGAAACCGTCGATACCTTTATCTAACCACCAATTAATCATGTCATAGACTTTTTGTCTTACTTCTTTGTTCTCCCAATTTAAATCAGGCTGCTTTTTTGAGAATAAGTGTAAGAAATATTCATCTGATGCTTCATCATATTCCCATGCAGATCCACCGAAAATACTTTCCCAGTTATTTGGCTCATGGCCTGATTTTTTTCCTTCTCTCCAAATATAGTAGTCTCTATAAGGATTATCTTTAGATTTTTTAGATTCTAAAAACCAAGGATGCTCATCACTTGTATGATTGACTACTAAATCTAAAATTAACTTCATTCCTCTTTCGTGAACATTCTCTAATAACTCATCAAAATCAGCCATTGTGCCAAACTCATCCATAATGTCCTGATAATCTGAGATATCGTAACCATTATCATCATTTGGTGATTTGTAAAATGGACAAATCCAAATTACATCTATACCGAGTTCTTTTAAATAATCTAATTTCGAAATTACACCTCTTAAATCACCAATTCCATCACCATTTGAATCCATAAAGCTACGTGGATAAATTTGGTAGGCAACCGCTTCCTTCCACCAACTTTGATTTGTCATAATCTCTCTCCTCCAAATGCATAAAAGCGTTTTCATTATCGACTATATTAGAAGCCTTCAAAAAAATTAAGTACAATTTCATTGCAACCGTTTGCACATTATTATCTTAACATTCAACTAACTATAGTTCAATAACTGAAATTAAGAGCCAGGTTGCACTTTATTAGAACTTTCTATACTAACTGCCTTATTTAAAAACCGCTTTTTATAAAAAGCAAAAAAAAAGCAACTTAGGATATCCCTTAAGCCGCTTATAGTTCTAATTTTTTTACATCCTTTACCTTTGCTGAAGGATGAATTTGAACATCTTCTGTATATTCAACAAGGTCAATTACGCATTTTGGTCCAATTGTTACAGCATCGCCTCGTACTACACTCGCTGTTGTATAATCAATCTTTACAGCACTTCCCTCAATTACATCTGATTTGAAGTTCAATCGATTGTTAAATAGTTTAGTAAAAACACGTGAAAAAATATTATTGTCATCGAATCGACTAATTTCAATTGTTTCTCCACCAATTTCAGGTATATAACTAAATCCATTATGAGGTAAATAGCCGAATCCCCCATGGGTAATTTTTACGTTTTCAGCATTTAATAAACCATTCATTGATAAGTGACCTTTTGCTGTAAATACTTCACATTCAGATCCTTTTTCTGTAGAAAGCGATCCTTTTACAGTAATTACTTCAGCCTTTACAATTCCTGTTGTTTTCATTGAGCCTGAAACATTAATACTTTGAACATTTAAATCGCCCTTTGTTTTAAAGCTACCGCTAACATTCACATCTCCACCAGAAACTTTTCCATCAATCGAAGCTGAACCACTGACACTCATTTTTTTTGCATCAACATCACTTAGACATTTAGCGCTCCCACTGCAATTAAAATAATCAGTTTCGACTTTTCCATTGAATTTTGCTGAGCCACTTACTTTCACTTCATGACAAAAAATATCACCAAGTATTCGTCCGCTTCCACTAATTCTAACGTCATCATATTTGCCAGTACCAATTGTTCCTGAACCGTTAATAATTGCATTCTGCTTTGATTGCACGCTCACAATAATCTCTCCTCCATAATTTATTTAATTGATTTATTTAAATAGCTCGAGAGAGTAACATTGATTAAGATCGAATCCTTTTGATCAACAAACGTTTCATGTTGATTTCCTATAATCCATGTACCCATGCCAAATTTTCGAATATAAATGACAGTCGCTTCATCCATGTTAATTTGGTTTTTATGCGTTTCCACCAAATTTAAAAATTGCTTTATTTCTTCTATTGTTACACTCCCATTTGAAAGCCACTCGTTTACAAAAAGTAACGAACATAGTTGAACCGTACCTAAATGCTCTAATTTAGTATTTGGAAAAAGTGATTGATATATTTGTACGACTTGTTTAGGGACTTGCTCCAAAGATAAAGTAGCATTCCCACGATCAGAAACGATTTCTTCATTGATTGAAAACACTCTAGCAATATCATCTAATGATTGATCATCCTTCAACTCTTTTATTTTTTCAATCCGATCCAAAATTCTCTGTTTTGGAAAAAACGTTTCCTGCCCAGTAAAGCTTGATTTTTTCATAAACCACTCTTCAGGAATGATGTTTTTCCTTTTCCATCTATAAAGCTGTCCGTACGATATGCCTGTAAGTTGTAGTAAATCTTTTTTGGAAATTAATTCTTCACTCATATGACATTCCTCCTGACACGAGTATAACAAAACAATGTTTCATTGTAAAGTATTCCCTCGTAACACTTTCGACACAACATTTATCCAATTTCACAACAATATTGTGCGTAACAATGTTTTAATTATAGTCATTTTCGAAAAAAAAATACCCTAAATCCATTAATTAATGAATTTTGAGTAGCAATCTCGTTCTAAATCTATCTAGTTAGAATGCGCCTTTTCTTATATCCTAAATTAAATCCACATCTTCTTTCTCAAGAACTACACTTACTTGATATTCCTTCAAGTTAATGGTTCTCTCGCTCGTAAATTTGACCCCTTCGTTTTGGAGGAAACGCTTTTGTCTTAAAAATCCTTCTTCATCTTGGATTCCTATTTCACCTTTAGCATTTATAACTCTATGCCATGGCAATTGGTATTTTTGGCCCATCGAGTGTAAGATTCTTACAACCTGTCTAGCCCCTCTTGGACTTCCTGCCAATTTTGCAACTTGACCATATGTCATTACTTTTCCTGGTGGTATATTTTTAATAATTTCAATCGCTCTATTTGTAAAAGATTCCATTTTTTCCCCTTCTAAATTCACATTTTGGGCTATTTTATATTAATTTTACCACAAAATTTATTATGCCTATTTATTAATAAAATAGTGTCCGTTTCTACTATTAAAGAATAGTCTAGTTAGTAGATTTAAAAATATTAGGGAGGATGATAGTGAGTTGAATGCTAATTTTTTAATAGCTTTACGAGAAGGCCTTGAGGTTTCCTTAGTAATCGGTTTTTTATTCATCACTTTAATACAGAGTAAAAAAGAGCATTTAATCAAGTCAGTAATTTACGGTACATTACTTGGAGTAGTAGTTAGTATCTTTGCCGGATTTTTCTTATTTACTACATTCGGTGAACTAGATGGAAATGTTGAACATACTATTGAAGGTGTAATCCAATTAATTGCAGCATTGCTAATCTTCTACTTTATTTACTGGTTAAGTGATCAAAGTAGCATTAATATTTCAGATAAGCTAAAATCTGAAGTTAAAATTAAGGATAGTAGTATTTCATTATTTTTAATGGCAAGCGTGTTTGTGATCCGCGAAGGCTTAGAGCTTGTTCTGTTTGTTTTATCAAATGCACAAACAATCGCCTTTGTTGGTATGATCTCGATCTTACTAGGAATTATTGCAGCTATCTTAATTGCATATTTATTTATCAAAACTACAATTAATTTAAATATTAAAGTAATTTTCACTTTACTAGGTATTCTATTAATTTTCTTTGGCGGTAAAGTATTCTCTGAAGGTCTTTTCTCCTTTATCGATGCTACCCCACTAGTTGAACAAATCGTCTATTATGGATTTGTCGTCATTTCACTATTTATTTTATTTAAAAACAACATACTATCTTTTTTCAAAAAATAAGATAGCTTTGTCTAATGCGCCTGTCTAAAATACTTCAATTATAGAAGAAAACCTGTTTGCTCTGGGTTTTCTTCTTTATTCTAGTTACACTTTTGCACTAAACATCACTTTTCTGTATAGTTTTTCACATTCATACTATAATATTTTTATAAGATAAAGAAAGGTCGGATACAATGAAAATTACAATTTCCGAAGATGCATTAAAATGGTTTCAAGATGAGATGAATGTAAAAGAAGGAGATACAATTCGTTTTTTCGCGCGATACGGTGGAAATAGTACAATACATAAAGGCTATTCTTTAGGTGTTACTAAAGAACAACCTGTAGACATCGGAGAATCCATTACGATTGATAACGTAGTCTATTTTATAAACGAAACAGATTTATGGTATTTTAAAGATTATAATTTAAGTGTAATTGTAAATGAAAATAATGAATTACATTTTGATTATGAACCTAAATAATAAAAAGGAGCTTAGGTAGCGTTTGTGCCTAAGCTATTTTTTTATTTTTGGTGCTGAAGTAGACTGTAGATTTTTTAATTCAACTACCATAAAAAAACCTTCCCTATAGTAGACTATCTAACCAACTGGATAGGTAGTCTACTATAAGGGGATAATATCAGTATTAAAATTTGAGAAATTTGTTTTTTTATATAGATATGACCCAATGTTATTTAAACCTATAACTTTGTATTAAAAGAAATTTTGATATTTCATCGCAAAATAATAAACAAGAGTTAAAAGAGCTAAAATCGAAAAATTATAAAAGCTAAACCTTATAAGGTACATTTTACTTTTTTGTGGATCTCTCTTAATAAAAAGTTTAAATGAAATTACACTTGCGAGTGAAGCAACAATCGTACCAAGACCACCTAAATTCACACCTACTAATAAAGGCTGCCAATTCACGGAGAATTTTGATAAAAAGATTGCAGCTGGTACATTGCTTATCAGTTGGCTTAAAATTATGGAACTGAAAAAGATTGATGTGGGACTTTTGAGATTTTCACTGGCAAATGTGTGTACTACCTTTAATTCCGATATGTTTCCTATAAATATAAAAAAACAGATAAAAGTAATAAGCAATAAATAATCAATTTTCTTCAATAATTTTATATCAAGTATACATGCGGTTGAAAGTGCAATGATGAACGCAAGTTTGTAGCTTATAACCCCTAGTATGGATACAGTTATGATGCCAAATAGTATTCCCCATAATGTTGCCTTTTTTTTATTCTTAATAGGAATATATGGAAGATCCATTTCCAATGTTTTACTATGCAATCTTTGATTAAGAAAGAATAAGAGAACAATTCCTAGAACCACTAATAGAAGAATTGTTGTAAAAAATTGTATAGGCCTTATTCCGTAGTAAGTAAAAATGAAAAGATTTTGAGGATTTCCCATTGGAGTTAGGCTGCTTCCGATGTTAGCTGCAATTGTCTCTAGTATAATAGTATCTAACATAGAAGTTTGTATAATCTTACTAATTATAAGTGTTAATGGTACAAATGTTATTAATGCAACATCATTCGTTACAAGCATGGAACTAAAAAAGCATAATAAAATTAGGATTGCTGAAACACTTTTACTATTATGACATTTACTCAGTATAGCAATGGCGAATTTATCCAATAACTTAAGTTCTTCCAGAGCCTTAACTACGAGCATAAGATTAAATAAACTGACTAATACTTTAAAATTTATATATTCTAGTTTTGGTGGATGGAATAAACAGCTTACGATTGCTAACAAGAGTGATATGGTAAGTACAATGTCTTTTTTTAAAATTCCAAATTTCAATTTCACTTTTTTTTCGTTTTCCACATAAATATATTCTTTCATCAATCCCCCTCCAGTACTATCAATTCTACTACACACACCCGTTTCTTGCATTTGAATCCTCATTCCACTTAAAAAATACCATCTTTTCCATTAAATTACAGAAAAATTGGCGTTTTTTGATAAGTAGGTAATGATTTGTTTTTGACTTGATATGCATGTGGCGATACCCCTTAGATCACAAGTCGCAAATACGACTTTTTTAATCGAACAATTAGGTTTGGTAATTCAATTAGCAGGTAATAGAATTTATATTAGAAGAAAATATTTAAGATATCATTGGGAACAAATTGTAAATAATTAGGTAAAAGTTGAGTAATTTATGTCTTATTAGATAACCTCTTTTTTTTTTAAATATAAAAGAGTGCCCCACTATTTATGTGAGGCACTCTTCTTCAATTATTCTTCAGTCTTTTTCTTTTTGCTTACTAACTTATAAATAACTGGAATGATGATTAGTGTTAAGAATGTTGAAGTTGTTAAACCACCAATTACAGTTACTGCTAATCCTTTCGAAATTAAGCCAGATGTTGAATTTGAAAGGGCCATTGGTACTAATGCAAGAATTGTCGCTAATGCTGTCATTAGGATTGGACGTAATCTTGTCTTTGAAGCCTCAATTAATGCGTCAGTTACATCTAATCCATTTTTACGGTTATGTTCGACACGGTCTAATAATACAACCGCATTCGTTACTACTATACCGATCAACATTAATAGTCCGATCATTGCACTCATTGATAGTGTTTGCTTACCAATAAATAGCGCTAAGAAGGCTCCGACTGGTACGAAGATTAAAGATGTTAAAATAACAAACGGTGTTCTTAAACCACCAAATGTCATGCTCATGATTAAGAATACTAATCCAACAGCAACTACCATTGCTATTCCCAAACTGCTAAATCCATCTGAAATCATATCTAAACCGCCGCCAATTTTCATATCGACGCTTTTTGGTAAATCAATTTTATTTAAATGATTAGTTACATCTTTTGTAATTGCTGCAGTATCTTTACCTTTTACTTCTGCACTTACTGATGCAAACATTTTTCCATCATCATGGTTGATTGAAACTGGTGCATCCTTTTGAGAAATAGTTACATAGTCTTTAATTTCTTTCGGACCTGTTGCAGTCATAAATTTAATTTTTTCAATATCTTCTTTTGAAGTTGCTTTAGTTTTATAACCTACAGTAAGCTTATTTGTTTCGCCGTTTAAATCGTAATCACCGATTTCAACGTCGTTAATTTTTTCATTAATGGCTCCCATAACTTGGAACATTGAAATATTTTCATCACGTGCTTTATCGTTTAATGTAATTTCTAATTTAGGTTGTACATCTTTTAAATTATTAGAAACATTTTTCAGACGATCATCACTATTTAATTCTTTTTCAATTTTAGATGCTGCATCTTTTAAATCATTAAAGTTTGCAGAATATAAATTTACATCAATATTGTTGCCTGTTGGAGGACCATTTTGAGAAAGTTCTTTTGCTGTAATTGTTGTACCTTTTACTTTCGCATCAACAATTGAAGGAACTTCTTTATTGATTTTTGAAAGTTCTTTATCCATGTTCTTTCCATCTTTTAGATTGATTTGGAAGATTGCTTTATTTTTGCCACCATCCATATTCATCATAAAATCGCGTTTACCACCAACAGTAGCTTGTACACTGTCAATTAGGTCTGAATCTGCGAAGTATTTTTCTAATTCTTTAGCAACTAAATTTGATTGGTCCACAGTACTATTTGATGGAAGAGTTGCTGTCACTTGAAGTGTTTTATTTACACTACCTGGTAAGAATGAGAATCCTAATAAAGGAATCATCGATAATGAGCCAGCTAATAAAACGATTGATAATAAGATAACAATCCATTTACGTTTTAATGCCGAACGAAGTAACTTTTCGTAACCTCTCATAAAACGAGTATCATTACTGTGTTCTTTTAATGGTTTTGATAAGAATTTTGCTCCTAATGTTGGAATTAAAATGATCGCAACAATTAGAGAAGTTAAAATCGAAACTACTACTGAAATAGCAAATGGTCTAAAGAATTCTCCAATAATACCACTTACAAATGCTAAAGGTAAAAATACTACTACAGTTGCAAATGTAGATGATGCAATGGCACCAATTACTTCTTTGGTTGCATATAATGCCATCTCTTTTTTCTTATATTGATTACCTTTTTGTTGTCTCCACCTGTATATATTTTCAATTACAACGATACTATCATCAACAATACGTCCGATCGCAACAACTAGTCCACCTAAAGTCATAATGTTCAATGTGTAACCTAATGAATTTAAAACTGATATTGTTGCAAAGATTGAAATTGGTAATGATAAAATTGAAATTATTGTCGCTCTAATGTTTCTTAAGAATAACAGAATAACGACTACTGTAAATAACGCACCTAATAGACCTTCTTTAATTAAAGAACTAACGGATTTCTCGATTTCTTTACCGTTATCCATAATGACATGCGTTTCTACATTATTGTCTTTCTTAAATGATTTAATTTCTTTTTTAACTGATGTTGCTACATCCGCTGTATTTGAATCTTGTGTTTGAGAAACCGATAAAATATAACTTTCTTTACCGTTATATCTAGAAATTTGGTCTTGAACCGAAACTACTTTTACATCTGCAATGTCAGCAACAGTAACATTTTTTGGCGTTACTGTTTGTGCTTGTCCCGCACCTCTACCTAGTTGTGCTCCTTGAGTCATCGTACCCATTTGTGTACTTTGAGCAGCTGCACTAGATAAAACTGTTTTTTTGATTTGATCGACTGAGTTTAACATACCTTTCATTCGAACAGAAACTGTTTTTCCATTATTCTCAACAGATCCTAATGGCACTGCATAATCTAGACCTTGAATTGCCGTTTTAATTGTATCTAAAGATATCCCTTTTTCTTCTGCTTTTTTATTATCTACAACAATTTGAATTTCTTCATCTTTTGTTCCTTGAAGACTTACATCACTAACACCAGTGATTTTTTTAATTTGAGGAAGTAAATCTTTTTCAATTGATTGTTGTAAGTCTTTTACTTGACCGTTATTTGCAATTGCAACTTGATAAATAGGAGCAGAATCCATCGCAATACGTTGAACTGTCGCTTCTGCTTTATCAGGTAACTTTGTTTTATTGATTACATTATCAACGTCTTTTTCAATTTTATCCATATCCGATCCAAAAGGATAAATTAAAAAGATTGAAGCCATATTTTCACTTGAAGTACTTGTTAACTGATCATAGTTTTCAAGCTTCATTAAACCTGATTCGATTGGTTTTGTGACTTCAGCTTCTATATCCTCAGATGATGCACCAGGGTATACTACCTGTACTGCAACTGCTGGAAATGAAACATCAGGAAATGTTTCAATTTGTATTTTTTGGGCAGAATAAATTCCCCCAATTAAAACAAGAACACTTAATATAATAACTGATATTGTGTTCTTCAAACTTAATTTCGTTAAGCCTGCAAACATAATGTATCTATTTCCCCTTTCGATTGGTTACAATTCTAATACGTGACTAGTTTAACAAATCAATATGAACAGAATATGAACAATTAAGAACATAATTTGAACTATTTAATTTTACAAGTTTTTCGGTAGGATAATCGTAAAGCTAGTTCCTTTTCCAACAACACTTTCAACTTCTATTTTTCCATGATGCATTTCGATAATTTTTTGTACAATCGAAAGACCAAGCCCGGTTCCTTTTTTATTTCTAGAACGGTCTGCTTGATAAAAACGTTCAAATATCCGCTCAATATCATCCTTACTTATTCCTAGTCCACTATCGCTAATGATGACGTGAATAGTATGATCCAATTCCAAAATATCTACTTTAATGTACCCAGCTATACTTGAGAACTTGATCGCATTTTGAAGTAAATTAATCCAGACTTGTTCAAGTAGTAAACGATCTGCTACTATTTCTGTTTGTGGTAAATTTAAAACTAATTGAAGCTTTTTACTTTCCCAATGTGGCTCTAATGCCAAAATAATTTTTCGAATTTGTTCATCTAATTTGTAAGTCGTAGGCTGGAATGGATGTTGCTCAGAGTCTAATGAAGCTAGCTTTAATAATCTTTCACTCATCATAGAAAGACGTTCACTCTCTGCCTCAATAATGGATAAATAATGTTCCTTTTTCTCTTCTGTTAATTGCTTATTTCTTAAAACCTTTGCAAATCCCTTAATAGATGTTAACGGTGATTGAATTTCATGAGAAACATTCGAAACAAATTCACTTCTCATCTCTTCTAGCTTGTTTAATTTATTCGTCATCAGATTAAAATTTGAAGCTAGTAGTCCTATTTCATCCTTACGTTTAATCGTTACTTGAACGTCATAGTTACCTTTAGCCAGTTCTTTTGTGGCACGAATTAGCTCTTTTACAGGCTTTACTAATAACTTAGCAACAAATAAAAATGTCACTGATCCAATGATTAGTGTTGTCAGCAAACTAAAAAATAAAACTCTACGCATTTTAAAAAACCCACGATCAATATTGGGCTGAATAAATAAAGCATATTGGTGCCCATCTTTTTTAAAAGGTAGACCGATGAGATATCCTTTTGTTTGTATATCACTTTTGTTTAGTACATTTAATACTTGTTCTTTTTTTATATTCTTCTTTTTTAGTGCTGTATTTTTCAAAACGATTTTACCCGACTCATCATACAGTGATATATAAAAATTTTTACTAAGAATTTGTAAGGTCGCATCTACTCCATTTTGATTATCTTGTTTAGAATAGGTGGAAATAAAATTTTCTCCAACATCAATTAAATCACTTTGTACTTCTGTTTCAACATGTTTTATAAAGTATTTTGAAGCAATAAAAAAAGTAATGACTAAACTCAACAAAATAACCGAAATAAAGATTAAAACCAATCTTGTGTACATGCTTTTCATGTGTGATTTTCCTCTAATTTATAGCCTAAACCTCTTATTGTAACGATTTCGACTGTAGCCTTTAACTCTCTTAGACGCTCTCGTATTCTCTTTATATGCACATCAACTGTGCGTTCATCTCCTTCATAATCCACTCCCCATATTTGCTCAATCAAATCATTTCTCGTAAAAATTCTTCCAGCTTGGCTTGCAAGCTTCAACAATAATTCGAATTCCTTTAATGGTAATGTAATCGATTGATCATTCGTCGAAATTTCATATTTAACTTGATTAATCGTTAAATTACCTACAAAAATATTTTTATCAGATAGTAATTGAAACCTTCTTAATAGAGCTTTTACACGGGCTACGATTTCCAAAGGATCAAACGGCTTAACAACATAATCATCTACCCCAAGATCAAAACCTTTTAATTTGTCTTGAGATTCACCTTTTGCTGTAACCATTAAAATCGGAATATCATAATACTTTTTAACCTCTTTTGTCAGCTCGTATCCATCTACTTCAGGCATCATCACATCAACTACTACTATTTGAATATTATTTTCTTCCAGTAACGTTAATGCTTCTTGACCATTTTCAGCCTCAATAACTGTATAGCCTTCACCACTTAAAAATATAGAGATTAACTCCCGAATATTTGGATCATCATCGACAACTAATACTTTTACTTGATTCAATAAATTCACCTACTTACATTTACAAATAATTATGTACATATTATATAAACTCATTATGAACTAAATATGAATTATGAAACCAAGACTAACTATATAAAAAAGAGAATGGCTTAATTGACCACTCTCTTTAGGAAGTTTTAAATATTTTTTCGACCTATTTTAAATTCATGATTTTCTACAAGACTAATCAATCTATTCTCACGACTTTACCTGATTTTCTCTCTCTAACGATTCTCTTCCTATTCCCAGACTTTCCACATTTATATTTTCCATTTTCATCATCTACTACAGAATCCTTACGAGTCATAAATACTGCTATTAACATAGTTAAAATAAGAATCCCGCCAAATATATACATTTCTAGCACTACCTAACCCCCACTTACTTTATCAAAATTGAATGCAAAAAAGACACTAGGAAAATCTCCAGTGCCTTAATAAGACATCATTTTGGAAACCTTCTCCCTACACGCCTACGAGGTTAGCTGTCGGATTCGGACCTAAAAAGTAGCCCTACCTATAAAAAGGATTCACCCCAAAGTACAATTGCACAAAAATTGGTTCCCCCGCTTCAAAATTGAAATGTCCCTCAATAATAGAAGAAACACTCAACTAAAACTCAGCGATCTATGGTCATTTAATTTTATGTATATTACTTAAATTACAATTCAACTACTAAATTGTAAACTATTTTACTACTTAAAGAAACTAATATGTCTTTTGATTAAAAATGCTGGGCCAATAAATGACCATTAGGATAATCTTTCCTAGTTGATTTTTGGAAAGCAAAATCTGCAATATTACTTACTCTTAAGGGGGCATAAGTCCATCTTTGTTATGGACCTCAAATTCACAGTTCTAATGTATGTAATCGTTGACTAAGGTCCTTTAAAATAAGTAATAACCCCCATTATTAAATTAAAAGTGACATATAACAATAAGATGGTTCCAACAATTCTTCCTGTGCTTTTATTCTTTTTCTTTGCAAATTTGGTAATTAAGAAGACAATAATAGCTATTACTAAAATAAGAATTAATAGTGGCAAAAAAATAAATAAGTCTGACATAGTTTATTCTCCTTCTGTATTCACTTAATACAGAGTTACTAAAAAACTAATATTCTATGGAGAATCTTTTTATTCCTGTTAACTAAAATGCACTAGTACAAATAAAAAAAAGGATCGCCGCAGCAACCCTTTCTTAGTCCTGTTTATTTCTCCCAAAGTTCAACTAATCTACCTTCAGGATCTTTAATCCATGCAAACTTACCATAATCACTAATCTCTTTTTCCTTTGCAAGAGGTATACCGACTTGTTCAAGATGCTTAATCGTCTCGTCTAGATTATAAACTTGAAAATTTAACATCACTTGCTGTTCTGTTGGAAAATAATTGTCTTCTTCCGTAAAGAAAGAAAAGATCGTTTCATTTTCAGAATCGGGTTTAATAATAGTCCCATTCCAATTTTCTATTTCAACATTTAGCACTTTACTGTACCATTTTTTTAAAGCATCCAGATTTTTAGTCCTCCAAAATATTCCCCCGAAACCTTTTATCATCATAATCTACTCCCTCTCTTTTTATAAATTTATTAAAAAATACTTTTTGTTTATTTACTTTGCATAACCTTCTCTATTCGGCGATCCGGTAATAACCACATAATTGCAACGATTACATAAATTATTTGAGCGAACCAAGGCCAGATTAAAGACGTGCAAACTGCAGTTAAGTAACAAACCACTGAAGCTTTTCCTTTCCAATCATTACCTACTGCCTGTTTTAATTTTGAATTCTTTCCCTCTTTTTGGATAATTATACCTTGTAATATGAAGTAAGCTATTGCGGCCATTAAGAGGATTACACCATAAAGCATTGTTGGATAAGGCTTATAATGGTTTTCTCCCATCCAACCAGATGCAAAAGGAATTAAGGATAACCAGAAAAGCAAATGAAGATTTGCCCACATTATTGATCCTGTCACCTTTTGTAAAGTGTGTATCATATGATGATGGTTGTTCCAGTAAATACCTACATAAATGAAACTAAGTAAATAACTAAGAAAGGTTGGGAAAAGTTGTAATAAGTCTTGTATATTCGGACTGTGAGGAATCCTAATTTCTAGGACCATAATTGTAATAATGATAGCAAGTACACCGTCACTAAAAGCTTCCAACCGATTTTTATTCATTGTTCGCTCCCTATTACGATTTGTCTTTTTGTTTTATTTATTTGTCTATCTATTTAAATTCCTTATTACCTCGTAAAATTAAAATTATCTTATTGGTTAGTTTAAAGAATGCATTCTAAAGAAGCATATAAGGCCCGTCACTTAACAAGCCTTTGTTCTAATTCACTTTTTTGTCGCAAGTGATGACGAAAATGCATAAAAACCAAATCATACCATTCTCTTGCATTTAGCCATCCGAACCCTCCATGCTGGACTTTATAATTTGGGTTAATATGATCCACTTTCGATTTCCATTGGCTCAACCTTAGAATGACTTGATTAATTCTACTGATAAGCTCGTCCTTGCTATCTGAATTATTAGGTGGATCATTTAGTTCATCTGGTAATCTGATTTTAATTGGTGGAAATCCCCCAATCTTATATAACTGCTCACCAAATTCCGTTTTTCCAAGCGATTGTTCATCATTTAAGGTAGCGCAAATTTCCATGCTATCTAGATATTCATGGGCACAAATGATTAAATGGTCATACATTTGACCAATAGACCAAACCGCCTCTTCAGATTTATACCTTAACTGTTCCAAAGAGTAATTTTGAAGCTCGTTTTTGTATGTATTAATCAGTTCAAGTTCGCTCAGGCTAGATTCCTCCTTTGTATTCACTTAAATCTAAAATTTTACATTTTTTGCATATGTAACTAATCATTCAATATTCGTTTACAAATACCTTCTTCAAAATACCTACCATTTATCTCAATTAAAAAATCGACTTTGCAGTCGATTTTTTTCACGCTGTTGAAAAACAATCTTGTCAATTAATTATCAAATTTTCGTAAAAGTAGTAGAGTGATGTTGATTTCCATTACAGGATGCTCGCTTTCCATGGGGCGAGATTCTTTAGCCTTCTCGCTTATCCCATAGGAGTCGAGCATCCCTCCATTCCAATCAACTAATTCATCAAAAAAAGTTTACGATAAAAACCTAATCAAATAGCCTTTACTTAGTGTGACAAAACAGAATATTAATCAGTTTGTAAGTTAATTGAGTTTGAACATCAACATCTAAACTATTCATTTAAAACTTTAAATCTAAAATTTGCTCTTACTATTTTTAAGTTCCGAAAAAACAATTACTATAGTTTATTGGTATATTAAAATTGTTGAAACACTATAACATTTAAAATCGTTAATCGTTATAAATATAATAAATGAATTTTAACATCATTAATCTTCCACTTAACTTTGTTTCACTATAGACCGTTTTATATTTCAACACTCTGTAAAACTAACTTATACTTTACATAAGTACTATAATAGAGTCCTAATTACTAAATGAAGTATTATTTATATAGCTCAACAAACACAAAAAAAGGAATCTCCTAAATTAATGATTCCTCAAAAATTCTCTTTAGCTATGATACTATTCAAATAACTTTTTAAATTTTAATATGGAGTAGGTATAGGCGTTCCCGGTGGTCTCCACCAAGATTCAACAGTTTTCCAAGCAGTATTATAATCGTAACCTTTTCCCATCAAGTAACCTATAGCAACTGCTTCTGTTAATGCATGTTGATAGCCAAGATGTTGTGCTTCTTTTAATCCATGGCTAACAGCTGGATTTATTAATGTTAGAATTTGTTGTGGATTTACAGCTTGCTGTGGATTTCTATAATAATCATTGAGATTATAAGGTACATGGTTATAGAAATTCATATTAACTTTCCTCCCTTTTGAATAATGTATTTTGAAATCTTGGGCTTTCGAATCTTTATAATATATGTAGACTTGGGAGTTTGCGGAATAGGCTATAAGCACGGCTTAAAAATTTTCAGGTGAAAATTATCTTTCATCCAGTCGTTACACCGAAGTGTCTTCTCTGTCTAATAAAATAATTGAAGGGCACTGACTAGGTCAGCACCCTATGCGACTACCTGTCACACAAAAAGACTACCTAAGTAGTCTCTCATTGTTCAACTATAATGATAAAGTCCGGACTAGCACCGAAAAATACGTTGTAAAGGTACTATTTTTAATCTACTTTTTCTACCAATGATTGATATATTTCCTTCAGTGACCACACTTTCCCTTTTTCATCTTTATAAACAACATGTTCACTTTGAAAGTGGGCAGGGGAATCCAAACCTGCAGCAGCAGCTAACCGAAATAAACCTTCACGCATTGAAATTAGATAATTTGCTGTTCGATATTTTTTTTCATCAATGACAAGGGCCTTTTGTAAATCAGGATCTGTTGTGGCCACACCGACTGGACATGCATTGGAGTGGCATTTTAATGCTTGAATACAACCAATCGTAATCATAAATCCTCTTGCGATATTAACAAGGTCAGCCCCCATTGCTAGTGCAATTGCTACTCGATCTGGCGAAAATAATTTTCCTGAAGCTATTATTTTAACTTGGTCACGTACGCCATATTTTCTTAAAGCATGATCCATTAAAGGTAATGCAGATTTAATTGGCAATCCTACACTATCCGCCAGTTCCTGGTATGTGGCACCTGTTCCCCCTTCACCACCGTCTACAGTAATAAAGTCAGGGCCCTTCCCAGTACTTTTTATATATTTTGCTAATTCATCAGCTTCATGACCACTTCCAATAACCACTTTCATTCCTACTGGTTTTCCAGTATGTTCTCGAATTTGTTCTATAAAGTCAAACAAAGAAGGAAAGTCCTGAAACTCTCGAAAACGATTAGGACTATCAATAGATTTAAACGGTTCTACCATTCTTATTCTTGCAATTTCCTCTGTTACCTTTTCCCCATCAATATGCCCACCTCGTGTTTTGGCACCTTGAGCTAATTTAAGTTCAAAAGCTTTTATTTCAGGAATTTTACTTTTTTCTTTCAAGGCATCCCAATTAAAATTCCCCTCTTTATCTCTAACCCCGAATAAGCCTGGGCCAATTTGCATGATAATATCAACGCCACCCTTTAGATGATATTCAGACAAACCACCCTCACCTGTATTCATCCATGTCCCCTTCGCAATTGCTAATCCCTCTGAGAGTGCAGTAATAGCCTTTTCACCTAAGGATCCATAGCTCATAGCAGACATACCAATCTGGCCTTTTACAATAAAAGGATACTTCGTGTTTTTACCTATCACAATTGCATCACTATCATCCAATAAAAATGCAAGTGAATCATTCTTCTCTAATATTTCCTCCTTCTGTGTAAATAAAGGCTCTTTAATCAATAAATATCGGTTTGTTGTTACGTTTATTTGCTGGTCCATTTTTAATTCTTCAGACAGTTTTGGAAACATCGAATTTCTAATATAATATCCTTTTTCTTCAAAATCTCTTTTAGACCCAAACCCAAGGACATCTCGTTTATATTTTGCTTTTTTGACAATATGCGCATATTCTTCTCTAGAAAAAGGTTTACCTTCTAGGTCATTGTTAAATAAATACTGACGTAACTCAGGTCCAATAGTTTCTAAAAAGTACCTAACTCGTCCTATGACTGGATAATTACGGAGTATTGGATGCTGCTTCTGTCTTCGATCTATAAAAAACAAATATAGTGTACCTATTATTAAAACTAAAAGTATAAAGGCAAAAAAAATGAATCCAAGGATAATTAAAACATTTGTTATATTCAATTATGATTCCCCCTTGAAAAAGTTCCGTAACATAGCGATCAAGTTTATTTTAAAAATACTTCATTCTTACTCTCCTTAATCGAGTTTACATTTTATTCTTTACATATTTCCTTCGAATTTATACAATGCTTGCATCATCGAATACACTCTTATTCTGCTATAAAGTCATCTAGTAAAAACTTAGTATTAGAGCTCCATTCGTTATTATTTAAGAATTTCTTTTATCTAATCATTTGAATATTCTTCAAGAGAGGTTTGAATTTCTTTTCTCTTCCAAATAAGAGGTCTCCCATTTTATATAGAACCCATTTAATATTTTCATTTATAAATATTCAAAAAATCATAAAATAGTCCTCTCATAATTGTACTTTAATGCCCCGACTCCAATGGAAATTTGAAGTGTCTTAGGTCTTATTCCATAGAAAAACGAGTGAAAACCTAAGTCTTTTTTCTTTAATACTAATCGCAAAATAGTCCTGAAAATTAAAATCTAATTAACTTTTTATCTCCAAAATAATAAGTTATTAAATTTTCTAGGACGTGATAATAATCTTCTTGTTAAATAGTGGAATAATATGGAATACTAAAGCTAATAACTATTATTTTATTTGTTGAATAATAACTTCAGGAGTGTCTTATGAATAAGATTCGGATTAGTAAAGTAGGTTTATTTAAACTATTTTTCATTTCAATATTACTAGTTACATTTATATTTGTTGGAAAAAACGTACTTTTAAACTTCGACTTTAAAATGTTCTTTAACTATATGGAGTCTCTTACATTAATACAGTACTTTTTGATTTTTGCATTAGGAATTTTAGCCGTATCTCCAATGTTTTTATATGACTTCGTACTTGTAAGACTATTAAAATTAGATTTTAGTTTTCGAAAAATATTAATGGTAGCTTGGCTAGCGAATACTTCCTCAAACCTAATTGGTCTTGGTGGGGTTGCAGGTACCACCATTCGAACTCTATTTTATCGAAAAGATCGCACCGGACCCGAAATTGTTAAAGCTGTGAGTAGTGTAACGATATTCTTACTTTCTGGATTATCGATATTGAGCTTAGTTTTATTTACCGGAATATTTGATTTATCATTTTTAAATGAATATAAGTATTTATATATCGCTATTATCATTGCAATTTGTTATTTCCCGGTAATGTTTTTAGTCGTTTATTTAAAGCGTAATTTTTTCTCGGAGAATTTTTCCGCAAAATATATGCTTTCACTGGTTGTGATTTCCTTATGTGAATGGTCTTTTATTTTATTGTTCATTTACTTCATTTGTTTATTTTTACATATCGACATTTCAATCATAGAAGTATTGCCTGTTTTTTTAGTAGCGTCTGTTGCAGCACTTTTAAGTATGATTCCAGGCGGTCTTGGATCTTTTGATTTTATTTTCCTACTAGGTTTCACATACTTTGGGATCGATAAGGAAACGACACTTCTTGTTTTATTGATTTATCGTTTCAGTTATTTCTTTTTCCCGTTTGCTTGCGGTATTATTTTAGCTCTTAAATTATTATGGAATAAAATAAATCAATCATTTAATAATATTCCAAATCAAATTTCAACTTATTTGGGACATAAACTTTTAACGATTTTGGTATTTTTATCTGGCGTTATTCTATTAGTTTCTGCTGCTGTGCCAAGCATGCTTTTAAGAATTAGTCTTTTAAATTTAATTTTACCTTCGACAATCATTAATATTTCACATTTAATTTCGGTCACAGCAGGCTTTACATTGTTAGGACTCTCTCGTGGAATTGATTATAAAGATAAAAGAGCATGGTATATTACACTATTCATGCTAATTGTCGGGGCAGTTACAACCTATTCAAAAGGTTTAGACTATGAAGAAGCTCTTTTTGTATTAGCAGTTGCTTTTATATTATTTATTTCAAAGAAACAATTTTATAGAGAAAGTTTCGTTTTAACTTGGGGTAAGCTTATTGTTGATAATTTTATTTTATTCTTCTTTTTAGGTAGCTATTTACTTATTGCGTATATCAATCTACCTCAAACAAATGTCAAAATACCTGCTAAATATTTACCTTATATACTTGTTAATTCGAGAGATATCGTGATTAGTGCAGTTCTTGGTTTTGCAGCTGCTTTACTATTTTTTTATATCGCATTTTTTAAAGTTAAAAGAAAACAATTTGAATTTATAAATACGAAAGCTGAAGAAGAAAAAATCAAAGAACATTTTAATAAGTATGGTGGTACTGAACTTTCACATTTGGTTTTTTTACATGATAAATATTTATTCTGGGCTCAAGATGAGACTGTATTATTTATTTTTCAGCCATATGCAGATAAATTAGTTATTTTAGGTGATCCAGTTGGTGAAAAATCTCGTTTATATCCTGCTATTGAGGAATTATTAAATTATGCTGATCAATTTGGGTATACACTTGTCTTCTACCAAGTAAACTCAAATTCACTATCCTATCTACATGAAAACGGATTTGATTTCTTTAAACTCGGTGAAGAAGGATTCACAGATATCTCAACGTTCTCTTTATCAGGAAAACGTAATAAAGGTATTCGTGCACTCTATAATAAATTTGAACGCGAAGAATATAGTTTTGAAATTATTGAACCACCTTATTCAAATGAATTTTTTACGGAATTAAAGGAATTATCACAAGAGTGGTTGAAAGGGCGAAAAGAAAAAGGGTTTTCACTTGGCTATTTTGATGAGGATTACATCAAACTTGCACCTGTAGCTATTATTAAAAATAATGAAAATAAAATGATTGCTTTTGCATCTATTATGCCGAACTATAATGAACATACGATTTCAATTGATTTAATGCGTCATAAAGTTGACGCTCCAAAAGGAATTATGGACTTTATGTTTGTAAACTTAATTGAATGGTTTAGGTCTAGAAATTTTCATTATTTTAATGTCGGAATGACACCTTTAGCAAACGTAGGTCTATCAAAATATTCTTTTACAAGTGAGAAAATTGCAGCGCAAATTTATCAATATGGACAATTTTTATATCACTTTCAAGGTTTAAGAAGTTTTAAAGAAAAATATGTGAATTCTTGGACACCTAAGTTTTTGGCATATCATAAAAAAACATCCTTACCAATCACAATGCTACAAATAACTTCATTAATTTCTAGGTCTAGAAAAAATTAAATTTACAGCCAGTTAATGTATTGAACATTGACTGGCTTTTTTATTGTGAATAAGCTGATTTCCACTTCAAACCTATTCAATTAATAATCAAAATTAAAAAATTGGTAAAAAATAATAGTTATTATTACTTGCAAAACTATTTCTCATCAATTATGATTGTGTCATATTAAATTGTGCACAACTAATATAAAAGGATGTTGACCGAATGAATAAAGATAATCAGCTTTTGCTTGAAAATCAATTATGCTTTTCAATTTATGCTTGTTCTCGAGAAATTACTAAATTATATCGTCCAATCTTAGATGAGATTGGTATAACGTATCCGCAATATCTTGCATTGCTTTCACTATGGGAAAAAGATCAACAAACTGTGAAAGAACTTGGGGAAACTCTTTTTTTAGACTCAGGAACTCTTACACCAATGCTAAAACGGATGGAATCTGCGGGACTAATTTTTCGTAAACGTGATTCAAGTGATGAGAGAAAAGTATTTATTACATTAACTGAAGAAGGTACTAAATTAAAAGAAAAAGCTTTCTGTATACCTGAGAAGTTTTTCATGGAAAGTAATACTACTCAAGAGGAATTTTTAACAATACTAAATCAAACAAAAGCATTATTAAAGAAAGTTCAAACTGCTAATGAAAATAAAAAATAGATAATTTATATTAAGGAGAGATCGTAATGGAAAAATTATATACTGCTACAGCAACTGCAACAGGTGGACGTGACGGAAGAGTTATTTCATCAGATGATTTTATTAATTTATCACTTAAACCCCCAGTGGAATTAGGCGGACCTGGTGGAGCAACAAATCCTGAACAACTTTTTGCCGCTGGCTATTCGGCTTGCTTTGACAGTGCATTAAATTTAGTAGCTCGTAAGCAAAAAATTAAACTAGAATCTACATCAGTAACTGCAAACATAACAATCGGTAAAGACCCTGCTGATGGAGGATTTAAATTAGCTGCTCAACTTGATGTAAAAGTACAAGGTGTTCCAACAGAAGTAGCTGTGGAACTAGTAAAAGCAGCCCACGGAGTTTGCCCATATTCAAAGGCAACTAAAGGAAACATGGATGTACAATTAAGAGTAATCGGATAATGTTTAGCAAAATGGGAGAAGGAAAAGTTTTTACTTATTCCTTCTCCCTCTATCCTTATCCTTGTTCTAATATCGTTTCATATTTCAATGAATCGTCTTTTGTGAAGAATTTTCTATAGGATAGTAGTGTTGAGGAGAATACACTAATTGCAATTGCGCCAATTAGAATACATTCTATTAACAATTGATATTTAATCGCATATAAAGGACTTATGCCCGCAAAAATCATTCCCGTCATCGAGCCTGGTAAAGTAACAATTCCTACAGTTTTAGCTCGATCAATTGATGGAATTAAGGCAGCTTTAATTGAATTTTTTATGACATTATTTGAAGCTTGTTTAGTTGTTGCCCCTAGGCATAATGCAGCTTCAATTTGATTTTTACTTGCCTGAATTTCAGCTCTAAGTCTCGTTAACGCTAAGCTATTTGCATTCATTGATGTGCTAATAATCATACTTGATATTGGAACAACATATTGAGCCTTCAACGCAATTTTGTTTGCTACCAAAACAACTCCTAAAGAAATCATGACGCCTAGCAAAATACTAATAAATGAAATAAAAAATGCTCCTTCAATTTGTTGTGACCTTTTACTCGAAGTATAAGCACCGAATAAAATCATACAAAATAAAATAATGATGACAATTAAAAAGTGCTCAATTTGCAGTATGAATTCAAGTACATAACCCATGATCATTAATTGAATGACAGTCCTTACTGAAGAAATGCCAATGTCTTTTTCAACACCAAGTTTTTGATAATAGGATAATGCGATAGCAATAATAATTAATAAAAATGTCAGAGATACCCCTGTAATATGCAAATTACCTTCCATCATTTCACCTCTTTAAGCAATTGTAGAAAGAAAATTTTTCCCTAATTCTGTGCGCGGATTATTAAAAAATTCATTAACTGGACTCACTTCTACTAATTTACCGTCAATCAGTAACCCTACTCGATCAGCTATTTGTTGAACTAGATCCATATTATGTGTAACAAGAATAATCGTTAAATTTTCTTCTCTTTTTAAAGTTACTAAAAGCTCCTGAATATGTAGAGTCGATTGTGGATCTAATGCTGAAGTAATTTCATCACATAGTAATGTAGTTGGTTTCATTGCTATTGCTCTTGCAATCGATACTCTTTGCTGTTGACCAATCGAAAGTGTTGAAGCATTCCGATCAAGTAATTTCGTCTCTAATCCTACTTTTTCTAATAAAGATTTCGCTACTGTTTTGGAATCTGTCTTATCATAGCTACCATTTAATTTGACTCCAAACAAAATATTATCCTCAACGGTCCCTTCAAATAATGAAGGAGTTTGTAGGATCATTACTGCACTTTTTCTTAAACTTTGAGGAGTCATTTTGTATATTGATTGTCCATTTAAATGAATTTCACCTTTGCTAATCGACTGTAATCGATTTAATGTCCGAAGCAATGTCGATTTCCCCGCTCCTGAAGTTCCAATTAGGCAAAAAATTTCACCCTTATTAATTTGAAAATTAATGTTTTTAAGGATCGAACTTCCTAGAATATCTACACTTATATTGTTAATTGATAAGGTCATTTTTTCTCACCTCTTACTAAATGAAAGGTGCCCTACTTTAAGGACACCTTTTACAAAATTGATTAAATTATTTTTCTTCCTCGCCCATGAGGTATGCAAAGTGGCGTTCCGAATAATGGATCCTTCACGATATCGCAGTTCATACAAAAGACATCACAGATTAAGTTCTGATTAATGATGTTTTCTGGGTCTCCTTCTGCGTATACTTCACCATTTGAAATCGCGACTATGTTGTGTGCATATCGACATGCTAAGTTTATATCATGTAGTACCATAACAATTGTACGCTGCTCTTTTTCATTTAATTCGTAAAGTAAGTCTAAAATCTCGATTTGATGTGTTAAATCCAGATATGTTGTTGGTTCATCTAATAAAATTGTATCTGTGTCCTGAGCCAATGTCATCGCAATCCAAGCACGTTGACGTTGTCCACCAGATAAAGAATCGACTAATTGATCCTTTAATTCGTACATATTTGTTATTTTTAAGGCATGATTTACTTTTTCTTCGTCTTCTTTTGACCATTGCTTTAACCAAGTTTGATATGGGTATCTTCCTTGTTTTACCAATTGAAAAACTGTTAAACCTTCTGGTGCAACAGGACTTTGAGGCAGGATTGAAAGATTACGTGCAATTTCCTTTGTAGGTCGCTTACTAATTTCTTTTCCATCAAGTAAGATGGTTCCACTTTTTGGTTGAAGTAATCTTGCAAGTGAACGAAGTAGTGTTGATTTTCCGCAGCCATTAGCTCCAATTAATACCGTGATTTTTCCTTTTGGGACTTGAAAATTTAATTCGTTTATAATTGTACGATCATCATACGATAACGTTAATTTTTCTGTTTCGATTGCGCTCGTTGACATCTTATCACCTTTTTCCAGTCTTAAATAATAAATAGATAAAATATGGTGCACCAATTACGGCAGTAAATACACCAGCTGGTATTTGAATTGGACTAAACACCGTTCTTCCAATTGTATCAGCCACTAATACCATGATGGCACCGATTATTCCAGATAAAGGAATCAATGCACCGTAAGAAGCACCAACTATTTTCCGAGCAATATGAGGTGCAATTAGTCCAACAAATGCGATTGCTCCTGCAAATGCAACTGCACCAGCTACCAATGCTGTACTTATAAATAACAAGGTTAGTCGATTTTTTTCTACTTGAACTCCTAAGCTTGTTGAAACTTCATCTCCAAGTTGCTGCGTATTGATATGTCTAATAAACGATAAAGCTAGAACAATAAAAACTAAAGTCCAAACTGTAATGATTTTAACTTGTTCCCAGTTCGCTCCATAGACGCTCCCGGTTAACCACATATTCGCTTCAGTTGCTCTAAAAATAGGTCCAATAATCATAAAGAATGAAGTTGTGCTTTGAGCTAAAGCTGAAAATCCAACTCCTACTAAAACTAATCTTAATGGCTTTAATTCCCCATCTTTATAAGCAAAAGCATAGACAAATACTAAACTTATAATGGCACCGATAAATGCCGCTAATGGTAGCCATTTTATACTTACTGTTAATTGATTCGTCCGATCATCACTAAAAATAGCTAAAAATAATACAACGGCAGCTCCTGCTCCACCTGTTATCCCAAGTATATCTGGAGAGGCTAGTGGATTTCTAACTAACCCTTGTAGAATTGCTCCAGCGATCGCTAAAGAAATCCCAGCAAAAATTCCAATGATGATTCGTGGCATTCGAAATGCTTGAATAAATAATTCATCTATTTTTTCACCTTCACCAAAAATAACAGATAATACTTTTGGAATTGAGATATAACGGTCACCTAGCGTTAAGCTCACTAAAAATGAACTGATCAATAAAAGAAGGGCAATTATTAAAACGGAAAATGATCGTTTATTAAATAGTAGTGAAAAGTACTTGTTTCTTAATTTGATCATATTCATTTTACTGTACCGCCTTTTCTTGCTAAGTAAATAAAAAATGGTGCACCAATAACTGCTGTCATAATACCAACTGGCGTTTCTTCTGGCATTAAAATGTAACGAGATCCTACATCAGCTAAAAGAAGTAAAATTGCCCCTAAGATCCCACAAAATGGAATCATCCAGCGATAATCATTTTTAACGAACATTCTAACTATTTGAGGGACAATTATACCAACTAATCCTATTGGTCCTGCTATACTTACAGCACCACCGGCTAGAATGATGACTAACACGACTAATGTCGTTTTTAATAAAGCTGTATTTTGCCCTAAAGCTCTAGATACATCTTCTCCTAGCATGAATGTATTAATCTTTCCACCAAGTGCAAGTGCGACCACCCAAGCTATGACGATATATGGTAGTACCATATGTAATGAATCAAGTGAACGCCCTTGAACTGAACCCGCTAGCCAAAATAGTACTTGCTCTAATGCTACTTCATTTGTTACTAGTAAGCCTTGGGTTATTGAGCTAAACATAGCTGCAATTGAAACACCAGCTAAAGTAATTTTTAATGGTGTCGCTCCGTCTCTTCCTATTGAACTTAATCCAAATACAAATACCGCTGACAATGTAGCTCCTATAAATGAAAGCCATATAGTCGCATTAGTTGATTGTAAATGAAAAAAAGTGATACTTAGTACAATTAACATCGAGGCACCAGCGTTAATTCCTAGAACGCTTGGCGATGCTAGAGGATTTTTAGTTAAAACCTGCATAAATAATCCAGCGATTGCTAAACTCGCTCCTACTATTGAAGCAATGATTGCTCTTGGAACCCGAACATTTTGAATAATTAACTGTTCATTAGACCCATCAAATTGTGTAAATGAATGGATTAAACTTGTAAAACTAGTATCCGTATATCCTAGTAAAATACTAGAAAAAAAACAAATAACTAATAATGAAATACAAGCTACTAATACGATAACTCTTGATCTTGGGTGAATAAGCATTTTATATCTCCTACTATTCTATTCTCTACTATTAGTCTAAATGATATGAATTATCAAGTCAATGAGAATGATTTTCATTTTCTTGTTGACTTCTAATCAAATCTTAATCTATAATACTACTTGTCGAGAGAAATGATAATCATTATCAACTAAAAAGGGAGACCATTCTATGAAAAAACTAAAATTTTCTTCACTAATTGCTCTATTCATTGCAGCAATTATGGTATTAGGTGCTTGTGGCACAAAAAAATCAGATGAAGCTTCTAGTAAAGAAAGTAAAAAAGCAAATACAATTTCGATTGAGCATGCAATGGGTACGACAAAAGTTCCTGCTAATCCAAAAAGAGTTGTTATTTTAACAAACGAAGGAACTGAAGCTTTACTAGCATTAGGTGTGAAACCAGTCGGTGCTGTTAAATCATGGACAGGAAACCCTTGGTACGATCATATTTCTAAAGATATGGATGGCGTAGAAGTTGTAGGTGTGGAAAGTGAAGTTAACCTTGAGAAAATCGCTGGTTTAAAACCAGATTTAATCATCGGTAATAAAATGCGTCAAGAAAAAGTGTATGAGCAATTAAGTGCAATTGCACCAACAGTTTTCGCTGAAACATTACGTGGAGATTGGCAAGAAAATTTCAAATTCTATGCAAAAGTTTTAAACAAAGAAGAACAAGGTAATAAAGTATTAGCTGATTATACAAAACGTGTTGATGATCTAAAAGCTGAATTAGGCGATAAAGTAAATCAAAAAATTTCAATGGTTCGTTTTATGGGTGCTGATGTACGAATCTATCACCAAGATACATTCTCTGGTGTAATTCTTAAACAATTAGGTTTCCAACGTCCAGAGGAACAAAATGCTCCTGATTTTGCTGAAAGAGGCGTAACAAAAGAACGTATTCCAGCCATGGATGGAGATTACCTATTCTACTTTACATTTGATGACGGTAAAGAGTCTGGCTCTAAGCTTGAAAAAGAATTTACAGAAGATCCTTTATTCAAAAAGCTAAATGCTTCAAAAAATGGGCATGTCATTAAAGTAAATGATGTAACTTGGAACACTGCAGGTGGAATCAAGGCTGCTTACTTAATGTTAGATGACATTGAAAAAACTTTTACTAAATAACAGAATTTAAAAAGGTTTACCTTTATTGTCAAGTTGAATGACAATTTAGGTAAACTTTTTTTGTTAAAGTAGGGATCTACTAATTTCCATTCCTGCAATACTTGCTTATCCTGCTTTCCCTGTATCTTCAGCATTTCCTGCAATTAACGTAAGCATCATATGCTCTTGGTCCCAATATTCATTGTTAAATTTTAAACTATTAGGGGTTTTCGCAAATGTTTTGAATCCTAGTTTTTCATATAGTTTTTTTGCTGTTTCATTACCTTCTACGATATTTAATGTAAGTTGTTCAAGTCCAAAGCTTTTTGCTAAGTGGATCGCTTCTTCAATTAGAAGATAGCCTGCCCCCATTTTTCGAGCGCTAGGAGAAACATAGACAGACTCAATTTTTCCTTTATGCTCTGCTTTAACTTTTTCAAATGTTTTTAAAGTTGCTACTCCAATTAATTGACCTTTGTCAGTAAAGGCACCAATCGTATAATTTTTATCTTGATCCAATATTTCTGCTTTGTATTCAATAGGGTCATCTTGATCAAGTATTTCATCCATAGTTGTAATAAAAACTTCAGGATTCTCTTTTAAACCTTCTAAACGAATATTAAGATAGATTTCGGCATCTTCTTTAGTTAATAAACGTATTTTCATAATATCCCTCCGTATTTCTTGCAAAGTATATTTTATATAACAAATGTAAGGTTTTCAACGCTTTCAAAAACTAGACTCTAGTAAACTCTTATTGTCATGAACTTGTAAAAAACATATAAAAACGCTTGTATACCAAGCGTTTAGACGATTCTCTTTTCTTGATTTTTCACAATTCCTGTTACAGAAATGTTAGGTTTGTCATAGTTCTTAAGTAAACTTTACTAAATTACGAAATCTAGTTTTTTATTAAATAAACTCTTTCTGGCCTACCGATCGTTCCATACGCTAAATCCGCTAATACTTTTCCTTCAGATACTAGATATTCTAAATATCTCCGGGCAGTAGTACGACTAACGCCAATTTCCAACCCTATATTCTCAGCAGTCATACCGTTTTGAACTTCATTTATCACAAATAACACCTTATCTAAAGTAAGCTTATCAATTCCTTTAGGGTATAAACTTTGTTCTTCAATCACCGAATTATTTTTTCCGATTAAACCGTCTATTTCTTCCTGAGTTAGATAAGCACTTTTTGATTGTAGGCTTTGCACTTTATTTGAATAATTTACATAACGAATTAAAGACTTTTTAAAACGATCAAAAATGACTGGCTTAATAATAAAATCAAATACACCATAATGTAAGGCCTTGTTAACTGAGTCGATTTCTTTGGATGCTGTAATCATAATAACATCTGCCAAAATTGAATTTTTCTTCATCCATTGTAAAAAATCTAAGCCATTCATATCCGGAAAATAAACATCTAGTAATACTAGCTGCGGTTTTAGTATCTCAATTAAATCAACTGCTTCTTGGTAATTTGTCGCAATACCAATTACACTAAACCCGTCTATTCTTTCAATAAATCGCTGATGAATTTCTGCAATTCTACTATCATCTTCAACTATTAACACTTCTATTAAATTCTTTTTCATCGTATCTGTTACTCTCCTTTTGGCGTTTCGGAATGGCAACAATAAATGTAGTTCCCCCATGTTCGTTTGAATGAAAAGTAATTTGTCCGTTTAATTTATGGAGCAATCTCTGGACTAGGTGAAGTCCGATCCCTGAGTTTTTAGATTGCTCCTTAGTAGAAATACCATATTCAAAAATCTCATCGATTAATTCCTCAGGGATACCATTTGCATTATCCTCAATTTCAATCACTAAATCTTCACCTAAATCAGTAAGAAATAGTGAAACAAGCTTTTCTGATTTATTTGTTTCTAATACTGCATCGAATGCGTTATTTAATAGATTTCCGATTATCGTTATTAAGTCTTCCCTATTTATTTCTTTCGGGACATCTGCAAAACTACTATTATAATCGATGTTAAAGTCTACTTTTAACTCATTAGCTAAACTTATTTTGCCTAAAAGAAGTCCTGCAACCACTGGGTCTGAAATTTCTTCCATAATAAAATGGATAATATTTTGAGTTATATTTGATTCCTTTGAAATTAATTCAATCGCTTCTTGATAGGATTCAAGCTGTATTAAGCCTAAAATTGTATGCAACTTATTCGAATATTCATGTGCCTGAGCTCTAAGGCCTTCTGAATATGCTTTTATTTGCGATAGTTCATTTAGCAATTTATTCAACTCTGATTTTTCCCTAAAGGTTGTGACTGCTCCAACAATTTTAGAATTCACTCCAATAATCGGTATACAATTAATAATCATTACTTTTTCATTTATTAAAAACTCTAAATCATAAATTGGCTTACCAGTTTCAACTACTTTCTTCAGATGCGAATTATGCAATATGTCTTCTATTTTTAATCCTCTAAGCTTTATATTATTAGGAATAGATAGTACTTTATGAGCATTTTCATTTACTACCGTAATCTCTCCGTATTCATCAATCGCAATGATCCCTTCATGAATTGATTCCAAAATTGCGTGTTTTTCTTTGTACATCCTACCAATTTCTTTTGGCTCCAATCCGAAGATCGATTTTTTAATATTAAATGAAATTAAAAAAGCTGCTCCTATTCCAAGAAGTAATATGACAATACTATTTTTTATTAGTTTTTTACTAAACGCTTGTGCCTCATGATCAATATCTTTTATTAAGTAGCCTACAGAAACAACTCCAATTACATTGCCATTATCATCAAAAATAGGAGTTTTTCCTCTTAAAGAAGGACCAAGTGTACCAGTCGATTCCGATACGATTTCCTCTCCCTTAAATACTTTATTATTATCTCCTCCAACCATTTTCTTCCCAATTAGGAATGGGTTTGGGTGTGAATAACGTACTTCATTTTTATTTCCAACAACGATAAACTCCGCTCCAACTTTCTTTCGGATTTGTTCAACGATCGGCTGAATGATTCCTGATGGATTTTCACTTAAAAATGCTTCACGAACTTCTGGCATATTTGCCACTGTTTGAGAAATGGCTAAAGCCTTTAATCCCTTTTCATGTTTTAGGTTTTTTAAAAACATTTCTTGAGATACTATTTCAAAAACACTACTGATAACTAAAATGAGAACAGAAATAAAGATGATTAACTTATAATGTAAACGCATAAAATTTCTCCTTATATTTTTATAATAATCAAAAAACTCCTTTTATTAAAGGAGTTTTGTTAGAAATTTAAGCTTCTACATTAATAACTACTTCTTTACCCTTCAATTTAATAATAATTGGAATGAGGATCCAAAGTACTCCAATTATTAAAAATACTAATGAAATAGGATGAGTAAAGAAAATACTATAGTCACCATTTGATACAGTTAAAGCTCTTCTTAAATTATTCTCAATCATTGGACCTAAAACGATTCCTAATACTAGTGGTGCGATTGGAAAATCATTTTTAGAAAGGAAATATCCAAAAATTCCACATGCTATTAATAGAAGTAAATCATTTACAGATACTTGTACGGCATAAACACCAAATATTGAAATGGCTACAATTAGTGGTAATAAGTATTTCTTCGGCGTTTGAATAATCTTTGCAAATATTTTTACTAAAGGCATGTTTAAGATGATCAGCATTACGTTACCAATAAACATACTCGCAATTAACCCCCACGCAACATCAGGATGTTCATCGAAAAGCAGTGGTCCCGGTTGTATGTTATACATCATTAAGGCACCCATTAGGATTGCAGTTGTTCCTGAACTTGGAATCCCTAAAGTTAATAAAGGAATCATCGCTCCCCCAGACGCGGCATTGTTTGCTGACTCAGGAGATGCAACACCAGCGATTGTACCAGTACCAAACTTTTCTGGCGTTTTACTAACCTTCTTTTCTAAAATATAAGCGAAAAATGAAGCTAAAATAGCACCCGCTCCCGGTAATAAGCCGACGAAAAATCCTAAAATAGAGCCCCTTGCAATCGGTGCTACACTTTCTTTTAATTCTTCTTTAGATGGTAATAAATTATTAATCTTCGCCATCTCGCCATCTTCAACTTCATTTTCAATAATTGTTTTAAATACTTCCCCTAGAGCAAATAATCCTACCGCTACTGTTAAAAATTCTAACCCTTGATATAGCCATGGAATGTCATATGTAAAACGAGAAACTCCTGATACGGAATCAATTCCAATTGTAGCCAGTAGTAGTCCGAAGATCGTCATAATTAATGCTTTTGTTACCGACTTTCCTGCTAGTCCACTTACTGCACATAAACCAAGAAGCATTAATGAAAAATATTCAGCTGGACCGAACTTAATTGCTAATGCCGATAATGGTTTTGCTAATACGATCAGTGCAATAAGAGTAAAAATACCTGCCACAAATGAACCAATTGCTGAGATTGACAAAGCACTTCCCGCTCTACCTTTTTTAGCCATTTGATAGCCATCTAAAGTTGTCACTACCGATGAAGATTCACCAGGAGTGTTTAATAGAATTGAAGTAGTAGAACCACCATACATAGCACCATAATATACACCAGCTAATAAAATTATTGCACTTCCCGCTGCTTGCTCAGGTCCTAAAAACCCAGTTACAGAAGCAGTAACAGGTATTAATAAAGCGACCCCACTCATTGGCCCAATACCAGGTAATACCCCTACTGCTGTACCAATTAATACTCCGGCAAAAGCAAACAATAAGTTGTACCATGTAAATGCAGTTTCAAATCCCTGCATTAAATATTGAAAAGTACTCAAGTTAAAACTCTCCCTTCTTACTTCTTAAAACCAAATTGACCAAACAGGTAAAGTACCTTTTAAAACATCAACAAAAATAAAATAAATAATGAGTGAATAACCTAATGAAATCGAAAGTGATTTTATCCAGTTTCCACGCTCCATTGTTTGAATTGCTACAATTAGGAATAAAAATGAACTAATAATAAAACCGATTTTCTCAAGTAAAAGTGCATAAAGAATAGCTGAAGCTAGGATGATAAAAAATTGCTTATAATTATATTGAATTGTTTCCTTTTCTTTTCCTTTATAAGAAAATGTTTCGTAAAATAACCTACAGCTTAGTAAAGAAAGTGCACAGCCAAGTATAAATGGAAAAACGTTCGGACCAACTACACTTCCATAAGCAGTGCCTGCTATACTCCGACTTTCTAAAATAAAAGTAATTCCTGTAATAAGAAAAATGATTGCTGCTAATCGATCAAATTTTTTATTCATATATCTCACCTCTTTATGTTCAGTAATGGAAAAGAAGGAGTGTTATCCCCCTTCTTTATTTCATTTATTTACTCATACCTAATGCTTTTAATAAATCTTGAACTTGTGTTTCTTGTTCTGATAAGAACGAATTAAATTCTTTACCATCTTTATATTCCGGCTGCCAGCCTTGCTTTTCTACTTCCTCTTTCCATTCTTTTGTCTCAACTAATTTTGAAATTGTTTTTTCCCAATATGAGTATGCATCTTTAGACATTTTCTCTGGTCCAAAAACCCCACGCCAAATGATAAACTCTGCATCAATACCTTGTTCTTTAGCTGTTGGAAACTCAGACAATACATCTCCTTGTAAACGTTCAGGTGATGTTACTGCCAAAACTTTAACTTTACCTGATTTAACAAACTCAAGCGTACTAGAGACATCGGTCGAAATGACATCCGCATTATTACCTAATAATGCTGTTATTGCTTCAGAACCACCATCATAGGAAACATACTTAATTTTCGTAGGATCAATACCATATTTATAAGCTGGTAAAATTCCGATTAAATGATCCATTGACCCTGGAGCAGATCCCCCAGCTAAAGTAATATTCTTCGGATTCTTTTTAATATCATCTAAAAGTGACTTTAAATCTTTATACTTAGAATCAGCCTTTACAACGATTGCACCATAATCCTTTGTTAACTGAGCTAAAGGTGTACTATTTTTATAGCCATAAGGACTATTTCCCTCTTTTTTCAAGTTGTTAATAATAATAGGTGGTGAGTTTACAAATAATTTTTCATTATTGGCTTTATCTTGTGTAGCATACTCAGCCATGAAGACCGTACCGCCACCGCCTGGCTTATTCTCTACCGTCATAGGTTCTTTAACAAGTTTTGTTTCACTTAAAATTTTAGTGAACGATCTAGCTGTCAAATCCCATCCGCCGCCTGCTCCAGATGGTGCTACAACCGAAATTGCCTTATTAGGATAAGATGAGTTATTGCTCCCTGTTGTTACACTACTACTTTTACATGCTGCAAGACTTACAGCGATTAAAGAAGTCATTACAAACAAACTAGTCTTTTTAAATTTCACCTATAGTTCCTCCCTTTTTTGGAAACGCTTTCTAATACAAGTATTATAGTTTAATAATTCTGAAAAAAGTTTTTATGAACGTTAAATACGTAAAGTCCATTAAAACCATTTTGTTCATAAAAACCACGGTAAAGAAAACTTTCCGATTGGCGAACCTTTAGGAGGAAAAAGAAGCGTAGTTGCACTTATACTTCGTTCCTAAAATTTGCAAATAGATCGATTCCACTACATAAAAAGCTGAGTTTTGAAAATTACTTCCTCATAACGGGCTCATGCGGAACTATGAACGCTGGGTTTTGAATATTACTTCCTCATAACCTGGTCATGAGGAACTATGAATGCCGGATTTTGAAAATTACTTCCTCATAACTGGTTCATGGGGAACTATGAACGCTGGGTTTTGAATATTACATCCTCATAACGGGATCATGCGGAACTATGAACGCTGGGTTTTGAAAATTACTTCCTCATAACGGGATCATGCGGAACTATGAACGCTGGGTTTTGAATATTACTTCCTCATAACCGGTTCATGAGGAACTATGAACGCTGGGTTTTGAAAATTACATCCTCATAACGAGGGCATGCGGAACTATGAACGCTAGTTTTTGAAAATTACTTCCTCATAACGGGCTCATGCGGAACTATGAACGCTGGGTTTTGAATATTACTTCCTCATAACGGGCTCATGCGGAACTATGAACGCTGATTTTTGAAAATTACTTCCTCATAACAAGCTATAATGGAAATTGACCAAGAGGCTAATTGAAAAACTCATTTCTCGACCAGTCTATAAAAACAAAAAAAGAATACAAGTCTGATATAATATCAGACTCGTATTCTTTTTCTTACTTATTTATGAATCCAAACAGCACCAGCTGAATTGTCTTTTGCTTCTCCAATTACTTGGAATTTTAATCCGTAGTTAGGTACTTTTCTTCCTGCATCAGGAATTAAAGTATTTTGGTAACTATGCGAATCATCGAATTCTGTTACACCAGGTAATCCAGCATAGTCAAAGATTCCACGAGATGGTGAATTAAAGTAGAATTCTGGTGATTTATCGTAACTGAAAGCAGCGTCAGCTACTTGGTAACGAGTACTTTGTGATACAGATGGTTTACCATTTAATGTACCAACAATAGCCTCTGGATGAGCATCTACAACACCTAAGAAACCTTCACCAGGGTGAACTCCTGTCCAGTTATCTGTGTAGCTATCATCACCATACCAAACTACTAATCCAGTATTATACTTAACTCCACGAGCATATTCTAATGCTTTATCAGAGCCAGCATAGTTTCTCCACTCTAAGTAGTAGAAGTGATCTTTAAAATCAGTACCATTCGATACAGTTGCTTTGTCTAATGTAAATCCTGGAGTTCCTTCAGCACCATCAGTAAATTTAACTGCACCGTCAACAGTTAATTTTGCTTCGTCGAAAGCAAATCCTTCAGGGGCTAATCCACCATCAGTAACATATTCAAACTGAACTTTTACGTTTTTTCCTTTGAATGCAGATAAGTCATAAACTTTATCTACCCAAAGTCCTTTAGATGTTTCAAGTCCACCTGCAGTATTTTCATCACCAATTGTATCAATTGTTGCAAGTTTAGCACCAGTTGTTGCATCTAATACATTTACATATACATAATCGTAACTATATTCAACTTCATAGTTTGCTTTTACAGCGAAGCTTGCATTTGTAGCTGCTGTTAAATTAAATACTGGTGAAGTCATAGTAGTGTGAAGGTTATCGCCTTTTGTACTATAGTAATACTTTGCACCAAATTGAGGTTGGATTTTACTTTTTACTTCTTTTTTAGGTAAGTTAACTTTTACGATTGCTGGATTGTTTGATTTAGTTACACTTTGATCGATAATAGCAGCAATACCTTTTTCATCAAGATCTTTATAATCTACTTCAGTCATATTTGCCCAGTTTCCACCAATTGTTTTTTGGAAGAACTCTTTGTTTTGTGGTGAGAAACTTGTAGGTGTTGTTCCAGCGATTGCGCCGTTCCAACTACCACCACTCATAACTGACCAAGAAGCAATTGGCTCACCATTACCTGAATATTGAGTATCGTACTCATCTGGTAATCCTAAATCATGACCAAATTCGTGAGCGAATACACCAACTGCTCCATCTTCTGGCTCAATTGTGTAATCATATGCAGCCATCATTCCGTTCCAATATGGAACTTTTGATTGTGTTCCTGAGAAAGTAGTTACTCCATTTAAAGTCCAACGATGTGACCAGATCGCTTTATCTCCTAATTTACCTCCACCAGCTTCTTGACCAGTTCCAGCATGAAGAACCATTAAGTGATCGACTAATCCATCAGGCTCATTAATATTTCCATCACCATCAAGATCATAAATATCTAAATCATCAAAATCAGCTAAATTAATACCTGAATTGATTGCAGCTCGTAGTGATTCCTTAACAAGATCACGTGGACCTTTTGGTGCAAGATTATCATGTCCACCAGTTGGGCTATCATCACCATAATCAGCTGCATTCCCAGAAACTGTTAACCAGTCTGTTACTGTGCCTTTTACAGTATAACTTCCACCAGATTGTTCTTCATAAAATTGTTTAAACGTTTTAATTTTAGAGCCATCGTTTAAAGTAAAATCTTTATCTCCAAAAAGCATATCTTGGTAATGTTTTTTACTGAAATCGTCAGTGTACATGTACCCAGCTTGTTTATCAATATTGTTATGTTTAAAATCAGCAAATTCTGTTAAGATGACTAATACTTTATCTTCACGTACTCCGCCGTTATAGCCAGCTTGTTTAGCAGAATCAACTTTTACAACGCCAGTTGGTTTGCCTTTTTTATAGTTTTCGTGTCCTTTATTTAATTGTGATAATAGTTGAGCCTTACGTTTTTCTAATGTTGCTCTTTGTTTATCAGCAATTTCTGATTGTGACTGTGTATGTACTTTTTCCTTATATTCACCTTGTTTTTCCTTTATGTAAGCTTGTACTTTTGCATTAGCTGCTTCAGAGCTATCTGATTCTTTGATCACGCCTCTGTCTCTTAAAGCTTTTTCTAATCTTTCCTCATCCACTACGTTTAAATCTAAATAAGGACTTTCTACTAATTGTTTACTTTCACTTTCAGTAGGAATTGCTGCTTTTGAAGTTACTCCCGTTGAAAAAATGGACATACTTAATGCTGTAGCAAGTGAGACACTCGATAATACCTTCCAGTATGATGGTCTTGCCATAATTCTACACCCCTTTTTCGAATATTCTAACAATAAGTAAATAGTACAAGCTTGAAGGGGATTGTACAATGAGTAAATATGAATAATTTCTAATAATTCAGTTAATATATTTAATCTAATTTTAATAGGTTTTTAATAATATGAATAGGCAAATATTCCTATTAACATGCCAAGAAAATACATTTTTTCTTTTTATCAAACAATTTTCGAGGAGTTTTTTATGAATTCGACAATAAAACAAGATTTCTTTTTAAAACCATCTATACAAGTAGCAAAGGAGCTTTTAGGAAAAATACTAGTTCATAATACTGATGAAATGGAACTTTCCGGAATAATTGTAGAGACCGAAGCATATATGGGTCCAGAAGATCGCGCTGCACATAGTTTTCAAAACCGACGTACGAAACGCACGGAAATCATGTTTCATGAGGCAGGATACATCTACACTTATCAAATGCATACCCATACTTTAATTAATATAGTTTGTGAAGAAATTGGCAAACCACAAGTAGTATTAATTAGAGCACTAGAACCTGTGGATGGGATTGAAAAAATGATCGAATTTCGAAAAAATCAGCCCATTTCTAATTTAACGAATGGACCAGGTAAGCTTACAAAAGCATTGAATATTACGATGGAGTCTTATGGAAAACCAATTTGGCTACCACCCGTTTACATCAAGGAAGGAATAAAACCCGAACATATTAGTAGTGGACCTAGAATCGGTATTGAAAATTCCGGTGAAGCGAGGGACTATCCATGGAGATTTTGGATTACGGAAAATAAATTTGTTTCAAGATAAAAATAATACCCAGGCTGTTGATGAACTCTCACTTTCAAACAGTCTGGGTATTATTAATTTCGGAACCTATTTTAAACATCATTCATCAGATGAAAAAACTGCATTTTTTATTTGCTCTTCCAATTCCAAACGATATTCTAAAATTTGGTACTTATTCCAACTTAATCTATTCGCCATATAACGAATCACATTGTCTTTATACTTATTAACTAGATCAATTTGAAAATATAAAAATCCTGTTCTCCTAATAAAAAAGTCGACCGGCTTTACAATCATTTCGTTTTGAATTCCATATTCTAGTTGTAAAAATAATGATAGTGGTAGATTAAAATCATTTTTCAATTCACTAAATGATATATTCATTAAATGTTCTATATTCGATCCGTATATTTTACTTAATCTTTTATATTCCGATTCACTTAATCCAATTGCAATACCAGCAGATGAAAATCGTTTTTTAAAATAATTAAAACCTTTTGATCCCCCAACATCACCACCGGATATTGGTAAATTTTTAGTCTGACATTTTTTAAATCTATTTACTATATCTTTTGTAATAAGGTCTACAATTGTCTCCGCCATTTTCCGGTAGCCTGTTAACTTTCCTCCGGCTATTGAAATTAACCCAGAGGATGATTCCCAAATCTCATCCTTTCTTGAGATTTCAGAAGGATCCTTACCTTCTTCAAAAATTAAAGGACGAATGCCAGCCCAACTTGATTCAACGTCAGTATCTTCCAGCTTTATTGTTGGAAACATATACTGAACACAATTTAATATATATTCCCTATCTTCATTGCTTACTTTTGGATTAGCGGTATCTCGATCAAAAAATGTATCCGTTGTACCAACATAAGTCTTTCCATCTCTTGGAATTGCAAAGACCATCCGACCGTCCACCGTATCAAAATAGACAGACTGATTTAAAGGAAACTTTTTATGATCAATTACTAAATGAACCCCTTTTGTTAGTCTAAGATTTTTATCACTTTCTAATCGTTCCATTTCCCTAAGCTGGTCAACCCACGGTCCGGTTGCGTTAACAATCCTCTTTGCCCGAATTGTAAAAGGTACTTTCGTTATTAAATCGATTGCTTTGACTCCTACTATTCTATTATTTTCATAGATGAAATCTGTCACTTCTACATAATTGATTGCCTGTGCTCCGTGTTCAACTGCTTTTTTTATAACTTCGATTGTAAGGCGAGCATCATCGGTTCGATATTCAACGTAATATCCTCCAGCTTTAAGCCCCTCTCTTTTAATTAATGGCTCCTTTTCTATCGTTTCTTTTCGATTTAACATTTTCTTTCGCTCATCTTTTTTTACACCAGCTAAGTAGTCATATAATCTAAGGCCAATAGAAGTAGTAAACTTACCAAAAGTTCCACCCTTATATATGGGAAGTAACATCCTTTCAGGTGTAGTCACATGTGGACCATTTTCATAAACAATTGCACGTTCTTTACCAACCTCTGCTACCATTTTAATTTCATACTGTTTTAAATATCGTAAACCACCATGAACTAGCTTAGTAGAACGACTAGATGTACCCGATGCAAAATCCTGCATCTCAACTAGGGCCGTACTCATCCCTCTAGTAATAGCATCAAGTGCAATACCACAACCTGTTATTCCTCCACCAATCACTAATAAATCGAACTCTTTTTCAGCTAATGTTTGCTTAATCCTTTTCCTATTTAAACTTGAAAATTGTTCCTCCATTGTAAAACCTCACTTCAACAAATTTTCTAATTGTCTTAAAAAAGCGACACAAAAAGAAATCAACCTAAAATGAAAAAGGACCGCTACAATTACATCTGCATGTAGAAAGGTCCTAGAGTTTCGAATTAAAAAATATTAAAATCGGTTACTTATTTAAATGCTAAAGTGGCATGAACTGCTTTTTTCCAGCCTGAATATAGCTCATTACTTAATTCAGTTGTCATTTGTTGTTCAAAACATCGATCCATTTGCCATTGTCCGGCTATTTCTTCTCGATTTTTCCAAAATCCAACTGCTAAGCCAGCTAAATAAGCTGCACCTAAGGCTGTTGTTTCATTTATTAAAGGACGCTCGACAGGTACATTTAAAATATCACTTTGAAATTGCATTAAGAAATTATTCTTAACAGCTCCTCCGTCTACTCGTAACGTTTTTAAAGAAATAGTTGAATCCGCCTCCATCGCTGTAAGCACATCTTTTGTTTGATATGCAAGAGCTTCTAATGTAGCGCGGATAAAATGTTCTTTAGATGTCCCTCTTGTTAAACCAAAGACTGCTCCACGGACATCACTATCCCAGTATGGTGTTCCTAGACCTACAAAAGCAGGTACAACATAAACTCCATCTGATGAGGTTACCCTAGTAGCATATTTCTCACTATCTACAGCATTTTTAATCATTCTTAAACCATCACGTAACCATTGAATAGCCGAACCTGCAACAAATATACTTCCTTCAAGTGCATATTCAACTTTTCCGTCAATTCCCCATGCAATTGTAGTTAATAATCCATGATTTGATTTAACAGCATGATTTCCCGTATTCATAAGCATGAAGCATCCGGTTCCATATGTGTTTTTAGCCATTCCCTTTTCAAAACAAGCTTGACCAAATAAAGCTGCTTGCTGATCACCAGCTATGCCAGCAATTGGAATCTCACTTCCAAAAAAATGATAACTTACAGTATTAGCATATACTTCTGAAGAAGGGCGGACACTTGGAAGCATACACTCCGGAACATCCAATATTTTCAATAGATCTTTATCCCATTTTAATTCATGAATATTATACATCATCGTTCTAGAAGCATTTGAATACTCTGTAACATGTGCCCTGCCTCCAGAAAGCTTCCAAACTAACCAAGTATCAATTGTTCCAAATAATAAATCTCCTGCCTCAGCCTTTTCTCTAGCACCATCAATCTGATCAAGAATCCATTTTACTTTCGTACCAGAAAAGTAAGCATCAATTAATAGACCTGTTTTTTCACGAACTATTGAATCATAACCGTTCGATTTCAGTTCCTCACAAATTTCGGCTGTTTGTCTTGATTGCCAAACGATGGCATTATAGATTGGAGCTCCTGTATGTTTATCCCAAACTACAGTCGTTTCACGTTGGTTAGTAATCCCAATTCCGCTAATTTGATCATGACGAATATTTGATTCTGCAAGGCACGTTGCAATAACCGCAAGTACTGAACCCCAAATCTCATTTGCATTATGCTCTACCCAACCTGGATGTGGAAAATATTGTTTAAACTCTTTTTGAGCTGTATGTACAATCTTACCTTTTTTATCAAACAAAATTGCTCTTGAGCTAGTTGTCCCTTGGTCAAGTGATAAAATATATTTTTCCATCTCAAATGACCTCCTTACTATTATTTTATGTAGGTGTGATTTAAAAATGCGACTTAGTATCTATTTATAGAGGAAGGTTGATCTATTTGTAAATTCAAGATTTACCAAGTATAGTCCTCACTTGATTATATAAAAAACATTAAAATTATACACATATTCACTTAAATACATATTCTATTTAACAATTAATGATTCCTTTCTTACCAATAGTACTATATTGTAAAGCCCTCACTTTTTCTCCCAATAAAAAAACCTACTTAGTTCAGTAGATTTTCTCATGTATATTAAATTCTTCATTAAATTCTTTTGTTTTAATTAATTTATTGTAGTTTATCGTTATTTCTTAGGAAATAATGTCGGAAATGTACAATATTTTTTTGGGAAAATCACCAAATTACTTTCTTGATTAGCCATGTTTTCTTGGAATTTAGCTGTTTTTTTGAGAGGACATAATCGGTAAAGATACTTCAAAACTAGTGCCTTCTCCTTTTTTACTTTGAACTTTGATTTTCCCACCATGTTCTTCAACAATCCATTTTGCAATTGATAATCCAAGTCCAATTCCATTTTTGGATGTACGTGAGACATCTTCTTGGAAGAAACGGTCAAATATTCGAGGAAGGTTTTCTTCTTTTATGCCCACTCCACTATCTATAACCTTAATTAAAAAATTATTTTTCACTTGTTTACAGCTAATTTGAATCGTATCATTTTCGTTTGTAAATTTCATTGCATTATCGATTAAAATCACAAGTAATTGGTGTATTCTTTCTTGATCACCAAAATAAAAATACGTATCTTTAATAGACAAAAATATTTCCTTATTTTGAAATGAAATGATTTCAGTGAAGTGTGAAACAACTTCTTCTAACAATTCATTTAAGGAGAATATTTTTTTATTTAATTGTATTTGCCCAGAATCTGATCTAGCTAAAGTTAATAAGCTTGCTACTAGTTTAGAAAGGCGCCTATTCTCTTTTAACATAATTGAAAAGTCTTGTGCCTTTTCTTCGATTGTTGCGCCTGGCTCTCTAAGTAATAACTCCAATCGTGATTGAATTACGGTTAAAGGAGTTCGAATTTCATGTGAAGCATCTGATACGAACTCTTGTTGTTTTTGCCACGCATTTGTTATTGGTACGAGTGCACGTCCCGCCAAAATATAACCAGCTACTACTGATAATGCACTTCCCAAAACCCAACCAACGATTAATATGATTAATAATGTATCAACTAAATCCTTTTCTGAGTCGATATTTCGTAATATTTGTAGTGTAATTTTCCCTCGATTCGTCTCACCTTGAATTGAGATCGTTCGATAATTCATATCACCGATTTTATCATTATATATTTCGTTTATTTTTGTAGGATATTTAAGTTCATCTTGTAGAATAATCGCATTCATACCTGGCATGGGATTTACTAATTTTTTATTTTCATCCCACATAATCATTAAAACACGTGGATCTCGATTGGAAATTGGTAAACGATTTGGATTATCACTATTTTGTATACGATTAATATTCCATAAAAGTGATTGATCAACTTCTTTATATAAACGATTATTTGTATATGAATAGATAATTAAAGAAAGGATTCCAATTATTAAAATAAATACTACTGAATTTATAATCGTTAATCGAATTTTTGTTTTCTTAAACATTTCTTCACCTAGTCATCTTTCATAATATATCCGATTCCTCTTACAGTCTTAATCATACTACCATAATTAAATGGCTCTAGTTTTTTTCGGAGTTGATGTACATATACTTCAACAATCGCAACAGTAGTATCAGAATCAAATCCCCAAATTCTATCAAAAATTTGTTCTTTCATTAAAATCTTGCCTTGGTTTTGAATGAAGTATTCTAGTAGCTCATATTGTTTGATTGTTAAATGAATCGATTCATTATTTATTTCAACAGGGTGCTCTTTTCCTTTTAAAATGATTCCTTGATACTTCAATGAACTATCAATTGTTAATTTACCACTTCTTCTAAGTAATGCATAGATTCTTGCTAGTAACTCCGGCCCTTGAAATGGTTTTACTAAATAATCGTCCGCTCCTAAGTTTAATCCTTCAACACGATCTTCTAGTGAATCTTTGGCAGTTAGAAAAAGAACTGGTGTTTGTACCCCTACTTTTCTCAAGTCCTTAACAATTTCAAAACCATTTTTCTCAGGCAGCATTACATCTAACACAATCACATCATATATGTTTTGCATCGCCAAGAAAAAGCCTTCTTCCCCTTCTAACGCCTTATCTACTTTAAAATCATTTGATAATAATTCAACGATTGAATTTAAAACTTCTATATGATCTTCTACAACTAAAATTCTCACTTTTTTTGCCTCCATTAGACTAAAAAGAAGCGTTCATCATATAACAACGCTACCCTTTATTTATTCAAATCGTACTGCTTGAATTGGTCTCATATTGAAGTTCTACAGGGAACTCCCCTAAAAAATCACCCCAACTAATAGAGAAAATGTAATGATAATAATTGAATACAGTTTTGTTATATTTACACTTATCATACCACCAAATTAGCTAAGTACGAATTTCCGATTAAAAATTGTAATTGTATATCTGTTTCTTGTTCATCTTTAACGATTGTAGTTTGAAAGTTTTTATCATCCTCAATATGTGCAACAAATGTGGCTTTTCCTTAATTGCTGCTACCTGATGAACCTCCTGGTTGTTGATTGAAATAACCTCCGCCACCATTTTGTGGGAAGCCTCCTCCGTTTCGGAAGTCTCTCATCATTTCCGTTCGATTATTATTTTTATAACTTAAATAGCCAACTCCAATTAACGTAAAAATGCCAATTACTAAATTGATAACTAATAAAATAGAAATGACTTTAGGCGAAAACGCACCCGTAGTTGAACGATTCTTCAAATTCGTTTTTTGGTTTTTTTCTACTAAATTTGATTCTAAATCTTCCATACTTATTCCCACTCCTTATAATTCAATTAATTGAATTATGTAATAGAATCCTTAATTTTTTCTTAAAATTAATTACTGATATTTTTAGAGTAATAATCTGTTAGCATAATGTAAAAAAAAAAATCATAAAAAAACCATCTGTATAAGATGGTTTTCGATAAATTTTAAGTTTAGTTTTTAACTAGATTAGTAATATAACGATTTTCAGGAATTTGTAATCCTAAGTTTCCTCTCAAAGTAGACGATTCATATTCTGTACGATAGATTCCTCTTTCTTGTAATAATGGAATGACTTGCTCTGTAAAATCCTTTAATGCACTTGGAATCGCAGAATAAATCATTAAACCGTCAGCTGCTTCCTGTTCATACCACTCTTGAATAAGGTTAGCAATTTTTTCTGGCGTGCCAATAAATGCACTTCTAGGAGTAGCTGCTTGTAATGCTACCCGTCTAAGTGTTAAACCTTTTTCTTTCGCTTCTTTCTTTATTTTATCTGTATTACTTCTAAAACTATTTTTCCCTAAATCACCAATGTCTGGGAAAGGTTCATCTAAAGGATATTGTGAAAAGTCATGATGCTCAAAGAAACGACCTAAATAATCCAGTGCATTTTCAATACTTGTTAAATTAACAAGATCTAAATATTTTTGCTCTGCTTCCTCTTCGGTTTGGCCAACTATTGGAGCAATGCCAGGAAAAATAACGATATCATCTTTTGATCTGCCGTATGCTACTGCACGATCCTTTACATCTTTATAAAATTGCTTAGCTTCTTCTATATTATCATGACCAGTAAACACTGCGTCAGCTGCTTTAGCTGCTAATTCCTTACCACTTTCTGAAGATCCAGCTTGAAAAACAACTGGTTGACCTTGTTTAGAGCGTCCGATATTAAGAGGACCTTCTACTTGAAAATACTTCCCTTCATAATTTAATCTGTGTAGCTTTTTCGGATCAAAAAATACACCTGATTCTTTATCTCGAACAAACGCGTCATCTTCCCAAGAATCCCATAGACCTCTAGTTATTTCTAAGTGCTCTTCTGCAATTTTATATCGATCATCATGTGAAGGGTGACCATTTCGACTATAGTTTTTAGCAGAGCCTTCAAGTGGAGAAGTAACTAAATTCCATCCTGCACGCCCATTACTTATATGATCAATTGACATGAATTGTCTCGCTACAGTAAATGGTTCACTATAGGTAGTTGAGAGCGTGCCAACTAAACCAATATTCTTTGTTACTCCTGCTAATGCAGATAAAATGGTAATTGGTTCAAAGCGATTTAAAAAATGTGGAATCGACTTTTCTGTTATATATAATCCATCTGCAATAAAAACTAAATCAAATTTTCCATTCTCGGCAAGTTTCACTTGCTCTTGGTAATAGGAAAAATTTACACTTGCGTCCGTTTGAACCTCTGGATGGCGCCAGCCAGACATACTGCCTCCTACTCCATGCACTAGTGCCCCAAGCTTTAGTTTTTTTCTTTCTGTCATTTTTTTCCCCTCCATTAATTCAATAATATTGCAGTATCTTTAATATTTAGTTCATAGCTCTTAACAAGTATATCTCCATTCATAAACTCATATTGTTTAGCTCGTTGAAACCCTATTTTTTCATATAAACTAATAGCAGATTTCATCATATCTGATGTGTGAAGAACAATTCGATCCGATCCCCACTCTAATGAAAGATTGCAGCTTGCTTTTATTAATTCTGTTGCAATCCCTAATCCTCTTGCTTTAGGGGAAACACCTATTAATCGAATAATAGGATAATTAATCTCTAACTCAGGTAATCCATATGCTTTTTCGGCAGAGTCATAGATAAAACATGCTCCTAATAGAACATTATCGACAGTCGCAACAAGCTTTGTTCTAGTGTGGCTGTTATCAGTTGCATCAATAATACTATTTTTATAGTTTTCCCATTGTTCTTTTGAAAGAATAGCAGCATATTGTTCATACGCATCGATTAACACTTTTTTTATATTATCTATTTCATTTGGTTGGGACTCTCTAATAATTAAGCGATTTGAAGACATAGCCTACCTCCTCAATTAAACTAAGCTGTATTCATACAAAATACGTTGTATTTGTTTTAAATGAAGATAAACATGTGAAATAAAAGATTTAATTATGTCTTCAACTGTAACGATTGCATTTTGAGGGTTTATTCCGCTCTTCTTCCAATCATCACTTGTTAGTCTTTTAAGCAATTGACTATTGTAATATAAAATAACACGATATGTTTCTAGTACTTCTACAATATTTCCATCGTTTGCATATTGTCCCATAATCCATTTATCTTGATTAAAAGCAGGTAATTGAACACTTGATCCAGCTAAAACTTCCCTTAGTCGAAAGTTCACTACAAATGCATGATCTAATAAATGAGTTAGCACTTCTAAAATACTCCACGATCTATCATTTTTCTTCCAATGCAGTTTCTCTTTTGGAAGATTGAAAGTTTTTTGCGATAGTAAATCATAAAGTTGATTAAATTCACTTATTTCAATTGATAAAGTACTCATCTATTTCCTCCTATATTTTGACTACACTTTTTGAAAGTTCATTCAATATTGTGATAGAAAAATCTGTAAAAAATCTAATACTTAACGGGATTGCTTTCTCATCAAGATCAAATTTAGGATGATGCCACTCATATTTTCCTGAAGTTCCAAAAAATACGAATAAACCTGGAATCTCTTCTAGATAATAGGAAAAATCTTCACTTGCTGCAGATACAGACGGTTCAATTACACGTAAGTCTTGTTTAGTTGCTACATCTTTTGCAATTCGAGCTAATTTTTCATCATTAACAACAGGGGGTGGACCAGGATTCCAAATTGTATGAACATTTGTTCTAAAAGCATCACCAACAGACTTACTAATTTCATTTAATCGATTTTGAATGGTCTGTCTGACTTCATTCTTAAAAGTACGAACCGTCCCACTAAAAACCGCTTTGTCAGCAATCACATTCGATGCTTTCCCACTATAGAATTTTGTTACACTTACAACTCCATTTTCAAGTGGACTAATATTACGGCTCACAATCGATTGAAGCGACGTAACAATATGTGATGCAGTAAGAATTGAATCTAGCCCAGCTTCCGGTACCGCTGCATGGCTCGATTTCCCATTTATTTCAACAGTAAATCCGTCAGCAGCTGCCATTAAAGGACCTGATTTTATCCCAATGGTTCCAACTGTTAAATCAGGTTTATTATGCATACCAATAATCACTTTTGTATCCTTTAATACATTTGTTTTAATAATTTCTAATGCACCTTTTCCAATTTCTTCTGCAGGTTGAAATAGAATCTGTACTTTTCCCGGCAGCTCACTCTCAATTTCCTTCAATAAAATGGCTGTACCCAAGATTGCAACTGTATGAAAATCATGTCCACAAGCGTGCATCTTATTTGGATTTTTTGATGAAAAAGGTAATCCTGTTTCCTCCTGAATTGGAAGTGCATCAATGTCTGCCCTAATTGCGATTGTAGGACCTTTGCGATCATCACCGATTTCTGCAACAAGACCAGTTTTTAACGGTAAAGATAGGATCTGTATGTTATACTCTGTTAAAAGTTGAACAAGTGTCGCTGTTGTTTCATATTCTTCAAACGCTAACTCTGGAATTGCATGTAAACTCCTTCTTATTTGAATTAGCTTTTCAAGTAGCGCATCAGATATTTCAAATTGCATAGTTTTCAACTCCTAAACTGTTAAGTCAAACTGTTATTTCTGTAAAAGCCTCTTTAATTAATTGAAGTGAGCGAACTCTTCTTTCAAAATCTGGAATTAATGATGTAAAAATAAATTCATCAATACCGAATTCATTTTGATATTCAAAAACCCTTTTTTGAAAAGTTTCTTTTGTTCCCTTAAGAACGTCTGCCTCTCGAACTTCTGTAGTATAGGTTTGGCCAGCTTGTTTAGCGTAAATCTCTGCTTGCTCAAGCGTACCGACATTTACAATTTGCCCATTCCCTAATGTAACTCGCACAGTTTGTAATTGATCTGATAATTTTAGTGCTTCCTCTTTCGTTTCAGTTACAATCGTAGACAAGGCTATAATAAACTTTGGTTTTCTACCACTTTCATGATTAAAGGAATTATTATATGCCTTGATTGCTTCCTTTGCTGCCACTGGGTCATTATTTATGAATAATGCAAATGCATATGGATAGCCCTTTTTAGCCGCAAATTTAGCACTTGATATACTTGTTCCTAATAAAAATAGCGGAACTCTAATCTGTGGTAATGGAGAAGCTTGTAAAGAATCAAACGAACTTACTTCTGATGCATCCTGATATAAAAAATTTTCTAGTTCATCAATTTTCTCTTCAAGAGATTGAGGTTCTTTCAAGTTTTTTTGGAGTTCTTGGCTAGATTTTGGAAATCCGCCTGGTGCTCTTCCTATGCCAAGTTCTACTCTACTTGGTGACAAATTAGCTAATACATTAAAGTTTTCTGCTACTTTATACGGACTATAATGCTGTAACATTACCCCACCTGAACCAACAGAAATTCGTTCAGTTTTAGCAAGAATATGTGAAACAAGCACTTCTGGAGATGATCCAGCAATTCCTTGTGAATTGTGGTGCTCTGATACCCAAAATCGATTAAATCCTAATCTTTCAGCTTCTTTTGCTAGATTTATAGTGTTTATAAGTACTTCATTTGCAGTTTGACCAGGAAAAATAATACTTTGATCTAAGAATCCATATTTAAGTCCCATATTCTTTCCTCCATTTTTTTAAATATAGTACATGTCTTCCTCTGAAAATCGTTTTAGAAACTGAATTGTTCTTTCTTCTTTAGGTGATTGAAAGATAGTCTTGGGATTCCCTTCTTCAACAATTATGCCGCCGTCCATAAACACAACATGATTAGCAACATCCCTAGCAAATGCCATTTCATGTGTGACGATAATCATTGTAATTCCTTCTTTTGCTATTTTTCGTATAATCGCTAGTACTTCACCTACTAATTCAGGGTCTAAAGCAGAGGTTGGTTCGTCGAATAAAATGACCTCTGGATTTAAAGCAAGCGCCCGAGCAATTCCTACTCTTTGTTGCTGTCCGCCGGATAACTGTAGAGGGTAAGAATCTAACTTGTTTCCTAAGCCTACTTTCTCAAGTAATTCAGCGCTTTTTTTGTATGCTGCTTCCTTAGACCATTTTTTAGCTACTATTAATCCTTCCATTACATTTTCAACTACTGTTTTATTTTTAAATAAATTAAATTGTTGGAATACCATAGCTGTTTTCTGGCGCAATGAAAGAATTTCGGTTTTTGAAGCTTGACTAAAATCTACTTTAAAATCGTCTATTGTAATTTTTCCTTTATTTGGTTTCTCTAAATAATTTATACAACGAAGTAAAGTTGTTTTTCCTGATCCACTAGGACCTAGAATTGCGACGACTTCGCCTTTATTAACAGTTAAATCTATACCTTTTAAGACATGATTTTTTCCAAAGGACTTTGTTACATTCGTTAAAGTAATCATTTCACTCCCCCTCGACTAAAGACGCTAAATCTCTTCTCTAATAAACTCGTCATTCTTTCAATGACTAATGTAATTCCCCAGAATATTAGTGCTGCTGCAATATATGCCTCAAAAAACTTCCAATTTGTAGAAGCTACAATTTGTGCCTTTGCGTTTATATCTACAACAGAAACAATAAATGCCAAAGTTGATCCATGCAGCATTCCAATAAATGTGTTTGATAAATTTGGTAAACTTACAGCGAAGGCTTGTGGAAATACAATTCTTCTTAGTGCTTGTGTTGTTGTCATACCAACCGAATAAGCAGCTTCAATTTGTCCTCGATCGATATTTGTAATTCCAGCTCTAACCACTTCAGATAAATACGCACCTGCTGTAATAGAAAAGGAAATAATTGCAAAAGCTGTCATAGGAATTGATGATGAATTAAAAGCAAAATGATAATGTTTAGCAAGTGAATCTAATAGCATTGAGATTGAATAATAAATAATTAACAAGTGTGTAATCATCGGCGTTCCTCGAATAATCGTAACGTAACTAGATGCTACCTGACTTAATATTGGAACCTTAAAAATACGAACAATAGCCGTAAAAGTTCCTATTACAAATCCAATAAGGACTGACAAAAAAGTTATGAACAGTGTAGTTGGAATTGCAGGTAGTATTTGTATAAATGCCTCCCAAATAAATGAGAAATCTAGTTTCATAATCTCGTACCTTCTTTCACAACAACGACATCCCGATTCATTTTTCCAAATAAGTTACGGATTTTAAAAGTTTTTTCTTTCTTTTCAACACTTGTTCTTTCATATTTTCCAAACCGGTTTTCTAATAAGATAAATCCTTTTTCAAGAAAGACACTTAAAATAAAATAAACGAGAGCAAGTGCAAGATAGGATTCAATAAAATGACGATTTAGTAAACCTAATGTTTGTGATTGCCCAGTTAACTCCATTACCCCGAGAGTAAATGCCAATGATGTATCTTTTAGTGTTCCTATTAATAAGTTTCCTAAAATAGGGATCCATATAGCGAATGCTTGTGGTGCTATGATTCTCTTAAAAGCCTGATATCCGTCCATTCCAACAGAATAAGCTGCTTCAATTTGCCCTCTATCTACAGCACTAACTGATGCACGAATACCTTCTGAAATAAAAGCTGCACTGTGTAATCCGTATGTTAAAATGACAAAATATAAAACATCAATTCTACTAACATCTACTTCTACTAGTTTTAATAGCTCAGGTACGCCATAATAAATTAAAAATAATTGAATTAAAATTGGAGTTCCCCTAAAAAATGAAACATATATTTGCGAGATTCTTTGAAAAATTGGTACCTTATACATTCTAGGTAAGGCTACAAGTAAGCCAAAACCTAACCCTACTAAAATAGAACTCCCTACAATGATTAACGAAATCTTTATAAAAGGTAGTAATTTAATAAAATATTCAAAGATCAATTCAGCTTTAAAATCAGCACCCATTCCTTCTCATCCTTTGGTTTTAGCTTTAATTTTCTGTAAAATCAGCACCTAACCACTTTTTGCTTAAGTTAGCAAGTGTTCCATCTGTTTTTATTTTTAATAGTGCTTCGTCAATTGCATCTGCTAATTTTTGATCTTTTGTATCATTTTTTCTAAAGGCAAATAATACATCAGCCTCAGTCAAAGCTGACCCTACTGTTTTCAATTCACCTTTTGGATCAATCAAAGATAAGGTAAAATCTGCAGCGACTGTAGCATCTACACGCCCTGAAGTAATTTGCTGTACAGTATCATTTGCTCCACCATTCTGATAAACAATTTTAATTGCGTTATTATGCTCTTTATTATAGTTTTCAAGAATTTGTGCTTCAGCACTTGTAGCGGATGTTAATACCTTTTTACCTTTTAAGTCATCAATTGATTGAATTGAATTATTCCCTTTTGCAACAACGATTTTATTTTTCCAATGCGCATAAGCTTCTTTGTTAAATAAATACTTCTCTTCCCTCTCTGGATTTTTTTCAATTTCATGAGCAACAAAATCTATTTTCTTAGTTTCTAGACTTAACAATAAGCTCGAAAATTCATATGTTTTTAAATCAAACTTGTATTCTGGCAATCTTTTATCAATTTCTTTTACAAGTTCAACATCAAAACCAGTTAAATTTCCATCTTTATCGATAAAGCACACATTTGGAAATTGTGTACCAGTACCTACAACAATTCTTTGAACTTTTGAATCAGTAGCTGTTGCTGCCTCTTTATCTTTATTTTTTAAAGCAAATGTAATGAATAAAACTACGACTGCCAAGGATACAAGTGTAATCACAAACTTTTTCATTCCCATTTCCTCATTTCTGAATAATTTTTTTAGGGTCTTACTGCTAGCCAAATTAACTCTTCTGATAATTCTTCAGTTGCTTTATTTAATCTCTCTGTTAATTCATTAGATAATGAAAAATGATTTTGATAATCTCTTATTACCCAATCATCAATTGCATAAACACCAGTAACAAAATGATTTCCCCCAAGAACAGAGAGAACTGGTTTTAATGCATAATCTAAACTGAGTAAATGGGCAATTGTACCACCGATGAAGATAGGAAGGACAACTTTATTTTTCAAGCCATTCTGAGGAATTAAGTCTAAAAATATTTTTAATAAACCTGAATAGGAGGCCTTATAGACTGGTCCTGCAATAACAACCCCGATCGAATTCTCAATTTTATTAAGGGCTTCTTTAATTTCTTCATTACTAAAATCGCTCTTAATTAAAGCTTCCGTTGGCAAATCCCCAATATTTACTTGGCATACTTTAATACCTTCATTAGTCCACTTTTCATTTACAAATTGGAGTATGCCATTCAATCTTGAGTTTGGTGATGAGCTAGCAGAGATAATGACAATTTCCTTCAACGTGTTCCCTCCTTTTTAAAAACCAACATTCCTTATAGGTTAACTAGGAATTAATTGTTATAAACTTTATCACTGACAGAATATTTAGTCAACGTAATTTCCAATAGAACTTTTCTATCGTTTTATTAAATATTTGAATTAGCTCATTAATTTTATTGCTCCCTTAAGCACGATCTAGTTGATTGTCAATTGAGGATGACCCCAAATTCTTATATTTGGTTATATTTTTAGCTTGTTAAAAAAGAAAAAAGAGTTGGCTATTTCACCAACTCTTTGCTTAATTCAACTATTTCATTCATTAAATCTGTATACTCTCCACGATTACAGAAAATATTTGTTTGAAGAAAAATTCCCTTTGTTTCTTCAATATGTATTGGAAATAGTATTCCTTCTTTAGCTTCTTTTTTCACACTGATACTAGGCAAGAAAGCAATTCCAAATTGTTCTATAATAAGTTTTTTTGCCATCTCCGAACTATCAGTATGAATCCTAATATTTGGAGGAGCCTCTAGATTTTCAAATAAACGATGAATTCTAAGCCAATCTAATGAACCGCATTCAAAGAAAATAAGATTTTCCTGAGCGATCTCTTGAATTGTGATCGATTTTTTTGAAATAAACGGATGGTCTTTATAAACATAAAGCGTAATTGGATCTTCAAATAATTTAATTGATTGTAAGCTAGGGTGACTAGTTTTCCGAACAAAACCTATATCAATTTCACTATTTAACACTTTATTAATTAATTCATCACTCTTACCCGTAATAACTTTATAATGTAAATCTTCATTACTTACCGAAAGTTTTGGCAAAATTTCTGAAATAACATAGTTTGAAACCGAAACAGTGCAGCCAATTTTCAATTCATTATTGTGTGATTTTTTTTGATTAACGTGCATCTTCCCTTTTTCGTAAATATGAACTAATTGTTGAGCATACGGTAAAAAGCGCTTACCCTCTTCTGTTATATTAACTTGTTTACCGGAACGGTGAAAAAGCTGGCAATTTAATTCTCTTTCTAAGGATTGAATTCTAGCTGTAACAGTTGGTTGTGATAGAAAAAGTGATTCTGCAGCTTTGTTAAAGCTACCATAGTGAATTACATGGATGAACGCTTCTATATTTTCAATATTAATTTCTTTCACATCCTTAAATAACATTTTTGTTATATACATTAACTATTCATCTTTATTCAATTTGGGATTTTATCTTACTACTTATTTTTTAAAAAAATTATCATTAAAGAAGTCTATTAGAAAATATTATTTTTATATTTTAACCTTTACATATTCTTTGAAGCTTCATAAAATCCTTTTTTATATACTACATTCTGAATATTTTAAGTTGATTATACATTTTTCTAAAATGAAAGTTTATTTTACAAAATTATATATAACTATTCAAGATGATTAAAAGAAAACCCAAGTTCTTATATAGAACTCAGGCTTTTAGCATAGAATCATTGTTTTATTAATATAATTTCAATTTCAATTTTGGACTGATAGAAGGAAGATTATACTTTAATTTAAATAACCCGCTACTAGCCGATAAATTAGTTTTTAAAATAATAAACGTATAAACATAATAAACACAAAAATAGTGGAGCTCTAATTCATTAGTTATTATTAAATAAAAAGGTTACGTTAACTTAACTTTTCGGACTACTTGGATCTTGACGTGTTTAGGTATATCACCTTTAATCGTTACTTCTCCATTCGATAGAGCAATTTTTGCTCCCCATCCGTTTTTGAATTTTTTAATTTTTACTCGAAGTAATCTTATTTCCACCTGACCTAATCCAGATTTGTTTTTCACTTCTAATTCTGGTGTTTTTGCATTACCAATATTATGTAGAAGTAGCTTTACTCTAATTAGAGGTTCTTCATCGCTTTTTACGATTACATATGCGTTTCCTTGTTCATCCTCTTTAAATTGATCGTAGGTTACTGAAAAGCCTTTTGTACTTAAGTAAATTTCTCCATCATCATTTACTTTGTAAACTGGTGAAAACATATGTCTCTTCTCCTTGCCGTATATTGTTCATATGTAAATAAAGAAAACTTGTCGATTGGCCAGCCTTTAAAGCGAAGTCAGAAACGTAGGTGCACTTTATTCCTAGAATTGGCTACTACATCGACTACTCATCATGGCTGCCAACTTATACTTTCTTAAAGTGCAATAAAAAATTGACGATGAAATAAATAAATTATTTTTACGTCAATTCTAATATTAGTATGGCTTAACTATTAAAAAATGTTCTTTCCAATATTTAATATGTTTAAAATATGATTCTTATTACATCAGACAGATTATTCTATTTTATTAAAAATTATTATAAAATGCAATTTTTAAACCCTGAAATTAATAGCTAATTTTTGGAAATTTCCACTCAAATTAAAGCCATTATTTTACATTAAAACTTGGTTCTAAAACATAGAATTTAATGAATAAATATGCTATTGTTCTAATGAATTATTTAAAAATTTTAAATCAAATATTTTATCGAAATTATGAAATTAAAAAAAAGGAAGAAGGAACGTCAGTTGATTTACAGTAAACAAGATGTGCTACACAATGAATCTCAGAGCATTAAAAATGGAGCTGCATCTACAATTGCAATCAGTTTATCAAATAACTATTTTATATTGTTTGCTATTGCAATTTTAGGTGCTACCAATTATCAAGTTGGTTTAATTTCTTCCTTACCTTCAATCGTCGGAATGGCCGCGATGCTCCCAGCTGCTTTTATGGTTAATAAGTTAGAAGAAAAAAGAAAATTCACTGCTTATTCCATTTTTTTTACGCGTTTTTTTCTATTAATAATGGTTTTTCTTCCATTTATTAAATCTGACCATATCGCATGGTTTTTTGTTATTCTAATTGCATTAATGAATTTCCCAGGCACATTTCTAAATTTAAGCTGGCAAGCATTTATTGGTGATTTAATTCCTGCAGACCGTCGAAACACATTTTTTGGCAATCGAAATAGAATACTAACCTTTACGGGAATGATTGTAACGCTTGTAGCAGGCATCTGTATGAAATCCATTAGCCCAAAAAGTGCTCTTCCATATCAATTACTTTTTTTATTTGCATTTATATTTGGAATGATCGAGTTTTTATATATATTGAAACATAAAGAGGAGAAGCAAAAAATTGAAATTTCAAATCATTATTCTCCTTTTTCAAAACATCTTTTTCAGTATAAACCCTATATCACATTTTTAGTTTGTGCACTATTTTTTAACTTCGCGTGGCAAATGGCATGGTCTTTATTTTCGATTTATCAAATAAGATTTGCTCATGCAACTGCTTTCTGGATCAGTTTATTTACTGTAAGCAACCAACTTTCACAAATCGTTAGCTTTCGTTGGTGGGCAAAAATGGCGAATCGTTATAGTAATACTCAATTATTAATTTGGATTTCAATTGGAATGGCTTCTGCACCTATTTTAAATATATTATCAACAAATTATGTATACTTATTTATCGTAAACTTTACATCCGGATTTTTTGTATCTGGTACTGTTTTAATATTATTTAATAGCTTACTTGAAGCTACTGAGGAAGAACACCGCACTTCTTATATTGCTAATTATAATTTCTTACTTTCAATTGTTGCCTTCATCGCTCCTCAATTTGGTGTTTTTTTACTTGAATCATTCAGTATGAATATTGCGATGATTATTTCAACGATATTCAGAGGATTGGCGGGAGTATTATTTGGAATAATGGCATATAAAATGTCTCACTCAAATCAATTAGATTATAAGCAAAATAAAATATCTCTCTAGATAAGTTTAAAGGAGTTCTAAATATTGAACTCCTTTTAGAATTTTAGATGATAATAATGATTTTAATGTTAATATGTTTGAACGCTTTCATATTATTAACAAATCTTAGTAATTGTTTATTCTTAAGAAGTTAAAAATATATAAGCGCTAATTTTTAGAATAACAAGTTCAAACGATTATTTAAAAAAGTTGATGTTCGATCTTAATTGACCTTAAACTGATTAACTATTAGGTTACTCTAAGTAAAGGCTATTTGATTAGAATTTATGGCATACTTTTTTTGATGAATAAGTT
>NZ_JBCMJM010000006.1:158110-271132 GCF_050457485.1 Gottfriedia acidiceleris
TCTCCCCCCATGGAAAGCGAGCACCCCGTAGTGGAAATCAACCTCACTAAACTCCTTTTACGAAAATTAAAGGAAACGCATTATAGTTCCCGCTCATGTCCAATAATATAGCCTTTTTTTATTGGAAAATTGCCTTGATATAGGTGAAGGTCAGAACCACAAACTGCTGTTGAAGTAATTTTAATAATGACATCATCTTTATGTTGAATTTTTGGATCATCTACTTTAATCATTTTTACATTTAAATGCCCTTGATAAGTAACCGCCCGCATAGTACGCCTTCTAATTTAGGTCATTTTTATAGCGTTACCTTAAGGAGTAAAAAATTGTAACTATTAATAAAAAACATAATAATCTTCAGTAATAAAAAGTGAAACAAAAAAAGTGCCCCTTTACAGACTCTAATTAAACTTCTTGCTCAATGCTTTTTTATAGGCAACAGAATGACTATAAAATCATACTTTAATTAATGTGATATTTATTTAATTGACCCTATTAGATGTTATTGTTGATTTTTAGTAAAATTAACGATTCTTGAAGATTCAAATCCAAATGAATTTGATACTATTAAAATTAGTACGATTTAGGAAAGGATATTGATATGACTATTGATTATCGTTTTTATGAGAGTCCAACAGATCTTGATTTGCAGTTTGATTTTTGGAATAAGATGACCGAATCTCTACCATATGCTTGGAAAGCAACTTTATCTCCAAAATTATTTGAACAACAATCTGAATTTAATAAAAAATCTAGATGCTTCGCTTTTGACGGAGATCAGCTTGTCGGTTATATGAGTTTCTCTGGTAAAGGTGAGTTTGTATCATTAGGTTATCCATGGGTATTACCTGAATATGAGGATACTGTGCGGGATGAATTGTTTGAAAGAGTATATCAATTTGCTGTTAGTGAGGAATACGGTGGAAAACTATTTGCACAGCGATTTAGAGGACAGTGGTCAAAACAAATAGACTATTTCTTATCAAAAGGATTCAACATTACCAATCGTACTCAAATAGTTGGTGCGTATTATCCACTTCTTATAAAAGCAATCCAAAGTATTCCTGGATTTTCGTATGAGATAAAAGATCAATTTCAATTTAATGTTTGGAAAGATTTAAAAATGAAGCAACAAATTCTTACAAACGAACAAGTTGCCATGATGAATGAGTATTATAGTTCAATTGAATTTGACTATGCAGTTGAATGTAAGCTAGAAAATCAACTCATTGCCTATTTTGGTATGACAATAAGACCAGATACTGGGTATTCAGAAATATTAGCTGTTGCTTATACTGAAGCAGCTACCCCTTATTTTTATGATATAATGTCGATCATCCATAATGAAAACATCAATCGAAAAGTTACAGCAGTTACAATCACTAAATCACAAATTCCTAAAAGTGTATTACAAGAAAAACTTGGTTTTACTCCACTAACTGAAGATGTGATGATGCACAAGAGACAGGGTTAAAATGCAGAAAAGATGCAATTTAAAAAATAGAGAGATTCCAAAAAAATTGGAATCTCTTTTTTAGTTTACCGTAAAATCATAAGTTCCACTTTCCACTCCATTGATAAGTATTGTGATGCTATGTTGGCCTGGGTAGTGTTTTCTTGTTGATAAGTTTTTGAATGAGTGTGTTTTGTTGTATGATAATGTTTTGTCATTTTCAATTGTGTTTTCAGATATTTTAAAAATTTTTCTTGTACGATTACCTTTTAACTTTACATAATCAATTGCAAATTCGATTCTAAGTTTTGTGGTGGTCGGTTCGTTACTATGAATTGTAAATGAAAAGTTTAAATCTCCTCCAATTTCGATCTTGTCTGATTGTAATTGGAATTGGTCTATATGGATTGCTTTTGTCGTTTGGAATCCAAAAATCGTTAAAGCTTCTATATTACCTTTTTTTAATAGGGTTCTACATGCGTGCTTTATAATCCAATTTGTATATGTATTTTTACCGTACCATTCCTTCGCAATCTTTAATACTAGAGTTGGGTGATCTTTGGAAATATCGTTTAAATTATTCGCTACACTTTTGCGAACATATAATGACTCGTCTTCCTTTAAGTTCTCTAGAATAGGAAGGATTGGAGTTGGGTCTTTTTTTAGACTTTTTAGAACCATCCCCCATGGTAATTTTGGACGGCATCCTTCGCCTGCAAGTCTTCTTACATGCTCATCTGAATGAGTAGACCATTTTAGCATTTGTGCCATCATTCGTTCTTGGTCTTGTACAATAAACGCTCTAACAGCAAATTCTGATGTTGAGTGCTTTGTGAATAATTCTAAGGCTTCTATTGATTTTTCCCAATGATCTAAGCCGTACACTTCAACAAAATCAGGAAAAAAAATACTACTTAATTGGCCTTTTGGAAATTTCTCTACAATACTACTTAAAATTTCTATTGATTTTTCATATTTGTTTGGAAGTGTTTCTCCTAAACAAATCGTAATATGTCTCATTCTTTCCTTTAATGTTTTTTCTTCCCAGCTATCATTGAAAACCTTATTCATAAATGTTTCACGATTAAAATCTGTATAGACATTACTGATTTCATTTGCAATTTTTGAAATTAAATCGTAGTTATATAAATCTTTTAAAGCTTCTGCCATATTAATTCTCCATATTTTTATTTCAATCGATTCATTAAACAATCTCACCTAGTAAAGTAATTGGCTGTAAGATTTGCCTTTTTAATCCCTCAATCGCATCCTTTTTAATAATTGCTAGTGCACATGTCGCGGGACCTGCCGATTTTTGTAATGGGATACTAGATTGATTCACTAATTTTATATCGATATTATGTGTTTCCTTTAACTGATTCAATTCATATTGAACGCCTTTTGAACCGATAGGTAATAGATCTAATACATTTTCGCAATTTGTTAATTGCTTTAATGAATTAAAATTAATGATTTCGTTTTTATTTTCATTTAAATCCTCTAAAACTTCATTTCCTACTTTTGGATAACCAATTAATATTACACGATCCCCTGAAATGACTTCATTTCTATTAAACGGATTATATATTTCTCCCATTAAAGTAATTCCTAAACCTGTTTGTTTTGTTGGAATATTTTCTTCTGTACTTCCAGTAATATTTATTTCTAAGTTGTCTTCATAAAAATTAGCTTCATTATATTCTTTAATCGCTTTTTCAATCCCGTTTATTATTCGCTTACCTCTTCCGTTCATTTCTACACATAAAGTATTAATTAAAACAGTAGGCTTAGCTCGAAATGCTAATGTTTCAACTAAACATAATTTGGCTGTTAAATAACCTACAATTTCTTCATCAACTTTTATGAAATCAAGCTCACTCATCCCTATTCCACCGCAGCTATCACAAGCAATTGTAAAATAACGATTCCCATCTATATGCATTAAAGTTAAATCTCTATATTTTGAAATTTGCACGTTTCATCACCTTTTGAAGTATAAATGCTAAAACAATATTTGCCGCTGAAGCTAAAGTCAATGGCACAACCATTAAGATAAAAAAACTACTAATAGTCTTTGCCGTAAACGAGTGATTCAAATAAGCAATTAATAGACCACTTAATAAAGTTGCCACCGGACCATTTAAAATAATTGCCACGACCATTGCGATGTATTGATTCATTTTTTTAAATAATACGCCAAAAATCCAAACAATCACAAGCATTTGTATTGCGATAAATAGATGCACTGGTACTGTAAATGGAAAACCTGAAGTAATTGCTGTAAGAAGATGACCTAGTGCCCCTACAATCCCGCCTGCAATTGGTGAAATCATCATAGCAGCCAGAAAAGCTGGCAATGAATCAAATGCAATAGAATAGACAATTTTTATATTAGACAGTACTGCACTTAATGCGATAAATAATGAAAGTAAAACAATTCTTTTTGTGTTCAAGTTTCTCCATCCTCTTAATTTAGTTGAATGATATTTTTCAAAAATCCAAAACCATCGTTATACTCAATTTCAATAATACATCCATTACTCGTATAAAATTTCCAGAAATGACTTAAATCTAAATGAAGTAAATTTAAGAGTAGAAGCTTCATAATTCCACCATGTGATACAACTATTACATCTTCGTTTTTTGATCTAATGTCATGACAAAATGTATTAACTCTTTCTGCACACTGCTTTAAGCTTTCCCCATTCGGAATTTGAAAATGAATCAAATCTTCATTCCACTTTTCTACAACTTCAGGCACTTCATTTAAAAGATCAGTATATGTTCTCCCTTCAAATAGCCCAAAATTTGTCTCTTGTAACCGATGATCAACTATTTTCGATTCTCCTATTAAACCTTCAATCGCATCACTTAATAAAGTGCATCTACGAAGTGGACTAGAATACAAAGTATAGCGTGAAGTAGGCTCAATCATTTTCGTAAACTGGGTTATCACACTACCTATTTGACTTAAGCCTTTTTCTGTTAAATCAAAATCAGTCATTCCTGCATAAACTTTTTTTCTATTTCCAATGCTTTCTGTATGTCTAATTAAAAATATTCTCATACTAATCTCTCACCTATAACAGCAAAAATTAAAAAGCATAATTGGGAAACTTCAATTGTAAATCCAATTACATCCCCTGTAATGCCATCTAGTTTCTGATTGATTCTTTTCGTTACAAAAGTAATAAAAATAAACGTGACACATACTGCAATAATAATGGCTATTTCATTAATTAAGACACTACTTACACAAATGAGGAACACGTATGCAATTAAAACAAATAATGAATTAGATTTTTTGGCTTCGATTATAAATTGACTTCCAAATCCTTCATTTCTAGCATAAGTACTTATTCTGCATGTAAATAAGGCAATGCATCTTCCAATAATCGGAAATAAAAAAATAACAAATGTAGTACTCTTTGATAAAAATAACCAATCTCCTAAAAATAAAACAATTAAGGAAATTACCCCAAATGCGCCAATGCGACTATCTTTCATAATTTCTAGTATTCTTTCTTTTGAACGATGACTAAAAATTCCATCTGACGTGTCAGCTACTCCATCAAAATGTAATCCACCTGTTAAGAATAAATAGACTAATAGAATAAGAAATGCACCCGCTTCATTTTCCAAAACTAATGAAATTCCAGTATTCAAACTAACAAGTATTAAACCAAATAACACACCTACTAATGGAACCAATCTGATTCCTTTACCTAGTTCGGCTTCAATAAAATCGTAATTTTTAACAGGGATGGTTGAAAAAAAACTGAGGATCATTTTAAATCGATTCATATTGGTACTCCTACTTTATTCTTAATGGTATACCAGCTGTAACGAGTATAACTTCATCTGCTCTTGAAGCAATTTTTTGATTTATACGCCCAGCAATATCTCTAAAAATCCTTCCTAGTCGATAAGACGGAACAAGTCCATAACCTACCTCATTGGATACAACTATCAATGTCTTACCTTGCTGATCACAAACGTTTACCAACTCGTGCACTTCATTTTCTATATCTTTTTCTAGTTTATTTATTTGCTCATTATTAATTGTCTCAAAATCAATATCAGTATAATGATCAAACATTAAATTTGTAATCATGACTGTCATGCAATCTAAAATGACATACTTAGATTGTAAATATGCTTCATTCATTTTTAATTGATTAAATTGTTTATATTGCTCAACAGTATGCCATTCATTTGGACGATCTTCTTGATGTCTTTTAATTCTTTCATTCATATCTCCGTCAAATAGTATTGCAGTCGCAATATAAACGACGTCATTTGCGTTTGTTTTTAACTCTTTTACTCGTCTTTCTGCATAGGAGCTCTTTCCACTACGAGCCCCACCAATTACAAGAATCACTCTCTTCACCCCTTTTATGAGATCTTAATATCTAGGTTTAATTAACCTAACTCTCCAATTACAAATAAACCAACTAATAAAATGAGCATTAATATAACTGACCCAATTATTTTCTTAAAACCGGGTCTCGGACCATCTTTTAAAACTCTTATACCTAGTGGAACAAGTGCAATGCAAAGTGCCAATGTAGCTAAAATCGAGAATGAAGTTGTACCTTTTAGTACGCCTAATGGTAATGAACTCATAAGTCCTAACAGTACGGAACGAATTAATCCTAATACTTTTGCGCGATATGAGCCAATTGCTAAAATAATCCAGCCAAACATGATTAGAGGTGAAAAGCTATGGAATATATGAAACGATCCATAAGTTTGCGCCATAACTTTTGTTGCAGTGTCCACACCTAAAATTCGCACCATTTGAAAAGCTAGATGATCAACCCCAGCATGAAAAGTACGAGCAAAAAGTCCAAATATCGCAAAACTTCCTCCCCATAATGCCCAATTTGGTTTCGTTATACTGATTAATTTACATAGTGAGATTACTGCCGGCCACAATAAGACGTTCCCAGCAATAAAGAAGCTATAAGAAAAAAATAGTAAAGTTGGATGAGTTTTAAATGCTTCTAGCTGGTCCGGGAAGAAGAAATAAAACTTACTTCTTAAAACAACACCTATAAGCATAAAAATTGGACCTAATATTAGGGAGAACCCACCTAACCAACGACCTGGAAACCAATTATCTATTACTCTTTCATTCATAGCCCTACTCCTTTTATTCAGTTCCTTTCTATCATAATTCATTTTGAATAAAAATGAGCATTAAAAAGAAGGATTAACAATAAAAATTGACCTTCTTTTTATGCTCTTTTTATCTTTTATAGGCTTTACTTCCTAATACATGTATGTGTACTTTAATATCTTTTATTGAATCCATATTTACTTCGTTCATTACTTTTATATTCCAATCATGTCGATAAAAATGGTACGGCTTTTCTGAAATATTAAGAAGATCAACATGGAGCTCTTCTCCTTTTTTAATCGTTTTTAATATTTCTTTTTTTATTTTTTTACTCGCTTTAGACATAATTTCTTTGTTACTTAAGAGATTCTCATTTTGAGCAATTGCTACTTCTGTTTTTATTTTGATAATATATTTTGGCTTTTTACCACCTTTAATAACTTTAATTGATCCATTCGATTTTCTTACCTCTAAGTTAACTTTATCTTTCTCAAGTAAAAGTGGCATATTGTAATTTTCTTGCTTCATAAAATTAAGTGAATTTAAATCTTTTATAGTTACTTGACCTTTATATTTTTTCTGTAAAATGGCAAATGCACCATTTATATAAGCCACATTATCCCCTTTTCCATCTTCTTTAAAACCTTGTTCATCAATATCTAATATTGGGATTAAAACTGTTCCAACTGGCTGAGAATATCTTGAAATAAATTGATGAAATTTAAGGCTAAGTAAAATCAGACTGCCTCTACTTTTTTCTGCAGGGTTATTTACGACAGTATACAAAAATGGTAAATTAAAAAAACTTTTGCTCAGGAAAATTTCTTTTATATCTCTTTCTGTACCAAAAACCCACATTGTATATCTTAATAAAGGCCGTCCACTAATAAATGAACTGACTTCATTCATCTTACTTTCAATGACTGATTTACTTAATACAACAGCACTAACATGACCATAGTATAAAGGAATGGGTGACCGTTCCTCTATTTTATTAAATGCTGCTTGAATCGTTTTTGCCTTTGCTTGACCTATTAATGGAGGAGCTGGGACTTGTTGTGCTCCACCTTCTTGCTTTGCAATATTTGAAAAATTTAGTGCTTGTACCGTTACAATATACTGATTATCTTTAAAATCAATTCCAAAACCTGTAATCAATACTTGATCTATTATCGTCCGATCGCCCCAGCATCCTGTTAATATAAATAATTGAAAGAGCATTAATAGAAAGATTAATAATTTTTTCATTCAATCAATCACTCCTTTTGACGGTCTAGATCGACTGGATGGAGTGATTGATTTCGCTTTTTCTTATATTCTTGCGGAATTTTAATAAGTACACTAAAAAAGTCTGAGATACTTGGTACCGAAAATAAAGTCATATATGGTTGCCCTATACTTTCTAACGAAACCAACATTGTAATAATTAGAAAAAAGCCTGTAAAATAGCCGATTAATCCTAATGTTGATGATAAAAATAAAATAAAAAAGCGAAGGAATACTATATTACCTGCGATATTTTGATTGATTAATGTATAACCAGAGATAACTGTTAGTGCTACGATTACAAGCATAGCTGGAGAGGTTAGTCCTGCACGTATTGCGGCATCACCAATAAATAACCCACCTAATACCGCGACAGTCTGTCCTACTGCCTTAGGTAATCGTATACCCGCTTCTTTAAACAATTCAAAAAATACTAGCATTAAACAGGCTTCAAGTGGTGCTGCAAACGGTAATCCATTTCTAGACATCGCAATCGTAGCAAGAAAGGGATATGGTAGTTGGTCCATATGATACGTCACCAATGCAATATAGAATCCTGGTAAGAATATTGTTGTTAGTACCGCAATTATTCTTAGATAGCGGACCACATTGACAAAATAAAAACTCGAATGGATATCTTCGGGTGAATAAACAAGTTGGTTCAAATTGGTTGGACCGATTAAACATGTCGGATTCCCATCGACGAGCACTGCAAACCTCCCCTGATTTAATGATTGAACGACAAAATCAGGTCTACCAATATTATCAAGAAGTGGGAAAATGGAGAATGGCTGATCATATAACGCCTCCTCTATTTCATAACTACTAACAACCACGTCTTTTTCAATCGAACTTAGCCGATTTTTTATTTCTGATAGTATGGTTGGATTAATAATATCTTCAATATAAACTAGCAATACCTTCGTCCTACTTCGTACACCGATATCAAACTCAATACTCTTTAATGTCGATGTTTTAAGTCTCTGGCGAATTAAAGCCATATTATCATAAACATTTTCAACAAACCCGTCTCTTGGTCCACGAATTGAATTTTCCAAATTTGATTCTTCTGGAGCTCTTTTAGGTGGATCCGCTACAGGAATAAAGAAAATCTCATTTAAGTAGGAATTAAAAATGACTAGATTGCCTGAAAAAAGGTTTTCTTCTACTTCCGACTTTATTTTGGTTTCTGATCTTAACTTTTTAGCTTCTACAATATTACTTAATAACTCAAAGTTGAATTGATTTTCCTTATGTATCACATTAAAAATGTCGGTAATAATTTTGTTACTAAATTGAATATCAATCAAGTTTGGACAAAACATTATGATTACAACATGCAGTTTTTCGCCATCTTTGAATCTTTTTGTTCTAAAAGCTATATCTGATGAGTGATTAAAAGATTCAAGAAACATTAATAAATCAGGCTGATCTGTTCTAGTTGATTCTCTTTTCATGCTGAATCACCTTTTAATTTTGACATAATTAATAAAATAAACATCATACAAAGTAAAAAACATAAATTAATTAAGAAAAAATAGTTTTGTAAAAAATCATTAAAAGAAGTTGCATTCCAAGGAATCATTGCCGCTACTAGTAAACTGAGTGAAAGGACTGGTAAACTCCATTTTTTTCGCCCACTATAATTAATAATATGGTTTGCAAGAAATAGATTTAAACTAATCCGAATAAAAGCTCCAGACAGCCACTGAAAAATCGATAAAAAATCTAATCTAGTAATATTAACGCCTAGAGTTAGTAGCTTCCATTGTTCATAAACTGGATTTCTCATTTTTTCTGCTTCATTCGATCCAAATTCCATTATAGCTCCTGTAAGCGGACCTAAAATTAGCATTAATAACATAAGGCTAACTAAGACTAACCATTTTGCTTTTACTTTGTCTTTCAAATAAGAGTTTAAAAATAAAATAAAAATGATTTCAAAAAAACCTGAGCATGAATAGATAAATCCATGAAAAAAGTCATGATACCCATGTTCAAATATAGGAAATAATAAAGCATAATTTTTATTCTTTACATTCCCCATTCCTACAGTGAAGCCAAACAAGCTGACGATTGGTAATACTAAAAATGCGATTGTACAAATCGTACGTATTCCACTATATGCGGCGTAAAAACAAATAACGGAAATTAAAAAAGCGACAACAAACAAAGGAATATCTTGAGTATAATTTGTATTAGCCCAAATAAGAGTAAGGCGAATAGTTATATAAGCAGATATTAAAAAGTAAATGGCGAAAATGGTAGAAAATAAGTAAGATATTGGTTTATAGAATACTTTAAACATGACAGATAAAACGTCTTCATTTTTAAACTTTTTATATAAATAGAATACTAAAGCAGCCCAAATCAAAAAAGGGATTACACTTGCGACTGTTGTCACCCATGAATCTCGATATGAAGATGTCAATAAACTTGGAATGATAAATACATGCAGCATAAAACCTGTCGACATGATGAGTAATACATATATATGAACTGAATAAATTAACTTTTTATTCATAAAAAAACTCCCTATAACTCACGTTGTTGAAAAAACAACCTTGTCAATTAAATTACCAAATTTACGTAAAAGGCTTAGAGTGATGTTGATTTCCACNNCATAGGAGTCGAGCATCCCTTTCGTTCCAATCAACTTATTCATCAAAAAAAGTCTGCAATAAATCCTAATCAAATAGCCTTTACCTAGAGTAACCTAATTGTTGTATACTAATCAGCTTGTAGGTCAATTAATATCGAACATTAATTAACTAATCAATTGAATTTGTTTTTCTAAAAATTAGCTCATAATATTTTTAACTTCTGAAAAAATCATTATTAGTGTTATTGGATTCATTAAATTGCTCAACATATTAACATTTAAAACCATTTAATAGATCATCCAAAAAATGATAATTTCATCATTAAATAAATGTTCATTTAATGTCCGTTTTCCCTATTGACCATTTTATATTTCAACACTCTGCTATAACTCCTTATTCCTTTAAATTAACCCAACGATATATCCATTATGTATATATTTCCCAATTTATTTATAAAAAAATAATTGTCTTAAAGATAAGTAAAAAAGCCTTCTCCCAAAAAATAATCGGGAGAAGGCTGCTTAATAATCTTATAAAATCTTATTACTTGTTTAATCCTAACTCTGTAAAAATACTATCTAATGTAGCACCTTTATATGATTTTTTAGCGTTAGGAGGATTTGGAACTGTTGAATTTTGTAATCCAAAATTCTTCACTACATAATCCATATCTTTTGCATCAACCACTTTATCAAAATTGAAGTCAGCAGATGCTTTGTTTGTACCCCAGTAAGTTTGTACAGCTAATGCATCTAGTACGTCGATTACATCGTCTTTATTTGCATCACCAGCAGGTGCAACATCTAATAAGTAGCGTAATTGTTTACCGATTAAATCCCCGCGGATATTATCAAATAGAGTATTCATTGTTTGATTCATTGTAAAGTGACCTGGTACATTTACAGATAATGTATAAGGTTTATTGTCTACTTTCACACCATCAAATGCATAGTCACCTTGTTTTGATGTGATTGGTGTTTGTAAAACAGTTTTTCCATCATACGATGTTAATGTAATTTTTGCACCTAATTTACTTTGATCAATCGCATAGTTTGTTTCACCTGTTAGAGGGTTTTTTGCTCCTTCAACTTGGAGTGTACCTGTTAGTTTTGAAACTGTAGGTTTTACATTGTAACCCTCAATATAAGTGTATACGTTTTTCATTTCAACATTTGATGTATCGATTGTAGATGTACCGTTACCTGAGAAGTTAATCGCTGAACCTGTTGTAAATGATTTATCGATTGTTTTTATATCGAAATTAAATAATTGAGTATCCTCTGGTAACTTAGCTGAACCTGAGTAAGTAAAAGTAAAGTCATATTGTGTAATATAGTCCCAAGTAGTTGGTGATGTTTTTACTGTAACTTGTGCATCGCCATATTTTTTAACTTCATCATTTACTAGAATATTGTCAATGATTCCTTGTTTATTATTCAATTGAAGTGTTAGTTTAGTTGTTTTTAAGTTACTAATATTATTTGCTTTAACTGAGTAGTTTACAGTATCACCAGGTACAATGTTTTGCTTATTCGCTTTTAAGTAATAATATGGTGTTGTATTTTTTACAAAAGCAATTCTAATTTGAGCAGTTGGATTTAGCGCTGCATCCATTCCATAGAATGTTAAAGGTAATACTGAATATTTACTATCAACTAAAATTTGATCAGTATAATCCCCATTTTTATCTACGTTAATAGGTAATGATGGGAAGAAAGAGTTATAAGTATAAACAATTGTGTTATCTGATTGATCAGCTTTAATGCCGTATTTTTTCGCTTCGTCAATTTCTGGATCATTTACGTTAATGTTGAAGTCGTATAACATTTGTCCATTTTTATCTAGTTGACTATCATTATACTCAAAAACCTTTTGATCTAACTTGTCAAAGCTTGAAGTCATATTAGGAACAGCATATTCCAGCATAAAGTCTCTAGCTTCAGCAAAGGTTTTTCCACTTTCACTCACACCAACTAGTCTTAATTTGTAGTGACCTGGTTTAATTAATTCATATTTACTGCTAATCGGGTTTTTCGCATCTCCAGTGAATGGGAAGTAATATCCTCCTACAAGTCGACCAATATTGTACACTACATCTTCTTTCATTACTGAAGTATTAAATGAACCAATAATCCCTAAATCTTGACCAGTTGTTGGATCTTGAACGATAACATCTAATGATTTCATATGTGTTTTTAGAGAAACACTTCCATCAATAAATGGGTACGCATAAGTTGGATTCGTAATTTTATTTGAATAAAGTGGGTTGAATAAATTAAATGATTGGATCCCCTCTTCAACTACACGAACACCAAACGGAATTTGATATTGTTCAGATGGATCCACTGTATTCGTGAAAGTAACATAACCTTCATATGTTCCTTTTTCAGCAGTTTTTGGAATGTTTAAATTAAACTTAATTGATTTCGAACTAATTCCATTTAACTTAACTGATGTAGGTCCTGAAAGTGTAACATTATTTGAAGCTGCATCCTTAGATCCTCTTAATCCAGTTTGATATTTCACGTCAACACTAAATGTTTTTGCTTTTTCACTACGATTTTTTAAAGTAACACTGCGAGAATCTTCAATATCATTATTATCAAATCCATATGAACCAAAGCTCATCCCACCGGTTAACTCATTAATTAATTTTTCTTTGCCGTTTACGATCGTTGGTGTTTTATCAACCACTTCTAATTCTACATTTGAATGAATTGCTTCATATGCATCTACACGTCCACTACCTACTTCAAATACACTATAAGCTTTTGATAATGGATCAGCAGTATTCATTAGGATTGATTTGATATCTTCTGGTTGTAAGTCTTTATTTGATTGAAGTAATAGTGCAGATACACCTGCTACATATGGTGTTGCCATTGATGTTCCAGACATACGCTCATATGCATACTTATAATCTTCAGGCTTTGATCCATCACCTGTTTTATTATTTACATAAAATGGTACACTTGAAAGAATCGAAACACCCGGAGCAGTCACTTCTGGCTTGATATCATAGTTTACACGTGATGGTCCTCTTGAACTAAAAGTCGCTAATTCATCTGAAGCTGTTTGTAGCTTAGTATAATCACCAAAAGAAACTTCATTTCTACCTGCTTTAACCGCTGCTGTGATTTTTAATCCCTCTTCATATGATACGGAGAATGAAGGTATTGCATCTACCGACTCACCTAAGAATGCTTGGATTGCTCCTTCACTTTGGTTATCAATATTATTAGCCATTAATACACCAACTGCGCCAGCTGCTTTTGCATTTTTTATTTTATCAATCAATGCAATTGTTCCACGTTGAATGTAAGCAATCTTGCCTTTTAAGTCTTTTCCTGTAAAATCAGATGGATTTGCTAAACCTACGTCAACGAGTTGATAGGTTTTTCCTTTTAATGTCGTTAAATTATCAGAATAGTTTTGAGCTAATTGTCTAAAGTTGTATTTGTTTCCATCCTGTGTTCCATTAAATTGATAAAGATCAATTGCAACGGATGAAGCTCCGACAGTTAATGCTAATGCAGCCGCTCCCGGTGAACCCAACGTGTCCATTTGGTCTCCATCATTTCCTGCAGCTACGACAGTCGTTACGCCACTTAATACAGCATTGTTAACCGCGATAGAAGTTGCATAAAGTGGATCATTTAACGATGCACCTAATGACATATTTATAACATCCATGCCATCTTTTACTGCTTTATCAAGACCAGCTATAATAGCTTCACTTGTTCCAACCCCACCTGGTCCAAGTACACGATATGAATAGATATCAGATTCTGGTGCTGCACCAACCTGTTTGTATTCACTATCTGACGCACCACGTCCACCAATGATACCTGCTACATGGGTACCATGCTCAGTATAATAATTAGCTCCATTTGCAGAACCTGGTTTACCAGCTTTTACCCAATCAGCATAGGTAGTCTCCATTGGATCATTATCATTATCTACAAAATCATATCCACCTTTGAAAGCGTCTTTTAAATCTGGGTGGTTGTAATCGATACCTGTATCAAGAATACCAACTTTAATGCCCTTTCCTGTATAACCCTCGGCATGTAGCTTATCCAAGCCATCATAAGGCGAATAGTTTGCTACTTTAGATTCGTCTGCTTTTAACTCGCTATTCTTATCTGATTCCTTTGGAGGGTCAATAGAGAACTTCTCGTTACTCCAAACAGTTTTAACTGCTTTTGATTTTAATAGATTTTTAATTTGATTTGCTGGTAGACTCATTGAAACGCCGTTAAAGGCATTTTTATATGAATGTTTAATTTTAAAATCTACCTTTTTATTATTTTCATCTTTAAGAACTTGTCCCACTTCTGTAGTAAATGTAGCATGATCTTGATCAACTAATTTCCCTGCTTGTGTCTCAGTTAATGATTTACCTTCTACTTGCGCCTCAATGTGTGCTACCTTCGCGGGTTTATTTGCAAACTCTACAATAACTGAAGTTTGTTTTGTAGTCGTTTGATCTATGTCTGATGAGATTTGAAGCCCTGTCGATTCATTTGTTGAAATTTGTTTTAAAGCAGCTCGTTGCTGGGAAGTTAAATTTGCAAGTATTGTTTCTGTCTTCGTTTTCCCTGCTGCCTTTGAAACATTTGTTACATGTGCAATCGGTGCAACAACAACACTAGATGATAGAGCTAATACGGTAAAGCCTGATACAAACTTACTTTTCTTTACTCTTTTCCCCATTCTTCTTCCTCCTGGCTTTTTCTTATCTAAAGTAAAATTCAATGAAGATCTATAATTTATAAAATAGTAAGCTACTTTTTATCTTCATATATACCTCTATACATCAAATTTACTTTCTACATTTATTATCAATTTATTTCAATTTTCGGTCAATTGGGTTATCCCTCCCCTAATTTACCAAAGTTTTCAATTCTTCCTCCCTACATTCGACAGGATTCCTTTAAATTCTCCCGTGAAAAACAATCAAAATAACCCAATTTTTCTATCATTTTAAAAGAAATAGTCAGTTTTTTGAAAACGCTTACTTTATTTGATTAAACTTTAATTGTTTTAGATAAACCTCCGGATATTTGGGGGCAGTCCGAGAGAATGCTTTTTGACTTCTCAATTTGTGCTTTTCGATTGTTTCATTGGATTTTACTTCTGCTTTTGGTCATTTTCAATTTATCATTTTCCTTATCCATGTTTTTTCACTCAATTAAATTAAAATTTTTATTTGCAGATTTCGCTTTTTTAATTGAAGTTTTCACTGTTTTAATTGCACTTCACTACTTCATCATTCCACGTATATTCCTATAACATAAAAAAAGGAAGCCAATCTAGTTGGCTTCCCTCTTCTACATTATTATTGATCTAAACCTAACTCTTTTAAAATACTATCTAAAGTTGCACCTTTATAAGTAGTTTTTGGTTTTGGTGCATTATCAACAGTAGGATTTTGTAATCCAAAGTTTCGAACAACAAAGTCCATATCCTTTTTATCTACTACTTTATCAAAATTAAAGTCTGCTGTAGCTTTATTTGTACCCCAATATGTTTGTACAGCTAATGCATCTAAAACATCGATTACGTCATCTTTATTAACATCACCAGCTGCAGCTGTTAATAAGCCTACATTATATCTCTTTCCTAGAGTTTCTCCACGTACTTCATCTGATAAAAGTACTTGTCTGTTCATTGTAAAATGTCCAGGTACATCAACTTTATAAGTATAAAGTTTTGGCTCTGCTTTCAACCCTTCAGCGCTGTATTGTCCGCTTTTGTTGATTGAAGGTTGAACAGTTGTTTTTCCATCATAAGATGTAACTGTAACTTTTGCACCAATTACACTTTGATCAAGCGCATAATTTTGGCCACCTGTTACCGGATCAGTTGTTCCCTCTAAGCGTAATGCTCCATCAATTTTAGAGTAAGTGTTCTTAACTTTATAAGATTCCATGTACGCATACACATCTTTTGTCTCAACATTTGATTGATCAATTGTTGATGCAGTCATTGTATACCAATCATGAGGTACACTTCTTGTCCACTTCTCCGCTGTTTTCATATCAAAATTAAATAATTGTAAGTCTTCTGGTAAAGCTTTTGATCCATTATAAGTAAATGTAAATGTATAAAGCTGACTTAATCCAGAAGGTACTGAAGTTACTGAAACTTGTGCATCACCATATTGTTTTACTGCATCATTTACAACGACATTTTGAATTGTTGCTAGATTCGGATCAACTTTGAAATTAACCTTAGTAGTTTTTAAGTTTTTAATATTATTTGAACGAACACTATAATTTACAGTATCACCTGTTGTAACTGTTTGTTTATTTGCTTTTAAGTAGTAGTATGGGAAATTTTGATCCACGAATACTAGTCTTAACATATTTGTAGCATTTCCAGTAAAGTTTCTTGCTGCATCCATACCATAGAATGAAACTTGTAATGGTGTAGAACGTTTCTTAACTAAAATCTGGTCTGTATAGTTCCCGTTCTTATCTGTTTTAATAGGATTAGCTGGGAACGGACTATCGTAAAATGACACAACTGCATTAGATGACTGATCTACTGGTAGACCTAGACGACTTGCTTCAGCAGTTTCAGAATCATTTAAATTAATGTTAAAGTCGTATAAGAATTCGCCTTTTGAATCAAACTGACTATCTTTGTATTCAATAACTTTTTGATCGAATGAGTCAAAGCTAGAAGTCATAGTAGGTGCTGCAACATCATAAACGAAATCAGCAGTTTTTACGAATGTCTTACCTTTTTCGTTTGTACCAACTAATTTTAATTTATAGTTTCCTGCTTTTGCTACTACTGGATCATAACTAATCGGTTTTTTTGCATCACCTGTAAATGGATAGTAAATTGAACTAAATCCTCTTCCAATAAAGTAATCTTGATTCTCATTCAATGCGATTGGTGTAAAAGAACCGACTAAACCAAGATCTTCACCTGTTGTAGCATCTTGTAGTAATACATCTAATGTTTTCATGTGTGACTTTAATGAAAGATCGAATGATAAAAATGGAAATGCATTTGCTGGCCAGCTCGTGTCATTACCATACATTGGATTGTCGATTTTAAAATAATCGATTCCTTCATCGACTACACGACCGCCAAATGGAATTTGATAAATTTCAGTTGGGTCTTGTGTATTTGTAAATGTAATAAAACCTTCATATGTTCCTTTTTCTGCTGTTTTTGGAATATTTAAGTTAAACTTAACATTCTTTTGGCTAATTCCATTTAATTTTACAGAAGTAGGACCAGTTAAAGTTACATTGTTCTCAGCTGCATCTTTTGATCCTCTTAATCCAGTTTGGAATTTCACATTAACATTAAATGTTTTAGCTTTTTCGCTACGATTTTTTAATGTAATATTGCGAGAATCTGCAACATCTTTATCATCGAAACCATAAGATCCGAAGCTAATGCCACCAGTTAATTCTTTAATTGATTTTTGTTTGCCATTAATATATGTTGGCGTTTGATCTACTACTTCTAATTCTACATTCGAATGAATTGCTTCATATGCGTCAACACGTCCACTACCAGCTTCAAATACACTATAAGCTTTTGATAACGGGTCAGCTGTATTCATTAGAATCGATTTGATATCTTCTGGTTGTAAGTCTTTATTTGATTGAAGTAATAATGCTGATACACCCGCTATATAAGGTGTCGCCATCGACGTACCTGATAAGCGCTCATATGCATATTTGTAATCTTCAGGTTTTGAACCATCACCAGTTTTATTATTTACATAGAATGGTACAGTTGAAAGGATCGCCACACCAGGAGCTGTTACTTCCGGTTTAATATCATAGTTTACTCGCGATGGACCTCTTGAACTAAATCCTGCTAATTCATCTGATGCTGTTTGTACCTTTTTAAAATCACCAAAAGTGAATTCTGATTTACCAGCTTTGATTGCAGCTGCAATTTCTATCCCCTCTTGATTAGAAACAGAGAATGCTGGAATTGCATCAACTGATTCGCCAAGGAAAGATTGGATTGCACCTTCAGCTTGATTTGTTTCATCGTTGTACATTAAAACGCCAACTGCACCTTTTGCTTTTGCATTTTTAATTTTATCGATTAATGCAATCGTTCCACGTTTAATGAAAGCAATTTTCCCATTTACATCTTTACCATTGAAATCTACAGGATTACCTAAACCAACATCTACTAACTGATATGTTTTTCCTTTTAATGATGTTAAGTCATCTGAATAATTTCTAGCTAATTGTCTTACAGAATAATTCTTTCCGTTGTTAACACCTGCATATTGGTATACATCTAATGCGATTGATGATGCACCAACTGTTAATGCTAAAGCTGCAGCTCCAGGTGAACCAAGTGTATACATTTGATCGCCGCTATTTCCTGCTGCAACAACTGTAGTCACACCACTTAATACAGCATTGTTTACTGCAATCGATGTTGCATAAAGCGGATCATTTAAGGTTGCACCTAATGACATATTTATAACATCCATACCGTCTTGAACAGCTCGATCGATACCTGCAATAATGTCTTCCTCAGTCCCAGATCCATAAGGTCCAAGAACTCGGTACGAATAAAGGTCAGCATCTGGTGCCGCACCAATTGTTTTATATTCACTATTCGCTACACCACGTCCACCTATAATTCCGGCTACATGTGTACCATGCTCAGTGTAATAAGTTGATGAGCCACTAATTTCAGGTTTTCCTGATTTTTTCCAATCAGCATAGGTTGTTTCCATTGGATCATTATCGTTATCAACGAAATCATATCCACCCTTATAAGCATCCTTCAAGTCTGGATGATGATAATCCATTCCTGTATCTAGAATTCCTACTTTAATTCCTTTACCCGTAAACCCTTCAGCATGTAAGCGATCTAAGGCATCATATGGAGTATAGTTTGCAACATTTGCTTCATCAGCTTTCAATTGATCATTTTCTTTTGGCGGATCAATTGTAAATGTTTGGTTACTCCACACCTTTTTTACAGCTTTAGATTTTAGTAGATTCTTAATTTGGTTTGCTGGTAAGGTCATGGAAACACCATTAAATGCGTGTTTATATGAATGATTGATTTTATAATCTACTTTTTTACTTTTACCACTTGTTATAACTTGGCTGACATCTTTCGTAAAAGTATCATGATCTTGATCAATTAGCTTTTCAGCATCTGTTTTCGTTAAAGTTTTCCCTTCAACACTCGCTTCAATTTGAGCGACTTTAACTGGTTTATTAGCAAACTCTACAATGACATTCGTTTGTTCAGTAGAATCCAAATTAATATCTGAGGAAACTTGCAGCCCAGAATCTTCACTAGTAGAAAGTTGCTTAAGAGCTGCTCTTTGCTCTGAACTTAAACTTGCCAAAATATCTTCTGCCTTACTTGGACTTGCTGCACTTGATACATTTGACACTTGTCCAAGAGAACCTAAAATAAAACTAGATGTTAAAGCTAAAACAGTAAAACTTTTTAGAACTTTACTTTTTTCTCTCTTTTCCCCCATTTTTCTTCCTCCAGTTCATTTTTCATCTTAGTTTGCCTTTTACGTTAATTACTAGATATATGTTTTTTTGACAACTTCTTCAAGTAATCAACAAAATAGAATGACATTTGTCGTTTATATCTATTAATTATATTATTGAGAATTTTCTTTTTTTAAGCAATTGGGTTATAACAAACCCTGATCTATCAACGTTTACTCAATACCCCTTTAAAATTCGACAAATTCCAACATGTTTCACCTTCAGATTAAACCAATTTTAGGTATTTTAAATTCACTAAAATAATAAATGCACTACTTCTACCCTAAAAAAGACAAAAAAAAATACATAGACACGTTACCCACGTAGTCTATGTATTTTCTTTTTTTACATGCTAACAAATGTATGTTCAATAGATTCATATAATTCGGCAGCTTTTTGATACTCTTTGATCTCTATATAGTATTTATATAATTTCTTACCGAACTGTTCTATATAAAATTTATTATTAGTAGAATAAAAGAATGGGAGTGCCTCATCCGATAGATATTGATAAAATTTTTCACGGGCTCCCTCAGCCTTAAGCTTAAATAGTTTAATTAATGTAATATGTACTGGGCTTTTTAACATTTTTGCTAATGCTAATGCTCTTTTCATCACACTAAGAAGTATCTCTTTTTCTAATAGTGTGCCTTCCGTACATGTCTCTAAATAATTGCACAAACGTCTTAAATAATTGATTGATTTTTTATTTTCAGTTTCATTAATACTTTCCTCAAAATAATACAATGCCGTTTCATACTCTTCTCGCTTAAAGTATTTCACTCCGAGATTATTCAATAAAATGGCCTTGCGTTCGCGATCTCCTAATACTTCACAGTTGTGAATCAAATCTTTATAGCGTTCTACAACTTCACTAAAATTCATTTCTAATTCACTACCATACTGCAATAGCATAAGGGTTTCGGAACTAATTGCAAATAAGTAGTTGTTCGTCTTCTGAAAAAACTTAAGTGCCATTTCGGCATATTTATACGCTAAGATTTTTGAACTTCCAAAATGATAGGCAATTGCTAGATGGTGATAATATTCTTCATTTCGATACTCATCAATATTAATCATCTTTAATACTTTAATTGCCTTTTGATGGTCTTCACTACTTAGGCTAGTATAGTTCGATATATAGTACATACCTTGAAGATGATAGAATAAATTTTTCTCGAAAGGAGATAAATTACTAAATTCTTTTTTTACATATGTAAGTATTTGTTTAACCATATCTAAATTTTGATTATGAAAATAATATCTTGCTCTTAGTAAATTATAGTGGGCTGCATATTGTGAATAGTCAATAAAGGGCATTTGTTCAAGTTCTGCTTTATATTCTTCTATTTGAGCTTCTTTTTTCATGATTAATGCATCATGCCATAGATGTAATTTTTTCTCTAAATTATAAAAAGATTGGACTTCTTGATTAATATTGATTCCTAAACGATCTGAAAATAAAGCAATAATATCAGGTGAATAAGCCGTCTTACCTCTTTCAATTTTACTTACATGAGTAGTTGTACATATACCTTCTCCAAGCATAGCTTGAGTTAACCCCATTTTTTCACGATAAAACTTTATGATTTCCCCCTCAATCATATGCACCCTCCTCTATCTCTATAAACATATTTATCTAAATATTCTTTACTAAATTTTAATATCCTTTTAAGGAAAAAACAATTAATGATTTTTACCTAATACTAGGAAATTTTCTTTCAAATTCAATACAATATAACTAAAAAAAAGATAGAATTTGAAAATGAAATCCTATCTTAAAGACTAATGTATTAATTTTTATTTATTCCTAAAGACCTATTCAGTTAACTATGTTTATCTTCATCTTTCTTCATATAAAGCAAATAAAATTCCCTTTCTTTTTTATCACTTAACCCACTTATTTTGAAAATTTGCTATACTAAATAGGTGTGAAAAAAATTTTTTTGACAAAAATTATAATGTGCGAAATAATTTTCACATGAAAGGGTTTTCATATTATTATTAAAAAAAACTCTTTTTTCCTATATAATAATTATTAAGCAAATAATAATGTTTTTCTAAATCTTTAAAATGCAAACATTTTCAATTTATATTATATTAAAAATTTAATTATTCTAAAAATCAATTCCCTAAGGAAAGGTGTAAAGAATATGGAACAAACGAACAGCTTAGGTAAAATTCGTTCTTATTATGCGCGATTAAGTGATAAAGAAAAAAAAATCGCTGATTATATATTACAAAACCCAAAGCATATTATTCACAGTACGATTACAGAAGTAGCTGAAGACTTAAACGTTGCTGATGCAACTGTTTTTAGATTTTGTAAAAGGATTGGATTTAAAGGATACCAAGCGCTTAAAATTGCATTAGCAACTGAAATTATGACGCCGATTCAGCAAATCCACGAGGAAATTAACGAAAAAGACGATGAAATAACAATAGCAAATAAAATATTTCAATCTAATATTCGAACACTTGAAAATACTGCACAAATTTTAGATGGTGCATCAATTAAAAAAGCAGTAAATCTTATATTAAAAGCTAATAAAGTTGAATTATACGGTGTAGGTGGCTCGTCTGTTATTGCAATGGATGCCTTCCATAAATTTATTCGTACAGGAATAAAAGCGAACTCGTATACAGATTCTCACTTTCAATTGATGTCAGCTTCTCAATTGACAAAGGAAGATGTGGCAATCGTTATCTCACACTCAGGCTCAAATAAAGACATCCTTCGTATTTTGCAAGTACTAAATGAAAACGGTACCAAAACAATTGGAATTACAGGTTTTCCCAAATCACCTTTAAGTCAAAATGTTGATGTCTCACTTTACACATCTTCTGAAGAAACAGAATATCGACCAGAAGCACTTGCTTCAAGAATTGCGCAATTAAGTATTATTGATGCATTATACGTAAACTTAATGATTTTAAACTCTCACAAAGCTAAAACATCATTTGAAAAGGTAAGAACTGCAATATCAGAAACAAGATCTTAATATTATTAGGAAAAAAGATGTCTCAAATAAAAGTCTTGAGACATCTTTTTTCTGACATATATTATTTAGCGATTTGACTAACAAATTTCTTCATAAACTTCAAAAGCTTCATATGCATGATTGCCATTTCTTCAGGGGTAATTGGCTCTTCTTTTTCTAGCCATTGCTCCATAAGTCCAAAGAATGCCGATGAAATAAACGCAGTTGTGTATTCATGTGGAATTTCAATCATGTATTCTTCTTCTAATAAATCCACTAGTTTTTCATAAATTGTCTCTTTAATATGTTCCTTCATTTTCTTCGGAAAAGCTGGGTCACCTTTTGTACTGATTAAAATTTTTATAAATCTTTGATTTTCTTTTAAGTAGTGATATACATTAAGAATAGGTGGATAGACCATATCATTTGAATAAAACTCATTCATTTCTTTAGGCCTTATAAATATAAGTCGATCCTGTAATCCTTCCAATATTTCATTTTGACTTTTTTCCATTAAATCATATTTATCTCTGTAATGTAGATAAAATGTACCGCGATTTAATCCTGCTTTTAAAGTAATATCTCTAACTGAAATAGCTTCGAATCCTTTTTCTTCTATTAAATCCAACAACGTCTCTTTTATTAATTTCTTAGTTTTTTCAACTTTTATTTCTCTCAATGATTGACTCATTTTAGCTCATCCTTCTGGAATATAAGTTCTTACTAAACAAATTTGATAAATGTGTTTAGCAATGAACACATTTGTATGATTTGCTTATTGTGATTTATTAAAACTCATTGTAATATCTTCACATAACAATAGTCAACACGTTGTTCAGTTATTTTATTAAAAGAATTAGGAGGTTATTGAAATGAACTTATTTAAACAAAAACAAGCTATATTAGCTCCTATACTAGTACTAGTTGTTGCGATTATATTCAGTCTAACATTAGCATCATCCGTTAATCCTACACCTAAAAATCTTCCAATCGCGATCGTAAACGAAGATCAAGGAATTCAAGTACCATCAAAAGGTAATGTTAATATAGGAGATATGATGGTTGCAAAAATAAATGCACTATCTAAAACGAAAAATGGTGAAAAACCAGCGATTAAGTGGATTCAAGTATCAAGTGAAGAAAAAGTACGTAAAGGTCTAAATGACCAAAAATACTATGCTGCCCTTATTCTTCCAAATGATTTAAGTAAAAATCAGGCATCATTAAAAACAGCGAATCCTTCACCTATTACAATTAAAATTTTAGTTAATCAAGGTAAAAATGCAAATGGATCAACGATGGCTAGTCAAATGTTGACTCATTTAGTAGAAAATCTTAACTTAAATATTCATACTGAAATTTTTAATGAATTAAAAAAAAGCGTGAGCCAAGTTTCAGTAAATCAAGCTGAAGTATTAGCAAATCCAATCATAACGAAGGTTGAAAATGTAAATGCTATTGGAACACATACAGCAAATGGAAATGCACCAGTAAGTTTAATCACACCACTTTGGATGTCTAGTTTAATTGGTGCCGTTATTGTCTTTTTAGCGAAAAAGAAAACAGAAACAACAAATTCAATCAGTAAATTAAAAGTTATTTTTGAACAATTACTATTAGGAGTAGTCCTATCCTTCCTAATCGGTTTCAGTATAACTTTAATGGCAAAGTGGATTGGCTTCACACTTCCAAACTTCTTGGACGTTGCACTATATTTAACGATTGCTTATTTCTGTTTCCATATCCTAATTTCTGCTGTCATGTCTTGGATCGGCTTTGGTGGCGTAGGAATCTTTGCCCTAATCTTTTTCTTCTCGGGTTCTTTAATCGGAATGCCAAAAGAGCTTTTACCAACTTTTTCAAAAGACTGGATTTACTCATGGGTCCCAATGCGATTTGGTGCTGACGGATTAAGAGAAATTTTCTATTTTGATAAAGGATTATCGATGAGTCATCCAATGAGTATTATTATTTGGATTGGTGTAATCTCCGTTGTTCTTTTATCATTATCTGCATTTAGGCCAAAAAAAGAAAAAGTAAATCAAACGTTAAATATTTAATTAAATTAGCAAAAGGACCAAACAAAATTTGGTCCTTTTTTTATTATGTTAAGTATCAAATAATTTCCCGTTCAACGCTTCAATATATCTATTAGCTGAATTATAGACAACGAGCTTTGCATTTTCTTTTACAATCCCATGAAATGCATTATATATTCTATCAAATGTTAACTTCTCTACTGCTAACGATATCTCTTTTACTTTTTTTGCTGGTAATGGAATTAAATTAGGATAACTGTACATAAAACTTACCCATTTTTGATCTGCAACTACTTGAATAATATCTCCTGTTAACAGTATTCCTTTTTGCTCATTTCCAGCTTTCCATTCTAATACTGCTCCACCTTTAAAGTGCCCGCCTAATCGATGAATTTGAATTCCTTTGTTAAGCTCTAACGATTCGCCAGACCAAAAAATAATTTTATCACTTTTACTCGTGACCCACTCTTGATCATCTTCATGTATGTATACAGGTACATCAAATCTTTCAGCCCATTCAATTTGACTAGAGTAATAGTGTGGATGTGATAGAGCAATCGCATTGATTCCTCCTAACCTCCTAATTTCTTCAATCGTCTTCTCATCTAGATAAGTGACACAATCCCATAAAACATTAAACCCTTTATTCTTAATGAGATATGCAGTTTGACCAATCCCAAACTTAGGGCTCGTTACAATACTATATAAATTTTCTTCTTCAAAGCGAATATTATTTTGATAGTTCTGTTCTTTCATTGATTGTAATGTTGTCCAACTTTGACCACTTGGATTAATGTATTGTCTTTCATCAGAACAAATTATGCAGTACTCAGGAGGATCAATCGACTTGTTATACTCAACGCCACAAGTCGTACAAATAAATTTGAACATTTACTTATTCATCTCACTTTCCCTCTAATTTAATCTGACCCATTTCAAATGGATTTCAAGGTAAAAATTCCCAATACAAATAGGCACATTTAAGTATAGTAAATCAAAAACTGATTTATTACACTTGAATGCGCCTAAACGGTTTATGTTCTATTATTTAATTTTTACTACTTTACCTTTTGTCATTTCAATTAATTCATTTGGTGTTAACTGAAAAATTGCTTTTGGATGACCCGCAGCAGCCCATACTTCTTTATACTGTAATAGATCCTCATCAATAAATGTCATTACTTGGTTTTTATGACCGATTGGTGATACCCCTCCAATTACAAATCCTGTTTGTTCACGTACGAAATCAGCATCTGCTTTGCCTAGTTTATCATTTAGTATTTTCTCGATTTGTTTCTCATTTACACGGTTTATTCCACTTGCTACGATTAGAACAGGACTATTTGAGCTTTCTAATTTAAATATAATAGACTTTGCAATTTGAGCCACTTCACAATTTAATGCATCAGCTGCTTCCTTAGCAGTTCTTGCACTATTTGGTAGTTCAATCACTTTATTTGTATAACCTAACTCAAAAATTAAATCTTGTACTATTTTTGCACTTTCTTTTAATGCTTCCATTAACATCACTTCCCTAAAAAATTGATTTTTTATTTATTCAATAATAAAGTGTACAGTCCTGCTTTTTTCATATAAATAAACTACTTCCACCAAATTGAATTAGGATATTCACCAGTACTTATATTAATTGTTTCTCCAATTTTAGGTGTGGCATACTTTACCCCATTTTCTTTAGCAGCCTTCACAGCTCGTTCAATTGGGTCATTCCAGTCATGGAATGCTAATGTAAAAGCACCAAAATGAATTGGAACAAGAACTTCACCTTTTACATCAATAAAAGCCTGAACTGTTTCTTCTGGCAGCATATGGATTGCAGACCATCGTTTATCATATTGACCACATTCCATAAACGCAAGATCAAACGGTCCATATTTTTCCCCTATTTCCTTAAAATGAGGTGCATAACCGCTATCTCCACTAAAGTAAATTTTCGTTTTCTCACCAATGATGACCCATGAACACCATAATGTACTGTTACGATCAGTTAAGTTTCTCCCTGAAAAATGCCTTGCTGGTGTACAAGCTAATGTTAATTGATCAAATTTAAATTCATCCCACCAGTTATGTTCAGAAATACTCTCTTTCGGTACTCCCCAACTCACCAAGTGACTCTCTACACCAAGAGGAACAATAAATCGATTAACTTTTTGTTTGATTTTTTTTATAGTACCGTAATCTAAATGGTCATAATGATCATGCGATAATATGACCGCATCTATTTTTGGTAATTCATTGATCTCAATTGGTAAACCGCCACTATATCTTTTACCACCAAATTGCGGAAACGGGGTTGGTGCGTTCCCAAACATTGGATCAATTAAAATATTTTTTCCATCGATTTGAATTAATAAAGCTGAATGTCCAAACCAAGTAATTTTTGTGTCGTTATAATTAGAATGCAATAATGAAACATCGATTTTCTCCATTGGGATCCCATCTTTAGGCGTACGATTCGGATTTTTCTTAACAAAGTCTCTAAACATAGAAATATTTGTTTTGAAATCCATACTCATACCCGTAGGGACTTGGTTTATAAACTTACCATTTTTATAATGATCCAAAGCATAAAATGACTCCATTTTATCCTTTGAATATTTCTTCCCAAAATGAGGATATGTATTTAAAAACATTGTTATTATGATAACAAGCAATACTAAAATTAGTAAAAATAACATTTAATTTCTACCTCCAAATTAACTTTTACTAAATTTTACACTACCACAAATTTAGAAGATTAAACAAATATTCAGATTGCTTTTTCACATAAAAAAATACTTTCTCTTGATAAAAAATAAAAAAAAGAGAGGTAAAATCCCCCTCTCCTTAACTAGTTTCTTCTATTATATTTACACTTAGTTTATAGTTCTTAATAAATTAGCCATCTCAATTGCCGAAATACCAGCATCCCAGCCTTTATTACCAGCTTTCGTGCCCGCTCTTTCAATTGCTTGTTCAATATTTTCTGTCGTTAATACACCAAAAATAACCGGAATACCAGTTTGTAGAGTAATAGCAGCAACTCCTTTGGCTACTTCGTTACATACGTAATCATAATGAGTAGTTGCCCCACGAATAACTGTTCCTAGCGTAATGATCGCATCGTATTTTTTTGTATCTGCTAGTTTTTTTGCAACTAATGGAATTTCAAATGCACCTGGTACCCAAATAACATCGACGTCTGATTCTTCTACACCATGACGATATAGAGCATCTTCTGCCCCACCAAGTAGTTTTGATGTAATAAATTCATTAAAACGTCCTACGATTACAGCAACTTTAAGTCCAGATCCTACTAAATTCCCTTCAAATTTCATCTTAATCTCTCCCATTTTTAATAGTGTAATAAATGTCCCATTTTTTCGATTTTAGTAATTAAATATTTTGCGTTTTCTCTTTTCATTTCAGTTTGAATTGGCACTCGATTATTTATCTGTATTCCGTGAGATTTTAGCGCATCTATTTTAACTGGATTATTAGTTACTAAATCTATACTCACAATACCTAAATCTTTAATAATTTGTGCACTAATCGCATAATCTCTTAAATCTGAATCAAATCCTAAGTTTAGATTTGCTTCAACAGTATCAAAGCCTTCTTCCTGTAACTTATATGCTCGTAACTTATTAAGTAAACCAATCCCTCTACCTTCTTGTCGCATATAAACAATTACACCTTTTCCAGCTTCTTCAATCATTGATAGTGTTGATTGCAACTGAGGTCCACAATCACAACGACATGAGCCAAATACATCACCTGTTAAACATTCCGAATGAATACGTACAAGCACTGGTTCACCATCGTTAACCTTACCTTTTACAATCGCAATATGCTCTTTACCATCTATTTCATTTGTATAGCCAATCATCTTAAAATCACCAAAATCAGTTGGTAATTTAATTTCAACTTCTCTTTGAACAAGTTGTTCAGTTTTACGTCTATAATGAACTAAATCTTTAATTGTTATCATTTTTAAATCAAACTTGTCTGCAATATGAATTAAATCCGGTACTCTTGCCATTGTTCCGTCGTCATTCATAATTTCACAAATGACACCAACTTCTTTCGATCCAGCCATTCGAGCTAAATCTACTGCCGCTTCAGTATGTCCAGGTCTCTCGATAACACCACCGTTTTTAGCGACTAGAGGAAACATATGCCCAGGTCTTCTAAAATCGGCTCCAGTTGATTCATCATTTAACATTTGTAAAACTGTATGTGAACGTTCAAATGCCGAGATACCAGTAGTAGAATCGATATGATCAATACTTACAGTAAAGGCAGTTCCATGAGAATCTGTATTGTTTGTTACCATTTCATATAAATCCAGTTTTTTGGCGATCTCTTCAGAAACAGGTGCACATATTAAACCGCGACCATGTGTTGCCATAAAATTTATATTTTCAGGAGTTGCAAATTCTCCGATGACAACAAAATCTCCTTCATTCTCTCTATCTTCATCATCACAAACAATAATAATTTTCCCATTTTTTAAGTCTTCAATTGCTTCTTCTATTTTAGAGAACATGAGCTTACTCCTTTATATATAGCCATTTTGAGATAAAAATGAAGTTGTTATTGCAGAACTCTTTTTCGTCTCATTCATACCAAGCATTTTTTCAACATACTTACCTAATAAATCAAACTCAATATTAACGACATCTCCAACTTTTTTACTGCCTAAGATCGTATGTGAGCGGGTATGAGGAATTAAAGAGATTGTTACAATATCAGTTTCAACTTCAAATATTGTTAAACTTGTACCATCAATCGTTATACTGCCTTTTTGTAAGCAATATTTAGCAAACTGACTTGGAATATTAATTTTATACATTACTGCGTTTTCCATTGCTTTTACAGATACAATTTTACCTGTACCATCAATATGGCCCGATACAATATGACCACCAAACCGTCCAGTTGCAGCCATTGCCCGCTCTAAATTTACTTTTTGGCTTGAAACCAAAGTACTTAGATTGGATGCTTGAAATGTTTCAGGCATGACATCAACAGAAAATTCATTTTTAGTAAAATCCGTAACGGTTAAACACACTCCATTTACAGAGATACTATCTCCTAAATGAACATCCTCTAAAATGATTGATGCGCCAATTGTTAGCAATAAAGTATTACCTTTTTTTACAATATTTTTTACTGTTCCTATTTCCTCAACGATTCCAGTAAACAAGTTTTTTCACCTCATTTCGAAAAAGCAAATTACACTCTAGCCCGATAAATGACTTTGTAAGATCCATCTCTAATTTCATAAATAGTTGATCCACCTTATCACACCTTCTAATTCAAATTAATTTGAAAAAGTGAAAAGCCCCTTAGAAAACTCCTAAGGGGCAATAGATGTTTAAGAAAGGAAGCATACTTAAATAAACGCTAGTACAATAAGAGTCTATTTAAAGACAGTACTATAACGCGTCTATTATTGTGCAAACAAAATATGCACAACGAACTAAGCCTATACGGATAGTATTTTTGAAAAAACAAATAACCATACCATATATGCACTCCATCCTTCTCCCATCCAGACTATACTGTCGGCTCTAGATTCTAACTAGATCAGCAACATATAAAAAATCTATATGAAGCTCACGGGCTTAGTATAAAAATATACAACACCGCCGGTTGGGAATTTCACCCGACCCCGAAGGACACTAATTATCAAATTTGGTTTCATTATAACTAGCAATTATTTGATTGTAAAGTTTTTAAGTTTCTATTTTCCTTTAAACCGAACTGATCGAAAAGCAAACCAAAGTAAAAAAACCTTATAAAATATGGAAACTTCCACACACTATTAAGATAAAAAATTTATTCACCATGCTTTATATATTTTTTTACAACTAATACAAAAGTGTATAAATATTAACATTAAAGTAATTACAGAAAAATTAGTTTCTATGGAGATTAAGACTTAAAAATTCCAGATTTGCATAAATTTAAAGTAATTAAAATTCAATTGAATTCGTTCTTTCGTTTGTATAAAATCAGATTTTTCATTTTATCATTATATTATTTATTTACACCAAAGAATAATAAACTCATCTTATCATTGCTCCTATAATCATTGAGAATATCAATTATTAAAGCGTTTCTCTTTATATCCGAAATAGAATTATGTAAACCTGATAACTACAATTGAATATATAATTCTAAAATAACAAAAAAACCTTCATCCGCTCTAAAAAGAATCTAAATAAACAGCTTCAATTTATACCAAACTGAAAAAAAGGTATGAAATTATATTAAATATACTTTTAGAAAAAATAATAATAAATATACAGTATGGGTAATTATTATAAAAAAGTTAGTTTCAAAAAAAGAAACTTCTTTTAAGAGAAGTTTCCTTTCTAACCCATTATTCATTTCCAACTTGTAGAATTTTTTCATGTTGTTTTGAATCTCTTTTTTGTAGCAAAATAAAATACACTGAAACTAATACAATCAATATTAAAATGACCGGTGAAGAAAATAAAAGTATTCCTAAAAAGCAAATTGCTAGAATACATGAACCAATTTTAAAAAATATAGAATCAAATAAGCGCAAACATGCCAATACTCCTAATAAAGCGTTGCATAGGAAGAATGCATTTGCAATTGCTACAAGTGTTTGGATGCTTAGGAAGTCATTAAAATAAAGAATAAATACAATTATGTGAATGCAAAACAAACTAAATAACGATCGAGTTGCCACATTATTTTTATTTTTAAAAGAAAGCCACGAAGGTAATAAACCGTTTTTGGCTTGATCGGCAATTAGCCGTGAAACTGCTCCTATTACTAGGAGAACCGTACTAATACAAAGAGCAATTGTAATTGATGAAATAATTGGAGTTGACCAACTTCCAAATAAACTCTGAAGTAACGGTGCTAATGATTGATCCATCATATCTCCATTTTTAGAATGAATCCACTGGAAAGCAAATGCAACTGTTATACTTACTATTGCTATAATCGAGAAACTTAAGACTACTGCTCTAGGAATTGTTCGTTCTGGAGTTTTTACTTCTAAAGAATAGCTACCGATGACCTCCCACCCGATTAAAGCCCAAAATAATAAAAGTAAACTTTCTCCAAAATCAGAAACAGTAATTGGATTCGATATAGTAAAACTCCCATCAACTGTAATTAATGTATGAATACTGCCAACTATAAGTGTCACTACAATGAAACTAGACATAAAAAAGGCAAATTTTCCAACATCGGCAATGCTTCTAGTTAAAATGATATATACAAAACAGAGTATTCCTAAAGCTAGCCACTTTTCATTGAAGAAACTTTGATTCGTCAGTAGTTGTAAATAATGCCCTGCCGTTCCTGTAACTGCAATTGGTCCAAAACAAACTGCAAGTAAAAAGAAAATAGCTGAAAGATTTTTTATTTGTGTGCCAAATGCACGTTCAACTGCCAATGGTACTCCGGAATCTCCTGGTATCAACAGACTTAGTTTACCAAACATGAGTGCAAATATTAAACTTAAACCAAGCATAAGAATCCAAGCAAAAATTGCATAATTACCTGCAGTTTCATACACTGCAGGTGGTAAAATAATAATTCCCGAACCTAAAATAGGTCCAATCATTAACCCGCTGAGCAAGAGAAAACCAATTTTTCGATTCCCCATTCATATCCCTCCAATAGTTATTGAAACAAATTGTAATCTCGTATAATTTAATTATATGAACCGAACTATCATCGGTAAAATGAATAGTTGTGATATAAACCATCGGAAAATCCGATACTTAGGAGGCTATTATGGAAATCCGTCATTTAATTACGTTTAAGTCAATTGTGGATATGGGCGGGTTCTCTAGAGCTGCTGTCCATCTCGGATATGCACAATCTACAGTAACTGCACATATACAAGCACTTGAGCAAGAATTAGGAGTACCTTTATTTGACCGTTTAGGTAAAAAGGTTCATCTGACTGAGGTCGGTGAGAACTTTTTAATTCACGCTATCGAAATGATTCAGCTCTATACAAAAGCAAAAGATGTATTCCAAATGGAAAATGAAGAGGTATCTACGTTAAAGATTGGAGCTCCTGAATCTTTAACGATTTATCGTCTCCCACAAATTATCCAAGCCTTTCGATCACAAAATCCGAAAGTAAATATTATGATGAAATCTGGTTCTTGTTGGGAATTACAAGATGAATTACGTCGAGGTGATCTGGATATTGGCTTTTTCCTACAGGCTCCATTAACCGATTCGGATTTGTATACGGAAACACTAATTGAAGAACCACTTGTCATTTTGCTACCTCCAACTTCTGATACTAGAACACTTTCATCGTTTACACTAAATGCGAATGAAAATATAATTCTCACAGAACAAGGTAGTTATCGTGATTATTTTGAAGCATTTCTAAGAAGTAAAGGAATCGCAACTGAGTCTGGAATGGAGTTTTGGAGTGTTGAGGCAATTAAACAATGTGTTATGTGTGGACTTGGTGTATCCATACTTCCACTCGTGGCAGTTCAAAATGAAATGCAGCAACAAAAACTAAAAGTCATAAATTGGGATACAAATTTAGGAAGTGTATCTACGATCATGTCTTGGCATAAAAACAGATGGCAATCTCGTGCTGCTAGAAATTTTATGGAAGTTGTTAGAGAACAGTCACCTTTATGGAATCAGTCTATAAAGAGCTAGTTTCTAATTAGTTTTTACTTTGGAGTTATAGTGGAATACACTCCCCCATACAACGACACGAAAAAAAGCTAGTCCTGACTAGCTTTTTTATTATACCTATACCGTCTGCCGCTCAATTAATTTAATCGCTATCTCCTCTTGATTAATTACAGAATTAATCGCTTGTATAAAAAGTTTCTTCCCTATTTCTTGTAATGGAATTTCGACTGTTGTTAACTTCATTACTTTTGCAATTGGTTGATTATCGAACCCAATTATCGCTAGATCATGAGGAATAGCTATTCCACGATCATTACAGCAATTCTGCACACCCGCTGCCACTTGGTCACTTGTTACTAACAACGCTGTTGGTCTCTCTTTTAAATTTAATAAAGACTGGACGATTCTTTCACCATCTTCAAAATAGTAACAATTATCGAATACAAAATCGTTATTTAGTGATTCATTATATTTACTATGAAAATCAATATAGGCAGATTCTCTTTGTTTACTATTCTTACCTGTTCTACGACCAATACTATAACCGATTTTCCGATGTCCTTTTTGATATAAATATTCTAATGCAATCATGAAACAATTGTATTGATCGATAAATGTTGAGGAAACCCCTGTATTTCTCGTATCTTCAAATAATACTATTTGTCCATATTGCTTATAATTCTCGATCATTTCAATCGAACAAATTCTAGAACAAATAATGAGTGAATCTATTTGTTTATGCTGCAGCATCTTTAAAGCCTCAATTTCTCTCTTCTCCTCATAATTTGATTGAAATAGTACTAATTTATAATTATTTTTTATCGCTTCATTAGCAATTCCATCTATTAGCAATCCAAAGTACGGATGTTGTGAAAAAGGAATAACCACTCCAATTAGATTCGTTTTTCCTTTGCTTAAATTTACTGCATTTTGATTTCGTTGATAATTGGTTTGCTCAATTGCATTTAAAACTGCTTTTCTTTTTTCCTCACTAACATATGGTTCATCATTTAAAACTCGTGAGACTGTTGTAACTGAAACCCCGGCAATCCTCGCAATTTCTTTAATATTAGACATTTTCTCACCTTTTCTAAACTTTTTCTTGCTCTGAAACTAGTTCCATACTTTACTCTGTTCTCATAATAAAAAGGAGGTACGAATATGCAAATACTTTTTGGTTTACTTTGTTTACTATTTATGTGTAGTTCAATTTTATTTTTGGCTTCAATTGCTATCATACAACAAGAAAAGAAACGAGTTAAGTAATGCAGGCAAAACTTAAAACAATTGCTCCAACAATTTTCCTCACTGTCCTATATTACATAATCCTTTAAAAAAGCTCCTATTTTCCATGAATACTCTAACTTTACTATGTAAATAATAATATGGGTTAGTAATTAAAGGAGGTATTATGATGGATACTGAAAGAGCATTAGAAATAGTAGCAGCACCTGGTATGATTAATGTAACTTGCGATGGAGTACCTGTTTATATTCAGCATGTTAATAAAAATGAGGGTACAGCAAGAATTTATCCTCTTGATCAACCACAAAATGATAAAGAAGTATCATTAAGTCACTTAAAAGAACATTAAATGATAAAAAAGACCCAAAAATAAACCTCTATTAAGGAGGTTTATTTCATTTTTGAAGAAAAAACACAAAAATTTAATTATTTAGTCTGATTACAATTGCAACCTTAAGAAATATAAAGTTTCTAGAGATTCGGTGTTACTTATGGCACAAATGCTATTTAGTTCATTTTAACCGAACAACTAGGCACTCAGTAATATGTCGAATTTACTACATATTTTTAAAAAAATTGAAAAAAAAGTCGAAAAATTCTTTGAATATTTTTATAAGTGTGATATTATAAAAATCACTTAAGCGAGACAATTTGTAATATTACTTCGGAGCTAATTGTCAGAATTTTCTATTTTTTAAGGTAAAATTAGAAAATAATAAACTTTCTAAATAGAAAATTAAAAAACTACTAAAAATAGGATTAGAGGAGGCTCATATGAATTTATTTCGAAAAAAATCAGTTACAAGCAGTTCGCCTAGTTCACTTAAACAAGTTCTAGGAGCGTTTGATCTTACAATGTTAGGTATCGGTGCCATCATCGGTACAGGTATATTCGTTTTAACTGGTGTAGCAGCTGCTGATTACGCTGGTCCAGCACTTATTCTTTCATTTATTATCGCAGGTTTAGCTTGTACATTCGCTGCACTTTGTTACTCTGAATTTGCATCTATGATTCCAGAGGCTGGTAGTGCTTACACTTATAGTTATGTTGCTTTTGGTGAAGTCATCGCTTGGATATTAGGTTGGGATATGGTACTAGAGTATGGACTTGCATCTTCAGCAGTAGCAAGTGGATGGTCTGGATATTTCCAAAGTTTATTACATGGTTTTGGATTAAACCTTCCAACAGCTTTAACAAGTGCATTTGATCCATCTAAACATACCTTTATTGATTTACCGGCAGTAATCATTGTTTTACTAGTAACGTTCATTCTTACTAGGGGTGTTAGAGAATCAGCAAAACTTAACACGATCATGGTAATTGTAAAATTAGCAGTAGTAGCACTTTTCATCGTAGTTGGTGTTTGGTACGTTCAACCGCATAACTGGACTCCATTTATGCCAATGGGATTCCATGGTGTAACAGCTGGTGCTGCAGTAGTAGTATTTGCTTACTTTGGATTTGACGCAGTATCAACTGCAGCTGAGGAAGTAAAAAACCCTCAACGTAACTTACCAATTGGTATTATCACGGCTTTAACAATTTGTACAATCTTATATATTGTCGTTTCATTAATTCTTACTGGTATCGTTCCATTTGATCAATTAGGTGTTAAAGACCCTGTTGCTTTTGCACTTGCATTTATTCATCAAGATTGGGCTGCTGGCTTCATTTCACTTGGCGCAATCATCGGTATTACAACTGTATTAATCGTAATGATGTTTGGACAAACTCGTCTATTCTATGCAATAAGTAAAGACGGATTATTACCAGGTAAATTATCAAAAGTTAATAAGAAAACGGCAGTTCCTGTAACAAGCACTTGGGTAACTGGTGGATTAGTTGCTTTATTCGCTGGCTTAATTCCATTAAACAAATTAGCTGAATTAACAAATATCGGTACTCTATTCGCTTTCTCTGCTGTTTCTCTTGGTGTTCTAGTATTAAGAAAAACTCGTCCAGACTTAAAGCGTGGATTCAAAACTCCTTGGGTACCTGTAGTACCAGTATTAGCTGTTGTATTCTGTGTATATTTAATGCTACAACTTTCATCATTTACTTGGAAAGGTTTCGCAGTTTGGTTAGTAATCGGTTTAGTAATTTATATAACATACGGATATAAAAATTCTAAACTAAACAGTAAAAATAAGTTTGATAAGGATTCAAATCAAACTGCATAAGTAAAAAAATCCCACTATAGGTTACTATAGTGGGATTTTTTTGTTAGTTACATATTTTCCTCAACAATCTAGAATAATTATAAATATCCACGACAACAAACTTTACAAAAACAGATTTGCTTTATGATATGATACGACTTAAGAAATTTTAATTTCGAATGAACAGGAGCTGTTAAAATGTTCCCATTAAAAAATTACTATGAATCATTTATTAAAAAAGATCTTATTGGAGTGAAAAGAGATATCGCATTAAAACGACTAAGTAATTTACTTGCTTGTCAAAAGATTAGTAAAGATACGAAGGAAGTTGTACATATTCGTTATTTTACTTGTACCGAAACACTTCAGCCTACTGACACTTATTTAGGTACAATTGCTGTGAAGTTTCAAAATGGTTATGTGGTTGAAACAGCAATTTCACTTCCTAAGGAAAAATAATACATTTTTTAAAACTTACGTCTAGGTATAAGCCTAATTACATTATAGACTAGTTTCATAGTTGGTAAAAAAACATACGATACATTATCCACCTCTCCTAATTGTAATTTTCAATTAGTTACATGACCCTAAGGGAGTTTTCCCTTAAATATCGTATGAAGGAGGTCACATATATGAGTACTGGACATCACGGACACCATCTTAACGGTTTTGCTTTAATCGTTGTTCTATTTATCTTATTAATCATTGTTGGAGCAGCTTGCTGGTCTGGATATGACGGATATGGATATGGACACCACTGGTAATCATTAAAAACTATAAAACTCCTGTTAAATTTTAACAGGAGTTTTTTTATAATATATTAAGAAGCTTGTGCTTGCTTAGAATGAGTGGTATTGATATGTATTGAACTTTTTAGGACGAACAGTTTTTCTATTCCAAGGTAACGATCTAAACTTAATACATAAACTCGATTTAAAGAAAGTAAAATTCCAAAAGAGCTTGTATATAAGGTTAAACTTATTAAGTTCATATTACCAGAAAGAATGAAATTAATATGCATAAATAGACAAAATAAAACAGAAGGAAGAATGAATAAGCCCATTATTAATAAAATGCCAATTAAAATTTGAACTACAGGAATTGTATAATTAAAAAATAAGTAATGCTTCATTGCAAAATGTTGAATGAAATATTTATAAAACTCAGGGACATTTGGCTTTTCAATGGCCAATATAAAATAGTTTTTAATAAAAACTCCAGGTTCACTATACCAACGCTTCTCAGTAATTTTCGTGACCCCAGCAAATAACCAACCAACTCCAAATAGAATTCGCATTAAAGTAAATAAACTTTGAAAAGCATTATTTTTAAGTTGCTGAATGAATAATTCCATTTATATAAGTTCTCCAATTCTTAATAGTAAGAAAGTCTAAATTCTCACTAACATCATGTGTTGTTTTTTTAAAATTGATACTTAATTCTCAAAGTTGATTATCCTCGATAAATTCTCCCTCCTTTACAGTTAATTGAAAATAGTTATCATTATCAGTTACAACTATAATCCTATCAGTAGTGATAACCATTTTCAATGGAAATATTTGTATATAATTCTTCTTTGCTTGACTCTTCCTATTCCCTTTTTTTCACTTCTTAACTTCAGCATGTTCTCTTAAAAAAACAAAAAAGACCTTCTCTCTAATTTAAGAGCGCAAGTCTTTAAAATGTAGCATGCTTTTGAAGAGCAATTTTATATGAATATCCAATCACACTACGGTTAATAATATGTTAGGTTTCAATTATTAATGTAGAGGAGGTTATGTATGAATAAACAACGAGCTCAGGAAATTGCTTCTTCACCTGAAATGGCTAATGTGACATATAATGGAGTGCCAATTTACATTCAACATGTAGATGAATCAAATGAAACTGCTAGAATCTATCCATTAGGTCAACCAGATCGAGAGGAAGAAGTTTCAATCAATAGTTTGTCAGAACATTAATTCTTAAGTAAAAAAACAAACCTCTTTGTTTTTGAGGTTTGTTTTTTTATATTTTCTAATTTTACCAAGACAAGCTTTCAATTAAACTGCATTTAAGGCATTCCTGAATCGTATCTTTCTTCTGGAAATCGTGTACACAATTTTTTTGAATTGCATTCAGTTCAGTTTTTAACTGACTCATATTTCTTTCCAACTTCTTTATTTCTTTTATGATTTCTTCTACCCTATTCATATAAGGCTCACACCCTTATTGATAGATTTCTCCGCCTTGTTTTCTAAATTCAAGTGCTTTTTCTTTCATTCCTTCTTCAATGATTGAATCATTCTGAAGTTCTTCTTGTTTTACTAAATCTCGAATATCTTGTGAGATTCTCATACTACAGAATTTTGGACCACACATCGAACAAAAATGCGCTGTTTTAGCTCCTTCAGCAGGTAATGTTTCGTCGTGATATTCAATTGCTCTTTCAGGATCAAGGGAAAGATTAAACTGATCACGCCATCTAAATTCAAATCTTGCTTTTGAAAGTGCATCATCTCTTTTTTGTGCACCAGGGTGTCCTTTTGCTAAGTCAGCTGCATGCGCTGCTATTTTGTATGTAATAACACCCACTCTTACATCTTCTTTATTTGGAAGTCCTAAATGCTCTTTCGGAGTTACATAACAAAGCATTGCAGTACCAAACCAACCAATCATTGCTGCACCGATCGCTGATGTAATGTGATCGTAGCCAGGCGCAATATCAGTCGTTAACGGTCCTAATGTATAAAATGGTGCTTCCTGACAAATTTCTAATTGTTTATCCATATTTTCTTTAATTAAGTGCATCGGAACATGTCCCGGTCCTTCAATCATAACTTGAACATCGTGTTTCCATGCAATCTTCGTTAGCTCGCCTAGTGTTTCTAACTCAGAAAACTGTGCTTCGTCATTTGCATCGGCGATTGAGCCTGGTCGTAATCCATCTCCTAAAGAGAATGTTACGTCATAACGCTTCATAATTTCACAAATTTCTTCAAAATGAGTATATAAAAAATTCTCTTTATGGTGAGCTAAACACCACTGAGCCAAAATAGACCCACCACGAGATACAATTCCTGTCACTCGTTTTGCTGTTAATGGGATATAGCGTAATAATACACCCGCGTGAATTGTAAAATAGTCTACCCCTTGTTCAGCTTGCTCGATTAGAGTATCTCTAAATACTTCCCAGCTTAAATCTTCAGCGATTCCATTAACCTTTTCAAGCGCCTGATAAATCGGAACTGTCCCTACTGGTACTGGAGAGTTTCGGATAATCCATTCACGTGTTGTATGAATATTCTTACCAGTAGAAAGATCCATCATCGTATCTGCTCCCCAACGAGTAGCCCATGTCATTTTTTCTACTTCTTCTTCAATTGAGGACGTGACGGCTGAATTACCTATATTGGCGTTTATTTTCACATGAAAATTACGACCGATAATCATTGGCTCACTTTCAGGGTGATTAATATTCGAGGGAATGACAGCCCTTCCTTTTGCAACTTCATCACGAACAAATTCAGCTGAAACATTCTCTCGAATCGCAATAAATTCCATTTCAGGTGTAATAATCCCTTTACGAGCATAATGCATTTGAGTAATATTTCCATGATCCTTTGCACGTAACGGTTTTCTTTTTAACCCTTTAAATACTTCAACATTATGTTGATCTGACTCTTTTCTATATCCATTATCTTCAGGCTTTATTTCACGCCCTTCATACTCTTCAACATCATTTCGTTCGATTACCCAGTTTTGTCTAATCGCCTTTAGTCCCATTCGAATATCAACTGAGCTAGATGAATCTGTGTAAGGTCCGCTAGTGTCGTATACTCTAACTGGAGCATTTTCTTCTTCGCCAAAAGCGCCAGTAGTTGGACTTAATTGAATCTCACGCATTGGCACCTTAATGTCAGGTCTAGATCCTTCAACATACACCTTCTTACTCCCTGAAAAACTAGACATGATGGAAAAATTCATTTCATTTACAGAATTGTTCATTTGATTTCATTCCCCTTTTTAATTAGTTTAAAAAGGACGAAATCCAATCCATTTAAAGCATGAAAAAAGCCGGAATCTTATTTTAAGACCCGGCTAAATGTTAGTAAAACTACATTAACAATTATGAAATCATTAATGAGAAATTTCTAACTTCCCCACGCTGGTATGAACCAGATCAGGTCCTGAGGGTTAAGAAACTTAAACGCGTTTCTCTCTCAGCCCAACTAATTGGACACCCCTAGTCAATCTATTAAATTGTTCAACCTAAATATAAACCCTCATTTTTAAAATGTAAATGCTTTTATTTCCCTAAATTTTTACAGAAATAGCCAATTTAAAAAAATTTAAGCTTTTTTATACTCGCAAAAATACTTGATATCATTATGCTTCAAGCCCAATTTCTGGTAAAAAAATAGATTAGTAAAAAATATTTAGTATTGAATATTATTTTTTATATGCTATGCTAAGATTAATTTTCATACATATTCATCACTAGGGGATCCCTTGATAAGGGCTGAGAATAAAGTAGTTACTTTTAAACCCTCAAAACCTGAACAGGCTAGTACCTGCGTAGGAAAGTGGCGCATTTTATACTTTTTTCGCGTGCAATGTAACCACTTTCTTTTTTTTAGGAAAGTGGTTTTTTTGTTGAAAAAATTTTGATAATGAAAGAGGCTGGGACATGGAACTTATTGCAATTACAGATGATCAATACTCAGTCGAAGTACTTGCTACAAAAATAATTCAAATAATCGATGCAGTTGATTATGTACATATTCGCGAAAAATCGAAAAAGGCAATCGAGCTAATATCACTCTTAAATCTACTAAAAATGAACAAAGTAGATATGAAAAAAATTGTTTTAAATGATCGATTAGATATAGCTATTTTCTCTAACCTATCAAATATTCACTTGCCAGGACATGGTCTTCCACTTGTTGATGTAAAAGAATATTTTCCTAATTTACGAGTCGGAAAATCAGTTCACACACTTACTGAAGCAATACAGGCAGAAAATGATAAAGCTGACTATATTATGTACGGTCATTGTTTTGAAACAGAGTGTAAAAATGGATTAACACCTAATGGAATTGAACTAATTCCAGAAATGAAAAAAGCGTTAACTATACCAATCTATGCGGTCGGCGGAATATTACCTGAACATATCCAAGTTCTAAAAAAGAACGATATTGATGGTATAGCTGTCATGTCTGGCATATTTTCTGCCCGAAATCCTCTAGAAGCTGCGTTGCAATATTTTGAAAGGTGTAAATTTGCTTATGAACAAGAAATTTGATGTTGTCGTAATTGGTGGTGGAATAATAGGTTGTTCCATTGCTTATTATCTAGCGAAAGAAAACATTAATGTCGCAGTTCTTGAAGGACAACAAGTTGGACAGAAAACAACTAAGGCAGCTGCCGGAATGCTTGGTGCCCATTCCGAGTGGGATCATTCCGAGTCATTTTTTACCTTTGCAAGAAACAGTCAATTAACATATTTTCACCTTCAAGAAGAATTAAAAGAATTATGTGGAATTGATATTGAACTTAAAAAAGGTGGCATTTTCAAACTAGCTTATACAGATTTAGAAAAAAAACAATTAACTCCCCTACTCACTCAAACTTCGGCACTTTGGTATAACCAGGAGGAGTTAAAAAAACAGATACCTGGCATCCATCCAAACATAAGTGGAGCAGCTTATATTGAAGACGACGTGAATGTATTGCCTGTTTCTGTCTGTAACGCGTTTTGCAAAGGTGCTCAAATTTTAGGTGCATCTATTTTTGAATATACACATGTATTTCAGATTCAAAAAAATGATTCACATTATTTAATTAAATCAACAAGTGGCGATTTTGAAGCAAAAACCATCGTGGTTGCAAGTGGCGTTTGGAGTAATTCATTGTTTGGACAGCTTGGATTACATCACGAACTTATTCCCGTTAAAGGTGAATGCATCTCGGTCAAAAGTGAAAAGGTTGCATTAAAGCATACTCTCTTCCATGAACAAAATTATATTGTTCCAAGGAATGACGGACGCCTTGTCATCGGAGCTACGATGATTGATAACGAATGGAGTGAGAACCCTAGCTTAGGGGGAATTGAGTCATTAATACAAAGCGCTAAAAAAATGCTTCCCGAAATTGAAGACATGAAAATTGATTCATTTTGGGCAGGATTACGACCGCGAACTCTCGACTATAATCCTTTTATTGGAACTCATCCAGAAGAAGATCAAATCTTATTTGCGACCGGCCATTTTCGAAATGGAATATTGCTTGCACCAGCAACTGGAAAATTAATTCGAGATTTAATCCTTAAACGGAAAGTCGATCGTAACTGGATTGAAGCATTTAAAATCAATCGTTAATTTTAACTCTCTGGAGGTGTAAGCATTTGGAAATAAGATTAAACGGAAAGAATATCGATATTTCGAGCAAAACCTGTACAATTCAGGATCTGCTTAATGAATATCAATTAGAAAACCGAATTGTTATTGTCGAGGTTAATAAAGAAATTATTTATAAGGAACAGTATTCGTTAACCTATCTCGCTAACGGAGATTCTGTAGAATTAATACATTTTGTAGGTGGTGGCTAATTATGTTAAAAGTAGGAAATCATACGTTTCATTCAAGATTATTATTAGGAACAGGAAAATACCCTTCATTTGAAGTCCAGAAAGAAGCTGTTGAAGTATCGGAAGCCGAGATACTAACTTTTGCTGTTAGAAGAATGAATATTTTTGAGGAATCCCAACCAAATTTTCTTGAACAATTAGATCTAACGAAATATAAATTATTGCCAAATACAGCTGGTGCAAAAACTGCTGAAGAGGCAGTTAGAATTGCAAGATTGGCAAAAGCGTCAGGCCTGTGCGACATGATAAAGGTAGAAGTAATTGGGTGTGATAAATCATTATTACCTGATCCAATCGAAACATTGAAAGCATCGGAAATGTTATTAAACGAAGGATTTATTGTATTACCTTATACTTCCGATGATGTTGTGCTAGCAAGAAGACTAGAAGAACTTGGTGTACATGCGATTATGCCAGGTGCATCTCCAATCGGTTCCGGAAAAGGAATTATTAATCCATTAAATCTTAAATTCATCATTGAGCAATCGAATGTACCTGTAATAGTAGATGCCGGAATCGGGTCTCCAAAAGATGCAGCTTTTGCAATGGAGCTAGGTGCTGATGGAGTTCTTTTGAATACTGCAGTTTCTAATGCGAAAGATCCTGTAAAAATGGCAATTGCAATGAAGCTTGCTATTGAAGCAGGAAGGCTTGGTTATGAGGCAGGAAGAATTGAAGAAAAGAATTATGGTGAAGCTAGTAGCCCAATCACAGGGTTGGTGAATTCTTGACAAACCGTTATGCAAAGCAAGAATTATTTTTAGGAAGAGATCGTCAATCAAACTTACAAAAAGCCAGTGCCATTATTATTGGTGTTGGTGCACTAGGCTCATCAATAGCAGAAATGCTTGTAAGAGCAGGAATTGGAAATATAACAATTGTTGACCGTGATTACGTTGAATGGAGTAATTTACAAAGGCAATCTCTTTATACTGAAGAAGATGCTAGAAATAAACTACCTAAAGTAATTGCAGCTAAAAATCGACTTCAACAAATAAATAGTGAAGTGTCCATTACTAGTTTAATAAAAGATATTACTAGTCTTAATATTGAAGAGATGATTAAAGGTCAAACAATCATACTAGATGCAACAGATAATTTTGAAACTAGAATGGTAGTGAATGATGCAGCAATTAAGCATGGGATTCCCTTTATTTTTGGTGCGTGTGTTGGGAGTTATGGTCTTTCGTTTCCAATTATTCCAGGAAAAACTCCTTGTCTTAACTGTTTATTAAATCATATACCAACTTTAAATATGACTTGCGATACAGTAGGAGTAATCAGTCCAATTGTGCAAATGATTGCTGCCTACCAAGTAACCTATGCCATGCAATATCTGACTAACTATGAACTTTTACCAATCTTACAATCGATTGATGTATGGAAGCATGAAAAGTCTGATATAAACATCGAAAAATTAAAAAATAAAAATTGTCCAACATGTGGTCCTATAAGAAGTTATCCATTTTTAAAAGATGATGACCATATGAAGTCATATGTTTTATGTGGAAGAGATGCAGTCCAACTAAGAGTATCATCTCCTAAAATCCCAACACTAACTAACCTTTCTGAAAGATTACAAGGGTTAGTAAATGATTTGATTATAAATCCTTATTTATTGTCATGTACTTATGAAGATCATCGCATTGTTTTATTTAAAGACGGTCGAGCGATCATTCACGGTACAAAAGAACCGTCTGTTGCTAAGGAACTCTTTCGCAAAGTTTTTGGTTAAAATAGTAAAAATACCCTTTCAAAGACTAATAATTTACTAGTCTTTGAAAGGGCTAATTATAACAATCTATATAAATTAATTAGACTCAAACTAAATACTTGTCACATAACGATACTAGCAAGACTGATGGTTTTAAAAAAACAATAGTCATCCAGCAGATATTAAGCCGAATATTTTATAAAACTATTAAATACAAAAAAGCAGGAAGACTTTAAAAGTTTCCTGCTTTTTTCTGTTTAAATTATGGTACGTCTACTATAAATGGTACGATAAACACCTTTCCATTTTGCTTAAACTGTCCCCATATTTTATACAATCCCTTTTTTGGAAAACTCGTCATGAATTCCGCAACAGGTCCGCTTGATTTTTCATTCATAGGATGCACATGTAAATATGTATTAGTGTCGCCACTAATCGCAACAACATGACCAACTGCACCTAAATAAGGCTGTAAATCATTAATATCTTTTTTGGTTTTAGCATCTTTGATCGTATATGTCATTTTAACTTCATTATCTGTTGTTAATTTATCAAATTTTAAAGTAACTTCTTTTCCATCAATTACTTTTGTCAATACTTTATCTGGTATTAGTGAAACTGGTCCTGCTGGTTGTCCCGATACCTTTACTAAATTGGATTTTACATTTTTATCAGAGCCCTTAGGTATAAAATCTGCAAATAACTTATACTCACCGCCATTTGGAAAGTTCGGTATGACTGTAAATAATCCTTTACCCTTATATTGTGGATGCAAATGGTCAAAAAAAGATAAATCCTTACTTACAATGATCAAGTGCATTAATTTTTCATGTTCGAGTTCAAACTGATCAACTGGTTTACCTTTTAAACTATTAACCTGGATGTTTAAATCTACTTTATTATCACTCTCTGGAATACCATTAAATGAAAATTTCACTTGAGTAGTATCTTTTTTTTCTTTTGTTTCATGATTCATATTTTGATGAGTTGATCCTACGTGTGACTTACTTTCACAACCACTTAAACCTAAAACAGTAAAAAAACTAAGTATCAACAATAAGTATTTCATCTAATTCTCTCCCCAGTATAGTATTTTTCCCAAATAAAAAGCGAACCCATAGTTCGCCTTTTATTAGTTCGATAACACTTTGATTAAACGATATCGTAACCTTGATCTTCAATAGCCTCTTTCACTTTCTCAATTGTTTCAGCGTTTGAAGTATTGAATGTTACTTCTTTATTTTCCAAACTTACGATTATATTATTTGTACCAGACACTCCTTCTACCGCTTTCATAACTGCAGCTTTGCAGTGTCCACATGTCATGCCTTCTACTTTTAAAATTGTTTCCATTACTAAATCCTCCTAAATTTTTATGCGTTTTAATCGTAATGCATTTATGACAACCGATACGGAGCTAAATGCCATTGCAGCACCTGCAATCCAAGGCTCCAATAACCCTAAAGCTGCAATCGGTATACCTAAACTGTTATAAAATAACGCCCAAAATAAATTTTGGCGAATGTTATTCATTGTTTTCTTACTTAAGCTAATAGCTTTCGGAATATGTGATAAGTCGCCACCTACTAGCGTAACATCCGCTGTTTCAATCGCTACATCTGCACCAGTACCAATTGCCATACCAATATCAGCTTTAGCAAGAGCTGGAGCATCATTAATCCCATCTCCAACCATCGCAACAATTTTACCTTGTTTTTGTAGTTCAGCTACTATATCTGCTTTTTTCTCTGGTAGAACTTCAGCAAATACATTTTCAATCCCAACTTGATCAGCAATCGCTTTTGCTGTGTGTTTATTATCACCGGTTACCATAAAAACTTCTATTTTTAAATCCTTTAATGCGTTTATCGCATTTCTTGAAGATTCTTTAATTGTATCGGCTACAGCAATTATTCCTTCAAGCTTCTCATCAATTGCTACTAACATTCCTGTTTTCCCGGCAGATTCAAATACGATTAATTGTTCTTCAATTGGAGAAAAATCGATATTCTTTTCATTCATTAACTTTCGAGTACCAATATATACCTTTTTATTTTCAATTAAGGCTTCTACCCCATGTCCAGGTATGGCAATAAACTCTGTAAGATCAGTTAGTTGCAATTCCTGTTTAACAGCGTATTGAACAATTGCTTGTGCTAAAGGATGCTCTGACATTTTCTCTACACTTGCAATGAGCTTCAATAAATCATCTCGATGATTTAAATTAATGATATCTGTTACTTCAGGCTTTCCTTTTGTAACAGTTCCTGTTTTATCAAGAATGATAGTATTAATTTTTTGGGTAGTTTCTAAAAATTCTCCACCTTTGTATAAAATCCCATTTTCCGCACCTTTTCCACTTCCAACCATAATCGAAGTTGGTGTAGCAAGTCCTAAAGCACAAGGACATGCTATGACTAATACAGCTATCGCTACTTCAATTGACTTAGGCAAATTTTGTGGATCGACTACAAAAAACCAAATGATAAATGTCAATATAGCTATGCCAATTACAATTGGAACGAATATATTCGAAATTCGATCAGCTAATCTTTGAATTGGAGCTTTTGAACCTTGTGCTTCTTCAACTATTTTCACAATATTTGCTAATGCCGTATCCTTACCAACCTTCTCAGCACGTATTGTTAAAATACCATTTCCATTAACTGTTGCCCCAACAACTTTATCATCGGTCTTTTTATCAACCGGTAAAGACTCACCTGTAATCATTGATTCATCAACTGTAGATACTCCCGAAACAATAACACCATCCACTGGAATTTTCTCACCTGGTTTAACAAGTAGTAGTTCTCCAACTTTTACTGCTTCCAATGGTACATAAACTTCATTTCCATTTTCTAAAACAATTGCTTCCTTAGCTTGTAATTCCATTAATTTTGAAATTGCTTCAGTCGTTTTCCCTTTAGCTATATGCTCAAAATATTTTCCAAGCAAAACTAATGTGATTAAAACCGCACTTGTCTCAAAATATAGATGCGGCATATACATATCATTATTAATTGTCCTAATTGACTCAACTAAGCTATAAAAATAAGCAGCCGATGTTCCAAGTACAACAAGCACATCCATATTCGCACTGTAATTTCGTATTGCTTTAAAAGCTCCTACATAAAAATGCCAACCTATAATAAATTGAACAGGAGTTGCAAACAATAATTGAAACCATGGATTCATTAATAAATGTGGCATCCAAATATTTGTACTAAATGGAAGATGAGATACCATCGAATACAATAGTGGAAGTGAAAGTAAGATTGAAACGATTAATTGAATCCGTTTGTTTCTTGTTGTGTCTTTTTCTTTCACTACATTTTCGTCTTTTATAGCTGCAACGTAACCGATGTGACTAATTTTATCTATTATGGATTGGACTGAGCGTACTTCAGGTAAATAAGAAATCGTTGCTATATTCATAGCTAGATTCACATTAATTTGAACAACTCCATCCATTTTCCCTATTACTTTTTCAATTCGAGCTGAACAAGCAGCACATGTCATTCCTTCAATATTTAACGTAATTTTTTCAACTGCAACCTCATAACCAATCGAATGGATTTTTTCTATTAAATCTGAAGTTTGATATTGCCCTTTATCATATATAATAGTAGCTTTTTCTAATGCAAGATTCACATTCGCATTTAAGCCATCCATTCGATTTAAGCTTTTTTCGATTCGGGTTGCACATGCGGCGCAGGTCATACCCTCTATACCGAGGGTTAACTGCTTTGCATCATTCATTCTAATCCCCCCCTTTACTTTACGTAACGCTTAATAACCTCCATTAATTCGTTAACCGATTCTTCGCCATTGTTTTCTTTAACTGCCTTAACCATACAATGATTCGCATGTCTTTCAATTAATGAGAAACTTACTTTTTTCATAGCAGCTTCAACTGCCATAATTTGCGTCAAAATATCTATACAATATCGGTCCTCTTCGACCATTTTTTGAATACCTCTTACTTGCCCCTCTATTCTACGAAGACGCTTCATTAAATCATTAATTTCGTCTTCACTTCTTGGAACCATTTGATCATCATGGCAATTTTCCATTTTATCACCTCAACATTATTATATACTCATAGGGGGTATAGGTGTCAATTTTTTATTCTATTTATTTTAAGTTGTCCATATGATGATAAAAAGCGAATAGTTAGGGGGTATCATATATGTTCACCAGTTGGGTATGTATTAGCATAATGCTCTTAATAACAATCATTTCGATCCACCTCAAACCAACAAAAAATGACCAGATGCATCAAATGATGTATATGATGATGATCAGTATGACTACTGGTTTAACAATAGGTGTACTCATTACACTTTCAAATCACCAACAATTTTTCCATTCCTTACTCATTTCGATGGGTTTACCTGCATTAATCGGATTATGTATCGGCTTTCGATTACATTTCCTTGCACTACTTGAGGGGATTTTTACTGGAATGATGGCCGGTATGATGGGGAGCATGATCGTCGTTATGATTTCAATTTCAGAAGCACATGCTTTATTATTAATTTGTTTATTATTATTAACTTGTTCAACTATATTTTGTTCTACAATGTTTCTAAGTCAGCGATTCCCAAAACTACTATCATCATTCTTTCCAGTAATTATTATTTCTAGCCTGCTACTAATCTTAACGGTGTTTTATTCTTTTACTCATTTTGAAACTACTGTTTTTTCAAACTACGATCAAAATCCCCATAAATTTTTAAAAGGCTGATTTATTCAACTTTAGTGCTATTATTAAGTAGAAAATAATTAACATAGAGGACAACAAAAAAAGAACAGACATTGATGATTTCTTTTTCAAGTCTGTTCTTTTTAAAAATCTTAAAATACAAATATATTATTTATTTACTAGTTTCTAAGCTCTCGACAAATGGCCATGATGGAAGCATTTTACTATGTGGTTTATCTTCACGATCACCTAAAGCATTTTCAGCTTGCGTAATTATGTGAATTTCTCTTGTAGCCTCATATATGTCAGGAGCTTTTACATTTCTTAGAAATCTTTCTACTGGATACTCGTTCGAATATTCGTAAACACCGTGAATTTGAATAGCATCATTCGCTGCTTCAAACGCAGCATCACATGCAAACCATCTTGCAAGCGAAGTTTCATGAGTATTTCGTTTCCCTTCATTTTTTAACGAACCTGCTCGATAGACTATTTGACGAGAGATTTCTAGATTTGCAGACATCTTGGCAATCAATTGCTGTACTAATTGATGTTTTTCTATTTCTTTTCCAAGTGTTTTACGTTCATGACAATATTTAATACTTTCTTCTAAGCATGCATTAATTAATCCACAAGCACCTGCTGCTACAGTATACCTACCATTATCTAAAGCAGACATTGCAATTTTGAAGCCTTCACCCTCTTCTCCTAATAAATTTTCTGCCGGTACATGAACTTCTTCTAGGAACACTTCTCCAGTATTCCCTGCACGAATACCTAGCTTTCCTTTGATTGCTTTTGTAGTTAATCCCAGGAACGTTCGTTCAACTATGAAACAGCTAATGCCGTGATGGTTCTTATCTTTATCCGTTTTTGCAAAAATTAAGAAATGATCGGCTACATCACAAAGCGAAATCCATGTCTTATAGCCATTTAAAACATATTTATTTCCTTCTCGTCTCGCTGTTGTTTGCATTGCAGCAACATCCGAATCAGTATTTGGTTCTGTTAAACCAAATGCACCGATCTTTTGACCACGCGCTTGTGGTACTAGATACTTTTCTTTTTGAAATTCATTGCCCCACTGTAATAAAGTCATGCTGTTCAAGCCAGTATGAACTGATACGGCAGTCCTGAATGCAGTATCACCCCGTTCTAACTCATCACAAACAATCGCTAATGTATTGTAATCCATTCCGACACCACCATATTTCTCCGGAATACAAACTCCCATTAACTCTAAATCAGCTAATCGTTTCAAGATTCCTCTTTCAAAATGCCCTTTTTCATCCCATTCTTGAATAGAAGGAATAATTTCGCGATCAACAAATTTACGTACCACTTTTCTTACTGATTCTTGTTCTTCCGTTATTGAAAAATTCATCATTTCAAATTCCTCCTTTACAAATTGTTTTTACTTTTTATATAACGTCTTACAAGGTACTCTTATTGACCAATAAAATAAGGTTTTCAATTTCAATAAATGCTTTTCAGCTTGTTAATTTTATATAATACGCACACTGTTAGCGCTCTCTTTTTGATTTATGTTTTTTCTTAATTTCCAAATGGATCATACATTTTTTCTCGGATAAACAATGCTGGAATAAGTGCAGATATGATATAAGCAATTCCTAATGTAGCCAAGCCGAATCCGATTGATTGAGATTCTGCAATGATGCCAATAACATAAGGTGCGATTGCTGACCCAATTCTACCAATGTTATAGGAACCTCCAACCGCTGTACCACGAATAGAAGTAGGGAAACTTTCGCTCATATAAGTTGCATTAACTGCATAAGGCATTCCATAGAAAAACCCTAATATTGTAAGTAAAGCAATAATATTAGTCGGTGAATTATAAAAATAAATAGCTGGTAAAACAATTGCTGTTGACACTCCTCCAATGATAAACATTGTACGGCGTCCAAAACGATCTGCTAGCCAACCTGTAATGATTTTCCCTAAGATTGCTGCTGAATAAGTTCCAACAATGTATCCTGTCATCTTTTTAAAATCAAAACCTAAATCAGTTACTATATATGTAGGAAGCCAAGTACTTACTCCGTAATAAGCAAATTGCAAGAAGCTTGCAGTAAAAACCCATAATATAAAAATTGATCTTGTTTTCGATTCTTTAAAGATTACCAACCATTCATTTTTCTTTGATTCTTGACATTTTTGTATTTTATCTGTCCATCCTTTAGGCTCTGGAATCCTAAATCCAATGTAAAAGGCCAATACCACAGGTATAATCGCAATAAAGTAAAGTGGTCTCCATCCGTATTGAGGTAAAATGGAGCCAGCTAATAATGCTGAGACTAAATATCCTACTGAATAAGCCGCTTGTAAGGATCCTAGAATTGTCGTTCTCTTTTTTGTAGGTACGTATTCTGCCATCAACATCGTACATATTGTATATTCCGCTCCAATTCCGATGGCAGAAATAAGTCGAATAATAATAAATTGTTGGTAAGTTTGAGCAAACCCTAGTAACGCTGTTCCGACAGAGAATAGAACCATCATCCAAGCTACCATTCGAACTCGGCCTAAACGATCAGATAGCCATCCCCCTGTAATTCCACCAATTGCCATACCTACTAAAGACCATGTAGCAATTAGTCCCGCATCCACTGCTCCAATATTGAACTCTTTCATCAAACTTGGCATCGTTATTGAAAGCATTTGTAAGTCCATACCATCAACCAAGAGACCTAAAAAACAAGTAACAAAGACTACAGTCCATGTTCGATTAGATGTATTCTTCTCCATCATTAACACCACTTCTTTACCTATTCTTATACTTTAATTTTCGAGTTCTTTTAAATGGGAATGGACTTAATTTTTCACTAAAAAAAATATTATTTAATTGAAATAAGATGAATTCTGTTATTTAAAATTCTCATATATTAAGTTGACTTTTTCATTCTTAAAAGTTTCAATTTCTTATCGATTAAACCCAAACCCGATCAAGTGTATTGATTGGTCCACATGGATTATTATTAAATGATTCCAAACCATTCATCCGCTATTTTTGTTAACTATACACCGTTCTATATTAGAGGAATCAGTATTTCCCTATTTATAATCCGAGCATTAGCTGTCGCAAATTGCTCATCAATCGATAATTCAGCCACCTCTAACCTCTAGTACACAACAAAGACGCAGAAATTGTCCGTCTTTTCCAATTGCAATAATAATATCAAAATATCTCGTTTTAAAATTCTGATAATGTATTAAAGTCGGACGTTGATTTCCATATCGTAAAGGAAGTTTTCCCATATCTAGGAAACCTATTCCAATATTAAGCAATATCTGTTATTTCACTTCTTAATATACTAACTATAATAAATAATTCATAATATCGGAATTTAAATTCCTTTATTATGAATATAAATATAATTTTCTTTAGGGTCAATTATTTTTTTTTGAAATAAGCTTCTTATTTTTGGTAATTAAAATCGATCAATTCTAATATCGTCGTACCTCTGTATGGCCAATTATATTAGTATGATATAATGTATTTATTAACTAAATCGGAATGGAATTGGCTTGGGGGAACATATTTATGAATTCAAAGATTTCGTCAACAGTTCAACGCGCAATAAAAATTATTAACTATTTAAATGAAAATTACGGGCCACAAGGAATAAAAGATATCAGCGAAAACCTTAATATTTCACCTCCAATCACTCATAGACTTCTTACCACTTTAAAGTTGGAGGGAATGGTTTATCAGGATATCAATTCTAAAAAATATTCACTCGGTACGGTATTTATTGATTATGCAAATAAAGTAATTTCTGATGTGCCAATTATTTCTTTAATTGATCCACATTTAATGAAGTTACGGGACGAAACTGGGGAAACTGTAGGCTTATATATGTTAACGGGAATGGATCGATTATGTGTTGTAGAACACGAGAGTAAACAGGAAATAAGCAGAAGAGCGGGTGTTGGGAATAAAATACCACTTCAACTTGGTTCAAGTGGACGAGTAATTTTAGCATTCCTAAGTGAAGATATAAAAGCTCAAATATTAAGTTTCCTATCCGAGGAAGAAAGAAACATACTTCAAGCGAAACTAGAAACAATCGTAAAAACTGGTTACTCAACTAATGAAGAAGAACTTACAGACAATGTCGCTGCATTATCTGCTCCTGTATTCGGTTCAAAAGGTAAGGTTATTGGCGCTATAGCCATTTCAGGCCCTCTTTTTCGCTGGAATAAAAAATCAATGGAACAACATATACCGTTATTGTTGAAAACTAGTGAAAATATATCTAAATCGTTATATTAAAATAAGTTTTCACCAAACTACCAAAATAGTGTATTATAAAAAAACTTGTCGACTGACGGGCCGTTTAGACGAAGTCAAAGCTGTGTTGCACTTATACTTTATTACTATAATTGGCAACTACGTCGAGTACCCATCATCGCTACCAACTTATAATTACTTAAAGTGAAATAAAAAAATAGGAATCCCTAATTCTGCTATAATTGGCAGAGTAAGGGGTTCCTTTTTTTATATTAAGATTATTTATTAACCGAAACTTTATAATTAACAATTTCATCAAAATACTTTAAATGAATTTGTTCTTTATTAATTTCATCCTTAAAATATCGTTCATGAATCAATACTTTTGCAATATACTCTTTTCGAACATGATCTTTCGCATCTTCAAGAGCAGTAACTGCTTCAACTAAATCAGCCATTTTATTTACTATTTTCTTAACATAGTATGTTTGCGTATTAGCATCTAAAGTATACAGATATTGAACAATTTCATTTAATTCATCCAGCTTTTTCTTTATTATTTCACCTTCATTTACTAATGTTTGAGGTATATCTAAAAATTTTTCTTCAATGAATAATTTAAAGGCTTTGTATCCATTCATTTTGTTAAACAGTCTCAAAATCTCTAAACCTAAAATATTTGCTGTTCCTTCCCAGACTGTAAGTACTTGTGCATCTCTTAAAAGTCGAGGTGTAACAAAATCTTCAATATAACCATTTCCTCCATGCATTTCAATCGCTTCATGTGAGAAATGAATTGCTTCCTCAGCAGTACGCATTTTTAAAATAGCAATCAAAAGTCTTACTAGTGTTTGCTCCTCGGTTGTTCCATTTTCTTTCCCAACTACTCGATCATATAAGGCCACTAAATTAAATACTGCACTTGTTTGTACTTCTTGAATAGATGCAAGTTTTGCTAATGTCTCTTGGATCATCGGAAAATTTGTTAGTAATTGTCCAAATGCTAGCCTATTTTCTGCATATTTCTTCGCTTCTACATAGGCCCTTCTCATAATTCCAACTGATGCTACAGCATTACATATTCTAGAAAGATTCAGTGCTTCCATCATATAGTTAATTCCTCTAGAAGGATCTCCGATTAGAAATGCTTTCGATCCATTAAACTCAACTTCTCCTGATGGAACCGCTCTAACACCTAGCTTATCTTTTAAACGACGAATCGTGAATCCGTTATTTGTACCATCATCATTCTTCCAAGGAACTAAAAATAAACTTAATCCCTTACTCCCAGGAGGTGCTCCCTCAATTCTTGCTAAAATCGTTGTAATACCACACTGACCTACATTGCTAGCAAAATATTTTTCTCCGTAAATACGATAGTAATCTCCTTCCTTAACTGCTTTCACGACATTGGCTCCAACATCTGAACCACCCTGTCTTTCGGTTAAAAAAGTCGCTCCTTCATATAATTCTGTTTCCCCAGTCGATAATAAATGAGGAAGATATTTTTCTTTTAATGCTTCATCTGCATATCTCTCAACTAAAAACGTAGCAGCCATTGATAATGTTACTGGACAATAAAAACCAGCTTCAGTCTGTGATAATAAATAACCTTGCGCATAGGAATAAATATAATTCCCCTTTATACCAAGTTCTGGAATTGGCTTATGGACATAGCTAACAATCCCTCTATTATAAGTATCTTTTACAGTTTGTTTATAACCTTCATTTACCCAAACATGTGAAATGTCATTACCATATGCATCATATTTGATTAAACGTGGTTGGCCTTCTCTGTCTGTGTGAATTGCACGTTGATCGATTTCATTCGCACAAAGCTCTCCAAATTCTTTTAATTCTTTATTAGCCCATGTAAAAAAATCTTCATTAAAATATTTTCTTAAAATCATCTGTAGATTAAGATCTTCTTTATAAAAATTCATTAAGCCTTCCACATCCTTTTTCGGAAGTATTTCTTCCCAATTCAAATAAATTTCGCTCAAGATTACTCTTCATTCTCATAATTTCTTCTTTTAATTGGATTAAATCGTTTATTTTTTTATCTAACTCTATAATCTTCTGATTCCCATATTCAATTGTTTTTTGTAATTGTTTTTCACCTGTTCGATCAATCATAAATAAATCAATCATTTCTTTTATTTCTTGTAAATTAAAGCCTAAATTTTTACCTCTTTGAATTAAATAAAGACGTGTACAATCTTTTTGAGAGTACCTTCTTCTACCACTTTCAGTATAGGTAGGCATTAATAATCCGATTTCTTCATAATATCTAAGGGTTCTATGAGTCGTATTAAATTCATTCGTCATCTCTCGAATCGAATAAAACTTCAAAATGCCCTCCTCCTTCTAGCTATAGATTTATTATAAATCTTACGTAAACGTAAGTTTCAAGATGGATTCCTTCGACAAAAAATTCGAGGATAATAGACTTTTTAAAGTATTTATTCTTAATACCTCCTACTTTTCCTGCCTTTTTTTGGTATAACGTTTTAAAGTTCTGCAAAACATAAAATTATCTGTAGCCTAAGGTTTAATAAATTGAATTAGTTCCATCATGGTGAACTAGAAGGAGATTACAATGAGGAAAACAATTGCAGATTTACTAATTGATTCATTGATTCAGGCTGGAGTTACTAGAATTTATGGTATTGTTGGAGATTCTTTAAATGCTGTTTTGGATTCAATTAAAAACTCAAAAAGAATTGAATGGATCGGCGTTCGCCATGAAGAGGTTGCGGCTTTTGCTGCAGGTTCAGATGCTCTAATGAGTGGAAGTATCGCAGTTTGTGCGGGAAGCAGTGGTCCAGGTAATCTTCATTTAATTAACGGATTATACGATTGTCATCGAAGTCGTATTCCTGTTCTTGCGATTGCTGCACATATTCCAAGTATTGAAATTGGAAGTGAATATTTTCAACAAACTAAACCTGAACAATTATTTAAAGAATGCAGTCACTTTTGTGAAACAGTGTATAGAGCAGAACAAATGCCACGTCTAGCAACAATTGCAATGCAGCATGCAATCGCAAGAAAAGGTGTATCTGTACTTGTTTTACCTGGAGACATAGCTGCTTTAGAAGATCATCAAACTGTTCCAGAACAAGTAATTCATGTTACTAACCCTTTGATTTGTCCATCAAAACCTGAATTGGAAAAACTGGCTGGATTTCTTAATGATGGTAAAAAAGTTACATTACTTTGCGGAGCAGGCTGTGAAGGTGCTCATTCTCATTTAATGCTACTTTGCGAAAAGTTAAAATCTCCAATGGTTATTGCGCTTCGAGGAAAAGAATTCCTTGAATACGATAATCCATACAATGCTGGGTTAACTGGATTAATTGGCTACTCTTCAGGATATCACGCTATTATGGATTGCGATGTCTTATTGATGCTTGGAACAGATTTCCCTTATCGACAATTTTATCCGGACGATGCAGTTATTTTGCAAGTAGATATTCGAGCTGAACATTTAGGTCGACGAGCTGCACTTACTTATGGACTATGTGGAGATGTTAAAGAGACAATTAGTCAGTTATTACCTCTCTTAACAGATGTAAAAGACTCAAGCCATCTAGAAAAGTATGTTTCAGCATACAAAAATGTACGTGAAGATTTAGATAAATTTGCTGTAGGAAAACCAGGACGCACGCCAATCCACCCTCAGTATTTAACTAAGATTGTAAGTGATCTTGCAAGTGAAGATGCTATATTTACATGTGACGTCGGTACGCCAACATTATGGTCTGCAAGATATTTACAAATGAATGGAAAAAGAAGATTACTTGGATCATTTAATCACGGAACTATGGCTAATGCCATGCCTCAAGCAATTGGTGCTCAAGTTTCAAAACCAGATCGCCAAGTTGTCGCAATGTGCGGAGATGGTGGATTATCAATGTTAATGGGTGATTTATTAACAATACATCAGCATAAATTACCTGTAAAAATAGTTGTTTTTAATAATAGTGCACTAAGTTTCGTAGAATTAGAAATGAAAGCTGCTGGTTACCTAGAAACTGGTACAACTTTAGAAAACCCTAACTTTGCATCATTAGCTCAAGCGATGGGGATTGAAGGAATTCGTGTAGAAGACCCTGCTGATTTAGAATCCGCTGTACAACGTGCGTTTGAACACAATGGACCGGCATTAATCGATGTTTTAGTAAACCGTCAAGAACTAGCAATGCCTCCTAAAGTAAGCATTGAACAGGCGCATGGATTTACACTATGGACATTAAAAGCTGTATTAAATGGCCATGCAAGTGATGTAATTGATCTTGCTAAATCGAATCTTTTGGATCGATTCCATCTATAAAAATGAACCCGTTCGATTTGAACGGGTTTTTGTTTATTTAGAAAATTGGTAGCCAATATTCCATACTCATAACAGCTTCAAAAGTATCTAATTTAGCACGTTGCTCAAACAAAAAAAAAAAACCCGTTCATTTAAAACGGGCTCATCTTTAAATTTGTTCAGTAAGTTTTCCATTTTCAATATAAACAACACGGTCACACAAGTCTAGCATCCTTTTATCATGAGTGACCATTATCGCAGCTTTTTGTCTTTGCTTTACTTCTTTAGATAGCATTTCAACTACTGATCTTCCTCTTTCAGAATCGAGACTAGCTGTAGGTTCATCCGCAAAGATCACTTCTGGATCATTCATTAGTGCTCGTGCAATGGCTACTCGTTGTCTCTCTCCTCCTGATAAATTTTCTGGATAGTTTCCCATCCTCTTTGATAATCCTAATTGTTCAAGTAATTCGTTAGCTTTCTTCTCTGCAACTTTGTTTTTTATTCCAGCTAATTCAGCTATTAATAGAAGCTGATCTTTAACTGTTAAATACGGGATTAAATTAGACATTTGAAAAATGAATCCGATTTTAGATAATCTAAATTCATTCAGTTTATTTGCTGGGAGTTTACTTATTTCAATATCATCTATTAAAATTCTCCCACTAGTCGGAGATAGTAATGCTCCTGCTATTGAAAGGAAGGTACTTTTACCTGAACCAGACGGTCCTACAACTGCCACTAGTTCACCAGCTTTTACTTGCATAGAAACTTGATCTAATACCGTTGTTGCTAAAGAATCTCCGTCATTGTATGTTTTGCTAATATTATCTAGTACTAGTTTATTACTCATTAAAAAGCCCTCCCTATTGCTTCAATCGCATCAATTTTTACTACTTTTAATAAAGATATTAACGAGCCGACTATTGCTACAAATAGGAATAATAATGAACTTCCGATGATTAACTGAGCATCAAATACAAAAGGTAAGCTAGCAGGTAATACTTTAGATAATCCAAATGTGATTGAAATACTTATCATTAGACTTAATAGTGTAAGTGTTAAAACTTGAAAAATAATATTCTTAGCTAAATAACTAGTTTTTGAACCAATTGCTTTTAGCACGCCAAATTGATTGATTTTTTGTATCGTAATGATATAGAAAAAGACTGCTAACACAAATGCTCCGATAAAGAATAGAAATACAATCATCATTAATAAAGAACCCTGTTCTTCTTTATAACCAGGTATGCCTTTTAATGCCTGATTTTTATTAATTACTTCTACTCCTGAGACTTTTTCACTTACCTTTTTTGCCGTACTTTCGTTTGTTTTTAACGCAATTGCATTAAATGAATTCTTACTATTCACCATCGACCACTCTTTGTAATTCATATGGATAACCGGTGCGTGACTATATGATTGATTCTCGGTAAATCCAACAACTTTAAATTCTTTACCCGAGATTTGATCTGAAATATTGTCCCCAAGCTTGATTCCTTTTTCTTTTAAAGAAATATCTCCTACAACTTCATTCTTTGTTGAATTATTAATCATTTCTCCTTCAATTACCTTTGGAGACGCTAAACCATTCACATCAATTCCAAATAAGGTAGCATCAATTTTTTTAGATGTTCCATCCTTTAGAAACGTAGTCATTTGAACTCCTAAAGTAGCGGAATTCTTGTCAGTAACAAATTTCTGAACTTCATTTATTTGATTTTCCGTTAACATTGAATGATTAATTTGTTTACCCGATTCCTTTTGTAAAACAAAATAATTTGAGGCCATGCTATCAATAGAAGAAGCATTATCAAAAGATAATCCTTTCGCTAATCCTGAAACGAATAATACTAGGAATGATATAAGGATCATGATTAGACTTATTAATAAAAATCGTAATTTTGCGTGTTTAAATTCCCTTAATGCAAGAAACACCTGTCATTCATCTCCTTTAACATACTAAATTTTAAAGAGTGTAAAAAGTAGAATCACTCTTTGTAATTTAAAGTATAGGAATGTTAGATGAACAACAGGTGAACAGTCGATTACAATTAAAAATCAGAACTCTTTAATATTAGGTATAAATAGATGAAATTTAGTTCCTTCGCCTACTTTACTGCTTACTTCTATATGGCCATTATGTAATTCAATGATTTGTTTAACAATGGCTAAACCTAAGCCACTACTGGATTCCTTTCGATTTCTTGATTTATCAGCAATAAAAAATCGATTAAATATTTGTTCTAGATCATTTTCGGAAATGCCAATTCCAGTATCTTGAAATTCAATTTGAACATACTCTTCATTACTACTCAGTTTTATTGAGATTGACCCACCTTCATGATTAAATTTAATGCTATTCGTCATTAAATTTGTCCAAACTTGATGCAGTAGATTCTTATCAGCATACACAAAAGTTTGTGGTAATTCCAAATCAATGGCCAACTCTTTGTTTCTCCAACTCCATTCAGTTGTAAAAACTACTTGTTTAATTTGTTCGGCAACATCAAAAGATGTTTTTTGCAATATACTTTCTTCCTTATCCAAGGCAGCTAACGTTAATAATTGTTTACTTAACAAAGACATTCTTTTACTTTCTTCTTCTATAATCGATAAGTAATGATTCTTTTGTTCTTCTGTTAATTTTTCTGTTTGTAGTGACTGCGAAAAACCTTGTATCGATGCAAGTGGTGATTGAATTTCATGAGATACATTCGAAACAAACTCCTGACGCATCGCTTCAATTTGTCCTAATCTTTGTGACATATGCGAAAAGTGATTAGCAAGTTTTCCTATTTCGTCTTGGCGTTTAATTTGCAATTGAACATTATATTTTCCTTCTGCAATTTTTTTAGTTGCTTCAGTTAATTTAATAATCGGTTTTACAATATATCTTGTACTAACTAGAACGAATACGATACTTAATACAATTGTCAGTAAAAGGAGAATAGAAAAGAGTATACGTAATTCACCAAATTGAAGCTGTACATTTGGACGCATAAAAAGCGCCAAATGATTAGTAGTCGACTTTATAGGAACACCAACTGTATTACTCAATGTATTATCAAAAAAACCAGTCACAAATAATGATGTAGGAAATTCGGCAATTCCATGATAGACCTTTCCGTTTAAAACAGAATCAATCACTTTACGATCTAGTTTTTTTTCTCTAAAAGAACCACCATAAAAAGACTGATTTCCTTGTTGATCTACTAATAAAATTTGATATCCCAATTTACTAATACTTTTTAAGTAATTGCTTAATTCGATATCATTATTTTTTTCATAAAAAGCACCAACGTCTAAAGCCATTTTAGTTAATTTTTTATCATTATAAGGCTTTAGATTATAGTGGTAATACACATTTGAAAGAAAGAAAGCCAATAAACTGCTACAAATCATTACACCGAGGATTGTAAGAACAATTCTTATGTATAAAGTTTTCACTTTCTAGTGACCTCCAATTTATAGCCAACACCGCGAACGGTTTTTATACTAAAGTCATTCGTTAAACTAGAAAATCTTTCGCGTAAACGTTTAATATGAACATTTATTGTTCGATCATCACCTTCAAAATCAGCACCCCAAATTAATTGAATCAGCTCATCACGTGTAAAAATTCGATCCGGATAACTTGCCAATTGAGATAATAATTCAAATTCCTTCATTGGAAGCATAAGTAATTTTCCATTACAGTAAACTTCATAGCTTTTTCGATCGATAACGGTTTCGTTCAGTTTTATTTTTTGAGCACTAATCATATTGTATCTTCTTAACAGTGCCTTAATCCGGAATAGTATTTCTTTTGGTTCAAATGGTTTAGTCAAATAGTCATCTGTGCCTACTGCAAAACCTTTCTCTTTATCAGAAAGCTCACTTTTTGCAGTTAACAATATTACTGGAAAATCATAATACTCTCTTATTTCTTCACAAAGCTGGTACCCATCTTTACCTGGCATCATTATATCTACAATCGCTAAATTAATTTGTTGCTGCTCAAGCAATGCAGAAGCTTCGTCTCCGTTAGCTGCTTCAAATGTCGTATAGCCTTCAGTTTGTAAATACATTTTCAATAACTCTCTTATATGAGAATCATCATCCACAATTAAAATTCGAATCATAATTTATCCCCAATCTTTATATTTAGTCCAATTATTTTAAAAATCATATCATATTTTAATTTTAATATCCTTTTACTATTTTTCATGGGCAGAAATGCGGATGTATTATAACATGAATAAAAAAATTTCTGTAATATAGTTTGTCCCCCATACATTTCTTTATATTTAAACATAATATTAATATGTAGTATAAATGGCTGTTTTCGTAAATCTTGTTGCTTTTTAAAGAGATGTCTAGTTGAATATAACCGGGAGACATCTCAAATTTCCACTTTTCTGATAGCCCTACAGAAACCCTACACCTTGTTTCCAACCAGCTTCTTTATTTACTGTGTGTTTTAAAAATGATCGGTTTATAAACAACAACCATTTCGAAAAGAGTCAATCATAATAGAATTGTGTTAGAAATAGTAATATTTGTCCCTACTTCCGAGATTATTATTTCAACATAATAATGTTAAAAAAAAGTTCCTTTATGGAACTTTTTTGCATATTATTGAAAAAATTAGTTGCCAATTAAATTTAGTGGCACTTTTAATCATTATTGATAATTTTATTTGAGTGCAACTTTATTCGTCAAACTCATTTTTTAATCTGAAAAATAAAAAATAAAAGAACTGTTCTACAACAGTCCTTTAGTTATGTATTTTAATAACACCTATTAAGAAGTTAGACATTTCAACTGCCTTCTCAAACTCTTTTTCTTTCACATAATAATCATACAACTCCTTACCATATCGTTTCATGAAAATAGTATGATTTCGTGACTTAAAGTATGGAAAAGCGGTCTTTTCTATGTACTGTATATACTCTTTCGTTTTATTTTCAATCAAATAGATCAATAAAGTGAAAAGAATTTGATAATGTTGATTCTTTAAATTATTCGCGATTGTTAGTCCTTTTTGAGCACTATTTAATAAAGCAGATTTGCGCATTAATTTACCTTCAAATGAACTTTTAAGATAATTATTCAGTCGTTGAAGATAAATTACCGATGGCTTTTTCTCCAATTGTAATGCTGCTTTATAATATTTTTGGGCTTTTTCATAATCTTTTCTTTTATAATATTCCAAAGCAAAGTTATTTAATAACATCCCTGTTTTATCTGGTGCATTGAGTGTTTCACTATCATGAATCAGATTCTTATATGATTGTTTCAAATTTTTAAAGTCTAAGTGCCCATCGTTGCTAGATTGTAAAAGCATAATCGATTCAGCATTTATGGCACGTAAATAATTACTTGTATCTTTAAAATATTTAAGCGCTTTTTCTGCGTATACATAAGCCATGACCTTAGAATCAACCCATCCATATGCTACTGCTAAATGATAGTAGTATTCTGGATTTCCGTATTCGTTTAGATCAATCTTCTTTAAAGTTTGTATTGCTTTATGATGATTCTCTGTACTTGAATTATTGTAATTATTTAAATAATAAATTCCTATTACGTGCAAAAGGAGATTTCTTTCAAAAGGAGGTAGATCTTTATAGTTCCCTTGTATACTTAGAATAATTGTATAAGTGTTTTTATAGTCGTTCTTTAAGAGATAATATCTTGCTAGTAGCAATTGATACCACGCATCATATTTTGGAGAATTAATAAAAGGGGTTTCTTCCAGATCTTTTTTACTTGAATCAACTTCCTTCATTCTTAATTTAATAATTGCTGTATGCCAATCTTGTAGTTTCCTTTCTAGATTTTCAAAATTAGCAATTTCTTTTCGAATATCAATTTGTAATCGTTCAGAAAATAAGGTAATAATCTCAGATGAATAGGATGTATTCCCTCTTTCAATTTTTCCTACGTGCTTGGAAGAGCAGATTCCTTTTCCTAGTTCTTCTTGTGTTAGCCCGGCTTTAGTACGATAAAATTTTATAACTTCTCCTTCGATCATTGATTGCTCCTCCTATCCTAAAACTTATACTAAATATACAATAGTTAAGAATAGATTCCATCATGCTATACACACAAATTATTAAGTTATTCTAATGAAAAATTAATAAGAAAAAATAGTAATTTAATACTAATTCTAATGTATAATAGGTAAAAGTTAATAGTTAATAAGAAAACCATGAACAAGACAAGTTTGTTCATGGTTTTTAAGTATATTTATTATTGAACACCTACAGCAGTATATGCATCCATTACTGCTTTTGTTTGTGTTGATGGTTGACCAGTAGTCTTGCTATCTGGGTATAAATCACGAGCAGCTTGAATAGCAGCTTCACGCATTTCTTTAAAACCAGAAGAAGGTGTTAAATACATTGTTAATGCACGGTAGTAAATTTTTTCTGCTACTGTACGTTGTAATTTAGTTACTGTAATGCCGTTATGTGTGCCGCCCTCAGCGATTAAGTATGCAGCCTTATTATTAATACTACTGTTAATGTGTACGCCACCTTTATCTTCTGTACCTAAATAACGATCCGCGTAATTATCTGGATATTTATTATCCTTTAAACCATAAATAGGACTAAGTGACTTAGATTTTGGATTGCTTAACGAACGAAGTCCTCCATCACCATCTTTTGTAGGAGTGTAGATATCTTCACCCATCTCCCAATCAGATGGAACTGTAGCACCTGCAGCATTCATTTCAGCTAATGCTCCGAAGATATCTGCCAATGATTCATTAATTGCACCAGACTCATCTTGATACGTAAGGTTTGCAGTATTTGAGATTACACCATGTGTCATTTCGTGACCTGTAACGTCCAATCCGCCTGCTAAAGAACCAAGAACAATTCCATCACCATCTCCGTATAGCATTTGCTTTCCGTTCCAAGCTGCATTATTCCATTTTGATCCGATATGGACCGTGCTGATTAACGTCATTCCTTTATTATCTAAACTGTTACGCTTGTGAACAGTTTGATAATATTTGTTTACCTTATCAGAATTCATATGAGCTGAAACTCCTGCAGGATCATAGAAGAAATTAGTTGAACTTTTTGTTTCTATTTCAAATCCTGTAAATCCGAATAGTGCTGAAAGAAGAATAAATGGAGTTTCACCCATACGATGAGCATCGAAAGTTGCAAGTGGCACGATATTTGGTGACGTTGTAGTACCACCAGCAATTGATCCACCATATAAATAACTAGTTCCAGTTGTAGTGTCTTTTCCTACAGGGAATGACTGCATTTTGCCAAATACGTCTAACCCTCTTCCAACCGCAACAGTAAGTTTTGCTGGGTCAGCTAAGTTGTCAATTGCATCAAAGCTGTCGATTATTTCTCCATTAGTTGCATCCACAAAATAATGGAAGTAACCAGGTGCTGGCACAGAAGTTGAAGCCTTAACTAAATATGTTAAATAATACTTTCCATTATGTGGGTAAATTGTTAATTCAGTATCAATTCCATCATAATTTTTAACAGTGCCAATTTGAGATTCGATACTCTCCTTAGCCGTTGCTTCTGCATCTTCTTTAGAAATAGCCGCTTCAGTTGGAATAATTGTACGTGATAATTTTTGAGTTATATTACCAAATGATGCGTATACATTGTTATTTGCGTCTAGTGCAACAGCTTGTCCAGATCCATAAATTGGAATTCCTTTGTACTGTTCAACTGTTCTGACATGGTAAGTATTTGTCGTACTGTCAGCTTGTTCACTAATAACTTTAAATTGTTCCCATGCGGAACCTGACCTTGCAAGACCTTCTACTTTTGAATTAAGAAAAGCTTTTACAATTTCATCCTTACTTAGAGCTTGATCAACTGTTGCTGCACTTGCTTTTACATTTACAAATGAAGGTAAAGTTGTTAAACCTCCTCCAAATGCTACAGTTAATGCCATTACTGCTGGAATTGCTTTTCTTCTCATTCTTTTCTCTTTTTTCAATTTCAAAACTTTCACCCCTTATTTAATTTTGTGCGATTGCAATTTTCATTATTGAGAAAATTCTAAATTAAATCAATATGTCGAAGTCGGGTTCTTTTCGGGCTGTTTTTTAAGCTTTTCACGTTAAAATCGACTATTTATGACAAAATACTACCGATAATTGGCTCAAAAATAACCCGGTTTCAATTTTCCGACAACTGAGCAATAATGAATTTCAACAGGGCTTTTGCAAAGGAGTGAAAATTTGAAACTAGCAAGAAAAAAAGTCTCCATCATCGTAAGTTTATGTTCTATTCAATTTTACTTGGCAATGCAAACAGTTGGTCAAACAGAGGCAACTTTTTCTAGTCAAGCATCTTCAGAACAAGTCGTTTCAGCAGCAATTGTGTTTCCTAAAACAATCCAACAATTAGAAATAACTGCTAAAGATCATTCAACAAGAGCTAATCATTTATATAAGTCGATCCTAAAGACATCAATTAATGGTACTGGCTCTGAATTGTCAAATTTACTTACTATTGTTCTTAATGAGGAACAAGAATTAAATAATGAGATTAAGAGTTTACAAAGTATTCAAGAGCAGTTGAACTCTTATCACAATCAAATTCATGAACTTCCTGAAACTGAACAAAGTAACTATGAATATGAGAGAAAAGGCTACCAGGTTGTTAATCAATTAATCCAGCAATTAAATGAAACAATTGATCTTCAAAAGATAGCGTCCATTAAATCTACAATTCAAACCCTGCTAGGTAAAAGTAAAGAAATGATTAATAACGATACTAGTGAACCTAAAAATGCTACCGATTCTGGTCAGGGCCAAAGTTCTAATAGTTCTGATACGGATTCACTTCCAAGCCAGGATTCTAATAACTCTAATATAGATTCAATGCAGAGTCGGGATTCCAATAATTCTGATACAGAATCAATTCCAAAGCAGGATTCTGATCATACCGATACAGATTCAGTTTTGAACCAGATAACTGATCATTCCAATACGGATTCAATCCCAAACGAAAATTCTAATAATTCAGCAAATAAAACTCAAAATGAATAGGTGATCTCTCATGTTGAAGAAAATTTTATCAATTGTAGGTAATATTTTTAAAAGTATTTCTATTGTCATCTTGTGTTTCTTAGCTTTTATTGTGATTTCATCAAGGTTTACAGGTGGAGATTCTACCATTTTAGGCTATCAATTAAAAGCTGTTTTATCTGGATCAATGGAACCTACATTTCATACTGGTTCAATTATTGCCGTTAAGCTAGGTGCAAATCCATCATCATATCAAAAAGGCGACATTGTTACCTTTCAAATGGACAATAAGCTGATTACCCACAGAATAGCTGCCGTCCATCATATAAATGGTGAAACTTCATATAAAACAAAGGGCGATAACAATAACGCCCAAGACTTATGGACAGTGTACCCTCAGAATATTGTAGGAAAATATACTAATTTCACGATTCCATATGTTGGCTATGCATTAAGTTTTGTAAGCTCAAAAGCTGGATCAGCACTATTGTTAATTGTTCCAGGTATCCTTTTAACTCTTTTTGCGCTACGCAATTTATTCCAATTAAGAAAAGAGTTTGAACAAAAAACTGCAGGATGAAGTTGGTTAGATCTCTTAAGTACAAAATAAAAGCTTAAGAGTTTAATAAATAAACCTTAAGGGGGAAATGAAATGAGTTTTACTAAGAGAATTGGTCAAGTTGTAATGAGTGGAGCAGTCGGTTTATCATTAATTAGTGGAGGTACTTTTGCATATTTCAGCGATACAATTAAGACTGATAATACATTTGCAGCAGGTACATTAGACTTAGGTATGAATCCTAATGCTGTTGTAAACATTAGCAATTTAAAACCTGGTGATGAAGTATATCGTGAATTTACGTTAGAAAACAATGGTACTTTAGATATTAATAAAGTTCTATTAAACACAAAATATCAAATTGAAGACGTAAAAAATAATAACACTGAAGATTTAGCTAAAAATATTAAAGTAACAATTATGTATAACACTAGCAGTGCTACAAACGAGGTTGTTGATACAACATTATATGACCTACAAAATCAAACTCCTGATTTAACAGCAATTACTCAATTTGTAGGTAGTACAAAAGACCCTGACGGCATTGCAGCAGGTCAAAAAGAAAAGATTTTCGTATTATTCGAGTTTGTTGATAATGGACAAGATCAAAATGAATTCCAAGGCGACAAGTTAAAAGTTGATTGGACATTTAATGCTCAAACTGGTGGAAGTACATACCACGACGACACTGATCCTAACAGCAACTAATAAAAAACAAAAACCACCTAAATTTAATTAGGTGGTTTTTCACGCTGTTGAAAAACGATCTTGTCAATTAATTATCAAGTTTTCTTAAAAGGAGTAGCGTTTGGTTGATTTCCACTACAGCCAGCTTATGAGTACCTTATTTTTATCTTTTTTGTTTTTTACTTACTCATGAACCTTTTATGAGTAAGCTATTTTCATCTTCTCTCTTTTTTACTTACTCATGAACCTTTTATGAGTAAGCTATTTTCATCTTCTTCCTTTTTTTCTTACTCATGAACCCTTTATGAGTTAGCTATTTTCATCTTCTTCCTTTTTATTTACTTACAAAGCAAATCTTTCTTTTATTAATTTAGCTACTTCTTCTGCACTCATATTTGTGTTATTTATTTTTAGATAATTTTCCTTCTGAATTTCCCCTTCTATCGAATTTAATCTAAATTTTTCCATTGTCTTGATTAAATTGTTTTCAGACCATTCAATATCTCTTTTTGTTGGCTTATGTTCTAATCTGTGAGGAGTTTTATTTCGAACAAGTCTCTCATCTAATTCTGCTTCAAGTTCAACAAAATAGATTGTTGCCCCTTTTGACTCAAATATGGTACAAACTTTCTCGACATACTCCCAATCAGATTTATGATCCAGAGCCCACACATATGTAAAAATAATTCCATATAAGTTACTTTTTGACACCTCTTCAAATATTTCATTTCGAAATAAATTAACCAATCTACTCCCTTCCTTTGTTCCATAATCAAAAAATTTACTAACCAAATCGATTGTCATGTGATTATGAAACAATTTTAAATCTGTTATTTTTTCTAGTTCATGCCCTACAGTCATTTTTCCGACTGCTTGAGGCCCGAATACTAATACAAACTTCATAGAACTCTCTCCCAAATAGTTTAATTTTTTTATAAGCTCCTAAAAATATAACTGAATTTTTCGACTAGTATATCACACTTAAAAATAAATAACTCGATAATAAACTTCAGCATACTAAAAAAAAAGAACTATCTGAATGAATTGAATAAGAAATAATAAAAATGCAAAAACAAAAGAAAACGAAAATATTCTACGTATATTAACTGTTTACTAAAAATTTACGAAGTTATCAAAAATTTTTTATTACATTTGGGAACTATTGTGTTAAAATCAGCATATAATTTAAAAAACTTTCCCTAGGGAAAAACTATTTGATGTGTACAATAAAACAGGTGGTGGGAAACATGTCACAAGAATCACAAGAAAAAGTCATATATAAAGAAGCCGGATGGAGACAGGAACATACACAACCTAGTTTGCAAGAGGTTCATCGTTCATTATCTGTTCCAAAGAAAGCTAGTAATTTCCGTAAGTTTCTAGCATTTGCTGGCCCAGGATATTTAGTTGCAGTTGGATATATGGATCCTGGAAACTGGGCAACTTCAATAGCAGGTGGATCTGCTTTTAATTACACTTTATTATCAGTTATTTTAATTTCTAATCTTATGGCCATCATTCTACAATCATTAGCTGCTAAATTAGGTATCGTTACCGGTAGAGATTTAGCTCAGGCATGCCGAGACCACTTTAGTAAACCTGTATCATTTATACTTTGGGTGCTTTGTGAAGCCGCAATTGCCGCATGTGACCTAGCTGAATTAATAGGGTCAGCGATCGCTTTAAATCTATTATTTGGGATTCCGTTGTTTTATGGAATTTGTTTGACAACTTTAGATATATTACTTGTTTTACTTCTACAAAATAAAGGATTTAGGTATATCGAGGCTTTTGTAATTTCATTGATCATATTAATAACAGGTAGTTTTGTTTTTGAGTTGATTATGTCTCAACCTGATGTAAAAGCTGTATTTGGTGGATTTATTCCAAGTTCTCAAGTTATTACAGATCCAAAAATGCTTTATATTTCTTTAGGAATTTTAGGGGCAACTGTTATGCCTCATAACTTATATCTGCACTCTTCAATCGTTCAAACTAGAAAGTTTGATGTATCTGATGCTGGTAAAAAGGAAGCAATTAAATTTGCTACAATTGACTCTACAGTTGCATTAATGATTGCATTGTTTGTAAACGCAGCAATTTTAATATTAGCTGCTTCAACTTTCTACAAATCAGGTCATACAAACGTTGCATCAATTGAAGATGCATTCCAGCTACTTACTCCATTACTAGGAACGACTTTAGCAAGTACATTTTTTGGATTGGCATTATTGGCTTCAGGTCAAAATTCTACTTTAACAGGTACTTTAGCAGGGCAAATTGTAATGGAAGGCTTTTTAAATATTAAGCTTAAACCTTGGATAAGAAGATTAATAACTCGATTAATTGCCGTTACACCAGCTCTAATCGTCACTTATTTTTATGGAGCAAATGGAACTGCAGATTTATTAATACTAAGTCAGGTAATCTTATCTTTACAGCTATCTTTCGCAGTTATACCACTTGTCATGTTCACTAGTGATGCTAAGAAAATGGGTAAATTCGTTAATAGAACTTGGCTTAAATCAGTTGCTTGGACAATTGCTTCAGTTATTGCAGTATTAAATGCATATTTACTTTGGGCAACATTCTTTAAATAATATATTGAAACAAAAAAGATTGAACAGATGTTAGAATGACATTTGTTCAATCTTTTTTTACTGTCTCTTTTAAAGAAAATTTGCATAAAGAGAGTCTATCTATTAAAACTGTTGAGTATTTGATTAAGGGATTGAAAGATTGCATCGATCATTTAACAAAGCGTAAAAAAACAGAAAAAACCACAGATTTTTCTGTTTTTTATGCTTTATGACCATTTAGATTTTTATGAAATAATGCTAGCTTGTCTGATAAAATCTAATAAGGTATTATGACATGAAAATTGTACAATATTTGCTATTACCAAATGGAAAATATGCAAGTATGCCCTTATTCTTACTATAGAATAAAATATTTATAAAAAAGGGCAATCATCCCATCTACAAATGAAAAGTGCACTATGATCCCCCACTGCTAAATCAACATAGTTCATCAATTATATTTTCAATAAAAAAGGTCGCTCCTTAGTCAGTTAACCCGACAAAAGGAACAACCCACAATTTCAAATAGATCAAATACAATCTAAGCTTCTTTTAAAAATTTATCAATAATTGAGATTTGCTCATTCGTATTTAATGCAGGTGCATGACCAACTTTAGGTATTGTTTCCATTTCAAACTTCTGCGTTTCCTTCATTTTTAATGCTACATCAAGTGGCAAGACGTCCGAAACTTCTCCTCGAATGAGTAAAATCTTGGACTGAATAGCCTCCCAGTAATTCCACAAAGTTAAATCCTCAGTGTGTTGAAATTGTAATGCAATTTTAGGATCATAATCAGGACCTATTCCACCCTCATCTCTTCTACGGCAAGAATTTTGCGTAAAATCATTCCATTCTTCTTCACTCGAAACACCAAATGAATGATAAATTATCTTATAGTAATTCTTCAATTCAGTAAATGTTTTAAATTGAGGTGGTGTACCAACATAGCTAATAATTCTCTTAATTCCTTCAATATCTTGTGGTTGGTTTTCTGAAGCTCCTGCCCCGATATCATTTAAGACTAAATGAGAAATACGGTTTAGGTGTTTCGGCGTACCAGCAAGTCGCATTCCAATTGCTCCACCCATCGAAGTCCCTACCCAACGAACTTGTTCAATTTCTAAACGGTCTAATAAACCAATCGCTATATTTACATAGTTTTCAAAACAGTAATCTTGCTCAGGAGAGGTACTCCACTGACTTAATCCTCGTCCAATCGTATCTGGGGAAATTACATGATAATCCTTAGCTAAATGACGAGCTAAAATATCAAAATCCCTACCATTCCTAGTTAAACCATGCCAGCAAACAACTGTTGGATTTTTTCTTTCTCCCCATTCTGTAAAATGAAGCTCCATTCCATTAATCGATTCAAACCGAGACTCTGGATAAAAAATATCAATCACTCCATTCATTTTAGTGTCCACTTTATGTAATATTCGATTTTGATAAAAATATCCCTATAAAAATATCAGTGAAATAAATGAACTATTCAGGTTTAATTAAATAATAATAAAGACAAATACAGCACAATCATGAATATTAAAAAAGAAAACAGGATTGATACAAGAATAATTGAATTATGTGCAGGTATAAACTTTCCATTTTGAATTTCTTTCCGCTTTTTACTGTACTGAATAGTAGCTAATACTCCAGAAATTAAACCAACAACACATGCATATATGCCAAGAAAAATTGCTAATGTATTGATGAAATGGTTATTACTAATTTTAATTGTAAAGTGTAGTGAAGTTGTTAAAAACCCTACACCAGTAATTGAGATTGCAGTCCGCAGCCATGCTAAATATGTCCTTTCGTTTGCTAGATGCTGTTGTGCATATTTAACACTTTCATCTGATAAATCTTTTACTTTACTTAAAGAAACCATATTAAATTACCCCTATCAAAAATTTATAGAGTGATAAACTTGTAGAAAACATATCTAAGTTTTAGTTTAATCTTTAAAATTTAAGATTTAGTAAAATTGAGATTACGTTTTGATAAAAATTGAAATGAGGTAATGTAAACCTATATTTTTTACTACGGAATTAACGTAAGGAGAAGTTAACAGAAGACTACTATATAAATAGAACAAATAATTGAGCTTTAAAAAATAAAACGGTCAAAAAGATGGTAATTCAGTCCATCTTTCTGGCCGTTCAATCTAGCTATTTTTCTGTTTGTTGAAATTCATTTTGAACCTTTTCCAAAAGATTTTTATCAGTTATTAAACGATATCCCGTCAGAGCCAATACTTTTGCCCCCGTTACTAAAGCATGATCACCAAGTGGCGACCTTGCAGCTTCACGGAATTCATTCGTATGAGCAATTAAATCATCAGGTCCAATTTTAATATATGCGTGAGAAGTTGGAACAACATGGCTTACGTTTCCAGCATCAGTGGATCCAAGACCACCGCTTTTGCCATTCACTATTTCACCCAATAGGCTTAGTTCTTCACCTACAATCTCATCAAGAGATTGATTGATAATAAAATCATGGACTTCATTTTGGAATCTTTCAATTTTCACTGTACTACCAGTTGCAAGTGCTGCTCCTTCGGCAATATTACGAATCTTAGTAGATACTTCCTCCGTACGCTTCCAAGTACTAGCACGGATGAAAAATCTTGCTGAAGCATACTCAGGAATAATATTTGGTGCATCGCCTCCATGAGTAATAATTCCGTGTATGCGAACATCACTAGGAAGTTGCTGACGAAGGGCATTAATGCCATTGAATAACTGGATTACTGCATCTAAGGCATTGATTCCATGCTCTGGTGAGCCAGCAGCATGAGCTGCTCTTCCATAAAAGTGGAAGTCTAATGGGTCTACTGCCAAAGATGGACTCGACAAACCTGTTTTACCACTTGGGTGGAGCATAAGAGCTGCATCAACGCCTTCTAGTAAACCATTTTTTACGAAACTCCCCTTTGCACTTCCGTTTGGTCCACCCTCTTCTGCAGGTGTTCCAAATATGACAACCTCTCCGCCAGTCTCAGAAATGACTTCAGCAAGAGCGATTCCTGCTGCTACACTTGTTGTTCCAATAATATTATGTCCGCATGCATGACCAAGACCAGGTAGTGCATCGTATTCTGCTAAAAAAGCGATGGTTGGGCCTTGCTTAGATGACTTTTTCCTTGCTACAAAGCCTGTTTCATGTCCCGCAATATTACGTGTGACATCGAAACCAGCTTCTACTAGAATTTTAGTATATGTTTCTGATGCAAAAAATTCTTGATTGCCAATTTCAGGTTTCTCATGAATCTTGTGGCTAATTTCAAGATAAACTTCCTTCGATTCCTCAATACTTTTCACAATTTGTTCTCTTTGTGTTTCAATTTTGACCGTCATTTAAACTTATCTCCCTTCTATTCTTTTGTATAAGCATGAACTAGCTTTATAGATTTTTAATTTTATCAATTGAAATGACTACTGGAACCGTAGCACCTTTGTCACGTTTAATAATGTAATCATGAACTTCTTTTGATTGATAAGCCTTTACAATCTTTGCAAAGTCCTTGTCATTTTTATTCTTTGTACGAGATGCAATAACATTGATATACGGCATAGCTGCTTTATCATTAGGATCTTCTTTATAAAGTGGATCCTTTGCAGGGTCTAAGCCCGCTTGAACGGCAAACCCATTATTGATGATAGCTGCTGCCACATCATCCAATGATCTAGCAGTTTGCCCTGCAGCAATCGGTTTGATTTTTAAATGCTTTGGATTTTCTTTAATTTGTTCAATACTTCCTTTAGGGTCAAAATTATCTACTAAACTAATTAACTTTGAAGATTGTAATAGTTTAAGTGCACGGCCTGCGTTCGTAACATCATTTGGTATCGTAATCGTTGCTCCATCTGGAAGATCACTTAGCTTTTTAAATTTATGGGAGTAAATACCCATTGGGGCAATCACCGTCGAGCCAATCGCAGAAATATCTAAATTATGATCACCTTTAAATTGGTTCATATAAGTAATCGTTTGAAAAGCATTTAAATCAAGACTACCGTCATTAAGTGCTGTGTTAGGTTGAACATAATCTGAAAATGAAATAATTTTCAATTTAATGCCTTCACTTTTTACTTGTTTTTGTACAATATTCCAAAGTTCATAGTCATCACCGTTAATTCCAATCTTAACCGTTCTCTCTTTTCCATTACCTGATGATGCTTTGGAACCACATGCTGATAATACCGAAACTGTTAATAATAATGCTGCAAAAATAGTAAAAAACTTTTTCATCCTCTTTTCCTCCTTACATATCTTGACCACGTATTTCCTAAACTTTGTATGATTTGAACAATAACTACTAGTAATAAAACAGTAATGATAATAACCAATGTTTCAAAGCGCTGATAACCGTATGTAATAGCTAAGTCACCTAATCCACCAGCACCAACAGCACCAGCTGCAGCAGTCGATCCAATCAATCCAATCGTTGCTGTTGTAAATGAAAGAATCAACGATGGAATCGCTTCAGGCAAAATAAACTTCACGATGATTTGAAACTTTGTTGCTCCCATTGAATAGGCTGTTTCTAGCACTCCCTTATCGACTTCTAGCATGGAGTTCTCAATCAATCTTGCCAAATATGGTCCTACAAAGATCGAAAGTGGAACAATTGCTGCAACTACGCCAATGGACGTTCCCGTCAATAATCTAGTAAATGGAATAATAGCAACTAGTAAAATAATAAATGGTACAGATCGGACAATATTGATAATGGTATTTAACAACGTAAATAAAGGCTTGTTTTCCATTATATGACCTGGCCTTGTTACAACTAGGATAATACCTAACGGCAATCCTATGATTGTGCCAAAAATAAATGACCCTAGCACAGTTAGAAATGTATCTTGAGTTGCCTGCAAAAACTGCGGCCAAAAGAATTCCCAATTAAGCTCCACTTAACTCAACCTCCCTTACGTCTATCCCCTTTTCCGAAATAAATTTAATTGCTTTTGCGCTTTCCTCTTTTGTTCCTTCTAGTGCCACAAGCAAATTCCCATAAGGTCTTTCTTGTAGCTCTGTAATCGATCCATAAAGAATATTTAAATGAATATCGAATTTTTTAAGAACCTCTGATAATAATGGGTTGCCTGCCTTGTCACCTAGGAAGACTAATTGATAATATTTTCCCTTTGATAATGATTTCGATAACTTAGATGGCACCTCGTTTTGTAATACTGTGTTAACAAAATTCTTTGTAATACTTTTTTGTGGATTCGTAAATACGTCGTAAACATTACCTTCTTCAACAATTTCACCATTATCAATGACGGCCACTTTATCACATAGATCACGAATTACACTCATTTCATGGGTAATAAGGAAAATCGTAAGATTATAGGATTTATTTACCTTCCTTAAAAGCTCTAATACATTCTTTGTTGTTTCAGGGTCTAATGCAGATGTAGCTTCATCACATAGCAAAAGATCTGGATCTGTTACGAGTGCCCTTGCAATTCCCACTCTTTGCTTTTGTCCTCCCGATAAGTGTCCCGGAAATACATCTTGCTTCCCTGTAAGTCCAACAAATTCAATTAATTCCATTACCTTTTCCTGAACATCTCGTTTCTTTTTTCCTTCAAGGTATAGTGGCATTGCTATATTATCAAATACCGTTTTTGCAGAAAGTAGATTAAAGTGTTGGAATACGACACCAATTTTTCTACGTGTCTTACGTAACTCTTCATCTTTTAATGTCATTAGGTCCAAACCATCAATGAGAACTGATCCTTCTGTTGGCTCTTCAAGTCGATTTAAACAACGAATCAATGTACTTTTTCCTGCTCCGGAAAAACCAATGATCCCAAAGATCTCCCCTTTCTCAATTTTCATATTAGTATTATTTAAAGCTTTAATTGGTGGCCTTCCAGGATAAACCTTGGAGACATTTTTAATCTCAATCAAATTACTTCCCCCAATGCAAGTTATTTCAATCACCATAACCAAGTAAACAGATTTGAAAACTAGGATTTATATCTATATTTCCCCCTTTTTCTCCTATGGCACCACATCAAAAAACCCCTCTTCTTATCCAACAAAACAGATAAGAAAAGGGGTTAAAATACATAAGCCACTTTACTTCTTATCTTTCAAATCGCATGAACGATTTGCAGGAATTAGCACGGTATTTGTTACGAAACAACAAACCCGTTGCCGAGGTATCGCAGGGCCAGTCCCTCCACCTCTCTGGATAAGTAATAGAATTTATTAAGTTTTTAAATTATTGAGTTCATGTTATCTCTCTTTTTAAAATCCGTCAAGAATTAATTTTAAATTTTTTAGTAAAAATTGTGTTAGAAAATAGCAATTTTATTAAACACACTGTTTGACATAAGTCTTAGGTCCTTCATATTCAAATCAAAAAACCTATTTCATATACCGTTTGGAATAGGTCGAGATACTTATTTTTTTGAGTTTTTAATAGTATTTCATCTAAGAGTAAGACAAAAAAGCAGACAAGGCTTCTTCGATAAACGAGAACCTGTCTGCTTTATTGAATTGTGCCTACCATAATGTAGGCTTTACCACCATGAACCATAGCATTATCATCAAAAGAACGATATAAATCCAGATTGAACGACGAAGCAAGTGAATCAACAATTTCTTATCATGGTTTGGTTCACTGAATTTCCGAATGGTCGGTGAAAAGGCTCTAGCTAGGAAAAATAATGAACTCACCAAAAGAAGAATCGTCATCACAATCCAAGATGTCTTCCACGACCAATGGCCCGCTAGTACCAACAAGACCCCTGATCCAACCAGTACGTGCCCAGCATGCTTTGCCAATCTGACAGCAAACCGGAATACATCCAAATAGCTCTGTTGTATCGCAGACTGTGTGGTATGCAGCTTTTTGAGTATCGGAATCAATACAAAAAAAGGACCAATCGATAAAATTACACTAGCAATATGTATGTAAAGAAGCAGTCTATACAGCATAAAAATTAATCTTGGATGAGACGAAACTCATGAACCCATACCCTCATTTTTGGCAGCCAAGGCATTCCAGGATGGATTGACAGGATTGATTGCTTATACTCTTCTACAGTCGGATAGCCTTCCTGCTTAGCATCCTCATCTGTCAATTCACCAAGGGCTTGAGAATAAACTTTTTCAACAACATACTGATTATTTTGAAGGGTCATCACTTCCCCAACATCTGCATATCTTCCGTTTCGGCGAGTAGCAGTTTTTTGTCCTGCCAATACCTTTTCGACATCCTCTTGAAGCGTAACAAGGCGTTCAATCGTACATGTTTTTGGCGGTAAAGCGTTTGTTTCATTTTGATTTGACATTTAATCCATTCTCCATTTCAATTTAATTTTATAGTTAAGGCTATTAAAAAAAACGACTAGTTCCATTTTAATTAAATAAGTACAAAATTAGCAAATTTTATTTAAGAATATTGCAATAAGAAGCAACAAAAAGGACCTTACATGGAGCACCATAATAAAGACCAATAAAAAAACAGAAAACCTCCCAAAAATAGTTTTTCTGTTTTTTTACAGTTATTTCTTATTCAGCTAATCCATGATTTAATAATCGTAATCCAAATTTTCAAAGCGGTAAAACCAATTAAAACTGCTAGAATCCCTCGTAAAACCTGCGTTTTTGTTTTTTTGCCTATTTTTGCACCTAATGGTGAGGCGATTAAACTTGCAATTACAACAATAATTGTAGGCAAAATTTCAACCTGACCAGTAGAGATTTTCCCAATCGTTACGCCTATTGAAGAGATAAATGTTATGGCTAATGACGAAGCAATTGTCACACGAGTTGGTATTTTTAAGATCGTTAACATGATTGGTACTAACAAAAATGCTCCTCCTGCACCAACAATACCTGCACTAGTTCCAACGATAAATGCCAAACCTGAAGCAAGCCATACATTAATTGAAATTTGACCATTTACTGACATCTCGACGTTTTTTCTAGGAATAAACATTAAAACGACCGCAATCATCGCTAAAATTCCGTAAACAAGATTAATTCCATGTTCTGAAAGTAGATTTGAACCAAACCCACCAAGAAAACTTCCAATTAGTACACTTATTCCCATACTTAATATTACTTTTTTGTTTAGATAACCGCTTTTACGATAGCTTAATACTCCACCTAAAGTTGCAAATACTACTTGGACGGCACTTATACCTGAAACTTGATGTGGAGTGAAAGCAGCAAATCCTAATAATGGTGGAATAAATAGGAGCATTGGATAATTTATAATCGCTCCACCAATTCCTACCATCCCTGAAATAAAGGACCCAAAAAAACCAACTAAGAAAAGTACTAAAATTAAGGTCCACTCCATTTAAAGTCCTCCTATAATAGAAAAGGAGATGTGACTCTTAACTCTCCTTTTCCTATTAATCTATTAACTTATCCCTTTTTAATCCAAAATTTTAAAACATTGTCTTCTTCGGTATAATTTAATAATTCGTGTCCACCTGATTTAGCCCAAGCTGCAAGGTCGTTTTTAGCACCTTTATCAGTGACATGAATTTCTAATACTTCGCCTGCTTCGATCTCTGCAATTGCTTTTCTTGTTTTTACAATTGGAATTGGACATGCTAAGCCTTTTGCATCTAATAATTTTGTAGCTTCCATTTTATTCTCCTCCAAGTCTCATTATCGTACTGCACAGCGATTTGGACCAATTTCCATTTCTCTCTGTTTATCTTCATCCAAATTAATTTTACCCATATTTACTTCACGGATTTCTTGATATGAGTTTGGTTGAGGTGGTAAGTTCTCAGTTACTAACTTTCTAAACTCACTTTCACTTTCAATGTTCAATCCATGATTCTGATCAAATAAATATCCTAGTTTTTTATAAACACTACCATCTTCGTTCAATTCACTAATCACCATAAAATGTGATGGAAGCACGATTAATTCAAACGATAAGTTTCGGTATTTTTTATAAAGGGTTTCGCGTAAATCCCCTACCCAGTCCTCTGCCATTCCAGCAAGATCGGGTCTTCCAATTGAATCGATAAATAATATGTCACCAGAAAGTAAGAACTTTTCATCAATGACAAATGAAGTTGATCCGATTGTATGACCTGGTGTATAAAAAGCCTCAATACTGATTGCTGTTTCACCAATCATTACCTTATTACCATCCTCTAATGGACTGTATTTAAAAGTAACCTCTATAGCATCCTTTGGCGGTAACCAGTATGTTGCTCCCGTAATCTCAGCAATTTTTCTTCCGCCAGAAATATGGTCTGCATGAAGGTGAGTATCAAATACATTTGTAATTTTTGCGCTCTTTGTATTTGCAAAATCAATGTAGATATCCGTCATTCGAGTAGCATCAATAATAGCAGCCTCATTATTTGAGATAACCATGTAGGATAAACATCCCTTACCGATTCTGACAAATTGATACAGCTCTCCACCATTTTTCAAATCTGCAATTTTTACTGGTTCTAAATGTTCACTCCACTCTTTCATTCCGCCTTTAAGATAAGATACGTCCAGTCCCTCGTCTGAAAGCATCTCTGCAATCATGATGGAAGATCCTTCTTTAGCACACACAACTAAAACATCTGTACTTGTAGGAATCTTATCTAAAATGTCTTCAACCCCATCAAGTAAATCGAAATAAGGTATATTTAAATGTTCAAAATTTGAACCTTCTATTTTCCAATCGCTATAATCATCAGTATTTCGTACATCTAGAATAAATAGTTCTTCTTTATCAAATATTTTTTTTGTAATCTCTTTTGCAGACATTGCTGTGACTGCCATCTTTTATACCCCCCATAGTATATTTTTATTTTTAAAAATTAGATTAACCTTTTATGCTTACTGTTTCCCCAGACCATTCAGTCATTCCAGGTATTACATTAAACACGTTAGTAAAGCCGCTAGAAACTAGTAATTGAGCAGCAAGGTCACTGCGGTTTCCAGTTCTGCAAACGATATATATTTCATTTTCTTTATTTAATTCTGTCATACGGTTCTCCAATTCACCTAAAGGGATTGATACCGCATTTGGTATATGATTAAATACATATTCTGCTTCTTCTCTTACATCTAAAACGATTATATTTTCGTTTTGTAGTTTTTGACTTAATTGATCATTCGAAATGACGTTTTCAAATTTTTTTTCAATTGTATTTTCATCTGATGATTTTCTTAAATAATGAAGTAATACTTCTCCATTTTCGATTGTTCCTAAATATTGATTTCCAGTGCTATCCGCCCAAGCTTTAATGTCTGCTTTAGATCCTTTATCCGTCGCTTGAACCTCGATTACTTGCCCATTTTCTAATTCCTTCATTGCTTTTCTAGTCTTCACAATCGGCATTGGACAAGCTAATCCTTTTGCATCTAATTTCACGTTTGATTTAATCAGTTCCATCTGACAACCTCCATACTTAAAATACCACTTGGGGTATCTATTTAATCGAAAAAAATTATTCTACGTTCCCTTCCCAAGAAAGCATTCCGCCTACCATGTTTTTAACGTTAAACCCTTGTGATTGTAGGAATTCTGTTGCACGGCCACTTCTAGCACCTGAACGACAAACCATAATATATTCTTTTGATTTTTCTAATTCGTGTAATCGAAATTCAATTAATCCAAGTGGAATATGAATAGCTTCTGGGATTTTCCCTGCTGCAACTTCATCTACTTCACGAACATCGATAACCGTTACTTCTTTTCCAGTTTTTAAATTATTTTCAAGCTCAATCGAAGTAATTTCTTTCATGTTATTCAATCCTTTCTAATTAAATAAATAAGTTTACTTGACCTTCTTCTGCTTCACCAATGTAGGCGGCAACACCGGCATACTGAATTTTCTCTAATAACTCTTCAGTTTGTAGACCTAACAGATCCATTGTCATTGTACATGCTACTAAATTTATATCTTGTTCTTGGGCCATTTCAATTAATTGTGGTAAAGGCAATGCATTATGCTTTTTAATGATATCCTTAATCATCTTTGGTCCAAAACCAGCAAAATTCATTTTAGAAAGTCCCATTTTATCTGCGCCTCTAGGCATCATCTTTCCAAACATCTTTTCGATAAAACCTTTTTTTGTTGCTACATGTTCGCCTTTTCGTAAAGCATTTAAACCCCAAAATGTATGAAAAATAGTTACTTCATGATCAAAAGCTGCTGCACCGTTCGCAATAATATAGGCGGCCATTGCTTTGTCATAATCTCCACTAAATAAAATGATATTTGTTTTCTTAGTTGTCATATTCTTTCTCCTTTTCGCTCTTAATACCCACTAGGGTATGTTACAAAACAAAAAATATATCTTATATATACTATTACCCCTATGGGTATATGATAATAAAAATAAAAAATTGTGTCAAACCATATATTATCTACTTTTTACAAGTAAATTTACTGCTTCTTTCACTAAATCTTCGGCATCTTGCCCGTTTTCATTCGCATTTCGGACACAATCAACTAAATTTGAGCTTACTATTACGCCAATCGTACGATCCAAAGCTGATTTAACTGCTGATAACTGTGTAATGACATCTTTACAGTCTTTGTCCTCTTCTATCATTTTTAAAATTCCACGAATCTGTCCCTCAATTCGTTTTATTCTATTTTTTACTGGATCATCATATTTCATTAAATCACCCCTAACTTATAAAACTAAATAAGGCTTACGCATTTATTTTAGAATATATGTGCAATATTCTTACTTAGAATATATACCCCACAGGGTATAATGTCAATCAATTAATTTTAAATAAATTAGTCTTCTTCTAGTAAGTTAAAAGTAGAAATGAACAAAAAGATCACGATAATGTGATCTTTTTTGTTCGAGTTACTTTGAGATTTTAAGATTTCACTGTCATTTCCATCTCAAAATATGTCCCCACTTCCATAACTGCTTCGTCTTTATGGATAAAGTCGTTTTTCTCTTTTAAATAAATATAATCATTAGACCATTCGCCAATATTTTGAATGATATCTTTTAAAGCATTCGTGAATATGACTACTTCATCATTCGTAGTCGTTGGATGGACACTCATACGAATCCAACCAGGTTTTACGCTAATATTGCCATTATCGATTTCATCTGTAATTGATTTAGACATTTCTCTTGTAATATTCAGAAGCATATGTCCATAAGTACCTGCGCATGAACAGCCACCTCGTACTTGAATTCCGAAACGATCATTTAATAATCTAACAACTAAATTATGGTGAATATCCTTTAAATAAAAAGAATAAAAACCTAATCGTGGATTGCTTGAATTTTCAAGTACTACTACATTTTCAATTGACCTAAGTTCATCTAATACGATGTGTTCTAATTCTTCTTCACGATTTAATATATTCACTGTACCCATTGCATTTTTCACCTTAATTGCAAGAGCTGTTCTAATTGTTTGCAGAAATCCTGGAGTACCGCCATCTTCTCTTTCGCGAATATTGTTAATATATTTTTTCTCACCCCATGGATTCGTCCACTCAACAGTTCCTCCACCTGGATGATCTGGAATTTTATTTTGATATAGAGAAGAGTCAAATATTAAAACTCCACTACTACCAGGCCCTCCTAAAAACTTATGTGGAGAAAACAGAATCGCATCAAGTTTTTCCATTGGATCACTAGGATGCATATCAATGTCAACATAAGGTGCAGAAGCTGAGAAATCCACAAAACAAACACCATTATATTCATGCATAAGTCTAGCAAGCTTATGATAAGGTGTAATTAATCCAGATACATTCGAACAAGCACTGAATGATCCAATTACTTTTCGTTTATTCTTATAAAACTCTAGGCGTTTTCTTAAAAATTCCAAATCAACTACGTTGTTCGCACAATTCGGTACAACTTCTACATTACAAATCGTTTCTAACCATGAAGTATGATTGCTATGATGCTCCATGCTTGTTATAAAAACAACTGGTCTTTCTTCCTCAGGTATACTTAAACGGAAATTGAAATTTTCATGAATTTTCAACCCTAAAATACGTTGAAACTTATTCATAACGCCAGTCATTCCTGATCCATCTGTTATGATTGTGTCGGAAGCGCTTGCATTAACATGTTCCTTTATGATCTGTAATGCTTCATGGTAACAATTCGTCATCGTACTTCCAGTTATATTTGATTCCGTATGCGTATTTGCAACATACGGCCCAAAAGTTGAAAGTAATTTTTCTTCAACCGGTCCATATAACCTACCGCTCGCAGCCCAATCTAAATAAATAATTTTCTTTTCACCAAATGGCGATACGAATGTTTTTTCATTTCCAATAATCTCTTTTCTAAATTGTGAAAAATATTTTTCTAAATTCAATTTTATCGCTCCTAATGAGAATATGTTGTGTGCTTTTTAATCGGAAGCTCTGTTTAGATAATTAAGATAAAACCGAGTATTCCAATACCCAATAGGGTATTATATAAAATGCACTGAAGCCAGTCCGCTCATGACGGAATGACTTTTTTAAAGTAATTTATCAATTTTTAAACAGAACCAATTAAAAAGAAAATATCTTGCGTCAAAATCTAAATAGAAAACTTATTTACATATACAAATATATGTCATATTATTCTGCATTAAAAGAATTTTTTCACTTTTGAAATATTAGTAAAATTTTACACTATCTATTTTATTTAAAAAGAGACCCTTTTTGATAGTACTCTTTCATCATTTTTTCCGGGACCATACTACCACCTGTAGCCCAAATGACATGGGTACTATTTTCCATTTTTTTCATTAAATTATATTTTAGTAAATAATCTTTACCTTCTTTAAATAATTTAATTGGACCAATCATACCAGCTAGTGCTGACGGTTCTAAATAAAGATCCTCAGTATCAACTAACTCTTTTAACATGGTATAGAGTTTCTCATCACTTATTGTGTAGCTACCGCTTAAAAAAGGCTCCATGATTTTTCCTACAAATCCAGATGGTCTCCCTACAACTAGGCCATCTGCATCCGTTTTATTATCAATGCCAAAATCTTGTACAGAAACTTGATCGTGGAGTCCTGTCATTAATCCAATCAACATACAAGGAGAATGAGTTGGCTCGGCAAAAAAGCAATGAACATTATCTTCAAATAATAGTTTCAGACCAAATGCCACACCACCAGGTCCTCCTCCAACTCCACAAGGTAAATAAACAAATAATGGATGATTTTCATCAATTGTAATGTCTAATTCTTCAAACTGCTTTTTTAAACGTGAAGCTGCTACTGCATATCCTAAAAATAAATCATTTGAATTTTCATCGTCTACAAAATAACAATTAGGATTTGCTTCTGCTTGAATACGTCCTTCTTCTACTGCCTTACTATAATCCGCCTCGTATTCAATAACATTTACATTTTTACTTCTAAGTAAATCTTTTTTCCATTGCTTTGCATCCGCTGACATATGTACGGTTACTTTAAATCCTAACTTTGCACTAATAATGCCAATGCTCATACCTAAATTACCAGTGGACCCTACAGCAATTGAGTAGTTAGAGAAAAAATCTCTAAAAATATCACTATCTATTTTTGAGTAATCATCTTCAATCGTTAATAGCTGATGCTTTATAGCTAGGCTTTCAGCATGCTTTAATATTTCATAAATGCCACCTCTTGCTTTAATTGATCCTGATATTGGTAAATGACTATCACATTTTAAAAATAATTCTCCTAATATAGTTTGTTGGAAATTTTTCTCTAACGATTGTTTCATAGAAGGAATTTGTACAAAAGGAGATTCAATAATGCCATTTGTATCTTTTGTTTCTGGAAAAACCTTTGAAATATATGGTGCAAACCTTTTTAATCGTTCATCCGCATCGTTTACATCATCTTGAGTAAGTGGTGACAGTTTCATTGCTTTTTGAAACGTCTCAAAATTTGGGTTCAACCAAAGGTATTCCTCTAAGTTCATCAGTTTTTTTAGGATTGGATAATTTTCTATATATGCCTGTATATCAATTCTTTCCATCTACATTCCTCCTAGACTTAAACAGTTTATATGTAGTTTATCAGATATTATCACTAGGTCAGTAATATTGTTTTCAAATAGAGTTTTTAGAATAACTTTGATTGTTAATCTTTTGTAAATTCCCTCCAAAAGAGATTGGTTTAAATTTTGATTCAAACTATACTATTTCTATGTATCAGTTGTTGGAGGAAAATATGAATCCTAATCATAAAAATAATAAGTTATCTCTTTTGTTAGAAATACTTATTGTTTCTACTAAACTGGGTTTAACTTCTTTTGGTGGACCAATCGCTCATTTAGGTTATTTTCGTGAAGAATATGTAAAAAGGAAAAAGTGGATTGACGATCAAAACTATGCTGACTTAGTCGCTTTGTCACAATTTTTACCTGGACCAGCAAGCAGTCAGGTTGGCATTGGTATTGGGGTAATACGTGCAGGTGTCTTAGGAGGCATTGTCTCATTTATTGGATTTACATTACCATCAGTCATTGTACTTGTATTATTTGCAGTATTACTACAAGACTTGGATATAAAAAATTCAGGTTGGATCCATGGACTAAAACTGGTTGCAGTACCTATTGTTGCACAGGCTATTTTAGGTATGGTAAAGAACTTGACGCCTGATTTAAAAAGGAAAGCTCTTGCTTTGTTTTCAATGATCGCCACACTAATATGGCAAACGACATTCACTCAAATTGCTGTCATTTTAATTTCTTCAGTTTGCGGATATTTTCTATATCAGGATAATGAAAATAGTGATAAAACTACATTAGTTACGAATATATCAAAAAAAGTTTCAATCATTTGTTTGGCTATATTTTTTATATTATTAGTTTTATTACCCTTAATTAGTTCATTTACAGCGTCAAAATGGATATCTATATTTGACAGTTTTTACAGAGCAGGATCAATGGTATTTGGTGGAGGCCATGTTGTTCTTCCTTTACTTGAACGTGAGTTTGTTCCTACAGGATGGTTAAACAAAGAAACATTTTTGGCTGGATATGGTGTCACGCAGGCTGTACCTGGACCATTATTTACGTTTGCATCCTATTTAGGAACTGTAATGTTGGGCTGGCGAGGAGGTTTAATTGCAACGATTGCCATCTTTTTACCTGCTTTCCTACTTATTATAGGTACTTTCCCATTTTGGTCTAGTTTGCGTCGTAGTTCGAAATTAAGGAGAGCTTTATTAGGCGTAAACGCAGCAGTAGTTGGGATCTTAATTTCAGCTTTTTTTAATCCAATTTGGATAAGTTCTGTATTTTCGATTGTTGACTTTCTAATCGTAGCGATCTTATTTAGTATGTTAGTAATTATGAAATTACCACCATGGGTTATTGTACTTGTAGGAGCAATTAGTGGGGAAATTTTATCTAGAATTTAAATTAAATTTGGTTGTATATATCTATCCAAACTTTGGGAGAACGGTTCTTCGGCATTTTTAATAGAAGGGCAAATCAAAAAAAGCAGAAAAACTAATACAATGTTTTTCTGCTTTTTTATTTTTAATTATTTTAACAATACAGCAATATTTCTTGCAGTTCTTTCAATATTTTCAAAAGCGTTTTTCATAACATCTTCAATCGGCAAGATTGCAGGAATCGTAGGGAAAATAGCATCGATTCCGTGTTTATACAATTCCTCTATCCCATCACCAATACTACCACAAATTGCAATTACTTTCGCATTAGCAGGGGCACAAGTAGCCGCCCCAACAGGTGCTTTACCATAAATTGTTTGTCCATCCATTCTGCCTTCTCCTACAATTACGATGTCAGCATCCTTACATACTTCTTTAACATTTAATTGGTCAAGAACCAGTTCAATCCCTTTTTTTATTGAAGCATTTGCGAATAGCATTAAGCCTGCACCCATGCCCCCACCAGCTCCACTTCCGGGGATCTCTGAGACGGATTTATTTAGATAATGCTCAGCAATCTGATAGAAATTTCCCATTGCTTCATCCACTGTAGCTAATTGATCCGCAGAAAGTCCTTTCTGTGGTCCAAATATATATGTTGCTCCATTTCTACCAATCAATGTGTTAACAACATCTGCCGCAATAGTGATTTTTACTTTATCTAATAGTGGTGACCTGTTTTCATCAGACATTGAAGCTACTTTTAGCAATGTCTTACCATTGCATTCAATTTCCCCACCGTTTTGATCGAAGAATTGGTAACCTAGCGCTTTAGCCATCCCAATCCCACCATCATTTGTTGAGCTACCTCCAACACCAACAATAAGCTCAGAAGCTCCACGCTCAATAGCATAAAGAATTAATTCGCCAACACCAAAGGAAGTAGTTTGTAATGGATCACGTTTTTCAAGGGGGACAAGATGCAAACCACAAGCTTCAGCCATTTCTATAAATGCCGTTTTATTATCCTTTGAAAATGCAATTTTAGCTTGAACAGTTTCATTAAGAGGGCCTGTTACATTAATGGTTTCTACTTCACCACCATTTGATGCGATTAAAGCTTGAACAGTGCCCTCCCCTCCATCGGCCAATGGTAATAAATGATACTCTGCATTAGGGAATACGGAATGAAAGCCTTTATGAATGGCATTAGCTACATTCGTTGCATCCAAGCTTTCTTTAAAGGAATCAGGTAATATTACTACTTTCATTTTTCCTCCTCAAAGTGAAGCAATAATTTGATCTGTTAAATTAAATAATTCACCATTAATTTCAACCGAAACTTCTTTATCAGTTTGTTTAGTCACCGTTACAGATTCATGCGTAATTGAAATCACAAGATTTGTACCTTGCCAATGGAACGGGAAAGAAAGTTTGTCCCAATTTTTAGGTAAGTTTGGATTAATCTTTAACTTATTTGCTTCAACCGTTATGTTTGCAAAACCAAAGATTGTTGCTAACCAATTAGCACCTAATGATGCTGCATGAATTCCTTCATCTGATGACTTCGGATTAGGTCCTAAATCGATTAAACAAGCTTCTTGAAAAAGTCGATAAGCATTTTCTTTTTCGCCGCATCTTGCAGCAACAATTGCATGAATCGCTTTACTAAGTGATGAATCATGAATTGTATGCTCCTCATAATAATGCAAATTCTTTTTGACTACATCTTCATCAAATAAATTTGGGAATAAATATAGTAACATAACTACATCAGCCTGTTTTAAAATCTGCATCTCATTTACTTCTTGTCGTGAATAATCAAAGAGTATTGCCTGGCTACCTTGTGTCTGTTTATAAATCGATAAATCAATTTCAGATTTTGTTAAAAATGTATCATCCTGTGGAATAATTTTATCTACGTTTGGTTGTGGTAAGTAAAGTCGATTTAAAAAGTCATTTCCGCTCTTTACTAGGTCTTCTTCGATTTTATTATATTTTTCCATATAGCATAATGCTTGTTGAACATTATAATAAGCCATATAGTTCGTATAAGCATTATTGTTAATATGTTCTGTATATTCATCAGGTCCAATTACATCATCAATTGAAAGTACTTCATTTTCATCTGTTGTACGACTAATCCAAAAACGTGCAGTTTCCTTTAACAATTCTAAACCTTCATTTGCCATAAATACATCATCAACTGTATTTTCATAGTATTGACATACTGCAAAAGCAATATCAGCAACAATATGATGCTCAGCTATAGCTGAAGCAACCTTTTGACGAGTACCAGTTAATATATTAATAGCTGCATATTCAGGAGTTTCCTCCATTCCAGAGTATGCACTTTCCCAAGGGAAAAGAGCTCCAGTATAACCATTTTTAGTAGCCTTATCTTTTGCTTCTTTTATATGAAGATATCGATAGGTTAATAATTTTCTTGCTACATCTGGTTCAGTAAATAAATGAAAAGGTGCAATAAAAATTTCTGTATCCCAAAATACATGTCCTTTATAGCCTTCACCAGTTAAACCTTTTGCTCCAACACTAAACCTTTCATCATGTGATGGTGTCATTATTTCAATATGGTAAAGTGAAAAGTCTATTGCGATTTGATCAATCTCTTCATTTGAAGAAATGCTAACGCGCTTTTGTTCCCAAAAATAATTCCACTTAATAGCTGAACTTTCTAGTAGACGATCGTATCCAGCTGAACTATTTTCTTGAACAGCCTGAACACTAGCTTGTGTAGGCTCTTCTTCTACTTTATCAAGTGAAGTATAGATTGCACTTATTTTTTCTAATTCGAACGGCTGATCAACGGTTATATCTTGTTTAATGATTGCCATAAGTTGACGGTTCTTTGCCACAAAAGAAATATCACTAGTACTAGGTACATTACACGTTGTTGCTAAAGCGATTGTATGATTACTTTCAGTCGTTCTATATACCGCATGCATGATTTTTTTATCGATCACACGAATGTTTTCTTCTAAAAGGTGTTGCTTGCCAAAATTAGACACTTGCGCATCAATACCAGTAGTTATTTTCATTGATGCATCGCAATCCAAACTAATCGCAGTAATTTTTGATGCAAGTAAATGTAAATTATCTTTTGAAACAAATCGTTGAAATTTTAAACAAAAACGATTACCATCTTTGTTTTTCCATACGACTTCTCTTGTTAGTTCTCCTTTTTGCATATTTAAAATACGCTCATAAGAAAGGATTTCACCTGTAAGGACAGAAAAAATCTCACCATTTATTTCAATTTTCATACCAATTAGATCTGGTAAATTTACGATTTCTGTAACATCATTTGATGTGAATTTATTATAAACTCCTGCTACGTACATTCCCCGAGTTTGTTCTGAATAGTATTCTTCATGACTTGCTCGTAAACCTAAATAGCCATTACCTAAAGCCATAATCGTTGCGTATTTATTGATAGATTGTAAATCAAATTTATTTTCGTTAATTACATTTACTTCTTTCATAAAGATATACTCTCACCTTTTTCAGCTGATTGATAGATTGCTTCAACAAGTTGTTGGATAGCATAACCTTGTTTTCCATCTGCTAACATGACATTCTTCCCTAGGCAACGATCAACAAAAGCAGCCATGCTTTTCGAATGACGGTCAGGATCAGCCTCTTCTCTCTTTAAAAGAGTTACAAGCTCTCCTTTTTCATCTGTATAGATTTCCGCTGGAAACATCAAAGCACCAGCTTGATCTCCACAAAGTTCTACATTCATTTCTGATTTTTCTTTTATATTTAATGCAAAGGATGTTTCTAATTGGATTAAGCATCCATTCTCTAATTCAATATAAGAAAATAAAGAATCTTCTACTTCAAATTTTGAAGGATCCCATTTACCAAATGCACCTTCTTCTTTCTTATGACCAATTTTCTTAAACATTTTTGCTGTTACTTTTTTAACTTTTGGATAGTCCAAAACGTACAATGCAGTATCAAGCATATGGATCCCTAAATCGATTAGTGGTCCACCACCTTGGATTTCTTTATTAGTGAAGTTACCCCATCCAGGAATTCCATTTCGTCTTAAAGCCTTTACTTTAACAAAATAAATATCACCTAATAAACCTTGCTCTATTTTTTCTTTTACGATCGATACATCATCAGCAAAACGGTGATGAAAATCATAGGCAAGTATACGTCCCTTCGCTAGCGCTGTTTCATACATTTTTCTAGCATCTTCAGCTAAGATAGCAGGTGGTTTTTCACAAAAAACATCACAATTATTTTCTAATGCTTGCATAACACTTTCAAAATGATATTTATTTGGAGTACAAACACTAACAATGTCAGGACTTTCTTTTGCATACAATTCAGTAGCATCAGTGTAATAGTTTGGAATATTATTACGTTCTGCAAAGTTCCTTAGTGATTCCTCATTTACACCAACTACTGCAACTACTTCTAAATCTTCTCTAGTTTTATAGTAAGCAACGTGAACTTTTTCAGCTATTTGTCCCCCGCCAATAATAGCTACTCTCTTCTTAATCACAATGCTACTCCTTTCAACTTAAAGCTTCTTTTATATGATGAAATGCCTTAATATATTCATCTTCTAAGCTAGTTCCACGAACACGACATTCAAATGTTAAATAACCATCATATCCATCATTCTTTAATTGCTCAAAGTGCTTTTTAAAATCTAATGATCCACTACCCGGTTGGAAACGGTGATTATCTGCAATGTGTATATGTTCAACTAAATCACGATTATTGTGTAGTGCTTCTGATATACCATCTTCTTCAATATTCATGTGATAAAAGTCAGCAATTATTTTCACATTTTTAAATTGATTATCTTCAATATATTTACGAGCATCAGCTAAAGTATTAATCATATGATCTTGATATCTGTTTAATGGTTCTAAGTAAATTGTAGTTCCCGTTTCACCTGCTACTTTATCTAAAAATTCTAGTGATTCAGTAACAGCTTTTCGGTCTCCCTCTAAGCTTCTTGGTGAAGTCATAGGAGGTAATCGGAATGTAAACATCCCCCATGCTGCTGGAACGACAATCCCTTTTCCTCCAACCTCTTTTAATGCTTTTAAAATTTCTTCAATATCAGCCAACCCTTTTAATCGACGCTCTTCAATAAAGTCACCAATCCATCCATAATAACCACCGCAAGCTGTAGTTACAGGTAAACCAGTCTCTGCGATGGCCTCTTTAACCTCATCTAAATGATTAACTAAATATTTACCATCTATTTCAAAACCTTCAAAACCAATTTCTTTTAAATAGTTAAATTTTTCTTTTATGTTTTCTGGGAAAAATGCTTGATTTTGAGTTCCAATTTTCATCTTTATTCACTCCTAAATAGAGGGGAGTGCTAAACACTCCCAAAGTTCTTCTTTTACTTATTAAATTGAACACCCATCTTAATACTTAGCTCAGGTTTTTGATCAACAAATTCCATATATGATTCAGCTACTTCGCTAAATGAAACAACTGGTTCAATTAAATCTTCACAATTTAAATACCCGTTCATTAATAATTCCCAACAAGTATTTTCGATACGTTTACGTGACCAACGAGGATAATCTGGGTTCGGTTCACTACTGCCTCGTGAAAATACAATCTTTGCATTGTTAAAGTGAGCTTCACGTCCTAGGTTAAATCCTTCTGGGAAAGGTTTAGCAAATGCGATATAAGAAATTGTTCCACCGTATGCAATTCCTCTTAACGCCGCTTGAAGTGCACTTGAAACACCACTAGTTTCAATAATTGAATCTGCACCTAATTTATTTGTTATTTTTTTAATTTCGTATCCTAAATCACAGGCTGTTGGATCGAAGCAATAGTCAGCTCCATTTTTTAAAGCGATATCACATCTGTGACTAATCGGATCTACACCAATTACAATACTAGCGCCAGCTTTCTTTGCTAATTGAATTGCAATTTGTCCAATCGCACCTAAACCGACAACTACTACATAATCACCCGCTCTAACATTTGCGTCTCTAACACCGCTCATCGCAAATTGTGCTGGGTCATAATAAACGGCATTCTTCCATGAAGAACCTTCTGGCATTTTACGTAATTTATAGTTATCTACAGCATTAACGATTACAGTTTCCATGATTGGACCATAAGTACAAACTTGATCACCTAATTTATACTCAGTCACCTCATCGCCAATTTCACAAATGCTACCTACAACCATATTTCCTAATTGAAATTCACCAAATACGATTCCACGTGCAGAACCTTCTTCTCGTGGCATAAACATTTTCCACTCTTCATTGAACTCTTCATCTATGAATGGGCTAAGTCCTCTAAAATCAACCACTTCCGTACCATGCTTTGGTGAAGCATATTCTACTTTAATTTTTACTTCATTTGGTTGTACTGGGCGATCTTCGTACTCGACTAATGCTGCAACTCTCGGTTCAACTGCTACTAATTTTTTCATTTTATTTCTTCCTTTCAGTAAAAAATTATTTCGAATTAACCTTTTACTCCACCTTCAGTTAAGTTCCCTTTAATAAAGTGCTCAGATAATGCATACATAATGACGACCGGTAAGGCAGTAACTAAAGATGCTGCCATCATACGACCCCACACATAATCTGGTGTACTAAATAAAGTATTTAAACCGATTGGTAACGTAAAGTTTTCTGAACTTGATAAGAAAATCGATGCAAATAAATAATCATTCCATGCAATCATAAATGCATATACGAAAACAGAAACGATTCCCGAAATTGATAAAGGAATAATAATATAGAAAATTATTTTTAATCGACTAAGACCATCAATCATAGCCGCTTCTTCTAAATCTTCAGGAATTGTATCGAAATAACTTCTTAACATAAAAATCGCTGTTGGAAGAGTCTGCACAATCATCGTAATGATCAAAGCCATTTTTGTATCATATAAGCCAAAGCCAGAGATGATTTTGAATAAAGGAACTACTAGTAAAATCCCTGAAAACATATATACAGTGTAAAAACTAGCATTAATTGTGACTCTTCCTTTAAATTTCAGTTTCGATAATGCGTATGCTCCTAATATTCCAAGTACTACTGATAATGAAGCTGCTATTATTGAAACGATTAAACTATTTTTGAAGTAGTTTAAATATGGGAAAATTGTTGGATTAAAAATGTCAATATAATGCTGGAAAGTCCATTCATGTGGCAATATTGTTGGATTTGTTGCAATTGCTTCTTTTGAACTTTTTAATGACGTCATTAGCATAATAAAGAATGGAAATAACATGATTCCTAGTATTAGAATCAGCACAACATAGAAACCAGTTTTCTTAATAATTTTATTTCTTTTGCTACTTACTGCTGCCATTTAAGTTCACCCTCTTTCTTGATACGATAATAACAATGAATAATATGATGAATAAGATTACTGAAATTGACGATGCTTTTCCTAAATTATTGAAAGCAAACGCTGTTTCGTATAAATAAATACCTAAAATATTTACTTTGTTTGTTAATAAATAAACATCTGTAAACATGTAAAACATCCAAATAAATCGTAAAGTTACAACCGTTAGTAATACCGGCATAATCGCTGGTAAAGTTACAACCTTAAACTTTTGCCAAAGTGAAGCCCCATCAATATCAGCAGCTTCGTATAATGTTTTATCAATCGTTTGCAAGATTGCTAAAAACGAAATAAATGCATAAGGGAAATACTTCCAAATTGCAAAAACTACTACAACTATAAAACTACTAACTGGATTATCAAACCATAGTGGTGCAGTTTTAAATAGATGGAAAACATCCGTTCCTAGGTAATTAATAATCCCATATGAATTATTAAACATATATTTCCAGGCAAAAACTAATGAAATAGATGGCGTTACATAAGATAAGATAATTAAAGATCGAGCAGTTTTACGAAACTTAAATGGTCGATTAAAGAATAATGCAACACCTAGACCAACTACAGTACTACCAACTACAGTTAATACTGTATATAGAATGGTAATTCCTAAAGATTTATAAAACTCAATATCTTTAATAACATCCGTGTAATGAGATAAACCAACAAACTTAGCTGGTAGTCTAGGGTTAATTGGCTGATCAAAGAAACTTATTTTAATATTAGATAACATCGGATAAGCAACTAGTAACAATAGAAGGAAAATACTTGGTAAAAGTAGTACCATAGCTAGTTTTATATCAGATTTTTTTCGGACAATCGGTTTCATACTACCTCCTAAAAAACAATCTATTCTCTCATTTGATAGATTGGTGATAAAGAAAAGTTGTTTAAAAAGCAACTTAGCTTGCTTTTCAAGCGTTCGTTCTTCCTAAACAACTTTCAGTAATTAAGAAATCAAATAATTAATACTTGGTAAATTGAATTAAAAGTAATTATTTTATTACACCTTTTAATTTTTCTCCTGCTTCTTTAATAGCAGAATCTACGCTTTTTCCACCAACAGTCACTTCATTAATTAACTTAGCAACTGCACCTGAACTTGTAACATCACCCATTTTTAAGAAGTTCTTGTTATCAACAAGACCAAATACTTGAATGTTATCAAACGCGCTTGCGATTTCAGTTGAAAGCTCTCCAAATGAATTTACAACTTTATTTTCTTTATATTCTTTGCTTTCTGTTACATCTTTATTTACTGGTTGAGATCCACCTGGAGACATTAATACTAACTTCGTATTATTTTCAGGTTTTGCCATAAACTCTACTAATTTTTCTGCTGCAGCTTTTTGGTCATCATCTAAACCAGAAGAAATCGTGTAAGCAGATACTGTTCCATAAACTGCTTTTGTTTTTTCAGTTGGAATTACAAATCCAATATTGTTTGTTTTTCCTTCTTCATATACTGAAGGAAGAATATAAGTTGAGTAAACTGCCATTGGAGCAGATCCATTCATAAATGCATCTTTTACTTCAGTAACATCATTAGAACCTGGCATTGTGTATTTTGATAATTCTTTGTAGTAACTTACAGCTTCTTTCATTTCAGGTGTATCTAATGTTAAATTACCTTTACTATCGAACATATTTGCATTATTTGATAAAGCAAATTGTGAGAAGGCTTGCTCAGAAAAACCACCTTCAACAGTTGGAATTGCAATACCGTATTTTTTACTTCCACTATTCGTAAATGCCTTTGCAATCTTTAAAACATCATCCCAGTTTTTAGGTTCTGCGAATCCTTTGTCCGCAAGCATTTGCTTGTTATACCAAATTCCTTGAACCCAACCACTAATTGGTACACCCGTATAATTTTTTCCGTCCTCAGTTTTTAAAAGCTTTAACGCACCTTCATAATACTTTTCTTCTCCAACTTTAGAGATGACTGATTTAACTGCATCTTTATCAATTAATTCGTCCTTGTCCATCACTTTTGCATAGTCTTGTCCAACTTCAATTACTGCTGGAAGTTTACCAGAGCTTGCTAACGTTACAACTTTTGTATTATAAGCATCTTCCTCAACTGGAACTTGCTTTACTTTAATATTTGGATTTGCTTTTTCAAATTTAGAAATTAAATCTGTAATAACTGCTAATCTTTCTTGTTCAACAGAAGAATGCATAAATTCGATCGTTACTTTACCATTCTCTTTTTTACCACCACAAGCTGCTAATCCAACAGCTAACATTAAAACCAAGAACATACTTAGAAATTTCTTCATTGTTCTTCCTCCTAATTTACTGGTTTTAACCAAATGTATTGATATGGATCTAAAGAAATATATTCATTAAATTCTTCAACTTCTTCAGTTAAAATATTTAAATACTTTCCATTGAAACTGCATATAACTTTTTCATTTGATAAGTTATGAAGAATGACAATACTATTTTCTTCATCTAATCGTTTAATAGCGAATACATTTTCATTCAGATCAAGTACTTCCATTTTTGTATTCGGATTAAATAGTTTTTCTTCTTTACGGACTTGAATAATATTTGTAAGTTCTGTAAAAATCTTATTTCTTAATGATCCAACTTCATTTAATTCTTTTTCAATTTCAACAAATGAATATTTTTGACGATTAATCGAACGATTCATACCTGTTCTTTCTACACCTGCATAATCATTTCTTGAACCAAGCATACTTTGAATATAAATCGCCGGTACTCCTTGGAATGTTAATAAAATTGAATGTGCCAATAAGAATTTCTTTACCCTTAGTACATCACTCGATGATTGTTTATTTAAACCATCTAAGAAAGTTACATTTATTTCATATGGACTTTCAGTACCATCTGAATTTTTCTTATAATTTACTAGTGCACCTTCTACTTTTAAATCTTCTACTAATGAAAGTATTTCTTCTTCAGGGATAATTCCACGAATCGGATTTAAACCAATTCCATCATGAGAAGCCAAGAAGTTGAAGAACGTTGTTTCTTCTCCAGATCCTTCAAGATTTTTTGCCCAATTTGTTAATGCACGTCCATTCCCTTTATGAAGTGAGTATAAAACTAATGGAGGCAGTGGAAATTGGTACACCATATGTGCCTCATCATGTCCGTTACCGAAATAAGAAATATTATCTAAATGAGGTACATTTGTTTCAGTAATCATTACTGTACCTTTTGCAGCTTCATCTAATAAATCACGGAATAATTTTACGATTTCATGTGTTTTTTCTAGATGGATACAAGAAGTTCCAACTTCTTTCCACATATATCCTACAGCATCAAGTCTTACATATTCTGCTCCTTGCTCAAGGTAAAACAGTAAAACATCAATCATATCTAATAAAACTTGTGGATTACTAAAGTTCAAATCAATTTGATCGTCACTAAACGTTGTCCAAATGTATTTTTCCTCATCATTCGCTAATTTAAACTTTGATAGCAAAGGAAGTGCTCTAGGTCTAGTTACTGAGCTTAAATCTATTGATGGATCCATTTCGACGAAGTAATCTTTATATTTTGACTCACCATTCAAATAGCCTTGGAACCATTCACTCTTACTAGAAATGTGATTACATACATAATCAAACATAATTCTTGCTGATTTTGATAAATTCTCAATATGTGACCAATCTCCTAAATCAGGATTTACTTTTTTATAGTCAACTACTGAAAAACCATCATCAGATGTATAAGGATAAAAAGGTAAAATATGAACAAGTTCAAATTTATTTGCTAAATGTTCATCAAACATTTTTTTAAATGTTTCTAATGTTGGTTTTCCCTCTTCTTGAAACTGGTCGCCATAAGTAATTAAAACAACATCTGACTCATCCCAATTTTGTTTTCTTTTTTTAGTAATTTTCAATTTAGCTTCTTCTATTCGTTTCTCTATTAAGCTATTAATCTGATCTATGTCTTCATTTTCATAAATAAAAGCTAATCTTTCTTTTATTTTACTCATATGATCCCTCCTTGTGGTATCGCTCCCACAGAGATGTAAAAAAAATTGGTACTCGTTTGGTACCGCTCCCAAATTCAATATATTATAGAAAGCGCTTACTGTCAATTTAAAATATTTATAAAAATTTATTTTTTTATTTGCACTCCATTTACTTTAATAGAATAATTTATAGCGTTTTATTTTTATTCCTCAACATTTAGTATTGCTACTTTTTACTATTCTCCCTATAATTGCCCTTGTAATAAATACAACATGAAACAAGTTTAATTTTACTATTCGCTGTTCACAGTCTTGACAAATTTTAAAATAAATCGTTACTATCAATGTATATTATGAACAGTATTTTTTTGGAAGCCGCTCCTAGCTATAAGCAACAAAAAAATATTTCGATATAATTTTTTTAAAATATTACAGGATCTTAATTTTTTTAAAAATAATTAATAACGATAAAATGTAAACGTTTTTACTAAAATTACTTTAAACAAGAATGGAGTATACAAATGGGCCCTACAATTTATGATATTGCTCGTGTAGCTAACGTTTCAAAGTCCACTGTATCTCGAGTGCTAAATAATAAAGATAATATTTCAGAAGAAAGTCGTAATCGAGTAATGAAGGCAATTGAAGAATTAAATTATCAGCCAAATAAATTAGCTCGAGCACTTACATCATCAGGCTTTGATGCAATATTGGTGATGTCTCGTTCTACGAAAACAACTGCCGGAAACACGTTTTTCTCTGAAATTATTCACTCTATTTCAACGAGATCAGAAGTAGAAAATTTCGATGTCATTATTCAAACATCTAAAAATAGCAAAGATGAGTTAAATAAATGTATCGAGAAAATTCGAGGAAAAATGATTAAGGGAATTCTAATGCTGAGTTCACCTGCAAATGAAGAATTTTTCAAAGAATTAGATAAATATGAAATTCCAGTAGTAGTTATTGGAAGAGTTGAAGGAAATTATCAACATATTTATTCAGTGGATACTGATAATTTTAACGATAGTTATCAATTAGTCCAACACTTAATCGATCAAGGACACACTGACATTGCATGTCTTCATTCTTCTCTCGATTACCATGTATCGATTGACAGATTGGAAGGATATAAAAAATGTCTAATTGATAACGGAATTCCTCTTCGTCCTGATCGAATTATTGATAGTGGTTATACAATGGAAAGAGCATATGAAGTTTCCGAATCACTTTTGAAATCAAAAGATTTACCTACTGCAATTTTTGCAATAGATGATCTTAAGGTTATTGGACTTTATAATACAACTGCAAAGTTAGGAATATCTATTCCGAAAGATATATCAATTATTGGATATAATAATGGCATTTTTTCACCTTTATTCTCACCACCTTTAACTGGGATTGAAATTCCGATTATGAAGCTTGGAGAAATAGCTACAGACTTACTATTTAAACGAATAAAAAATGATCCTGAAAAATCAGAGCATATTATTGTTCCAACAAAGCTGGTCGAACGAAAATCAGTTGCCAAAATAAATTGATAAAGTAATGGGGGTACCATTTTGAATAAACAAATTGAAGCGATTATTTTTGACTTAGATGGCGTAATTACTGATACGGCTGAATTTCATTATTTAGCATGGAAAAAATTAGGTGAAGATTTAGGAATTCCTTTTGACCGAGAGTTTAATGAAACGCTAAAAGGAGTAAGCCGAACAGATTCATTAGAAAGAATCCTAGAATTAGGTGACAGACAAAATGATTTCTCCGAAGCTGAAAAAGATGTGTTAGCAACGAAAAAGAATGCTCATTATGTTGAACTAATCCGGAATATTTCTGAAAAGGACCTATTACCAGGAATCGAATCTTTCTTAATTCAAATTAAGAAAGCAGGCATTAAAATTGCGATGGCTTCGGCTTCAAAGAATGCATTAATGGTTGCTAATGCTTTAGGAATTACCTTGTATTTTGATCATATAGTTGACGCTGCAACGGTCATTAATTCAAAACCAGATCCAGAGGTATTTCTAAAAGCTGCTAATGCAATTTCAGCTAACCCTGAAAACTGTATCGGTGTGGAGGATGCAGCTGCAGGAGTTAATGCAATTAATGCTGCAAATATGTTCTCTGTTGCAATTGGAGATTCTACTATTTTAAGCCATGCAAATTTTGTTTTATCATCAACAGAAGAATTAGAGCTTAATAGAATTATTGATAAGTATTTAGCATCATAAATTATACAAGAATAACTTATTTAACTATTTAAAAAAAAAACGAAAATCTTATTTTAAGATTTTCGTTTTTTTTATTATGAAAATATCTCTTCTTGTTTTCCAACCAACTCAATCTCAAACCCTAAATCTTCTAGCATCGCATGGTCACTATTTGTCTCCTGACCTTCTGTAGTCAAATAATCACCTATAAAAATACTATTGGCAGCATACAGTCCTAGTGGTTGTAAACTACGCAGATTTACTTCGCGTCCTCCAGAAATTCGAATTTCTTTCGTTGGATTTATAAAGCGGAATAGTGCTAATACTTTTAAACAATAACGCGGATTTAATTCGTTCACGCCTTCTAGTTTCGTTCCATCAATAGCATGTAAAAAATTTACCGGAATGGAATCTGCATCCAATTGTCGTAATGACCTCGCGATTGAAATAACATCTTGTTTCGTTTCTTTCATCCCTATAATAGCTCCTGAACACGGAGAAATACCTGACTGTTTAACTTTTTCAACCGTATCAATTCGATCCTGATATGTATGGGTTGTTGTTATGTAATTATGATGCTCAGCTGAAGTATTTAAATTATGATTATATCGATCAACACCTGCTTCTTTAAGCTCATTTGCTTGGTTATCTTTAATAAGCCCCAGGCAAGCACATACTTTTAAACCATATAATTCTTTAATTTCCTTAACCGCATCAGTTACTACATTTACATCTCGATTCGTTGGTCCGCGCCCACTTGCAACAATGCAATATGTCCCTGCTTTTAATTCAAAAGCACGCTTCGCCCCATCAAGAATTTCTTCTTTAGATAGAAAAGGATATTTCTCAATTGGTGCACTAGAAATTGATGACTGGGAACAATATCCACAATCCTCAGGACAATAACCACTTTTAGCATTAATAATCATATTCAGTTTAACTTTTTTTCCATAATAGTGTTTCCTAATGATAAATGCACCTTGTAAAAGAGAAAGTAAATCATCATCTTCACATGATAATATACTTAATGCTTCTTCGTCTGAAATTTCCTTACCTAAAATAACTTCATGTGCCAAATTTGTCCAATTCACTTTGTATCGCCCCTTTTCATTCATCATTTCGTCAATAATTGTTGAATTTCAAAAATATGATCTTCTGTAAAAAAGTCTGACTGTTCCGGTATAATACCTAGAATGTTATGACCTGTTAATTTTTCTAGCATAACTAAATTATCTTTTTCCATTTCACCCATAACAGATGGTACTTTATTAATTAATAATCCCATTAGATTAACTTGGTGTGATTTTAAATATTCAGTTGTTAATACAGTATGATTAATTGTTCCTAGCTTTAATGATGTAACAAGGATTACTGGTAGGTTTAATAGTTTTATTAAATCAATCGTTCCAAAATTTTCTTTTAACGGAACCGCAACTCCACCCGCTCCTTCAACAAATACAACATCATGCTTATTTTCTAATTGCTTATATTTTTCTAATATAACTTGCTCATCAATAAAAACATCTTCTAGTCTACTAGCTAAATGTGGTGAAACAGGTGTTTTCATTGTGTATGTATTGTAGTAATCATGCTCTTCAGTTAGTTCTAGTTTCTCTTTATAAAAGGCTGTATCTTCCCCTATGAGTCTATTGTTAATATTAACTACTCCACTTTGAATTGGTTTATAAGGGATTGCATCGATTCCTTTGTTCTGCAAGCAATCCACCATTTGAGCAGTTACATAAGTTTTGCCAATATTCGTATCGATACCAGTTACAAAATATCCTTTTCCCATCTTAAGCAGCCACCTTTTTTTCATTTTCTCTAGCTTTTGCAAAATGAGAATGTAGGCGCACTGCCAATACTCCTCCAAAAACAGCTAGTAACAAATCTTGCCCAATACTATACACGAGTCCCATCATAAGAACTTGTTTTAATGAAACTGGACTATCTAACCAAGTGTTTAATGAAATGTATACATATGTAATGCCTAAAATATAAACAATCATTAACCCTATTACATTAGCAAAAATGAAATTCTTAAGTTTTGGTTCCTTCGTTTTTTCAACAATTGATCCAATTACAAACGCGGCAACGATGAAACCGATTAAATACCCAAATGTTGGTTTTAAAATATATTCAGGCCCGCCACCTGATGCAAATACTGGTATTCCGATTAATCCAATTCCAACATACAGTAATTGACTCATCATTCCTTTTTTACTTCCTAAAAGGCAGCCTGCTAAAAATACGAAAAGTACTTGAAGCGTAAAAGGAATTACTGGTAAGGGAATCTTAATAAAAGCTCCAATTGATGTTAGTGAGGCAAATAATGATATTACTGTTAATGATAAAGTCCTATTTTGCATTGTATCCCCCCTATTAAATTATGAGTTTGACAAACTAGCAAAATTTGACAAACTTACAAAATTAAATTAACATGCAATTGAAATATATGTCAACCTAACTACAATAATTGGTTAACATATAAAGCAAGGGGGAACATATATGAAGCATGAACTTTATCAAGATTTATCAAAAAAAAATAAGCAGTATCTTTGGCACCCTTTTACTCAAATGAAGGATTATCTAAACGAAGATCCGCTAATTATTTCACATGGAAAAGATCGAAAATTATATGATGTATTAGGCAATGAATATTACGATGGGGTATCCTCTATTTGGTTAAATGTTCACGGTCATAATATTCAAGAATTAAATGAAGCAATTCATGAACAATTAGAAAAGGTTGCCCATTCAACACTTCTTGGAATGGCCAATATACCTGCTATTCTTTTAGCAGAGAGACTAGTTGAAATCTCTCCAAGCGGATTAGAGAAAGTTTTTTATTCAGACTCAGGAGCTACCTCTGTAGAAATTGCGATTAAAATGGCCTATCAATATTGGCGAAACATAGGGAAATCCGATAAAAATACTTTTGTTACGATGAAGGAAGCTTATCATGGAGATACAATCGGAGCAGTGTCCGTAGGAGCAATCGATTTATATCATCAAGCATATAACGAGTTACTGTTCCCAAGTATAAAGGTTTCCTATCCACATCTTTATCGTTCAAAATATGTGGGAACTGAAGAAGAAATAATAAAATCCTATTTAAACGAGGTTGAAGATCTATTCATCGAAAAGGCTAATTCAATTGCGGCATTAATTATTGAACCAATTGTTCAAGGAGCTAGTGGTATTATTGTCATGCCAAAAGGGTATTTAAAAGCTATACAGGAATTATGTATAAAGTATGATGTATTGTTAATAGCTGATGAAGTTGCAACAGGATTTGGTCGAACCGGAAAAATGTTTGCTTGTGAACTAGAAGGAGTTACGCCAGATATTTTAACTTGCGGAAAAGGGCTAACTGGTGGCTATTTACCAGTAGCAGCAACTTTAACGACTAACAGAATTTATGAAGCATTTTTAGGTACATACGAAGAACAAAAAACTTTCTTTCATGGTCACAGTTATACAGGTAATCCCCTTGGATGCGCTGTTGCATTAGCGAATCTAGATTTATTTAATAAAACGAAATTATTACAACATGTCGAAACAATCTCATCTTATGTCCAAGAGAAACTGATGCAATTTAATGAGTTAAAACATGTTGGAGATATACGTCAAAGTGGATTGATGATTGGAATTGAACTAGTAAAATCAAAGGATACTAAAGAAGCTTTCCATTGGAACGAACGAATTGGTGTGAAAGTAACCAAAAGAGCAAAAGAGCTTGGACTACTCACCCGCCCCCTTGGAAATGTTATTGTATTTATGCCTCCATTAGCTTCAAAGCAATCGGAGCTTGACGAAATGTTAGATATTCTTTATCACGCTATTTCTGAAGTTACTGAAAACGTAAACTAAACATTCGTCACATCTTGAATTATTGTAATTTGTTAACTGCATAATTTAAGATCAAGAACTTATTGTCACATTCAAAAATAAAGAATCCCCGTAGGAAGACAACTAATACTACAGGGATTCTCTTTCACTATTCCAATTATGAATGCTTATTGGGTTTACGTTTTTAACAATTTTTCCTCACGCATATTCACTTTTAAAAGCGATACAAATCGAAACAATTCCAGTGAAAATATGATTCCACTTAACCAAACCGAACTGAATACAAACCCAGCAGCAATGTCACTAGGCAATAAGTGGTGCAAATAGACACTGCTTATAGAAAATAGTAAAACAACAAATATAAAACAGAAGAACATTACGATATTAAGTAGATAAGCTTTGTTATGTCGAATTAACATAATAATGAAGTAACCTAATACTGTTAAAATCAACATAGACTTTTCATTAGGAAAGTTTTTACTTACATTACCTCCGAGCATAAAGTTGAATATCCAAGGAATCACTATGGATAGGATAAGAATCCCAGCTAAACTAGCGATAAAAAAGAGCAATTCTAGCCACTTATTTTTGTTATTTATCAAAATCACTAAGATTGTAGCAAGCGAAATCGTCACTAAAACCTTCCAAGTCGATAATGAATAAATAAAATTCATACTTCCATGCCAATTTTGATTAAATAAATTAAAAACAATGGTCTTGAATATGGAATTGAATTTAACAAGTTCATTGCTAATTGTGTCTTGAATTAACCCGACCATTAAGATAAAAAACGTAACGAAAAAAATTAAACAGATTAAGATGATCAATTTTATTTTCATAAAGCTTTTAAATCTCTTGAAACTTGATTCAAAAATTAATAGTAATGACTCTTTAATTATTTCCTTATTTGCTTTAACAACAAAAAAAGCGAGCACTATAAATCCTAATAATATGCTACCTAATACTAACCACTTTTTAATTTCTACTTGATAGATATCCCATTGAGGTCCCATGGCCTGCCCTAACCATATAAAGGTTCCAATCCAAAGAAATACACCAATATAGGAAAAGACAGCAAAGGATCGATACGGTAATTTAATGATTCCAGAAATAATGCTTGCGAAATGTCTGATTCCCGGAATAAAAAAAGAAACTAGTAATAATACCTTTCCATATTTTTCATACCATTTTGACATTTTCTCGATCTTTTCTGGACCCATATGGATATAGTGTCCAAATTTACGAAAAAACGGTGTACCAAGTTTATATCCTAACCAATAAGAAATGGTTACCCCAACTACTCCTCCAAGCCCGGCAGAAATAATGGATAATACAATATTCATTTTCCCATGAAAACATAAAACACCTACATAACTCATCAATGCTTCATTCGGTATAGGAACTATAATCAATTCCAACATTAATGATAAAAATAGGATAATATAGCCATATTCATTTAATAAATGGATGATTTCGTTCATATTAAAACCTCAATTTTCAATACTCTGTACTGATTATTTTCTCTTATTCTCATCTAGTGGAAATACTACCTCTACTTCTGTTCCTACATTTTCAAGACTTTTTATATTAATCTTCCCATTATGCAAGCTAATTATATTTTTAGCAATTGAAAGACCGAGTCCAGTGCCACCACTAGTTTCACGGCTACGCGCTTTATCAACTCGATAAAATCGTTCGAATATATTTTCTAATTCTTCCTCTCGAATACCAATTCCATAGTCTTTTATTTGAAGAATAGCTGTTTCACTAGTACAACTAATATTTACTTCTATTTTTTCAGTACTGTATTTTATAGCATTATCTAAGAAGATAATAATGACTTGTTTAATTTTAAGTTCGTTACCTTTTATAAATATTTTCTGTTTTTGTGCGTGTAAAGTAATTTCTCGTTTATACACACTTTGCAGCTGTACTAAAGTCGTATTACACAAAGCAACTAGATCGACTGGATTCATTTCGATATTCTTTAAATTCTCCGATTCGGCCAAAGTTAATAACGTTTTTGTTAAATCTTGCATACGGTTGGCTTCAGAATAAATTGTCTCAATTGCTTCTGTCGCCATTTCCTCATTTTTAAAACCACGTCTTCTTAATAAGTTAGCAAAGCTACTAATAACCGTAATAGGAGTCTTTAACTCGTGAGATGCATCTGAAACAAACTGCTTCTGTTTTTCGATGTTGTCTTGTAGCCTACTAATCATTCGATTAAACGTGCTTGCCATTTTGTGCAATTCATCTTTTGTTTCATTTTTTATTAAAATCTTTTTTGGAACCCCACTTTTTTCAATATCTTCCATTGTAGTGATCATAGAAGTAATTGGGTTCATTATGATTCGAGTTAACCAACTTCCAGCCATCATTGATAAAATTGCAGAAACGCCAGTAACAATTGCCATTATTGTTAATAACATATCTTTTCGACCTTCAAGTCCTACTAACAACTCTCCAATTTCTAACGTTCCAATTACTTTTTGGTCTTGTAAAATCGGTACACGTACGACTATATTTTGATGCTCACTAAAAGGAATTAGTCTCGTTTCTTCTTTTTTAGTGAACTTAGGTTTAATGCGATTCAGTAGTTTATCATTACTAATTTCTGTCACAATTTTAGAATTTGGATCAATGATTCGAATATAAGAATGATTTGACATAAACGGATACAATGCCTCTTCATTCATCTTCAATGTTATAGGAATATCCTGTTTTTTTAAGATTTCATGCGCCTTTTGACTCACAACATGTTCTTCCATATTTACAGTTGTTTTCATAAACAAATAAAAAACTAACCCGTTTATTAAAATAAGAATGATTAAGATCCATGAAGTAATTAGCAAATTTATTTTAGTCGTTATTTTCATCTTAACCCTTCCTCATTGTGTACCCCACACCTCGAATAGTTCGAATTAAAGGAACGTCAAAGTCCTCTTCAATTTTCTTTCTTAAATGTCTAATGTACACATCAACAACATTTGTTTCCCCTTCATACTCATAACCCCAAACGGTTGTTATGATCCCTTCTCTTGTCACAATTTTATTTTGATTTGTTAATAGATAAACTAATAAATCATACTCTTTTGGCGTTAATGAAATGACTTTATCATTCCTCTTTACTTCTCTAGCTTCTAAATTAACAACTAAATCCTCAATCGTTAAAGTGGGATTTTCGTCTTCGTTTTTCTTAAATTCATGAACAAGATTACTTGATCTTAGACACGAACGTATTCTTGCTAATACTTCTTCGATTTCAAAAGGTTTCGTAATATAATCATTAGCACCATAATCAAGACCGATAATTTTATCATGTGTAGCATCACGAGCTGTTAATAAAATTACGGGTACAAATTGATTTGTTTTTCTTATTCTTCTTAATACTTCGATTCCACTCAATTCAGGCAACATAACATCCAATAAAATTAGATCGACATTATTGCTTAAAGCCGACTCTAGACCAGCTTTTCCATTATGTTCGACTAACACTTCATAACCCTCATATTCTATTTCTAATTTTAAAACTCGAGCAATATTCACTTCATCCTCGATAATTAAGATTTTCTTCATTTTATTCACCTATTTCTATTAATAGTTTTAGTGTTTCGAAAAACTCTATTCTATTTTTAAGACTGATTCTAGTCTTAGAAGTTCCTTTTATACATGCCATTATAGAACTTTTGATTCGTATTTTTAGCATTTTAATCTAATTTTAATTGATTATTCATTAAAGTTTCAGTTAGGAATTTTACAATGACATGGAGTTGATTTATGAAATAATTTTCAATTTATAAAAAGCTTAGGAGGTTTAAGATGAAAAAATTTATAGAAGGGACCATGCAAAGAGCAATTTTAATGATTGTTTGTGTCGTTATGATTGTATCTTGGGGTGCTATTTCAGCTTACCAAATGCAACGCGATTATTTACCAGGTATAAACAATTCAACTCTTACTGTAAGCATGCGTCTACCTATGTATCAGGCCGATCAAGTAAAACAAAATATTACTAATAGTCTTGAAAGTGCTGTAAGAACAACAGAAGGTTTACAAGATATTGAAACTAGCTCCTATGATGGTGGAGTTTTTATGAGTCTGTATTTTCCAATGAATACAGATATGAAGCAAGCCGAAATTGATGTAAATAAAGCTTTAGAAAATGCGGACATACCTCCGACAATTACATCTAAACCTCTAGTTACTAGACTTACAACTAGTTCATTCCCAATCCTAACTTACAGTTTGACTAGTGATAAATTAGATGATAATACTTTAAAATCAGTAACTCAAATGGATATTGTGCAACACCTTAAAACAGTACCAGGCGTATCTGATGTATCAGTTTTTGGTGGTGCAAAAGACGGATACGTACTAACCGTTAGAACGAAGGATCTAGCAAAATATAAACTTACTTTAGATGACTTAAATAAAGCTTTAGCTGTATCAGTTCCATCTTTACCTGAAGGAACAATCTTACAAAATCAATTGTCTATTCCAGTTAAATTTGATGGATGGAATTTAAATGTTAAACAGTTAAATGATGTAAAAATCAAAAATTCAGATGGTGATCAAATTCCACTTTCAGCATTCGCAACTGTTACTCACGCCCTTAATGATGTAAAAACGATTGCAAGAACAGATGGAAAAACAAGTGTTCAATTAAACGTTATTAAAACACAAAGTGCAAATATTACAGATGTAGCAAAAAATGTGAAGGAAAGAATTCAAAGCTTACAACAAGTAAAAGACGGTACTGTAAAATTGACAACTCAATTAGATCGTGAAAAAGAATTAAATGATTCATTAAACGGTTTAATACGTGAAGGTTTACTTGGATGTCTTTTCTCAATGATTTGCGTATTTTTCTTCTTCCGCAATGTAAAATCAACATTAGTCATTGCAATTTCATTACCAATTTCTTTATTAGCAACAACAGCAATCCTAAAATCAATGGGTATTACACTTAATATTTTAACCGTTTCAGGTTTAATTGTTGCAATGGGTCGTATTGTTGATGATTCAATCGTTATCCTTGATAATATGTACCGTAAAAGAGAACAAAATCCTGATAAATCATTATTATACTCATTAAGTTCAGCAGTTTATGAAATGACACCTGCGATTTTAGCATCAACACTTACAACAATTGCTGTTTATATTCCAATTGCCTTTGTAGGTGGAGCTATTAGTGCTTCATATAGCGGATTTGCCTGGTCTGTTGTTATCTCTTTAATTATATCGTTCTTTGTAGCAATCCTTGTTATTCCAGCACTTGCACTAATGGGTTGGAAAAATAATACAAAGAAAACAAATGCTGTTTCTTTAGAACCAATAATGAAACCGATCTTAGTATCATCATTAAAAAAGAAAAAACTTACAATTTTCATTTCAGCTTTATTATTTATTTTTGCAGTAGCATTTGGTTCGTTTTTACCAGTCTCATTATTACCAAGTGCTAAAACTGGTCAAGTGGCAATTAAACTTGAATTACCTCAAGGAAGCACATTAATGCAGGTTGATTCTGAGGTTCAAAAGGTAGAAAATCAATTAAAAGGAAATCCAAAAGTAAAATCTTATCTATCTAATTTTGGATCAACTAATACGCCACAAAGTGATGATGTATTTGACCAAGGCGGTGGTTTCCTACAAAAACCTAACGTAGCTAACATTTCTGTTGTTTTAAAGAACGAAAAAGACTCAGACCAAGTCATTAAAGAACTTGGAAAACAACTGCCACAATTATCTAAAAATGTAGCTTATACTGTTTCAAGTCAAAGTATTGCTGGTGATGATTCTTTATTGAAAGTCATATTTACTGGCTCTGATCAAGCTACACTAGATAAAATTGCAGATCAAATGAGATCAAAACTTGTTAAAATTGATGGACTAAGTGTTGATGGAAAAGTAGATTTAACATTTGGACTTCCAAAATATAAAATTACATTTAATCAACAAGCAATTGAACAAAATGGAATTCAATTAGCAGATATAACGAAAGTAATTAACCGTTATATGTCACAATCTAAAGATGCTACATTTGTAGTTGACCATATAAGTCTGCCAGTTGATATGTATCTTGATCAAATTAGTAGTGGAAATACTCAAGTTCAATTAAATGCATCGCCAGAGGATGTTATCAATTCCCTTAAAAATGAAACTTTCTTAACAAGTAGTAATAAAACCGTCAAACTTGAACAAATTGCATCTATTACGAAAGATAATGCTCCTTCAACGATTAATGAACGCAATGGAGAGCCTTATTCAATCGTTACAGGTCAAATTACTTCAAATGACATTAGTAAAGTTTCAAAACAAGTTGATGACGTCATTAGTAAACAAGCTCTTCCTAAAGGAGTGAGTTACTCAATGGGAGGTATTACTCAACAAGTTAAAGAAATGATTTTTGATATGTCAATTGCCGTGGCCTTCTCTATACTTTTAGTAATGGTCATTACTTCATCATTATTTAAGGGATGGAGAGCTCCAGTTTCGGTATTATTAAGTATCCCACTAGCATTAAGTGGTGTTGTGATCTCTTTAGTAATAGTAGGTGGAGAGTGGAATTTAGCAGCACTAATCGGTGTCTTAATGTTAACTGGAATTGTAGTAACAAATGGTATCGTACTAGTTGATAAGATTGAGCGTAATCGTAAAAACGGTATGAATACTGAAGAAGCCGTTATTTCTGGTAGTCTTTCAAGGATTAGACCAATCTTAATTACAGCAGCAACAACGATTTTAACACTATTACCACTAGCATTTTCACACCAAGGTGATACAGTTATTTCACAGACATTAGGAATTGTTGTAATCGGTGGGATGATCACATCTACTTTAAATAGCTTTTTAGTAATTCCAATTATTTATCAATGGTTGCATAAAAGACAATCAAATAAGGAAGTAATTTCAACTGAGGAAGTTAATTCACTATAATTTTTTAAAGGTAACTCTTGTATTTGAGAGTTACCTTTTCTATTTTAGATTTTATAATTTTTAGGCCAAAATCTTTTACATATTTTCATCTAAATAAAAAAGGTAAATACAGTCAAAGACACTGACGAGCTGCCCAAATAGAACATATTGATAGTTAGAAGACCTTTCACAGTAGTTTGGTATTGTAGTAATAGGTATGATGATTCAAAACAGTAAAATAAGATATAATTTCAACTGAAGTAATTGATTCACTTTAACTAAACTATAAGGGTAACTCCTATTTTTTCCGGGAGTTACCTTTTCTATTTTAGTAAACATATTTCTTAGGCTAAAATCTTTTACTAGTTTTCATCTAAATAAATAAAAAATGTATAGTCAAAAACACTGACAAGCTATCCACATTGAACATATTGATAGTTAGAAGACCTAAATAATTCAAATTTAATGGGTGATATATAACGAAGAAATGTAACTGTGACTGTGAGCCATGTAGATGCGAACCTAAACGTCCGTGCCCACCAATAAAGCCACTTCTACCACCTAAGCCACCAAGTCCTCCGCCTAAGCCACCAAGTCCTCCGCCTAAGCCACCAAGTCCTCCGTGTCGACCATGCCCGCCATGTCCACCATGTCCACCATGTCCGCCATGTCCGCCATGTCCGCCATGCAAATGTTGTTGCGAACATAAGAAGTGCGATTGTCATGAACACAAGAATTGTGATTGCTGCGAACACAAGAGATGCGATTGCCATGAGCACAAGAATTGTGATTGCTGTGATCACAAGAGATGCGATTGTCGTGAGCACAAGAAATGTGATTGCCATGAACACAAGAAATGCGAT
>NZ_JBCMJM010000007.1:0-300216 GCF_050457485.1 Gottfriedia acidiceleris
TACTATGAGGGGATATTAACATTGTTGTAAAACAATCAGGGCTTTACGACTTTGTACACTACCACAAACAAAAAAAACTGAACGCTGGCAGACAATTGAAATTTCCTTTATATCCTTATTTAGTACCTGCGACCCTCTACTTTAATAATTAAGCTTTTTCCCATCTAACCCAATAAATACAGGGTAGTTGTTGTTTAGCTAATGTGACGAAGGTTATTAATCAAATCACGTAGGTTTCCTAAAAAAGTTAGTTCATTTGCAAAAAGGGATTTTATTTTATTAAATTGAATATTAATTATAAACGCTTAAACTTAGTGGAGGTATTATGAAGCATATAATTGCAACAACTTATATCTGTATTTCACTAATCATGTTTTTTAGTATTTTTCTTGTAAGATATTCTTACGAATCCTGTGTTTTTTATTTTCCTGTAATCACTTTAGCTGTTGGTCTACTTTACTTAATAGGGGATTTATATCAAAAATGGCTTAGAAAATAGTAACATTTAAAATGAATATGTAATGGCTAATTCAACTAATATGTGATAAATGAGCTCCTCAAAGTGGTTGTTGGTTTATAACGTAACACAATTTATTACCCAAATTGGAGGTTAATATGAATTATTGCGATACTATGAGAAAAAAGATCGGCAATAATCCGTTAATTATTGTACGACCAAGTATAGCGATACTAAATCATAACGGTGAGATATTACTTAATCGATACATAGGTGGAATTTGGAGTATTCCAGGTGATATTTTGCAGTTAAATGAATCGGTTGAAGAATGCCTGGAACGTAACGTATTTAATGATATTGGTCTAACAATAAAACAGTTAACGTTATTTGGTGTGTACTCAGGAATGGAATTAATTAATCGAGTTGAGGAAAGTGGCGATGAATATCAAACGGTAGCAATCGGTTATTTATGTACCGAATATGATGGGCAAATTATGCCTGATCAAAATCAAGGGATTGAAGCACAATTTTTCTCTTTAAACGATTTACCTAAAGACATGGATCCGTTTATCAGAAACAAGTTAGTAGAGTTAAATAATCAACTAAAAAATTAGAATAACCCTAATTCAACTAACGCACTGCGTTAGTTGAAGATCAAGAGCAGCCATTGGCTGCCTTTTTATTTAGGTATTTGGCAGGAGAGTTAATAAAGGCATGGTATAATTAATTGTTATTTTACTGAGCGATTAAAAACAATAAAATAGATTTTTATTAAAGATCTTACAGAAAAGAATTAAAAATAGGGGTTGAAGTAATGGAGAAAACTTGTGGGCAATGTGCTAAAAACATAGGAATGTCAAAAGAAGAACGTATGAAACTAGCTGACTCACGTATTAACAAACAGAGATACATCTGTCCAAATTGCAATAAAGAGCACAGTTATGTAAGTGCAGTAAAAATAGCTGTTCAAGTAAATAATACTTCGAAACAAGTAATTGAAAAGAAGAAATCCACAAAGAAAAAGAAAGTGGAATCAGAACAATTTACATTATTTGAGATTTAATAATTGAGGCTTTAAAATAGTGTTTTCTAATTCAACTATCGCATGCGTTAGTTGAACAAGTTTAGGAGTCGATGATGATCGACTCCTTTTTAAGTATCTAGCAGGTTAGTAGAAAAAAATTTCCTTTTTATGGTAAACTGTATATATCAAAGTGATTTTTAAGAGGTGGAAATCAATTGAAGAACAATTAAAAGCCTTATTAACAACTCATGGAGAAGATGAAGAAGAATTCTGGAAAAAGAATAAAGTTCAATGGAAACTACTTGAAAAAATCACTGGTCATTCGACGCGCCAAACCGATTTAGCAAAAAACATAATACAACATTTTAGTGACAATGCACCTTCATTTGCAAAGGGAATGACTGTCACTATGACAAGTGAAAATGCAGTTTCTTTATTGAAAATTATCCGCACATTTTTTGATGCACCTCAAATGGAAGTCATAATTTCTGGAGATATTACCAAAGATCCCGAAGAATACCATTCAAGAAGGTCAAGAGTATCCTTATATTAAAACTAAGGAACAACAAGATGAAATTAAGCAAAGATTACGTGATCCAGAGGATCCCTTAAAAATGGTAATCGTATGCGATATGTGGTTAACAGGTTTTGATGCAAAACCAGTAACCTATTTGTACGTTGATAAGCCAATGAAGGGACATAACCTTAATTGTGGAAAAATAAGTAAAATTATGTTTAATAGTTTTCAAATAAAACAACTTGAAAGAAATAGTAATGAAAGTTAGAAGAAAAGAATTCAATTTTGTATTCTTTTCTTCTATTTTTTTATATAAAAAGGGATTCTTCAAGCCAACCTACCTCGTAATATATTGTTATTTTTCAATTGAACAAAAATTGCAAGGAAAAATAGAAACAATAGAATTAAAAGACTTACAATGACACTATTGTAGCGACCATTTAATTTATTGAACTTAATTGAACTAAAATATTCATAATTACTGTATACTACTCGCACTAAGTATTTGACAGGGTAGGGGTCGCTGGTTCAAGTCCAGTTGGGATCATACTTATTAAAAGGCTCAAACCTAAGTGTATCAAGGGTTTGGGCTTTTTCTTTGTTTTCAATTACTTTCATTTATCGTAACAAGGCCATATTTTTCACATTGAAATGGTTCTTGCGCAACTAATGGTAGAATAGTTCAATAATGAATAGATAATAATTGATTAAGTAGAGCATACTAATCGAAAAGCTAAAAGGAGTATGCGAATGAATAATTTAGAATCAACTTCTTTGACTGTTCATCTACAAAAAAATTTGGATATCATATTAAAATCGTTTAATGAAACGTCTGATTTAAAAATCCGTTCATTTAAAATTAAGAGTGAAGTTATTCGGAATGCTGCAATCATTTATATTGATGGTATTGTTGATACGAAAAATATTCAGGAGTATCTCCTGTCTCCCTTATTCCATGTTCATTCATTAGATAGCATGGGGGAACTTCTTGATTTTCATCTTTCACTCATAGACGCAAACTTATCTTCAAGGATTGCAGAGATCAATGGTGAACTATTAAAAGGAAAAGTACTTCTTACTATAGATGGATTTTCAGAAGGGATTTTAGCTGATTCTTCTGATTGGCAAATGAGAGCGTTAACTGAACCAGATACTCAACGCTCTGCAAGAGGACCGATGATTGGATTCACAGAACAATTAAAAGTGAATGTTAATTTATTACGGAACATGATACAATCTACTACTTTTAATGTTGAATCAATTCAAATGGGGACAGACTCTAAAACGAGTGTTGCAATCATCTATCTTGAAAAATTTGTTGAGCAAAAAGTATTAGAAGAGACAAGAAAAAAAATAAATGAAATTGATGTGACATATTTATTAGAAGCTCGTGTCATTGAGGATGCATTAGAGGAGAAAAAAACGCTATTTCCGCTTGTATTCACTTGTGAACGCCCAGATGTTTCCGTTTCTGCGTTGTTTGAAGGAAGGGTTGTAATCCTAGTTAATGGGGTCCCGTACTCTTTGATCGTTCCGGCATTGTTTATTCATTATTTTCAGCAACCAGAAGAATATGTATTAAAAACTGGTCGCTTCTTCAATCGAATCGCTAGGTTTTTCTTATGGTTTTTATCAATCCTATTAATGGCAATCTATGTAACAATGGTTCGATTTCATCACCATTGGATTCCTCATCCCTTTAGCGAAAAACTATTAACGCAGTCTGATACCGTTTTCCCCATCTTATTAGAAATGTCATTTTTAGTTTTTTTATTTGATATACTAATGGAAGCCTCTTTAAGAATACCGAAAAACACGATCCTTCTAGTATCGCTCATTGGTGCAGTTATTGTTGGACAAACTGCTGTTGAAGCAAAATTGGTTCATCAATTGAGTTTAATTGTTGCAGGGATTTCAGTATTATCATCAATTAACTTGATGGCGGGTGGCCTTGGTGGTGCGATAAGAACAATACAGATACTATTTACAATTCTTGGATATTTCTTTGGACTAAAAGGGATCTTGATTGGTTTTTTTATTGTAACGGTCTATATGGCTTCGCTTAAATCAGTGGGTGTTCCATATTTAACTCCTTTCATACCGTTTCGTTATAGGGAAATGAAAGATGTACTATTTCGTGGTGATTTGAGAAAATTAATTAATAGTAAACATACCTACCCCTATAAAGATAGAAAATAATACCATTAATTCTACACTGAAAAATAAATCAATAATCACACTATTTTGGTAATAGACCCAGTTCATTTCATTTTTTAACGGGTCTTTTTTTAGTGGTTTTATACAGACGTATTAATCCAGTGCACAATTGAACTTTACATCCAAGAGTCTTTAATCGTTTAATAGATTACTTGATAACAAAATGAATTAAAACATTAATTTGATACATAGGAATTGTGTACCTGAGGATAATTGTGAAGTTGAAAATATGATAAAGTCAAACCCTTATTTAATAAAGGGTTTGTTTTTATATTCAGTTTATTTTAAAAAGCACACATAGTAAACGAGTATTCCTTAATTACTCTAACTCATAGATTCGAATTACTTATAGACATAATAGATTTTACACAACTAATTAAAGAGTCAGCTATACCGGATTTTAGCTTAAGTGGACGATGGAGTACCCAAAAATCTTGATAAATAAAATCCGGAGTTTTGAACGGAATTATCTTCAGTTCTCCATTCAGTACAGTCGGATGATTAATAAAACTTATATTATGTAAAACAGTTATAGCCCGATTTTCGACGATCATATCATATATAGAATTACCTTTATTAGAGGATAAAAATTCTTTGTTATTATTCAAATCAAACATCTTAAGAATGTTTTTACTAATTAGCTTATGGAAGATAAATTTCTGATTAATTAAATCATCAAACGTAACAAAATCTTTTTGATATAAATTGGACTCTTTTCCTACAGCGATACAAAGATAACCAGTATGTAGGTGATCGTATAATACGTGATATTCATTTAGTTCATTTTTTAAGGCTGGCAAAAAAGCTAGATCCAAATCGGACATATTAAAACGTTTTAGTAGTTCTTGAGCATTCTCTTCTTCTAATTCGAACGTAAAATCATGAACTTCGTCTAAAATATTTAATATTGCAGCATGCACAATATTAGAAAATGTAGGTGCGAACGATATTTTTAGATGGTTTGATTTTGATTTTTCGTATTGCTTTAAACGTGTATGCAAATCTTTCAAATTATTTAAGATATCATGTGCTTTCTCAACTAGAATTTTTCCTTGGGGAGTAAGGATGACCCCTTTACTATTTCGATAAAAAATTGATATGTTTAATTCTTTTTCTAATTGAGCAATGGATTGACTTATAGCAGAGGGTGAAATATGGCTCTTTTCTGCAGCTTTTGTAATAGACTTTTCATTTGCTACTTCTACAATATACTCTAGTTGATTAAAATTCATTTTTTAGTACCTCGTTTGTTAATAATCAAAGCGAATAATTAAATAATAGTATAAGTTTTAGATTTAAAGAAAAAGTATCGCGACGTTAAGTTTTACTTAAAGTATCATGAAATTGTTTAAATACATTTTATCAAATCCTATCAGTAAAATTAGTTTATGGACTGAAAAGTAGGAGTGGTAAGATGAATCAAACCCTTTTAAATGAATTTAAACAACAATTATATAGTAAAGGTTGGAATCAGAATGATTTAGCAGCTTATTCTGGAATCCATGTTAGTGATATTTCGAGAGTTTTTCTAAATAAAAAAGTACTTTCATTCCATTATTTGAATGATATTACACGTGCATTTGGACTTCCGGAGCAGACATATTACATCCAGTATGCCCAGTTATGTTTTAATCGAAATAATTACTTAGATAAAAGAAGAAGTTCTGCTTATATATATAGATGTGCAGTTAAAAACTATCATAATGAGCTAGATTTTATGCTTACTCTGATTTTAGAAGAAAGATCGAAATCGGTTCGAACTAAAAATTTGCAAACACTTTTTCTAGTATCGGAAAAATTATTTGAAGATGGGTATGACAAAGAGACGATTCCTATTTATCAAACAATTATTGATCATATGCCGGACGATAATACTGAGGAAGTAGCTATTAGCTATTTTCGAAAGTTTTATATAAATCGATTTACCATAGATGGACAATTGGCAATTCGTCAGGTGATTGAAAATATTGGTAATATGCCGGAAGAATTTCAAGAACAAACTTATTTATGGCTAATGGCCACTTATTATATTTTAAAAAAATGGGAAGATGTGCTTCATTATGCAAATAGATTAGAGAAAATATCCTCATCACCTGAGAATTTAGGTAGAGCTCTTTTGTATCAGTGTTTTGCATTAAGTAACTTAGGCAGTACATTAGAAGTTATTTTAGATAGAATTGATCGATATGCAGTTATTAACGATTATTATGCTGAATTGGCAATAGGGAATCGATATGTAGCTTTAATAGAATTTGGTCAATACCAATATGTTGATGATTATTTTAATTGGCTTTCAAACCGAGATGATTTTTATATCGGTGTACCTAAAATTTTAAATACGTTTTTAAAAATGGACAGATTGGACGATGCGAATAAGTTAATTGAAATATATAATGACGAACTAATAAAATTGTCATCTAGTTCAGATTTATATAAACAACAATTATATAATGATTATTGTTATCATTACGCTATATTTTTATGTGAAAGAAAAGATTTTCATAGTGGATTGATTGAATTAATTAATGTTGCAGAACGGTCAAAAAAGAATTGCTATAGTGAGAAATTTTTACAATCAATTTTGGCACTATGGAAATATAGAGACTACTTCAATTCAGAAATCGAAGGAAAATATATTCAAATGTTATCAGGGACAAAAAATGTAGATAAATAGCGAACTAAAATAAGAATTCTTCACTAGAATTCTTATTTTTTTGTATATTTTTGTCGAAAAAATTAGAGGTTTTGACTACATTTGTAAAACAGTCGAATCGTGTCAAACGTCTATATAATCAGAAAAGAAAGATAATTATAGGAAAAGGGTGGAGGAATAGAATGAAAAACAGATTTATGAAAGGTGCAGTAGTAATGGCGCTAAGTTCAGGGTTTTTAATTAGCACTTTACCAAATGCCAATTATAGCTCGATTGCGAAAGCTCAATCAATTTCTAAGGTGGATCAAGTTTTATCAGCATTAACACCTGCGCAACGCGAAGCTATTAAACAATTAAAAATAAGTGATAAAGAAGGACTTCAAGTATCACCAGATTTAGATTTAACAAGTGATGCACCAACTTCTGTCATTGTTGAATTTAAGGACAAGCCAGCACAAACAGCAGTAATGGTAGCAGAAACTGAAGGAACAACTCTTTCTGAAGCTGACGCACAAGCAAAAGTTGATGCTTCACATGACTCATTTAACCAAGATTTAAAAACGATTTTTAGTAAAGATCTAAAAGGAAATAATAATCCTTTTAAGATTAAACGTTCATACAAAAAAGCATTTAATGGAGTTTCAATGACGCTCCCTGCTAATAAAGTAAAATCATTACTTAAATTGAATGCTGTTCAGGCGGTATGGAGTGATTTACAAGTTCAATTGGATGATCCAACTACTAAAGTAGAAAGTTCTGATCAACAAGGTCCAACTCATAATATGGTAACGTTCCCTGGGGTTGAAAAACTTCATCAAGAAGGTTACACAGGTAAAGGTGTAAAAATTGGTATTATTGACACTGGAATTGATTACAATCATCCAGATTTAAAAGGTGCATTTAAAGGAGGATACGATTTCGTCGATAATGACAATGATCCAATGGAGACAACATATGCAGACTGGCAAAAGTCTGGAATGCCTGAAACGTCAAACGGTGAAGCATTCTATACTGAGCATGGAACACATGTAGCTGGAATTATTGCAGGACAAGGTAAAAATAATGCGGACTATGCAGTTATTGGGGTTGCTCCTGATGCTGACATTTATGCTTATCGTGTTTTAGGGCGATACGGTTCTGGTCAAACTTCAGCAATTTTAGCTGGTATTGATAAAGCGCTTTCAGACGGAATGGATGTCATCAGTATGTCTCTAGGAGCTAACTACAATGACCCATTATTTCCAACGGCAATTGCAGTAAATAATGCTGTACTTTCTGGGGTAACTGCAGTAGTAGCAGCAGGAAATTCTGGGAATAAAATGTATACACTAGGTTCACCTGGTAATGCTCCATTGGCAATCACAGTTGGAGCAAGTGATACGTCTGTAACGATTCCAAATTATACTGCAACAGCGAAATCATCAACAGGTGATTTACCTGCTAATCTGAAGGTAGCTGCACAAGGAAATTCTGATAATATAGCAGAACTTCAAGGTCAAACATATAAAGTAGTCAACGTAGGAGCTGGAACGGATACTACATATTATAAACGTGATGCAAGCGGTAAGTACACAATACCAAGAGATGTAAATGGAAAGATTGTAATTGCACAACGAGGTAACGTAAGTATTGCAGATATCGTCCGTATTGCTAAATCACACGGCGCAAAAGCTGTTATTTTATCAAATGTAATTGGAGATACATTACAAGATGTATTTTTAGGAAACGCATATGGATATATCCCAACGTTTTTAATAAATTACAAACAAGGTTTAGATATTACTAGTAAATTGCCTATAACTGAAGCTATGAAAGATGCTTCAATTGACTTTACTTTCGGTAATATGAGTCAAACCGTTATAGCTGGTAATAAATTAGCAGACTTTAGTTCTCGTGGTCCATCACGTGTGCTATATGATATTAAGCCAGAAGTAACAGCACCTGGTGTGTCTGTATTCTCAACTGTACCTGCTTATATGCACAAGGATGATAACGGAAATGCATTAACTGATTATCAAAATGCTTATGAGCGCTTATCTGGTACATCAATGGCAACACCGAATGTTTCTGGGGTAGCAGCTTTATTAAAGCAAGCTCATCCTGACATGACGCCAGCTGATATTAAGGCAACTCTTATGAATACAGCTGAACCGTTAAATGATAAATATAGTGTATATGAAGTAGGAGGAGGCCTTGTAAATCCATACAAAGCTGTTCATGCACAAATGGAAATTCAAGTAAAAGACAAGACTAAAACATATAGTGGAAGCTTTAATGATCAGATTACACTTGCAAGTAAAGGAATCAAAACAATTAAAAATATTACTGGTGCACTGAGTTTTGGTGAACAAGCTGTTGATGGCAAGGATCTTACAGATCAACGTTCAATGACTTTATTTAATAAAAGTTCTGAAGATAAAACATTTGATGTAAAAGTACAATTCCAAACATTGGATGCACGATTTACAAATGACTCTAGAGCGGACCAAGATGCAGCTGCTAATAGCGTTACATTAGATGTTAAATCATCGGTAAAAGTGAAACGTTACAGCAGTACTAATATGGATACGACAATCAATGTTCCTAAATCTGCAAAACTAGGAACATATGAAGGGTATGTTGTTTATACAAACCAAAAAAATCCAGATGAAACTTATAAAATACCATTTGCCATTCATACAGTAAAAGAAGGAATTGACTATGTAACAGGTAATCCATCAGCCTTTACATTACCTTATGAAGCAGGTAGTAATGCAACAAAATGGTCAATTGGAGTTAACTTTAAATTAAACTCTCATATGCGCACATTTGATTTCTTCTTAGTCGATCCAAAAACAAATGAAGAAATCGGTTATCTTGGTACAGCAGATGGAATGGGTGCAGATGAAAATATCGAGTATTATTTCCGAGGTGTGTTAAACAATGGTCAATATAGCCCATTAACAGGAGATCCAGAAAACCCAATCGCATTTGATTACAAAGAAGTTGATCCAGGACTATGGAAAATTAGAATGGTTGGTACAAATGATAATGGTGAAACATTCACTAAAGATGCCCCGGTTTATTATGGAGAGAAAGAACCAAAAGTTACAATGAACTACGAAGCAGGACAAATCGTTGAAACAACTAATGCAACTGACAAAACTGTAACAGTAACAGGTAATGCATTTGATAAAGACATAGCTGAAATGCAAGCAGCAGGCATAACTGCTTCACAAGGCGATAATAAAATGTATTATTATAATCCAAATAATTCAAATGAAATTAACATACCAGTTGATGGAAATGGAAATTTCAATTCGACAATACCATTAGCTACAGCCGGTCCAATCACATTGCCAATTACACAATATGATTTTTATGATTGGGATAAATCAACTGTTAGAAATTACGGAAGTACAAGAGATGTCTACTTTGTGAAAAAGGGAACTGCTTATACTACCGCAATTTCGGATAAACAAAGAATCAATATGGGAGATTCAACAACAGTAACGTTCTCAACTAAAAATATTGGAACAAAAGTGAAAAATGCTGAATATTCATTCTTATATCCATCGCAGTTCCTAGATGTAACGGATGTAAAAGCACATGGAACATATAATGGAAGGCTTGATGTTAAATATTCATCTACGCCTTCTAACTCTACTTATACTTTAATGACAATTACAGCAACAGCAATTGGTGATCTAGCGACAAATGGAATATCTGGAGATACATCTCTAGTAGACTTAACGTTTAAAGCGAAAGACCAATACTACAAAGGTCAAATGCAGTTTGAAGATCCAACTGGGTCATCAAGATTCTTTAAAGCTGTTTATACGAATGTAGATGATAGTACAGTAACAACTCAAGGCATTCAACCTTATTTCTATGTGACTCCTACTTATTCTCTTATGAGGGGAATGGTTACGCCAGAAGGACTAGTTACAGGAATTGGCACTGCAAGTGTTGTTACCGCGAAAAACATCGATTTTAATAAAACTGGAACCAAAATTAGTGTGAAGGATTCAAATGGTAAAGAATATGGCGTTTCTGATCCTTTAGGATTTTTTTCAACAGTTCGAAATGCTTTTAGAACTAGGTTACCGATTACAGATAAGCCGTTTACATTATCGATTGATGTACCTGGACATTTCACGTTCAAGAAAGACTTTACAGTAGGCTTGAAAGAAGAAGGTAAAGTGACTGCTGGATCCAAACCAGTTGATTACAGCTATATCCCAGGTGGCGATGTAAATAAAGATAATGTTATTGATGTAAAAGATGCTTTATTTATCCAAACATATTGGGGTACGAATAAACGTGAAGCAGATATCAACTATGATGGAGTGGTTGATGAGAAAGATATGCAGTATGTAATGAATAACTACTATATGCAAAATCCATGGAATGACAATGCTGGCAAGCCAGTTAAGAAATATAAAGGTGAGACTTTAGATGATATTTTAAAGGATCTTGGTTTAGAGTAATTGATAGTTTAATAAAGTTTAATTAGTAGTCTAGTATACGAGGCGTCCCCGTTAAAATAGACAAACATCTTAAATTTAATGAGCAACTATAAAGTATAAAAAAAATAGTAAAAGGAAAGCACTAATCACGAAAAAGCGGATTAGGGCTTTCCTTCTTTTTTTACTTGAAAGGAGGTATATAAGATCAATACAGCTTTATTTGATATCATTATTCAAAAAATGCAAGAGAGCAAGATGAGTAAAACCGATTTAGCTAATCATTCTGGTACTCATTTAAGTGATATTAGTCGAATTTTAAATCATAAGCAGTTCCTTTCAGTGAACCATTTTAGAAGTTATTACTAAATCACTCGGACTTGATGAAGGAGCCTTATATTCTTGTTTTAATGAGATCGGCACTATGGAAACATAGAGACTACTTCCATTCAGAAATAGAAGAAAAATAGATTCAAATGATCTCACTGACAAAATATGTAGAGATATAGCGAACTAAATTAAGAATTATCCACTATAGTTCTTCTTTTTTTGTTTGGTTTTGTCGAAAAAAGTAGAAATTTTGACTAGATTTGTAAAAAGGTCGAATCGTGTCAAACGTCTGTATAATCAGAATAGAAAGATAATTATAGAAAAAGGGTGGGGGAAGAGTATGAAAAATAAATTTATGAAAGGTGCAGCGGTAATGGCGTTAAGTACAGGGTTCTTAATTAGCACATTACCAAATGCCAATTTTAGCTCGATTGCAAAAGCTCAATCAGTTTCTAAGGTGGAACAAGTATTATCAGCATTAACACCAGCACAACGTGAGGCTATTAAACAATTAAAAATTAGTGATAAAGAGGGACTTCAAGTTTCTCCTGATTTAGATCTAACAAGTGACGCTCCGACTTCTGTTATTGTTGAATTTAAAGACAAGCCAGCACAAACAGCAGTAATGGTGGCACAAACAGAAGGATCAACTCTTTCAGAAGCTGATGCACAAAAAAAAGTAGACGCTTCACACGAAACGTTTGATCAAGATTTAAAAACGATTTTTAGTAAAGATATAAAAGAAAATAGAAATCCATATAAAGTTAAACGTGCTTTCAAAAAAGCATTTAATGGAGTTGCAATGACACTCCCTGCAAATAAAGTAAAATCATTACTTAAATCGAATGCTGTTCAGGCAGTATGGAGTGATTTAGAAGTTCAGTTGGATGATCCCACTACGAAAGTAGAAAGTTCTGATCAACAAGGTCCAACTCATAACATGGTAACATTCCCTGGCATTGAAAAACTTCACCAAGAAGGTTACACAGGAAAAGGCGTAAAAATTGGTATTCTTGATACTGGGATTGACTACAATCACCCAGATTTAAAAGGAGCATTTAAAGGCGGTTATGATTTCGTCGATAACGATAATGATCCGATGGAAACAACTTATGCTGATTGGAAAAAGTCTGGAATGCCTGAAACAAATGGTGGCGAAGCTTTTTATACTGAGCATGGAACACATGTAGCTGGAATTATTGCTGGACAAGGTAAAAATAATGCAGACTATGCGGTTACAGGTGTTGCACCAGATGCTGACATTTATGCTTATCGTGTTTTAGGTCGATACGGTTCTGGAGCTACTTCAGCAATATTAGCTGGTATTGATAAAGCAGTGTCAGACGGAATGAACATCATCAGTATGTCACTTGGAGCAAACTACAATGACCCATTATTTCCAACGGCAATTGCGGTTAATAATGCTGTACTTTCAGGGGTAACAGCAGTAGTTGCAGCAGGAAATTCTGGAAATAAAATGTACACGCTAGGTACACCAGGGAATTCACCTTTGGCAATTACAGTTGGAGCAAGTGATACGTCTGTAACGATTCCACAATATACAGCAACTGCGAAATCACCAACTGGTGTTCTACCGGCTGATTTGAAAATAGCTGCACTAGGGAGTTCAGATAATGCTGTTGATTTTCAAGGGAAAACTTTCCAAATGGTTAATGTAGGAACAGGTGCAGAAACTTCTTATTTTAAAAGAGATGCAGATGGTAACTATACGATACCAGTCGACGTAACAGGCAAGATTGTAATTGCACAACGTGGTACCTTAGGTATCGAAGAAATTGTTAAAAGAGCTAAATCACATGGAGCAAAGGCTGTTGTTTTAGCGAATACATCAGGAGATACATTACAAGATGTTTTCTTAGGTAACGTATATGGATATATTCCAACATTTTTACTAAATAACATGCAAGCTGCTTATATTACTTTAAACATACCTTTAAATGAAGCAAACAAAGGAAAAACAGTCGATTTCACATTCGGTAATATGAGTCAAACAGTTACAACTGGAAATAAATTAGCAGATTTCAGCTCTCGTGGTCCATCACGAGTGCTATATGATATTAAACCAGAAGTAACTGCACCTGGTGTGTCTGTATTCTCGACAGTGCCTGCTTATATGCACAAAGATGATAGTGGAAATCCATTACCAGATTACAAATATGCGTATGAACGATTATCTGGTACGTCAATGGCTACACCAAACGTTTCAGGAGTTGCTGCATTATTAAAACAAGCTCACCCAGACATGACGCCAGCCGATATTAAGGCATCGCTTATGAATACTGCTGATCCGTTAAACGATAAATACAGTGTATATGAAGTAGGTGCAGGTCTTGTAAATCCATACAAAGCTGTTCATGCACAATCGGAAATCCAAGTGAAAGATAAAACGAAAACATATAATGGAAGCTCTAATGATTCTATTACACTTGCAAGTAAAGGAATCAAAACAATTAAAAATATTACTGGGGCATTAAGCTTTGGTGAACAAGCAATTGAAGGCAAGGATTTTACAGATTCACGTTCAATGACGTTCTTTAACAAGAGCTCTGAAGATAAAACATTTGATGTAAAAGTTCAATTCCAAACATTAGATGCACGCTTCACAAATGACTCTAGAGCAGACCAAGATGCTGCTACAAATGGTGTAACATTAGATACAAAATCATCGATTAAAGTAAAACGTTACAGCAGTGCAAATATGGATGCTACAATTAACGTTCCTAAAACTGCAAAACTTGGAACATACGAAGGTTATGTAGTTTATACAAATCAAAAAAATCAAGATGAAACTTATAAAATTCCGTTTGCTATTCATACAGTTAAAGAAGGAATTGACTATGTAACAGGTAGTCCAGAAGCATTTACAATACCATATGAAGCAGGAAGTACCGCGACTAAATGGTCAATCGGCGTTAACTTTAAACTAAACTCTCATATGCGTACATTTGATTTCTTCTTAGTCGATCCAAAAACAAACGAAGAAATCGGTTACTTAGGCACAGCAGATGGTATGGGTGCAGGTGAGAATATCGAGTATTATTTCCAAGGTGTATTAAATGGTGGCCAATATAGCCCATTAACTGGAAATCCGGAAAATCCAATCGGATATGATTACAAAGAAGTTGATCCAGGGTTATGGAAAATTAGAATGGTTGGTACAAATGATAATGGTGAAACTTTTACTAAAGACGCTCCAGTTTATTATGGAGAGAAAGAACCAAAGGTTACAATGAACTACGAGGCAGGTCAAATCGTAGAAACTGCTAATGCAACAGACAAAACTGTAACAGTAACAGGTAATGCGTTTGATAAAAACATTGCTGAAATGCAAGCAGCAGGTATTACTGCTTCACAAGGTGATAATAAAATGTATTATTATAATCCAAATAATGCTGCTGAAATTAATATTCCAGTAGAGCAAAATGGTAACTTTAACTCAACAATTCCATTGGCTACAGCTGGCCCTATAACATTACCAATTACAGAATACGATTTCTATGACAGAGATAAATCAACTGTAGAAAATTATGGTAGCGTTAGAGATGTATACTTTGTTAAAAATGGTACTGCTTATACTTCTGCAATTGCTGACAAACAAAGAATTAGTATGGGAGATACAACAACGTTAACGTTCACAACAAAAAATATAGGAACTAAATTGAAAAAAGCTGAATATTCATTCTTATATCCGATCCAATACTTAGATGTTGTGAGTGCTAAGCCACATGGAACATATAGTGGAAAGTTGGATGTTCAATATACAACTACTTCTTTTAACAGTTCTTACAATAAAATGACAATCACAGCAACAGCTCTTGGTGATCTTGCAACTTCTGGAATTTCTGGGGATACTTCTTTAGTAGACTTGACGTTTAAAGCTAAAGACAAATATTACAAAGGCCCAATGCAGTTTGAAGATCCAACTGGTTCAACAAGATTCTTTAAAGCAGTCTATACAAATGTAGATAATAGTACGGTAACTACACAAGGAATTCAACCTTATTTCTATATTACTCCTAACTATTCTCTTATGAGATCTATGGTTCAGGTAGAAGGTCTAGTTACTGCGTTTAATTTAGGAACTCCTGTTATGAACAGTAAGGTTGACTATAATAAAGCTGGTACAAAAATTAGTGTAAAAGATTCTGATGGGAAAGAATACGGATTATCTGATGTATTAGGAAGCAATGATTCTAATCCATATGCTTTTACATCTAGATTACCAATAACAGATAAGCAGTTTACATTATCAATTGATATGCCAGGACACTTCACATTCAAGAAAGACTTTACAGTAGGTTTGAAAGAAGACGGTAAAGTGACTGCTGGATCTAAACCGGTTGATTATAACTATATCCCTGGTGGCGATGTAAATAAAGATAATGTTATTGATGTAAAAGATGCTTTATTTATCCAAACATATTGGGGGACGAATAAGCGTGATGCAGATATCAATTATGATGGTGTAGTCAATGAGAAAGATATGCAGTATGTAATGAATAACTACTATATGCAAAATCCATGGAATGACAATGCTGGCAAGCCAGTTAAGAAATTTAAAGGTGAAACTTTAGATGATGTTTTAAAGGATCTTGGCTTAGAGTAATTGATTTTGTTGGAAAATAATATTCATATTTAGCTTAATTGGTAGCATATTGTACGAGACACCCCCGTGTAAGTAGACAAACATCATAAATTTAATGGGGCAACTTTAAAGTAACAAAAAAATAGTAAAGGAAAGTCCTAATCACGTTTAGCGAGTTAGGGCTTTCCTTATTTTTAATTTCAACGTATAACTCACATTTGAAAGGAGGTATTTAAGATAAATACAGCTTTGTTCGATATCATAATGCAAAAAATGAAAGAGAACAAGATGAGTAGAACCGATTTAGCGAATCTTTCTGGTATTCATTTAAGTGATATAAGTCGAATTTTAAAAAATAAGCAGTCCCTATCTTTTAATAATTTAGATATCATTACGGAATCACTTGGATTTGATGAAGGAGACTTATATTTTTATTATATTGAGGAGTGTTTTAATGAGAGTCGCAACTTAGATAAAAGAAAAAGTGAGCAATTTTTATATAATTGTGCAGCTAAAGGGTTTGATGCGCAACTGCTTTCTTTATTTAGTTTAATCCTAGAAGAACGTTCTAAGTCAATACGAAATAAAAGTCTATCATTTATTTTTACTGTCGCTGAGAAACTATTTATAGAAGGAAAAGAATTAGAGTCTTTACCTCTTTATAAGGTAATCATAGAAAATATGCCTGATCAGTTTTCAGAAGAAGTAGCAATTAGTCATTTTAGACGTTTTTATATTCTTAGATTTACTGAAGAAGGACAGTATGCTCTTGAACAGGCTTTAGAGCACATAGCTTATTTGCCAAAGGATATTCAGTTTCAAGCTTATGTAAGAATTACAGCAACTTTATATATTCGTAGAGAATGGAAAAAAACACTATATTACGCCTGTGTATTAGAAAAAATGGCTGAGGAAGAGGAACATTATGGGACAGCACTTTTGTACCAGAGTTTTGCATTAAGATGTTTAGGTAGTTCATTAACAGATGTATTGGCTCTAATTGATCGATATGCTCGAGTAAATGATTATTTTGCTGATATTGCTATTGGGAATCGATTAGTTGCTTATTTGGATTTTGGCCATTTAGATTATGTAGATGAGTATTTTAATTGGTTAAAAGATCGAGAGGATTTTTTTGCAGGAATACCACGAGTGTTAGATGCCTATGTTAAGCTATCACGTTTAGAAGATGCAAAACAACTAATTAAGGGGCACTATAACAAAATTGAAGAAATGGCAACCAATAGTGACTATTCTTTTAAGAAGCAAATGTTCTTACGTTTTCGATATACTTACGCACTATTTTTATTTGAATGTAATCGTTATACTGAAGGATTTGATGTATTGTTGGATGTCGCTTCTAAGTTTCGAAAAGTTAGAATGATAGATCGTTTTAAGCAATGCCTTATAGTCTATTGGAAAAATAGGGATAATATCTCCACGAAACATGAAGAAATATATTTGAGATTACTAGAGACAGACCAAATGAACAAACTACCTTGATGCTAAGTTAGATCTTAATCTGAATTTGAAAAAATAGTATAAAAAAAGTAAGAGTATTTTACTGAATTATTCCTTATAAAGTGACTTCCTTTTATAGCACAAAGATATTGGCTCCGGTACTTAACCGGAGTCAGTTTATATATTGTCCATTTTGTACAGTCAATCAAATTGCTATTAGAATTTTTTACAAAAATGTCTATTAGTGTACTAGAAATATAGACATCATTAGACCCCATGAACGTAAAAGAACAGTATATTGAATTACATAATAAAAAAATAAATGAATGACCACTAGAAAATTATCAGAATAGAAAATAAAATTGGTGGAATTTTTCAAACATTCAAACAACATCAAGTGCCCTTACAATAAATATGTACCATTAATGAAGAAACTAAAAAATAATTCGTTAGATGGTTTTTCGTATTTTGATTTGACGGAATATTCTGGATATGAAATGTTGAATCTCCGTAAAATCAAACTAGAAATAAATTATATCATGAAGGGAAGAAACAAGAAGAATGAATCGTTTTATTAAAAGTACTGCAATTTTAACTTTAAGTACAGGGGTTTTATTTAGCTCATTTCCAGTAAAACATCAGCCTATAGTAAAGGCTGCGGCACAATCTTCAATTCAAGAAGTATTATCAAAGCTTACACCAGAACAACGTCAAGCTTTACAAAAATTAGAAGTAACAAGTGCTGAAGGAATACAACTTCCTTCATCTGTTGATTTAAACAGTACGGACAATCTATCAGTTATTGTTGAGTTAAGAGATCAACCAGCAAAAGTTGCAGTCCTTGAAGCAGCAGTAAATGGTAATAGTGTAACCGTTGCAGATGCCAAGGAAAAAGCAGACACTGCTCAAGAAACGTTTAAGAATGATTTGCAATCAATTTATAAAGATGATTTAAAGAAAAATAAAAATCTTTATAAGATTAAACGAACATACAATCATTCTTTAAATGGTGTTGCTATTGATATCCCAGCAAATAAGGTAAGTTTATTATTAGATTCAAATGTAGTTAAAGCGGTTTGGCCAAATAATGTTGTACAAGTTGAACCACCAAAGATTTCAGAAAGTGGTTCTCAAGATACAAAGAAAATTGCTACTGAAGTATTTCCAGGCATTAATAAATTGCATGAAGAAGGATTTACTGGAAAAGGAATTAAGGTAGGGGTAATCGATACGGGTATTGATTATAATCATCCTGATCTAACTGATGCTTATAAAGGATATCGTGCACAGTCTGGTGTCGATCCAAAATCAATTAATCCAAGTTCAGTTAAAGGATGGGATTTCGTTGATAATGACGCAGATCCAATGGAAACAACATATGACGATTGGAAAAAATCTGGGCTTGCTGAACTAAATCCTACTTCTGGTTCTACGTTCTATACTGAACATGGTACACACGTATCTGGAATCATTGCAGGTCGTGGCAAAAATAATACAGATTATGCTGTAACAGGTGTAGCACCGGATGCGGATTTGTATGTGTATCGTGTATTAGGAGAGTACGGTTCGGGGTCTACCGAAAATGTTTTAGCTGGAATTGATAAGTCTGTAGCTGACGGTATGGACGTTATCAACCTATCACTTGGTAATGGCTCAAATAATCCTGAAAATATTGAAAGTCTTGCAGTAAACAATGCAGTACTTTCAGGTGTTACGGCAGTAGTAGCAGCTGGTAATGCTGGGGATGGTATGTACACTCTTGGTGCACCAGGAGCATCAGCTTTAGCGATCTCAGTTGGAGCCAACGATACGAGAAGTGAAATTGCTACCTCTAAAGGAACTTTACACGGTACAACTGATGTAGCTGCTGATTTGAAATTATTAGGTAAAGGATTTGGTGATAATGTTGATAGCTTTAAAGGCAAAAATCTACCAATCGTTTTAGTACCAAATACAGGTTCAGATGCTGATTATAAAAATATCGATGTAAATGGAAAAATAGCTTTAGTAAAACGGGGCACAAACGCACTAGCAGATAAAATTAAATTTGCTAAAAATCATGGTGCAGTTGCAGTGATTATTTTTAATAATGTAGCTGGTGAGGGCTTTATTCCAGCATACTTAGGTGCAAGCTATGGGTTAATTCCGACATTCTCAATGTCATATGAACAAGGTGCTGCTATTACTTCTAAACTAGGTACAAGTTCAACATTCTCTTTTGATGAAATGGGAAAAGTGGTAGATGGAGGTGGTAAACTAGCAACATTCAGTTCTCGTGGACCGGCTCGTATTACTTATGATATTAAGCCTGAAGTTACTGCGCCTGGTGTTTCTGTATTCTCAACTGTTCCATCTTACATGCACGGTGCAGATCAAGTTGGAAAATACCAATATGCATATGATAACTTATCTGGTACATCAATGGCTACACCAAACGTAGCAGGTGTTGCAGCATTATTATTACAGGAAAATCCAAACTTAACTCCTAATCAAATTAAAGAAACATTAATGAACACAGCAGACCCTTTAAATGGAGACTATAGTGTGTTTGAATCCGGAGCAGGGCAAGTCGATCCTTATGAAGCAATTCATTCAAAAACTAGAATTGAAATAGTGGATGAAACAAAAGGAATCTCTGATAAAAAGGGAAATCTAAAAACTGTTAAAAATTTAACAGGAGCGCTTGCATTTGGTGTATTTGCTCCAGCTGGAACGAATATTAGCGATCAACGCCTACTAAATATCTATAATAATAGTAATCAAACAAAAACTTATGACGTAAATGTAACTTTCCAAAAAAATCGTCGAGGCTCATTAGATGCTGACGATAATGGCGTAATGATTGTGACGGATAAATCGATTAAAGTTGGTGCAAATTCGAAAAAGAAATCAACAGTAGCAATTACAGTTCCAAAATCAGCAAAGCTAGGAATCTATGAAGGATTTGTAACTTATACAAATCACGATAATCTAGATGAAACATACCAAGTTCCTTTCGCTATTAAAACAGTTGAAGAAGGAATGGGTTCACTAGCTATGAGTCCGCAGGCATTTACTCAAGTGTTTGATTCAGCTTATTCAGGTCAGTTAGTTTATACAAATGCGCAAATGAGCATCAAATCACATATGAGAACGCTTGATGTTGTTCTGGTTGATGGGAAAACAGATCAAAATCTTGGAATTGTCGGTACAATAGATGGGTTAGGTTTGGATGAAAATAGTATGTATGGCGTTTCTAAAATATTTACGGGTTATTACTATAAATTCACTGGTGATGATCAACAACCAATCGCTTATAATCAAGATTTAGCAAAACCTGGATATTATAAACTGAAAATTATAGGTACAAATGATGCAGGAAAAACATTCTCAATAGAAGCACCTATCTATTTTGATAACACAGCACCAAAATTGACAGTGAATAGTCCTGACGTTCTTGAGTATAAGAATGGTCAAACTAGCGTTACGCTAACTGGTTCGGTTTACGATAAAGAAACTGCAGAGATGCAAGCTGTTGGAATGAACTTTAATCAAGGTAGTACAAAAGTTTACTATATTGATAATCTAGGTGGCAGAGCAATTTCAGTACCAGTAAAACCAGATGGTACATTCACTGCTACAGTACCGACTAACCCAACTCGTGCTATGAATTTAACGTTCTATGCAATGGATGCGGCATCAAATAAAACGTTTATCGGTTCAAGAGATATTTTTGTAACTAGAGATGATTCACCATATGGTTATATGCAAACATCAAAACCTTCTGCAAAAATGGGAGAAACAGTTAGTGCGACGTTAACTTTAAATAAAGTTAATAATGTTAAACAAGCTGTATATAAGTTCTATCATTATACAGATGTAGCAGATATGAAGGTAACACCAAATCCAAGTGTTGCTAATAAAGTTGATATAAAAGTAGAGGATAAATTATTTTCAGGAACACAATATGAAGCTACAGTAACAGTTACTCTAAAAGATGGTGCAGAGCCGTTATCAGGTGACCTTAAATTAGCAGATCTTTCTTTCAAAATGTCAAACATATATACAGCTACCTCTATTGCATTTAATTCTTCTATGACAAGTGTTACGTATACAGATACAAATAATGTAGTGAAAAACGCAATGAGTGGAAATCCAACTGTTTACTATATGGAACCTACCTATTCATTGCTACGTGATGGAGTAAATGCTGAAGCATTTATGATAAACTATGGAACAGCACTTCAACAAGCAAATAGAGCATACGATTATTCAAAAATGGGTATTAAAGTAAAAGCAACTAATGCAGATGGGAAAGTATACAATGGAACAATTCCATCAGGCTTATATAGCTCATTAGTTTACCAAATTCCAAATTTACCATTAAATGATGATCAATACGAAGTAACACTTGATGTTCCAGGACATTACACTGTACATCATTACAATACGACAATTGGATTCCATGAAGATGGAAAAGTAGAACATCAAAATCTTTTTTTACGACTAAATCCAGCAATCGCGGGTGATGTAAATAAAGATGATGTAATCGATGTTAAGGATGCACTATATATACAAACATATTGGGGAACAAATAAACGTGAGGCAGATATTAACTTCGACGGAGTTGTTAATGCAAAAGACATGGCGTATATTCAAGAAAATTATTTAACACAAAATCCAACAATTGCAGCACCACCGACTCCACTAAAAAAATATAAAGGTGCAACATTAGAATCAGTAATGAACCAATTAAGTTTAGACTAAATAAATAGGATTATTGCCTGTTCTCAAATTTGAGGACAGGTTTTTTCTTAGAAAAAATAGTATGTTAGTCCCTATGAATATCGATGGTCGAATTTTTTGGTCTAGCAATCATATCCGGTGGTACTACAGTCTCCGTATTGATTTATCTTGTTGCAACCATTTTAGGAGCTACGAAAACTGACAATTTTTCATGTGATCTTCTTCCATTCTCATAAATGTCGCATCTCGATCTGCTTTAGAATAATTGAATCTTGTTGAGCACTTTCAAAATCTATTTTCGGTATATACATATGAAGTAAACCATTTAACTCCTTGTGAATTTATAATATTTTCTTCAGTTTCCGATTTTTTTAATGCACCCTACCTCATAATAAATCATTACTTTTCGATTGCACAGAAATTGCACGGACTTATTAGAAACTATAGAATTAAAAGATTTACATTGAATAAAATTGCAGTGACTGATTAATTTCCTGGACTTCATTGACCTATAATATTCATTATTACTGTATAATACTCGTACTCTGTATTTGACAGGGTAGGGGTCGCTGGTTCAAGTCCAGTTGGGATCATACGAAAAAACCCTTGAGTATCAAGGGTTTTCTTAATGTATTTAAAAAATAAATTTATATAAATTTTTAATTTTGGTTTTACTGGTCAATAATTGGTCAAAAATGTGTTTATTATAAATATTTTTGGTAAATTAATTGAGTGTATTTCCATTTATTGCTATATTAAAAGTAAAAATAATAGGAGTAAACTGTATGATATACATAACTCGTGACTTTAGTAAGGCTAGTGCCGGTGTGGAAGGAAAGTTTCAAATAATAAGCGTGACTCAAAATGATATGGACATTACAGATGACCAGTTTTCAGGTAAATTTTATACTTCAGGTAGTCAAGTTATAAGAGACTTAGGATTTGATCCTGATATTAAAGATTGGGAATACGATGATTAAACAATTTGATTCAAAAGTTAATGATAACCCACTACCTAAAATATGGTAGTGGGTTTGTTTTGTTTTTATCTTGTTTTCAGTCATTCTCATTTTCAAAAAGCATTTTACCAAAATTTCTTGCAGTTTCTTTCTGCATACTCGGGAGAAGATGACTGTATGTATCGAGGGTAATCCTTACGTCGGCATGTCCTAATCTTTCTGAAACAATTTTAGGGTTTACACCTTGTAATAATAATAAAGTTGCATGTGTATGGCGCATATCATGAAATCTTATTTTTGGGAGGTTTGAACTTTTTATTATTGCTTTAAAGGAACGGCGGATATTACTTTTATTTGTTGGTGTACCATTTGATGTACATACGACTAAACCAAAATCGATGTAATTTATCCCATTTGAAAGCTTTTCTTGTTCAATTAATTCTTTATGATTTAGAAGTTGTTTGATAGTTTCTTCTGGTAAATCGACTGTTCGAATACCCGCTTTTGTTTTTGTATAAGGTAGTATTTCTTTACCGTCACTACTTAAAGTCTGAGTAATTCGTAAGCATCCTCTTTCAAAATCAACATCTTTCCAGCGAAGTCCTAAAATTTCTCCTTGTCTCATTCCAGTAGTTAATGCCAAAAGAAAGGCAATATAGTATCGATTATAACCAATTGCATTTTTCAAAAAGGTTTGTACCTCTGCTACGTTCCATACAGTTATTTCTTTTTTTATTGATTTTGGTCGATCAACAAGTGAAGCAGGATTCTTTGAAATTAAATCCCATCGTTCAGCTTTCTTTAAAGAATCATTTATTAAAGTGTGTACTTTCTGGATATTTTCACTAGGAAGAATACTTTCTTTAGTTAAGCGATTATAAAATTTTTGAATTAACATTGGTGTAATTTCATTTAGTTCAAAACTCCCTAAAGATGGGATAAGATGTTTTTCTACGATCCAACGATAAGTAGTGAGAGTTTGTTTCTTTACTTTAGTCTGCTTATCCTCTAGCCAGTAATTTAGTAAGTAATCACTATAAAGAATTTTATTTGGTTTTATATAAGTACCTGTAATTAAGGATTGTTCTAATTGAAGTAATGCTTGTTGGGCTTCTTTTTTTGTATTAAATCCACGTTTTTTATATTGCATGGGTTTCCCGTTTGCTTTTTTTCCATATGTTAAGACATAATACCATTTGTCTCCACTTTTCTTTACTGTTCTACCTGCCATTCTAATTCCTCCTTGTACGTGAAAAAGCCGCAGTTCATTACTGCGACTTTAGCAATTAATTATTTTTTTTTAGATTATAGGTGTATTCTACTTTGGATTTTATCTACGACATATTTTTGAATACACTTTTTAGGAATACGGTAGGCCTTACCTATTTTAAATGAACCAATTTCTCCAGATTGAAGAAGTTCATATGCTTTATTTCTACCTATATTTAAAATTTCCATCAGGTCTTCAATACTAATAATATCATCATAATTACTAAACATTTTCTCATTCCTTTCTAGTATATTCAAAGTAATAATATATTGATAATAATTTCGGTTTTACTATTATTCTATTGTTTAGTTGTAATTAGATTTTATTAAGTAGATTTTAATCTCATTGAAACCCATTATTTAAGATTAAATATCAAATTAAAATTAACATCTTTATTTGTGGAATATTCATATAAATGGCTATTATATAAAAAAATACCATTGGGAATTGTATGGGAATTCAATGGGAACGTAATTTTTTTTTAAAAAAGATGTAACTTAAATTAGCCGTAAAAATACAGGTTCCCATAATCCCGAAGTTCCCAAGTTCCCAAGTAATAAAATGATCATCTCATAAACTATAAAACTTATTATATATTTGCTATATTTATATGTAGTACAAATGATATTTTTTTATTTGAATGGGGCTGAAAATATAATATGAGAGATAGTCATAAATCCATTACTTTTTTTACTGATAAATATGTAGAAATTATTAATATAAATGACGAGCCTGATGTAAGATTACAATTTCGAGATGATTGTCGACGTTTAAATCGAATACTAAAAAGGGAAAATTTACAGATTGATATGCAAGGAAATACACTAATTGTTGTCCCTGCTACAACTGAAGTAAAGAAGGATAAAACAATTGAACATGATCTTAAGATAGAGGCTGAAGAGAAGTCTGATATAAAAATATCTAATTTTTGTGTTATTCCAACTCATAGACTATACATTAAAAATGAAGAAGGAATTTTTGAAAATGGAATTGGATTGAAAATATTTGTAAAAATAAGCAAAAAGAAATTTAAATGTATTTATTTAAATGTAACTAATGAAATGTTAGAAAAAGGGGACTGGATTAATCCTACTTATCTAGATCATGATTTGTTTCTTTATAATAAATCATCTTATAATCAACTAAAAATAGGAATAAAGCTTTCATCAAGAATCCTTTCAAGCGATGAATTTAAAATATTTGATGGAGAATGGTGGTTGGAAAATCGATTTTCAGATGTTGAAATATCTGATTTCGACGGTTTTCATGAATCGAATTCTATACTTTTCCTTGCTCATCCGCTAACTACTAGTGGGAAGATAAGACCAATTCAAATTGATAATAGGAATGAAACAAATAATGCAGAAGAACCTAGTGTAATTAATCAGGATATTTTATATTTTCTTCAGACTATAAACGAATTAGTAGAAAAAGAATTGATACTCGATCTCGGTGTTGATCCAGAAAATAATGAAAATATAGGATGGATAGATAAAGAAAAATATTATCTATTATATAGAAAAACTTGGGATTGGGTTAATAGTATGCTTAAACAAAAACAATATTTACTATCTATTTCAGAAAAAGAGCTGGATAAAAGGTTATTTGAAGAAGGTATAATTGAAATCGAAGAAGAGAAAAGAACAGGAAGGAAAAGAGCAGATTGTAACGTAACAGTTTTTCCTAAGAATAAAGAGAGGGTTTTTAAAATTTCAATTCCCCGTCTAACTCAATATTTGTATACATACGATAATCAAGTAATTCAATAAAAAAAGAACAAGGAATGCGAAATAGCAATCCTTGTTCTTTTTAATTTGCCAAAAAACAATTCCTTGACTTAAATAATATACCCCCTCCGACAGTAATGCTTGATACTTACTCTGTTGTGGGGGGAAGTGAGTAGGGGATTGAGATATGATTGATATGCTTTATATAAGTTACAAAATGACTAAATTAGAGTACGATAATACTTTTAAAACGATTCAGAAATATTTACGTAAGTATCAACCACATCATCAACTACGAAAGGATAAATGGGATAAACATGCTTATATTACAAACGGTTTAGCAAGGAGTGGGTTCCAGGAAATTCGCCTACGTACTACTACATGGGGATATAGAAGTATGGAAATTAGGTTAAGACCTCAATTACTAATCAATCCGAATGGATATTATCGACTGACTAAAATAACTGAATTTGAAGATGTAAATAAAAGTTTCAATTACGTTCTTCAAGATATATTATCATTAAAAGTTCCAATTTTTTATTATTGGAATGTCAAAAGATTTGAGCCTGCAATAGATGTAAAAGTTGAAGAGCAGCTCCATGATAAGTACTTATCGTTGTTTAAAAAAGGAAATGTACTTACGTATTTTTTTGATAATGAGCAGACACTTAAGTATTGGGACTCAAAAACCAATTTGTATTTAGTATCAGCTAATAAGGCGGTTAATTGGTATAACCGTTATGAAACATTATCAATTAAAGAAAAAAAGTCAGGAAAGCCGTTTAAAGATTTTACTGAGACTAAAGGTTTATTTCGTTTTGAAACACAGGTTAGAAAATGTGATGATCTTGTAATTGATGTACTTAATCAACAACGCATTCAAAAAGAAGTATTATGGTTTTATAATGCAATTGTTGGTTCAGAGGATTTTTATAAACTAGATAATGCTATTCAGATAATAAATCAAAATGTACGTAGTCAAGAAAAACGGATGGCATTAGAAAGAATATTAAGATTGATTGACAAATCTTGTAGTATAAGTAAAGCAAAGCTTGAGTATGTAACTGGAAGAGATAATAAAAAAGCAGCAGACAACTTTAGCAAACGAATAAATCAAATTAGAAAATTAGGAATAAATCCAATTGTATTGCCCACGGATTGGAAAATGCAGCGAATGGAAAATTTATATGTAAAAATAAAAAATGAATTTACAATATAAGCCTATTATAACTCTTTATGAAATTAGATTACATAGAGGCTATGGAGTTAGAAAGAAGTAACATTCAGTATTTCAAATATATATTATTAAGAAGATACCTATAGTCGTAGGTAGTCTTTGCAATAGACGAGGATCAAAGAAAAAAATCCATTTAAGAGCAGGTTTCCTAAATGAAAGGAGAGGTGTTCTTTTTCAATTCCATTGAAAGGAGGAGTAAGTTAAGATATTTATACTGGGGCTTTACAACTATTTGTACACATTAAATAAAAGATACCTATTTCTGAATTTAAAGTATCGAAATATTTTATTTTAGAGGATGATATGGAGCCTTTAATAGAATCAATAAAAGAATTTCCTTTTTCATTAATATAATCAGAAAGGAAGTTTGCTGGATATAATCTAGGTTAGTAATATAAATAAGTGTGGTTATTAGAAAAAATCATTTAAGTTCAACATGTTGAACCATATCATAAGTAACTGAGGTTTTTAAATTTATTAAATAGACGGGTCGGTAATTGATTGGATTTAATTGACAGAATTTTCTCGTTCAAATAAAATTAGAACATAAGTTCCTGAAAATATTTGAAATGGGGTTCGTTAATGTTCTATATCCAAGATGGCCGTTTCAGTCAATCTTTAACAACACATGAAGCAATATTAACTGCAGCAACAAGTACACAGAATATAATTCAATATGGTGCTGGGGTATTTGCTTTCGTTACTTCTGGTGGTGCTTCTTTAGTATTTGAGGATCAAGTTCTTACAAACTTTTTAAGAAATAATCGTTTTACTTTAATAGTAGGTATAGATGATATTACTAATACAAATGCACTAAATAAATTACGTGAATTAAGAGATCAATACGAACCTAATCTAGAAATAAAAGTATTCTGTCATAATGATTCAGGCTCTTTATTTCATCCGAAATTTATATGGTTTAAAATTGACGATGAAATTAGACTAATAACAGGTTCTGGTAATTTAACTGAAAAAGGTTTAAGGCGTAATAGGGAAGCATTTACAATTAGTAATTTTACTAATAATGATGAGATAAGAGATTTTGAAGAATATTGGAATTTATGGATTAGCGAAAATAATGGTAATCTACGTGACTTAGATGACGAAGAAGTAATAAGAAAAGCAGCTCGAAATGCAACAAGATTTGTTAGAACCCGTAGGTTGGAGACAGAACAAGAAGCTAATGAACAAGAAAATATCTCTACAGAAAATAATAATTATTCAACTACTGAACCAAATGAAGAAGCTGTTGAAACGGTGGAACTTCCTTATGTTCCAGAAATTTTGGATAATGAAGATTATGAAGCGTGGACAATAGAGGATAATCCCGAAGTACTTGTTGCTGAAATCCCTAATAGTGGAGATAGATGGAAACAGGCTAATTTCAATCGTGCTGTTTTTGAAGAATTCTTTGGAGGCATAGCAGGAGTAAATGAAGAAAGACGAATTTTACTAAGACATGTAGGCACTACTGGAACATTAGAAGAATTAGAGGTTAGGCCAACAATTTCGGTAAGAAGTCAAAATTATAGAGTTGAGCTAAATGCTGCTGGTGGTTTAGAGTATCCTGAAGGAGACAATAGACCAATAGGGATTTTCATAAAAGTGGCTACTCGTTCATTTATTTATTCACTTGTGATGCCAGAGGATGTAATTTATAATGAAGTTCTAACCTATTTAAATAACTCTCAAGTAAGGGTTAGTAATAGAATGAGAAGATATTTGACAGATGTTGAAGAACTTAGAGAAAACTGTCCAAATTTAAGCTTTTGGTAAATTTAATAAAATAATGGAGAATGATAGAAAATGGTTGTAAACTCAAATAAGCAGTTAACTTTTTTTGAAGAGGAAAAAACTGCTTTTAGACCAATCCACTACTTAGGTAGTAAATTAAGAATCCTTGAAACCATTTCAAATATCATTGATGAAATAGACCCTACTTTTGGTAGGGTCTATGATATTTTTTCAGGTTCAGGTACAGTTTCTTCTTATTTAGGAAGAAAAAGACCTGTTACATCAGTCGATATTCAAGAATATTCAAGGATATTAACAAATGCTGTTTTACAGCCTTTTTATGAGAAAGACTTATTAGAAATTAAAAAGTGCCTATCAGAATATAAGGTAACAAAATTGCAAGAATGTGTAGAACCGTTAATTAATTATGAAAATTTTGCACTAACAAAGGCAAGTGAAAATGAATTTTTTGAAATTTGTGAGTTAGTGGAATATGGATCGATATTGCCATTTTTTAATAATGAAAGAGAAAATATTTCAGCTGGCTTAAAAAAAGCATTACAAGCAACAGTTAACAAACTTCATGAAATGAATTTAATGGATTCTAAAAACTCAATCACATGCCGTTACTTTGGTGGGACATATTTTTCCTTTAAACAAGCAAGTGAGTTAGATAATTTATTAAATTTAGCCAGTTCATTTGAAGGAAGAGTTAAAGATATTGTAATTGCAGCAACTTTAAGTACTGCTAGTGAAATTGTTAACACTGTAGGTAAACAGTTTGCACAACCACTAAAAGCTTTTGATGCAAAAGGTAAACCTAAAAAATCAATAGTTTCAAAAATAATAAAAGATAGAAACATTGATGTATATGAAATATTTGAAGAGCAAATTAATAAGTATTTTTCTTTAGAAAAAGGTAACTTTAATCACATATCTCTTTGTAGTGATTTTTCTGAAGCACTAGACAATTTAACTGAGGATACACGTGTAGTATATGCTGATCCACCGTACACGAGATATCATTATAGTAGATACTATCATGTAATAGAAACTATGAGTTTGAGGGATAACCCTGAGATTACAATGGTAAAGTCAAATGGAGAGTTAAAAATGAGTAGAGGTTTATATAGAACTGAAAGACATCAATCTCCGTTTTCAATTAAATCAATGGCTAAAGATGCTTTTAATACTTTATTTAGCAAGGTAAGTGAAAAAAATGTTAGTTTAGTCCTTTCATATTCGCCTTACGATGCTGAAAAAGAAAGTACCCCTAGAGTTCAGACAGTCAGTGAACTTTTAGAAAAAGCAAATCAATATTTCAATAAGGTTGAATTATTTTCTATAGAGGGGTTTATCCATTCAAAATTAAATGCAGTAGATAAAAATTTTGAAATACCTACTGATGCAGAGATTCTGATAATTTGTACTGAGGCAAATGGAGGGAAAAAAATAAAAAATGAAATATCGTAAAATATTAAGTTATGGGAATGGAAAAGCTGAAAATATTATCTTTAAAGGAGATAATATAGAAGTTCTGTCTCATCTTATGAATTCCTATAAAGGCATGGTGGATTGTATATACATTGATCCCCCATATAACAATGATGAAGATTATATACACTATAACGATTCGGATGGTTTTGATGCATGGTTAGAAAAGCTAAGTAAAATACTTCCTCTACTTTTCGAATTATTGAGTGAAAAAGGAAGCCTATGGATATCGATTGATGATGGAGAAGTTCATTATCTTAAAGTAGCCGCTGATAAAATTTTAGATAGGAAAAACTTTATTAATACAATTATATGGGAACATAGAACTTCTAGAGAAAATCGTAAAGCATTTTCTAATAATCATGAATATATTCTTGTGTATGCAAAAAACCCAAATGAGTTTAAGAAGAGTAGAAACTTATTAGTAACTGACAAAGAATTTTTAAAAAGATTTAAAAATCCTGATAATGATCCTAGAGGTGAGTGGCAGTCAATCTCTGCTCATGTTCAGTCTGGACATGCAGTTGCATCACAATTTTATACAATTATAGCGCCTAATGGTAAAGAGCATAATCCGCCGATAGGAAGATGTTGGGCATATAATGAACAACGAATGTTAGAAGAAATTAATAATAATAATATATGGTTCGGCAAAGATGGTAACGGTGTCCCAAGAGTAAAAAAATTTCTTAGTGAGAGTAAAAAAGGGTTAACCCCCGAAACGTTATGGAGAGCTGAAGAGGTAGGAACAACAAATCAAGCAAAAAAACATTTAAAAGCACTATTTAAGAATCAAACTGTTTTTGATACTCCAAAGCCTGAATCACTAATTAAGAGAATTATTGAGATTGCTACTAATGAAAATGATTTAGTGCTTGATGCTTATTTAGGTTCAGGAACTACTGCTGTTGTCGCACAAAATTTGAATAGACGTTATATAGGAATAGAGATTGGTGAGCACATTTTAGATATTGTACTACCAAGATTAAATAAAAGTATAGATGAGTTGATTTCAAAGGATACCGAAATAAATAGTATAGGTTATGAACTTTGGTCGGAAGATGGTAACGAAGATTAATAAATATATTATTTATTTGAAGTAAATTGTTAAGCCTTAGTATCAGAAGTGATACTAAGGCTTTTTATTATATTAGGAGGATAATATGAATTCATCAAAAAGGGTAAACATAGTAAGTATAAAGCTAGTGAAAGAATCCAGCATACTTTATAAAGAAAGAAGTGTACGTACACCAGAAGACGGTTATAAACTACTAAAGTTATTTCTTGAAGAACAAGATCGAGAGCACTTCATTGTGGTATGCCTTGATACTAAAAATCAACCAACGGCAATACATACTTGTCACATTGGAAGTCTAAATTCAAGCATTGTTCATCCCAGGGAAGTGATGAAATCTGCGATCCTTTCGAATGCAGCTTCAATTTTGATTGGTCACAATCACCCAAGTGGTAATACTAAGGAGAGTATAGAAGATGTTGAGGTTACAAAACGTTTAGCAGAAGTAGGTAAAATAATGGGAATTGAGTTACTAGATCATATTATAGTTGGTGATGATAGCTATACTTCACTTAAAGAAAAAGGATTAATTTAAGGGGGGGAAATTAATATATAATTAAGAACAATATCGAATTTTCATGAAAAGTAAGTTTGTTGTAATTGTGAATATTAATGAGAAAAGTGAAGTAGTTGTAGAACTATTTCATGAGGAAATAGGTCATGGTACTATATCAAAGGAGAATCTATCAAAATTATCAAATCCAGTAATTTAAACATTAGTATATGTAGAAGAACATGAGTGGATTGTAGGAGCTGCTATTAAAGTGGAAACCTATAATTCACTCTTTTTAGTTTGTTAAAGATGGAGAAAAGGAAACACCTATTACATTTATTAATTGATAATATTTCAATTGATGAGAAAAGAAGCATTGAATCAATATCAATTGCTATAAATAAAGAACTAATTAAATATTTAAGTAAAAATGGAGAAGATAAATTGTCTTTTGTAGATGAGTTATCTTCTTCTTATTATTTAAAGATTATTTAGTTCAATAAGATGAAAATTGAAAACAAATTTTTAAGAAAAAGTGTATCAATTGATACGTTTTGTATTGTGTAAAATGTATATATATTGTATCATTGGTATATATTAGATATCGAGGGGGCAAATTTTTTGGTTCAATCTAGTTCAATTGATACTCAAAACAAAGAATTAAGAAATTTTACTTTTCAAGAAATTGAAGAGTATTTAATAAAGTTTAAGGCACTCATTGAGGAAGGTAAGTTTCAAATTTCCTTAAACGAAAATAGACAGGAAAATATAGATTTTATTGAGGATTATAACTTGAATTCTATAAAGCAGAAAGAGATTCTGCTAAGTATTGAAGCTAATGATTTTTGTTACGCATTAAATAATTTGAATCCCAAATTTGCCCATGAAATTTTATATGTATTTTGTCCTCAACGTGAATTGAATTATTTTGGCGATTTAGAAAATGTGGATATTTACATAAAATCAAATTTATTAGAATCGGATGGGAGAAACGATTATTTAATAATGGTTTCTTTTCATAAAAGAAATAAACCAATAACTTATCTATTTAGATAAGTTATTGGAATGTAATTAAAGGGAGGATTTACTATGTCAGTATTTTGTGAAAACTGCCGTACACTAACAGGTTATTATACGAAAGAAGTAAAAAAACAAAAAAATATTAAAGGTAGAACGATTGAATTTATTGCTGAGGAAGCTTTTTGTGATGTGTGTCGTACTGAGATATTTGTAAATGAGGTAAATGATAGAAATTTAATTAAATTAGATGAAGCTTATAGAATTAGTGAAAATATAATAACTATTAATAAGTTAGAAATATTTTTAAATAAATATAATATTGGTAAGAGACCGTTATCAAAACTGTTAGGTTGGGGGGAAATTACTCTTTCTAGATATATAAGTGGAGATATGCCTAGTAAACAATACTCGGATATTTTATTAAATTTACTTGAAGATGAGAACGCAATGTTAGATACCCTTGAGAGAAATAAGGATAATATTACTTCTGCAGCTTATGAAAATTGTAAAGGAGCTGTTGAAGAACTAATAAGAATTAAACAGACTAGTATACTAGAAGAAAAGATAGATATAGTAGCTAAATATTTAATTTTAAAATGCATTGATATAACTCCTTTAGCTTTACAAAAGCTTCTATATTACTCACAATCATTTTTTAAACTATTTTATGAAAGAAATTTATTTGAAGACGATTGTGAAGCCTGGATACATGGGCCAGTTTACAGAAAAATATTTGATCAATATAAAACTTATAGATATAATCCAATAGTAGAAAACGTAGAAGAAGCTGTTTCAGAAAAATTAAATAAAACGGAAATGGAGTTATTGGATAGTGTAATAACTAATTTAGGTTGTTATAGTGGCAAAATCTTAGAGCAAATGACTCATTCTGAAAGACCATGGAGAGAGACTCGAATTGGTTTAGATGATCACGTAGCCTGTGAACGTGTTATTGAAAAAGAATTAATTGAAAAATATTTTGGAGAAATAAGAGAAAAATATAAGATGATTAACATTTCCGATATAAAAGATTATAGCGAAGAATTATTTAACAAAATACGTTAAATAAGAAGCTCAGTCTATATAAGTAGACTGAGTTTTATTTTTATCTACTTTTTATTTAGAGGTACTATGTTAACCACTATGCCAATTAAATCTGTGTATCTATTATTTTATTCGATAGTCTAAGAGGGGTGAAACGTACCATAAATAGAGGCGGTTTAATCACATAAAAATTAAAAAGTAAGGAAAAGAAGAATCATCTATGATGGGTTTTCTTTTCCTTTTTAATTTTATTAGAATTCGAAAAAATTCATTTCAACAATAGTGATTATAATCAGTTTTAAACTAAAAAAATCGTTTTAAATTGATTATTTAATCATAATGTGATTAAATGATTGTATACATATATATTAGGAGGGAATGCAATGTTAACAATTCAAAAAGCAGCAGCTGAACTTTTAAAAGAAGCAAATAAGCCGTTAAATGCAAAAGTAATAGCTAAATTGGCTTTAGAGAGAGAAATGATTAAAAAAAGCAGTGCAGTTGATCCAATTCAATCTTTGTCTCAAACACTTGAGAGAAATGTAAGGAATAATACTGGTAATCATCCAAGACTAGAATTTATAAGTACTGAGGATGGGAGGTGTCTTGCTCTTCCTGAGTGGGGATCAAGTGAGGATGCTTTAGAGGGTCAAAATGAAGAGTATAAAGATGATCTACAGGAAATTAGAATTAAAATACACAACAGCATTTTAAATAAAGTTAAGATACACCAACTTAGTAATGATTATAAAAATATAGATGAAGCATTACTAGACTTAATAAAAAAAGGACTGTGGGCTAGCTCTGATGAACTTATAAAAAAACTGAAGTCAGATCTTGACGATTTATGTAATTAGAATACCAAAGTAAAAAATAAAAGAGAGGTTACGAAAATGATCAAGGCAAATGAAATGGAAGTATTAAAGAGTTTTTTAATTGAATCTAGAGAGTTACATTTTATTGCTAAGACATTTAGGGTTGATAAAGAAAAAGTAAAAGCTATTTTAAGCAAGTATGATCTTGGTAGCGGTTTAAAGGGATTGCTAAAAGAGATATATAAAGATGACTTTCCCAAAATGGAATTAGAACTAGAAAATATATCAAACAATCAAAGTTCTATATTAGTCGATATTAAAGTTCTTAAATATTTTCTGGTTTATGGTTTTTCTAAACGAGGTATATGTAGGTTAATAAAAGAATTAGAAGATGCATCCGGTAAAAAGGCTCAAGTGATTACAGATAAATATGAACTTAATAAATCACACAGGGGAATTTTATTTTTACACACTAAAAATCAATTTGAAAGAATTATAGGTGAGATAATAAAGGAAGGGAGAGCAGATTGTGAAAAACTTTTCCTTAACACTGAAAGGTTCTCCTATAAGTACAAAGGTCTGAAATTAGTTAAGGATAATAATTGCAAGAATGACTTTTATAATGTATTAAATGGTGAATTAAGAAATTTGATTCAATCTGTTTTTAAGGATATAAAGAGTGATATAAAATCTTGTCAGTATAAAGGATGTATGGTCACAGATTTACATAGTAGCCATGCAAACGAAAAAGGGCAAAGTAGACCGGACCTTTTTAAAAAATCTGTAAATGAATACCTTAAAAAGACTGGACAAGAGAATGAAATTGATTTAGAAGAAGTAATTATCACATTTCTTAAGAAACATCAGAATTGTGAATCGAATTCAGTTGGGAAAAAACGATATCCACCTGTTACATTTTTGTGTAGTAAGCATCATGATGAATATGGAGATTTATTTATTAAGGATAAATCAGGTTATCAAATCAAAAACAAGACAATGTATGATTTGTTTATAGATCAATTAAATTTTTAGAAAGCTTACGTACAATCAAAACTGAGTATTAAACGAAAGGGGTACCATCAAATAGAATCTCGATGGTACCCCTTTATATTAGGTATTGAAAAAGTTTGTTTGTGAAATAAAAATAAAATATCAAACTTTAAGAACTAATCCCCTATTGATAATTAGTTATATAAAGTATAATTAAATTAAAGAAAATTTTACCAGCAGTTAATTATATTAAACATTTGGAGAGATACTATGCAATGGACCAATAAAAATATATCTGTAATCCCTACAGCAAGTTACCATATCTGGCAGTTATCTAATATTCGTAATCATAATGTTACCGGTGTCTATGTTTTTAAAGACAACAAAAATAATGTTATTTATATTGGAGAAGCAGTTAATATAGCATCGCGTGTAAAAAATCATATTTATGGAACCACTGTAGAAATGCTAAGAGGTGGTTGGCAACGTATCCACCAAGTAGATTTATACGAAACAGGTACAGGAATGCAAGGAATATTAGATGCTAAATTTCTAGAAAAGTGGCTTATATCTCAATTACATCCCTATTTAAATAAAGGTTATGGACAAACCCATCCCAAAGTATTAAATTACCTAAAAACTAGTAACGAATGTCGTTGGAATTGGAGTCCTGCTGATCAAGCTGCTTGTCAAAGTGTATATTTACCAGTATCCATTTCGGAATTTGACAGCATTAGAATGAATAGAGAAAAAGCAAAATTAAAGCGTAAAAAGACTAAAAAAAAGAAATAACAATAAAGAAGATTTTTACAAAGTATCTCAATAAGGTGGATAAAAAGTTAATAAAGTTTTATCATGATTAACTGAACAAATGCAAATTTGTTCAGTTTTTTCTTGTACAAATTAAAAGTAATTTCAATTTATTAAGAGACTCTATTATAATAAAAAATAGGGAGTGAGCTTTAAATGAATATTCCAAATAATGATCGATGACCGTTCAATGACAACTTCTAAACAAGGTTTAATTAATGAAAATATTTTACACTATTAGATGTAGCTGATTATATGGCTGGACTTTTTAATCCGACTAAGATAAAGAAAATAAAAATGTTAGATGCAGGTGCAGGTAGTGGAAATTTAACATTGGCATTTATAAATAAAATGTTGGAAATTATTTTACTGGACAAGGTGTAGATAAGTCGTCAGATGATGACTTGTCTACACCTTTTTTGAATACTTTTAATATCTAGTAGAGAAGTTAAATTGTCTTTTAGAGACGTTTTATCTATTCCTTTTTTAATATGCTTTGACCTTTAACAATCTTATTGAAGGGTTTTGCTATTCTTATGGCGAAAAAAGTACTATAAAAATTTATATAGGAGGGCTTCTTATATGAGTCTAAATGACCTAGCAAAGATATTGAATGAAATGTATTCAAATGCTCCAGAAGGGGATCAAGTAGCAAAAATTCACTTGTTTGGGGTAAAATATGCAGATTGTATTTTAAGAAATAACTATAAAGCTACTGAAATTGTTCGTTTATCAGGAATAAATCAATCCTATGCTACTGAAGTGAGTAAAGGAATTAAGTTGTCTAAATATGTAGTACCAAAGAATTAAAGGTATGTACTTTAATAGGGAGGATATTGAAGTATAGCGAGATTTTTTCTATGGATATACACAATAGGTAAAAAAAGCCAACATATAATGTACGAGTTGGTTAAAAAGGGGGAGTTTTTTTGATAAAAGAAAAATATTTTATGGTCCTGTTAGCTGAAAATAACCATGGAAAAGGAACAGTTCTTGAATCAATGGTCATCAAAGCTAATAGCCACCTAACAAGAAAAGGCGAAAAAAGATTACAGTTTTCTAATCGAATAGTTAATGCTTTTGTGTTCCGTAGGTCTTTTCAAGAGGTGGAAAAAAGTAAATATCCGACACCATTTGATGCACTTGTAGGAAATTTTGAGGAACAAAACATCCAAGAAGATTGGTATGATAAAGAACTTATTATAATGCCGTCACATGCTAATCAAAGAGAAAGTTGTTACAATGATGTAGTACAAATGATGGAAACAGCACAACAGTATGGATACAACACATTACTGGCGTATATTATGATGGATAAAGCAACAGATTATGCAGAATATGAAGATATCCTCAAATTAAATTGGGATAAAAAATGGGAGCTTGTAAATCCTAGAACAGCAAATCATTTACAGGAATGTTTGTCGCTAGGAAAGGATCTATTTGATAAACTAGATAAATTATTTTAGCCAATGAATGAGATTTCTAATTATAAAAATCCCATTTAGATAGGTTAGGGTGAGTGATAGAATGACTAAAGAAGAAGAAATAATGGATTTTTTACACGTAAGAGTTTTTGATCCTGTACTTCAATCTACAACCGCTACAGAATCTTTGAAAAAGGGAATAAGATATACAATTATGAGATTAAAGGAAAGAAATGCAGAAGGTATGATTACTTATTTTTGGTCTGCAATTGTCGGAACGGAGAGAAGTACAAAATTTGCTAGACTGATGAAAGATAATGGTTTTACACGGTTTGAGGAAGTAATAGATGAATTTAGAGAGAAATTTAATAATCAATGGATAAATGGTTAAGTCATTTCATTTTTAAGATTGTATGATACTTAGCAAATCAATTGAAATTAAAAGCAAGCAGCAAAGGATAGAATAATTGATTGATAATAGCTGATTTAATATAAACAGTAAATATTTATTTAATTTTTAATCGAGGAGAAGATAAATTGTCTTTTAAAGATGATTTATCTTTTTCATTTTGTATACATAAAAAAATTAAAAATTTATGTGAACTTACTAATTATTACAAAAAAAGATATATAATTGAATAATATATCCATAGTTAGAGGTGACGATATGGAAACCACTTTAGTATCTTCTTTAAACTTTAATGAAATTAAAGAACTTTTTACATCTTCCTATACTATACCTGAGGAATTTAAGGAAATTATAAAAAAGGCAATTAATCAATACTCTCAACCTAATAAAAAAAGCGAAGAAAAATTAAATGAATTTGTGAATAAATCTTACTCCCCTTTAGATACATTTAGCTATCTGACTACAAATAATAACGGCAATTTTAACCAATGGAATGGACATTTAGCGGAATGGATTACATGTTTTGAATATAATTCAGGAAGAAACAATGATAGTGTGGTCTTTACCTTTGTAAACCCTGATTCTACTTCAAAAGCAGACCTCTTGCATATAATAAAAGTCGGTAAAGGTTTTAAGTGTGTTGCTGGAGCAGATATTAAAACGGGGAGCACAAAGTATGTTCTTGATCAATTAGAAAAGGTTTGGAAACATGAAGGAAGTATTCCATTTTTCGATTACCATAATACATTGCAAAATAGGGAAAGGCTAACTCAAAAACAAAGAGAACGATTAGTTAAGTTAGAAGAAAAATATCATAAGAAAAGGATCATAACATCTAGTTATTCAAGAGAAGAACAAATAAAATTCAGCCATGACTATCTTTCTTATGTTGCAAAAAATGAAACTGGTAATCTACTTGAACTGATAAATAGCGCTAAACAGAATATACAAGATTTTAAGAAGCATGAAAGAAGTTGGATGGATTTTAATCAAGGAACAATTGAAAAGTTTAAAGTTGAGTCCGAAGTGAAAGATAAACAAAGACCTGATAAAGTAGTAGAGGGTAAGCAAGAAGGAAAGGGCCAGGATTCAAAAAAATCTTGGTTTGTTAATGAATTAAAAAAGTCTAAAAATTGGCTTATGAAAAAATCTAATAATGTAATAAGTTATATTAGTGAAAATAAGAGTGAAATTATAGAAGGTGTTGTACATAGTGTTGTGGAAACAGCTGTAAATAAAGGGGTTGAAAAATTATTTAATTATAAACCGAACCAATCAAATAATGTTCAAATAGATTCCAAAGATTTAACTGAAACTCCGAAAGTAAATACAAATAGCAAATTATCACAAGCAGAACCTTTAAAAACTGATTCAGTGAAAAGAGCATCTCCGAGAGAACATGAAGTTAATGGATATTTTAAGCAAAGTGGAAAATATGTTCAGCCGTATCCAAGAGGGGGAAATAAAGATAATAAATAAAAATAATTCTTAATAACAAAACCTCATTAAGATTCAATACGGTGAACCGTATTACAAGTGATAGTAAAGCTGAAATTCGAAAAAGTTATAGGGCTTTTTCACATCTCCTTTTTTGAAATATAATATTTTGAATAAACTCGTATAGTTAAAAACTATAAATAAATAATTTAAACCTGAATAAAATTTATATCCATAATCAACTATTTTAGTGTTATAGCTTGGTTCATTAAAATAAAGAATTTAGTAGGAATAGATGAACAATTAAGCATGTTAACAAAAGGTAAAAATGTAAAATCATAACGAATCAACATTGTTTCACTTAAATTAGAAATAGAATCTAGCTTACTTTACAAGAACAGTCAGTATGGTATAAAGAGGCTACTAAAGATTGTTAAAATTATTTTTATCCGATGGGAACGTAATAATATCGTCTTGCCTCAATTTTATTTGGTCACAATTATACTTCTGAAAAGTGGGGGAATAAACTGTGAAGATATTGCTGTTACAAAAAGGACACCAAGGTAATGAGGATAATTGGTATATAAGTGCATGACCATGTCATAGTAGTCTCAGTAGTGATCATGGTATTAAAGGAAGCAGTATGATACTATAACTTAATTTTGACAATTTTTAAAATAATTTACTTGTATTATTTATTAATTAATCACAATTTATGGTATTATAGTACTATACATCATAGATTTCCAAAAGAAAAATTAATCAATAATAATAACTATACATCTTAAGATGACAACACGAATGATAAAAAAATTAAGGAAACTAAATTAGCGATAAGACTTTGAACCCAATTTCTTACTAGCGACTAGTTTCTTTATATTTATCTTCGTTGATGTCATCTTTTATTTTTGGTTTAAGGAGGGTGATTGCTAATGAGAAAAATTAACTAGTATTTGACTCAATGAATTTTTTTAAAAGGAGGTGAAAAAGATGGGTTTAGATAACATTACATTAACTATAGGTACCCCTTTTATTGATATTGAAATTGAGTTTAATTTTACTCAATCTGATCCACTAGAAGACTTTAAAGATCAGTGTCTAGCTGAGGAAGAAGACATAGAATTTGAATAAATCTGGTTTATTCTTGATAATCCGCTATGCTTTGCTTGCATAGCGGATGTTCTTGAGTTTATAAAGGTTGATAAATAAATATAGGGGATAAGTTATTTACTTATTGTGTTTTGTTATTAACTTTCAAAAATTGTATATAAGATGATGTATATGAATTAGAATGAGAAATCTAATTAGATACTTAAAGGTGATCTAAATTTATATAAAAATAAAAGGCTTTTTGGTCAAAAAAATGGTCAAGAATTAATTATTTTCTATTGTAAAGATTTTAGTAACATAAGAACTAAAAGGGGTTTGAAATATTGATAACTAAAGTTTTTTAATAAGGAAATCCTAAACTGTGAAATCAAGTGCACTATCTTGACAGGGTAGGGGTCGCTGGTTCAAGTCCAGTTGGGATCATACAGATTAGAAAGCTCAAACCTAGGTGTATCAAGGGTTTGGGCTTTTTCTTTGTTTTCAATTACTTCCATTTTTTGTAATGAATAATATTTATTGCACAAAAATTGTACAGAAACTTCACATGCATATTAATCTGAAAATTTCTCATCAAAACGATCATCAGTTTTTTTCTGCATTTCTTCATTGGAATGAGAGTAAATACCAAGTGTTGTTTCCACTCTTGAATGTCCCAATCTTTCGCTTACAATTTTAGGATTCTCGCCCATTCTCATTAATATTGTGGCATGAGTGAGGCGCAAATTATCCCTTTGTGGTTTAATTACCGGACCTTAATTAATAGTATTGGATATAAAACCGACCTTAAATATTAATCTACTATTATTAATTCATTTTTCGAAATCCAAGTTTTTCTATATCTTCATTCTTTAATAATTGTCTAATAGACAAAATTGCAAATTCTACATAATCCTCTGGTGATTTACTACTACGGTCCTTCCAATCCATTACAGCTGCATAAATCATCCAACTTAGCATAGTAGCTATTATTCTTAGATTTTCACTTCTTTCAACCTGATATTTTTTTAATAGTGATTGGAAAAAAATATGTTCAAGCTCTTTTTTTATGATAGATTCTATATTCATTTTCATATCATGATAACTTCTTTGACAGCGATCAGACAGGCTCATGTGAAATTTAGTGATTGATAAAAATACACGTTTGAGCAATTCCTCACTGAACTCATGATCATTCGATAGTTCCAAAAGAACATTTGCCATTAATTCTTCTTTAATGACTTTTTCGAGCAAATCATATTTATCGACGAAATGGTGATAAAAAGTTGCTCGATTAATCATTGCCCCTGATGTAATATCTCTAATTGTAATGCTATTGAAATCCTTTTTTTCCAAAAGATGAATAAATGAATTAATAATGAATTTCCTTGTTCGGATTATACGTAGATCTGTGTTTCCCTCAATCATAGTATACCTCCATTTCAGAAGATTTCGTCATTTTATGTAATATGTTGCTTAAGCAACATACTGAAGATTTTGTTGCTTGAGAGGTGATAAAACGATACCTATAATCAAATTATACAACAAGTGTTTCCTATACAACATAAGATTTGTTCAAATTAAGGAGGGTGTAAATGTTTAACAGAACAGATTTTAGAAAAGATGTAAAAGAGTATTCGGAATGGGGATTTAACAAAAATAGCTGTCAGGCCGGGAGTTCGGAACAATGGAAGATATAGAGACTATGATTGAAACAATGATTAACCTGTATCGATTAAAATTAAATAACACCGCTATGCACTGCGGATTTACTGCTCCGGAAACAGTCATATGCAGTCAGGAATTAGATAAATGGATTTTATTGGCTATTGGTAAGCGTTACCATAAACAGCTTAATAAAAAAAAGTTGCACACTGTACGTGCATAGCGCATAGGGATCGGACTATGAATAGATTTAACAATGGTGTTATTAAGAAGGAGGGAGCTCATGGATTTATCAGTTGAAGGATCGGTTTTGTGGGAACCAACCGAAGAACAGATTGCCAATAGTAATATAACTCGTTTTCAAAATTGGTTAAAACAAAATAAAAATATCAGCATTTCGACTGTCCAGGACTTGTGGAATTGGTCTATAAAAGAACTTGAGACTTTTTGGGCCTTTGTTTGGGAGTATGGTGAAGTACATTCTAGTACACCTTACCATCAAGTACTTAATACACGGGAAATGCCTGGAACTAAATGGTTTGAAGGTGCACGTTTAAATTATGCACAACATTGTTTTCGTTATGTTGTTCCAAATAAAACGGCAATTATTTTTCAATCTGAAAATAAGGGTTATCAAGAATTTACCTGGGAAGAATTACTTCGCAAAACAGCATCTGTTGCTACTTACTTAAAAGAGCAAGGCGTGCAAAAAGGTGACCGGGTCGTTTCTTATATGCCAAATATTCCGGAAACAGTCATTGCTTTTCTTGCATGTGCGAGTATTGGCGCTATTTGGTCTAGCTGCTCACCGGATTTCGGACCCAATAGTGTTATAGATCGTTTCAGGCAAATTGAACCAGTATTTCTTTTTGCTGTTGATGGATACCAATATAATGGAAAAACTTTTAATAAAAAAGAAGTGATTGAGCGGATCCAACAGGAAGTACCAAGTATAAAAAAAACTATCATAGTTTCATATATTGATAGTTTTGAAGCTACGGAACTTAAAAATTCAGAAAATTGGGAAAAAACACTGCATTTCGATGCGGAGTTAACATTTGAACAATTACCTTTTGACCATCCCTTATGGATTCTATATTCCTCTGGAACGACTGGCTTGCCCAAGCCAATTGTCCATGGTCATGGCGGGATTTTAATAGAGCAAATTAAAGTATCAAGTATAGAACAAAATTTCACTTCGGAGGATTGTATATTCTGGTTTACTACCACAGGCTGGATGATGTGGAATTCACTCATTGGGGGACTCCTTTCAGGTGCAACGATTGCATTATATGATGGAAGTCCGACATATCCAAACTTAGAAGTCTTATGGGATTTTGTCAATAAATCTAGAGTGACTATTTTTGGTACAAGTGCAGCCTATATTGATCTTTGCATGAAATATAATTTTAGGCCCAGAGATTACTTTCCATTAGAAGAGTTAAAAGCAGTGATTGCAACTGCTTCACCAATGACAGAAAGTGCCTATAAATGGGTATATGAAAATGTAAAAAAGGATATTTGGTTATCTTCTACAAGTGGTGGCACGGATGTATGTACGGCATTTGTTGGTGGTACACCTGTATTACCAGTTCGTTCAGGCATTATTCCAACACGTTCATTAGGTGTAAAGGTTGAATCCTACGATGATAATGGAAATCCAATCAAAAATAGTGTAGGAGAATTGGTAATTACAACACCCATGCCGTCAATGCCTCTTTATTTTTGGAATGATAAAGACAACGTTCGTTATTTGGAAAGCTATTTTGAAACATTTGTGAATGTCTGGAGACACGGTGACTGGATTCAAATTAATAATGATGGTAGTTGTGTGATTTATGGACGTTCTGATTCAACTATAAATCGATCCGGTATACGTATGGGCACAAGTGAAATTTATAAAATAGTCGATGCAATTCCAGAGATTCTTGAAAGCTTGATCATTGACTTAGAATACAGTGGCAAGTATTCATTTATGCCCTTATTCGTTGTCCTTCCCTCGAGTGTGAAATTAACGGATGACCTGAAACAGGTTATTAATGAGCAGATTATGCAAAATTTATCTCCTCGATTTGTTCCAGATGCAATTTATGCGATTGAAGAAGTTCCTAAAACATTAAATGGGAAAAAACTCGAGGTACCCATTAGAAAAATCTTGCTTGGAATGTCTATTGAAAAGTCTATTAATCCTGATTCAATGGTCAATCCAAAATCACTTCAATATTTTGTAGATTTTGCCTTACATATAAATTCCAAGAAATTGAATGAGCAAAAACAATTAAATTATCGGTGAAAAACAAAGGAGGTATTCCCAGTGGGAGTAAATGTTATCCGCTACAGTGAAAACAATGAAGTGAAATGGGGTGTAGTGCAAAGGGATCGAGTAGTACCATTTCAGGGCACATTTGATTCACTTTCTGAATTTTTAAAGGATGGAGCGCCTTTGGCAAGACAAGATATAAAGACAACAATTGATACGGTATCCCTAAAAGAGTTAGCTATTTTAAGCCCGGTGACAGAGCCAGCTCGTATTGTCTGTCAAGGGGCAAACTATAGAAGCCATCGCCAGGAAAGTGGATTAGATGGAAACCGTCCTCCTTATAACCTAATCTTTACAAAAGCCGATAGTTCTTTGACAGGAGCATATGACGATATACTTTGTCCATCACATGTACAATTGCTGGATTATGAAATTGAGCTGGGGCTTGTGATCGGGGCTGAAATAAAAGAACCAGTAGAGGTAACCGAACAGAATATCCATCAATATGTCGCAGGCCTAGTAATCGTAAATGATGTATCAGCAAGAGATAAACAAATTATGGAGATGCAATGGTATAAAGGAAAAAGTTATCGAACCTTTTGCCCGGTCGGACCTTACCTATACTTATTTGATGAAGGAGAGGCTTCATTATTGGAACAGCTAAGCTTGAATTTATGGGTGAATGGGGAGTTGAGGCAATCAGCTGACACAAGCCAGTTACTATACAAGCCGGCTGAAACGCTTACCGAACTGGCAAGCTTAATGAATTTATCCTCAGGTGATTTAATCTTGACTGGAACAACAGGTGGAGTGGCCCTCAAATTGGATGGAGAAATTCTTCAACAGATTACCAATCATGCCTTATCTCATCAAGAAAAGGTTCATTTCTTTGTTGAGAGTCAGCAAGGCAATGGATACCTGAAAAACGGTGATATTGTTCGCTGTGAAATCAAAAGTCTCGATGGTTCAATTGATTTAGGTGTGCAGGAAAACCGGGTTGTCGTACCTTCGGTAGTTGAAATATTAGTAAAATAAAGGGGGAAATAGGAATGTTGAATGTTTTTAAATTAGGTTATGCGGAATTTATCACAAAAGATGTCGAGGCACTCTTGCATTATTACACGGAAGTCATGGGACTATCATTAGTAGAACGGGCAGAGGATGGAACGGCTTATATTAGCAGCTGTCAGGATCATCAAAATATTATTTTAAGAGAATCTGATAACAGCCGTCTGCAAACGATAGGCTGGCAGTTAGATCGGAATTTATCTTTGAAGGAAGTGCAAGGTTATCTAAGAACACATGGAATTGCCAGTGAAATAAAAAGCGATGCCCAGCCTGGAGTTGCGGAATTACTGGAATTGTCTGATCCGGACGAAAACACCGTTCATCTCTATCAAACAATGGAATTGTCTGGACCGGGGTTTAGGAATAAAGGGATTATCCCGAACAAATTAGGCCATATTGCAATATGCTCAAGAAACGCTAAACAGGTTGTTGAATTTTACAAAGAGGTGTTGGGGTTCGGTATAACAGACAGAATGTTTGATGTTGCGAACTTTATGACATGCAACCATGATCATCATACGCTGAATGTTGTCTCTGCCCAGAAATCCCTGATGCATCACATTGCATTTGAATTGAGAGGAGCTGGTCATCAATACCACAGTTCCGATCTACTTGTCCAAAATAATATTCCAATTTTATGGGGGCCGTCGCGCCACACAGCAGGTCATAATATTGCTTCCTATCATCATGACCCGGATAAACACATTATTGAATTGTTTACTAGCATGGATATATATCTGCCGGAGCTTGGATACATGGAACCTCGTCCATGGCATGAGGATTTACCTCAAAAACCAAAGGTATGGGACACTTTAAGTTACTGGGGAACGGAGTATGGTTTTAACCTTGCATCAGTGATTGAGGAAAAAACTCTCCCGGTCCAAAAAAAATGAAGGTATATATAAGGCTCTAATGGAGCCTTCCATATAAAAAATTTGATTAGAGGTGGATTTTATGAAGCCGGATTTTGATGTTACGATCGTCGGTTATGGTCCAGTCGGAAATATGCTGGCCATTTTACTTGGAAAAAAGGGTTACAATGTCGGAGTTTTTGAACGCTGGCCAAGCCAATACCCGCTTCCAAGGGCGATTGTCTATGATGATGAAATTGCAAGAATGATCAGATTGATATGTGGTAAGGAAGAATCAGAAAAGATTTCGGAAAATTTAACAGGTGCCTATGAATGGCGGAATGCTTTCGGAGATACTCTTCTAAGTATTAAACATCCTGATATTGGTCCCTCTGGTCTGCCCATTCATAACTTTTTTAATCAACCGGATTTAGAACTCGTTCTAAATGAGGTATGTCAAAAAATACCTTCAGTCAATCTTTTTAGAGGATATGAAGCAGTTGATGTTATTGAAAAAGATGATTCTGTTGAACTTGTGGTGGTAAATGAAAAAGGTGAACAACAAAGCTTTTCCTCCTCTTATCACGTTGGGTGTGATGGGGCAAATAGTATGGTTCGAAAGAAAATGAAGGTTGGGTATAAAGATTTAGGATTTGCCTTTACATGGCTTGTCGTAGACATTATTCCACATGATCAGAAAAAGATTGAACCAAGTTTCTGGCAACTTTGTGACCCTAAACGGCCCACTACCATTGTTCCAGGCGGGCCAGGAAGAAGAAGATGGGAATTTATGATGATGCCAGGTGAGAAAATAGAAGAGATTAATAATGAGGAAACCGCATGGAAACTTTTGAAGCCATGGGGATATACAAAGGAAAACTGTCAGCTTGTACGTCATGCAGTGTATACCTTCCGGGGAGCGTGGGCAGAAAACTGGCGAAAAGGCAGGGTCATGATTGCTGGTGACGCCGCCCATTTGACCCCACCATTTATAGGTCAAGGGATGTGTTCAGGGTTAAGAGATGCCTGGAACTTAGCTTGGAAATTGGACTTAGTACTTCGAAAAATAAGTCATGACAGAATACTAGATTCTTATACTGTAGAACGAAATCCTAACGTCCAGGGATATATCCATATGGCAATGGACCTAGGAAAGATGATTTGTGTAACAGACCCAGAGGAGGCAGCCATCAGAGATAAAAACTTTTTATCAGGCATTGTTGAACCATTTCCGCCATCCCCTCATTTAACATCTGGAATTCTATATAACTATTCTGAGCAGCCGGACTGTTTAACCGGGAGACTATCCGTACAGGGAATAGTGAAGCATGATGGGAAAGTTGGTTTATTAGATGATTTAGTCGGGAGCGGATGGGCAATAATCAGTGCTAATGGTAATCCAGTATCCGTCTTCAATAAGGAACAAATTCAATTTCTTGACGATATAGGAACCCATTTTATCGAAGTCACAACCGACATTTCAAATAAGAGCGGTTACTACGATATGGAAGGAACTTATCAGATGTATTTTAAACATAATCAAATGGAAGCAATTATCATTCGTCCAGACTTTTATGTGTACGGGGTAGCTGCAAGTAAGTCGGAATTAACAAGTATGGTAGATGAGCTGAAAAAACAAATGCATGATCAATCAGTTGTAAACCTTATAAGTTAGTCCCTGTTCTATTTGAAAAGCAGAGCGCTTATCCGGCACGTCTATGGCGACTCCGAACGTTGCCGGCGTGGCGGCGCTGTTATTACAAGCTAATCCAAAGGCCTCACCAGCCGAAGTAAAGGAAAAATTGATGAATACGGCCGATCCGTTAGACGGGCACTATAGCGTATTTGAAGTTGGGGCAGGACAAGTTGATCCGTACCAAGCGGTTCATTCTCAATCACGAATCGAAGTACTCGATAAAACGGAAGGGATATATAATAAACAAGGAAATATAAAAAACATAAAGGAGGAAACGGGAGCGATCAGCTTCGGTACAATTGCGCCAGATGGAAAAAATGTACAGGATAAACGTTCTCTAGTTATCTATAACACCAGTAAACAAGCAAAAACATTCGATGTAAAGGTACAGTTCCAGAGCGGCCTAAGAGGTTCAAAGGATGCAGCGGCAAATGGAGTTCAAATCTTAACTGACAAGACAATTACAGTAAAGGAAAATTCGAAACAAAATACAAATGTTGTCATTGACGTACCGAAGGAAGCAGGTTTAGGCACGTATGAAGGGTATATTACCTACACAAACACAGATAATCCGAAAGAAACATACCAAGTTCCGTTTGCAATTCATACAGTGGAAGAAGGAATTGATCATATTTCGGTATCTCCACCTGCCTTTACGACAGCGGTTGAAGCTGGTTATAGCGGAATAAGATGGTCAGTCGGTCTCATCTTCCAATTAAAATCCCATATGCAGACATTGGATCTATTCCTTGTGGATCCGAAAACGAACCAGGAAATAGGATTTCTTGGCACATTGGACGGTACTGGTGCAGATGAGAATATCGAATATTATCTAAGAGGTGCCATGAACGAGGGGTTATATTATCCATTAACGGGAAATCCGGATCACCCAATTGCGTATGATCATGAACAAACTGAACCAGGATTGTACAAAATCAGGCTGGTAGGGACAAATGATCAAGGGAAAACCTTTAACTCAGATGCACCGGTTTATTATAGCGTTACACAGCCAAAACTCAATCTTAACGTAGACTCTGGTGTATATGAATATAACCCGGATCAACCAACGATAACATTAACAGGTTCTGTTTACGATCCAGATATAGAAAAAATGAAAGCTGGCGGTATGAATGTGTCTCAAGCCAATAATAAATTTGTCTATATGTTGCCTGGTAGAGGCGGGAAAGTATCCGTTCCATTAGATGAAAACGGTAACTTTACGACACAATTCAAAGTGAATACAGCTTTGCAACCGCTCCAAGTTTACATGTATGCAGAAAACATGGCAACAGTACAAAACTATTCTAGCTATAAATTTGTAAATTTCGTGAAGCAGGGCACGCCGTATGGAACAGCTATTGCCGATAAACAGACAGTAAATGCTGGTGATACAGTGACGGTTACCCTTTCGATGAACAATATGACAAACATGAAGCAAGCAGAGTATTCCTTTTTAGATCAAACTATATCCAAAGGCGCCGAACTGGTAAGTATCAAACCGCACCCTACATTGGAGGGTAAATTAGATATTCAGACAGTGAGTAAGGATCTAGACGGAACTGGACAGTTTATGGAAAGGAAGATTACTGCGACATTAACTGACGAGGCAGCACAAATAGGAGTATCCGGTAAAGTTCCAATGGTAGATATCACATACAAAGTGAAAGATGATGCTCCTAAAGATTTACTATCTTTAGAAGAATTAAATGTATCGTACACAAATACAGATGATACGACGAACTCCACATTTGGTATCGGTGTACCTTATCTTGTGAAACGAAATTACTCATTCATGAAATCGTGGGTCTATGCGGAAGCATTTACGCTTCTTCCTTATCTTGATGAGCCATCAACCATAAATTATGTAAAGGCCGGCGCAAAGGTCAAAGTGACAGATGAAACAGGGAAAGAATATCCAAACACGCTTGGTAGTAATTGGTGGATGTTTCCTTTTTCGTTATCATCTAATCTGCCGCTAACGGATAAACCATTTACACTAGAAGTAGATATGCCGGGGCATTTCACAGTAAAGAAAACCTTTACAATTGGGTTGAAAGAAGATGGTGAAGTTAAGCCTTACTCAAAAGCTCTATATTATGACTATGCGCCTGCAGGAGATGTGAACAAGGATAATGTAATTGATATTCAAGATGCGCTTTTCATTCAGGCCAATTGGAAAACAAACAATCGTGATGCCGACATCAACTTTGATAGTGTCGTAGATGAGAAAGATATGCAGTATGTGGTGAATAATTACTTAATGCAAAACCCATGGTTGCTAGACAAAGCTCCAAAACCAAAAAAGAATTTCAAGGGGAAAACATTGAGTGATGTGCTACACGAGATAGGAATGTAACCAGGTGATTAAGGGATTGTCTTATGGTTAAAACTAGCCACAAATTAAACAATAAGAAGAGCGAAAGCGCTCTCCGATTTCTTATAGGATTCTCATTCCAAACAGATTAAGAAAATTAAAGGATACCCAAAGGATGAATCCCTAAAGACGATACCCGAGACTTTATTCTTATTGAGTTAATCGAAAATTTTTGCGGAAAGATTTTACACATAAAAAAAGGCCCTACTAGCTTGTAATTATCCCCTTGTAGTAGACAGTTAAAAAAAGGTGCTGTACTGTCAACTATAAGGGGGATGTTTTTGGAAAATTAATTATGAATATTTGAAACTTCTTCACTTGGCAAATATTTCTTAAGATAAATGTTTGGCAAAAGATAGTAGAACCTACATTTATTGTTGTCCAATCGCCTTTTTTATAGTTGATTAATCAGATACTAATTTCATCAATGCACCCTACCTCATAATGAACCATTACTTTTCGATTGCACATAAATTGCACAGACTTTTTAGAAACAATAGAAATATAAGAATAACAATGAATAAAATTACAGCGACTGCTTGATTTACTGGACTCTATTGACTTAAAATATTCATAAATACTACTCGTACTCTGTAATTGACAGGGTAGGGGTCGCTGGTTCAAGTCCAGTTGAGATCATACCGATTAGAAAGCTCAAACCTAGGTGTATCAAGGGTTTGGGCTTTTTCTTTGTTTTCAATTACTTCCATTTTTTGTAATGAATAATATTTATTGCACAAAAATTGTACAGAAACTTCACATGCATATTAATCTGAAAATTTCTCATCAAAACGATCAGCAGTTTTTTTTGCATTTCTTCATTTGAGTGAGAGTAAATACCAAGTGTTGTTTCCACTCTTGAATGTCCCGATCTTTCGCTTACAATTATTGGGTTCTCACTCATTCTCATTAATATTACGTACAAATGGAATTGAAACCATTACCTTTCCAAACATTAGCACTGGTATTTATGGATACCCGAAAATACCAGCGGCTAAAATTACATAAAAGCGGTAAACGAATACCTTGAAAACAATGAAGTAATTAAAGAAGTAGTTTTTGTATGGAAGAAAATTACCAAATTATACTAATATAAATTAATTTCTTGTTGAACTAACTAATGAATTAGTAACATAACGTTCGACTGCTTCGGCGGTCTTTTTTGTGCTAATTAAAAGTTTAACTGAATAAGGTATTGAGAAAAGTGGATAACAATTTATTAATAAATTAAAAAGTAATAGAAGTTAAACAAAAATAATTAGGGGGAAGAAAAATGAAAAGAGTTATAATTGGAGGATTTTTCTTTCTTGGTGGGTTATTTACAACTTTAACGATTATTACGTTAGCTGCTAAGTTTATTCCTAGTATTACAGCATGGTCAGGTAAGTCACAGTTATGGTTTGCAATTTTTGGTGCTAGACAATATAACGAATATACAGGACAAACCTTATATCTAGGTTTCCCATTTATTATTGGAGTTTTATTAACAGGAGTTGGTATTACTATTTTAGCAAGAGAATACTTTTACAATTCTAGAGATAAAAATAACTGAATCAATATATATAAGTTCATCAACTAATATTTGCATTAGTTGAACAACGTGATCTGCTGATTACTCGTTTTTTTATTAAGTTAAGGGATTGAAGAAATCGACACAGTATTTCTATTTATTTATTTATTATTTATTATTTGTTTTGTCAAAAGTATAACCTGCTCGTTAATTGAAAAAGAATTGGTCTACAACTATTAAGATGTGATACTTTCATATTACAGAAAAAGAGGTCATACATGACCTCCCAGTTCTTTATAATTCAGCACTACTTTTTTACAACAAAACATCCTGCCATCATATCATGTAAAGATTGTTTTTTCTTGGTAAAACCCGCCATAATAAATCCAATTAGAATTATAACAGCAGAGATGAATTTACCGAAAAATCTCCCTGTTGCTCGTTTAAAAGAAATTCTATTACTATGGATATCTGTTACTTTAATTCCGACAAGCCTTTTTCCGAGAGTTCCTTGTAATGAAGAACTTTCCATTAATGCAAAATATAACCATACAAGGATTAAACTTATGATAGTTAGAATTAGTTCAAGAGTATCTTCGTCACTTATTCCTGTACTTATTGCAATAATAAAACCAATTATGAATCCTATTATAAATGAAGCGATATAAATAAAAATATAATCTAATAAATAAGCGGCAAAACGTAACCAAAAACCTGCATATTTACTTAAACCACTTTCAGATTCTAAATTATTTCTTAAAGAATTAGATTGAGCGTTATTTTGTATTCGAATACCACAGGATTGACAAAAATTTGCTTCATCTAAATTTATTGTTCCACACTTTTGACAAAGCATATTTGCACATTCCCCCTTTCAATTCTTATGTATATTTCATTAAACTAATAATTATTATCAACTTATTTCTATTAGGGCTAGCATTAGGAAAATATGGATATATAACGTTAAGGAAGCTCAAAAATAAAATGTTTTTCTCGTTTTTGTAATGAGAAATTAGGCTTTAGTTCTATTTTTTGAGAATTTAGGAAGCGGAAAAGAAATAATTTTTATCTGTATAAGTATCATTCTCTCTGTACTTTTATTTACAGCTATTTATGATCCTGTAAATAACAACAACAACATAAAATACAGGGAGCTTATTGAACTAAACCAGCCAATAGTTTGCCAATAGTTTTCAATAAAAAAATATGTGATTCATATTATACTATTTTGGACATGCCAAATAATCTTCCAATTAAATAGAAGTTGGAAGATTACAGTAATGAAGGTTTGTTCAATTTTTAAGGCTGTGAATTTATCAGATTCAAAGATACTCGGATCAACTCCAGTGAAAGCCACAAGTTTTTTATGATTATTAAACCGATCAATTTCACCAATTTCAGAGAAAAGATTAAAGAGATGATAATCTCACCAACATTTCATGTATTGCCAATTTTATACTATAAATTTAGTCTGGATAGTCGTAATTGGCTATCCATTTTTTTCTAAACTTTTTATAACACAGGTACATTCAAAATAGGATTGGTAAGAAAGATTATTTAATAGCTAACTAAACAAATTGAATTTCCTTATTGAACAACTTATTGTATTAGTTCAATAAGATTGTGAAAGGACTGTCAAAAATTAGACGGTCCATTTTCAAATATTAAAATCAAGATTTTACTTTAACAAAGCCTTGATAAAAGAATGACAAGTAGTGTGAAAAATTACAGCTTCGCTTTGTTGAAGAGGATATATATGATAAATTATATTTTTCCATGTACGCATCTAATTATTTTATTATCAAAGAATTTAAGTAATTGTGTAATTCTAAGATTTCTTATTCGATCTCAAATTTGTGCAATTCACCCAACCACATAATAAAGAGTTACTTTTTGATTGCACAGACTTATTGGAAGTAAAAGAATTACGATAAAAGAGTAAACAAAGGGATATTTGCACTCGTGGATGAAGAAGTAAAACGACTTATGTATACATAAGTCGTTTTTATGTTTGTGAAATTGTACATAGGGTAGCGCGGGATTATCAATAATATTCCTTTAGAGTAAGTGTTGACAAGCTTTTAAAATGATAATAAAATAAATTTAAATTATCAGATAATTATAATTATTAAGATTTTAAAGAGGAAGGGAATCAATAAGTTGAAAGGGAGTGGGAAGATGTAGAACGCTATTCTATTGTCTTTAAAAATTTTTAGCGAAATGGTTGTTCTGATGACACAGGATGCAATCTACACATTTATTGGCCGAGTGATCCTTTGGGATCAGATAGGGTGAAAAATAGGGTTCCCAACGGCTGATATTTATGTCAATCCGGGAAAGGTCTGGTTGTTGAATGAAATCTATGGTGTGCAGGTTCGTTGCGATAATAAGGTATTTTCGGGTCTCTGAAATGTTGGGGTAAGACCAACGTTCCAGCAAGAAGAATCGAGTGTTCATTACGAAGTGCATATTTTTGATTTTGATGAAATGATCTACGATAAAATCTTGCGGAATTAGGTTGTTTTTTTGTAAGTGAAGAGGTATCTTTCTCTTCGATGGACCTTTTGATCTCCCAAATCAAGAAAGATGTGGAATTTGTCAAAAGTTGCTGTTAGAAAAATACAGTGATTTCTAAAATGGATGTCACTGCTAATCAACAAGTTTATTTTAAACAATAGGGAGGACTAAACAGTGCACAATTCTGAGAAGAAACTACCTCTCTCGGGAATAAAAGTAATTGAATTAGGACAAATAGCATCAGGTCCATTTACAGGCATGTTATTTGCCGACTTGGGAGCAGATGTCGTTAAAGTTGAACGTCCTGGTGTGGGAGATGGTATGCGTTCATGGCCTCCATTGATTGGAAATGAAGAAAGTCAAGAATACAGCGGGAACTTTGCGTCACTAAATCGTAATAAACGTAGTATAACTATTGATTTAAAAGACGATGAACAGTTGGGAAGACTTAAAAAATTATGCGAGCAAGCAGATGTTTTAATTGAAAACTATAGACCTGGTGTCTTATCAAGGGTTGGTCTTGGGTATAAGGAGTTAAATCAAATTAATCCGCGACTTGTATACTGTTCTATTTCTGGGTATGGGCAAAAAGGCCCTTATGCGAAAAAAGGGGCTTTTGATGTAACTGTGCAGGCGATCAGCGGAATGATGAGTGTAACTGGTGAAGATTCGGGTCCACCGGTTAAGTGTGGTGTTCCTGTTGGTGATTTTGTTACAGGATTGTATGCCGCATATTGCATTCTTGCTGCAATAAATGAAGTTCAGCGTACTGGAAAGGGTACCCATATAGACTGCTCAATGCTTGGAAGTCTTCTTGGTATTTCTGCTTTACAAACAAGTGAATTTTACGGTACGGGTATGGTACCGAAAAGAATGGGTTCTGCACATCCAAGAAATGCTCCGTACCAAGGGTTTCACGCTAAGGATAAACCATTTGTTATTGCTGCTGGTAATGACAAACTATGGAAAGAGGTTTGTGAAATAGTGGGTATACCTGAACTCGTAAATGATAGTCGATTTAAGACTCAGATTTTAAGGGCGAAGAACCAAGTTGAAATTTCTAAGATTTTACAAGCTTTTTTTGAAACGCGTGACGCAGAGTATTGGCTTGCTGAATTTGATTCTAAAGGAGTTCCGTGTGCTCCTATCAATAATTTTGAAGAAATTCTTAACGATCCTCATGTTCAGAGTATGGGCCTTATTAAAGAATTGGAACTACCTAATGGAATAAAATCCGAATATGTTGGGTTTCCAATTTTTATGAGCGATTTCGATTTTAAGTTGTATAGAAATCCTCCTAAACTTGGTGAACATAATATGGAAGTTTTTCGTGATTGGTTAGAAAATGAAAATAAAATAAGTAATAATTGTAAAGCGTATTCTTAACGTGAGTCCATGAAAATACAGGAGGGGTTTTAATGAAGGGACAAAGAAGTCTTAAACTTGGGTCGTTCATAATGGGTAGCGGTTTTAATGTTGGTTCTTGGAGACATCCTGAAGCGGTACCGGATGCTTCTGTGAATTTAGCTTATCTTACGCAGTTAACAAAGAAATCAGAAGAAGGGAAACTTGATTTTGTTTTCTTTGCTGATAGTTTGTATATCAGTGAAAGGACAACACCGAATTATTTAGAGAGATTGGAAGCGATCACAACCGTGTCTGCACTCGCTGCGAATACCTCCAAAATTGGCTTGGTTGCTACGTTATCTACTTCGTTTTCTGAACCGTTTAATACAGCCAGACAGTTTGCATCTATTGATGTTATCAGCAATGGTAGAGCGGGATGGAATGTCGTAACCTCCGCTTTGGATGGGACTCAGTTGAATTATGGTGGAGAAAAACTAATGGAACATGATCTTCGCTATCAAGTTGCGGATGAGTATGTCGAAGTGGTGAAAGGACTTTGGGATTCATGGGAGGATGATGCATTTATTCGTGACAAGTCTTCTGGTATTTTTGCTGACTTAAAAAAAATGCACCGTCTTAATCACAAAGGTGAATTTTTTTCTGTGCAGGGACCGCTAAATATTCCCCGTTCGAAGCAAGGAAGACCGATAATTTTCCAAGCAGGAGCATCTAAAGCTGGTAAGGAATTTGCTGCGAAACATGCGGAAGTTGTGTTTTTACCACCCGTTTCCTATGAAGAAGCAAAGCAGATTTATAAAGATATTAAAGGATTAGCTATGTCTTTTGGTAGGTCAGAGAAGGATATTCTCATTTTACCTTCATTAAGACCAATAGTTGGTAGGACTGAAGAAGAAGCTGAACAGAAATATCAAGAGATTGCAAAATTGGCAGATATAGAGACTTCCTTGAATTTTATGTGTCGTTTTTTTGCTGATATCGATCTTAAGCAATTTGAGTTGGACAAACCGTTCCCAGATATTTGGGACTATGCCAAAAACGGATGGGAAGGTATCGTGACTAACTTGAAAAAGAGGGTAAGTGAGCATAACTTGACGCTTCGTCAAGCTGCTCTGGAACTTACTACACCGAGAGATGAATTCACTGGAACCCCAGATCAAGTAGCTGATCAGATGCAGAAATGGTTTGAGGGAAGAGCAGCAGATGGGTTTATGTTGCTTTTTGCGCTGAACCCCTCAGGACTGAATGACTTTGTAGATGAGGTGCTTCCGGTATTGAGAGAGCGAGGTTTGTTTAAGTCTGAATACGAATTTGATACATTACGGGGGAATTTGGGCTTGTCGAAACCAGAGAACAGGTATACCTTATCCAATCAAATGATTTAAAAAATGATGACATCGCTCGTTAGAATAATAGGAGGAACACCTTTTAGCAAGGAGTGATGTCTTTATAACTAAATGTGGTACTCGATGAGACTCCAGAAGATGTATCGGTCGGTGAAGTAAAGGAAAAAACGAAACATCTTTTATCGTACGTATATCTGAAAAAAATATAGTTTTAATAAAAGGATTATCATTTCGTATGGTTATCAAGTAATCTCGGTCTCTGTGGGGACCTACTGTTTTCTGCTTCAGTATCATCTATGATCCAGCTCGCTTAAAAAAATAAGTTGAATATGGGGGACGATTGGATGAAGGTATTAAACCAATCTATTGAAAATAGCACAGTTAAAAAAACAATGCTACGTATTTTACCATTTCTTTTCATATGCTATGTCATTGCTTATTTGGATAGGATTAATTTGGGGTTTGCCGCCTTAGAAATGAATGCTGATTTAACATTATCTGCTGAAGCATTTGGTTTATTATCAGGGATTTTTTTTATTGGATATATGATTTTTGAAATACCAAGTAATATGATTATGCACAAAGTTGGTGCAAAGATCTGGATTGCTCGAATCTTGATTACTTGGGGGATTATTTCGGTATGTACAGCATTTGTACAAACTGCAATGCATCTCTATATTGCTCGCTTTTTACTTGGGATAGCTGAAGCTGGTTTTTTCCCAGGGATTATTCTTTATTTAACATACTGGTTTAGAAGTAAGGAAAGAGCGCGTGCATCCGCTGCGTTTATGCTTGCTTGGCCGGTATGTTCAATTGTAGGGGCACCCGTATCTATTTATATAATGGATAATATTACGTGGGGTGGGTTAGCTGGATGGCGATGGATGTTTGTATTAGAGGGGCTACCGGCTATTATTTTAGGGATAGTTACATTCTTTTACTTAGAGAATCGACCTGAAAATGCAAAGTGGCTATCGGGTGAAGAGAAGAATTGGCTTGAAAATGAGTTGAGATTTGAAAAAAGCCAAAGTCATGATAGAAAAGAAACATCAAAACTAGAAATGTTTAAAGGTTTAAAAATTTGGAAGTTATCTTTTGTTTGTTTTACTATTTTTTGTTCAATGTACGCTCTGGCTTTTTTCTTACCTACGATTATCAAGTCGCTGTCTACGGAATTAAGTAATACAGATATTGGGAGGCTTTCAATTATTCCTCCGATAGTAGGGATTCCATCCATGATATTTTGGGCATGGAGTTCTGATAAACGTAATGAGCGTATAAAACATTTAGTGGCTTGCTGTTTAATAACTGCATCAGCATTTACCATAGGTGGATTTATGGACAGTGCTTGGTTGTTGATGGTCTCTATTTCGATTGTTGCAATTGGGTTGATGGGCTTGTTAGTTCTCTTTGTTTCATATGTTTCAATGTCTTTTACCGAATCAACTGCACCAATAGGGATTGCAACAGTTAATACGTTAGGGAGTTTAGGAGGATTTGTAGGTCCGTTTTTATTTGGGATGCTGAGTTTTTCAAAGGGAATGTTTTTGATTGGTGCATTAATTTTCCTTTCGAGCGTGATATTATTAACTTTCAGACAAAGTAAAGGTGTTAAGATAAAAGTAGATCCGGATCAAAGTCTTTAGGATGTAATCTTGTTGATAGGTTAAAAAGACTGAAAAATCAGAAAAAGTTACTTTTCGCACTAAACCCCTAGGGCTGAATGACTTTGTAGATGAGTTGCGCTTTTGATATTGAGAAAACGGTGGGTGCTTAAGTCGGAGCTTTGGGTTTAACCGTTCAATAAAATGACATACGGGGAGTCGAGATCATATAAGGATGTGGCTAATGAAAAAACAATTTGAGATGATGGTACTGATTGAGTAAGAAAATACTATTGGAGGTAGGTTTGTTTCGTGGGGATAAACTCAAATAGAATCCACTTACCTGATCTTAAATTTTTTCAATTTTGTGAAGAAAGATTTGGGTTGAACCGTGGGGTATATAACACCATTGACTCCTGGTTTTATCATAAAGGTGTCATTGATATTGCAAATCGAAGAAAAAGAATATTACACTTTTTGGAGAATATTAGTCACTCTACCCGAAACAGTGAGATTAAATTCGGTCATGGGGGGCTTTCCTTCCGCTTGTCTACTTATTGGGATAAATGCAATTCTATTAACTCAGTAAAAATATATAGTTAAAGTTTGTACTCATAGTTTTACTCTTAATTTGATGATCTATCTAGGTATATGGTTCGCTGTCGATAAACATCTTTCTGCTTTGAATGCGGTTGAAAACTGAAGCTGATTATTTCTACGTTAAGTGAGAAGTAATCAGCTTTTTAGATTGCTAATAATAGAGAAGATGGCGGGGGTTAGAGTGCTTTGCCAAACTGCTTTAAAGCAGTACTTCAGTAGAAAAAAGAAAAGGGACAATAGTTATTTTGCATCCTTATAATCGGATAAAAATCAGAGTAAAACTCGATTTTTAACCTTTCTCATTGATATAATGAAACAATTATGTATACATTTCTGTTTACTCAAAATACTCATTCTTGACACTGTATCATCCTGTCAATATAATAATTATATTGAAAAATAATGTTGGTTTATTGATTTTCTAGTTGTGAAAAAAGGATATATGTATACATATATCTTTATTTATGGTTAAAGAATATATCATTTGTTATTTTAAAGACTATTAGGTTCTGAAATAAGAGTTTAAGTTCACTTCTATTAGGTTTAAATGTTTTTATAATGAAAGGTGGTTTCTATGTTTAATAAAACACCGCACATTAGTCTCGTCGATGAATTAACGTCTCAATTGAGGGAAGCAATCGTTTCTGGAGTTTATCCAGCTGGGACGATTTTTAATCAACCATTACTTGCTGAAGAATTTAAAGTGAGTCGTACACCGATCCGAGAGGCTCTGAAGAAATTAGAGCATGAAGGTTTCGTCGTTACAGGTAAAAGACGACAAATCATGGTGCGTGGGCTTGATTTTCGACATTTGAGTCAATTGTATCGTGTGAGGGAAGTTATTGATGGACTCGGTGCTAGAATTCTGGCAGAGCAATCAAAAACGATTAAAGTTCAAAAGGTGATCGAACAACTTAAAAAAATATTAGAGGAAATGGAAAGCGTTATTTATTCTTGGGATCCAGCTCAATGGTCACAGTGTAATGTCGATTTTCACACCTCAATCGTCGAAGCTACCGAAAACGCACCTCTCATCAGTCAAAAACCTCTTTTACGAATGTCGGGAGAAATGTTTTATCCTGCTATTTTAGTTCATCCCCAAAGAGGGAAGGCTGCGCTTGATGAGCATTATATGATCCTTCGTGCCATCCAGCAAGGAGAAGTGGATCTAGCTGAGAATTTTGCAAGGATCCACATAAGGCAAGCCCAAAATATTGTTAATTCTATCATTGATAAAAACAAACATGATCCCCAATATGGTCAAAAAGTAATTTTAGAGGAGATTTTGGAATAATTCTCTTGAAAATAATTTTTGGTATTACTACAGCAGTTATGGATACATTTCTGCTGTACGCGGTGTTGAAAAAAGAATATGTCAATTAAATGCCACGAATCTTTTCGTGGCATTTTTTCTTTTTATTTTAGATGGTCAAAATTAACCATTTGTTCATAGTGTTTACGATTTTTTGAAGACTAAATTCTCTTGGTAGTAGTACATAAAAGATCTATTTGTGATTATTTTACTGCAAAGGGGATTTTATCTAAAAAATATGTTTGGATTCTTTAAGTAAGTTGTATATTTCAAAACTCTGTAAAGTAGATATGTATACATATCTACTTTTGTAATATTATAGTGCCGAAGACAACCGATTTTCAAGCCCCTATAAGTCCAGTGTTTATCTAAATAAATAGTATTGACATAAAATCATTAGAGGATTAAAATAAACTTAATTTACAGATAATTATACATAAGTGATGATTTGAAAGATTGGCAGTGGAGGTGAAAAGGGTGAGTGTTGAAGATCTTTTAGTTTGTACAAGTTTTTTAGATGGAAGAATTGTACTTCTTTCATTAAATCGGCCTAAACAATTAAATGCATTGAATAGAGAGATGATTCAGAGTCTATCAAACGAACTCAACAGGTTGAGTGAAGATTCCGCAGTAGAAATCTTAGTGATTGGAAGTCAATTGAACAAAGCTTTTTGTTCAGGTGTGGATGTCCATTATTTGCAATCCCTTTCAAATGAAGATGCTGCTGAATTTTTTGCTGACTTAGCTGGATTGTTAGAGATAGTGATACGCTTTAAATGTCCAACAATAGCAGCTGTCACTGGATACGTCTATGGGGCTGGAGCAGACCTTGCATTGGCCTGTGATTTCAGGATTGCAGGAGAATCGGCTAAATTTCGTTTTCCTGGATCACAGTTTGGAGTGGTGTTAGGGACGCGGAGATTGATCCATGAGGTGGGTCCTGCAAGAAGTAGACTGTTGACATTGACGGGACGTACGCTGGATTCGATGGGGGCATTGGATTTTGAGATTGCCCATCAAGTAGTTGAGGATAGTGAATGTTTTTCCACTGCATTATCATTGGCGGAACAAATCATTCAGATTCCAGCTAATGGTTTACATACCATAAAAAATCTGTGCAGAAATTTTGGCGATAGTTCAGAATATAATAGCACCATTTCTGTTAGACTTGCCAAGGAATCCATTCTTGCTGGGGATTTTAAGAAATCCCTTCAGTCATATTTAGATAGAGGTATCAATAAACAAACAACGAATGTAAACTCCTCAAGAATCCGGTATACCAGGAATAACTATTAATGATTCAAACAATACATGTGGATTACCACGATTCAAACAGTCAATGGGAAACCATTGGTCTTATGTAAAATTCATTGAGCAAGTAATAACCTTATAATAAAGAATTTTAATCTTTATTAGATTATTTTGATCTATGGTCAATATCGTTACTTCTAGGTTTAAATGGGGTTTTTGACTTGAAAAATACAAAATTAATTTTAGGAGGTATTTTATGCAAACGACTGTAAAAGTATTGGAATTTCCACTTTATATTGATGGTAGATGGACACCTGCAAAAAGTGGTGAAACATTTAGTGTGAAAAATCCTGCATCTGGAGAAGTGATTGCTCTGGTCGCTAAAGCAGGAAAGGAAGATACTGAAGCTGCTATTGTTTCTGCTCGCAAAGCTTTTGATTCAGGAGTATGGTCAAAAAAATCACCACAAGAAAGAGCTCAAATCTTAATTAATTTTGGAAATAAAATTGTAGAAAATTCTCAAGAACTTGCATTCTTAGAAGCAATTAGCTCAGGTGCAACTGTAAGACGAATTTCAAATCTTGATATTTTATATTTAGCAGATCTACTTCATCAAACAGCGAAATTTACTGTTGAATACCCATTTGTTGAGTCTCTGCCAGTACTGCCATTTCCTGGACCAAGCAATAATCAGGTTTGGCGAGAAGGAGTTGGCGTCGTAGCTGCAATTACACCTTGGAATCTTCCAATGCTTTTAGCAATGTGGAAAATTGCACCTGCACTAGCAATGGGAAATTCTATTGTTGTTAAACCAGCTACAAATACACCTCTTTCTACGTTGAAATTAGCAGAATTAGCTACTGAGGCTGGAGTTCCAGCGGGCGTGTTCAATGTTGTATCAGGACCAGGAGCTACTGTAGGAGAAGTACTTGCTACTCATCCACAAGTTGATAAAATTGCTTTTACGGGATCAACAGAAGTTGGAAAACGCATTATGAAATTAGCATCTGGAACTGTAAAACGCGTTACACTTGAATTAGGTGGAAAATCACCTTCTATCGTTTTACCAGATGCTGATTTAGATATTACGGTTCCAGGTAGTTTGTTTGGCTTCTGTCTTCATTCGGGACAACTTTGCGAATCTGGCACGCGCCTTTTAGTACATGATTCTATATATGATGAAGTTGTTGATCGTTTAGCGAAGTTGGCATCTTCAATTACGATTGGAAACCAGCTTGATATGGCGAACGGAATGGGGCCAATGGCTTCTCAGCAGCAACTTGACACGGTGTTATCATATGTTGAGACTGGAATTCAAGAAGGTGCTCGCTTAGTATGTGGTGGAAAACGTTTAACAGGTGAAAGCTATGATAATGGATATTTCATTGAACCTACTATCTTTGCGGATGTAGACAATAAAATGAAAATTGCTCAAGAAGAGATTTTCGGACCAGTTCTTTGTGTGATTCGTTACTCTACGATTGAAGAAGCAATCGAAATTGCGAATGACTCAATTTATGGATTAGCAGCTGGTATTTGGTCAAAAGATGTTAACAAAGCTCTAAAAATTTCACGTGAATTAAGAGCTGGAACAGTTTGGATAAATGACTGGCACATGTTAAGAAGTGATGCACCGTTTGGCGGTTATAAACAAAGTGGATTCGGTCGTGAACTTGGCCGCTATGCTTTAGATGAGTACACGCAAGTAAAGCATGTACATTGCTCTCTTACTCCTGAACTAAGCCAAAAACCTTGGTACGGAATGTTATTATAAAAACTGCTTGAGACATGCAATTAGCTGTTAAGAAGAGATAAAAGGTAATTTCAATTTGGAAACAAACTAATAGAATCGTGGATTATTGGATTAAAGGGATAAGCAAGCTTATCCCTTTTTTACTTTGTGTACAACTGTAATTTAAAATGATCTGTTTCTTTCCATTCCGACTTACGTAAATAAGTGACCTTTTCCAAGATTGTCTAAAGTGAATAATTCTTTTTCTCAACGTGATGTTGCATATTTAGATCCAATTATTTCCTTTTACTTTAATGAATTCAAAGATGTATTTTATCGAGGTAATTTACGAAAATTAATAAATAGTCCTAACACATACCCTCACGATATAAAAGAATAAAACCTCGCGATCAATTATTAACTAGAAATTTATTTTGTAATAACTTATAAGGAGGTGAACTGTAGTAAGAGTATGTAGAATGATTAAGGCTATTACTACAGTAAATATATGCTTATATTTCAAATTGCAATTATACTAATTGCTTCAAAAATTGCTGGTGACATTAGTGTCAGATTAAAGCAACCTTCTGTACTTGGAAAATTATTAATAGGAATAATACTCGGCCCTGCTGTATTGGGATTAATAAGTAACACTGATATTTTACATGAAATAAGTCAAATTGGAGTAATACTTTTAATGTTTATTGCTGGACTTGAAACTGACCTTGTAGAGTTTAAACGTACAGGTAAGGCTTCCACCTTAGTTGGTATTGGGGGAATTATCGTTCCTTTTGCAGTAGGTTATTTAGTTGGGATGATGATCGATCTGAACTCTATTCAATCAAGTTTTTTAGGATTATTACTTTCTGCTACAAGTGTAAGTATATCAGTCCAAGTATTGAAAGAAATGAATAAACTAAAAACTCGTGAAGGCGCAACCGTAATGGGTGCAGCAGTCATAGATGATATTTTAGTTATTATCGCTTTAGCATTTTTACTTAGTTTGGCAGGGGGGAGCGGTGATGTACACTTATCAAAAATAATACTTAAAAAAGTACTATTTTTTGTAGGTGCAATCATTGTAGGGTGGAGAGTAGTACCATTTGTCCTTAAAAAATTTTCTACTTTAAAAGTTAGTGAAACAGTTATTTCTTCTGCGTTAATTATTTGTTTTATGTATGCATACTTAGCTGAATACACAGGTGTAGCTGCCATTATCGGTGCATATATTGCAGGAGTGGCAATTAGTGTGACAGAATATAAACATGAAGTATTTGAAAAAGTTGAAACGATAAGTTACTCATTTTTTGTACCAGTATTTTTTACATCAATAGGAGTATCCGCTAAATTTACTGGGATCTTAGATAATATCTTGATTATTATTATGATAAGTGTGGTAGCCATTCTAACTAAATTAATTGGTTCTTCTATCGGTGCAAAAGTATCGGGTTTTTCATGGAGAAATTCGTTAGGTGTAGGAGCAGCAATGGTATCCCGTGGAGAAGTTGCGCTAATTATAGCATCGATTGGATTAGAGAATCATTTGCTTGATCAGTCATTATTTGCAGTATTATTAGTAGTTGTGCTAGTGACTACACTTGTAACTCCACCCATGATGAAATGGTTTTTTCATGAAGGTACAAAAACAGGCTAAATATCAGAAAAGAATGGCGTATTATTCAAACTGAAAGTACATACTAACTGTATTGTTAAATGTTAACAAATTAAATTAGGAGCACTAATTCATGAGCAGTATAGAGTCTTCTTTCACAAAGAATATATATAAAAATATTAATACAGTTAAAAAACAGTTATATAATTCTCCAGAATTATCTATACGATTTATACAATTTAATACAAAACGAAAATATTATGGTGCACTTTTGTATATGGACGGTATTGTGAATACAGAGTTGATAAGAGAAAGTATTATTGAGCCATTACTTAATATTAGGCATATAGATGAAGATGCATTTATGAGCACTTTAGCTTTACATCATATTCGTTCTGAGTCAATTGAGGAAGTTACTTCTATTTCTTCTACAATTGATGGAATTATAAGAGGAAAGACATTGGTATTAGTGGAGGGTAACGAAAGTGGCATTCTCGTTGATACTGTGGAATGGCAACAACGGCCGATAGAGCAAAGTACAAGACAACGTAACATAGAAGGACCGTTAATTGCATTTTCGGAACAACTTAAAGGTAACTTAAATTTACTACATAATATGATCCCGTCACCTACACTCATGGTAGAGAAAATAAAAATTGGAAAAATAACAAAAACGGACGCTGCAATCGTATTTCTTACTGAAAGAGTTGATCAATCTGCTTTAAAGGAAGTTCGAAATCGAATTGATTCATTATATGTTGACTATGTACTGGAAACGAGAATAATCGAACAAGCAGTTGCAGGAAAACAAAAAACCTTATTTCCTTTGACTTTTACTACTGAACTACCTGATTGTATTGCCGCTGCTTTGTATGAGGGAAGAGTTGCTATTTTAGTCAATGGAACACCAACTGCAACCATCGTTCCGAATCTATTTGTTCAATACTTTCAACATCCAAGTGATTATTACTCAAAACTTCCTAATTTGACCCGTTTACTCACGTTTTTTTGTTTTTTTGGATCAACATTGTTACCTGGAACATATGTTTCAATCGCAAACTTTCATGAAAATTGGTTTTCAAAAAAAGTGACTAAACACTTCTTTTCTCATTCAGATACATTTCTACCTTTTTGGCTTGAAATTTTCATTCTCCTGATATTATTACATATATTAGCAGTAGGTTCCTATAGAGTGTCAAAAGAATTGTTAATTCTTGTTTCTTTAATCGCAACAGTTACAATTGGGTCGACAGCAGTTGATGCAAAACTAATACATCCGCTGAGTCTTATCATAATAGGAACAACATATCTTGCAAACACATTGAACACAAACACAGCAATGACCTTTACAATTAATTATTTGAGGTATATTTTTTTGTTTCTAGGAAGTTTATTTGGTATTTGGGGAATAGGAGTAGGAATGTTCGCTATATTCATCCACCTGGCTCGTTTGCGTTCAGTTGGCGTACCATATTTAGCACCGATTATTCCATTTAATTTAAAAGAATTCAAAGATGTGTTTTTTAGAGGGGATTTACAAAAATTAATTAATAGCCCGCATAAATATCCACATGATGAAACAGATAAAACATCACGTTAGGCATAAAATAGGAAACCTGCATGTATTCGCGTCCTGTGTTCTTTTTTATTGTTAAGTAATTTGTTACTAATTTCTACAACGCACCCTACCTCATAATAAACCGTTACTTTTCGATTGCACAGAAATTGCACGGAAAAAATAGAAACAATAGAATTAAAAGAGTTACAATGAATAAAATTGCACCGACCGCTTGATTTACTGGACTTAATTGAAATAAAATAATCATAATTACTGTATAATACTCGTACTATGTAATTGACAGGGTAGGGGTCGCTGGTTCAAGTCCAGTTGGGATCATACCTAAACCTCTTGTATATCAAGGGGTTTTTTGTTTTATAACAGTACCAAATTTATAGGGAAACAGTTAAATGGGGCAAAAAAACTTTATTGATTTAAAACATAGTATAATTTCTTATTCAACATAATGGCAGGATAGTTGCATAAGGAAATTGAATTGTTTCATAAAAGGAGGATAAATCAAATTGTCAGTTTTCAAAAAAATAGTGATTGTTTTAGCAATAGTTATTTTAATAATTTTGATTGGATTCAAACCATTTATGAAGCGAAACCCACCATTAGAAACTGGTACTATTGCTTGGACTGAAAAGAAACATGGAATAGTTATTCAAATAGGTAATAAAGGTCGGAAAAAATTATTTATTAAAGATGTATTAGTAAATACCAATAAACGCCCTTTAGATGTAAAAATTCAAGTGAATAATGCACTTAAACCACTGATTGTAACAGATTCTTTTGCGAGCAAAGAGGCGAAAAAATATGTGTTTAAGAACATAAACTCAATAAGTATTGAACCTAATACGGCACCATCTTATATTTTAGAAAAAGCAAACAACGGTACTACAACAGAAAAAGATAAAATATATGGTATTACTGTATTACACGATAAAGCAATAAATAAAATAATTATTAAATATCGTTATTTGAGTATTCCATTTGTAAAAGAAATTTCTATTAAATGATATAAAAATATACATTTCTTTATTCAACTAAAGCATGCAATAGTTGAAGATCACAAGCTGCTAATATGCGGCTTTTTTTATTGAAGTAAATGGCAGGATTGTTGAATAAGGAAATGCTACAATTGTCTTATTAATATTGGTCAAATCCATCTGAAATTTCATGAGTAGCTGTTTAAAAATATCCCATGCTAATAGAATTACTTAGGAAACTAGTATTAATCATACTAATGTAGAATGAGTGGTTGTAAATCTAGTAAGTTTACTTCACTTTAGTAAAAATTTAAGAAATATACACAATCCTATCATTTCAATGAACATATATTAATGTAGTAGATAGACAAGCAATTTATAAATAAAAGGAGTAGAGTTTAAAGTATTTTCTAAGAAAATAATAAGTAAGTGGGAGTGATCTATTGAACATAGAGGGGAAACATCTCATCATTGATGCATTTGAATGTCAGTCTGATATTTTAAATGATGCAGAGGGTTTAAAAAAATTATTAACAAAAGCAATAGAAAATTTAGGTATGGAAATTATTTCAGTTCATTTCCATTCTTTTTCACCACAAGGTGTAACGGGGGTCATTGGTATTTCAACTTCGCACTTTTCAATTCATACTTGGCCAGAAGAAAGATATGCTGCTTTAGATCTGTATACCTGTGGTAATCAAGAACTATGGCCAACAATTAAAGATATTCTATACAAATTAAAGGCGAGAAGGATCCAAGTAAATGAGTTAGTTCGCGGTGGTAAGTTAAATAATTCACCAAAAATGAGAAGACTGACCCCAATCACAATGAAAGTAAAAAGAGGAACAGTACAGGAGCTTTTTCAAGTTGAAGATGATAAAGGTAACGATTGGGACAATATTCAATTAAAGGAATTAAGTAAAGGCAATCATGATGTGCTTTTTCATGGAACTAGCCAATTCCAAGATATTTTTTTAGTTAAAGCGAATGATATACGTTTGTATTTAAATCAAGAGTTACAGTTTAGTTCATTAGATGAAAAGTATTATCATGAAGCATTAGTTTTCCCGGCTATGGAGATGGCAGCATCCCATAAACGTGTTCTTATTTTAGGTGGTGGAGATGGACTTGCATTACGTGAAGTACTTAAGTATCCTAATGTAAAACATGTAGATTTAGTTGATATTGATCCCATGATGATTCAAGTTGCTAAAACGCAACCAGTCTTATTGGAATTAAATAATCGTTCGTTTTTGGACAAGCGTGTGAATGTTCATATTGAGGATGCCAAGATATTTATAAAAGGTAATCATGAGCAATATGATGTGATTATCATTGACTTTCCAGACCCAGTCGATTCTATTCTAAGTAGTTTATATACTAAAGAACTATTCAATCAAGTTTCAAACCTTTTATCAAAGAACGGAGCGTTAGTTTGCCAATCTAGTTCTCCAGAAGATACACCAATAGCATTTTGGAGTATTGCTAGGACTTTGGAAAAGGCAGGCTTATACACTCTCCCGTACAATATTATTGTTCCTTCCTTTGGATTATGGGGATTTCATATAGCAACACATCGAAAAATCGCTAATAATCTATCGAAAATCTCTGTCCCTCACAATGCACTTGCTAATAACCTCAAACCTATGTTTAAAATTCCATCTAACGTTTTGTCCTCAGAAAAGAAAGCGATTATTAATAGCTTAGTTAATCTAAGATTACATGAGGTATTTCAACAAGAAATAAAAAAATGGTTTAAATAGAAATATCTTAAGTTATTTACAAACTTTCGTTTAAATAAATAAGTATAAAAAAGGGTTGAGTTAATACGAACCTGCTTTATCTTCAACTTTTTCAAGCATTATTTCATAGAAGTAATGCTTTTTTAAGTGACCTCCAGAAATAAGATTAAAATCATTGTATTTCCCTTATTTATCTAAATCCATATTCAACTAACGAATGCATTAGTTTAAGATCAAGAGCTGTAAATATGCGGCTTTTTTTATTGTAAAGTTTTTATAATCGCATGATTTGTTCTATTACTGAAAATTTTTCCACTTGCTCTTTAGGGAATAGAATGTTATTCTTCCGTACTGAAGTACATTTTTATCAATTTAATAAAGAGAGGTGTTTTATGAACAAACGGGTCTATTTACTAACGATTGTTTCTTTTATAGTCGGCCTAGTAGAGATGATTCTTGGAGGTATCCTTCCTTTAGTTGCAAATGATCTCGGTATTTCTCTAGGCAAAGCAGGGATGTTAATCTCCGTTTTTTCTCTTACTTTCGCTATCTCGGGACCAATACTTCTTTCTGCTACATCAAGAATAGAACGGAAACGATTAATGCTTTTGGCTTTATTTGCGGCTTTGTTTGCCAATATCATTTCAGTCTTAAGCACAAGTTACACTATACTTTTAGTTACAAGGATAATATCTGCAATGAGCGCAGCACTATTAATTTCCCTTTGTGTAACAATCGCATCCAATATCAGTTCAGAAGCATACCGTGCCCGTGCGATAAGTTTTGTTTTGATGGGTGTCAGTGCTTCTCTCGTCTTAGGTGTTCCTTTTGGATTGATGCTCGGAAATACCTTTGGGTGGCACGCTCCTTTTGCCTTTATTGTGGTATTAATTGCAATTTCAATTGTATGCATCCATTTTTTATTAGGAAAAATTGAACCCAAGCCTGGTAAATCGATTAGTGCACAACTACAAACACTAAAAAATAAAAAAATCATATTCATTCAACTTACGTCTGTCTTATTCTTTGGAGGCCATTTAACTCTGTATGCCTACCTTACGCCTTTCTTACAAAGCACACTCGCTCTTGATGGAAACTGGATCAGCGTAATGTATCTGATTATCGGTTTCGCTGCCATCGTTGGCGGAGGTGTTGGTGGATTATTGTCTGATCGTATTGGCCCAAAGAAAACGATTATTACTGTAATTACAGTATTTGGAGTATCCATTTTCATTCTGCCTTTTACAACATTTAACACACCACTTTTCGTAATTGTTATGATAGTTTGGAGTATGTTTAGCTGGGCTCTTCAACCAGCAATACAAAGCTATTTAATCGTAACTGCACCTGATACATCGGATATTCAGCAAAGCTTAAATAACTCAGCAGTTCATGTAGGAATGGCATTGGGCTCAACAATTGGTGGCATTGCAATTGAACGAATTGGTGTTGAAATAAATGCTGTAATTGGTGGCGTACTGGTGGTAATGGCTTTATTTGCTGTTCTTGCTTCCATGCAGAAGAAAAAACAAAAAGAGAATGCAAAGTCAAAAGTAATATAATCTTATTCTGAGGCTCTGTCTAAGACAGATACAGCAGGCATTGGAGTACACATTTGATTGTCTCCAGTGGATGTCAATGAGTACAAGAGCAATCTCGTTCTTGTATTGATTAACATTGGCTGTAATGAATGCCTCAATTACTGTACAAACAAAAGGTAACGTTTACATTTGAAAATTAAATAAAGCTAATCTAGAATAAGCCGATAAACTACCATTTTTTGTTTAAAAATATGGTTTATTTATTGAAAGCAGAAGAACAACACTACTATAAAATGGCAAGAAATTTTTGTGGTAAGAAGTTACGAATTATTCTTGGTTTGTTAGATTAAGATTTCCAAAACTTCCAGGTTCACCTTTATCTCTTAGAGAGCTCTACATTATTAAAGATCAGAATAATAAATGGATTCCTTGGTTCCAGTATCATTAATTTGAGAAGTTTTTTAACTACTATGGAAGTAAGTTATAAACTTCCATTCACTGTGGTGAATAATCGATTCATGGTTGGCTAACGCATGCGTTAGTTCAACAAAACGAGTTGCTTCGGCGGCTCTTTTTTTTGTTTCAATTAAATGGCAGGATAGATACGAAAAATTAATGATGTGAAATAAATTAAACACCCTTACACATATTTAAGACGTCTAATGTCTTTTCTAGTTAATTATATGATTATTTTTTTGTTAATTTTTCCAATTTTAAAAAAGTATATTCAAAGATTCAAATATCCAAAAATCATATTGTAAAGATATTTAAATTATGTCAGTATAGAAATAATGATGCTCTAAAAGTAATACTAAAGGAGGGAAAAGATAATGGCCGAACTACCAAATTGTCCAAAATGTAACTCAGAATATACATATCATGATGGTAATCTATTTGTGTGCCCAGAATGTGGGTATGAATGGACACTGGATATTGAAACTGAAATGGATGATAAGAAAGTTGTAAAAGATGCAAATGGAAATATTTTAAATGATGGTGATTCAGTGACTGTCATCAAAGATCTTAAAGTAAAAGGAACTTCTCTTGTTGTTAAAATTGGTACCAAAGTAAAAAGTATCCGCCTAGTTGATGGTGATCATGATATAGATTGCAAAATTGAAGGATTTGGAGCAATGAAGTTAAAATCTGAATTTGTAAAAAAAATATAGATGTTTTTTATATAACCCATCACCATAGGTAAAGGACCTTTTTTCGAAGAGGTTCTTTTTTTTTTCTCTTTTTGTATTTGTACTATGGAAATTGGAAAATAGTTACAATATCTAATTATCAGATTTTGTTTGACGAGAAAGAGATCTGTTATTATGATTATATTAAATATTTGTATATTCAAATAATCAAATATACTAGAAGGTGCGAAAAGTGAAATGGCGAGGGAGATTTGAAAATTATAATAAAGTATCTTTTAGAAAGGATTTAATTTCAGGAATAATAGTTGGAATTATTGCAATTCCTTTAGGAATGGCTTTTGCGATTAGTTCAGGAGTAAAACCAGAATATGGAATTTATACAACGATTATTGCAGGAGTATTAATTTCAATTTTTGGAGGATCAAAGTTTCAAATAGGGGGTCCAACAGGAGCATTTATACCTATACTTTTATCAATTGTAATTCATTATGGTTATGAAAACTTACTTATTGCAGGTTTTTTAGCTGGTGTTATTCTCACCTTAATGGGGATCTTTAAAATGGGTTTTCTAATACAGTTTATACCTCGTCCTGTTACCATAGGATTTACAGCAGGGATTGCGGTTATTATTTTTACTGGACAAATTGTTAATTTTTTAGGACTTCAAAATATAACTAAACATGAGGATTTTATATCAAATATGAGAGAAATTGGAGTGCATATTTCGACAATAAATTCTTATAGTGTAATAACCTCAATCATATGTTTAATTACAGTTATTACAGTTGTTAAACTATTCCCAAAAGTCCCTGGATCATTAATTGGTCTGATTTTTTCTAGTTTAATGGCTTACATCTTTTTTAAAGGGGAAGTTCAAACAATTAAGTCCACATTTGGTGCTATTCCGAGTAGTATTCCGGCATTTCATTTAATAGAGCTGAATTTTGAAAAAATACGTACACTTATTGGACCAGCCTTTGTTATTGCGATGCTTGGTGGGATCGAATCACTATTATCTGCAGTAGTTGCCGATGGTATGTCAGGTAGCAGGCACAATAGTAATAAAGAGTTAATGGGACAAGGGATTGCAAATATGGTTATTCCCTTTTTCGGAGGAATTCCAGCTACAGGAGCAATAGCTAGGACTGCTACAAATATAAAGAGTGGAGCTATTTCACCTATCTCGGGAATTATCCATGGTGTTATTGTCCTAATCATTTTATTATTGTTTGCACCATTAGCATCACAAATTCCTTTAGCTAGTATGGCCCCAATTTTAATGCTTGTAGCATGGAACATGAGTGAAAGAAAAGAGTTTATTCATATTTTAAAAACTAAATCCAGTGATTCTATCATTTTAATCTTAACTTTTTTACTGACCATTTTTCTAAATTTAACAACAGCCGTGGAGGTTGGTTTAATCATTGCTGTGATTTTATTTGTTAAAAGAATGTCTGAACTTCTGATCGTTAGAAAGGTATTACCTGACCGTTCCCAACAGAATAAAAAATTGATGACATATATGGTTAATGAAAATCATGATTGTCCTCAAATTAGCATTCTCACAATTGAAGGGTCAATTTTCTTTGGAACTGCTAATCTATTTGAAAAAACAATTCTAAAGTTATCAGATAATAAACCAAAGTTTTTAATTTTAAGATTTGGAAAGGTTCCTTTTATTGATACAACAGGTGAAGCTAAGTTAGCAAGTATCATCAAATACCTCAGGGACAATGACAGTGTTGTGTTACTAACTGGTCTTCAATCTCAACCAAAAGACTTATTAATTCGTACCAAATTGTATGATGTAATTGGTAAACAAAATTTTTTCGAGCATTCAGGTGAAGCAATTGGCTATGCACTATTAAATATTAATTATAATAAGTGTTTAGGCTGCAAGCACAATGCATTTTTAGAGTGTTCAAGCTTATCCAACTCAAATCTATTAAATTTAAAAGATCAAAAAAATGGAGTAGTAGATCAAAATAGAAAGGACTCCGTTGAATAATTATCCTTATAAATTTTATAAAAACATGCTGAATAGGTATAATGATAATAAATATTTTGAAATTAGGATATGGATCATATAGATAGTTTGGAGGAACACAATTGAATTTAGAACTACAACAATTTAAAGCAGATTTTTTTAAAGCACTAGGTCATCCACTACGAATTCGAATTCTTGAAATTCTAAGTGAAGGCGAGAGGAATGTAAATGAAATACAAAATTTAATCGGAAGTGAAGGGTCAGCTGTATCTCAACAACTTTCAATTTTAAGAAATAAAAATATTGTATATGGCACAAAGGAAGGAAATAAAGTTACTTACTCCCTCAGGGATCCGATAATTTCTGAGCTATTAGTAGTTGCACGTCAAATTTTTAATAATCACTTAGTTGATACGATTAGTATGTTAGATAAATTTAAAGAAGAATAATAAAGATGAAAAAATTAGTTATTCATAGAAAGGAATATATTTAATTCTAGATAATTAATAAAATCATTTTTTTGCATAGACCATAATTAGAATAAACTTCTTCATTGGTCTTTTTTTAATGATTTTACTGACAAAAGATTATGCGGGATTGTTATATAAGGATGTAGGAGAGAAGTAGAAACGACTGATTATGATAATACAACTGCATTAATATGACATAAGAAAGTTAATGAGGTTTTAGGACAAGGTGGGTAATATGAGTGTTAACTCATAAAAAATGCTAGATGAATACCATAGTAATGGAGCGGTGACGTATGCATTTGAAATTAAAATATGAAATACAAAAACGAGCAGCAGAGAGCGTAAAAGATATAGTAAAAGAGATGAACGGATTATCGGAAGAAGGATTTGTCGACAAGTTCTATCGAGACCCGTATTTTCGTAAAGGTTTTGACACATTAGTTGAATTTTATATACAAGCAAAAAGAGATGTGCATAAAGATGAACATACGTAATTTCAGAGTGTAATAAGTGTGTCTGAGAAATATACAATTGGGTCGGTATACAGGAATCTCAAGACAATTTCATATCATTGATAGATATATTGAGGATGATAAATGGAGGATCTGCGGTATCAAAACAACTTGCAATTTTACGTAATAAAAGTATTGTATCTGGTACTAAAGAAGGTAACTAGGTTATGTATTTCCTTCGGGACCCTTTGATTATCGAATTACTTTCTGTTGTTCGTTTAATGTTAACAATTATTTGATTGATACGATCTCAATGATTGATAAATTCAATGAGGATTAGTTTTTAAGTTTTAAAGATTCAAAGTGTTTTCTTAGAGCAAAACACTTTCTTTTAGTAAAAAAAGAAAGGATTAAAAGTGATGGATACTTATGAAAAGGAACGTCTCATGACAAGAGAAGAACTGATACACTTTGGACATAAGTATTTAAGGGGCGTTGGTATTTCATCCATATGTAATGTTTGTATTGATATTGGTGGGTCTTGTTGTAAGTATTGCAATGATTTAGAGGAAGGTAAAGGTTGTAAAAATAGAAATACGAGCTGTACGGCATGGTTATGTGGATATTTAAAGTTGATTCTTTATAAGGCAGGATTACTCGATGAATGGGAACGGTTTTGGGAGCAAATACCAGGTCAAGCATACAGAATGGATTATACACCAGCAATTGTTTCTGTCCAAAAAGAAATAGAAATCCCTAGTATTCAATTATTAAGTGAAGCTTTTGCAAAAGACTTAATTCGTATGAATGCGAAACATAAAAGTTCAGATAATATTATCGAACTAAACGATAAATTAGATCGATATATCACAAGATTCTCGATATATACAGATGAAGAAATTTTGGGAAAAGCTAAAAATGAATTAGAAGAATTAATCAGTTGTTTTTATTCTTTCCAGTTTGCTCTTCAATCTAGTAGTAACGAAAAATAATGCACCCTACCTCACAATAAACCATTACATTTTCGATTACACAAAAATTGCACAGACTTATTAGAAACAATAGAAATATAAGACTTTCAGTGAATAAAATTGCAGTGTTTACTGGACTTAATTGAACTGAAATATTCATAGTTATTGAATAATAATCGTACTCTGTATTTGACAGGGTAGGGGTCGCTGGTTCAAGTCCAGTTGGGATCATACGATTAAGGAAGCTCAAACCTAAGTGTATCAAAGGTTTGAGTTTTTTTGTTTCCAATTATTTCCATTTCGTGTAATGAATAGTATACATTGCACAAGACTGCACAGAAACTTCACATTTATACAATTAAAAAATTTTTTCATCAAATCGATTAGCCGTTTTTTTCTGCATTCTTCATTTCAATGGGAGTATATACCAGGTGTGAGAAATTATTCATGTGGTCCAATGAACAACACCTAATAAAAAAACTTTTTGTAAGTAGTTATTGAAACTGCTTACTTTTTTTATTTACAAAAAGGATTATTAAACTTCCATAAACTATGAAAATAGTTTTCATCCAAATATGATAGACAGGTAACAAAACATAAGGAGATTAAAACATAGAACATCATGCAAGAAAAATGGAACCGCTTTCTGCGAGTATTTGAACAATTGATAAAATAATGGATTCATTCGAGTTTATAAAACTATTTTAGGAGGGTTAAAAATGCAAATTCCAATTAAGAAAACGCTTGATAAAATTCCAGGTGGTCTGATGGTTGTTCCACTATTTCTAGGAGTATTAACGAATACCTTTTTCCCGCAATTTTTACAAATTGGAAGTTTTACAACGGCATTATTTAGTAAAGAGGCATCATCTACCATTTTGGCATGTTTTATGTTTTTAATTGGTTCACAAATTAATTTCAAATTAGCACCAAAGGCATTAAAAAAAGGTGCAATATTATTAACAGGAAAATTTATAGTGGGTGCAGGTATAGGTTTAACTGTAGCGATGCTTTTTGGGCCAGCCGGAATATTAGGATTATCACCATTAGCTATCCTTGCAGCGTTATTAAATGCTAATGGTGGATTATATGCATCCCTTGCTTCATCATATGGTGACGAAACTGATGTAGGAGCATATGCTTTATTTTCTTTAAAAGATGGTCCTTTTTTCACATTAGTTGCATTAGGTGCATCTGGTCTAGCCTCAATTCCTTTTCAAACTCTTATAGGTGTATTAATTCCAATAGTAATAGGAATGATTTTAGGAAATATTGATTCTGATATGAGAAAGTTCCTTGGAAGCAGTAAATTATTATTAATCCCATTCTTCTCATTCCCATTAGGTGCGGGAATGAATCTTTCAACTATTATAAAAGCGGGAGGTCCTGGCATATTACTAGGATTAATAGCTGCATTCACTGGAATTGGAGCTTACGTACTATTAAAGTTATTTAAAGAAAATCCGATCGTTGGTTTAGCAACAGGGTCAACTGCAGGGAATGCTGTAGCTACACCAGCTGTTGTTGCAGCAGCAGATCCAACCTTAGCTGCCTTAGCACCAGGAGCTACTGCGCAAGTTGCAGCAGCATGTGTAATATCTGCAATAGTCTGTCCTATTATTGTTAATTATGTATTTAAAATGTCCGAAAAGAAAAAAGCTAATAAATCAATTGCAAGAGCATCATGACAATAAAGTAAAAATTTACTGTAATCCTGTCGATCATGCTTCCGAAGCTTTGAAGCCAATTTGAAAAAGAAACAAAGAAAAAGCAGTCAGCGGTTTCACTTTCTGCTTTTTTTAGTTACAAAAAAGGGTTTTTAGTTAAAAAAATAGTGTGATAAGGAAAATTTTATTAACATGGTTTCGGTATTGTCTAAAATAGCTAATTTAAGATAGAAGGAAGGAAACACCATGAATGTACTTGAGAGTGTACCTGAGAATGTTATTATAACTACAATAAAAGGAAAAGAAGTTCTCTCCAATCCTTTTTTGAATAAAGGAACAGCTTTTACGAAAGAGGAAAGGGAAGAACTTGGACTTGAAGGTCTGTTACCGCCACAAGTAATAACCCTCGATGAACAAGTTAATAGGGTCTATGAACAATATTCGATGCGGACGACCAATCTATTCAAAAACGGGCTGCTTTATGATTTATATAACCGTAATGTTGTCTTGTTTTACCGCCTTTTGAAAGAACACCTGGCAGAAATGCTCCCAATCATCTACACTCCAACTGTCGGTGATGCAATCCAGTCATACTCCCATAGATACCGACGTTCAGATGGCTTATATCTTTCGATCGATAATCCTGAGGGTATTGAAAAGGCATTTTATAATCTTGGAAAACCAAAAAATGGTGTTGATTTAATTGTCGTGACCGACTCTGAAAGTATTCTTGGTATTGGGGACCAAGGGATAGGCGGTATTAATATTGCGATTGGTAAACTTGCCGTGTACACGGCTGCAGCTGGTATTGATCCAAACCGTGTTCTACCAATCGTGTTGGATGTTGGCACGAACAATCAGGCTTTGATTGCAGATCCTATGTATATCGGCAACAAATTCGCACGTGTCCGAGGTAATCGTTATGATCAATTCATTGATTTATTCGTTCAGACTGCAAGGAAGTTCTTTCCAGAAGTTCTCATTCACTGGGAGGACCTTGGCAACGTCAATGCGCGAAAAATCTTGGACAAATATGGTGACAAAATCCTTACCTTCAACGATGACATTCAGGGGACAGGTGCTGTTACTCTTGCTGCTATTATGTCTGCTTTGAAAGTAACAGGAGAATCCTTGAAGAACCAGCGCATTGTTGTCTTTGGACCAGGGGCTGCTGGCATCGGTAACGCAGACCAAATGGCAGATGTCATGGTTCTAGAGGGATCGACCAGAGAAGAAGCCTTTGATCGTTTCTGGGCTGTAGACTATCGTGGTCTACTAACAGATGAAACACCAGATGTTCTGCACTTCCAGAAGCCTTATGCAAGAAAGGTGGATGAAGTTAAGGACTGGGAAAAGAATGAGGAAGGGATCATTTCATTAATGGAAGTAGTTCAAAGGGTGAAGCCAACAATCCTAATCGGTACTTCAGGACAAGCCGGCGCGTTCACTGAAGAAATTATTAAAGAAATGGCCAAGCACGTTGAACGACCTATCATCTTGCCTATGTCCAATCCGACTGCATTGACTGAAGCAGTGCCGGAAAACCTGATTAAGTGGACCGATGGCAAGGCTCTAATTGCAACAGGCAGCCCGTTTGCCAATGTAGAATACAAAGGTGTTTCCTATGAAATTGGACAGTCAAATAATGCATTTGTATTTCCTGGCCTAGGCTTGGGGGCGATTGTTGCAAAAGCTGAAGTGATCTCAAAAGGAATGTTTGCAGCTGCTGCTTATGCGGTTGCAAGTATGTCTGACACCAGTAAACCAGGAGCATCCCTTTTGCCATCCATTGAAAAGCTACATGAAGTCTCAAAATACGTAGCCATTGAAGTAGCCTATGCTGCTATACACGAAGGAATTGCAAGAGCAGATATTCAAGATGTTGAAAATGCGATTGAAGATGCTATGTGGAAAGCTGAGTATAAAGAAATTAAGAGTATAGCTAATAAAGTTAGTCCTTATTAATAAAACAGAGCCTAAATATTGAAAAAAAATAAAGATGGAGCAATAGTTTTACGTTGACTCCATCTTTATTTCTTTACAATACCTTGCTTAACCAAATCGTGGCGGGTGAAATTTTACTAATAAGTTGATTTAATATAGAGACTGCAAAGCTCTTCAAGAGAGCTTTGCGGTCTCTTAGTATGTAATGGATAAACCTTATTCATACTATAATTAAGCAGATAACCTGGAGGAGTTTATGAAAAAGGGCAGATTTAGTTTACAAGCCATCATCATTATTTTTGTATGCCTTGTGGTCGCTTTGTCACTAGGTATAACCGATTTGCTAATCAGTAAGAGAATTACCTCCAGTGTGGAAGAGACACAGAAAGAAAAGGTACTCAATATTGCAAAGATCGTCTCTCTTAACCCGCAAGTGATTGGGTCTCTTGAGGGGAAAACAAATTCGACAGAAATAGAAGTTTTTGCTAATCAAATAAAAGATTTAACACATGTTAACTTTGTTGTCGTCATGGATATGAAAGGAATCCGGCTTTCCCATCCGGATCCTAGTGAAGTTGGAAAGAGATTTAGGGGAGGAGATGAAGGACCAGTCCTTCGAGGGAAAGAGTATGTATCAATCTCAAAGGGGATTCTCGGCCCTTCCATGCGGGCATTTACACCAATAATGAATTCAAATGGAAAACAAATCGGCGCTGTTGCGGTAGGAATTTCTTTGGAAAACGTAACGAAGGCTGTACATAAAGGTCGGATGGGGATGATGATTGGGACAATAATCGGAATATTAATCGGGGTAACCGGTGCGGTGGGCTTAGCCAGGTTCATCAAAAAAATCCTATTGGGCCTCGAGCCGTTCGCTATTGCTAAGCTACTTGAAGAGCGGAGTTCCATGCTCCAGTCGGTGCGTGAGGGAATTATAGCCATTGACCAAGAAGGAAAAATTACCCTTGTAAACAGGGCTGCCCAAAAGCTTTTTAAAAAAGCCGGCCTAGAAGGGAATCCAAAAGGACTCAAAATAGAAGATTATTTACCTGAGACCCGCTTAACCCGTATTTTGCAGTCTGGAGAAACTGAGGTTGATCAGGAACAGGTTCTGCATGGGGTTACTATTTTGGTAAACAGAGTGCCAGTAGTGGTGGATAATCAACCGGTTGGAGCAATCGCTACATTCCGTGATAAAACGGAAGTTCAGTTATTGGCCGAACAGCTCACAGGGGTGCGCAATTATGCGGATGCCCTTCGTGCCCATGCCCATGAATTCATGAATAAGATGCATGTTATTCTTGGCCTAGTCCGCACCGAACAATACGACACACTTGCGAACTATGTGAGTGAAACGGTTAACCATCGGGAAATGGAAATGGGGTTTGTAACCAAGAATGTCCTGGATCCGGTTCTAGCTGGATTTTTGATTGGCAAGCTAAGCTTTGCAAGAGAATCAGGTGCATCACTATCATTTGATTGCACCAACAAGATCCCCCAGCCTGTGAAACTGGGAATCACCCAAGAACTCATAACGATTATAGGAAACCTTGTCGATAATGCAATGGAAGCGATAGCGAACAGTCCTGTCAAAAAAGTTGACTTAAAGCTTGACTACGCAGAGGATATTTTAACAATCGAGGTTAAGGATACAGGTATGGGAATGACGAAAGCAATACAAAATAAAATATTCGATAAAGGCTTCTCCACGAAAGGAGATAACCGTGGGGTCGGACTATATCTTTTAGCTCAGTGTATTGAAAGACTTGAAGGGGACCTAATCATTTCTTCTAAGCCGGGAAAGGGAACGAATTTTGCGGTTTATATACCTTATAAAGCAGAGGATGAAAAGGCATGATTAATGTAATGATTGTAGAAGACGACCCTATGGTGGCGGAAATCAATAAACAATACCTTTCTAAGATTGGTGGTTTCCGTTTAACTACAATAGCCAATTCAGTAGATGATGCTATCCTTTTGCTTAGAAAGGAAGATATACAGCTTATACTTCTGGATATTTTTATGCCAGGCAAACAGGGGTTAGAGCTATTGACGTACCTCCGAAAAAATGAACTTGAAGTTGATGTAATCATTATTTCAGCAGCATCTGATCTAGAGCGAATCAAAAAGGCATTAAGGTACGGCGTTGTCGATTATTTAATAAAGCCTTTTGAATTTGAAAGGTTTAATGCTGCTCTTGTCAGCTATCAGCAAAAGACCCGGTTTTCAGATAAACTGGAAGCAGTCAGCCAACAAGAGCTTGATAATTATCTTTTACACAGGGATGAAACTACAATAATTGAAGAGCTCCCAAAAGGGTTAACTAAGGATACTTTAAAGCAAGTATGGGAAGCAGTTCAGGAATTGAAAGAGGTGCCGTTTTCCACCGAAGAAGTGGCAAATGTTGTTGGCATTTCAAGGGTCTCAGCGAGAAAGTATATGAACTTCTTAAAGGATTTAGGAATCCTTAATGTAAAGGTTATATATGGAACCATCGGAAGACCAGTTTACCAGCATGAATATAACCAAATTAACGAGTACTTAATAAAAAACTTTCTGTAAGTGTTTATACCGAATTTTAGTGTAGAATCCGGTGGTTCTCGCTTATTTATAATTTGCTTAAGTAATAGCAAATAGATTAAAAATTAAATAGAAAATGGTAGCGTGGGTGTTTATGCCTGCGCTACTATTTTACAGATTAACCATAATTTTAGCTAAAAGAAAGTTGTCTCATTTGTGAACAAGCCTACTTTTCGGACAATTTTTTTTTCTATTTTTCGTACTAGCCATATACATAAACATGTGGAAATTTTTTTCTATTACATCATAATCCCAGAAAAGGTCCTGTCCCAGTAAATCCAGATGGTACATTCACAGCTACAGTACTCAGATAGAAGATATCGAATTAACTAATAAAGAGCCCCGAAAAATCGAGGCATTGACAACTAACTGGAAAAATCCTTTTTTTACATGATTTTTCTTATTATTTTTTAACCACAGGTACCCAAAATTCACCGTAGAAAGTGCCGTCGCCGTTATCTTTTCGATAAGTCGCGTTTGGACCACCAACGTACGCATAGTCAGTGATTTGGGCCAAGACTTCGCCAAAAGCACGGTATGTTAGCTGATCAAACAAAGTTTCCTTATCGCCACTTCCTGCGACCACGATGTACTCGCTCTCTGGAAATTCGATGATGCGCGTTGCGTCAGACACTGATTTGCCAGCTTCTACTGCAAAATAATTCCAAGGTTTTCCTTGATAAACTTCGTTGACTGACCATTCGCGATCGTCTTTTGCTGCGTCTTTGAGCTTATTAAAACGTCCGTCAGCCTTAAGAACACTCCAAAACTCAGCTTTTTCCTTTTGCATAGCTTGCATGTCTTGGAAATTCGACTGGATTGAAAAACCATAAGCGGTCAATGTGAATGATTTTTTATGTTCAAGTGTGTAATTTTCCATGTGATTGCTCCTTTTTTCAGATCATGTTTTTTTAATTTTGACAAATTTAGCAGAGTTTAGCCTTCGACTTTTTTTACACGAAGCCACATTTCGCCGCAGAATTCACCGTTTTCAGCTGATTTGACGAATGTTGAGTTACCAGGGCCAACGTATTTGTAGTCTGTGATTTCTTGCAACATGCCGCTGAAAACCTTACCTGTGATTTCGTCAGCAAGGTGATTTTTGTTAGTGCCTGTGCCAGGCACGACGAGGTAGTCACCAGCGAGGAAATCAAGGACAACCGCGCCTTCAACGTCAAATTCACCCATCACGCCAAAGCCGCGCCAAGCCTTGTGGTCGATGACGTAGTTAATTTGATATTCTTGCCCGTCAGCAAGCGCAAGAAGTTCAGCTAGCTTGCCATTTTCTGTGATTTCAGCTTTTTTCGCTGTAGTTTTTGCTGCATTACCTGCCCAGTCGTTGTAGTCCTCAAGTGAAACACCGAAAGCAGTCATTTTATAGTTTTCTAAGATTGTTTTGATTGAGTATCTAGACATTTAATTCTCTCCTTTGTGGATTTATTTTTTACAAGATTGATTCTATTAGCCAAATGTATCAAAAAATGATACTGTTTTTCGAAAATCAAATAAATAAAGTTTTATCAACTTTTCACCTTAAATATTTTCAGGAGAGCTGGTCAGCATAAGCTGCTTTGTTGATTGAACTATTAAGTATTTGTGATTTTGATTCATTTCACATTTTCAATAATTAAATGTAAATCTGTCATTCCTGTTATATATTTTGATACATTTTTGATACAATAAAAATATGAAGAAAATAGAACGAGTGAACCTGATCATGCGCTACATAAATAATCGAGCACATTTTACGATTGCTGAGATTCAGCGAGAGTTCAAGATATCCCGCGCGACGGCGATCCGCGACATTAACGAGATTCAGGCTATGGGATTTCCTCTGACGTCCGAGCCTGGTCGTGGTGGTGGCTACTATGTCATGCAAAATCAGTATCTGCCCGCCACCCGCTTTACGCCAGAAGAGCTGAAGGCGATGTTTATCAGCTTTATCGCCTCGAAAAATTCGCAGCTGCCGTATCTACAAAATCGCCGCTCAATCACTGAAAAACTCATCGGCATCGCGTCGCAAACCCAACAAGACGAGCTGATCGAGCTGAATAATATTTTGCTTTTTGAAAATACAAATCCTGCAAATCCAAATCTTTTGGAGCTCGATGATGCTGCGCCTGAAGAGCTGAACCAATTGATTTCTCTTGCTGTACGGGATAAACATTTACGCGTGACTTATGAGATGACTCCTGGCTGGCCTCAGTTGATGGACGTTTTTTTACTACATATTTTTAACTCGAACGCTCAGTGGCTGGTTGAGGTTTATGATTTTGATTCGGATGAGTTTCGTTATTTACCTGTTGAGATGCTGCGGGATTCGGCAATTTCTGAGAAGGAGATGAAATGGTCTGAACAAGAGATTTTAAACAAAAAACTGCTTTTTGCACGTGAGTCTAATCTTGTAGTGAAGCTTGATACGACCGGGATTCAGCGCTTTAAACGTATGCACCCGCCAGGAATTGTTTTGTCATTAACTGGGATGTTTCAGTCGAGTGGGATTTTCAATGTACAGCTGAATGTAACCGATGTTGAGGCGCTAGAGTATTATGCGGATTGGCTTTTGTTTTTGGGAAAAGGGGTCGATTTCGAGAGGATTCCTAATGAGCTGCGGGTAATTTTGGAAGAGCGTTTAGCCAATTTAAGATTTCCTTGAGTTTTATCTTAGATATCCGAGGATTTATGGTTGGCTAACGCATGCATATATTACATAAAACTTGGGAGCTGATGATCAGCCCCCATTTATTTTGTAGAAACGAAAAACCAAGGCTAGGTAAAAAGCTTAGAATTGAATTACACCGATGATAAGAAATTAAAGGTTACGTTCTAAGTTTGTGTTTAGAATCTCCCGAGCCTTGCTTGTTAGATTAATTCCTGACCTACCTCTTTTTGTTTGCAAATATCCTCTAATTTTTAGCGAATTCAACCGGTGTCTAACCTGTGCTTCAGATAAGTTTATTTCGAGTTCTTGACTCTTCTCAGAAATAATCCTTCTTCCGATGATCTTTCCATTTTCCTCATAATTCATGATGAGGTTAAGGATGAAAAGTGATTCTTCATCAAGAGTGATTGAGCCTGAATAAAAGGAAGAGATACTCTCGATCGGGTCGCTATTTGTTTTTCTATGAGGAGGTTTTTGAAAAAAATGTTGATTAGGCAAATCATTTTTCGTTAGTTGGTTTCCAGTACGGACAGCAAGCATATAATCAATGGTGTTTTTAAGTTCTCTTACATTTCCATACCATGGATACGCTTGAAGTTCTTCAATTAATTCATGTTCAATTTTGACTTTACGGTCCGATAACGCAACAAAATGTTTAGCCAATAATTCAACGTCATTTCGACGAAATCTTAATTCGGGAAGGTGTATAAAGAGTACCTTAAGCCTATGGTATAGGTCTTCTCTAAAAACATTTTCTTGAATCATTTTCAGTAGATTCTTATTGGTGGCTGCAATAATCCGAACATCTATGGGGATAATTTGACCTCCACCAACACGCATAATTTCTTTTTCCTGCAATACTCGCAGTAGTCGTGCTTGAAGTTTGAGACTAATATCTCCAATCTCATCCAAAAAAATAGTGCCACCATTTGCTTGCTCAAATAATCCTATTTTTCCGCCTTTTTTTGCTCCAGTAAAGGCTCCGTCCTCATAACCGAATAATTCACTCTCCACTAAATCATCCGATAAAGCACTAAAGTTAACGGCAAGAAAAGGGCCGCTATTTCGATAAGAAGCATTATGAATGGCACTTGGAAACAACTCTTTTCCTGTACCACTTTCACCTTCAATTAAAACAGTTAAATCATTCTTAGCTAGCCTTTTGGCAATCTGTTTCGTTTCTTGGATGGAAGAACTAATCCCGACGATATCAGGAAAGTTGTATTTTGCAATGTATCCTTTTTTTACAAATTCTTTTCTTAATTTACGTTCAAATCCAAGGGTCTTAAGGGCATTTCTAAAAGTTACAATAATTGATTGATCATTTATATGCAGACGTTCCACGATCACGTCTAAGCCGTTTACAACAAATATACCGCTTTCTTGTTGACTATTTGAAAGGATAAAAGTTAACAAATCAATATTATCAATAAAGGAATGAATAGGGTGACCGATAGCATGGTTGTTTTCTATTTTTAGCATATTTTCTAGGAATTCATTAAAAACAACAATCCTTCCTTTTTTATCAATAGCTAGTATTCCGTCGCCAACACCATCAATAACTTGATGAAGTTGTCGATGAGCTTTTGCTAGATTCTTTGTTAAATCTACTATTTTCCGATAATATCTCTCGGAAACATGGTTACCGTATTCCTCCATTAAATGGAATCGCTCCAAAATGGACATGATCGTTGTAATATCTATTAATCTATGACCTATATTAATCACTTTTTCTACAAAGTTGGGGATAATTTTAAGTTCGCCAGGTGTGATTGCAAGCTTAATCATTTGTATATTAGTTTTTCCTGGATAGTATGGGATATATTCAATATGGTTCAGTCCTAATTGACGCATGGTTTCAATCGATTCATATACTGTTTCGGGATTATCATTCACATATAGGGCTTGTGTTCCTTCTGGCAAAAATAAAAGTTGATCCACGTTTTCATAATTTAATGTCCGTTTTGCAATGATTACTTCGCAATTCTCCCCAATAAAGTCTTTGACCGTTTCTATCGTATATTTATTAGGTAATACGATTAATGTAGAATGAAATACTTTTGGAATACTTTCTTCTACAGAAAAACTTTCAATATCTATGAGGTCACTTAACATCTCTGCTAGTTGTTGATGCAGGGCTTTTCGTGTTTCTTTTAAAACGGTAATCAATACAATGTGATTGTTTTCAATTTCGGTCATAGAACACCTCTTTAGTTGAAGTTTATTGGTCTAAAGTTGGTTAATCAAATTGGTTATTATATAACCAAATAATAACCAATTATAAACCAAATCAACATGGCAAGCACTGGAGAAACAACGAAATATTTAAAAGAATGTAAATAATTATTTGAATTTTAATGTTGGCACGACACTTGCTTATATAAATAGCGTGTAAAGAATTAATGAAATTAGTAGAGTAGTAATCCACATATTCAATTCTTTATCATTTGTTAGAAAAAGGAGGAAGGTAAGAATATAAAACCACACAGTGAAAAACAACGAATATATGAGGTGAGAGGAAATGAAACCACTAATTGGCGTTACCGGGTATTATGTTGACCATAGTGAGATAGGGAAGGAAGGATTAAGGGGGCTACCAGGTCAAGATATGGCTATCTTTTCTTATGACTACATCCGTTCGCTTCAACGGGCGGGTGCAACGGTTGTACTGCTTCCAATCGAAGAAGTTGATGAAATCGATTCCACACTTACTCAACTAGATGGATTGTTATTGGCTGGTGGAGCGGATATCAATCCACTTTATTACGGTGATACTCCTAAATCATATTTAGGTACTGTAGAGGAAGAACGAGATAACTTTGAATTAAACCTGGCAAGAAAAGCTTTAGAAAGAGATATGCCTATTCTAGGAATTTGTCGAGGATTACAGGTGTTGAATGTTGCATCTGGTGGGACTCTTTATCAAGACTTAGAACATGAGATGGGCCCTGAACATTTCCATGTTCGGGAACAGTTTCGTAAATGGCAAGGCTCCCATTCTATTAATCTTCTTGAAGGGAGAAAAATTTATGAGGCTATTGGCCAAAAATCCTTAATGGTTAATTCTTTCCATCATCAAGCAGTGAAAACGTTGGGAAGAGATTTTGAAGTAAGTGCTTGGTCGTTTGATGGTGTGATAGAGGCCATCGAATCCAAAGCTCATCATTATGTAACAGCTGTCCAATGGCATCCAGAAATGATGTCCGAAAAGGATATTCTACAACAGCGTTTATTTAATCACTTTGTTAATGTAACCAGTAAAAAGGTAGTTAAATCCTAGAGTGTCTTAAGTAATAGAATTGATGGCATTCAGTTACCTCTTAAGGGATAAAGAGTTATTTGTAATATGACAGTCTGGTACGCTTTCGCAGTTGAGGTAACCAGACGATCAGTTGCCAAAAATTTTTTGAAAAGGGGATCGGTATATGAGTCAAATGTCAGAAAAATTAATTTCAGCCGAGTCAGGAGAAAAAAAGGAAAAAAGAGAATGGAAAATAAACGTATTTGCACTGTTACTTGTTTTTTTAGTCATTTCAACCTTAATTACACATATAATGCCAGCTGGAGAATATGCACATATTGAAAAAAATGGGCATACAACGGTAAATCCAGATTCATTCAGATGGATTGCATCAGCACCGCTTGGATTTTTTGATATGGTAAAAGCTATTCCTACAGGGATGGTAGAAGCGGCTAATATTATCTTTTTTGTGCTTATTATCGGAGGATTTTTTGGTGTATTAAAGGCATCAGGTACGGTTGAAGCTCTTGTTTCAACCATGGCAAAAAATCTCGCTAACCGTGAAAAGCTGATGATTCCTATTATAATGCTTTTCTTTGCACTTGGAGGATCATTAATGGGGATGGCTGAGGAAAGTTTGGCTTATGTACCTCTGTTTATTCCATTGGCTCTTGCACTTGGTTTTGATACGATAACAGGAACTGCGATGGTATTGGTAGGGGCGTCGGTCGGATTTACAACCGCAATTATGAATCCGTTTACAGTGGGGATGGCCCAAGGAATTGCAGGTCTTCCTATGTATTCTGGGATGGGTTTCCGCCTGGTATTATTTATAGTCATGTATCTTATTGCTGTTACATTTGTCTATCGTCATGCTATGAAAGTAAAGAGAAATCCATCAACTGGAATTTTTGGGAAATTCGATACAAAGAAATCAGACAATCTATTAACAGCGAAAGTAGAGCTAACAAGGAGACATAAGTGGATATTAACAGCATTTTTTATTAATTATGTTATTCTTGTTTTCGGTGTTATTAAGTATGAATGGTATATAACAGAAATTGCATCCTTATTTATTATCTTAACGATAGTAATTGCAATACTCGGCAAGATATCTATTGAAGATACCGTAGAATCCTTTACACAGGGAGCGGCATCTTTAGTCAGTGGAGCTTTAATTATTGGTGTATCGCGCGCCATTCTGGTCGTATTGAATCAAGGAGATATTATAGATCCCCTACTTCACCAAGTATCGGAAGGCATGAAACATATTCCTGCTTTTTTAAGTGTTGTCGGAATGTACAATTTCCAAGCGGCTATTCATTTCATTTTATCATCAGGTAGTGGTCATGCGATGTTGACAATGCCTATTATGGCACCGCTTGCAGATTTATTACACATTACACGCCAAACAACAGTATTATCCTTTTCCTTCGCTGATGGTATTGGAAATATTATTTTTCCAACAGGTGGTACACTAATGGCTGGGTTGGCAATTGCAGGAATTTCCTGGACAAGGTGGGCAAAGTGGATTCTCCCTTTAATTCTAATTGAATACACAATCGGTTTAATAGCGGTTATAATTGCTCATCTTATTAATTATGGTCCATTCTGAGATAGGACTGATCGTTCTATGTTTTTGGTATTTTAAGCATAGGAAATTTGTAGTTAATTTATGAGGAGACAATCGTTTTAAGAGATCATCTATATTGATGCTCTCTTTTTTTTATGCAATATTAATCGATTTTTTTATTGAGCTAAAACAATAAAACAATCGAGAATACTTCGACTAAATTGAGATGGGCACTCGTAGCATACACGGCTGACCACTTTAATGCGCTTAAACTTAAGGGTACGTTTGTTCAACAAGATCACGAGTAGAAAATAAAGTTTTTTGTTTAAGTGAATGGAAGATAGTGGAATAAGGGGATGCTTGATTTTAATCGAACGAACGTTTATTATAGGTTCATGAGATTAAAAGATGAAAATAAAAACGAAGCAATTTTTCAAGCGACGATTCAATTATTGAATGAGATCGGTTTTTCCGATATCTCAATGTCAAAAATCGCAAAACGAGCAAAAGTATCACCATCAACAATCTATGTTTATTTTGAAAATAAGGAGGATATGTTAAGCAAGCTGTATTCGAATGTTAAACAAAAGCTAAGCCAAAAAGTGTTAGCTGGTATTGAGGACTCTATGCCGGTCAAGATTGCATTTGAACAGGTGCTTCGAAATCAACTTGAATTCATTTTTAGCCATAAAGATGAATTTTTGTTTCTAGAACAATTTAGTAATTCTCCGTTAATTAAGAATTTGTGCATTGAAGATCATAGTTGGATGTTCCAACCTTTATTTGATTTAGTAAAAAGAGGTAGAGAACAAAAACTATTAAAAGAGTGCGATACAATGATGTTGTTAGTTTTAACAACTGCTCCTATTACGGATCTTGCTAAAATGCATTTTAATGGTGAGTTTGAGTTAAATGAAAAAAATATAAATGATTTGATCCAGATGAGTTGGGATGCGATTAAAGCTTAATGTATCCCAATTAATTTTTATTCTAAAATAAACGAACGTTCGATTATAATTTTTGTTTTGTTGTTTATAAGAGAGGAGGAAAAAGAATGAAAAAAATATTAAATATAGTAATATCGATTGCCATGTTAGGTTTTTTCGGCTTTTCAATTTGGTACATTGGCTATCAGTTGGATTCACTCTTGAATTTTTCGTCTTTTTGGACGATACAAACCATCGTTGCAATAGGGCTTATTGGATCAATGATTGTTATTGGAGTATCGGTTAAATCTAAGAATCGATTTGTTAGTGCACTTAACATCATAGGTGGCAATATCCTCATGTATTTTGCTTATCTGTTCATTTTGTTAATTATATTTAATATTATTCAACTCATATGGAGTCCACCTTTAGTAGTGAGTGGTATAACGATATTAACAATTGCCTTAATTGTGACAGCTGCAGGGGCGTTAATAGGATCATCGTTTGTCGTTAAGGAATCTGAAGTTCAGATAGCTGGACTTCAAAATGAATTATCGGTTATGCACATTACCGATGTTCATCTTGGCCATCATCGGGGAAAGGATTATCTTGCCGAGATCGTTAAGGAAACAAATGAACGAAATCCTGACCTAGTGCTTATCACTGGAGATTTGGTAGATGCTGAGACAGCACTTCATCCTGGCGTGTTAGATCCACTTTCTACTTTTAATGCACCTGTCTATTTTATTGAAGGCAACCATGAGAAATATGTTGGTAGCGATAAAGTGTTAAAGCTTATTGAACAGCAAGGGGTTCGTATTTTGCATAACGAGATTATTGAGACGCATGGCATACAAATAGTAGGTCTTGATTATATGAACGCAGACGAGAAAACTTTTGACATGCATCCTTCAGATAATACAAATACCATTAAATCAGTTTTAGCCAATCTTTCAATAAACAAAGAGATACCATCTGTGCTTATGCATCACAGTCCAGTAGGTGCCAAATATGCTGCTGCTGCAGGAATCGATCTAATGCTGTCAGGACATACACATGCAGGGCAAATTTTTCCTTTCACTTTACTTTCAGAGTTGATTTTCCCATACAACCGTGGGTTTCACGAACATGGAAAAATGAAGGTATTTGTCTCTGAAGGTGCTGGCACATATATGATGCGAGGGAGATTAGGTTCATCTAATGAGATTAATTTATTACATCTTGCACCAGAGTGAAATGAAGTAGTAAAAACAGCTTTCTAACTTAAATTAAAAAGGGGCATTCATATGGAAAATAAAATTATTTTAATTACAGGAGCTACAGATGGAATTGGAAAGGTAGCAGCTAAAACTTTGGCGAAGCAAGGCCATACTGTCATCATACACGGTCGAAATAGAAAAAAAGCTCAGTTAGTTTGTGATGAAATCAAAATAGAAACGGGAAATCCAAAGGTGGATATTTTAATAGCAGATTTATTTTCGTTTACTGACATTAAGCGCATGTCTGAGGATTTCAAGCAGAAATATGATCGACTCGATGTACTAATAAATAATGCAGGTGCATTCTTCGGTAAGAATAGAGAAGTAACGATAGATGGATATGAAAAAACAATGACACTTAACTTATTTTCACCATTACTTCTAACGGAATTATTATTGGATGTTCTGTCAAAAAGCCCTTCAGCTAGAATTATTAATACATCATCTGCAACACATAAAATGCCAGCAGCAAAACCAGTTTTTAACGATTTACAACTAGAAAAAAACTACACTCCATCTAAATCTTATGCTTTGTCAAAATTATATACTATTTGGGTAACAAGGCACCTGGCAAATGTTCTGAAAGATAGAGGATTAAATAATATAACCGCAAATGTTTATCACCCAGGTGCTGTCGCAACTAGATTTGGACAGGATAGTGACAAAGGTTTTATTAGTAATATGATATTTAAATTGGCTCTTCCATTCATGACGAATCCAGATAAAGGAGCTGACACAACCGTTTATTTAGCAACATCCAGAGATGTAGAGAATATTACTGGTAAATACTTTGGTAACATGAAAGAGGAAAAAACGAGTGATAAATTTTATTCAGCAGAGAACGAAACAAAGATTTGGGATTATTGTATGCAAATTATTAGCCCATTTTTGAAAAAATAAAGCAGAAAAAGCGCGCTAGAAATAAAAAAATAGCCGACACGTTAGAAAAATATTTCACGTTGTGACTAAAAGGGTGTACGGGAACCGACGTACACCCTTTTTTAATTAGTTATAAAGAATTCTCACTTGAAGACGATTGTGAGGACGCACATGTAATGTCCTATTGGAATGATATCTTTCAATAGTTTTTTTTGTTTATGAAAGTATAAATTGGAGAGAGAAAAGTTAATTCGAAGTGGTGCCCAGTTTTAGGAATTAAGTATAAGTCAAACTACGTCTTTGTTTTCGCTTTAACGGCCGCTAGTAGGTTTGATTAAAACTACTAAGTAAATGTTGTTCAATATTTTTAGGGAATATAGTCGAAAATCGTAATATTTTTATAGTACTTGCGATAATAAAGGGTTAAAATAACCCATTTGACCAAAAAGTGAATTTTCTGAATAATTATAGAGAGAAATTAAATGATCGTTAAACAGATCATAGCCATCATTTAATTTTAGTGACAATTATTAATTACTAGGAGGAAGAAAATGGGGAAATCGGTACAAAGAAGTAAGATTGTAAAAAGCATGACTGTTTTAGCTCTATCGTCTAGTTTTCTTTTAGCTTCATTTGGTAATGTAACGAATGTATCAAAAGCTGTTAGCTCTACAAACGTTGAGGACATTCTCGCTAAGCTAACACCAACGCAAAGGGCTGCTTTAAACAAACTATCAACGAATGCAACAACAGGTCTTCAAATTTCTTCTGATATAGATCTAAGTACTATAGAACAAGCAAATGTAATTGTTGAGTTTGTACACAAGCCTGTAAAAGTTGCTCAAATTGAAGCTAGTTTAGAAGGGAAGCAATTATCTGCAACTGAGGCTACACAATTAGTTGATCAAGATCATAATACCTTTCAAGAAGATGTAGACCAAATATTAACAGATGAAAATAATTCAAAAGTAAACTATAAGATTAATCGTATATATAAACATACTTTTAACGGTGTTTCGATTAGCCTACCAGCAAACCAAATTAAGAATCTATTAAAATCGAAGGCTGTAAAAAATGTATGGAGTGATGAGACGTTTTCAATTGATCCACCTAATCATAAGGAACAAAGTGAACAATTAAAGGCAGATGAATATAACATTGCAAATTATTCACCTTACGATGGATTAGATCGTTTACATGCCGAGGGCTATACGGGGAAAGGCATTAAGATAGGAATTCTTGATACAGGTATTGATTATAACCATCCTGATTTAAAAGATGCCTATAAAGGTGGCTATGATTTCGTTGATAATGATAATGATCCGATGGAAGCTACATATGCTGATTGGAAAAAATCAGGAAAACCTGAGCTCTCGGGATCAAATACATATTATACAGAACATGGTACACATGTTGCGGGAATAATCGGCAGTCGAGGTGTTGCTGATACTGAATATAAAACTGTTGGAGCTGCACCGGAGGCAGATATTTATTCATACAGGGTTCTTGGACCATATGGAACTGGAAAAGGTTCTGACATTATAGCAGCGCTAGATAGGGCAGTAAGTGATGGGATGGATATCATTAATATGTCACTAGGTGCAACAATAAATGATCCGCTGTTTGCGACTTCGGTAGCTGTAAACAATGCTGTTCTAAGTGGCGTTACGACTGTAGTTGCCGCTGGTAATAGTGGAAATGGAATGTATACACTTGGCTCTCCAGGATCATCAGCATTAGCATTAACAGTTGGTGCATCAACTAGTGCAATAGATCTTTTCCAGTTTTCAGGTTTTCAAAATAGTAAAGAATATACTGTTAGAGAATTAGCCAGAAACTATACAGACGATCCAACAGCATTAAAAGGAAAAACGTTTAATCTAGTTGATGTTGGTTTAGGAAAAGGTATTGATTATAACGGAAAAGATGTAAAAGGAAAAATTGCTTTTATTCAAAGAGGTGAAACTTCTTTTATTGATAAAATCAAACTAGCGAAGGCTAAGGGGGCTGTTGCAGTAATAATTTATAATAATGACGTCAACAAAGCTGAAGGGATCATACAAGGGTATGTCGGTGAATCTCTATTAGCCATTCCTACATTTTCGATGTCAAATGAAGATGGCCTAGCAATCTCAAATGCGATTAAACAAGGAAGTTCTGACTTTACTTTTGGTGATTATACGAAATTTAAAACACCTGAGGATGAACTAACATCATTTAGTTCAAGAGGACCATCTCGCATAAATTATGACATAAAGCCAGAAGTAACGGCGCCAGGTGCAGCAATTCTTTCGACTGTTCCATTTTATGTAAATAATAAAACAGGAGATGGATCAAAACCGGAAGATTATAAAATTGCATATGAACGCCTATCTGGAACATCAATGGCGACTCCGTATGTTGCAGGAGTGTCAGCACTATTACTACAATCAAATAAAAATCTACAGCCAGCAAATATAAAATCTATATTGATGAATACGGCTGATCCTTTAAAGAAGGATTATAGTGTATATGAAGTTGGTAGCGGAAGAGTAGATGCATATGAAGCAATTCACTCAAACGTAGAATTAAATGTGGTAGATAGTACGCCAACAATTATTGATGGAAAAGAAAAATCAATTAAAGAGCTAACAGGTGCGATGAATTTTGGGTCATTTAGTTTTAAAAACGAAGAAATTGCGGCGAACCGACAAATTATACTAAACAATAGTAGTGAACAAGTGAAGACATTTAGTATTGATGTTAAATATCAAACTGGATTAAGAGGTTCTAAAGATGCAAACTTAAATGATGTTACCTTAACTGGTCCTTCCTCAGTAACTCTAGATGGAAGTAGTCAAAAACCGATTAACTTTCATTTGAAAATACCTGCAAATGCCGAAAAAGGAATTTATGAAGGGTATATCGTCTTTACGAATGATGCAGATCCAACAGAACAGTATCAAATACCATTCGGTGTTCACTATGTAAAAGAAGGATTTAATTCAGCGGCTACATACAATAAGATGATGACATCAGATTATACTAATTATTACCCATTACTTGAATTTAACGCAGGTGCAACTTTTAATTTAAGTTCTAGTATGGAAACGATTGATTTCGTTTTACTTGATAGTGAAACAGATGAAGAAATCGGTTATTTAGGACAAATCCCTGCATCGCAATTGGATGAAAATACTGATTATTATGTCACTGGTGCCTTTACCGGATACTATAATCCTTTCACTAATGACCCGAAAAACCCAGTATCATCTACAATTGTAAAAGTACCTTATGGGCCAGCACATTATAAGATAAAAATGATCGGTACTAATAGAGATGGTAAAACATTTTCGATGACTGACCATGTAATGGTTGATATTACTGGTCCTACTTTTACAACAGATTTAGAAGAAGGCGTTATCGAGGTTAAACCTGGTACAACATCTTATCCAATTAAAGGTACAGTTTTTGATAAAACGCAAGATGATTATCATACGCAAGGTATTTCTATTGATCAATCGGGTAATTTTGTGATGATAAAAAATAATAATACTACCTTTTCAAATGGTTTCAATGTTGATGCAAAAGGAAATTTTGCCTATAATATCCCGATTGACCCTTCTGCAAAAAGCGTCAATGTTGAACTTGCAGGATATAATTCAGCTAAGATTGGTACAAGAAACAAATATTTTACATTTATTCCACAAGGCACTCCACTTGTTTATGGAAGTGTTGATCAAAAAATGGTAAATGCAGGTGAAAATGTAAAGGTGAACCTAACAGCATATAACGTTACTGATGCAAAAAAAATAGCTAGTAGCCTTTCATTTTCAAATAATCAATTAGAAATTGTAGATGTAAAGCTTAATCCAGCAATTGAAAAATTTGGTTCAGCGAAACTCACATCTAATTCAGCTCCATCAGGATTGAATACAAATGTAAATGTAAATATAGAGATGACTAACGGAACAGTGACAGGTGATGTACCATTTGCAGAAGTAACGTTAAAAGTAAAAGATAATACTTATAATTTTTATTCGCCTTTTAAATCATCTTCTGCATCTTATATAAATGAATCTAACCAATCAATTGCAATGAATTCAACAATACCACCAATTTGGTTCAAACCAACTTATTCAAAAATTTCAGGAAGTATTGGAATTCCAGTCTCATTGCAAAAAGAAGGTAAGAGTTCATGGAGGGTAGCCCCTTCGCAGATTGGTGCAGTTCTATCAGTAAAGGATCAAAACGGTAACATCTACCCAGGAGTTATTAATCAATTTGGCCAAGTATCCGTGGATAAATTACCAAAAACACTCGATGAAATGGTCGTATCACTCGATATTCCTGGCCATTTCACAATCTATGAACCTTTCCATGTGGGCTTCCTAGATGACGAAGGCGCACTAACTGCTCATTGGAATCCTGAAATCAATTTTAATGCTGCAATTCCTGGAGACGTTAATAAAGATAATGTCATTGATTTGAAGGACGCCTTAGCGATCCAAACTAATTGGGGAACTGACAGTCGCAGTGCAGACATTAATTTTGACAAAATCGTAGACGCAAAAGACTTTGCATTCATCGAAAATAATTTCTTAATGCAAAATCCAACGGTGGAAAACGCTCCAAAACCTCTAGAAAAATATAAATCAAAATCACTTGAGGATATTAAGAGAGAGTTAGGGTTGAATTAATTTTTCTAATGGAAAAGACGACTGTTATTAAGTCGTCTTTTTTCAAGTTTAAAAAATCTTACCGAGTTGTCTGAATATCGTCTGATTTTTTAAAATTCCGCTTGAAGTACGACTCGGGATAGTGGTTAGAAGTTTGGTAGTATTTTAGTAATCCATTGCTTTAAATATTAATCTTAGAAGAGGAGTGTGTCCCAAAAGTAAATCTTTTTAGGGGCACCTTTTTTTTGAAAAAACAAGAAAATCCTCTCTTTTGATAGATTGAATAAAATGGAGCCTACTATCTTTTCGTCTCTTCATCTAGGTAGCCATTGACCGCTATAACATCCAAAAATGAAGATAGTGACTTGTCTTGAAAATAATAAAGTTGAACTATTTAAGCTTTATTTAATTCTTTCTATTTTACTATTTTTATTTGTACTTCAAGTCAGAAATTCATAATTTTTTCCTTTAATTTGTTATTTAATCAATAAATTTGCTCACCGACTTAGTTGGATAATCCCGATTAAATCATTCTTTTTAGAAGCCTCTCGACCAAATAAGTCAAAATTCCCTTATTTTCTACTTGAGTTTTTGTTTTTTAGTTTTTATCCATAGGTCTAAAGGTCATATAAATAACCCAATATGTTTCTTGCAACAACGCAATTAAAATTAGTATAGTACCAGATTTGGCCAAAGAATGAGAATCAATCTTTTTGGTGCTTTTGAGTTAAATCTATTTCATTTTAATAGATTAAGAAAATGAAAGTTTACTGTAGAGGAGAGTAAAAATGAAAAAGAAAAAAAGTTTTCCTTACAAAGTTCTTGCAACAACAACTTTGGTTACAATGTTATTTACATCAACAGGATTTGCTGAGGGAACAGAGGAGAATCAGATCCCAGCTCCAAGTATTGAAGAAATTGTAAAACAAGGTCAGCAAATTTTTGCTGATGAGCAAAAACAAACTGCTGAAGATGCGGTAGATGAGTTTGGCTATAAAGATTTAAAAGAGAAGGGAATAGTAAAACCTTATAAACCAGATGAAAAAGTACGTGTAATCGTTGAAGTTGAGAAGCCGGCAACAGTTTCGGAAGAGTCTAATCAAAGTAAAAGAGCACATTTTAAACAAAAACAAGATGAAGCGATTGAACACATTTCTAAGAAATCAGATGTGAAAGTTAAACAGCGTTTTTATGAAGGATTTAATGGTTTTAGTGTAGAAACTGAATTTCGTAACTTAGAGGAAATTCAATCGACTCCAGGTGTAACAAATGTACATATCGCAAGAAAATTTCAACCTTCTATGGGGGCAAGCAAAGAATTAGTACAAGCTCAAAAAGTATGGCAGGATTATGGCTATCAAGGAGAAGGATTACTTGTTGCTATAGTCGACACAGGAATAGACTATACTCATAAAGATATGACGTTGACGGAAAAAGGAAAAGCAAAGGAAAAGTATTCGAAAGAAAGTATTCAAAAAAAATTCGCGGAAACTGGTGTGGGCGAAGTATGGTATAGCGACAAGGTACCAACAGGATATGACTGGGCGGATCATGATACAGATGTCATTCCACACAGTGCAGGGAATTCACACGGTATGCATGTTGCAGGTACAGTAGGAGCGAATGGTGACGAAGCAAATGACGGAGTAAAAGGTATTGCACCAGGGGTACAGTTGTTGGCAGAAAAAGTATTCTCTGATAATGCAAATGGAGCATATGAAGATGATATTATTGCTGGTATCGAGCACGCGGTGACAATGGGAGCAGATGTCATTAACATGAGTTTAGGAACTGACGCAGGTTTCGTAAGTGAAGAAGATGATCCAATTCAAAAGGCAATCCGTGAAGCAACCGAACAAGGTACGCTTGTAGTTGTAGCGGGAGGAAACTCTGCTTATAGCACAAAAAATAAACTAATACCGTCTTCCGTAAAACCGTATGCTGAAAATCCAGATATTGGAACAGTTGGTGAACCAGGAGTAAGCCCATATGCATTATCTGTTGCTTCCTATGAAAATACGAGTATACACATGGCATCTCTTAAATCTGAAGATGGTTTACAGTTACCATACCAAGACCAAACACAGTTTGATATGAGACTTTCTAGTGTATTATCGCCACTTGAATCTTACGAGATGGTATATGTAGGAGAAGGTAAAACAGCTGATTTTAAAGATAAAGATGTGACAAATAAAATTGTCATTGCAAAACCAAATGCAAAATATGGTTCATATACTTATATTCAAACCGAAGCGAAAAAGAAGAATGCAAAGGCAGTAATCCTTGTACCTGCGAATGAAGATGTTGACTATCCATTCGTATATTTTAGCTCATACTTTACACCTGCTGCAACGACTAGCAGAGCAGTTGGGGCTACTTTAATTTCTCAGTTAACGAGCGGTCATATTGTGAAAATGCAACCGTCAACTGGAATCTATGTTGATAATCCAAATAAGAATACGATGTCATATTTCTCATCTTATGGTACACCACATACATTAGACTTTAAGCCTGAGATTTCTGCACCTGGTGGTAAAATTTATTCGACTGTTCCAGGAAATCAATATGAGGTAATGAGCGGAACATCTATGGCAAGTCCTCATGTTGCAGGAGGTTCAGCATTAATACTGCAATCACTATATGAAAAAGGTTTAACTCATTCAGAAGAAACAGCTTTAAAAGCAAAAATTGCATTAATGAATACTGCAAAGTTAGTTCTTGATCCTTCTACGAATAATGAAGTACCGTATTCCCCACGCGTACAAGGTTCGGGCTTAATGCAAATTGAAAATGCGATTAAAACACCAGTACTTGTGACAAGAGAAAAAACTTCGCTTGAGCAAGCAGGAGCAGTTGCGTTAAAAGAGATTAAATCTGATAATGTACACTTCAAATTAAATGCAGAAGCGCTTCAAAATCTGAATATAAAAGATTTAGAATATCAAGTATATGTTGACGTTTTAACGGACGGTAAAGAAACAAAAGAATTTGACCTAGATAATGATGGAACATTGGATTCAAAAGAATATTTAACGTTAAAAAGCGAGCGTGTACAAGGTGCTATCGCGTCTGTGAATGGAGAAACAGTATCGTCTACAGCAGGAAAAACATTAAAAATTAAACCAGGACAAGAAAAAAATCTCGATATTCAAATTCAACTCCCTTCAAGCTTAAAGAAAGGTACATTTGTTGAGGGGTATGTCCGTTTAGTTCCATCTGGTAAAAACAGTGAGTCAGCAGTTCCTTTAACGGTTCCATACATGGGTTATTATGGTGAATGGGATCAACCACAAAATATTGATCCTGCAGCATATGAAAAAGATGCGTTCTTAGGATATACAACACTTTGGAATGACGAACCATTTTCTGAAAACACATTCCCATTAGGATATGATCCAAAAACAGCAACATTTAATAAGGATCGAATTGTTATTTCTCCTAATGCTGGGTTAAATACAGTGTTCCCAACATTTACTGTATTACGTAATTTAGAAAAGACTGAAATGTACGTGGAGAATGAAAATGGAGAAATGATTAAATACCTAGGTGACTTTAGTGAATATACTGGAAAGCCATGGAAGTTCCGTAAAAATATTATGTCTTACAGCGACTATATGAATGGTGGTTATGTATGGGATGTAACAGACGAAAGCGGAAAAGTTGTTAAGGATGGCACTTATAACTATGTCATTAAATCAACATTAGATTATAAGGATGCGAAACCACAAATCGTGAAACTTCCTTTCCATGTTGATTCAGTTGCACCTGTTGTATCCGATATTCAAGTAAAGCCTATAAATGGTCAATATGAAATTTCATTCAAAGCTACAGATAATGAAAAAGGAAGTGGCTATTACGGTGCGATTGTATGGTATAACGGTAAATATAAGCCTTTACAACCTGGTCAAACATCTGTACTTGTAAAAGAAGAGCCTAAGAGTGTTGTTGTATTAGGTTCGGACTATGCTTTAAACCATCGTTACACGGTTTGGGGAGACCCTTCTTATATTAATGAAGGAATGCTTGTTAGCTATTTCAGTGTATACCCGAATAAAAATGTTAATGCAAGTACTCCTGCTCTAATCAGCGGTTATGGCAATAACAAAGTGAATTGGAAAATTAATGTTAAGGATGTAAACGGCAACCTTGTTGATTCTTTTAATGTTGATAATCAAGTTGAAATTCACTTAAAATGGGCTCCGGAAGCTACTGTTCCAAGTGGTACGTATACAATATCAGCAGATGTGATAAATAAAGACGGCTTTAAAGTAACTACAAAACCACAGACAGTTACCGTTTTACAAAAATAATGTATCAAAAATAAAAATGCAGGAAAGAATGTTACCTGCATTTTTATTTTTGTGATCTATTTTTATTTACACGGTAAAATTGAAGTAAGAAATAAACTTCTGATTCTTTAAGATTCCGCTTGAAGTATTTGAAAAAGTTACAGTCCAAGGATTGGGATTAGAATTTTTAGTGTATTTTAGTCATTCATTGCTTAAGTATTAATTTTAAGAAAGGCATTTTTCCAGATTTGGAAAAATGTTTTTTTATGATCCGGAATTTTAGAAGTCCTCTAACTATTCCTTCTTAATATAAGATTATCTTATTATAATTTTAAACTAATTAATTTTATTAGAAAAGATTGTTCTTGTATAATAAAACCAATAAATATTGATGTTAGAAAATTAAAAAAATATTCGAAAAAACGAATCTTATCCTTTGGAATACTACATTTTCGTCATTACTCAAATGAAAGAAAAAACAATAATTTATGGCAACTTAAAAGAAATGTAATGACATAACGAAAATTTACTAAACTGAACTATTTCTAATAATGTCTGTTCATTAAGGAGGCTAAAATGTTAGTCGGAGAAATTTTCAAATTTTATCGTGAAAAAAATGGAATCAGCCAATCAAACCTAAGCAAAGAGATTTGCTGTAAAACATATATTAGTAGATTCGAAGGTGGAAAAGTGAGTATATCACCTGATATTTTATCCAAATTAACAGAACGGTTAGGGATTGATCTAAACAAAGAAATGAAAGCATTACATCATATTGAACAGAAGTTAAAAGATTGGAGTCTTGCCATTATTATGCAAAATTCCATTCAAATTGAGGAGATAAAAAAAGAATTAGAAAATATACCGTTTATCAAAGCTTCTAAATATGCAGTGTATTATCACTTATTAACAGCAAGGTACTATCTTCAAAAGAAGATGTTACCTGAAACTAAATCGATAATCGAATATGCGGAAAAAAATTTCCAGAGGATTTCTGATTTTGAAAAAAATCTTCTTCTACACATTAAAGGAATGTATTGTATTAGTACATATAGGACTACTACAAGTGAAGATTTTCGAGATGCAGTTAAAATTTTAAAACAAATTAATATAGAAGAATACAAAAATGAAGAATATTACTATCACTTAGCTCTTGGCTATCATTACGCAAGGGGGAAAGTACTAGCTTATACTTATGCTCAAAAAGCAAACGATTATTTCATTAAAACACATAACTATTTGCAAGCAATAAATGCTCGAACTTTAATGTTAATGCAATTTGAAAGTGAAAATGATATCGATTTTATGGAATTAATAGAAAGTTATATGAATTTAATTCATAATTGTGAAAATTTAGGCGCTAATGAAAAAAAACGTATTCTTTTAAATAATTTAGGGGTAGAGTTCTTTAAACGAAAAGATTTCGAGCGAGCTGCACATTATTTTAAGAAATCATTAGTCATGACAGATCATTCATCATTCTATTACTTACGACGATTTTACAATTATATTGAATCATGCTCGGAAGGACAGTTATTGAATATAGAAAATCTTTTAGAGGAAGTAAAAAAAGGAATTGCTTTAGCTAAGAAACATAATAGCCCGATTCATCTCACATTATTTAACCTCTTACTTTTGAATTGTAAAAAAAATCGAAGTGAGTATTTTGACTATTTGGCAAAAGTAGCTATTCCACAGTTTGCTTCAACAAATAATGTTTTTTATTATGAACAATATGGGAAAAAATTATATAAATACTATATGGAATTAGGTCAATATAAAGAAGCAATCGAATTGATTCAGTTCTTTAGTGATAGTGGTAATCAACGTGATATTCCGATCGAAACCAATCAAGTAAAAGCGGAATTGGTATGGATTTAATAATAAAAATTTTAGGAGAGGCTTTAATACTGGCTTCTCTTTTTTGCGCATTAGAAAGTGTAAACTGGCAGCTGAGAAGAAAATTGGAGGTAGATTAAAGATAAGTGCAGATCATTTTATCATAGAAACGTATGTATTGATCTAGAAATTATTTTTATAAAAGAATTAAGACACAAAAGATCTTCTCAAAATGTTATTACAGTTCTATAGAATACATATCACAAAAATAAGATTTCGTTATTAAAGTTAGATTATTTTTAATTTTACCAGAAAATTCAGATTACATATAATGAAATCATTAAATAGGGAAGGGGAAAGAAAAGAGTCGTAAATTGATAGATTATGCGTTCGTTTTCAATGTAGTTTGAGAGGAATCGAACAATTTCTATCAAAATAAACATAGTATATGGGGAGATTGAAGAAATGAGGAATAAGAGTAAAGTTTTAAAAAGTTTTACTGTTTTAGCTTTAACTTCAAGTTTTATATTAGGTTCACTTGGACATGTAACTCAAAACACAAAAGCAGCTAGTCCAAGGAATGTAGATGATGTTCTGGCAAATTTAACTTCTGAACAAAGAGCGGCCTTAAATCAGCTTTCAACAAACGAAGAGACTGGTCTTCAAATTTCTAAAGACACTGACTTAAACTCTTCAGATCAAACTAGTGTCATAGTAGAGTTTAATAATAAACCAGCAAAAATTGCTAAACTTGAAGCAAGTGTAGAAGGTAAAACTTTATCTGAAACCGATGCTAATAAGCTAGTAGATCAGGATCACGAATCTTTTTCAAATGATGTAGAGAAAGTATTAACAGGTGATGAAAATAAAAAAATAAATTATAAGATTAATCGTTCATATAAGCATGCCTTTAACGGTGTCTCAATGAGCCTGCCAGCAAATCAAATTAAAAATCTATTAAAATCAAAAGCTGTTAAAACAGTTTGGAGTAACGAAAAATTTTCGATAGACCCTCCAGCAGAAGAAAATGACCAGCTAAAAACTGATGAAGCTAAAGTAGCAAATTATACTCCATATGATGGCTTAGATCGTTTACATGCAGAGGGTTTTACCGGTAAAGGGATTAAAGTAGGAATTCTTGATACCGGAATGGATTATAACCACCCAGATTTAAAGGATGCTTACAAAGGTGGATATGATTTTGTTAATAACGATAATGACCCAATGGAAACTACATATGCGGATTGGGTGAAGGCAGGAAAACCGGGATCTCAAAATGGAGCGGACTATTATACTGAACATGGAACACATGTTGCTGGTATTATTGGTGGACGCGGTGTATCAAATAGTGAGTATACAACAGTCGGTGCAGCCCCTGAAGCAGACCTCTATGCTTACCGAGTACTTGGCCCAGGTGGTGGTGGGACAAGTGATGCAATCATTGCTGGTATTGATCGAGCAGTACAAGATGGTATGGATGTCATTAACATGTCACTAGGTGCAACACTTAATGATCCACTTTTTGCAACTTCTATTGCTGTTAACAATGCAGTATTAAGTGGAGTGACGACCGTTGTAGCTGCAGGTAATAGCGGCGATAAAATGTTTACCCTTGGATCGCCAGGAGCTGCTGCATTAGCATTAACGGTTGGAGCATCTTCAGTTGCAATTGATATTTATCAATATACGGGCGTAAATAATGGTAAAAGTTACAATATAAGACAATTGACGAAAAACTATAAAGATGACCTATCTTCATTAAATGGAAAAACTGTACAACTTGTCGATGTAGGACTTGGAGATCCAAATGGCTATAAAAATAAAGATGTAAAAGGAAAATTTGTGTTCATGAACCGAGGAGTTTATACATTAGACTCTAAAGTTGCATATGCCAAAGCACAAGGTGCTGCGGGTGTTATCATGGCTAACGATGAAACAAACAAGGCAGAGGGAGCAATTCAAACATTCCTTGGTGAATCAATGAATGCGATTCCTTCATTCTCAGTTTCATTTGAAGAGGGTTCAGTGATTTCTGCAGCATTAAAAGATGGTAAATCAGATTTCACATTTGGTGATTTCAAGAAAATTCAAACAGCTTCTGATGATTTAGCTACGTTCAGTTCGAGAGGGCCGAGCCGTGTTAACTACGATATTAAACCGGAAGTAACAGCACCAGGTGTTTCAATTCTTTCAACAGTTCCGTTTTACGTAAATGATCAAACGGTAGATGGAACACATACAGAAGATTATAAATATGCATACGCACGCTTATCAGGTACATCAATGGCTACTCCATATGTCGCAGGTGTATCAGCGTTATTACTTCAATCAAATAAAGATCTTCAACCAGAAGATGTAAAATCGATTTTAATGAATACAGCTGATCCATTATCTAAAAATTATAGTGTATATGAAGTAGGAAGTGGACGTGTAGACGCTTATGAAGCAATTCATTCAAACGTTGAGTTAGAAGTAAATGATAAGACACCTATGATTGTGAATGGAAAACAAAAATTAATTACAGAAAATACAGGTGCAATGAGCTTTGGATCTTATGGATTTAATGGTGAAGATATTTCTGACTCAAAAACTGTTACATTAAAAAATCGTAGTGAGAAAGCAAAAACATTTAATGTAAATGTTAAATTCCAAACGGGAGTAAGAGGTTCAAAGGATGCTGCATCAAATGGCGTAACGTTAGAAGGGCCAACTTCAGTTAAATTAAATGGAATTAATCAAAAAACGATTAAGTTTAACTTAAACATTCCTAAAACTGCCGAAAAAGGAACATATGAAGGATATATAACTTTTACAAATACTCAAGATCCGACTGAAACTTACCAAATTCCATTTGGTGGACGTGTTGTAAACGAAGGTATTGATAAATTTAATATTGAAAATCCAATGTATGGCACAGACACAGCATGGCCAGCAAATGCATATCCATTTATGGATATTACATTTACACTAAAATCACATATGAAGACGATAGATCTAGTACTACAAGATCCAACTACAGGCGAAGATCTTGGATTAGTAGGAACATTTAATGCGATTGCAGTAAATGAAAATCAAGAATATTATACGCCTGCATTCAATACAATTTACTATCCATTTACAGGTGATTCGAAAAATCCTATTAGTAGTCAACCAGTATTTATAAAAACGGGCCATTATAAATTGAGACTAGTTGGTACAAATGAGCAAGGGAAAACATTCTCAGCAGCGTCTGATTTCATTTATGAACTAGGAGCACCAACAATGACTTCAAGTTTTGATTCGTTGGATCAAAGAGTAATTGAAGTTAAAGATAGTCAATTTGATTCGAATGGACAATTCCTATATGACTTTAACATTAACTTACATGATCCAGAAACAGAAGAAGCAAGTCGCTTAGGCATTCCAGTCGATCAATCAAACAATTCAGTTGTTTCATTTTATAATAACGGATTTCCAACTAATCCAATCCAAACAGATAAAAATGGAAATTACACTGATAAAATTTTAGTGAGAAAACAAGCTGAGCCATTACCAGTTCAGTTTTATGGTTTTGATGCAGCAAGAAACTTTAATGGTAATGCATCTAATATGTTAAGAGTTGTATTTGTGAATGAAAATTTACCTTATTTTTATTTGAAAGCAAATAAACAAACTGTTACGACAGGTGATGGTGTAAACTTTACTGTTCGCTCGAATAATATGAAAAATTTAAAAACAACTAAAATTACAATGAGAAAGGATACTTACGCTTCTGTTGAGAATGTAGTTGTAAATGATGCAGTTAAAAAGTATGGTGATGCACAGGTTAGTGTAGAAAGTACACCATCGCAGTATATTTTTACATTTAATTATTTAGGTGATAAAGCATTACCAGAAGATTTACCGTTATTTAACTTTGACGTGAAAACTGCAAACAAGTGGACGACTGATGCTCCTTATTGGTATGGCATTAGTGCTTCAATAATTGATCAGTCAAATGTTGAGACAAAAAATATTTACAGTTATATGGAAAGCTATAAAGTAAAGACAACGTATTCAAGGTTAGAGGGAGCATTACGAGTAGAAGCAGCAGTTGATCCAATTAAAGGATTAAATTATTCAATTGATCAAAGTAAAATCGGTGCAAAAGTAACGGTTACCTCTTTTGATGGAAAAACAGTTGTTGAGTCTCCAATTACAGATAAATATGGTAGTTATCTAGTCGATGGACTTAAGGCTGATAAAAATCCTTATACACTAAAAGTTGATGTACCAGGTTACTTTACGATGAACCAAAAATTTGAATTGTACTCTGATGTTCGTGGTGAAATCGTTGGAAAACGAATTAGATACAACTTACCAATCGCTGCAGCAGGAGATACGAATAAAGACAATGTTATCGATATTTTAGATGCGTTAGCAGTACAAACGTATTGGGGTACAAATAAAGCTTCTGCAGATTTTAACTTTGATAAAGTAGTGGATGCAAAAGACATGAATTATATTATTGAAAACTATGGTTTACAAAATCCTACTGTAAAAGATGCACCAAAAGCGAAAACGTCTTATAAAGGTGTAACTCTAGATACAGTATTAAGTCAGTTAGGATTAAAATAAAGATTTAATATTAGTGTTTGTAATTAAAGAGAAGGGAAGCTGAAATTTTCGGCTTCTCTTTTTTTTACATTAAGAATGTATAAATTGACAGCGTAGAAGAAAATAGAGGCGTAGTTTCCAATTTTAGGAATTAAGTATAAGTGCAACTACGTCTCTGTCTTCGTTTAGAGGCTCGCCAATCAGCTAGTTTTCTTTAAATTAAGGGAGTGTAAATCAGCAGTCTAGTAGATTATATGAAGTTGTTGCCAATTTAAGGGAATGAGTAGATGCACCTCTGGCTTAGTCTAAAAGGCTCACCAGTCTATGGCTTTCTTTTATTCCTATTAAATTATAATTTGCTGATGAATCTTGGGTTTTTCTTAACAAAGACACATAAAAGTTAGGATCTGAAAGTGATTTAGTATACTTTATGAATTTAGGAAAAATTAGATTCTCTTATTAATCTTGAATTTTTTTTAATTTTACCAGAATATTCAGATTACGTATAATTAAGTCAATAAATAGGGAAGGGGAAAGAATTTAGTCGAAATTTGATAGGTAATCTGTTCGAATCTAATTAAAGAAAAATTAATAATAGGTTATAACAATTTCTATCAGTACAGATCAAAAAATATGCAGGAGGACTGGAAAATGGGGAAGAAGTTTACAAACAAAAAAATTGTAAAAAATGCTACAGCTATTACGTTGGGTGTAGGTTTAATTTCTAGTAGTTTTCATGCTTCATATTTTAATTCATCGTCAAAGGTGAAGGCTGCAACATACGATACGAATGCAGAGTCGATTTTAGCTAATTTAACACCTGCTCAAAGAGAGGCATTAACACAGCTTTCGAAGAATGATCAATCGGGATTATTCTTAAATCCAGATGTTAATATAGATAGTTCAGAAGATGTTTCTGTAATTGTACAATTCAACCAAAAGCCACATAAAGTAGCGGTGCTTGAAGCAGCCTTAAAAGGTAATAGCTTATCAGATAGTGAGGCTAAAAGTTTAGAAGATGCTGATCATGCAACGTTTGACAAAGACTTGCAAAAGTTATCAAGCGATGATGACACGACATATAAAATAAGTAGAAAATATAAAAATGCTTTCAATGGAGTCGCATTAAAGATTCCTGCAAATAAAGTTAAATCTCTTCTAAATTCAAAAGCAGTTAAAGCGATTTATAGCAATGAAACTGTAAAGGAAGATCTTCCAGTAGAAAAAGCAGAAGATTCAACTAAAACACAAGGCCAAGGAATGGCAGACGAGCGATCATACCTACAAATCGATAAATTACATCAAGAAGGTTATACAGGTAAAGGGGTAAAGGTCGCTGTACTGGATACAGGGGTAGACTACAATCATCCGGACATAAAAGGTGCTTTTAAAGGCGGATATGATTTCATTAGTAATGATAATGATCCGATGGAAACGACATATGATGATTGGGTAAAAGCTGGGAAGCCAGGAGGAAGCTCTGGAGCAGCAAATTATGAAACTGAACACGGAACACATGTATCCGGAACGATTGTAGGACAAGGAAAAAATACTAGTGAATTTGCAACTACTGGAATCGCTCCAGATGCTGACCTTTATGTATATCGTGTACTTGGACCTGGGGGCAGTGGAACGACGGATGGCATTCTAGCTGGAATCGATCGAGCAGTAGCAGACGGAATGGACATTATGAGTCTTTCTTTAGGTGCTAATTATAATGACCCAATGTATCCTACTAGTATCGCAATAAACAATGCAGTTTTAAATGGAGTAACAGCAGTTGTAGCAGCTGGAAATGCAGGTAATAAGATGTATACAGTAGGATCACCTGGTACAGCAGCTCTAGCATTAACAGTAGGTGCTAGCAGTGTTCCAATTACGACACTTGGTGGAAAAGGATCAATCGACAATGTAACTGCATCATTACTTTTGATGGCAAAAGGCGCTGGGGATGATATTTCAAAATTAAAAGGTGTTACGAACTCGGTTGTAGATGTAAATCTAGGTGAAGCATATACTGGTAAGGATGTAAAAGGTAAAATTGTTCTAATGAGTCGTGGAACTTATACATTAGATTCTAAAATCTCGGTCGCTAAATCACAAGGCGCTGCAGCAGTTCTTATGTATAATGACAATACAACTGAAGGGCAAATTCCAACTTTCTTAGGAGATGGTGTGAATTTTATCCCAACGTTCTCGTTATCTAACGCAGATGGACTTGCATTGAAGAAAAAGCTACAATCAGGATCTGTTAACTTTACATTTACTGACATAGGTGAAGCGAAAACTCAGGGAGATACATTAGCAGACTTTAGCTCTCGCGGTCCTGCACGTGCAACATATGATATTAAGCCAGAAATTACGGCACCGGGTGTGAGTGTATTATCAACTGTCCCAGGCTTTATTAATAGCCCAAATGATCCGACTGATTATAAAAATGCGTATCAAAGAATGTCTGGTACTTCAATGGCTACACCATTTACAACTGGTGTTGCAGCTTTATTAAAATCAGCACAACCTGATTTACAACCAGAAGATATCAAGGCAATTTTAATGAATACTGCTGATTCATTAAGTAAGCCATATAGTGTATTTGAGCAAGGTGCTGGACGAATTGATCCTTATAACGCAATTCATTCAACGATCGAAATTAAAGTCAAAGAAAAAACGTCAACTATTATTAATGGAAAAGAAAAACAAATTAATGAAGATACAGGTGCATTGAGCTTTGGAAATGTAGCGTTTGATGGTTCAGATTATTCAGATTCACGTTCAGTTACGTTAATGAACAGAGGAGAAAAATCGAAAACATTTGATGTAAAAGTCAATTTCCAATCAAATCTGCGCGGTTCAAAAGATGCACAAGCAAATGGTGTAACTGTTCAAACTGATTCAACCGTTACCCTAAAAGGGATTAGCCAAAAGAAAACAAATATTACTTTAAATATTCCAAAAACAGCAGAAAAAGGGATTTACGAAGGCTATGTAGTGTATACAAACAAAGACAATCCATCAGAAACTTACCGAGTTCCATTTGGTGTACACTACGTTGAGCAAGGGTTCAATTACTTTAAACTTTATAAAAAATCAGTGCCTGAATCACTAATTCAAAGCAGTCAAAAATGGAATCGAACAGATGCTGCTAACTTTAGCTTAAGTTCACATATGAAAACAATTGATGTCGTTATTTCGGATGCAAAAACTGGTAAAGATCTTGGTATTGCTAATTCGTTTGATGGAGTAGCATTTGATGAAGGTGTTGATATTCCACTTGGTTTCGTATATTGGGGATATTACCGCCCATTTACAAATGATCCGAATAATCCAATTGGTATGAGAGATGACCAAGCTGTAGTACCAAAAGCGGGGCAATATGTATTAAAATTAGTTGGTACAGATGATGACGGAAAACAATATACGATCAGTCAAGATTTATTTGTGGATGGTACAAAACCAAAATGGGATGTTCATGTAGAAGGTGAAGTACCAGGAAAACAAATCGTTGAATATAAAGATGGACAAACTACAGTTGGTGTAACAGGGCATATTACAGATGATAATGTTGCGGTAAAACAAGCTGCTGGAATCACTGCTGATCAGACACAAAATCAATTTTTAGCTTATTATAATAGTTACCTGCCAACTAATAATTTAACAATTGATAAAGACGGTAATACATCTGATGAAATTGCATTGTCACCGAATTTACAAGTATTACCTGTAAAATTCGAAGGAATGGATGAAGCGACAAATGGTAATCTCCAAAGTCAATATTTTTTCGTAAATGAGCATACGCCTTATGTATATGGTCAGATAAATGCTCCGACAACATACAATAAGGTATTGGCAAAGCCAGGGGACACATTTACAATGACGTTAACAGCAAATAATGTGAGTAAGCTAATGAAGGCAAACTATAAGTTCTCAGATGCTACAGGTACAAAAATTACAAACATTTCATTGAATCCTGAAGCACAAAAACTTGGAGGATCACTAGATGTTAAACAAACTACATCAGGAAGCACGATCTCATCTGATGTTACTGTTAATTTTAATGGAACTACTGGCGTAGATGGTGATATACCAATGGTAGATTTAACACTTCAAGTTCCTAAACAGCTTCTGCCAAGAGATGCTATTTCATTTAGCCAATATGATTCATTTAGCCCAGTTACTTCAACATTTACAAATGTAGATAATGTAACTTCAAGTCCTTTTACAAGCGTGACACCAATTAGGATTTTAAAAATTGATCAAACAGAATTTATAGGATATATACATGCAGAAGGATTTAAAAATGCTTCCGGTACTTTGGATTCTACAAAAGATTACTCAAAGAGTTCGCCAACTTTAACGGTAATTGATAGTAATGGAAAAGTAGTAAAAACAAATATCGTCGCAAAAAATGGATCGTTTGATATTACAGGAATGGATCCATCAAAAGATGATTATACGTTAATCCAAGATATTCCAGGTCATTTTACAACGTATTATTCGAAAATTAATGCTCATTATGATCTAGATGATCAATTATATGGTGTACAATATAGAGTAGGTGTAGAAAGTACTCCATATGCAACTGCTGGAGATGTAAACAAAGACGATGTAATCGATGTGAAGGACGCATTAGCAATCCAAACATATTGGGGTACAAATAAACGAAGTGCAGATATTAATTTCGACGGTACGGTAGATGCGAAAGACTTGGCATTTGTTGAAAAGAATTACTTAATGCAAAACCCTTGGATTCCAGCTCCTCCAAAACCAGTTAAACAGTATAAAGGAAGTACTTTAGAATCAGTTAAGAGTCAATTAGGAGTACAATAAAAGTAAGCCTGTTCTCTACATTTGAGAACAGGTTTTTTCTAACATATAATACCATAACATTAACTAGATATATTCATTTCAAATTATGTTAAAATATTAATAATGTAATATGAAGGAGAAGAAAATGAGTATCAACAGTACGAATATTTACAGCATGAATATACAAAAATTAGAGTATCTAGTTGAAGTTGCAAAAACCGGTTCCTTCTCGATTGCTTCACAAAATCTATTTGTGAGTCAGTCTGCTATTAGCCAATCGATTGTAAGTATCGAAAAGAAATTAGGGATAAAATTATTCGAACGATCAAGAGGAGGAAATAATGCGATTCCAACAATTGATGGAGAACGAATTATTCCTTTAGCGAAAGAAATCGTTTTAAAATATCAAGAACTAGTCCATAAAGTACAATTAACTAATGATAATATGAGCGGCAATTTAAAAGTATCTACTGTTCCAGGCTTTATTTCAGAACTTTTAAATCCAATTTCGGCTATAAAGGAAGAATATCCTAATATCACAATCGATGTCTTTCTTAAACCAGGACAAGAAATTATTGAAGATGTACTAGAGGGCCGTAGTGATATAGGAATTGCACCATTTATTAAACATCTACTAGAAAGTAATGAAAATCTAATTTATCAAAATTTATTTACAGCTAAAATGAAGTTATTAGTAAGTAGAAAGTCTCCTCTGGCAAAAAAATCATTCGTTACGCCACAAGAAATCGTTAAAGAAACTCTAGTTGTTTATAACGGTGTATATATGCAATGGTTTAAAAATAATTTCTATAAAAAGTTTGGTGAAACGAAGGAATTATTTACATCGACAAATGCTGATGCAATTTATAAGGCTGTTGGTGATAACTTAGGTGTCTCATTTGTACCATTCTTATCTGAAAATTACATCATTAAGGAAGAGGTTAAGGTTTTAGATATCGAAGGTTACGAAGATCTACAAATGCAATATGTATGGTTTATGTCTAGTAAGAAAAGATATTCAAAATTGATAGAAGACTATATAACGAAATTAAAAGAAGAGTTAAAAGTAAATGATGATAAATAAAAAAGTGGATGATCATTTATCCACTTTTTTATTTTAGAAAAAACACCTGGCCTTCTTGAAATCATTAATTAGTTGGTGTACAAAAATTGCATAGAATTATTAGTGAATAGAAATAAGCGAACAACAATGAATAAAATTGGGGCAGAAAACTTTTATTGAAGTTTATTTTAATAAGAAAATCCGACTATTGCTAAGCTATAGCTCATAAGCTTGAATTCATTTGTATAAATTTTTAAAGGGAATACTTATTAGATAAATAAGTTGATTGAAACGAAAAGGTGCTCGACTCATATGGGAGATACAGGGAGGGTGAGACCCCGCAGGAACGGCGGAGGCTCAGCTCATGCCCCGTGGAAAGCGAGCATCCTGTAGTGGAAATCAACAAGATAATACTTATTTAATTGACAACATCTTTTTTCAATGGCATGAGTGAGTCTGATGTATTATCAGATTAACTACTTTACAATATCACTACTTAGTGATACAATATACCTGTACTAAGTGATACTGAATATTAGTAACACTAAATAGTTGATTACGTATAAAAAAATTTTTTATAAAAGGATGCACATTATCTACTACTTAGTAATACAATATACTAATACTAAGTAATACACAGTATATCAGTCGTGCTAGACAATAGAAAATTGTTCATTTAAAAATTATGATATGAAAGTCTTGATCCAAAAGCGTCTTTTTTTTTCGCTTGGTACTAAGTGGTACTGAATATTAGTAACACTAAATAGTAATAATAATAAAAAATATATTTTAAAAAGGATGCACATTTTCTACTACTTAGTAATACAATATACTAATACTAAGTAACACAGAATATCAGTGGTGCTAAATAGCAGAATGAGTTCATATAAAAATTGATCTATAGTCGGCTATTTTTTTTACCTAGTACTAAGTGATACTGAATATCTGTAGTACTAATTAGCTTAAGAGGTGGTTCAATATGATTGACCTAAGCTACTTAACGTTACAGTTTACCAATTACTATTAGACCTTAACTAATTTAACCCAAAAAAAGGAGGTGTATGTTATGGAAAATTTAACTGAAATGCTTAAAGGTTCTTTGGAAGGTTGTGTGTTGGAAATCATTAGTCGAGGTGATATTTACGGCTATGAGATTACTCGCCGTCTTAATGATCTTGGATTTACAGAGGTTGTCGAAGGTACTGTCTACACCATTTTGGTAAGGCTGGAAAAGAAAGAGTTAGTAAATATTGAGAAAAAACGCTCTGAAATGGGTCCACCTCGTAAGTTTTATTCTTTAAACGAAGCTGGACATGAAGAATTACAACAATTTTGGAAAAAGTGGAATTTTGTATCAACAAAAATTAATAGCTTAAAGGGGGAGAAATAATATGAAGAAATTTATAGAGTTAATTATTGGTGATTTAGAAAGCAAGAAGGAATATAAAGCATTTATGAAAAAAGTAAATTCCCTACCGAAAGATTACGCCTTTGTGTTTAAAAAGATTCAAAAGTACATGTGGAATTTCGGATATGGATTTGGTGAAGAAATTATCAATTTGTATGAACTGTTTGAAGCTAGTTCAGCAGAAGGCATGCATGTGCTAGATGTTACTGGTGAGGACGTGGCGGCATTTGCCGACGAATTGATGGCTGCCTCAAAACTCGATGGAGAATCGGCGAGTATAATAGGAGGTCAAGTAGAGTTGAAAAAAGAAATTGAGAGTAGAGTTGAACAGCAAGTAAAAATATGGACGAATAAAAAATAAACTAGGGGGTTATATATCATGATAAATTTCATTAAAAAGATACTTGATGATAAAAAAGAATACAGAGAAATGATGGCGCGTGTGGAGGCTTTGCCAGGCGACTACCCAGAGGCTTATAAAAAAATCTGCAACTATATGTGGAGTTTCGCCTCTGGAAGCGGCATGGATATGCTGAGAATCCAGTACGATCTCATTGATTTGTTTGAAGAAGGTGCGGCAGATGGCAAAGACGTATTGGAAGTGACAGGTGAAGACTTGACATCATTCGCTAATGGACTTACCGACCAAGCGAAAAGATGGGATGATAAGTTACGAGATAATTTGAATAAAAGCATTTTAGATCGTGTGGGTAAGAAAAAATAAGTATTGAACACCCTAATTGAATAGCTTTTTGGAAAACGAGCTATTCAGTTAGATTTTGAACAAATAAGTAGGATAACTGTTTAATAGTCAGTCAATATAGATAAACCTAGTTGCGGGCGCTACTTTTCTATGAACACGCGCCTTCAACCATATATATGGGAGGGAAACAATTATGAGCAATACAGCAATTTCAGTGAAAGGGCTTGAAAAATCATACAAAAATGTCCCAGTATTAAAAGGCGTGGAATTTGAAGTAAAGAAAGGAAGTGTCTTCGCTTTACTGGGGTCAAATGGTGCTGGTAAAACAACTATTATTAAAATTTTAACTACTTTACTGCAATCAGATAAAGGGGAAATTGAAGTTTGTAATGTCAACCTTCAAACGAACCCACAACAAGTACGTGAGAAAATCAGTCTAACCGGACAAAACGTTGCAGTAGACGATATTTTGACAGGGCGCGAAAATCTCGAACTAGTAGCAAAACTTCGCCACTTGCCTAATCGGAAAGAAGCTGTGGAGGAAAGTTTACGCCGCTTTGATTTAATCGAAGCTGGTGATCGAGCTCTTGCTACTTATTCAGGCGGTATGAAACGACGCTTGGATTTAGCAATGACAGTACTCGGGTCACCTGAACTTGTTTTTCTTGATGAGCCTTCTGTTGGACTTGACCCGGAAGCTCGGTTAGCTTTGTGGGAAGTGATTCGTGATATGGAGAAAGCTGGTATTACCGTTTTTCTCACTACCCAGTATTTAGAAGAAGCCGAACAACTAGCTGACAGAATTGCGATTTTACATGAAGGAAAGATTCTTGTTCAAGGAACATTGGATGAATTAAAAGCGATCCTTCCACCTAAAAAAGTGGAATACGTGGAAAAACAGCCGAACCTTGAGGAAATTTTCCTGGCTGTTACCGGAAAGAAGGGAGAAAAATAATGAGTGGAAACCATTTTTTCAGTGATACTATTACAATGAGTAGTCGGGTAATCAAGCATTCACTTAGAAGTATTGATACAATTATCACAACAATTCTTATGCCGATCATGCTTATGCTTGCTTTTGTCTATATTTTCGGTAGTGCCATGACGATGGATAAAGTAGATTATGTGAATTTTATCGTTCCAGGTGTGTTGCTTATGTGTATTGGCATGGGGATATCCTATACAGCGGTTCGAGTGAATACTGACATGACTAGAGGAATATTTGATCGATTCCATTCAATGCCAATTGCCAAATCATCAATTTTGGGAGGGCATGTCATCTCAACATTGCTATTAAATTTATTATCGGTTGCGGCGGTGATTCTCATTTCATTTATCATGGGATTCCGTCCTCATGCTAATTTTGTTGAATGGCTATTAGCAGTTGGTATGATCCTGCTCACGGTTTTTTCTTTCACTTGGATTGCAGTAGCATGCGGACTAATGTCAAAATCGTATGAAGGTGCGAGCGTGTTCTCTTATCTACTTATGGGCTTAATGTTTGTAAGTTCTGCCTTTGTTCCAACAAATAATATGGGTAGCAAGCTTCGAGCTTTTGCCGAAAATCAGCCAATGACACCAATTGCCGAAAGTGTGCGTTCCCTTTTAGCTGGGCAACCGGACTATAGTGCGATTTTAACAGCAGTGTTCTGGTTAGTTGGAATTGGGATATTGTTTTATGTAATTTCGATGAAGGTATATAAAAAACGAATGAAATAAATTAGCTATGTACAGACTGAAGATATCTTTTTAGTCTGTATTTTTTATTTCAAATCAAAATATCATATACAAAAAACTCAAAACCTAATAAATAGAGTTTGAGTTTTTTCTTTTTTTTAAAATTCTATTTTCCAGAATCTAAATTGCAAATGGATTATTAGATTTAAGAAGACAGCGTTCTATAAAATCAGCTAAACCATCATTTTCGTGATGCCTGGTAACAAAATCAGCTACATCTTTAACTTCTTTGTTAGCGTTCCTCATAGCCACACCATACGGATCATCTCAATATCATTCGGTCCGTCACCGATCGCTACGACTTCACTAGGACTAATTCGAAGTGTATGAAGTAAGTTTTTAATTGCAGACCATTTTGAAACATTAGGAGCAACCATTTCAAAACCGTCATCCCAAATGATGACTTCTGCTTCATTTTTAAACAAAGCAGATAATTCAGAACTTGTAGCTGCTATTCGAACACTATATTTAAGAACTTCTTGATAATATGCCTGTCTTAAATCTCCAATATACTTTGGTGGAATTTGCCCAACTTTTCTCCAGTAATCAATTTCTTCATTTGTTTCCTTACAATAAATCCCATTTGCTGTATGAATAATAACATTACAAGGATTTTCAGCTGTATGATGGTGGAGTAGTTCTTCGTTCAGTCCGACTGTTTTCATTTGAGTAATTTTTCCAGTTTCTCCATCATGAAAAGTGGAACCGTTTAAACAAATCACTGAAGTTTCTAATCCAAGTTCTTTATGATAGGGAGCGGTTACTTCATAATGTCGATCAGTGGCTAGAAAGAACTTGACACCCTGATTAATGAAGCATATAAATGGCTTCTTTATTTCGACGGATATAATGTTTGAAGCTTTTAGTAATGTTCCGTCCATAGCAATAAATATTGCAGGCACATTCATTTATAATGCCTCCTTATTAGTTGCTAAACCAATCTTATCAACTGAATATTAAAGTCTAGTAAACTCAATATTTAGATTAAATGGGGATTATTAGGTAGTGGGAATTCCAAGACATTGAATATAACTTATATTCTAGAAATGACAGGGTAGGGGGGAATCAAATATGCTAAGAAGATGGTGTTTTGCCACTTCAGAATTTTTATCAAAGATTAAAAAATTCTTATATAGCCCATGTTTTTTTGATGAAAATAGTCTTGAATTTAATAATATGACAATGTTTTTAATGTGTTTTTAATGAGGTGTATTGAAATTTCCCCAATTTACTTTAAATCAAATATTAATGTATCATTTTTTGTTATTTAAATTTATCTCAATATAATAAGGTAAATAATTTGCAACTAAAATTTAAGTGGAATCTAGTTATATTTATTTAAAATGAGTCTTTTCCAGTAGTTGTTGTTTTTGCTCACACTTATAAAAAAGGTCATTAGGCTGAATTTAGAGTGAGATTTTTCTATTAATTTTTTCGCTATAATAAAACTCTATGTTTATAAAGTGTAAAAAAACGTCAAATTCCTCGTTTTTTTGATAAAAAACACCACAAAATGTTAAAATTATACAATTTTCTTAACCATTCCTTAATTTAATCTATTAAATTCCCCCAATTTACATTCATATATATCTAATGTACTATTTTTTTTGAAATATTAATATTTTCTCACTATGTTATGAAGTTAGTATTCTACAACTAGATAATGGGATGTTATCTCTAAATACGAATATAGATTACTACAAATCTCTTCATCTTAGTGGTTAAAGATTTATTCATATTTCTGTTTTTATTTAAAGGAATGTAAGGAGAGGTTTTCATGAAAAGAGGAAAATTGACGGCTTTTAGAGTAATGACAACAGCTGCTGTAACTTCATTAATGTTTTCGTCACTAACAGCTTTGGCAGATGCAAATGACATTTCACTAAATACTCAATCAGTGGAAGAGATCGTTGAACAAGTACAAACACTTTTTAATAGAGATAAGGTAGAGAATGAAGTAGAGGGATCTCCATATAAAAATGTCAATTACGAAAGTTCAGTTACTCAGCATAAACCAACTGATGTTGTTCGTTTAATTGTAGAGATCGAGGAACCAACTGATACTGAAATAACTGAAAAAAATAAAAAAGAATTATTTAAGCAAAAGCAAGACAAGGTAATTTATCATATCAATAAATCAAAAAATTCAAACGAGAATGCTGATATTAAAGTTAAGCATCGCTTTTTTAAAGGATTTAACGGATTTAGCGTAGAAACCGAGTATCAAAATTTAGATGAAATCAAATCGATTCCGGGCGTTACGAATGTACACGTTGCAAGAACATTCCAGCCAACGATGGGAACAAGTAAAGAATTAGTACAAGCACAAAAAGTATGGAATCAATATGGCTATAAAGGAGAAGGATTACTTGTAGCTGTTGTTGATACAGGACTTGATTATACACATAAAGATTTTAATCTACCGGAATATGCAAAAGGAAAAGCTAAGCTGACGCAATTTGGCATCCAAACTCAATTGGATGGAACAGAGGTAAATGACATTTGGTATTCTGATAAGGTTCCATCTGGATATGATTGGGCGGACAATGATAATAACCCTATTCCTGCAAGCACTGGTAGTCCACACGGAACTCACGTAGCTGGGACAGTTGGAGCAAATGGAGACGAAGCAAATAATGGAGTCCAAGGAATTGCACCGGGTGTACAATTATTAGCAGAGAAGGTATTCTCCGACAAGGGTGGTGGTGCCCAAGAAGATGATATTATCGCTGGTATTGAACATGCAATTTCAATGGGTGCTGATGTAATCAACTTGAGTTTAGGAACAGATGCAGGCTATGTAGGTGAAGCGGATGATCCAACTCAGAAAGTGATACGAGAAGCAACTGAGCAAGGTACACTTGTAGTAGCGGCGGCTGGTAACGCTGCTTACAGTACAAAGAACGCTGTTACATTTTCTTCTTTATTACCTTATGCAGAAAATCCTGATATTGGAGCAGTTGGCGAACCGGGGGTTAGCCCATATGCCATTTCAGTGGCATCTTACGAAAATACAAACATGCATTTAAATACATTAGCTGATGCAACAGGTTTTACTTTACCGTTCCAAGATCAAACGCAAGTAGGGGCTAATTTTAAGCTTTCTAAGGCATTATCACCAAATACTGATTATGATTTAGTTTATGTAAACGAAGGTAAATATAAGACAGACTTTCCTGTCGGTAAAACGAACTATATCGCAGTAGTGAAACTATTAAACACATATAGTACTCATAGTTCAATTCAAACTGAAGCAGCACGTAACGGAGCAAAGGGAATCATTTTTATTCCACCAACTAATACACCAGATTATGCTTATATAAAATTAAGTGCAACAACACTTTCTGCGACAACAAGTAAAGCAATTGGTGAAGAATTAATCCAAAAACTGTCAAGTGGACAAAGGGTTTCTATGCACTTATCAAACGGGGCTTATGTCGATAACCCTGCTAAAAATACAATGTCTTATTTCTCATCAGTAGGTTCTCCTACTACACTAGACTTTAAACCAGAGCTATCAGCACCAGGTGGAATGATTTATTCAACGGTTCCTGGAAATGATTATCAAGTTTTAAGCGGTACGTCTATGGCAACTCCTCATGTTGCTGGTGGTTCAGCATTATTATTACAGGCTCTTTACGAAAAAGGTTTATCACATTCAAAAGAGACTGCTTTAAAAGCAAAGCTTGCATTAATGAATACAGCGAAGGTTGTCATGGATCCACGAACTAATGGAGAAGCTCCTTACTCACCAAGAATTCAAGGGTCGGGATTAATGCAAATTCAAAATGCGATCAATACACCAGTTGTTGTATCAAGAAGAGATACGCCATTAGAACAAGCAGGAGCAGTTGCGTTAAAGGAAATCGGTCAAACAACAAGCTTTAAATTAAACGTAGAAGCATTTGAAACTCCTAAGGGTAAAAATAATAGTGAAGATATTGAATACAAAGTTTATGTAGATGTACTAAAAGATAAAACAACAACAAAGGAATTTGATATAGATGCAGATGGTACACTAGATCCAAAAGAATATTTAACACTTTCTAGTGAGCATATTAACGGTGCAGAAGTGTATGTAAATGATCAAAAAGTAACGAATGCAGATGGAGCTTCGTTAAAGATTAAACCAGGTCAAAACAAAATGCTGACAGTAAATATATCATTACCAGAAGATTTGAAGAAAAATATTTTTGTAGAAGGATTTGTCCGTCTAGTACCTGTAGAAAAATCTCAAGATAAAGCAGTACCTTTATCTGTCCCTTACATGGGCTTCTATGGAAAATGGGATGAGCTACGTAATTTAGATGCTCCAGCATGGGAGAAAGATCGATTCCTAGGATATACAGCTCTTTGGGATGATAACTCAGAAAACTATCCATTAGGATATGACCCATTAACAGGTAAATACCATACGAACCGTATTGCTTATTCTCCAAATTACTTTTTATCTGGTATCTATTCTACGTTTACTGTTTTACGTAATTTACAAAAAGCCGATATGTATATTGAAGATGCATCTGGAAATTTAATTAAATATTTAGGTGACTATAGTGAAAATCCTGGATGGAAATTCAGAAAGAGTGTCATGGCAAATAGCATGTCATACAGAGGCTATCAATGGGATATGAAGGATGAATCCGGACAGTATGTACAGGACGGTGTGTACCAATATGTAGTTAAAACGACATTAAGCTATCCAGGCGCTAGACCACAAATCGTTAAAATGCCAATTACTGTGGATTCGGTCTCACCTACAGTTTCAGATATTATTTCAACACCAAAAAATGGCAAATATGAAATTTCCTTCAATGCCGAAGATAATGCAAGTGATTTTCATTCTGCCATCGTATGGGTGAATGGAGTACAATATTCATTAGGTGTTGAACAAAAATCATTCCTTGTAAATGCTGAACCAAAAAGTATTGTTGTGTTAGCTGTCGATTTTGCTGGTAATCAATCGTACAAGGTTTGGGGAGATCCAAGCTATATTAAACCAACTATGGTCGTACAGACAATCAATGTAAGTCCATCTACTAACGTAAACCAAAACAATCCGGCAAGAATCACAGCCTTTGCTTATTCGAGAGTAGATTGGAATATTAAAATCAAAGATGCAGCTGGAAATATTGTTGATACGATCGAAGTGAAAAATGCACATCAAATAAGACAAAACTGGACACCTAAAGCGGAGCTTCCAAATGGAACGTACTATGTCACAGCTGATGCTGTTACAAAGGACGGTTTTAAAGTAACAACACTACCTAAAACGGTAACAGTTCGCCAATAATATAATGCTTTAAATTTAATAATAATTAAAATGGACATGGGTTCTCCCATGTCCATTTAGATTTTAGAAAAGGTGGTATTTTTCCACTTTTCTAAAATCTTTTTTTTTATAGTAGTATTTTTAAAATTTATTTAGTTAAATTTTCATATTCTTCGTCTGAAACAGGTTCCAACCACTCTGGTGTCCCTGCAGTTATTGCAATGTGTTCAAACCAACTATCCTTCGCAGCACCATGCCAGTGTTTCACACCATCGTGGGTAACAATCACATCACCAGCCTTTAAGAATTGAGCAGATTTACCTTCTTCTTGGTACCAACCTTCTCCGCCGGATACTAATAAAATTTGAAATTCATCATGATGGATATGCCAATTATTTCTACAACCAGGTTCAAATGTCACGTTCCCAACACCAACATTCACTTTAGGATCGGCAATTAAGGTTTTAAGATAGCTTTGTCCTACAAAAAATTGTGCGAATGCTTCATTTTTTTCGCCAACTGGGAATATGACACCATTCTTAACTTCTTAATGTTTTATCATTATTATTTCCTCCTATAACTTTATTTTTAACAACTTGAACAGTTAGGCTTTATTAAAGGCTTTATTAATAGACAATATAGGTCCAGATCGTTACGGGGCATTACATATTAAAAAGATGCCACAAAAGGAATGCTTTTGGGACATCTAAAGAAAAAATTAAATTGCACAACTCACATAGTGCTAGTGTCGATAACGAATCGATATTTCACATCTGAAGCTAAAACTCGCTTGTATGCTTCGTCAATTTGATCGGCAGAAATAACTTCAATAGTAGGTACAATATTATGTTCCCCACAGAAATCTAACATCTCCTGAGTCTCACGAATTCCTCCAATCATTGAACCTGCAAATGAGCGACGATGACCTATAAGTGAAAAAACACTTAGTGACAACGGCTCTGCTGGAGCACCGACATTTACTAGCGTGCCATCAAGAGTGAGTAATCTTAAATAGGCATCCAAATTAATCTTTGCACTTACAGTGTTAATAATTAGGTCGAAAGTTCCATCAAGTTTATCAAATGTTTCTGTATCGTTTGTAGCATAGTAGTCGCTTGCGCCAAATTGTAGGCCATCGTCTTTTTTGTTCAATGTTTGTGACAGAACGGTAACTTCTGCACCCATTGCATTTGCAATTTTGACTGCCATATGACCAAGACCGCCTAAACCAATAACAGCTACTTTTTTACCTGGTCCTGCTCCCCAATGGTTTAATGGAGAATATGTAGTTATACCTGCACAAAGTAGTGGCGCTGCAACATCAAGTTCAATGTTATCAGGTATTTTAACTACAAAATCCTCCGTTACAACGATGTGGGTTGAGTAGCCTCCCTGAGTTGGCTCGCCATATTTATCAACACCAGCATAAGTAGGGATATTTCCTTTGAGACAGTACTGTTCTTCGCCTTTACGACAATTCTCACAATCGCCGCATGAGTCTACCATACATCCGACTCCAACTCTGTCACCAACTTTATATTTCGTGACATCTGCTCCTACATCTGTAATTACTCCGGCAATCTCATGGCCCGGTACAAGTGGGTAGTGCACATGTCCCCATTCTCCATGTGCAGTATGTATGTCAGAATGGCAAATTCCTGCATATTTAATTTCAATCAGAACATCTTTTAAATCAAGATCACGTCGTTTAATTTCAGCAACTCGAAAGGCTTTGTCAGGACCATCAACAGCTCGTGCTTTTGCAGTTATCATTTATAAAACCTCCAAACAAATATTTTTAAGAGAACAAAAAAATTACCCAGGTTTAACTCTGAATTCATTTTTACACTAACTTTTTTCTCTCGCACCATCATGATATTCCCTCTAGTTAACTCTAGGTCAAGTGATTAAATTATATTTTTTTAAAAAATTTCACGACATACAAAAATAGACTATGACTTTTTTGCATTAGATTTTTATCTCGATTAAAAATGATCCAATACCTTGCTTTCTTTATATGTGACATAAAAAAAATAACATGATAAAATCCATTCATAAAAATAGAGTTAACTCGAGGTCTAAGCCTTAATGAAAGGGAGATTAATATTGAAGACATATTCAATCGGCGAAGTAGCAAAAGAATTGAATCTTACAGTATATGCTTTGCGATACTATGACAAAGAAGGACTTATACCTTTTGTAGAACGTACAACCAGTGGAATACGAGTGTTTAAAGAATCCGATATAGAAGCATTAAAAATAATTGAATGCCTGAAATCGACTGGGATGCCTATTAAGGAAATTAAAAATTTCATTGAATGGTGTTCTGAGGGGGACTCAACAATACGACAAAGATATGACATGTTTATGGAAAGAAAAGCTATTGTGGAAGCACAGATGGAAGAACTGAAAAAAACAATGGTACTCATCGAGCATAAATGTTCATATTATAAGACGGCTTTGGAAGCAGGAACAGAAAATATTTTTAAAAGTAAAATCGGGACTAGTATTACTAAGTAACAAAAAGAAGCCACCAATATACATGACATGTGTGTATATTGGTGGCTATTAATTTTGTAGAACATTTGAAGATTTTAAAAATTCCTCTTGGATTTTTCTTAAAAACAAATCAGCAGCAGCCGAAAAAACCTGATGCCTTTTCCAAACGATATTTAAACCTGATTCGAGCCTTGGCTCTAGCGGTCGAAAACAAAGGTTACTATCACTAGATGTATTCACGATTTTATCAAGTACTATAGCATAACCAATGCCCTCTTCTACCATAATCGCTGCATTGTAAGCAAGGTTGTATGTAGTCACGAAGTTTAGTCTATCAAATTCTTCACGAAACCAGTCCGCAAATTCATTTTTAGAAAATGTCTTTTTAATTGCTTGTCTTGAACAGATTAAGGGAATATTTAATAAATCCACTGCTTGAATCGTATTTTTTAAGGCAAGCGGGCTGTCTTTTCTCATTACTACGCCCCAAACATCCTTAGCGGGGATATTTATATAATTGTATTTTGATAAATCAGCGGGTTGAATTAGAATCCCAAAATCAAGTAACCCTTTGTCTAGCCGTTCAGTCACATCGTCTTCGTTACCACTGTATAGGTGATAGCGTATTCCTGGATAGCTTAACTGTAGATTTTTTATTACTCGAGCAATCTGTTTCATGGCTTCTGTTTCTCCACCACCTATGTGTACATCACCACTAATGGTTTCCTCCATTGAGCTAAATTCATCCTCTAATTTATCAACCATATCAACGATTTCTTCTGCTCTTTTTCTCAAAATTATTCCTTCTTCTGTCAGAATGATACTGTGACTACTGCGAATAAATAGTTTTTTACCTAACTCTTGTTCAAGATCTTTTAACTGTCTGGACAAAGTAGGCTGTGTAATATGCAAAAAATTAGCAGCGCCCGTAATACTTCCTTCTCTTGCTACAGTAAGAAAATATCGCAATACTCTAATTTCCATACATCACTCCCCCTTAGTGATTTCAGTATATATAAAATAACTATGCCTATCAAGCATATCTGGTTATAAGATATAAGTAATTGCTATATCAAAAGTGTGCAGTAGAATAGATTACAAAGTGTGAAATCAAATAGTAAGATGAATTGGCAATCATTTGCCAAACTAAACAAGTGGATTTGTAACTTTTAAAATCTAAATATGTATACACTCTCGATATTCTTTCGGGTGGATTTTAAATTCAACAAGATTATTTAATAAGGGGGATTAGAGTGAGAAATAATTACTTACTTATATTTATACTATCGTTTGGTGTTTTCGGCATTTTAAACACTGAAATGGGGGTTATAGGGATATTACCAGACATTGCAGCGCAATATGATGTTAGTGTATCACAAGCAGGGTTGTTAGTGAGTTTATTTGCATTTGCTGTTGCATTAGCTGGACCAACATTGCCGTTATTATTTTCGGGGATCGATCGCAAGAAAGTGATGTTACTTGTTCTTGGTATTTTCTTAGTAGGGAATATGGTTTCAATATTTACAAGTAATTTTAACATTCTATTGCTAGCTCGTATCATTCCAGCATTTTTTCATCCCATCTATTGTTCTTTAGCTTTTACAGTAGCTGCTGCTTCAGTAAGTAAAAATGAAGCTACAAAAGCTGTCTCTAAAGTATTTATAGGAGTTTCTGCAGGTATGGTTGTTGGTGTACCAATCGTAAGTTTTATTGCAAGTGCAGTTAATTTGCAATTAGCAATGGCGTTCTTTGCTATTGTTAATACTATTGTCTTCTTTGCTACATTGCTCTTTGTACCGCCGATGCCTGTAAAGGAAAGACTTTCATATGGAAAGCAATTAAGCGTCTTAAAAAAATCGATTACTTTGCTTTCAATCGTGGGGGTTATTTTATTAAATTCAGCGGTATTTGGAGTATATAGTTATTTTGCTGAGTATTTAAAAACAGTTACGAATATGTCTCCGAAACTTATAAGTTTAATATTTTTCATATTTGGTAGTGCTAATATTATAGGTAACGTAGTAGCAGGGAAATTACTTACGAAAAATGCGAATAAAACGGTATTCATCTATCCATTTATATTAGCGATCATTTATATCATTTTATTCTTTACAGGTGGTTTTACAGTATCTGTTTTGTTTATCACATTAGCATGGGGGATTCTTGCAGGTATTGGAGGTAATATCAACCAATATTGGATTACATCATCAGCACCCGAGGCCCCAGATTTTGCTAACGGTTTATTTTTGTCTGCTTGTAACATAGGAACAACAATCGGTGCAGCTGTTGGTGGGGCATTAATAACTGAGTTAGGTACACGATATGTCATATTAGTGGGAATTTTATCATTGATACTTGGTTTGGTAAGTATTCTATTTAGAAATTATTTATATAATTCAACTAAACAACTCTCCTTATAAGGGAGACTACCTTTTTAATGAGTAAAAAATTAAGTAACGATATAAGGAGGCGCAAATATGTTACATGAAAAAAGAATTGCACTTGTAACTGGCGGAAATCGAGGTATTGGATATGAGTTAGTCAAACAATTGTCTTTGAATGGTTTTAAAGTGATTTTAACAAGTCGTGATCCAGAAAAGGGGCATAGGGTAACTCAGAAATTTAATGATTTCAATCTAGACGTTTCCTTTATAGAAATGGATGTAAACAATCAAGAAAGTATCAATAACACTGCCGGAATTGTTAATAAAATGTATGGAAGATTAGATGTATTGATTAATAATGCTGGCGTGATTTTTCATGAAGATGAAGACTTATTAAAAATGGAACCTACAATTCTCGAGAAAACGATGAAAACCAACTTTTTCGGGGCATACCATGTGATTCGTACATTTATTCCTATTATGGAACAACAAGGTTATGGGAGAATTATTAATGGTTCTTCAGAATATGGAGAGATGAGTGAAATGGCATATCCAAAAGTAGGAGCTTATAAGCTATCTAAACTTGCTCTAAATGGATTGACCAGATTGCTAGCTGCAGAAAGCAAAGGAGATATCAAAATAAATGCCGTCGATCCGGGATGGGTAAGCACTGACATGGGTGGACCATCTGCCCCAAGAACTCCTGAGCAAGCTGCTAAGTCTATTATTTGGTTAGCAACAATTGGAAGTGAAGGACCTAACGGAGGATTTTTTAGAGATGGGATAAGGATTGATTGGTAACTACCAATAGAAATGCCAGATATTGAAAAAAAGTACATTATTCCATATTCGGAGTAATGTACTTTTTTCAATATAATGCTTTAAGCTGTTATGAAGTTAGTAAACTATAGGAGCAATCTTTTACCATGCCCCAATATCAAGAAGGACTTAGTGTTTTAAACAGCCCACTCCTTACGATTATTTTATTTAGAGATTTGCCTGAGATAGCGCATTTACTTTTTATTTTTTAAAAAAAGTATCAATAATATTATATTAATAAATGTGATTATGTTATTTCAACAATCCCTTATTCTTTATTTAATTTTGTAGATCTTCTTCCATTTGAGTCTATTTCTTATAAAAAATGGAAAGTGATAAGAGAATTACATTATGCAGATTCAACAAAAATTGCCATACAGTTCAGAACGAGATTTTGGGAAAAGTATGGTTTGTTTGGTGGGAAAATAGTAACTGATTTACCAATTAAGAGTTCATATTTACCTAGTCATGATTTTGGAAAAGAAATGGGTGTAATGATAGCAAGTTACACTTGGGGAGACGATGCACAAATTTGGGAAAATATGAATAATAATACACGTATTGATAAGGCATTAGCCAATCTTTCAACCATTTTTGGTGACGTAGTTTATAAAGAATTTTTAGTAGGATATTCCCAAAGTTGGACGCAATTTTCATTCTCAGGTGGAGCATTTGTTATGTATAAACCAAATCAACAAAAAGAACTCGGTCCTTATATCAGCTCACCTGAAGGAAGAATTCATTTTGGCGGCTCCCATGCATCATCTACTCCTGGTTGGATGCAAGGGGCAATAGAAGCAGGAGTCCGTACTGCTAATGAGATTAATAATTTATAAATAGTTGCTTTGATAAAGAATATCATGATCGACAATTAGTCGATTTTTTTGTTGGCAAAAATATGGATAAAGTTATTTTCATATTTTATCAAATATTGCCCATTTGAAATTTTGTAAAATTTAATTATTTCTAATAATAACAATAATGAAAGCGTTTTCTAAATGTAAACGCTTAAATTCCCTTATTGACAATCCGTTTACTAGGATTTATGATTCAGTTATTGAAATTACATAACACAAACTTATCGAGAGTGACCGAGGGATCAGGCCCTATGACGTCCGGCAACCTCCTTATTAAGGAACGGTGCCACTTCCTGCAGAATGAAATCATTCTGATAGATAAGTCGAAAACAATTGTTTCCGATGCCTCTTTCTGAATGAAAGAGGCTTTTTCTTTTCTTATTTATTTACGTAGGAGGTATAACATAACTGAATTTCATTAAATATAAACCCAACTTAACCAATGCGAAAACTAGATAATTTTAATGATGAAGGAGAGAATAGAAATGAAATATGGTTTTTGGTTACCGATTTTTGGAGGATGGTTACGCAATGTGGATGACGAAAGTATGCCACCAACTTTTGAATATGCTAAAGAGATCATTCAATCAGCTGAAAAATGGGGATACTCGACGACTTTAATTGCTGAATTATATTTAAACGATATTAAAGGTCCAGAGCATGATTCACTTGAAGCTTGGTCAACAGCAGCGGCACTTGCTGCAGTGACGGAAAAAATCGAAATTATGACCGCGATTCGTCCAGGTTTTCATAATCCTGCGGTAACAGCAAAAATGGCTGCTAATATTGATCAAATCAGTAACGGTCGTTTTACGCTAAACGTTGTTTCTGCATGGTGGGCAGAGGAAGCTCGTCAATATGGCGGTATTTTTACAGAACATGATGATCGTTATGCTCGTACAGAGGAGTTTATTGATGTTCTAAAAGGCTTATGGACAGAAGAAACGTTCAATTATTCAGGAAAATTTTACGACTTAAAAGATACGAAGCTTGCTCCAAAACCTGTACAAAGACCAAACCCGATTCTTTATGCAGGTGGTGAAAGTGAAAAAGGTAAGCAAACAATTGTTGAAAAATGTGACGCATATGTGATGCACGGCGGAACAGTTGAAGAAATTAATCAGAAAGTAACAGATATGAAGGTACGCCGTGAACAAACTGGCAATGCACCATTAAGTTCTTTCGGTATGGCCGCTTATGTTATTTGTAGAGATACAGAAGAAGAGGCTTTGGCTGAGCTTAAAAAAATTACGACTGTGAAAGATTCAAGTGGTTATGCTGGCTTTAAAGACTTCACGACAAAATCACAATTAGAGCAACAAATTCAATTACAAGATTACTCAGTTTCAAACCGTGGTCTTAGACCAAATCTAGTAGGAACACCAGAGAAAATAGCAGATCGAATTTTACAATATGAAGAAGCTGGCTTAGACTTATTATTATTACAATTTTCACCTCAGTTAGAGGAAATGGAGCGCTTTTCCAAGCAGGTTATGCCATTAGTAGAACAAAAACGTAGTTTAATAAAATGCTAGAAAGGGGAAATAAAAATGAGTAAGGTATATGTAATACATGAAAACAGTGAGTGGACAATCCATTTAACAAAAAGATTAGAGGAGCTTGGAGTTCCTTATGAGGAATGGCATTTAGATGAAGGTACGGTAGATTTATCAACAGTACCACCAGAAGGAATCTTTTATAGCCGCATGAGTGCTTCTTCTCATACACGTGATCATCGTTTTGCAGCTGAATTTACTGGGCAAGTATTAGCTTGGCTTGAAGCACATGGTCGTACTGTGTTAAATGGAACGAATGCCTTGAAATTAGAAGTTAGTAAAGTTTTACAATATTTAGAGCTAGACAAATATGGTGTGAAGACTCTGAAAACGATTGCAGCAGTTGGAAAACAAAATATTATTAAGGCAGCTAATCGTTTTGCTGGACAGTCATTTATTACGAAGCATAATCGTGCAGGTAAAGGCTTAGGGGTTCAACTATTCCATAGTGTTGATGCTTTAAAAGCTTATGTTGAAGGACCGACTTTTGAAGAACCAGTCGATGGTATTACACTTATTCAAGAATACATCCAATCACCTGAAAGCTACATCACTCGTTGTGAATTCGTAGGAGGAAACTTTGTTTATGCAGTTAAAGTTGATACTTCTGAAGGCTTTGAACTTTGCCCAGCTGATGCTTGCCAAATTGGTGATTTATTCTGCCCAGTAGGAGAAGAGGTAGAAGAGAAGCCTAAGTTCCAAATTATTGAAAGCTTTGAGGACGAAATTATAAATAAATATAAAGAGGTTCTAGTTAAAAATAATGTTCAAGTTGCCGGAATCGAATTTATCAGAGATGCTGAAGGTACAATTTTTACTTACGATATCAATACAAATACGAACTATAACTCAGATGCAGAAGAAAAAGCTGGAAAATTCGGAATGCTCGAATTAGCATCATTTTTAAAGAAGACTTTGGAAGAAAAATACACTACTACAGCAAAATGATCTATTTAGAAAAGCTCAAACCTACACGTAACAAAGGTTTGGGCTTTTTTGTGGTCAGTTTGTTAAACTTTTTCTAGAACTAAGAGTATTAGGCAATTATTTGAGAGGAATAAGCTAACGATTAAAAATAATATATTGATAATATAAGATTATAAGTTGTTAGTAATTTTGAGCCAAAAAAGGTCTATTGAACTCGTACCACTTGATTTTTAAAATCTGCTTTTAAGATTCAAAAGGGGGATACAAATGAAAAAGACTTTTTATTTAATGAGACATGGACAAACATTATTTAATAAAAGAAGGAAGATTCAAGGTTGGTGTGATTCACCTCTAACTGAATTAGGAATTAAACAAGCAGAGGCCGCTGCAACGTACTTTAAAGAACAAAAAGTTATTTTTGATCATGCCTATTGTTCCACATCAGAAAGAGCTAGTGATACGTTGGAAATCGTTACGGAATTGCCGTATACAAGATTAAAAGGATTAAAAGAATGGAATTTCGGAACGTTTGAAGGTGAAAGTGAAGATTTAAATCCACCGCTACCTTATGGTGATTTCTTTGTTAAGTTTGGTGGAGAAGATCAAAAAGAACTGCAACAAAGAATGGCTACTACATGCCAAAAAATAATGGAAGAAGATAATGAAGTGGTATTAGCTGTTTCACATGGAGCAGCTTTACGAAATTTCATGCGGGTTTGGGAGCATAGAAGTTCGATTGTACAACAAGATCGAATTGGAAATTGTTGCATCCTTAAGTTTGAATATGAGAACAGGGAATTTAAATTAGTAGAGATTATCAATCACAATTTTAGTGATGTAGTCCAGGTATAGTTTTTTTAGATTAATAGATTACATATTTCCGAAAGTGAGGATAAAAAATGGAATACACAAAACTTGGGAATACAGGATTAGAAATATCTAGACTTTGCCTTGGTTGTATGGGATTTGGAGATGCAAAACGTTGGATTCATCCATGGGTAATCGATGAGGAAAGTAGCCGTACAATCATTAAAAAAGCACTAGACTTAGGTATCAATTTTTTTGATACGGCGAATGTCTACTCAGATGGAACTAGTGAAGAATATGTTGGTAGAGCTTTAAAAGATTATGGCAATCGAGATGAAATAGTACTTGCTACGAAGGTTTATTTCCCTATGCATAAAGGTCCCAACGGTTCAGGACTTTCCCGAAAGCATATTATGAGTGAAATTGATAAAAGTCTTAAACGCCTCGGAACAGATTATGTGGATTTATACCAAATCCATCGTTGGGATTATAACACTCCGATCGAAGAAACAATGGAGGCACTTCATGATCTAGTAAAAGCTGGAAAAGTAAGATATATTGGTGCTTCCGCTATGTATGCATGGCAGTTTTTGAAGGCTCTACATGTTGCAGAGAAAAATGGATGGACCAAATTTGTCTCGATGCAAAACCATCTGAACCTCATATACCGTGAAGAGGAAAGGGAGATGCTGCCTCTTTGTAAAGAAGAAAAAATCGGTGTCATTCCATATAGTCCACTTGCGTCAGGAAGATTGACACGTGATTGGTCAAATACGACACTTAGATCTGAAACTGATGAAACTCAAAAATCTAAATACGGTGCAACTGAAAATACGGATCGACTTGTTGTGGAACGTGTTGCAGAGATTGCTGAAAAACATGGAGTAACAAAATCAAATATTGCTCTTGCTTGGTTACTGCAGAAAGAACCAGTATCAGCACCAATTATTGGAGTTACTAAAATTTCACATTTAAAAGATTCTGTTGGTGCATTGTCGGTTAATTTAACGGCTGAAGAAGTTGCGTATTTGGAAGAGCCTTATGTTCCACATCCGGTAGTTGGTGCTTTAGGCTCTAATTAATGTCAATTTTAGTATAATGAGTTTATCCCCTATTTTACTTAATTGTGAAAAGGGGTTTTTTTAGGTGATTTCACGATCAATAGCTCTAGATTATAAAGAAGAGTTTTGTATATATATCGTTCATATTGCTTTTCTAAGACTTACTTGTAGAACGAATTCATAAATCAAATGTTCAAACTGTAAATTTTTCCGTTTCCAACATTTATTTTGGAAAATGCTTTTGTAAGAGTGCTACTCTCAAAACTATTGAAATAGGAAATCATCACTTGTTTTTTTGTATCAAAGTGATATATGTTGCAATATGCCGAAAAATCCTTCATATTTGTTAAAAAGGAGGTCCGATATGCGAAGTGATATACAACCGAATGAACGAGCTTTTTCTTCCAAGGAAGTAGCAGAAGAACTGGGTATTGCAACACCTACTGTTCGTAAGTATGGCCAAATCTTAGAGCGCAATGGATATGAGTTCTTGAAAGATGGCGATCGTCGTATATTTGTTCAATCTGATATTAGAGTGCTTATAGCGTTACGCGATTCAGAAAAGCCCCTGGAAGATACTGCAAAAGACCTCGTATTTCAACAAAAAGAAAGATTAGAAGGTTACGATGAAACACAAATTGCGATATCCGATACATATGAAAATTTACCACATGACCCAAATCAATTAAAAGAGTTTTTAAGGTTTTTAGTCAGTGAACTTGCAGCTGCACGTGAAATGAATGTTCAACTGAAAAATGATATGGCAGAACTTAAAACGGCGGTTTCCAGGCTTCAACAAGATCATCATGATATAAGTGCAAATATTGGGAATTCATCCAATAAAACTTATACGAAAATTGAAAAATTAGCCGAACAACAAAGAATCCAATACGAGACATTACTGGAACAAGAAAAACAATCAATTGGTTTTTTACAAGAAGAAATACAAAACATACGAGAAGAACAAAGAATAGAATGGCGATCACAAGATGATTTCAATAAACGTTTAGAAGTTGTGATACAAAAGCCTAGAGAAAAATGGGGATGGCTTTTCTCTTTATTTAGAAAATAAAGGACCTATTAAAATCTTTTTATGCTAATCTTGTACAAATTTGATTAAAACTTTTAAAAATGAATACTTTAATAAGTAATTTCTTGTCGATACTTCCTTAAGGATGTATCGGCTTTTTGTTTCGTATCCATTGGCTGATACAAATTGCAATTAATTCAAAAATCTTTTTAATCGTAAAAATTGGTATACGATACAAAAAAAAGTAACATATAACAGAACCGATGTATCACTATGCGATATCCGATCGTTAATAGATTTTTTCATCTAAGCTACTAGTAAAATGAAAAATCAACTGATATCAGTTAATTTCAAAATAATACTTTTGAATAGTAGATTTTATTTTATATCAAATTTTTACAAATTCCCGGGAAATATCTACAAATTTCTTAATGATAAGAATTTGAAAAGCCCCCCGAATAGTACAGGGGGCTTTTGTAGTTTCCAAATGGGGTTTTACTTAGCTCTAATGTCTTGTTGTTTCAATGAGAAATTTAAAAGTGGATACCAAACATTTCCTAATAAGGATAAGGTTTCTTTCTCATTCCGACGTTATTAATTTGAACGTCGACACTTACTGTAACTTTTGCCTTTTTAAATGTATCATTCCAATTACCCTCATATTTTTTATAAATTTTTGGGTTAACCATGTATAATTTTTCACCAAATCCAAATGCATCTCCACCGAGTTTTTTTACTTCAGAAATCCCTTTTTCTATTGATTGTTTTATAACATTTTCAGCTGATTTTTCATATTTATTGAGAGTTTTTGCTTTATCAAAATTGGAATTACAAAATACCTCGTCAATATGGCCAATTGATTCGATTTTTATATTTATAATTGGTATATTACCCTTGATTTTAATTTCCGTCTTAGATTTTACCCGAGTAATCTCCATCGAGTCATATTCTTTTTTATTACATGGTATTTGGACATTCGTTTCTTTGATCAGATTATCAATAATTTGTATTGATTTTGCCGGTGGTCCATCTAACCAACCAACTAATTTTCCATCTTTGAAAATCCCTGTGCCATTTATCTTATCATAACTAGAATTGACTTTATTAGCATTTTCAAGTGTTTGTGATGCTTCACTTTCATTTTCTAAGCTCACGCCATTTATTACTGGTTCCCTTCCACTACTAGAAATTGCAGAAATTGCCTCACGCATTAATGTATCTCGATTTTCACCTAAAAGGGCTGATGTATTTTTAATTTTACCTACAATTGATTGAGCAGATATTTTATCTAGTGAGGCTATGTTATTCATTATTTCATCAACGCTTTTATTTCTTGCAATAATAACTGGAATATTTACACGAATATTAGAATCTCTTTCAAATACATCGAAAATATAATTCAATGAGTTTTCTTTTGCTAATGTTTCTCCTATTATAACAAGAGCAACATGAGAATATATATTTTGCCGAGATCCTTTCTTAGACACATTTCGTACAGCTTCTGAAATGGTTCTACCTTTTGCATCTAACGCAATTACTGGAACACTTTGAGAACCTGACTGTGTTGTAGTCGCAATTGCACTAGGATTAAAAATTTGAGTGATTACATGATATTTTTTTTCTTTAGGGAAGTAATCAATCCCCATTCCAACCACAATCGATATTTGATTTAATTCTTTATAGTTAGAGCAACCACCTAAAAGCATACTTACAATAAGAAATGAAATAAAAAATTTCTTTTTCACATTTTTTCTCCAATTTCTTGGCTTTTTTGTATTTATAAAATTTAAAATGCAATATTCCTCAAGGAGTTCTGTTTCATATTATACTTTTCCATTTATTGTAATTCAATGTACCATTTTCCAAAATCCGAAGCATTAAATTTTCCCGTAACTAAATTTTTAAAAAAATTTTCTGCAATCCTGCTGTACTAACTGGATAGAGTTTAAGATTGATTATTTAAGTAAATAGTATGATCTTAATGATAAAAGTCTCTTTTTAAAAAAAGTAATTGAGTCTAAAATAAATGAATTGAGTAGATTTTAAAATAAACTAGTTGTTTTTAGATTTAAGGAATGGCTTATAGTTTGGTTTAGCCACGTTTTTTTGTTGGCATGAATTTTGCTTAATGAATACTAAGAAGAGGAAGTAGTTACTTCCGATTTTAATTGGCCAGACATAGGAGGTGTTTAATTTCTTATTCATTTTTACTTTATAAGTGTAGGTACAACTATTACTATGTTCGGTTTCTGCGGTGATTTTTTTGAGATGATCAGAAATTGTAAATGTTTACAAAAAGCAAAAAGTTTATAGTATTTTATTAGCTTTATCTTTTTCTATTATTTCGCTTTGTTTTTTCTGAATATTCTAAAATAAAGGTGGGGCATTTATGGATTCTTCTAATGAAAAAGGTCAGTTACAACGTTCCATGAAAAGTCGGCATTTGTTTATGATTTCACTCGGAGGAGTAATCGGTACAGGTTTATTTTTAGGTTCAGGTCTAACGATTAATCAAGCTGGTCCAGGGGGAGCGGTTGTTGCGTATTTATTCGGTGGATTGGTGATGTACCTTGTGATGGTTTGTTTAGGTGAACTATCAATTACAATGCCAGTTACAGGTTCATTTAAGACTTATGCTACGAAGTACATTGGTCCTGGTACCGGATTTACGATTGGCTGGATGTATTGGCTTAGTTGGGCAACAACTGTTGGACTTGAATTCACTGCAGCTGGAATATTGATGCAAAGGTGGTTTCCACATGTAGCAGTTTGGATCTGGTGTCTTGTGTTTATCGTTCTTTTGTTGGGTTTAAACATACTTAGTGTAAAAGGTTACGCTGAGGCAGAATTTTGGTTTGCGGGAATTAAAGTATTTGCAGTGATAGCTTTTATACTGATTGGAGCAGCAACCATATTTGGTTTTGTTCATAAAGGTAGTTCGGCACCTTTGTTAACTAATTTTACAAAAGATGGTGGACTTTTCCCACATGGGTTTTCAGCTATATTTTCAACTATGATGGCGGTAGTATTTGCATTTCAGGGTGCAGAAGTTGTTGGAATTGCAGCTGGTGAGAGTGAAGCACCAGAAAAGACTCTTCCTAAAGCAATTCGAAGTATCATTTTTCGTGTCCTAATTTTTTATGTATTAGCAATTTTAGTATTAGCGGCTTTGATTCCGTGGAGGCATGCAGGAGTAGTAGAAAGTCCATTTGTTGCAGTATTTGATAGTGTAGGTATTCCATATGCAGCTGATATTATGAATCTAGTTATTTTAACGGCGTTGCTATCTGTAGGTAATTCAGGATTATATGTATGTTCTCGTATGCTTTGGTCACTTTCTAAAAGTGGTATGGCACCAGCAGCTTTAGGTAAAGTAAATTCTCGAGGTGTTCCGTTTAATGCAGTATTGTTTAGTCTTCTTTTTGCACTAATTTCATTACTTACAAGTGTAGTATCTGCACAAACAGTTTTTGTCGTTCTGCTTTCTGTAACTGGACTAGCTGGAACATTCAGTTGGATGGCAATTGCCTTGTCGCAATACAATTTTAGAAGACAATTTATTAAAAATGGTGGAAATGTTAAGGAATTAAAGTACAAAGTTCCACTGTTCCCATTAATACCTATTCTATGTATTGTATTATGTGGAATTTCCATAGTATTTATGGCTTTTGATCCTACTCAACGTTCTTCCTTAATAGGTGGTTTAGGTTTCATGGGTGTAAGTTATCTTTATTACTTTTTACGCCATGGAAAAAATAAAGGAAAGATCGGTATTAAGAAGGATCATGGGGATGTACCAACTCATCAGAGTATTTGACCATTATACATACAGCTTAAGATTCTTACACAAGTAATCTATTGCAAAAGATCATCTTAAAAGGAGGCTATTTAGTATGAAAAAACCTTACCTAGTTGTAGAGTGGAATGATAGTGAAACAGATGCAAAAGGGTGGTTAGTAGTACATAACTTTGTCAAAGGGTATGCTGGTGGCGGGACAAGAATGCATCCAACAGTGACAAGGGAAGAAGTTGAACGTTTGGCAGAGGCAATGGCTTACAAATATATGGCTTCAGAAAGTATCACTACAGGTGGGTGTAAAGCTGGTATTGCTTATGATTATAAAGCCCCGGATGCGTATGACGTATTAAGAAGATTTTTGATTGCGATGATGCCATATGTAGAAGCCGGAGTATCTTTAGGAAGTGATTTAGGTACGAAGTATGAGGATGTATTAAGAGTATTTGATGAATTTAATGTAGGAATACCTTTAACAAAATCGATGAAGGAAGATGTAAGTGTTCAAAATGGAATAAAAGATTTTAATAATCTGCTAGCTTCTAAAATAGATTGTTTCCTTCTAAATGATGCTGTAACAGGCTACGGTGTTGCTTTTTGCGCAGACGAAGCATGGAAATTTAAAGGTGAAAATAAAGTAGCGAAAGTAGTTATTCAAGGATTTGGTTGTGTAGGAGCAAGTTGTGCGTTGAAATTATCACAGTTAGGTTATAAAATTGTCGGCATTTCTGATGCAAATCTACTAGTTACATGTGAAGAGGGGTTAGATGTACAGAAGTTAATCGACCACAAAAATTCACATGGAGAAATGAATCGGGAGTTTTTTGATTCGAACTATGTGGTAAGAAGCAACACTGAGTGGCTTGATGTAGAGTGTGACATCTTGATTCCGGCAGCTTTAGAGGATGTCATTAATGTATCAAATGCTAGTAAAGTAAAGGCGAGTTTAATTGTAGAGGCTGCAAATATTCCAATCTCGGCTGAGGGAGATCAGATTATCAAACAAAGAGGAATCGATGTGGTGAATGATTTTGTAGCGAACTTAGGCGCAATTAGATTTTATGACGCCGTTATTTTTGGATTAGTGAAACCTGAACCTCAGACAGTTATCGATGATATTGAAAGATTAAGCAGAAAGAATACCTTTAACTTATTTAAAGAATCTAAGAAGCAAAAACGATATCAAAGAGATATTGCTTGCGAACTTTTTGAGCCTACAGTTAGAGATTATATTGAGTGTTAAAAGAAATTAAAAATACTAAAGCCCACAAAGAAAACAAATTTCTTTGTGGGTTTTTATCATTTATAGGCTATTTCGACAGCCTCTTATATTTATGAACTAGGTTAATAGATTCACAAGTAGCAAATTTTTTGAATGAGTTAAAAATGACGGTTTTGAGTGGATTTTAATTTCATTTTTCACTAATTAGATCCTTAAATACTGCCCACATTTAATAATAATAGGAATTTCGAAGTTGGCATGGGTTTTGCATTGTAAAGAGTATAACGAAAATGGAGGGCTTTTATACCTTAAATTTTCTATATACACGCAATAACAAAAATACATTTGTAACCATTTTAATTGCCCAATGGAAACTAGAATATGCGAAAGAAAATCAATGAAGAGGTGATCAAATTGCCGGGGGCATTACATGGTATCAAAATTATTGATTTAACTAGAGTACTAGCGGGTCCCTTTTGTACGATGATCCTTGGGGATCTTGGGGCTGAGGTAATCAAAATTGAAAGTATTAGTGGTGGGGATGAAACACGAGGATGGGGGCCACCATTTGTAGAAGGAGAAAGTGCTTATTATTTATGTGCTAATCGAAACAAGCAAGGGATTACTTTAAATTTAAAGGATGATAAGGGGCAAGAGGTTTTAAAAAAACTTATTTCTGAAGCTGATGTTGTCGTCCAAAACTTTAAACCTGGAACTTTAGCAAAACTAGGTTTTTCCTATGAAGAAATGAAGACGATGAAAGAAGATATTATTCTTGCATCAATTAGTGGATTTGGTAGCGGAGGACCTAACTCTTCACTTCCTGGATATGATTATATCATTCAGGCGATGTCTGGTTTAATGAGCATTACTGGAGAGAAAGATGCCGAACCAACAAAAGTGGGAGTTGCCATTTCAGACGTATTAACGGGGTTATTTACATGTATTGGAATTCTTGCCTCATTACAAAATCGAAATCGTACAGGGGAAGGACAAGAAATTGACATCTCGCTATTTGACTCTCAATTGGCTGCTTTAGTAAATGTGGCTAGCAATTATTTATGTAGTGGTGCCATTCCGGAGAGACTAGGAAATTATCACCCTAATATTGTTCCGTATCAAGTTTTTTCAGCTAGTGATGGTGAGATGGTGATCGCCGTCGGTAATGATCATCAGTTTAATCGATTTGCGTTACTTATTGAAGAACCGAATTTATTAGATGAATTATATAGGACTAATGCTGGTCGATTGCAGTATAGAAAAGAAATTGAGGAATTAATTTCAAATAAAATAAAAATAAAAAGTAAAAATGAGTGGAAAGTTCTCTTAGATAAAATTGGTATTCCAAATGGACCGATTTATAAAGTAAGTGAAGCCCTGCAGTCTGAACAAGCTAGATCAAGGGATATGGTGCTAGAAGTAAATCATCCATTCATAGATGATCTAAAGTTAGTTGGTTCACCATTAAAATTATCAAAAACACCTGTTGAAGTAGTAAGACATCCTCCATTGCATGGAGAACATACTGATGAAGTGATGAGTAAACTTGGTTATTCACAATTAGAAATAGAGGAAATGAAACGAAATAATACAATTTGAGGAGGAAATAAAATGAATTTTTCATTAACAGAAGAGCAAAAAAGTGTAAGAAAGGTAGTTAGATCGTTTGTAGATCGTGAAATTATACCATTTATAAAGGAATGGGATGAAAAAGGACATTTTGAAGTAAATATTCTAAAACGACTTTCTGAATTGGAACTAATGGGTGTATGTATTCCAGAACAATATGGTGGAGTTGGAATGGACTATAATACTTTAGCAATCGTATGCGAGGAACTAGAGCGCGGGGATACTGCTTTCCGTACGGCTGTTTCAGTACATACGGGATTAAATAGCATGACATTATTACAGTGGGGAACTGAAGAACAAAAGAAAAAGTATCTAGTTCCTCAAGCGCGAGGGAAGAAAATCGGCGCATTTGGGTTAACAGAGCCAAATGCAGGATCTGATGTAGTAGCAATGGCGACAACAGCAGTAAAAGATGGTGATAGTTATATCTTAAACGGATCAAAAACATGGATCTCTTTATGTGATGTAGCTGATCATTTCTTAATCTTTGCAAAAACAAATCATGATTTAAAGCATCACGGAATTTCTTGCTTTATCGTAGAACGTACTTATGAAGGGGTTACTACAAAACCAATTAAGGGGAAAATGGGAATTAGAGCTGGAAACACTGGGGAAGTATTTTTAGATGATGTCAGAGTACCAGCTGAGAACCTATTAGGATTCGAAGGTGAAGGGTTTAAAATTGCAATGTCAGCGCTTGATAATGGAAGATTTACAGTAGCAGCTGGTGCTTGTGGATTGATTCAAGCATCACTTGAAGCAAGCGTAAAATATTGTCATGAGCGAAAAACCTTTGGAAAAGAAATCGGAAAACATCAATTAGTACAACAAATGATCGCTAAAATGTCTTCAAATCTTGAAATCTCCCGTCTACTAGTCTATAAAGCTGGCTGGTTAAAAAATAGTGGAAAACGTAACACTAGAGAAACATCACTAGCAAAATGGATTTCTTGTAATGCAGCAAATGAGGCAGCTAATGATGCTGTACAAATTCATGGTGCATATGGATTTTCAAATGAATTCCCAGTAGAGCGTTATTTAAGAAATTCAAAAGCACCAGTCATTTATGAAGGAACAAGAGAGGTTCATACAATTATGCAGGCTGAATATGACCTAGGTTATAGGGAAGATAAAGTTTTAAGAAAAATGCTTCCAGCTTGGCCATTCGAAGAGGTTAATGTAGAAACTGTTAAATCTTAATAAAAAATTTGAGTAGAAAATAGATTGATCGATAGTGTTCTAATGTAATTGCATAGGAGAAGGGAGTGTTTCGTAATGAAAATTAGCGGTGGAAAAGCAGTAGTCAATGTTATGGCAAAAGAAGGGGTAAATAAAGTTTTTTGTGTACCTGGTGAGAGTTATCTAGGTGTTATGGATGCGCTATATGAACATCCGGAAATTAGCTTGATATCAGCTCGACATGAAGGTGGAGCCTCATTTATGGCGGAAGGGTATGCAAAAGCATCGGGTGAAGTAGGTGTGTGTATGGCAACTCGTGGTGTTGGTGCTTCAAACTTGGCGATTGGAATTCATACTGCCAGTCAAGATTCCACCCCGCTAGTTGCACTTATAGGACAAGTAGAGCGTCCTTTTAAAGAAAAGGAAGCATTTCAAGAGGTCAATCTTGTTGGGATGTTTAGCCATTTGTGCAAATGGACAGTGGAGATTGATCAAGTAGAACGAATTCCAGAGCTTTTACATCGTGCATTTCATATTGCTCGTTCAGGTCGCCCTGGTCCTGTGTTAGTAGCATTACCTCATGACATGCTAGAAGAGACAGCCGAAATGGTAGAAATCCCAGTCTATCAGTCACAGCCGGCTCGTCCACATAAAGAGAGTGTTCAGCAAGTAGTAGAAATGATTCAAAATGCCAAACGGCCGATTCTTATAGCTGGTGGGGGAGTCATTCGTTCACAAGCTGTCCCTTTATTAGTTAAATTTGCTGAAAGAGTTCAAATCCCTGTCGTTACAGCATTCCGTCGTTTCGATGCGTTTCCAAATTCACATCCTTGTTACGCAGGCTGGCTTGGCTTTGGAACACCAAAGTATTTACTTGAAGTGATTGACAATGCAGACTTAGTGATCGCATTAGGTACAAGATTTTCCCAAGTAGGAACGCAAGATTATTCATTGCTTTCAGGAAAAGGAAAACTGATTCACATTGATATTTCAGAGGATGTGTTCGGAAAAGTTTATGCTCCTTCTTTGGCAGTTACAGCTGATGCAAAAGCTTTTTTAGTAGAAGCATTAACAATTGCTTTGTCTACGCCATTAAATTCAGATGAAATGCGAGTAGATATGCTTCATAACGAATACATGAACTTTTCAAAGGCGAAGGAAGATTACACGGACGAATTTGTAGATCTGGATGGTTTTATGTATGATATCGTCTCGCATCTTCCTAAAGATACGATTATTACGAATGATGCAGGGAACTTCTTTGGGTGGCTATCCCGATATTATCGCTTTGAGTATGAAAATACATATGTCGGACCAACATCTGGAGCGATGGGGTATGGATTGCCTGCTGCTATTGGTGCAAAACTCGCTCAGCCGCATAAAACAGTTGTTTCCTTCTCAGGAGATGGGGGCTTCATGATGACGCTTCAGGAAATTGAAACTGCCGTACGTTACAACATTCCTGTCATTTCGATTGTGATAAACAACAATATGTATGGAACAATTCGAACACATCAAGAAAAGCATTTTCCAGATCGGGTAATTGGAACAGAGTTGTCTAATCCGAACTTTGCAGAGCTTGCGAGTTTATTTGGAGCATACGGTCAGAAGGTCGAAAAAAATACTGATTTTGCGCCGGCACTTAAGAGGGCATTATCATCGGGACGTCCAGCTGTTATCGAAGTTGTAACTAATCCGAAGATTTTATCTGCTGGTCAAGATAAGTCAAAAATGAATTTATCTTATAGTAAATAATAGGCTCTTTATTTAATTAGTGAAAAAAATCTAATTGGGGGAAACGATATGCGTTATGAAAACTATATTAATGGACAATGGAAACAGCCTACGCTAGGTGAATATCGGGAAAATTACAGTCCGCATAATGGAGAGTCATTAGGAGAATTTCCTTCAAGTACACAAGAGGATGCACGACAAGCTATTCTTGCAGCGAAAACCGCCTTTTTATCATGGAAGAAACTTTCATACCAACAACGAGCTTCATACCTCCAAAAAGCAGCAGATTTATTAAAAGCAAAAGTTCATGAAATAGGGCGTGATTTAACACTAGAAGAAGGGAAAACACTTGCTGAGGGTATTGGAGAAACACAGCGTGCAATAAGTATCCTTGAATATTTTGCAGGTGAAGCGAGGCAGCCAGTTGGAGAAGTAATTCCTTCAGGTAATACAAATACCTTTTTATATACAACTCGAACGCCTATTGGGCCAATTGGATTGATTACTCCATGGAATTTTCCAATTGCAATTCCCGTGTGGAAATTGGCTCCTGCACTTGTTTACGGAAATACGGTAGTTATTAAACCAGCGGATTTGACTCCAAAATCTGTTTACCATGTTATAAAAGCGCTTGATGAGGCGGGTATTCCAGCAGGGGTTGTAAACTGTGTATTTGGTAGAGGTTCTGTCGTTGGTACAGAATTAGTAGAACATCCTTATATAAAAGCAATCTCATTTACAGGATCTAATCAGGTTGGTAATCAGATTCAGCAGAAGGCTACAACAAAAGGAAAGAAAGTACAAATGGAATTAGGTGGGAAGAATCCACTGATCGTACTTGCTGATGCAGATATAGAAAAAGCAATTGAAATTGCCGTGAGCGGTGCTTTCAGATCTACTGGTCAAAAGTGTACAGCAACGAGTAGGGTGATTGTGGAAGAAGCTATTTATGAAAAATTCCGTGACAGGCTTGTAGAACGTACAAAAACATTAAAAGTTGGAAATCCACTTCATGAAGATACGTTTGTCGGTCCAGCTGTTTCTCAATCACAACTTGACGGTGTACTTGCCATGATTGAAGCTGGAAAAGACGAGGCAACTCTATTATGCGGTGGAGAAGTTCCTGCGGATGAAGAACTAAAAAATGGTTTCTATGTACAGCCCACAGTCTTTGAAGACGTCTCCCAGGATGCTCGTATTGCCAGAGAAGAAATTTTCGGACCTGTAATAGCACTCTTTAAAGTGAAAAACTATGAGGAAGCAGTAGAGATGGCTAATGATACTGAATATGGATTAAGTGCAGCAATTTGTACAAACAATTTTACAATTGCACAGCGTTTTGTTGAAGACATTGAAGTTGGTCTTGTGCATGTAAACAATGAAACAGCAGGATCAGAGCCACAAGTACCTTTTGGCGGAATCAAAAATTCAAGCACTGGGTCCCGCGAACAAGGTAAGACAGCAATAGACTTTTATACACAAGTTAAAACGGTTTATATGGATCAATTGTAATCAGTCAGGCTGAAAAATAAAAGGGCTGCCTATAAGTCAGGTTAATTGACTTATGTGCACCTTTTTTGTATCTACTTCCACATGAACCCTCTATGTGGAAGTAAATTAGAGTATTTAGCTTTTATACTTCCTCATGCCCCGTTTATGAGGAAGTAAATTAGAGTATTTAGCTTTTATACTTCCACATGAACTCTTTATGAGGAAGTAAATTAGAGTATTTAGCTTTTATACTTCCACATGAACCCTCTATGAGGAAGTAAATTAGAGTATTTAGCTTTTATACTTCCACATGAACCCTTTATGAGGAAGTAAATTAGAGTATTTAGCTTTAATACTTCCACATGGCCCCTCTATGAGGAAGTAAATTAGAGTATTTAGCTTTTATACTTCCACATGAACTCTTTATGAGGAAGTAAATTAGAGTATTTATCTTTTATACATCCGCATGACCCCTCTATGAGGAAGTAAATTAGAGTATTTAGCTTTTATACTTCCTCATGAGCCCTCTATGAAGAAGTAAATTAGAGTATTCAGCTTTAATACTTCCACATGCCCCCTCTATGAGGAAGTAAATTAGAGTATTTATCTTTTATACTTCCGCATGACCCCTCTATGAGGAAGTAAATTAGAGTATTTAGCTTTTTAACTTCCTCATGATCTCTCTATGAGGAAGTAAATTAGAGTATTTAGCTTTAATACTTCCACATGCCCCCTCTATGAGGAAGTTATATTCAGCATCTATCTGTATTATATTCATGGACCTTCAATGCAAAAATACCCGGCTATTTACCGGGCATTTTTGTATTTTCACATTTATTTGTAAAAGTCTAAATCACTACAATATTTACGAACTAATCTAGCTGCTTTTGACTGGCTGATTTCTAAATCATCTGCTACTTTTCTTGTATTCCTAAATTTTGTATAAGAATTAATTACTATGTTTTTCTCAACTTCTTCTAGAGAAGATAGAAGCGAGCAATCACTTTTTTCTTCATTGACCGGACTCTCTTTTTTATTTTCAATTAATAGATCAGTCAAGTCCTGCACTTTTATAATGCCATCACTTGTTACGACTAGGCTTTCAAGCATATTTTCTAACTGTCGAATATTCCCAGGCCATGAATAGTTGTAAAAAGTATTCAAAGCTTCTTCAGAAATGATCGTATTCATTTGGTGTTTTCTATTAAACTCGGAAAGAAAATGGTAGGTTAGTGGAATGATATCTTCTTTTCTTTCGCGTAGTGGAGGTATTTTTAAATTAACTACATGTAGGCGATAATATAAGTCTTCTCTAAATTCCTTATTCTGTACCATTTCATATAAGTTTCGATTCGTAGCAGAAAGGATGCGAATATTGACTTTTTTTGATTGTTTGCCTCCAACAGGCATAAATTCAAATTCTTGAATCACTTTTAGAAGCTTTGCTTGAACCTTAGGTGATATATCCCCAATCTCATCTAAAAATACGGTTCCTCCGTCTGCAAGTTCTAAAAGTCCTTGTTTGCCACCTTTTGTTGCTCCAGTAAACGCTCCATCTTTGTATCCGAAAAGCTCTGATTCTAATAGTTCTTCCGGAATGGTTGCACAGTTTAAAGATAAAAAAGGTGCTTTATTTCGATTGCTCTTCTGATGTATGTATTTTGCGATTACTCCTTTTCCTGTACCAGATTCTCCTTGAATTAATACTGTTGCATCTACTTTAGCAACCTTTTCACAAATCTTAACGATATTACTCATTTCTTTGTTATTCGTAATAATATTATTTTTATAAATTGCAGCTTGATCTACTTCATTTATTTCTTGCTCATCGGGTAAGTATAAATCTTTATAGCTTGCATCTTGTGAAGTGGTGATAATTAGCTCAATTTCCTGCTGATCATTCAATAAAGGGATGGCTGTTGTGATGATTTCCTTGCCAACATAACTGATTTGTTTCATTATGACCGTTTTCTTTTCTTTAAATAAACGTGGGAGAATAAGAGGCTTCCAATATTCTTTTGAAATTAATTCATCGTTTGATTTTCCGACGACGTCTTTTAGTTTAATACCATAATGTCTTTCACAAGCCTTGTTTATATACACGATACGAGCATCTTTATCAAGTACATAAAATTCATTTGGAGAATTGTCCAATATTTTTTGTAGGATCTCATTACTGAACTCAAGTTTTAGTTTGTCATTTGTTGTATTTGGCAAAACGTAACCTCCTCTAAAAAGATTTTCTAATCTCGCAAAATAGCAAGTTGAGTTAAAATTGACTGAATTGAGTAAATTATAAGATAATTATTTTGATTTGGAAATAGATAATTAGTGGTATCTCCTTATAGTAAAGCTATATCAAAATTGGCATAAATCTTGCAAGAGTTAATTAATAAAGGATGGATTCAGTTTCAGATGAAATCTAAAAAATCATTAACCAAGGGAGGAATCATTATTATGTCTACAAAGGAAACAGCACATACTTTACAAACTTCATTGCCGTATAAAACATATGTCAGCCAAGAGGTATTCGATACAGAAAGAAAAGAGATTTTTAGTAAAAATTGGATCTTCGTAGGTCATACAAGTCAAGTTAAAAACGTCGGTGATTTTTTTACTTTTGAGGTTGCTGGTGAATCTATTTTAGTAACACATGCTAATGATGGTAAAATACGTGCGTTTTATAATATTTGCCCACATCGTGGTACAAAGGTGGAGCAAAGTGAAACAGGTAATAAAAAGATCCTACAATGTATTTATCATGGTTGGACCTTTAATTTAGATGGGCATGTAAATAGAGCACCAAACTTTAAAAATATTGATTTAGGAGAATATAACTGCTTAAAGTCGGTCCAATTAGAAATTCAGCGCTCTATGATATTTGTAAACTTGGATCGAAATGCCAAAGCTTTTTCTGTTGAATATGAAGAATTAATAAATGAACTAAACCGTTATTCTTTCCTGGATTCATTACAATTAGTAAAAGAAAACCGTCGTTTGATTAAAGCAAATTGGAAAGCGGTAGTTGATAATTTCTTAGAGTGTGATCATTGTCCAGTGGCACATCCTTCATTCTCGAAAACTTTTGATTTATCGAATTACAGCATCGTTCCTTGTGATAAATTCTCTTACCAGTGTTCAAATGTTAAGAACCAAGATGACAGCTTAACTCGTTTTTACTGGATTTGGCCAAATATGATGATGAGTGTATTCCCTGGAAGTGGAAATATGACGACAACACAATTGATCCCAATTGATGCCAACCAAACGTTAGCAGTCTATCGCTATTTCTTTATGAATGAAGAAATTTCGAAAGAAGAAGAAGAAATGATTAAATTTGTTGATCAAGTCCGAGAAGAGGATTTTGATTTAGTAGAATTGTTGCAAACAGGTTTACATTCTAAAGCTTTTGAAAATGGAATTTATTCTCCAACTGAGAACGCGATGCAGCACTTCCACGAATTGATTAAAGAAGCAATTGACTTATAATCTAGTTTCTTGAGAAAAAAGATTATTACTCGAGAAGACAGTTTTTGAAATCAGATAAATAGTGGGAATTTGTGTTTTAAAAAGCTAAGTATTCGAATTCATAATAAAAAATTCAAATGAATCATACTCAGCTTTTCTTTTTTTATTTTTGAAAACGCTTAAATTATATTTTTACCTATTAATCTAGTCGTTTAAAAAAGGAGGGTATCAAATGAAAAAATTATTGTATGTATTAAGTGCGATACCAGCTATTGGTTCACTCTCGGTTATTAATAAGGTTGAGCCATATGTTCTTGGAATGCCGTTTGTTTTATTTTGGACGATATTATGGGTTTTTCTTACGGCTATATTTTTATTAATTGTGAATAAACTAGATCCCGCTAATAAAGGGGGCGATCAATAGTGAATTCAGCCTTAATTGTTATCCTTGGCTTTCTAGCTTTATCAATTTGGTTAGGCTTACAAGCACGTAAGGGTAAAGAAATGACCTTTGAACAGTGGTCAATTGGTGGACGAGGTTTTGGTTCTCTTTTTGTTTTTCTATTGTTGGCAGGAGAAATGTTTACGACATTTACTTTTATGGGGGCATCGGGAAGTGCCTATTCTTTTGGAATGCCGGCAGTCTATGCTTTTAATGCCTTCTATTTTATTATAGCTTATTGGCTGTTACCTCCTGTTTGGAAATATGCAAAAGAAAATAACGTTGTATCACAATCTGATTTTTATACGAAAAAGTATAATAGTTCAGCACTTGGTGTTCTTGTTTCAGTTATTAGTATTATTTCAATCATTCCATATTTAACAATGCAGTTAAAAGGGTTGGGTATTATTGTTTCTGAGGCTTCATATGGAAAAATCCCTCAAAGTATTGCTATTACGATTGCTGTCTTTGCGATCACAATTTATGTAACGGTTTCGGGCATTCATGGTTCAGCTTGGACGGCCGTTATTAAAGACTTTTTGATTTTATTTGTTGTAATCTTCTTAGGGATCTATTTTCCTGTACATTATTACGGTGGTTTTCAGCCGATGTTTCAGGCAATCCAAACTGCTAAACCTGATTTATTGATATTTCCAGATAAAGGTTTAAGTGTTTCTTGGTTTATTACAACTAGTATCATGCTAGCACTCTCTTTCTACATGTTTCCTCATATGCTTATGGGTGTTTTTTCTTCAAAGAGTGCAAAAGCTCTTCGATGGAATGCTGCATTTATGCCAATCTATCAAATTATTATTGTCTTCTCTCTATTTGTTGGATTCGCTGCAATTTTAAAAGCTCCAACTTTAAAAGGTGGAGATGTGGATTTAGCTTTATTTAAACTCGCAAAGATTTCATTTGATCCTTGGTTTGTAGGAATTATTGGTGCATCGGGCGCTTTAGCTGCACTTATTCCAAGTTCGTTAGTTTTAACTTCTGCAACTACAATCTTATCGAAAAATGTTTACAAGGTTTTGAAACCAAATACAACAGATGATCAGCTTATAAAATTAACTAGGATTCTAGTTCCAATTATTGCACTAGTGACACTTTATTTCACCTTAAATGGTGGCGATACGATTATGACACTGTATATTATGGCGTACAGCTTTATGGCACAATTGTTCCCTGCATTGTATTTTAGTCTTTGGAAAAAGAATCCAGTAACAGTTCAAGGAGCTTCTGCTGGAATCATCATTGGTGTTGCAGCTGTTACGTATTCCACTTTAACTGGTACTACGCTAGCAACTCTGTTTCCCTCTTTTCCTCATGTCGTACAAGATATTGATGTTGGTTTAGTTGTAATGGTTATTAATTTTGCAGTAACGCTAGTAGTAAGTAGAGTTACAAGAAAACCTAAATTTGTAGTAGAAAAGAACGATCAGATGCTTACTAATTTCTGAGAAAATGTATAACGAATTATTTATTTTAGGAGAAAGGAAGTGGTTCAATTATGACTGACTTTAAACACCTATTCTCAAAAGTGACGATTGGAAATACAGAACTTAAAAATAGAATTTTATCGACAGCACATCAAACGAATTATGTAGAAAATGGCATTCCTACTCCTGAAATGATTGCCTATCATGTTGCCCGTGCGAAGGGAGGGGCTGGACTTATTATTCTTGAAGCGGCTGCGGTTCACTCATCGGGCATGCTGACTTCACATACGATTGCGGGATTTGATGAAAAAGTGGTACCAGCTTATGCAGAAATTGCTAAACAACTTCATCAATATGGCACGAAAGTTTTTAGTCAATTATTTCATGGAGGTAGAGAAGTCGTATCAAGCGATTATCGTAATGCTGCTTGGGCACCGTCTTCTGAACCAAGTTTTCGATTTGGAATAATGCCTAGACCGATGAACATTGATGAAATTAAAGATGTCATAGAAGGATATGCTTATTCAGCTTTATTAGCTAAAAAAGCTGGTCTTGACGGAGTAGAAGTTTGTTGCTCCCATGGTTATTTACCAGCTCAATTTTGGTCTAGTCATACGAACTATCGCACAGATAAATACGGTGGTACCTTTGAGAATCGAATGCGTTTTATAGTAGAAATAGTACAACGAATCTGGGGAAAAGTTGGTGAAGATTTTACTGTAGGAATTCGAATGAGTGCAGATGAAATGACAATGGATGGCACGAATGTAACAGATGCGGTGAAAATCGTCGAGCATTTAGTTGAAAACGTTAGAGTAGATTTTATAAATGTAACATCTGGTGACTCAAGTACATATGCAGGTTCGACTCATATCGTTCCACCTTCCCCAATCAAACATGCTTATAATTCTTCACATTCATTTAAAATTCGGATGGCTGGAGCGGTTCCAGTTTTTGTCGGCTCAAGAATCATAGACCCTATGGAAGCAGATCGGATTGTTGGTTCAGGAAAAGCGGATGTTGTTGGAATGACTCGAGCTTTAATTGTAGATCCTGAATTACCAAATAAAGCAATGAGAGGGGATTTACATTCAATTGATGCATGTTTAGGTTGTATTCAAGCTTGCATTGGACATTACTCTAAAGGCCTCCCTATTGGATGCGTTCAAAATCCGATGGCTGGTAAAGAAAAAGAATTATTACCGCTTGTCCAAAGTGTAAAAGTAAAACAAAAAGTACTTGTCATTGGTGCAGGTCCTGCTGGATTACATGCTGCATTAACTGCCGATGGTGAAGGACATGAAGTAATATTAGTTGAACAAAGTGATGAGATTGGCGGATTACTGAGAAAAATGAGAAAGGCTCCAATGCGACATGAAGTAGCTGAAACGATGATAGACAATTATAAAAGAAAGCTATCAAAAAGTAAGATAGACGTCCAGCTTGGAAAGAAAATTACCCCTGAGAAAATAACAGAGATAAAACCAGATGTTATTATATGCGCAATAGGATCAAGACCATACTTTCCACATGTAGAAGGCATCGATGACCCGAGAATCATAACAGTTGATGACATTTTCGGTAGAAACTCTATCCAAATTGGAAAGCGGGTATTGGTATTTGATTTAATTGGCGATTGGCCAGGAATAGAAGCAGCTATACATTTGAAAGAGAAAAATCACGATGTTTCCTTGTTTTCCGCTAAGGTTCACATTGGAAAAGAACTACATTCATATCTAGTAAATGAATATCTAAAAAGACTCTATCAATTAAAGGTGGACGTTCGTCCGCATTATGATTTTGGTGGTATTCATAATAACCAGGTCAAATTGAGAAATCTTTTTACTCATGAGATTGAACTGATAAACGACTGGGATACAATTGTACTTGCGATGGGACGAGTACCAAATTTTGAGCTTTTTGAACAAGTGAAAGGTATGGCTCCAGTTGTTCGACAAATCGGGGATTGTTTAGCACCTCGTACCATTGAAGAAGCTACGTATGAAGGGTTAACGTCAGCTCTTGAAATAGGAGTTGTTTCTTCTGAAGTTCATGCATAGGAAATTTTAAATACTTGTGTGCGCACCGACTGTCATATCATAGTTAGGCTTTTCATTTCTTCTATTATGACCAAGAATAGATAGAATCTCTACTCTTGTAAATTAGTATGTGGATAAGCAATTGATATTTAATGCCTACAACTATGAAAACTTTTATCTAAAATTATAAAAAATAAATGACTATTTAAAAAGGCTGGTCTAAAAGGTATAAATTACCTTTTAGACCAGCTTTTTCAATCCTATTCATTTCCTATTTTCTTTAAGGTAAATTCTTTCTTTAATTCATTAATATATTTTTTTTCAGCTAATGAAAGTGGTGGATACTCTTTACGGACACAACCTACATAAAAGGGACGGTGATATGGATTAATTAGATCAATTGAAATGCCTTCCCCAGATTTAATAAGAGGCTCATTTTGTACGACAAAGTCTGTGCTAATTGTTATAGCAATATTTTCTAAGACTGCGCTTTTAATGCTATCAATATTATTTGTTGTGAATAAAATGTCTGTCTTGCTCTTTAAAAATTCATCATAATACCATTTCAAATATTGTTCCTCATGTATGACAAATGTTTCGTGTGATAAATCTTCTATCGTTAATTGTTTACATTCCGCTAAAGGGTGGTTTTTACTTACGCAAACTTTGATATTAACTTCATGAAAAATATCGAAAACTAATTCATTGTGAGCTTTTAGTAACTCATCATAAATCCAAATCAAACCGAAACGAATTTTATTTTCTTTTACGTCTTTTATTATATCTAGCGTATTTTTTCCATAAACCTCTATTTTTGTATTTGGACTTTCCGTTTTAATCAATTTAATTACTTTGATCAGATAGTTCATTAATCCAGGTACGGAAGCTAAATTGATTTCTTTTTGCATTCTAGCATTTTGGTTGATAGCAAGCTGCTTTAATTTTTCGGCGTGTTCCAATACATTGAGGGATTTTTCGATTAATCTTTCACCTTCAGTGGTAGGAATTGTACCATTACGTAAACGTGTAAAAATTTTAAATCCGAATTCTTCTTCTAAATTATTTATAGCCTGAGAGATTGCGGAAACAGAAATATGTAGGTTCTTTGCTGACATTGATAGTGATTTCGTTTTCGAAACATCTACAATATATGCTAAATGGTCTAAATTCATTTATTTTCTCCTTAAGAAATAGTTAACTTTATTTAAGTATAATTAAATATATTTTAACCTATTTTAATTTTATAATAATTTTGGGGATAATTTTTAATCAAATCCTAATAAAGTATTTAAGGGGAATATAAATGAGGAGAAAGAACCGTAAAAATTCGAAAGCGATATCATTTTCATTAGCATTATCTTTATTAAGTATGTCAGTTGTGAGTACACCGGCGTATGCTACATCAAAAGAGGCTGAACCTGTAAATGTGCTTGCATCTAAAAAGAATAAAGATGAAAAGGATTTAGTAAACTTTCGAATTATGGAAACGACAGATATCCATACAAATTTATTAAACTATGATTACTATAAAGATGCAGCATATGAAAAAGTGGGATTAGCTAAGACTGCTACGTTAGTAAAGGAAGCTCGTAAAGAAGTTCAAAATAATGTTTTAGTCGATAATGGGGATTTAATACAAGGTACTCCACTCGGTACTTATGAAGCAAAAATTGACCCGTTAAAAAAAGGAGAAGTTCATCCTGTATTTAAAGCAATGAACATAATGGATTATGATATTGCAACTTTAGGTAATCATGAATTTAACTATGGATTAGACTTTTTAAACGAAGCATATAATGATGCTGATTTTCCGTACATTAATGCAAACGTTTACGTAGATGATCACGATAAAAATCCTACTAATGATCAGAACAAATTTAATCCTTATAAAATCATTAAGAAAAAAATGATTGATGAACAAGGGAAGAAGCAAGAAATTAAAATTGGCTTTATTGGGTTTGTACCGCCTCAAATTAATGAGTGGGACAAGGCAAATCTTGATGGAAAAGTTATCACTAAAAATATAGTAGAAACAGCTAAAAAATTCATTCCTGAAATGAGAAAAGACGGTGCAGATGTTATTGTTGCAATGACTCATTCAGGATTTAATGCAAATAAAGAAAATACTGAAGACGTTATTTATTCATTAAGTGAAGTACCTGGTATTGATGCAATTACGTTTTCTCATACACATAAGGTATTTCCAGCAAAATCAGAGGCTACACTTGATGCATTATTTTTAGGGGCAGATAAAAAGCCATTACCAGGTGTTGATAATTCGAAAGGAACAATTAATGGCGTACCTGCCGTTCAAGCGGGATACGGTGGTGGTTCATTAGGATTAATTGACCTAACACTTAAAAAAGAAAAAGGAAAATGGTCAGTAATCAATTCCCAGTCTTCAACAAGAGAAATATGGGCAGATGTAAAGGATCCTTCTACTGGTAAAACAAAAACAGAAAGTACAGTAGTTCCAGATCAAGAAATCGTAAATGCTGTTAAACCAAATCATGATGCAACAGTTAAGTATGTTAATACACCGATTGGAACAACTACTGATGATATTCATAGTTACTTTTCATTGATACAAGACGATCCATCGATTCAAGTAGTTACAAATGCACAAAAATGGTTTGTAGAAAAATATATTGCTGAAAAGAAACCAGAATATAAAGAATTACCAATTTTATCAGTGGGTGCGCCATTCAAAGCTGGCCGCAATGGTGTAGCTGAATATACTGAGATTAAAAAAGGCGATCTTACGATAAGAAGTGCAGGCGACCTTTATCTTTATGATAATACGTTAAAAGCAATTAAAGTAAAAGGTTCTATTGTTAAAGAATGGGTTGAAATGACGGCTGGTAAATACAATCAAATTGATCCTAATAAAGCAGAAGAACAAGCATTATTAAATCCAGCTTTCCCTGTTTATAACTTTGATGTAATTGATGGTGTGAACTATCAAATTGATGTAACAAAACCAGCAAAGTATGATTTGAACGGAAATCTTGTTAATAGTAATTCAAGTCGAGTAATAAATTTAACTTATAATGGACAACCAATTGATTTAAATCAGGAATTCATCGTTGTAACAAATAACTATCGTGCTGGTGGTGGTGGTAATTTCCCAGGTGTTAAAGGTAGTGAACTTGTAGTAGATTCTGCTGATGAAAATCGTCAAATCTTAATGGATTACATTTCTGAATCAAAAACAATTACACCAACTGCAGATCATAACTGGTCGATTGCACCGATTAGCGGAAATGTAAATGTAACGTTTACGACTTCACCAAGAGCGGAAGAATTTATAAAGCCAAATAGTGATATTACATTTACAAATAAAACGGATCTTTCAGGATTTGGCATTTTTAAAATAGATTTAGGTACTGCTCCAAAAGAAAATATTAAAGTTCAATTACTTGGATTAAATGATTTTCACGGACAACTTGATACAGACACAAAAGTTACGCTGAATGGACAAGAAGTACTAGCAGGAAGCATGGAATACACAGCTGCTGCTATGAAACAACGTGAAGCAACTAATCCTAATACATTACTAGTTCACGCTGGTGACATGATTGGTGGTAGCCCACTGATTTCCGCATTGTTCCAAGATGAACCTACTGTAGAAGTTATGGAAGCAATAGGCTTTGATGTTGGTACAGTTGGAAATCATGAATTTGATGAAGGTATAGCTGAATTAAACCGTATGATTAATGGTGGTGAACATCCAAAGGGTACAAAAGGATATGATGGAATGAACTTTCCAGTAATCGCTGCTAATGCATACGATACTTCAACTGGACAATTAATCACACAACCATATGCAATCAAAGAAGTTGGCGGTAAAAAAATTGGTTTCATCGGTGTTGTTACACAAGAAACGCCATCAATGATCGTTCGAAAAGGAAACGAAACGCTTGAAATCCGTGATGAGGTTGAGGCAATTAACCACTATACGGAAATTCTAAAAAAACAAGGCATCGAAGCAATTGTCGTACTAGCACATAATCCTACACTACAAACGGGTAAAGCAGACTTATTTGATGCAACTGATATTGCTGAAAAAGTTGATGATGAAGTAGATGTAATCTTTGCTGCTCATAATCATGTATTTGTTAATAAAGAAGTAGATAATAAATTAATTGTACAAGCTTATTCGTACGGTTCTGCATTTTCAGATGTAGACTTAGAACTAGATGCAGTAACAGGTGAGATTGTTAAGAAGCAAGCAGAAGTAGTAACAGTTTATCAAAAAGACTATACACCAGACCCGACAGTTTCTGCGATCATGAAAAAATATGAAGATTTAATTATGCCAATTAAAGCTGAAATTGTTGGAGACTCAATGCAAAGTTTACCAAAAGGATATCCATCTTCTGATACTTATGGTGATTTTGCATTAGGTAATTTAATTGCAGATGGAATGAAAGCTGCGATGAATGCTGACTTCGCAATGATGAACGGTGGAGGAGTTAGAGCGCAACTTAACGCTGGTCAAGTTACGTTTGGTGATTTATTCGCAATTCAGCCTTTTGGAAATGTATTAAATAAAGTAATGCTTAGCGGTCAAGACATTGAAACAGTATTAAATAACCAAATTACCGATAAGGGCTTAGATTTCCATATCGCTGGATTTAAGTATACGTGGGACTCATCGACTAAAAAAGTAGTAGACATCTTTTTACCAAACGGTAGTAAAATTGATCCAAACAAAGAATATTCAGTAGTAGTAAACAACTATATGTACGGAAATACAAAATATGGTATTGGCGAACGTTCTACTGATTTAGAAGTAGGACCAGAAGATCTTCGAGCGACTGTAGATTATGTTAAATCACTTCCAAGACCTTTCGTTTATGAAGTTGAAGGAAGAATTCAAAAAGTGAATTAAAAGTATTTCAAAGGTTTTCTAACTAAAAAACGCATTCTATATATGAAATGTCAGCTTGTAGACAAAGTGGTAATTTCCAATTGTCTACAAGCTATTTTTGTATAAAGGATATATTGATCTTAATATGATGAGAATGTTTCAATCCTTATTTTCAAAATTATGTCTTCATATCGTATTAAAAAAATTAAATGGAAAAAAATAGAACTATGAAGTTTTAGGCTGTTAGAAAGTAGGTTTAAAAATGATATGGAAACAAATTTAATTGAAAATGCGAATAGTTGGATTGAAAGTATATTAATTCTTTTGTTAGCAGGAGTTTTAGTGTGGATTTTGGCAAGTAAGTTAAAAAAACCATATACAATTTTCCTTGTCATATTAGGTTTATTAATTGGTTTATTAAATTTTCCTTTTTTTAATAAAATAGCCTATATGTTTAGTGACCATCAGTTTTTTTCTGTCATTGTTTTAAGCTTCTTTTTACCCTCTTTATTAGGAGAAGCAGCAATTAAATTAGAGTTTAAAGATATAAATAAATTTAAAGGGGAAATTGCAAGACTAGCATTATTTGGGACATTCTTAACTTTTATCATCATTGCACTAGTATTGACTTATATTTGCCATTTACCATTTGTCGTATCGCTTACGATTGCTTCTTTAATGTGTGCAACCGATCCAATTTCAGTAATGGGTATTTTAAAAGTGATGAAGGCTAAAAAATCAATAGCGATAAGTTTAGAAGGAGAAAGTTTATTTAATGATGGAATAGCTGTGGTGCTATTCAAAATTTCTACAGTTTACATTATAAGCTTCATGAATAAAGGGTTATTTGGTGCTTTAGGGGCAAGTTTTATTTTATTTCTTAAGATTGTCTTTATAGGTGTGATTGTTGGATTAGTGTTAGGATTTATCGCTTCTTATTTAATTAGCTTAGTTGATGATTACCCGCTTGAAACAATGGTTTCATTTCTTTTATTTTACGGTAGCTATTTAATTGCAGAAATATTTCATGGAAGTGGAGTTATAGCTGTCGTTATTGGTGGTATTGTTTTTGGTAACTATGGCAAAAAAATAGGAATGAATGAAAATACAAAAAATTATATGTATAGTTTTTGGGATATTATTTCATTTATCTCAAATACAATTTTATTTTTGCTTATCGGAATTGAAGTGTACCGATTAAACATTTTCTCTAATTGGAAATTAACTTTGTTTTCAATTTTAATTACCTTAATTGCCAGAACAATTGCAGTTTATATTAGTTTATTTAAAGCAAAGAGTTTTACAAGTGCTGAAAAGTTTCTTATTAATTGGGGAGGATTAAAAGGAGCTTTATCAATTTCACTTGCATTAACATTACCTCATAATTTTCCTTATTTTAAAAGCATTGTACTAATTGTATTTGTAAATGTAGTTTTTTCTTTATTAGTACAAGGTTTAAGTATTTCGAGTTTAATTGCAAAGATAAAAAAACAAACTATTTAAAACGTGAAACGAGATAATATAGTGATAAAGGAGAATATAAAGTTAATAAAACAAATTGCAGTATTTGGGTACGGAAATAATCTTTTTAATTCATTTACAAACTTTGGACATTATATTTTCAAGGAACAAATCTAAGAACTGGTAGCTTTAATACAATAAAACATTCTTATAATTCCATTTAAAACTGACTACTTTTAGTTGTATCGTTTTAAAATTATATCTTAATAAGAGGATAGTAAAAAAAGAATGAATAAGAAGTTAGAAACCTCTTGTACTTCAAGAGGTTTCTTTCGTACTTAAATTTTAGATGTTTGCTTAAAATCTAGTAAAAAAGTAAGAGTCTCCATCTAGTTCACATTTCCTTTTGTTAAAGCAGAATATTCATAATATATTGTCAAAATCAGTTTCGTATATTAAGATATACTATAAGCGAATACATATGCCGTTGCCAATTCTTTCCTTTCCGGTTGGAGTTTTGCACGGAATACCTGATTTGCGGGAGGAAATAAATTGTTCAGTAAAGATACTATTTATATTATTGGAGATGCAAAGACTTCATCTAATAATCCAATTATGCAGAAGTATAATGCTTTTTTTATTGGATTGGTAGTCGATCAAAAGAGTCATTTGATTGTTGATGCTGATTGCTCAGCTACTATTTCTCTAACTTCATCCTTTGTGAAGCATTTATTCGAAGGGCAATCGATGTTAAATGTGGATGGAGTAATAGATGAAATTAGTACACGGTATTTTGGTTCATCCCAAAAAGCTTTGACTGTAGCGTTTAAAAATGCACATATAAAATACATGCAAATAATCGAAACGTAATGCTGCTTTATCTATTTTCGTAGATGAAATCCAGCTATTAGCAGGGGAAGTCCCTTTCTAATAGCTGGATTTTTTATTTAATACTAGATTTTCTGAAGTTTACTAGAAACTCATTTTATTCTAAATAGAAAGGAAAAAAACAATGATTATACAATCAATACAAGTTCAAACAGAAGTTTTCCCTTTAAAAAAGCCATTTAAAACAGCTCTTAGGACAGCTACCGAAATAGAGAACGTCTTTGTATATGTCCAGTTAGAAGACGGGATTGTCGGAGTAGGAGCTGCAGCACCAACTTTAGCCATTACTGGTGAATCAAAAGAAAGTATTGAAACGATTTTAAAGACTGTCCTTACACCACTAATACTAGGAAGAGATATACGAAATATTAATGAACTCTCTTTAATAATTGAACGCTCATGTGTGGCAAATACAAGTGCAAAGGCCGCAATGGAAATCGCACTGTATGATGCATTATGCCAACATCTTAATCTTCCACTCTATCAATATCTTGGAGGGCGGACAAATCAATTAAAAAACGATATGACCGTTAGTGTAGGAACAGTGGATGAAATGAGTCACGATGCGATGCAAATAATCAAGGACGGCTTTTCTATTTTGAAAATCAAAGTCGGAAAAGACTGGACAAGGGATATGGAACGAATTATGGCAATCCGTGAAAAAGTCGGTAATGACGTCACAATCCGAGTAGATGCCAACCAAGGATGGACTCCAAGACAAGCCGTTTCGATTATCCAAGAATTAGAACAACTGAATTCTAAAATCGAGTTAATTGAGCAACCCGTACATGCAGGTGACATTGATGGATTAAAATTTGTTAAGCAAAACGTCAATACACCAATCATGGCCGATGAAAGTCTTTTTTCTCCACAAGATGCACTACGATTGATTAAAGAGAATGCAGTTGATCTTCTAAATATTAAGTTGATGAAAACAGGGGGAATTAGAAGAGCACTGCAAATTGCAGATATTGCTGAAAGAGCGAATATTCCTTGCATGATCGGAAGTATGATGGAAACTTCGGTCTCAGTACTTGCGGCAGCACATATTGCTACAGCGCATCCGAACATTCAAAAAATCGATTTGGATGCACCACTTTGGTTAAAGAACCAGGATTTTGATGGAATTGAATTTATAGGTGATGAAGTGCACTTATCTTTACTACCTGGCTTAGGGCTACACCGAGGATTTTCTAAAAGTCTTCGTTAAAATAAGGAGAGGAGCTTTACGATGAAAAAGACAAAAAATTTAATTTTAAGTTTATGTGTTGCAGGTACTTTACTTTCTACAATGGCAAACCAATCTTTAGCAAAATCTCAAGAAGAACTTACTCCAGGTGAGACAGCTTACATAGATGTGTCTGTTTCAACACAATGGACAACAAATGGTAGATTCCAAGTTAGAGATATTGATGCGCCATCTTTAAGCAATCCAGTTGATCCGCGTCAATGGTCTGCTAATATGGAAGATACAGAAGTTCGTCGTTGGCTAACAAGTTATCTTGAAACTCAAGCGGTATATGGTACAAAAGTAACCATTTTAGAAGAGTCAGGTGACTGGGTAAAGGTTGCTGTAGATGGACAACCTACTCCACGTAACACCCTAGGTTATCCAGGTTGGATGCCAAAAAGACAATTAACAACAGATAATCGTTTAGAGAATTATAAGGATACCCCGTTTATTATGGTATCTAGTCAAACGGCTTGGTTGTATGATGGAAAAGCTCTAAATCATAAGTTTATGGAAATTAGCTTTAATACACGATTACCTGTTATTAAAGACTTTGGGGATGTCGTAATGGTTGCAACACCAGATGATGGTAATAAATTTATTAAAAAAGAAGATGTTTCCGTATATCAAAACGAAAATCAATTTCCTAAGGCAACGCCTGAAAATTTAATTAATACAGCGAAGAAGTTCCTTGGTTTACGTTACTTATGGGCTGGTGTATCTGGATTTGGGTTTGATTGCTCAGGATTTACATATAGCTTATTTAAGTCATATGGTATAACAATTCCACGAGATTCTGGCCCTCAATCTAAGAGTGGTAAGGAAGTAAACAAAGATGAGATTCAACCAGGAGACTTACTATTCTTTGCAAGTAAAAACGGAACAGGATCAGTACATCACGTTGCAATGTATATCGGTGATGGTTTAATGATTCAAGCTCCTAATGCTGCTAGAAGTGTTGAAATTATTCCGTTAAACACACCTGGCTATATTGAAGAGTTTTCTGGTGCTCGTCGTTATTGGGAGGAATAATTAAGTAGAGAGTTTTCTTAATATAGAAACGTTGAAAAACCATGAACAATTGCACTTGTTCATGGTTTTTTATTTTTTCAATTTGCTATGATACCAGATTTATTTCGCTTTTTCTCTGCTGATTGCCCAATAAACGAGGTTATGCTTCAATTGGAAAAAATTGGAGTGTGGTAATTTTGATTCATTTTGAATAAAGTCTATCACTCTCAACTTGCTTGTCCCATAGGATAGATGGAAAGAGATAGGATCTCGATCGAGAAAACCTATTTTCTCGTTTTCTATCATTTCTTTCTTATTTTAATTAAGAAAGGAGGGATACATGTTGGCTTCCATTCAAAAAAGTGTAGATTCTTCCAGCCTAGCTGAAGTAATCGACCGTATTCTTGATAAAGGGGTGGTAATTGATGCATTTGTAAGGGTATCACTTGTCGGCATCGAGCTTCTAGCAATTGAAGCTCGTGTTGTCATCGCAAGTGTTGATACTTGGTTACGATATGCAGAAGCAGTAGGATTGCTGAAAGACGAAGAAGAAGAAGAGGAAGAGGAAGTTGCTTAAGCAAGTAGGGCCAAGGCTTTATGCTTTGGTCTACTTTTTTAGACAAGGGGGCTATTATGGAAATTATTAAAATACTAGAAGTAGTAAAAACTTTTTTTGGGCAGTATATTCGACCAGTTCATAGAATTACTCACCTCCATAAATCTGACAAAGGTTGGGAGCTAACCGTTGAGGTAATTGAAGAAAAAGAATATATGAAAGCTCATGCTAAAGAGGAGTTAGTAGGAGTTTATACTGTTTTGCTCAGTGCTGAATTAGAAATTGTTTCATTTCAAAGAAAGTCATTGCGTGCTAGAGGCGCAATTCTACATGAATGAGGGGGAGAACAATGGAAAAAAGCTTTAGATCGTCTCCTTATTTGAATAGCTTAACAGATAGGGTACTGTCATATTTACAATCTGGATTTTCAGTCCATCTTACAGGACCAGCTGGTGTTGGAAAAACATCACTTGCACTTCACATTGCAAAACAAATGGGTCGACCGTTTCTATTAATTCATGGAAATCACGAAATGACTAATAAGGATTTACTTGGGAGTTTTAATGGCTATACAAACAAAAAAGTGATAGATAACTACATTCATTCTGTCTACAAAAAAGAAGAAACGATTAAAGAAAACTGGGTTAACGGCCCTATTATAGAAGCTGCAACAAAAGGATATACATTGATTTATGATGAATTCACTCGTTCACATCCAGAAACTAACACTCTATTTTTATCAATTTTGGAAGAAAGAGTGATCCCCTTATATGGAATGAAAAGGAAAGAGTCTTTTTTGCCAGTACATCCTAACTTTTCAGTTATTTTTATAAGCAATCCGCAGGAGTATGTTGGTGTATTTGAAGCACAAGATGCACTTCTTGATCGATTAATTACGATTCCGTTAGAAAAAATGGATCATGAAACAGAGTGCTCCATCTTATCACATCTAACTGGATTATCGGATAAAGAAAGTCTTTATATTGCTAATTTAGTGCAAATTGTCCGTCATCATTGCCGAAAGATTGAACCTCAAAGTCTTCGTACCTCAATCAAGTTAGCCACTATCGCAAAGCGAAATAATATTCCAATTACAATTTATGATCAACAGTTTCAAATCTTATGCACAGATATTTTTTGGTTTCATCTCAAACAAGCAGATAAAGTTCAAACATACTCTCAAGCAAAACAATTCATTGTAAAAATTGTCAGTTTGCAAATGGAGGGAGATTAAAATGAGCGAAGGTGTATATCCTTTTTGTATGATTCAAACAAATGTCGTCCCCAATTTTGGTTTCACAAAGTGGGAAGGAAAGGAAATAAAACTAAATACGATCCAATATAAAGAAATTGTAATGATTGTTGCAGATGTTCCTAATCGAGATTATCTTCCAACTCGTGCAAATGTACTAGCCCATCAAAGTGTAATCTCTTTCGTTATGAAACAGTTTACGGTTATTCCAATGAGTTTTAATAATGTATTTTCCTCTTCAGAAGAAATTCATTTATTACTAGAAAAATTAAATGATGAACTGCAATCAGTCTTTCATAAAATAAACAATAAAATTGAGGTTGGTTTAAAGGTAATTGCGCGTAAGGAGTGGCTGGAAGAAGAAATACGAATGAATGCTGACATACAAAAACTTAAGGAGAAAGTAAATCAGCAAAAAGAAGCTGCATTTTACGAAAAGATTAAACTTGGAGAAAAAACGAAGGACTTTTTCTACAATCTGCAACACGATCTGTACAATGAGATTTATTTACCTCTTTCTACACTTTCGAGTGCTTCTAAATCAAACCCTCCAATATACGAAACCATGCTACTCAATACAGCCTTTTTAATTGATCGAGAACAAGAAGAAATTTTTGATGAAAAGGTTAATGAATTTTATGAATTATGGAAGGATAAAGTGGAATTTAAATACTCTGGACCATGGCCTGCATATAACTTTATTCAGTTAACCATAACGGCAGGAGATCGGTCATGATTTTTAAAGCTTTAGCCTTTCCACTAAAATCAATCATTCTATTAGGTGAAAAAATAAAGGAGGAAGCTGACCGCGTTTTATTTGACTCGAAAACGATCGAGCAACAATTGATCCGTCTACAAATGATGTATGAATTAGGAGAAATTTCGCAGGACATTTATGAACAACAAGAAGAGGAACTACTTTTGCGATATCAAGTCGCAAAAATGAATGAACGGGAGGCAAGGAGTTGAGCATTTATTTATATGGTTTGCTACCGACAATCCAACTAACAGATTCACCTTTTTATTCAGTAAAGGGGATTGATCAAGATCAAACTTGTTATGAAATTTTTGAAAAAGTAACAGCAGTTTTCTGTTATTTAAGAGAAGAAGAATTTGCCGAGTCAGTTCTAAGAGAAAAGATGGACAATCCAAAATGGGTACACAAAAATGCAGTTCATCATCATGAAACAATTGTGACTTATTCTAAAAACTATTTATTTCTTCCTTCTAAGTTTTGTACGGTCTATTCAAGTATTGAAAAATTAAGAGAGGATTTGTCGCAGGAACAGCTTAATATCGTATCCCTTTTTGAGCAATTAAAAGAAAAAGAAGAATGGAACGTAAAGATGTACTATGATAAATCGAAATTTTTTAAAGTATTGGAGCGACATAGTAAAGTAATTCAAAGTATGAGGGACGAATTGAAAGTATTATCTCCTGGGAAACAATTCTTCGTGAAGAAAAAGCAAGGACAACTACTCGAAAATGAAGCACAAAGTGAGTTGCGTTTAATATCTCAGTGCTTGGAAAATAATCTAATCAAATCAACGGTTGGCAATAAAACAAGAGAAAATTGGAGCCGAAATGCTACAGGAAGAAATGTTGATATGATCTACAATAGTACTTCTCTAGTCTCAAAAGACGGCAGAAAGAATTTTGAACTGCTAATAAAAGAATTTAGACAAAAGTATGAGGATAAGGGAATTATTGTAGAGATTTCTGGACCATGGCCATTCTATCATTTTGCTAGTTTGGATTCTAAAATTACATGAACAGTCAAAATGATAACATCACATTATTAGATATTTTAGATGGAGTCCTAGATAAAGGTGTAGTTATTACAGGTGATCTCATCCTTTCTATTGCAGATATTGATTTGGTATATGTGAATATTTGCTTACTAGTGACAGCAGTAGAATCGATTCATGGAAGGGGGATAAAGAATGTCAGCGAATCGGGGAATAGCCTCCGAGAGAATTAATTTGAATCCAGAAGATGCTGAACAAGGACTAGCTCAACTTGTGCTTACAATTTTGGAATTGCTAAGGCAACTCGTAGAGCGGCAAGCTATTAAAAGGGTAGAGGGTGGTACACTTTTAGATGAAGAAATTGAAAAACTTGGTACGGCCCTTTTGAATTTAGAAGAAAAAATGGAAGAATTAAAAATTGTATTTGGACTTGAAGGAAAAGACTTAAATATAGATTTAGGACCTTTAGGGAACTTAATGTAAGAAAGGAGAAAACATGCAACATTCAGCACAATCGACTAATATTTTAGATATTTTAGAGAAAATTTTGGATAAGGGAATCGTCATTGCAGGAGATATTAAAATCGCCTTGGCAGATGTAGAATTACTCACAATTAAGATTCGACTTGTAGTTGCTTCAATTGATAAAGCGATGGAGATTGGTTTAAATTGGTGGCAGGACGATCCATATTTTAATTCAAGTGTAAAAGGGAAGCTTTTGCATGATCGGATTAATCGGATAGAAGACCAACTCGGCATACAGCAAAAGGAGTAGATCGTTATTTAAATCAAATAAACTAGTAGATATTTTAAATATCGACCAGCTAGAATTACATCAAAGTATATAAGCACCCACAATCAGTCTGAAAATAAAGTTCATTGGACTTTGTCTACACACTAAAAAGGATATTCTCGTAGGATGAGAATATCCTTTTTTTACGATCAAACTAAATTAATTTTTTTAATTAGAGTTAAGAATCGTTATGTCAAATTCAGGTTCAATTGTCATATTAGGATAGTCTTTCCTCCAATTTAAAGACTTCCAAATTTTTGGATGGTATGCCTTTAGTTGCTTGCCAATACCAAGTACATCGGAATTTGCTGATTGCATCGTCTTAATTGATTCCAATGCCTTTTCATCAAAATGATTATTAAGTTCTTTTTCTAGTTTGGCAATATCAGGTTTTAACTTATTCCCTTGTTTACCAAGCTCGAAAACACTTACTTGCATCTGTACTTTAATGTTGATTTTCGGCAAATTACTTGCATTGGAGACAGTAATTTTTGAAAAATTTCTTTTGACTGTAAATCCAAAATTGTTTTTGATTGTCTGATCAGAGGAGGATTTTTCACCATTTTCTTTAGATAGATTTCCAGTAAACCTTTGCCTTCCCGTGTTTCCACCTTCCAATAACATCATCATTTTAACTTGATTTTTATCAAGTTTTATCCCTGTAGGTGTACCATTGCGGAATAATAAGGCACCGCCTAATTCCAACCACTCATCTTTTAGTGTTAACATAGGTAACGCTAAATCACCCAATGATTCGTCCCGGGATTGTATAAAGTTCATCATAGAAACTGTAGGGATCGTTCGATTCTTCTCCATCGAGACTATAAACTCATTCATATCCTTTGAAAACTCTTTATTCGTTTTTGAAGTATCTCCAAATATTTTAGAAAGTTTAGCGTCAACAACTACTAAAGGAGTGTTTATAGATGAATAGGGAGCACCTAGTAAAAAGTCAAGCTCTGAAACGGGATCATCAGAAGCAAAACTTTGACTAATCATATAAATTCTCGTGCTTATCCCTATAAATGGTGATTTGTCCTTGAATTCCCATTGACCGATTGCTTCTGCTAAACTTGGTCCTTTAAGTTCCCTCACTTCTGAAATTGACTCCCCGGTACCTTGTCCGGTGCTTTTTAGTTTTGTAATTAGAAAGAAGGCCTCTACTTCTCCTGTTTTTTCGTTTAAGTCAAAGCCATTTACATCGACTAAATCCAGTTTTTTTAAGTCCAATCGATCCCAACAGCCGGTCAATAGTGGCAATAGTAAAATTAAAAAAAAAGCTTTTTTCATCTTTTCGCCACCTTTTCCTTTATGAATGATATTAGAAGAAGTAAAGTCGGCAATCCCAATATCACTATTGCAGTGGTAATATTATGATAGTTGGAAAATACGGGAATAAAATGCCTGCTTGAGAAAAAAACCCCTGCTACGAAGCATATTATACCGATAATCCAAACTAAAAGAGTGTGTTTACTGATTTCACTTTTACCGAGAAAAGCTAAATAACGTGCGGACAAAAACAAGTAAATATATGCTGTTACTAAAACGACAGATAGCCAAATTGAGATAAAGAGAATATCTAGACTTTGAACGACTGGCCATCTGAATTTACGAAGAATAAAGACCATCGGTTCAGGAATGTAATTTAATTGATGCTCACTAAAGTTATAGGTAACAATAAACGCAATAAATACGTAAAATAAAGTCGTAAATCCATTGGCAACCGACATAGCAATCAAGATATCGCTATTTTTTTTACATTTTACGTATGGAAATACATAAAGAAGTAACTCGTACCCAGCGTATGCCCAAAAGGCAGGAATCGCCCCTTTTAGGATCGGAGCAATCCCATGAGTACCAATTGGTAAAAAGTGCCGTATGTCCCCTTTTCCAAAACCACTTATAAAGATGATGACAAAACAGATAAAAAACATGAACATAATCGACTGGGTAATGGTAGCGATTGACCTGAGTGTTGATGTAGCAACATACCCTGCGATGATAACTAATATGCCTATTAGGACGAACCAAGGAGTTTCAAATAATATCCAGCGATTAATGATATCAGAATAAGAAACAACAACCATTAAAAAAGATTGTACACAATAAACCGCAAATAGTAAGTTAATAATCGATCCTAGTGGTTTTCCAAGAATTGATTTTATGTATTGTTGAAATGGGCGATCGGGATAACGTTTTCCAAGTTGGTACAGGATTAGAATTCCAATTTGAGAGATTACTCCTCCAATAATGAGGGACATCCAAGAATCGTAGCCTGATGTTTTAGACATTTTGTATGGTATAGATAAAACACTAACACCAACCTGGTTGAGAATAACGAGACAAATAAGCTGATTAATCGTAATCTTTTTTATTTGAATCACTCAGTCTCACCCCTTGGATCCCTAATTCTTGTTTCGTCTTTAGCCAAGCTTTCCAATGGACGTTTTTTCATGCTCTTAATTGGCGCTCTAAAAAGAGTATCTTTAATTGCATCGCGATTAAACCATGTATAAAAGTAAGGAATCCCCATTGTATTCATTCGGGCTAAATGGGTCAGAATCAACAAAAATGAAACTTCCAAACCAATCAAACCAAAGAGTGCTGCCATGAAAATAAAAGGATACGCTAACAATCGTGCTGTATTACTCATTTCATACGATGGAATAATAAATGAAGCAATCCCCGTTATTGCTACGATGATAACCATCATATTAGAAATTAGATTTGATTGGACAACAACCGTTCCAATTACGATCCCACCAATGACACCTATTGATTGACCAACTGGATTAGGTAAACGGACGGTTGCTTCCTTTAAAATCTCAAGTATGGCAAGCATTGTAATGGCCTCTAGTATTGGTGGCATCGAAACGAATTGCATAGAGCTTTGTAACGTAAGAGCAAGATCCAAAGGGAGAACCCGTGGATCGAAAGTAACAAGCGCTACATAAGAGCCAGGTAAACTAATCGCAATTATAAAGCAAATAATGCGCAAAAATCGTAAGAAACTACCAAATAACCAACCGACTTGATAATCATCTGGACTTTGAAAGAATGCCCAGAATGAGATGGGAACAATAGCACAGTCTGGCGCACCATCTGCTAGAAACGCAATTTTTCCGTCCATTAGGTAAGATTTTACACGATCTGGTCTTTCCGTTATAAGCATTTTCGGAAATAGCGAGAATTGTTTATCCTGAATTAATTCTTGAAAAAAACCTGGTGCTTCTATGTAATCGATATCAATATTAGAAATTCTACGTTCAAATTCATGTAATACAACTTCGTTAGCAAGTGACTGTAAATAAAGAATCGCAACCTTTGTATTCGATCTACGGCCAACTTGATATGACTTTATGACTAGGTCTGGCGTAGCAACTAAGTTACGCAATATATTGAGATTTGTATTCAAGTTTTCGTTCATTGCCCTATGAGATCCACGTAGCACACGCTCATTTAAAGGAATATTTACAGTGCGCTCTTTAATTAGCTCGGTTCTAAGTAAATAGAATTTTGAGTCGCCCTCAATTTGGACTACAGTTTTACCTTCAATTAGCGCATTCGATGCAACAGACAGAAGCTCTGTCTCGCTGTAATCTAATATGGAAACAGCTTCACGTACACTACCAGTTGGATGATTAAGTAATGGGCGGATAATATGTTCCTGTACTAAAGTATCTTCAATCATTGTATCTAAATAAAAAATCCGAAAATGGCGGTCACCGGACTCGAAATTGCTGGATTTGAAGTCGGAACTATTAAATAGCAATTCCCGGAGCGATTTTTCATTTTTATCTAAATCGCGGTCAGCAATCATTAAACACTCCTCTTTTCTTCAAATGAAATATTTTCCTATTTTTTCCCATATACTCTCTTACTATTCTGGACTTTAAGATGTAGATTTTTTATTTCTTTCTATTTTTTTAAGACTCATTTTTTAAAGCAGCGAAGGTATAGTAATTACATAACAGATTCGAACAACGTAACGTTTTACTGTACGTTTTTATCGAATTCACATATAATACAAATATAAGGAGAGTGAAAACATTGGGATTGTTTATAAAATTGGAGAATTAGCAAAAGAAGTGGGAGTGTCAAAGCGCACAATTGACTATTATACAAACCTAGGATTACTAGAACCAGAGCGTTCGGAGACGGGACATCGTTTTTATAACGAAACTTCTTTAGAAACTTTAAAATTTATTGAGCAATGCAAATCTATGCACTTACCACTCCAAGAAATAAAAGAAATCTTAGAAAAGAAAAAAATTGCGATGGTCGAGAATCAGAGCATAGCCCCTCTAACAGAGGAAGTAACTGTTCATATGAATCAGTTACAGAATGAATTATCACAATTAAAATTTTTACTAGAAAATTTAACTGAGGAACAAAAACTAAATATTATCCGTCAATTAACGTCACAAACATCAGAGTTAATTCAGACGTTACTGTCATTTATTCTTTAAAAGGAGAGAATGTAAATGTTTTTTCACCCTATGGATTTCCTAATTTTGATTGCCTTTGGATTATCGATTTGGGCACAATTTAAAGTGAAATCTAGCTTTAATCACTGGGCTGAAGTGCCAGCATCTGGTGGGTTAACTGGAGCTGAAGTAGCAAGATATATATTAAATAATAATAATTTACCAAATGTACCAGTGGAAGTAGTACCTGGCCGCTTATCAGATCATTATGATCCTATGGCAAGAACAGTTCGTTTATCAGAAGAAGTATATTATGGTAGATCGATTGCATCTGTATCAGTTGCAGCTCACGAAGTAGGTCATGCGATACAGCATGATACCTCATATGGATTCTTAACACTTCGTCATCGGATTTTTCCGATTGTTAACATCGCATCAGGAGCAGCGCCGTTACTACTACTAGCAGGATTTTTACTTCAAGCATTTTCATTAATCGGGGTAGGGATTTTACTATTTTCAGTAGCGGTTGCATTTCAACTGATCACTTTACCAGTTGAATATAATGCAAGTTCACGAGCAAAGAAATTAATGCTAGCAGGAGGAATAATCCACGATTCTGATAGAAAAGGTGTAAATAAAGTTTTAGGAGCTGCTGCTCTTACGTATTTAGCGGCAACCTTAATATCAGTTTTAGAATTAGTAAAATATTTATTTATATTTTTCCAAGGACAAACTGAAGAAGAATAAAATTAGTCATAAAGATGATTTCGTGATGTATTCGAAATCATCTTTTTTGATTGAAAAATTAAATTTAAATTGGTTAGTATGTTTAAAATTTCGATGTCTAAACTAGTAAATAGGTTTTAATTTTTGGAAGATTTATGTATTTTTGTAACCTTAGCTTTTTTATCATACTAAATGTTGTACAATTAAGTGGTTAAAAAAATGGGGGAAAATTATGACACTTTCGGCAATAGAACATTTTTTAAATACATACAAAGACTACGCTGTCATCCTGAGTATATTAATTAATGTTCTAATTAGTATTGTTGGTATTATACCAGCTTGGTTTTTGACAGCAATCAATATTAAATTATTCGGTTTTACTGGTGGATTTTTAGTCTCTTTCATAGGTGAATTAGTTGGTACATTCGTATCTTTCATTTTATATAGAAAGGGTTTACAAAAAAGATTTATTAGTAATTCAACTAAATTTAAAGGATTAAATAGGCTGTTAAGCTTAGAAGGAAAAGAAGCTTTTTACGGGGTGTTATTTTTACGTTTTATTCCTTTTATTCCATCTAGCCTGATTACATTGTTCGCTTCCTTTGGAAAAATCACATGGTCAAGCTTCATGTTAGCTAGTTTTATTGGCAAGTTACCTGTCATATTATTTGAATCGTATTCTGTTAATCAAGTGTTAGAGTTTACTTTATTCGGTAAAGTCATTTTAGGACTGTTAATTATCGTCTTGTTGATCTATTTTTATAGAAAACGATTTACTGTTTTTGTGAAGAATAAAATATAAAGAAAAATCAAATTCATAACAATTACTGTTGTGCAAAAAGCTCAAACCCAGGTTAGTAAGGGTTTGGGCTTTTATTTTTTTATCAACCTAAAATTGAAAAACATTCAATATGACAGGCCTTACATAAACATGTCTAAATCAATTTAATTTAACATATATTGAAATACCTCAATTTTAGAAATAGCTTTAATGAATCGTATATTCCGCGTTCTTAAAAAGTAACTTATAGCTACTAGGAGGGTGTTGTTAGTGAATAGAATCTCGTCAAAGGATTTATCGAAGAATTTTGAAGAAGTACATCCTGGATTATCGGAACGGGAAGCATTCGAAGAAGCGCATCGTTGTCTTTATTGCTATGATGCTCCATGTATTAAAGCGTGTCCTACCGGGATTGATATTCCCACGTTTATTAAGAAAATAGGTTCAGGTAATTTAAAAGGTTCAGCCAAAACAATTATGTTATCGAACCCAATTGGAGCAAGCTGCGCTCGAGTTTGCCCTACTGAAGAACTGTGCGAAGGTGCATGTGTACTTAATCATTCTACAAAACCAATCATGATTGGGAATTTACAACGTTATGCAACAGATTGGGCGATCAAAAATAATCAAGCATTATTTAAAGCTGGAAATAAGAATGGAAAAACAGTTGCTATTGTGGGTAGCGGTCCATCCGGTTTAGCAGCTGCTCGTGAACTTGCCCTACTTGGCTATGATGTAACAATTTACGAAGCGGAAAATCATGCAGGAGGATTAAATCGATATGGAATTGTTTCGTTCCGTCTTCCAAAAAAAATATCTAGCTGGGAAGTTCAGCAAATAGAAGAATTAGATGTGAAAATTCATACGAACACTAGAGTTGGAGCGGATATATCATCAGACTATTTAGTAGAAAACTATGACATGGTAGTTTTGGCAGTAGGTATGGGAAAAGTACCGATGCTTGATATAGAAGGAGAGGACTTGGACGGAGTTTATGATGCAATTGATTTCGTGAAAGAGACAAAATCGGGCGAGTTTACAAATCGCTTTATAGGTAAAAACATGGTGGTAATTGGAGCTGGAAATACGGCAATTGATGCAGCGACATGTTCAGTTCGTTTAGGTGCTGGCAATGTTAAAATTTTATACCGCAGGACGCAATCAGAAATGTCTGCTTATCAATTTGAATATGATTTTGCTAAGCAAGATGGTGTGGAATTCCGGTGGCTAACTTTACCAATCAGAATAATTGGTGAAAGCGGAAAAGTAATCGCACTTGAGTGTGTTCGATTGGAGTTAGGTGAAGTGGGTAAAGACGGTCGCCGCAGGCCTGTGCTTATTCCAGATTCAAATTTTACGATTCCAGTTGACGGGGTCATAAAAGCGATTGGTCAAACACGCTATACAGAGTTAATCGAACAATTTGGGTTAGAACATAATGATGGAGTTGTAAAAATCAACAAAGAAACGTTTCAGACTTCAAATCCTAAAGTATTTGCTTGTGGTGATGTCATATTTGGAAAAGGGCAAGGGGAAGCGATGGTCGTGACTGCAGCACAGCAAGGTAAAGAAGTAGCTTATGCGATTCATAAGCAGCTAAACCATTAAAAGGAGGTTTTCTTACATGGCAGATCTACGAATAAATCTTGCAGGTATACAGTCACCTAACCCATTTTGGCTAGCTTCTGCTCCTCCAACAAATTCGGGATATCAAGTGCAACGTGCGTTTGAGGCTGGCTGGGGAGGGGCAGTTTGGAAAACATTAGGTGAACCGATTATTAATACTTCCTCCCGATTTGCTGCGATTAACTTCAATGGACAAAGAGTTGCTGGGTTTAATAATATCGAACTCATATCTGATCGACCTCTTGAAGTAAATTTAAAAGAAATTTACGATACGAAAAAGAAATTTCCAGATCGAGCGATTATTGCATCACTAATGGTTGAACCGCAGCAATACAAATGGCATGAAATCGTAAAAAGAGTTGAAGATGTCGGCGTTGATGGATTAGAACTGAACTTTGGCTGTCCACACGGAATGGCAGAACGAGGAATGGGATCTGCATCAGGTCAAGTTCCTGAATTAGTCGAGCAACAAACTTTTTGGGTAAAAGAAGTTGCAAAGACACCTGTTATTGTAAAACTAACTCCAAACATTACTGATATTACAGTAACGGCGGAAGCAGCAGTTCGAGGTGGAGCGAACGCAGTCAGTATGATTAACACAATCAATAGTTTAATGGGTGTAGATTTAGATTCTTGGAATACTGTTCCACATGTTGCCGGGAAGGGTGCGCATGGTGGGTATTGTGGGCCAGCAGTAAAACCAATTGCATTAAATATGGTAGCCGAATGTGCACGTAACCCACGAATTTCAGTACCAATTTCCGGTATTGGAGGAATATCGAATTGGCAAAATGCAGTAGAGTTTTTATTAATGGGAGCAACAGGTGTTCAAGTTTGTACGGCAGCAATGCATCATGGATTCCGCATTGTTGAAGACATGATTGATGGGTTAAATAACTATTTAGACGAAAAAGGTCTTTCCTCAGTAACGGAGCTAGTAGGTAAAGCAGTTCATAAGTATTCGGATTGGGGAAATTTAGATTTAAATTATCAAGTAGTTGCTAGAATTGATACTGAAGAGTGCATTAACTGTAATAAATGCCATATTGCTTGTGAAGATACATCTCACCAATGTATAGATATGGCGATCGATGAAAATGGAAAGTCATATTTAAAGGTTCGGGAGGAAGACTGCGTAGGATGTAATTTATGCAAAATAGTGTGTCCAGTGGAAGATGCGATTAACATGGTAGAGACCCCAAGTAAACAACCTTCGATGACTTGGAATAATCGCCAACATGCTTTAAAGACATTAGCAAGAGCTAATCAATATTCAATTTTAAAGGGGGGAAGGAAAAGAAAATGAAGAAGATCATTCGCAATGGAACGATTGTTACTGCAACGGATACTTACAAGGCTGATATTTTAATAGAGGAAGACAAAATTTCTGCAATTGGATTTAATTTAGATCGGACAGATGCTGAAGTTATTGATGCTTCAGGTCATTATATTTTTCCAGGTGGAGTAGATCCTCATACACATTTAGATATGCCGTTTGGTGGGACTGTCACAAAAGATGATTTTGAATCAGGAACGATTGCGGCTGCTTTTGGTGGAACAACAACAATTATTGATTTTTGTTTAACGAATAAAGGAGTACCACTGCAAAAAGCAATTGAAACATGGCATGAAAAATCAAAAAATAAAGCAGTGATCGATTATAGTTTTCATCTTATGATTGGTGAAATAAATGATGATGTATTACAAGAGTTACCTAGAGTAATTGAGAAAGAGGGAATCACATCATTTAAAGTATTTATGGCTTATAAAAATGTATTTCAAGCTGATGATGCGACGTTGTATCGTACTTTATTAGCAGCAAAAGAATATGGGGCACTAGTAATGGTGCACGCGGAAAACGGGGATGTCGTCGATTATTTAATCAATCAAGCTTTAGCTGAAGGAAAAACAGCGCCAATTTACCATGCATTAACACGTCCTCCAGAAGTAGAAGGTGAAGCGACTGGAAGAGCGGCTACATTAACTGGTCTAGCAAATTCACAATTATATGTCGTTCATGTTACTTGTGCAGAGGCTGTTGAAAAAATAACGGAAGCCCGAAATAATGGAATTGATATATGGGGTGAAACATGCCCACAATACTTAGTGCTTGATCAGTCTATGCTAGAAAAGCCTGACTTTGAAGGAGCAAAATACGTGTGGTCTCCACCACTTCGTGAAAAATGGAACCAAGATGTGTTATGGAATGCATTAAAAAATGGAAATCTGCAAACGTTAGGTTCCGATCAATGTTCATTTGACTTTAAAGGACAAAAAGACTTAGGTCGTGACGATTTTTCAAAAATTCCAAACGGTGGACCGATGATTGAGGATCGAGTAAGTATATTGTTTTCTGAAGGAGTTAAAAAAGGGAGAATAACATTAAACCAGTTTGTTGACATCTCTTCTACTAGAAGTGCAAAACTATTTGGTTTATATCCTGGGAAAGGGACAATTGTAATTGGTTCAGATGCGGATTTAGTTATTTTTGATCCAAATAGTAGACGAACACTCTCTTCCGAAACCCACCATATGGCAGTCGACTATAATGCATTCGAGGGAATGGAGGTAACCGGTGAACCAGTGAGTGTATTAGTTCGTGGAGAATTTGTCATAAGAGAAAAACGATTTGTAGGTAATGCAGGAAGTGGGCAGTTCTTAAAGAGGAAGAAGTATGGTGAAACTAGTTTAATAGAAGAGATTAGTAACGAAGGGAAGGAATAATCAATGTCAACTTATAAGGAATTTTTAATCGAAAGAAATCAAATCGATTCCCTTATAAAGAAAGGCTACAAGATTAATAATGTTCGAGAAACCCTAGACGGTGCATATGTTGACTTTGAAAATCAAGAGGAAGAGGATCGGTTTATAACTCTCCATATTATGAATGCTGATACTCGGAAATATTTTGGGTCGTTAATTATAAAACAGTTTGGGATTCATCTTTGAGTTTAATAGAAATGTGATTTGTGAATAAATCTCTGAATCGCAATTGTACAACGAGGTGATTTCTTCAAAGGAAAGAAGCAAGCATATTCAATTATTAATTTCAAATCGCATCTAATCCGTCATTCTAACGGAATATGCGATTTTTTTCTGCATAAAAAAGCTTTTCCATTAGTCAAATTCCTAAACTAATGGAAAAGCTAGATTTTATCTACTCAAATCTGCTCGTAATCATTTTTTTCCTTGTATAGAATTCGACCCCATCAGCGCCATTAGCGTGTAGGTCACCGTAGAACGAGTTTTTCCAACCAGAGAATGGGAAGAAGGCCATTGGTGCGGGCACGCCAATATTTACTCCTAACATCCCTACTTCAATGTTCTCACGGAAGTATCGAATACTTGCTGCACTGTCTGTAAAAATGCAAGCACCATTTCCAAAATCTGATTTATTCGTAAGCTCGATTGCATCTTCTAATGATTCTACACGAACAATGGATAGTACTGGTGCAAAAATTTCTTCCTTCCAAATTTTCATAGACGGGTTCACGTTATCAAAGATTGTCGGTCCAATAAAGTAACCTTTTTCTTTTCTAATTAAATCATTTCGTCCATCGCGTAATAAGGTCGCACCTTCTTTTATTCCACATTCAATATATTGTTCCGTCCGTTCACGATGTTCCTTACGAATGACAGGACCTAGGAATACATCTTCCTCTAACCCATTTCCAATCGTGATGTTATTGGCTTCTATTTTTAATTTTTCGATTAAAGGATCCGCAATATCGCCAACTGCTACGACTACAGAGCAAGCCATACAGCGTTCACCTGCAGAACCGTATGCAGCTGTAATGATTTGCTTAACCGATTCATCTAAGTTTGCATCCTGTAAAACGATACTATGATTTTTAGCACCTGCTAATGCTTGAACCCTTTTACCATTTGCAGAGGCAGTTTTATATACATATTCCGCCACAGGCTGAGAACCGACAAATGAAATAGCTGGAACATCTTTGTTTTGAAGTAATTCGTTTACAATTTCATGTGCTCCATGAACAATATTGAATACACCTTTTGGAAGACCTGCTTCGGTAAAGAGCTCTGCTAAACGATTTGCAAGTAGCGGTGTACGCTCAGAAGGCTTTAAAATAAACGTGTTTCCACATGCAATCGCTAATGGGAACATCCAGCAAGGTACCATCATAGGAAAATTAAATGGGGTAATTCCGCCAACTACACCAACAGGGTACCGATACATGGCTGACTCAATATTAGTAGCAATGTCAGGTAATTGTTTACCCATCATTAATGTTGGTGCACCGGCTGCAAATTCTACGCATTCAATTCCACGCTGAACTTCACCATATGCCTCATTATAGCTTTTGCCATTCTCAATCGTGATTAAATTAGCAAGTTCATCCCAATGTTTTATTAGTAATTGTTGGTATGAAAATAGTATTCTTGCTCTTCTCGGAACTGGTGTTTTACTCCATGAAATAAAAGCTTTTTTAGCCGCTTTTACAGCACTTTCTAAATCTAATTTAGTTGAAAGAGGTACAAATGCTAATAGTTCTTCAGTAGCAGGATTTGGTACTGGAATGGTTTGGGCATTAGGTGAAGCTTCTTTCCATTCGCCATTAATAAAATTCTTTAAAACTTTAATATTTGTTTGGGTAGACATAGAATTTCACCTCGTACGATTATAGGTTTGAAAATGCTTTGTTTAAAGTATTTACGATAAAGTCGATCTCTTCTTCAGTTGTTGTAAATGGAGGAGAAAGTGTAAGAATATTATTATAGCCTGGGACGGTATCTCCATTTCGACCGATTATTAATCCTTGTGCCTTACATTCAGTTATTATTTTTAATACCAATTCTGGACTAGCAGGTATTTTACTTTTTTTATCTTCAACAAGCTCAATTCCTGCAATAAAACCAAAACTTCGTATGTCTCCAACATTTTTATAAATTAGTAAACTATCTAATTTTTTCCGAAGTTCTTCACCTAAAAAAGCTGCACGTTCTATTAAATTTTCACTTTCAATAATTTCTAAGTTTTTAAGTGCAATTGCGCATGAGGCTGGATTTCCTCCAAATGTATTTACATGACGAAAATGCTGATCTGCACCAGGTTGTTTAAATACATCATATAGATCGCTTCTAACTGCAGTTGCTGAAAGAGGAGAATAGGCACTCGTCATTCCTTTAGCCATCGTAACAATATCAGGTTTGATTCCGAAGTTTTGATGTCCAAACTGTTTCCCGGATCTGCCGAAGCCACATATTACTTCATCAACAATCAGCAAAATACCATATTTATCACAAATTTTCCGAACTTTAGTTAAGTATTCTGCAGGAGGTACAATAACTCCTCCACCTGTAATAACTGGCTCCATTATGATCCCTGCTATCGTTTCAGCACCTTCATAATTAATAACATCCTCAATTGCCTTAGCGCACTGTATGCCACAATCACCATATGTTTTACCAAAAGGGCATCTGTAACAATAAGGAGGTGCCACATGCTGGAAGCCCGAAGAAAGAGGTTCATATTTAACTTTTCGGTTAGCTTGACCAGTAGCACTTAATGCACCCATAGAATTACCGTGATAAGCACGATACCTTGATATAAATTTATAGCGTAGGGGCTCGCCATTTTGTTGATGGTATTGTCTAGCAATCTTGAAGGCTACTTCATTCGCATCAGAACCTGAATTAGAATAAAAAATACGATAGTCTCCATCTAGCCATTCATTTAACTTCTCAGCTAATAGAATAGAAGGAACATTAGCTTGGGACATTGGTACATATGGAATTGCTTGAATTTGTTCAGAAGCTGCTTTAGCAATTTCTTCACGCCCATAACCTACATTTACGCACCATAATCCTGACATACCGTCTAAGTAATTTTTACCGTCAATATCAGTTACTGTGCTATTCTTGCCCGAAACTAAAACCATTGGATTTGGATTATGAGGAGACATATGATGCCATACATATTTTCGGTCTAATTCAAGAAGTTCTTCCTTAGTCAGGGAAGTAGATTGAGTGCCATTTACAGTTTTATCATTCACTTAAGTGTCACCAACTTTCACTATTCTTGTCTTATTGAAATCTAATTTTATATCTTTATTAATTAATATTACGGAGTCGTGCATATTATCCTAATACGATTAGACAAATTGTTAGATGTTGGATTTGAATTTGATAAGGGAGTTAGGTACACCGGGAGAAGCTTTGCACCGAATTGTGGCATGACTTTTATATTTGGTCAATGAAATACAAATTATAGGATCCTTTGGTATGCCATTGCCTTCAATTTTGAATGAATAGCAAAAAGAGCTTGTAAATTTTACAAGCTCTATAAAATAGATACTTCTCTATTCCTTATCCTTATGTGGATAGGTATGTTTACTATTAATAATATTTCGCAAATCACCGCGAATTAAAACGTCTTTGAACTCTTTGAATTGAAAAGGAATAAATGGTGCTAAATATGGTACACCAACTGATTTTAGTGATGCCATGTAAATGATCGTTAAAATCAAACCAATGGCCATACCGGTTAATCCGAAAAAATAACCGATAAAAAGAAAAGCGACTCGGAGTACACGCATTACCCCCCATAATCCGCCTGCTGTTAATGCCATACTTGCTAGAAAATTTATCCCGACTACAATTAGACTTAATGAATGGACTATTTTGGCTTCAACTGAAGTTTGTCCAATTATTGTAGCACCGATGAGTGATACTAATAAAACGGTTGTTTTAGGTATTCTTAATGATGTTTCTGAGAGTAATTCAAATATAAATTGTAAAAACAATAACTCCAGTATAATTGGTAGAAATGTATCTGATTGTGTTAAGAGTTCTTTACTAAATTTTGGTGGAAACCAATCTTGGTGAAAGTGGACTAGCGTTACATAAAGGCCAAGTAAGCCAATTGCCAGAAACCAAGTGAAAAATCGTATAAATCTAATAATAAGCCTACTTCCTTTTACATTGTATTCATCAGGTTGTTGAAAATAATGAATAAATAGGGTAGGAACAATTAGCACATAAGGAATACCGTTTACGAGAATAACAGTTCTTCCTTCGTATAGAGCTGAGACTGAAACATCAGGTCGTTCACATGTAAATACTAAAGGAAATATTGCATTTTTTTCTTCTAAAGCATCCTCAATTACTCTTGCTTCGAGTAAGTAGGTTACATCAATTTCTTTTATTTTTCTTCTTGTTTCTTCTAGAACTTTCTTATCTACAAATTCTTCAATGTAGACGATTGCCACATCGGTCTTTGATTTAGTTCCAACTGAAATGTTCTCTACAGTAAAATCTGGGGTTTGAATCATATTACGTAGAAGATTCACATTTACCTTTAATTGTTCATTAAATCCAACTAATGGCCCTCTTGATGTTCTTTGTGTATCTGGCTCAGCTAAAGCCCTCATTTGCCAATTGGAAGATTCTGCTAAAATCCCTTGATCAAATCCATCGATTAAAACGAGCGCCTTCCCTTTTGTTAAAGCTAAAAAAATTTCATTAAATTGAGAAACAAGACTAACGTCAATGATCGATAGTCTTTCTGACATGAGCGTTTCTAAACTTTTGATTCGATAAATTCCTTGTAGAGGTTTGAGAATGTTTTCCTGTATATTTTTTGTATCAGTTATTCCATCAATATAAAAGATGGCAGCATCTCGAACAACTTCATCTCTAATCGAAAATGTACGTATTTTTAGATCAGAGGATTTATTAATTGTTTCCTCAATTTGTTTAAGATTTCTATGCAAACTGATTGATAAAGAAGCGGATGTAGTTTCGCTCATAAAATCTCTCCTAGGTTTATGCAATTAAAAAGGTTCATATAAAAAAGAATTACCTAAAAAAAATGAATATAAACTATAGCATTAATTTTTACTTTATAAGACATTCAAAATACTTGTATTACTCAAGAAATGATTAAAGTACTTTTGAATAAAAATGGACAATATTACACGAGTTTAATTCAATAGAAAAAGCAACTACAATATTGAGTAGTTGCTCATTTTCTTATTTTTCATCTAATCTAAAAAAGACAAATCCATATCTTTTTGAGAAAAACTTAACTTAATAAGTTTTTAGCACAATATTCAATAATTTCCTTTCTTTTAACCATACCTATGAACACGTCTTTATCATCAATAACAGGAATGAAGTTTTGATTAATTGCTTTTGTAAATAAATCTTCTATTTGTGCATTAATTGATACGGGCTCATATAAGTTGTGCAAGGAAATTTCTTGTAAACTGATTTCGTTCGTATTAGAAAATGATAAACTTGCCGAATTTTTTAATTTCCATAATAAGTCACCTTCAGTAAGTGTACCAACGTATTTTCCATCATCATCTACTAAAGGTATAGCCGTATAACGATGGTGTTCCATTTTTTCAAGTGCTTGACGCATTGTTGAATTGCTATTCATATATACTAGTTCGTTTTTTGGGGTAAAGAAAAACGCGATATTCATTTTTAAATCTCCTAATAGTTTTAATTTATATTAGTTTTTTTAAGTTAAATAAGTGAGAGTTACTCACTTTCTCTGTATAACCCTTAATCTCAATTTCAGGATGATCCAAACTAAATAAATGGTTTTTTAGTGCCGATTCAATTGGTATTTTAAATGTTAATATTATTTTTTCATGCGGTTTAATATTTAATTTATTTCCAATAGCTTCTACTTTAAAAGGATCTAACTTATAACCATTAATCGTTTTAATATTAAAATGTAAATAGACATTACTTTGTTTTATAATCCGTTTTGAAGCATTTTGCATTTTAAAAATGTAAATTATATTATGTTTATTATGTGTCTTTTTTACTAAATTAATTGTAATTTTTGGTTTAACTTTATTTTTTTGTACAGTTTGTAGGTCTCGTCTTTTTGTCATTTGATAACCAAGGGATAATACTAGACAACTCCAAATAACGATTTTTTTGACTTCATTTCGCATGAAACCCACCTCGTTCAATTATTTTAAAATAATAATTAAGCGCTATTACTTAAAAAGAATATAAAAAAATACACTGGGGTTTACCCAGTGTTAAAAAAAGACACCTGTATCCCTCCCTAAACGCTTACGAGGTTAGCTGTCGGATTCGGACTTAAAGAGTTGCCCTACCAATAATGGATTCACCCCAAAGTAGTATAATACCACTACAAATTGGTTTCCCCGTTTCATAATGAATTCAGCGAAGTGTTATATCATTTAATATAAATATTCGTTTATGAGTTATACTTATTAATAGATTCAAACATTTTACTAATATTTCGATCCATTACAAAAACTTCAATTCTTTCACCTGTGTTTGTACTAGTATCACTATGACTTGATAAAACCTCACAACCAGTATGTTTTTCAATAATTCCCTCATATTCTTTACTATACATTTCTCTCAGAACTTGACGCATTTTTTTTACAAGGCTTTTCCCTGTACTATGAGAAACTAAATGTTTTTCTTCTGTAGTCAATACGCCTTTAAATCGAATAATAATCATGTCTTCAACTATATATGTTTTTGCTTCTTGAGGTCCTCTACCTATTAGTTCTCTTTGGAATTTAATAAATGCCTCACTTAATTCTATTTCTAGCTTTTTTTTCGATGTGTTCATTAATATCTCTCCCATACTGTTTATAAGAACAAAAAATAGCTACAAGAAGAGCAATCTTCTCGTAGCTATTTTCTTCAATAAAAAAGTATATTGAAATATTAATAACACGATTGGATTTTGCTCTCTTCAAACGCTGGCGAGGTTAGCTGACGGATTCGGGCTTGAAAAGTAGCCCTACCATAAATGGATTCACCCCATGTGCATTGCACGAATTGGTTCCCCCGCTCGTATAAACGATTTAGCGATTACAGCAAATTTATTTGTTGATATGTATATCATACAGAGATAAATAAAATTGTAAAGGAATAAATTTTTACAAAAATTTTATAAAAATTTTCATTGAAAAACTCTTTACATGAAAAAAACATCGCCGTATAATCAAGTCAACAAAATAATTATCGGCTTAATTACGAATCATTCGTAAGCGGAGGAACCAATTTTTTGGGGTTAATTTTACATGAATGTAGAAGGGATGAGATACTCTTTCGCCATCCTACCCGACAGCTAACTTCGTAGGCTAAAGCGAGGGAGGTCAAATAGACCGCCTAATTTGAGCGGGTTTTTTATTGCCTTTTTGCAATAAATTTACCTGAGCAAATCACTGTGTAGGTCTTTTTATTTTGTTTTTAATTGGAAAATTCTGGATTATAAATAGAAAAGATCAGGGAGACAGAACACAAAGAGAGCAATACGCTAGCTGGGTGTTAGGTAGACCAATGAATACTTTTCTTCCAAATTTCAATTAACTAAATCGTTAATAGATGTAGACATATTTAATTTGAAAACTATGTTTATATCTACAAAATTTAGTTAATTTGCTGGAGGATTAGTGTCCATTGGTCTTTTTTGTTGTTCAGAAAAAGGCATGAAATTTGTATCAAAAATGAGAGGAGAGAATTTGAATGATCAATGACTTAACAATGATTGGTCTACTTGTTATCGTTTTTGCAGTTTTTTGGGCTTTTACAATTTTTTGCGAAAAAGCGTAAGGGGGATATATTGATGCTTATTCCAGCAATTATAGGGATTGTTCTTATTCTATATTTGGTTTTTGTTCTAATTAAGCCAGAGAAATTTTAGTTAAACATGTGGGAGGAATTTTTAAATGTCCATGGGAATTCTGCAGGTAGTTATTACATTGCTTATTATTATTTTATTAGTAAAACCAGTAGGTAGCTATCTTGTTAAAGTGTATGACAGTGAGAAAACAGGATTAGATCGCTTTTTTGGACCTTTTGAAAGATTCATTTATCGATTAATAGGTGTTCGAGAAGAAGAGAAAATGGGTTGGAAAAAATATGTATTAGCAATGTTACTAAGTAACTTTGTGATGCTAATTATTTTATATGCAATTTTTAGACTACAAAAATATTTGCCTTTAAATCCAGATCATATAGCTAATATGCCATCAGCTTTGGCATTTAATACAGCAACTTCTTTTATTACAAATACAAATTGGCAGGCTTACAGTGGTGAAAATTCACTATCGTATTTCTCCCAAATGGCGGCTATTACATTCCCAATGTTTACTTCAGCTGCTACCGGCTTTGCAGTAGCTATAGCTTTTATAAGAGGGTTAGTAGGACGCCAAGATAATCTAGGAAACTTTTACGTAGACTTAGTTCGTTCAATTACTCGTGTATTTTTACCTTTATCGTTTATAGTGGCTATATTTTTAGTATTCCAAGGAGTGCCACAAACTTTAAAAGGTGCAGTAGATGTAACAACAATTGAAGGGGTAAAACAAGTCATTACTAGAGGCCCAGTAGCTGCACTGGAATCAATTAAACATATTGGTACAAATGGCGGAGGTTTTTTTGGTACAAATGCTGCACATCCATTTGAAAATCCTACCCCTTTATCAAATTTAGTACACATTGTTTGTATGATGCTTTTACCAACTTCATTAGTGTATGCGTTCGGTGTAATGGTTAAAAACAAAAGACAAGGTTGGACAGTGTTTGCTGCAATGGGGATTTTGTTTCTAGGGCTACTTACTGCCGTATTTGTTGCAGAATATAATGGAACACCAGCATTACAAGCACTTGGCATTCATGGAAATATGGAAGGAAAAGAAGTTCGTTTTGGACTATCTGAATCAGCCCTATTCACAGCTGTTACAACTGCTGCCACTACAGGTTCTGTGAATACTATGCACGATTCATTAACACCTATTGGTGGGATGATTCCACTTGCTGAAATGATGTTAAACAATGTTTTTGGTGGGAAAGGTGTAGGTTTATTAAACGGATTATTATATGTCATCTTAACTGTCTTTATATGTGGGCTAATGGTCGGAAGGACGCCAGAGTTTTTAGGAAAGAAAATTGAAGGAAAAGAAATTAAACTAGCATCCATTGCTATTTTAATTCACCCATTAATTATTTTAGTTCCTACTGCTTTAGCATTAGCGCTAAAAGGACCTGTTTCTTCTATATTAAATCCTGGATTTCATGGTTTATCTGAAGTATTGTACGCAATTACTTCAGGGGCTGCGAATAACGGATCAGCATTTGGTGGTTTAACTGCTAATACGGATTTCTATAATATCGTAATTGGAGTGGTCATGTTATTAGGTCGATACATTTCAATTATTGCTATGCTAGCGATTGCTGGGTCATTTTCTACTAAGAAAGTTGTTGCAGCAACATCTGGAACATTCCGAACAGATACACCTTTATTTACAGTCATATTAGTTGCGATTATTTTAGTTGTTTGTGCATTAACGTTTTTCCCTGTACTTGCACTAGGTCCAATCGCAGAGCATTTAGGGATGTTCAAATAGTAGGAAACGGTAATAGCTAAGGAGGAGAATGAACAAATGGCAATCGAAAATAAGCCACTGTCAAAAGAAATAAAAACGCAAGCTGTGATTGATTCATTTAAAAAATTAAATCCACTTGTGATGATAAAAAATCCAGTCATGTTTGTAGTAGAAGTCGGGACTTTCATAACTCTTATTCTTTCAATTAAACCAGATCTTTTTGGAATCAGTACAGTAGGTAGAACATACAATATTGCGGTATTTTTAATTCTTTTATTTACAGTATTATTTGCTAATTTTGCAGAAGCACTTGCTGAAGGGCGTGGTAAAGCGCAGGCAGATACACTAAGAAAAACAAAATCAGAAACAAATGCAAAGTTAAGACAAAAAGATGGGTCATATATTGAAGTACCATCAACCTCCCTGAGAAAAGGAGATATTGTTCGAGTAGATACAGGAGAAATTATACCTTCAGATGGAGAAATTATTGAAGGTCTTGCATCGATTGATGAATCAGCTATAACAGGTGAATCAGCTCCAGTTATTAAAGAAGCAGGAGGAGATTTTTCATCTGTTACTGGAGGAACTACTGTCGTTTCAGATTATATTATTGTTAAAATTTTAACTGATCCTGGTGAATCATTTATTGACCGAATGATTTCATTAGTTGAAGGAGCGGCTCGTCAAAAGACACCAAATGAAGTTGCGTTAACTACTCTATTAGCGGTGTTAACTTTAGTATTTTTGATCGTAATTATGACCCTAGTTCCAATTGCAAATTATTTAAACGTCTCAATTGATGTAGCAACATTAATTGCCCTACTAGTTTGTTTGATACCTACAACAATTGGTGGGTTACTTTCAGCAATTGGTATTGCAGGGATGAACCGTGTTACACAATTTAATGTATTAGCTATGTCTGGTAAAGCAGTTGAAGCAGCTGGTGATATTGATACGATGATTTTAGATAAAACTGGAACAATTACATTTGGTAACCGAATGGCTAGTGAATTTATCTCAGTTGGTAGTGTAACAGAAAAAGAAGTAACTTTAGCATCTTTAAAATCTTCTGTAAAAGATGAAACGCCAGAAGGACGTTCCGTAGTCGAGCTTGCTCATAAAAATGGACTAAGCTGGGATCAAAATGAATATAAAGACGCCGAGATAATTGAATTTACTGCTGAAACTAGAATGTCAGGTTTAAATTTAAAAGATGGAACTGAAATTCGAAAAGGAGCGGTAGACGCAATTAAAAAATATATAACCGCTAAAGGAGGAAGTATTCCTTCCGACCTTGAGGAAAAATCAAATATTGTGGCAAAAGCGGGAGGTACTCCACTTGCTGTTGCAATTAATGATCAAATTTTCGGTGTTATTTATTTAAAAGATACAGTAAAACCAGGGTTAAAAGAGCGATTTGATGAATTAAGAGCAATGGGGATCAAAACGGTTATGTGTACAGGTGATAATCCATTAACTGCTGCAACAATTGCAAGAGAAGCAGGTGTTGATGAATTTATTGCAGAAGCTAAACCTGAAGATAAAATCGCAGCGATTAAAAAAGAACAAAACGAGGGTAAGTTAGTTGCGATGACAGGTGATGGAACAAATGATGCTCCTGCTCTAGCTCAAGCTGATGTTGGTTTAGCGATGAATTCAGGAACGATGGCTGCAAAAGAAGCAGCAAATATGATTGACCTGGACTCAGATCCTACTAAACTACTATCAGTAATTGCGATTGGTAAGCAATTATTAATCACTCGTGGTTCATTAACAACATTTTCGATTGCAAATGATATTGCGAAATATTTCGCGATTATCCCAGCACTTTTTATCATGGCAATTCCGCAATTAGATTATCTTAATATTATGGGATTGAATTCACCGAAGTCTGCAATCCTATCTGCATTAATTTTTAATGCGATTATTATTCCTCTCCTCATACCAGTGGCAATGAAGGGTGCGAAATATAAACCAATGGATGCAAATAAACTATTATCCAAAAACTTATTAATCTACGGACTTGGTGGTGTTATTGCTCCGTTCATTGGAATTAAAATTATTGACATGCTTGTATCCACATTGCATTTTGTTTAATAGATTGGAAATGGAGGATTTAATGTGAGATCAGTTATGATTGCGATAAGAGCATCTATTGTATTGTTTTTAATTTGCGGATTGGGATATCCATTAGCTACAACAGGGGTTGCACAGGTTATTTTTCCGAAACAAGCAGATGGTAGTTTAATAGAAACGAATGGAAAAGTTAAGGGATCCAAATTACTAGCTCAAGAATTTAAAGGGCCTGAATGGTTCCATTCTAGAGCGTCTGCTGCGAATTATAATCCTACTGCTTCAGCAGCAACTAATGCTGCTGTTGCATCAAAGGAATATGTTAAAGCAACAAAAGATAAAATAAATCAATTAAAAAAAGAAAATAGTGATCTTGGTAAAACGATACCAGCAGATTTAGTAACAACGTCTGGTTCGGGATTTGATCCAGATTTATCCCCTGAAGCAGTAAAAGCTCAAGTACCGAGGGTTGCTAAGGCAACAGGGATTTCAGAGGATAAATTAAGGGCTTTAATCGATTCTCATACAACTGGTCGTCAATTAGGAATATTTGGAGAGCCGCGTGTGAATATATTAGAACTAAACTTAGCATTACAGAAGTTAATATAAAAGGGGAGAGAAGTCTCTCCTTTTTCCTATGTATAGAAAGGAGGAAAAATATTGAGTGGCAAGCAGTTTCGTAGAAAAACACCCGAGGAATTACTAGCATCCATACAGAAAATCAAAAAAGGCAGATTAAAAATAATCATTGGGACAGTAAGTGGATCTGGAAAGACATACCATATGCTACAAGAAGGTAATGTTTTAAAAGACCGTGGGATTGATGTTGTAATTGGTTTAATTAGTGAGACGAATCGTCAAAAAACAATTGATCAAATTGGATATTTGGATAAAGTACCGACTTTCCAATGGGAAGAAGAAGGAACGATTAAACATGACCTTGATTTGGATGCAATCATTGAAAGAAATCCTGAAGTAGTACTTGTTGATTCCATAGCCCATCTAAATCGACCAGATGCAATGTTTTCAACACGTTTAGAAGATATTAACTACTTAATCGCCAAAAATATAAGCGTTATTACAACTATGAATATATATGAAATAAAAGAAGTTTATGATGAAGCTGACAAATTGACCGGTGGAAAAGTTAAAGTGGAATTATTTGTTCCAGAAGATACTTTGTCATTGGCTAATGAAGTTAAGTTATTAGATGTAACACCTGAAGTTATTTTAGAAAGATCAAAAGAAGATTTTTACAATAATGATGAAAACACAAAACATACTCAGTTATTTCATAAAAGCAACTTAGCAGTACTTCGGGAGTTAGCACTACGTTTTATAGCTAACGAAGTAAATGATGAGCTTGATGAATATAGAGAAATACACGGTATCGTAGGACCATCCGGAGCGTCAGAAAAAATTTTAGTTACTGTTCAATATCATTGGAATGGTTCTATTTTGATACGTAGGGGGCAACAAATTTCAAAAAGATTAGGTGGAGATTTACAAGTAGTATGTTTTCAACCCCCAAACAAAAAATTCACTACTGATGAATTAACGTTTAAACGCTCCATCATAAAACTTGTTGAAAAAGTCGGAGGGAATTTTGAAGAATTGCCATTAAGAAGTAAATCAATTGCGAGTGAAATAGTTGAATATTCAGTTCGAAATAATATAACAAGTATTGTACTCGGGCAATCAAAAAGAACTCGCTGGGAAGAGATTGTGAATGGTTCGATCATTAATAAAATTTTAAGGAAAAGTAAAAATATTGATGTATTTATCGTTGCTGATCGAGCCGAAAAAGATGGTGAAAGATTAATTCCTACAATGCAAGTAAATAAAGAAATAACGGATCCATATCGTCGCTTAAGTCCACAAGAGCTTGCTCAGGAAATTCATAAAATTAAACGTGGTTCTTTAAAAGTTTATATCGGAGCTGCTCCTGGTGTTGGAAAAACATATACGATGTTAAGAGAAGGTAATGAGTTAAAGAAAAAAGGAATCGATATCGTCATTGGGTTACTTGAAACGCATGGTAGGAAAGAAACCTTGGAAAAAGTAGGAGTTTTAGACGTAATCCCGAGAAAAGTCATTCCTTACAAAGAAACAACTTTAGAAGAAATGGATACTGAGGCTATTATACAAAGAAATCCAGAGGTAGTGTTAATAGACGAATTAGCGCATACGAATGTACCTTGTAGTAAATTTAATAAGCGATACATGGATGTTGAAGAAATCCTGGCAGCAGGGATATCGGTCATTTCTACGATGAATATTCAACATGTAGAAAGTTTAAATGATAGTGTCGAACAAATTACTGGAGTTCGGGTTAGGGAAACAGTTCCTGACAATATACTTAGAGATGCCAACGAGATCGAATTAGTTGATATTTCTCCAAAAGCACTTAGAGAAAGAATGAAAGAAGGGAGAATTTACGCACCAATTAAAATCGAACAATCACTAAATAATTTCTTTAAAACTGGAAATTTAATTGCTTTAAGGGAATTAGCGCTTAGAGAAGTAGCTGATGATGTAGATGAACGTCTTGAGGCATGGGAACGGGATTTAACACTGAGAGGACCTTGGAGACAAGAGGAAGTCATTTTTGTATGTGTAAATTTAAAACCTACTAATGAAAGACTTATTCGAAGAGGCTTTCGAATTGCATATCGGCTAAAAGCTAAATTGTATGTATCGTATGTTAAAGTACATGACAATTTTTCAGAAGAAGAAAAACTTTCATTAAAAAAAATAAAAGATTTAACTGCACGCTTAGGTGGAACATTTGAAATGTATGAAACAACTGATCGAAGACACGTTTTTATTGAATTAGTAAAAAATATTCTAGAAAAAAAGACAACTCATGTAATTATTGGACAGTCAGCCCGTTCTAGATGGGAGGAAATAAAAGCAGGATCAATCGTTCAAAAGCTGTTAAGGGAGTTACGTCACTTAGACGTTTTAGTAGTTGCTGATCAAAGTTTAAATCTTTGATTTTTCAAAGGATTTATTTAAATACATTTTTCTGGTATGAGCGTGAAATGTTAAAATTTCATGCTTTTTTGTTTTTTAGGAGTGATTCTCAACGAAAAAAATTTTTTAAAATTTTTTTAAAAACCCTTGACCTAAACTTAGGTTTAGGTTGTATTCTCGGATTTGTAAGCAACAATTAAATAAATCGGAGGAATTAAAAATGACGAAATACGCTTTTATAACAGGTGCTAATAAAGGGATTGGATTAGAAATTGTTCGACAATTAGCTGAAAAAGATTATCATGTATTTTTAGGGGCTCGAAATGGGGAATTAGGAAACCAAGCTTTACAATCTTTAGGGTTATCAAATGTTACCTTTATTCAAGTTGATGTTTCTGAGACCCAATCTATTCAAAAATCTTTTTCTAAGATTCAGGAGTTGACTGATCACCTAGATTTATTAATTAATAATGCAGGTATTGCACCTGATTTTAATATTTTACCAAGTGATCTCAAACTTGAAACATTACGTCAGGCCTTTGAAGTAAATTTCTTTGGAACTTTCCAAATGATTCAAACTTTTTTACCATTGGTTAAAAAATCAGAACGAGGAAAAATTATTAATGTAACGACCGATATGGCATCCCAAACAATGTTTGACCGTGGTGAAACTGACTCAATTAATATTTTAGGTTATAATTCTTCAAAAACAGCTAATAATTCTTTAACACTAACATTTGGTAAAGAATTTGGAAGTAATGGTCCAGAAATTTTCGGTGTTACACCTGGATTTACAACAACGGACTTAAATCATAATTCGGCTGGAGGAAAAACAACAGCTGAGGGTGCCAAAATCATAACTGACTTTGCGTTAAGTAATATAAATTATAATGGTAAAATATTAAATGCAAATGGTATTATGCCGTGGTAAGGGAGAGTTCATGAATTATACAATTGGGCAAGTAGCAAAGTTGAATAACTTAACAATTTCTCAATTAAGATACTATGACAAACAGGGATTGTTACCCTTTCTAAAAAGAACTGAAAGTGGAGACAGACTATTCGATGAAGATTCACTTAAATTCATCGAAATGATCTTATGCTTAAAAAATACAGGAATGCCGATCAAAAAAATAAAGCAATTTGTTGACTGGACTATGCGTGGAGAAGAAACTTTGTATCAACGTTTAGAGCTTATGAAACAGCAAGAAAAAAATATTTTAGAGCAAATAAAAGAAACTGAAGAAAATTTAAAGAAAATTCAACGGAAAATTGCTAAATATGAATTCGAAATAAATAAATAAATAAAAAAGACAACTTATAGTTGTCTTTTTTATTTATTTCGTAAGTATATACTTAAGGTTTTTTAATTCTTGTTTAAATTAGATTTCTCTATAACAAGACCTAATTTTTTAGCTACATAACCCGTGGTACTAGCCTGTATAAGAATTGTCATTAGAATGGCAATAAAAGTAACGGTTGTTATTTCGTTTGCATATTTAACTCCAGCAGCTACAATCATCCCAGAAAGTGCAGCAGGAATAACTCCAGTTTCACGAACCCAAAACATAAACAAAATTTCTTTCCATGTCCATTTTGCTTTTCGATCTGGCAAAGCACAAAAAAGGACTGTAAGCGGCCTCGCAATAAACATGAAAACTAAAACAATTAGTACTCCTTGTATCCAAAATTTACTTAAAATATGAAAATTAACTTGGGTACCAAGTAACATAAATATAAGTTTCCTCATAATTAATGTAACATTATCCGAAAAATGTGCATCGGTTGTTTTAGTTTCATCTGAAATTTGAAGACGAAACAATTGTGGATTACCTAAAATCAGACCAGCTGTAAAAGTTGCCATAAACCCACTGGCATGAATAAATCCAGCTGCTAAATATGAGCTAATCGCTAATACTAGACTGACAATTGTACTGAATTTATTTAAAAATGCCCATCTATGTGATGAAGTAAAAAAAGCTCCAAAGAAACCAATGATTATTCCAACTAATATGCCACCACCAGCTTCACGAAAAAAACTCCAAATACTAGCTGAAAAGGATAATTGTGATTGTCCTAAAATGACTCCGAGTATAGTAAATGCCAAAATAGAACCCGTTGCATCATTAAAAGCTGATTCACTTTCTACAGTTTGTCTTACTTTTTCACGAATCGTAACTTGTTTAAAAACTGGAATCAAGGTTGCTGGGTCAGTAGATGCGATGACTGATGCAAGCAAAAGCGCATATAAGAAAGGTAACTTTAATAAATAAAAAGCTGTAACTGCTACAACTAAAGCTGTAATAATGACCCCAAGAGTCGATAGAAGAGAGATAGTAATCCATACTTTTTTTAAAACGGAAACATGAATGGCTCTACCTCCTTCAAACAGAATTAGGACAGAACCTAGGACAATAATGAACTGATTAGCCACTGATTCATTTGGCAATGAAATGAAATTAAATACGGATGGACCTACTAATATTCCGATTATCATAAATAAAGCTACATCAGGAATTTTTACTTTTTCAGCTAATTTAATTGCCAGTAATCCAAAAATCAAGACGAAAGTAATTATATATAATTCATGTTCAACAGTCTTCATTACTACTGATTCCATAATACACCTCTTTAGGCACTTAAACTTATCTTAGATTGACCTTGTTGAACTCGAAATATTTACGAATATCCAATTTAAAATAACGAATTATTATTATATTTTTTCCTCAATGGGGACGCTAATTATGAAATGAGGAAGAAAAATTTCGTATACAAAATTAGGCAAAAAGAGGGGATGTACTACTATGAAAAAAAAGCTGGAGCCTTCCTTAGACCCATCAAAAGTTTTAGTGATTGGATTTGCTCTAATAATTGTTTTAGGTAGTATTCTTCTAACTCTACCAATCGCTACTGTGGATGGAAAAGGTCTGAATTGGTTGGATGCTTTATTCACTTCTACATCTGCTACATGTGTGACTGGATTAGTTGTAGTGGATACTGGTACAACGTTCACATTATTTGGACAATTAGTTTTATTGTCGCTCATTCAACTTGGCGGTTTAGGTTTTATGACATTTGCTACTTTTTTTGCAGTTCTTTTAGGTAAGAGAATTTCTTTAAAAGAACGGTTGTTATTACAGGAAGCATTGAATAATTTATCAATTGCAGGAATTGTTCGTTTAGTAAAGAGAATCTTTATTTTTACAATTGTGATTGAATTAGTTGGTGGGATCATATTAGCAATTCGTTTTTCATTCGATATGCCAATTAGAAAGGCAATCTATTTTGGACTATTTCATTCTGTTTCAAATTTCAACAATGCTGGGTTTGATTTAATGGGAGGGTTTAAGAGTCTAACTGGTTATGTTGCAGATCCTACTGTTACAATTGTGGTTTGTTTATTGATTACACTTGGCGGAATTGGTTTTATCGTAATGAACGAATTATATGAATATAAAGAAACAGGCTTTCTCTCTTTACATACTAAAGTAGTTCTTCAAACAAGTATTTATTTATTAGTTTTAGGAACTGTTCTGATTTTCTTCCTAGAATTGCATAATCCTAAAACATTACAGCCTTTATCTTGGACTGGCAAATTTCTTGGTTCATTGTATCAATCTGTGACACCTAGAACGGCAGGATCCAATACACTCAATATACCTGATTTAACGCAACCCACACTTTTCATTATTATCATTTTAATGTTTATTGGGGCATCTCCGGGTTCTACGGGTGGAGGGATAAAAACGACGACTTTCGCTACATTATTAGGCGCAGTTCGATCACAGATTAAAGGAAAAGAGGATGTTGTATTTTTTAAAAGAAGTATAATGTACGACACTATTTATAAGGCACTTACTGTTACTGTATGTGGTCTGCTTATTGTTATCTTTGTAACCATGATATTGACAATTACAGAACATGGAAAGGATTTCTTAATGATTTTGTTTGAAGCAACTTCTGCATTTGGAACTGTTGGATTATCTATGGGATTGACCCCTGATCTAACACCAATTGGAAGGATTTTGATCATTTTAACAATGTTTGCGGGAAGGGTTGGTCCATTGACGATTGCTTTTGCTGTTACACTAAGAAGAACTTCGGATCCTTTTAAACGACCAAAGGGTAAAATCATGATTGGTTAAATCGGACCATAATTCAATTTATAGGAGCAATGTGAATATGAAAAAACAATATGCAGTCATTGGACTCGGTAGATTCGGCTCAGGTATAGTGAATACTTTATTGCAACACGGTAATGAAGTGTTAGTAATTGATAGTAATGAAGAGCGGATTAATCAGTTTGCAGACATAGCTACACATGCAGTAATTGCAGATTCTACAAATGATGAAGCTTTAAAGGCTATTGGTATAGGTAACTTTGACACAGTTATTGTAGCGATTGGAAATGATATGCAATCTAGTATCTTAACAACCTTAGTTTTAAATGAATTAAAAATTAAAAAAATCGTTGCTAAAGCATTAAATAAGCGTCATGGTGAAGTTTTAAAAAAGGTTGGGGCTGATTGGGTTATCTATCCGGAAAAGAATATGGGAGAACGAGTTGCGCATCAATTAATGTCACCAAATGTTTTAAACTTTATTGAACTTGCTCAAAACTACAGTATAGAAGAAATTAAGTTACCTTCAAAAATGGTTGGGAAAAGTTTGAAGGAATTAAATATTAGAGTAGAATTCAATTTAACTGTCATCGCTATAAAAAGCGAAGGAGTAGTTAATATCTCGCCTTCTCCTGATGAAGTTATACATGAAGGAGATGTATTGGTTATGATTGGAGAAAATAGGGATTTACATAGATTTTCAAATATCGAATAAGTTTTAAAAAAACAATTTTAAATTAAAAATTGTTTTCTCATGAGTAGCGATTTTAATATGTAAACGATTACCAAAAATAGAGCAACTAAAATCATTTATTTCAAGTAATCGTTTACAATAAATATTCCAAAAATCACCATTTGACGAGTGTATTTTATCATGATAAAGTTGGTCTTACGTTTAAAAACGAACGTCAAACCACGGCCATTTGATCATGGTTTTTTTATATGAAAAAAATCGAAAGGAGAATACAAAATGAAAAAAGTTATTTTATCTTTAGTAGTTGGATGTGGATTTTCTATTTTACTGACAGGGTACGAAACGAATAAGTCAGAAGTTAATAAAAAGGTCTCTATGTTTAATCAAACTGAGGTACAAAACGTGTTATCAAGTATTGTAGCAGTTGATCAATCGAAAGAGATCGTTTGGAATCAAGCGCGCTAATTAGTAGCGAATTTTCCTAAAGATGGTCTTACGTTTAATAACGAACGTCAAACCACGGCCATAGGTCATGGTTTTTTTATTTGAAAAAATTGAGAGGAGAAAATAAAAATGAAAAAAATAATTTTATCTTTAGTAGTTGGATGTGGATTTTCAATTTTAATGACAGGGTACGAAACGAATATGTCAGAAACGAATAAAAAAATCTCAACGTTTAATCAAGAAGAAGTACAAAGTGTATTAACAAACATAGTTGTAACTGCAAATTCACAACAAATCGTTTGGAATCAAGTACGATAATTATAGCAGGAAGAGAGAAAACAAGAGCATTAGAGTTAAAAAGAGATTTTTTTGGACACTCATTACTTCTTATATTTGTTGATCCATTAAATTGTTATTATTTAGAGATTCCAAAATTATAATGTAAATTTTAAAAAAAGTCTCTTTACAAATTTATCCTAAAGTTATATATTTACATTTGAAAAATTTATATTTCTCTATTTTCAAACCATAGTTGCTTAATCTTAAAAAGAGCGGGGGAACCATTTCTTTATAGGGGTGAATCCTTTTTTGTAAAGGTAGGGGTATTCTTTAATCCCGAATCCGACAGCTAACCTCGTAAGCATTTAAAGAAGGGGGTTTATTTAGTCTTGTTTGTAAACACTAAGTAAAGCTTAGTGTTTTTTTGTACGTTTTTTTAAGAAAAGGGGAGAAATTTATGCATCATCCATCCGATTATATAGAACTTGGACTATTTATTTTAGCGATTTTTGGAATTTATTACGCGGTTGCAAATTTTAACAGTGTAAAACGAGTCTTTATTGGTAGACCAATGAGAACTGCTGAGATTCATGCTCAGCATAATAAGTTGATTTGGTTCATTGCTTTACCTATATTAGCAGCAGATTTGTATTCATCTGTATCTTATGGACCAGAGGCAGGTATGACTGAGCTAATTGGTCTTGGTTCAAAAGCACACTGGTATATTATACCGATTACAATAGCAACTGTTCTTTTATTAGGAATTCTAATTCTATCATATATTATGGGAATTTTAGCTTATCCAAGTGGTGGAGGAGCATATGCAATTGCAAAAGATAATTTTAAACCTCGATGGGTTTCACTCATTGCTTCAAGCTCACTTTTAGTTGATTATATTTTAACGGTTGCGGTTTCAGTTTCTGCTGCACTTGAAGCTGTGTCATCTGCATACCCAGCTGTTGTACCTTATGAAACTGTATTAGCTATTTTTTGTGTCTTTATCATATTAGTTGTTAATCTTCGTGGGGTTGCTGAATCAGCTAAAATATTTGCATGGCCAACATTTGGTTTTATGATCTGTATGTTACTCTTGATTTTTACCGGATTCTTTGATGAATTGCAACATGGTTTTGTACAGCATCATACGCCTACATTTGGTACAGTTCCACAAGGGTTAAGTATATTACTTGTCTTAAAAGCATTTAGTTCTGCATGTTCAGCTTTAACAGGTATTGAAACCATTTCAAATGCAGTACCAGTTTTTAGAGAACCTCGTCAAAAAAATGCAATTAAAACATACATAGCACTAGGGGTGATTACTTCTATTACACTTTTAGGCTTTGCTTATCATTTATATGTGAACGGTATTTCACCTAATCCAAACGATACAATGTTATCTCAATTAATAAAAGTCTATTTCGGACATGGAATACTGTATCAAGTTATCATTTGGTTTACGTTTATCATTTTAATTTTAGCTGCTAACTCAACGTTTACAGGATTTTCTCAATTGGCGGCGATTGTAGCTGCAGATGGATTTTTACCTCGAGGATTTACAAACCGAGGAGATCGATTAGGTTACTCAAATGGAATTATCGCACTTGCGGCAGCAGCGAGTATTTTAATCATTGCATTCCAAGCTCATACAAATGCACTTATTCCGCTGTACGCAATCGGTGTGTTTTTATCTTTTACAATTGCACAATTAGGTTTAACAAGAAGATGGAAACGGGTCAAAGGACCGAAATGGCAAGTGAAATTAGCAATAAATATTATCGGTTTAATTGTAACGTCTGTTGTTACGGTTATATTTGCAGTTACAAAATTTGTTGATGGTGCTTGGGTTGTTTTAGTTGTTATTCCGACAATAATTTTCTTCTCATTAGCTATTTATAAACATTATCAAAATGTAGCAAGCGAATTAAGGATTGATTTAAGTTCTTTTAAACCAGAAGCAAATAAAGTTATAACAGTTGTATTAGTGTCGGGTACTCATCGTGTTGTTCACAATACATTATCATTTGCAAAAGGTATTGCTACTGAACCAATAGCAGTCTATGTAGGTTTTGATGATGAATCAATCAAGGGAATGGAAGAAAAGTGGGAAGAATGGGGTACACCTTGTCGCCTAGTCGTATTAAAAAGCCCATATCGATCAGTTTTAGCACCGCTATCAAGATTCATTAAGTTAATTGAAGCAAAAGAACAAGGTAGCCATGTTCAAATTGTAATTCCGCAATTTATTCCTAAAAAATGGTGGCATAATCTACTTCATAACCAAACAGCACTTTTACTTCGACTTTGGTTGATTAGTCAAAAAGATGTTGTTGTGACTACGGTTCCTTACCATTTGAGAAAATAGTTTTTTGGACTGTCAATTGATTAACGTATAGAAGAAGAGTCTTTTTTGTTAAATATAGATAAGGACATTTATCTACTGAAAAATAAAGCCTGTATCATAGATTACCAAGTAATCATTGATACAGGCTATTTTTTCAAAAAGCTTTAATTCGAGTTAAGTATTTCTACCTCGAACTTTGGCTGAATGGATATTCGTGGATAATCTTTACTCCAACTCAATAAATTCCAAATATTGGGGTGATTTGCCTTTATTTCTTTCCCAATTCCAATGGCGTCACTATTTGCTTTTTGCATCGATTCAATTGTAGACTTAGCCATTTCTTCCAAATGTTTACTCAATTCTTTTTCCTTCTGATTAATATACGTATTACTAAGAAGATGAATACCCGTACCAAGATCGTATGCATAAACCTTCAGACGGACTTTGATGGTAACTGTAGGTAACTCTTTTGATCCTCTCGAAACAGTGAAATTTGAATTTATTTCTTTTACAGAAAAGCCATAATCGCTTTTTTTCTCATGATTTGATATTTTTTTTTCGTTATTTTTTTCGGTTAAATCCCCAGTCAGATTTAACCTTACAAAGTGCTTTCCTAAAAGTAACATCATCATGGTAACTTGGTCTTTTGATAGTTTTACCCCAGTGTTTTTCCCATGACTGTATAAATATGCTCCATCCAATTCAATCGCATTATCGGACTGTCTTATGACCGGTATTGATAAATCTTCCAGTATTTCTTCTTGTGATAGTAATAAGTCCATCATGGTAACCTTTTGAATCATCCGTCTCTTTTCTGATGTCAAAATATAATCATTTAATTCATCTGTAAATCCCTTAGGTTTTTTAGAGTTATCTTTCATATATTTAGGTAGATTTCCTTCAAAAATAACAACTGGTGAGTTAATTGATGAATAAGGTGCAGTTAGAAGAAATGACATCTCTGAAGTAGGATATTCTAAAGCGAACTTTTCACTTAGCAAATAGAGTCTATTACTTACTCCATAAACTACATGACTTGAATAACTACTATTCCCACTAGCTAATAATAGACTTGGACCCTTTGCAACCGTAATGACTGTTGTGACATCTCCGTTACCTTGCCCATTCGTTTTTAGAGTTGATTCAACTTTGTGTAATTCGACCTCTCCACTTTCATTTAGATTAAGGCCTGCAACATCCATCATTTTCAGTTTACGTAATGGCAATTGATCCCAACAACCTGTCAAGAGGGGGAATAATAAAATAATATATAGAACTATTGCAGTTTTTTTCATTATTTTCTCACCTCTTCAGGAACCAATTAATCACTCGATTCTAGTTCAAGTTATAAAAAAATTCAAATCAATATCTCATTTTCCCGGAATCCATCGACAATCATTCTATTTTCCTAAATTTTTATATTTTTTATTTTATACTTAACACATTTTACTATTCTTTTTTTAATTATTTTAAGACTCTATTGTTTAAAGTAATTTGACTAAATCCTGAAAATAGAAGAATAGAAAAACATTGTGCCTTTTAAGTCTTTTCTCCTATTGAACTAAACTGTGAGTAAGCTGATTTTCTTCTTTGTTTTTTTATTTTTACAATTCAAAAATACTCTTAATATCGGAGAACGCAACATACAATGTATGAGGTGAATTATAAAAGGTGTAATTAAAAAATTGAAAATTCATTTGTGATTCATATAAGAGAGGGAGTGAGTATTTGAATCTCTCATACAATAGGAATCTTTTCAATAATAAAGAAGCTATTTTGCTTGCAGTATTTAGTTATCAAACATATGTACATTTTTTAAATGGCACAGTTACTTTGCCAAAAGGCTATGATCTAAAATATATTATTCATGCTGATGTAAATGTGGAAAATCCTACTAATGAAGTATTTGGCTTTATTGCTGAATCAAAAGAGCATATTATAATTGCTTTTCGAGGATACGCTTCTTATCCAGCAGATCTGATTGCAGCGTATGATATTCTACAAGTTCCTTATCCTTATGTAGACAATAGCGGTAAGACATCACGTGGTTTTACATGTATTTATGAATCTACAAGAAATAAATTAATGAAAGAAATTAATACATTTTCAAAGAAAAAGAAGCTATTGATAACTGGACATAATTATGGTGGAGCATTAGCGTCTTTAGCAGCTTTAGATATTGTAGTGAATACAAAATTTGAGAATGTATTTGTCTATACTTACGGAAGTCCTCGTGTTGGTGATCCAGCATTTGCTTACAGATTTAATCAAACGGTGCTAAACAGCCATCGAATCGTGAATATCCATGATTCTTTTCCAACCTTTCCAGAAAAAATTTATCCTCCTCCGTTTACAGAAGAGGGATTATATTATAAACACGTAAATACAAAGTATCCACTTTCTTTTCAACTGAACGACACACCACGAAATGATGGGATTGGCTGCTATTTTAAAAGCTTAAGTAACTTAAATCCGGAGTATTCAAAAACATTGTGTTCCGAAAATCCTGGTTTTTGTCCTAATTCAGAAATGTGCTTTCCATTTCAACGAACTTGTAATTGTCCAAAACCTTGTCCTTAAAGAAGGTGGTGGTTTATATGGAATATCCTCTTAATTCAAATGTGTTTAATAGTAAAGCTGCAATATTACTTGCAGCAATGTGCCATCAGTCGAATCAACTAATTGAAAATGATAAAGGAGAAATTTTCTTACCTAAAGGATTTAAACTTCGACAAATAATTTACGCTTTTGCAGGAGTTGAAGAGCCAGAGTCAGAACCGTTTGGGTTTATCGCAGAGTCAAAAAATGAAATTATTATTGCTTTTAGGGGTACGGACTCATTTAAAGATAATGAATCTGATCAAGATTTATATCAAGTGGAGTATCCATTTGTCGAAAATGTTGGCAAAACTCATCGTGGATTTACGTGTATTTATCAATCTGCAAGAAATGAAATGATAAGAGAATTATTGAAACTTTCAACAGATAAAAGACTATTCATAACAGGTTATAGCCTAGGAGGCGCATTAGCGGTTTTATCTACTTTTGATATTGCGATTAACACAGATTTTAAGACACCGTTTGTATATACATTCGGTAGTCCAAGAGTTGCAGATCCAGAGTTTTCACATCGATTTAACCAAGTCGTGAAAAATAGTGTGCGTATTTTTAATGTTCATGACATTATTCCTACATTGCCAGCAGAATCTTATCCACCACCATTTACGGCTAGAGGTTTATATTATCGACATGTAAACGATCAATTTCCGGTATCATTTCAACTAAATAGTATTGCTCGAAATCACTATATAGGTTGTTATTTTAATCAAATGAGTAGGTTGAATCCAGAATACGCTAATTCACTATGTACTAATAATCCTGGCTTTTGTCCGAATACAAAAATTTGTGTTCCTTTTAATGGGAACTGTATTGATAAAAAATCTATGTAAATGATTGAATAAAGTATGTAAACGAAATACAGAAGAGGCATAAGTGCTCTCTTTTTTTATTTTGTTTACCTTTTAAAGTGAGTTTAGTCCTATATGTGTATTTAAAAAAATCATATTATAATAGTTATCATGACATTATTAATGTATGATTAACGTAACAAAAATGAGTTTTTATTCGTTATCATTTGACGAAGGATCATTGAGTTTATAGGAGAGATATGGGTTGAATCGTTGGAAAATTCTTGCTTTTGTTTTTGTATTAGGAATGATAAATTTTGCAGATAAGTCAGTTGCTGGATTATCTGCTGTCCCTATAATGAAGGAACTGCATCTTTCATATGAACAATGGGGAATCGTTGGGAGTAGTTTCTTTTGGTTATTTTCAATTGCAGGTGCGGTAGGAGCTGCTTTGTCAGATCGAATCGGAACAAAAAAAATGTTGGCAATTCTAGCAATCATTTGGTCTATTGTACAGCTTGGAGCATTCGTTATTACCGGCTTTCCATTCCTTATTTTGTCTAGGGTAATGCTTGGAATTGGGGAAGGACCTTTTTATGCGACAGCTGTTAATCACTTGAGTAAATGGTTTAAACCAGATTCTCAAAGTTTTGCGTTATCAATTTTGAACTTAGGGAATACGGTTGGTGCATTAATATCTGCTCCAATTTTAGTTGCAATTATTTCGAAAAGTGGCTGGAGAATGGCTTATGGCTTTTTAGGTATTCTTAGTATGATTTGGCTCATATTTTGGTTATGGTATGGCCGTGAAAAACCAATTCATACTATTGAACATCGAATAGTTTCCGAGGAAAAGGTAAAACTGACGCAAATTATTTCAGTTTTAAAAACGCCAACGTTTATTGTTACAGCTCTAGCCTGCTTTGCCGCTTACTGGATGACTTCATTTAGTATTGTTTGGATGCCATCATTTTTAGTACAAGCTAAGCATTTCACACAAAGTCAGATGGGCTATGTGATTGCTTTAATGGGAGTTTTCGGAGTCATTGTGAACATCATTATTTCGAGATATGTCGACCTAATATATAAAAAAAATCAAAGCTATAGAAAATCGCATGTCAAGGTTGGTGGTTTATGTTTAATTTTAGCAGGGTTACTATCTTATTCTATTACACTTATTTCTTCGACTGGATTGACTGTCGCTTTTTTATCGCTTATACAAGGATTTTGCCTTCTTATATTTGGACTATGTCCGCAGGTAATTAATAGTTTATTACCAACAAAAAAAGGTTTAATGAGTGGGATATTGGTCGGATTTAGTACGTCAGCTGGTATGATTGTTTCGATTGTAACAGGTAAATTTGTTCAATCAGCAGGCTCCAACATAGGAATTGGATTTAATTATTCGATATTGCTATCTTCAAGTTTAATGCTTATTTTCGGAGTTGTTTTTATAGTTTTTGCGAGACCTGACTATAAAATAGAAAAAGTGGTTCAGGAGTCAAAACAATTTGGAGCATGAATAAGAGTTCACTTTAATTAGATAAAGTAAACTAGCAGAAAGCCAAATCCCAAGTATATCGTGGATTTAGGCTTTTTTTTGTTAGATTTTCTTTTTAAAGTAAAGTAAAGGTTAAGTTAATATGAAAAGTAGAATTTACTTCTTGTTCATTTTTTTAAATTAGTTTAGTTCATAGGTCAAATTTATTATTCTGATAATTTAGATATTTTTTTTTTTACGTTTAAACAATATTTTTTATTAGATTTTAAAGTTTTCCCCCAAGTTTTTAAATTAATTTTTTAGAGGAGATCATAAATTTGTTATTAGAAAGTTTGAAAAACCTTAGAAAAAGAATAATATTTCTGCAGAGTATTTTAATAATCGACAAATTTAATAAAAAAATAAAAGAAAAAATAAGTCTTTTGAATCAATGTCGAATCCTCGAATTTCCCCAATTTACTCAATATACAATTTTTTCAATAATAGGATTAACATTGTAGTTTGAAATGGAACATACGAAAATTTAATGAGAACTAAAAGCAATAGTTGTAATTAAATACTAGTATCGTTATTCATGAACACTTACATATGTAATAAACAGATGCATGGAGGGTAACAATGAGTAAGAAGTCATACAATGGTAAAATTGTGAAAAGTTTATCTGTAGTTGCATTATCATCTAGTGTTATTTTAGGTTCACTTGGACATTTACATCTTACAAAAGCAGCGGGTTATTCGAAAGTTGAAGACATACTAGCTAACTTAACTCCAGAACAAAGATCTTCATTAAACCAACTTTCAACTAATGAAGCAACAGGTCTTCAAATTTCATCTGATATTGATCAAAATTCAACGAAACAAACATCAGTAATTGTAGAGTTTGCAAATAAACCTACAAAAGTTGCGCAAATGGAAGCGAGTCTTCAAGGTCAAAATTTAACTGCAAATGAAGCAACAAATTTAATTGATCAAGATCATGACACATTTAATCAAGATGTTGATCAAATCTTAATCGACGAAAATCATAAAAAGGCAGATTACGAGATTACTCGCTCATATAAAAATGCATTTAATGGTGTATCTATTAACCTACCAACTAATCAAATAAAAAATCTATTAAAATCAAAGGCAGTTAAGGCAGTTTGGAGCAATGAAACATTTTCAATTGATCCACCAAATGCAAATGATAATAATCAACTAAAAGCTGATGAAGCAAAAGTCGGAAACTATACGCCGTATGATGGTTTAGATCGTTTACATGCGAAGGGTTTCACTGGTAAAGGTATAAAAGTAGGGATTCTAGATACAGGTATTGATTATAATCACCCAGATTTAAAAGATGCATTTAAAGGCGGATATGATTTCGTTGACAATGATAACGATCCGATGGAAACAACATATGCTGATTGGAAAAAATCTGGAAAGCCTGAACTAAGTGGATCTTCAGTTTATTATACAGAACATGGAACGCATGTTGCTGGTATTATTGGTGGTCGTGGTAAGGCCGATAGTGAATATAAAATGTTAGGTGCGGCACCAGAAGCTGATATTTACTCTTACAGAGTACTTGGACCATATGGTAGTGGAACAACTGATGCAATCATTGCTGGATTAGATCGAGCAGTGAAGGATGGTATGGATGTTCTGAACTTATCATTGGGCGCATCAATAAATGACCCTTTTTACGCGACATCAATTGCTGTAAATAATGCTGTTTTAAGTGGTGTGACAACAGTTGTTGCAGCAGGGAATAGTGGTGATAAAAATTATACTTTAGGTTCACCAGGTGCTGCTGCATTGGCCTTAACAGTTGGTGCTTCATCAATTTCGCTTGATGTATTTCAATACGCTGGTGTTCAAAATGGTGTAAATTACACGGTAAGGCAATTAGCAAGAAATTATACGGATGATCTTACTCAACTAAAAGGGAAAACATTCCAACTTGTTGATGTTGGTCTAGCTAGAACAGTTGATTTTAATGGCAAGGATTTAAATGGGAAAATTGCGTTCATTAAACGTGGAACAACTGCATTAGCTGATAAAATCAAAAATGCAAAGGCTAAAGGTGCAGTCGGAGTACTAATGTATAACGATGAAGCGAATCAAGCTGAAGGAGCAATTCAATCATTTATGGGTGAGTCAATTGATGCTGTTCCAGCGTTTTCGGTTTCAAATAGTGAAGGAAATACAATCTTAGCTGCTATAAAAGCAGGAAATGCTAACTTCACATTTGGGGACTATTCAAAAATCCAAACAGCTAATGATGAATTGGCAGGGTTCAGTTCAAGAGGCCCATCTCGAGTAAACTATGAAATTAAACCTGAAGTAACGGCACCAGGAGTAGCAATCATGTCAACTGTTCCGTTTTATATTAATAATAAAACAGCAGATGGTACTCATATTGAAGACTACAAATATTCTTATCAGCGCTTATCTGGTACGTCAATGGCTACACCTTATGTGGCAGGTGTTTCTGCATTATTACTACAATCAAATAAAGACTTACAGCCAGCAGACATCAAATCAATATTAATGAATACAGCGGATCCATTATCAAAAGCATATAGTGTGTTTGAAATTGGAAGCGGACGAGTTGATGCATATGAAGCAATTCATTCTAATATAGAGTTACAAGTAGTTGATCAAACTACGACATTAAATAACAAAGATAAACAAAAATCGATTAAAGAATTAACTGGTGGCATTAGCTTCGGTTCATATGGGTTCGATGATCAAGATATAAATGATGATCGTACTGTTACACTAAAAAATAGAACCGAAAATGCGAAAACATTTAGTGTTAACGTTAAATTTCAAACGGGCTTAAGAGGATCATTAGATGCTACAAAAAATAATGTAACATTAACTGGACCAACTTCTGTTAAATTAAATGGAATGAGCACAAAAAATATTAAGTTTAATTTAACTATTCCTAAGACAGCTGAAAAAGGAACATATGAAGGATATATCGTCTTTACAAACGATTCAGACCCAACTGAAACTTACCAAATCCCATTTGGTGGCAGAGTCGTTAATGAAGGAATTGATACACTTAATCTTAGTACTCAAATGTATTCGGGGGATTTAGCATTTTCTCCTACTGCAAATCCTTATCTTTCATTTAACTTTTCATTAAAATCGCATATGAAAAATGTAGACGTTGTATTACAAGATGCAACAACGGGCGAAGATATCGGTATACTTGGATCATTTGATGGTCGTTTATTGAATGAAAACGTAGCTTATGGAATTGCAGGTGGATTTTCTGGAGCTTATTTTCCATTCACTGGTGACCCGAAAAATCCAATCAGTAATTCAGTGGTGATGGCCAAAACAGGAAAATATAAATTTAGATTAATTGGAACAAATGATCTAGGCAAAACATTCTCTAAATCAGTTGACTTTATGTATGAAAAAGGTGCACCAACTATGACTTCAACCTTTGATTCATTAGATCAGAAAGTCATTGAATATAAGGAAAGTCAATTTGATGCAAACGGACAATATTTATATGACTTTAATATTAATTTAAATGATCCAGAGACTGAGGAAGCAAAACAATTTGGTTTACCAGTGGACCAATCAAATAATATGGTTGCTGCACAATATGATAGTCCGTATTTTTATGATCCCGTTAACACTGATAAAAATGGAAATTATCATGATCAAATACTAGTTAAAAAGAGAGCAACTCCTTTGAAAGTACAGTTTTATGGAATGGATGCTGCTAGAAACTTTACTTCTGATGCTTCTGCATTCCAAAGAGTTGTGTTTGTTTCTGATTCGTATCCGTACTATTATTTAAAAGCTAATAAAAAGACGGCATCAACAGGTGATACAATCAACTATTCAATTCGATCTAATAATATGAAAAACTTAAAAACAGCGAAGATAACCATTCCAATTTTAATGCAAGATGGAAGAGACCTTGCTACCATTAAAAATATAGTCGTAAATGATGCCGTTAAGCAATATGGTGATGCACAAGTAAATGTTACAACAACATCTAATGGAATTTATACAAAGTATGCAATTACGTTTAACTACTTAGGAAATAAAACATTGCCTGAAGATCTACAACTAGTTAATTTTGATTTAGAAACAGCAAAGATATATAATGAAGGGTTCCCTGTTTACTGGTATGGTATGGAGTTTACTAGTTCGACAACTGATCAAAATGACGTTGTAACAAATAAGGTATACGCTTATATGGAATCAATGGATTTAAAACAAACATTCTCTGAATTAGAGGGTAGAATGGACTTAGAAGGCACAGTTGATCCTGCAACTAACCAAACAAATTTGGCTCTTAATCAACTAAATATCGGTGCAAAAGTAACGGTTACTACTAATGATGGAAATGTTTTAGATGCACAGTTTAGGAACAAAAATGGAAGTTATGTTGTAGTTGGAATTAAACCTGATCGTATGCCTCTAACAATTAAAGTTGATGCACCGGGCCATTTTACAATGTATAAGGACTTAGTGGTTTCAGATGAAGTTAGAGGAGAACAACTAGGTAGAGGAATAGGTTTTAACTTAAATCAAGCGAAAGCTGGAGATACAAATAAAGATAATGTCATTGATATTTTAGATGCATTAAATATTCAAACAGATTGGGGTTCAAATAAATTAGGCTCCGATTTAAACTTCGATGGTGTTGTTAATAAAAAGGATATGGATTTTGTCGTTAAGAACTTTGGTTTACAAAATACTACTGTACCAAATCCACCTAAAGCTAAAACTTCTTATAAGGGTGTAACTTTAGACGATGTTTTAACTCAATTAGGATTAAAGTAAATAAATTAGATTTTGATTAATTTTATTTAAGATAAATTAAAAAATATTAAAACTATCATACTTTTATGCTTAAAAGTATGATAGTTTTTCTTTGTAAAAAAAAGGAATATTCAATTTTTTCGGATTTTTTAACGAAAAATCATCAAATTCCCCCAAATTTACAATAAACAGGTTTTTTTTTATTTATTTAGAATTCACCTTATTCAAGCTAAGTTTTCTTACTGTTAACCGGTAAAAAAAAACTAAAATATTCCATATGTATAAATTTTTTTGTATTTTCCGACAAAAAACGATACGATAATTCGATGATTTCCCCCAATACACGACAGATAAAACATGGAGTAAACTTTATTTAAATTCAAGTATTAAGAAAAGTTGTTAATGCTTGAATTTTCTAAAAATGAAGAACGGATGATTTTTAATGAATTATTTGAATCTTCAGAGGGGGGAAAACATGAAAGATAGAAAAGTGTCTAAAAAAAGTTTGAGGCCAACTAAGAAAGTGTTCTCGATCGTCGCATTGAGTTCAATGTTTCTTAACGTTGTTGTACCTCATAGTTTCGCTAGTGTAAATACTGCTGAAACGAAACTAAATGAACAAGGTTTATCAAGTAATACTTTTAGTGCAAAAGAGGTAAACCGTATTCTTGACGGGCTTACTCCCGAGCAAAAAGCAAATATTAATAAACTAACTGGAGCAGATAATGCTCAAAAAATACGTGTCGAGCATAAGGATTTAAATAGTTCAAAAAATATTAAAGTAATTGTTCAATTTAAACAAGATCCAGCTAAAGTCGAAATCATTAAGCAATCTTTGGCTAAGGGTGGAGCAACTGCAAATAGTCAAGCTTTTGCATCTGAATATGCTGATGCACAACAAAAAGTAAAGGATTCTCATTCATCATTTCAAAAATTTGTGAGTGCGCAACCGAAAACGCAAATTGTTGGCGGAAAATCAGTGAACACTGGGATGCAAATTACTAGAAAATACACAGACGCTTTTAATGGTGTAGAGTTATCACTTCCAGGGAATCAAGTGGCAAAATTAGCGGAAAACCCTGATGTTGCTTCTGTTTGGCCAATCTTAGAGTTTACGGCAGAATCAGGAACTACATCACAGACTTCAGTATCTAGTTCGGTTGGAAAGCCAACAGATGGACTAAAATTACTAGGTGTCGACAAGCTTCATGAGGAAGGATACACGGGAGTAATTAAAAAAGGACCTCGTCAAGGTCAAAAAGTAAAAGTTGGGGTATTAGATACAGGTATTGATTACAATCACCCTGACCTATACAAAGTAACGCATGATGAAAACGGAAAATTATATGAAGGTCATGACTTTGTAAACTCGAAAGTTGATGCACAAGGAAATATCCAGTATATCGATGACAATGATCCGATGGAGACGATTTATCCGGATTGGGAGGAGCAAAAGGCAAATCCAAATCCATACCAACCACCTGCGACTGGCAATTACAAGGATTATATTACTGAACATGGAACGCATGTTGCTGGGACGATTGCAGCTAACACAACGGATAATAATGGCGTGTTTTCTGCAAATGGTATGGCGCCTGATGTTGAACTTCATGGTTATCGTGTATTAGGTCCTAGTGGACATGGTACATCGGATTCTGTTCTAAACGGAATTGACCAAGCTGTTAAAGACCAAATGGACGTAATTAATCTTTCATTAGGTGCAACTATTAACGATCCATTATACCCAACGAGTATTGCAATTAATAATGCAACATTAGCGGGAGTTGTTTGTTCGATTTCAGCAGGAAACAGTGGACCAGGTCAAGCGACAGTTGGATCGCCAGGAACATCACCACTTGCAATCACGGTTGGGGCAAGTAGTATTCCTGAACAAATTCCAACAATGACAATTAAAAATGGTAATGATTCTTATCCATCGCGTTTATTCGGAAAGAGTTTCGCTGATGCAGACGATGCACTAAAAGGCCAAACACTTCCAATAGTAGACGTGGGTTTAGGTAGTGCAGCAGATTACGATGGAAAAAATGTAAAAGGAAAAATTGTACTTGTTCACCGTGGCGGTGATTATTTACAAACCAAAATGGCAAATGCACATAATGCAGGTGTGAAGGCGATGATCATCTGGGATAATAATGCCGACGAAGCAACACAAGGATATATCCCGAACTTCTTAGGGATCAGCCAAGACAATGTATATAGTGTTCAATTAACACAAGAACAAGGTCAAAAGCTGTCAAATACGATTAAAGCAAGTCCAGATACAGCAACGATCACATTCCCAACGACGCTAGATACGCCAATCGTGAAAAATGGTGATGAATTAGCAAGCTTTAGTTCGACTGGACCTGTTAAAGACTGGACAATTAAACCAGATGTAGTAGCACCAGGTGTGGATATCATTTCAACACAGCCATATGACATTTGGGAACCACAAAACGATACAACGCACGACTATAAGTATGCATATGCATCAATGTCGGGTACATCAATGGCAGCACCACATACAACTGGGGCAATTGCACTTGTGCTTTCAGCTCATCCTGATTACACGCCAGCTGATGTTAAAACGGCGTTAATGAATACAGCAAAAGATATCAATACTGATTCGACAAAATACAGTGTGTATCAAGTAGGTGCAGGTCGAATTGATCCTACTCGCGCGATCAATTCTGATATTAAGGTACAAGTTCTAGACAAGGCAATCACAAGTGACACGATGGATGGTTCTTCTGGAGTAAAAGAAATTGATCAGATTACTGGAAGTATGTTCTTTGGTTTTAAAGGACGTGGAGAAGGTGCAACAAACGGGTCAGATGATGTTGTATCGTCTAAAGACTTTAATGTTGTAAATACGGGAAGTGCATCAAAAACGTTTAAAGTAAGTACTGCATATCTGTCTACGAAATTTGCACAATCAAATAAAGTAGGTCCAGGTACAGGAAATGATGTGAAAATCGACTTTACAACGAACGGAGTTAAAGGAACATCGATCGAGGTTGGTGGAAACAGTACAGCGAAAACAACTGCTACAATAACCGTTCCAGCAAACGCTTTAGATGGAACGTATGAAGGGTATATTAACCTTGTAAATGCAGCAGATTCAAATGAAACTTATCGTATTCCGTTTACGATTACTGTTGCAGAAAAAGGGATTAATTCGTTTAATGTCGCGATAAAAGCGATGGGATTTGGGGGTATTTCGGCCTATACTTTCTCAGTGAATAACGAAATGGCAAACTTCTATACTGTCATAAAGGATAAAGATGGAAAATATATCGGGTTATCGAACACATTAGCAAGTGGTAGTAACATAACACCTGGTGTCCAGTATGGCCCATTACTAACACTTTTCAATGGTTTGTATCTACCATTTACAAAAAACTACGATGGAACGTATGACCCATCTGGCATCTCAAGTAAAACAGAAGTATTACCTGAAGGCGCATATTCATTGGAGATGATTGCAACGGATAAAGAGGGGAAACGCTACACAGCTGAAGATACCGTTTATGTAGATGGTACACCTCCAACAATGAAGATGGACAGTGATTCTAAGTCAGGTATTTATGAAATTGATCCGGCAGGGTACTTGCCAGGACAAGAAATTAAATCATTTGAAGGAACTGTATATGATTCAAATGTTGATGTGATGAAAAATAATGGTGAAACATCAGTACCGAGTCCAAAAGATGGAAAGCCAGTGCCTGTAAATCAAGCGTTAAACAGAGTAGTGGGTTATCAAGATAGTATGTATCCGACAGTTTACTTCGATACAAATGCGAATGGTCGTTTCCATTTTGGTGTTACAGCTGAGGATGTAGCAAATAAATTCGGAAGTGAATTTATTATTGATCCGGTCGACTATGCAGGCGAAGAAGATTTCGATACAACAAAAGAGACATATTACTTTATCAAAAAAGGAAACCCATATGTAACACTTACCTATTCTGGAGGTGTAGATGCTGGAGCAAACAATCAAGATAAGGTTGTAGTTGATGATAACAAGCCTTTCAAAGTGACAATCGCTACGAAATATGGAAAAGGAATGACTGGCGGTAAATTCACTCTGAACGACACTGGAGTATACAAATTTAGTAATATTAGATTGACAGATGAGTATAAAAACTATCTAATCAGTAAAGGAATCAATCCTGATAATGTTTTAACAATCGGTCAACCATATACACATCCATATTATCAAATAGGTAAAAGCACGGATGTAACAATTTCTGGAATTGAAGCAAAAGGTGCACTTGAACAGGATATGAATATTATTGAAGCAGATGTGACCTATCAAAGCGAGGATCCGATTGTTGGAGCAAGAGAATTTCCGCTATTACAATCGAATTTAACCTTATCAGGTGAAGATACGCAAGTGGCGTGGTTCCCGACAAATGTACCGTATGTAAGACAGTCGAAGTCACTGCTTAGAGGCCAAGTAGCAGCTGAGTCATTTTCGAGAAACAACATAAACAATAACTATCCTCAATTCACAGTGGATTCAGGAGCAAAAGTAACGGTAACAAATGACAAAGGAAAAACGTTTACAACGGATAACCCGACATCACTAAATAATACAATGGCCTATGCGTTTATTAACCCATATTATGCCGTAACAATGGATGTAAGTGATAAGCCATACTCTGTAGAGGCGAGTGTTCCAGGACATTTCAAAGGATATGGTAAAACGCCGGTTATTGGTGAAAATAAATATGGATACCAATCAGGTACAGTAAAAGATATGCGTGGTCTATTCCCAATTCTTTTAGGTGGGGATGTTAATGGCGATAACGTCATCGACATGAAAGATTTGATGAAAGAAACCGATGTTTATTATCAGTATAAAAACTTAAATAATTTTAATAATCCAGACAATACACTAGCAAATAAAACGGCATTCTTAAACACGAACCGTAATGCAGATATTTATTGGATTAAGCCATCTGGTTTTGGTTATGGCATTGATTACAATGACTTTTATTTCATCTTTAAAAACTTTGGTAAGCAAAATCAAAGTGCAATTGATGCAGGGTTAACAGTGTCAACGCCACAAATGACAGTGGATCAAGATACAACGATTACGACTCAATATGGTGGTAATATCACGTTAAATGCGGGCGACACGATGCAACAAGTTATGCAAAAGCTAAACTTTACAGCTCCAGCCCAAGCTAACCCAGTTGCACCGAAGTTACAGGACTTACAAAATGGGGCAACCGTTTCTATGTCTCCATCAAGCACGGTGTTCGTTGACGATGTGGTATGGAGAAATGCGATTACAAAAATCATGCTCGGTTCAACCGATGTAACAGATAAAGTAACAATCACACCAGCTTATATGTATAATGATGCCAATGGTGTTTCGCAAACAATGCCATCTAAAATTACGTTACCTGGTAATTTATTTCCAACAGCAACGAATTACACTTTGACTGTTAAAGCAACAGGATACCAAGATATAACGAAAAGCTTAACTGTTTCTGCTGTACCAATTCCAACGCCTGCGATTCCTATAATCACGGACCCAACTCAAGCGCATATCGGGCAAGATTTAACATTAACTTTCCCTGAAGATGCGAACTGGCGAAATGGAATCAATAAAGTAATTGTGACAACATATAATGGAAAGAGTATGGACATTACGAATTTAATTAATCCAGATACGAATAAAAAATATTATGACATTAGTCAATCAGGAAAAATTACATTCAATGCAAAAACATTTATGACCAATTCAACTCTTGATCCGAAAAATGGTTCAACTTATGGGCAAGCGACAGTAAACCCAGGTGGAACAAGCTATCTGCCACAGCTTTACAGATTTACAATTGGCTCAACAGGTGCGAATGGAACGGTTTATCCAGATGTAATCGCGGGTTCTGACCCAGTTTACACAGGTCAACAACCGGTTGGATACAGTATTACATTCGATAGCCAAGGTGGATCATACATTAAGCCTATGGCAATTGGATATAGAACAGGCGCAAGCCGTTCTGATGGACCAAATAGTGATTTAATAAACTATAACAAACCAGCTCCAACAAGACCTGGATATAAATTCCTAGGTTGGTTTAATGAGCCAGCAGGAATAACGTATATGGATACTGGAAGTCCTCTGACGAAGGACATTACGGTTTATGCGAAATGGCAAATGAATACAACTCAAAGCTATTCACCTGTCGATAAAGCGAATCCAAATGGATTATCATTTGACGGAACGAATGGTGCCGTTAGTGGAATTGGTTGGGTGTTAGGAGAAGGCGATTTAAAAATTAACATTCCTGACTATTTAACAAATGTTGCTTGGTTAACAGGTAAAGACAAGATTTCTAAAATAGAAGCAACTTTCTATGCACTGAAGAGTGATGGTTCAACAGAAACGACACCGACTAAGTATACTTTAGATCCAAGCACTTATGACTTGTCTTCTAATGGTAGTAACGGAGTTCTTTCATTCAATACAGCAACTCATGATCAAGCTGTTAAAGCGGGTCAAACGAAATTAGGAGAGAAATTTGCATTTAGTGAAATGCCAACGGTTGGAAATATTGGTGGTATCCTTGGATATAATCTGACAATAACGTCAACAACAGGTGAAAATGTCACTGTTCCGAATATTAAACTTGGATACAGACGTCATATCGATTTAAACGGTGGGGCGTTAAAGAATTCTAATGATGTATTCTTCGCTGATGCTCTTGTCAATGGGAAGGCGAATGTTCCGAATATGGAAACTGGTGCAACACATGTAACGAATGGTAGTTTGACTATTAGTAATGATTTATATTTGGATGCAGCTGGTTCAAGTGATAAGAAGTCCGATATTTCTCAAAATAACAGTAAGTTTATAACGGATAATGCAACTTACTATTTATGTTGGATGAAAGTACCGCCTACTGTTTCAAAGGATACAACTGGAAACATCGTAGGAAGTGATATTACGTTACCATTTAACGATGATGGAACGTGGAAATCGAACATTAAAGCAGTAAAAATTGGTTCAAAAACATTAGTTCAAAATACTGATTACACGATTAATACGAATAGTATTACGTTAAAAGCAGACCTATTTAAAACTGCTCAAAAATTCAATGTAACGATTGAATCAGAAGGATATAAAGATGTTAATGTGACTGATCAAATCGTAGGATACACAGTAACATTTGAATCAAATGGTGGAGATGCTGTTCCAGCACAAATCGTTGACAGAACTGCAGCAAAACCAATTGATCCATCGAAGGTTGGTTATAAGTTCTACGGTTGGTATGCAGATAAAGATTTAACACTGCCATATGATTTTTCAACCACAATCGTGAGTAAACCGATTACTCTATATGCAAAATACGCGTTAGCAGGTTCAGTAGTGTCACCTGATACAACTGATAATGCACTTGGAAACGATGTTGTCCTTGAGTTCAGCGATAACGAATGGGCAAAAGCAATTTCAGGTATTAAGTTGAACGGCTTAAGCGTAGATAAAGCAAAATATGCAATTGATTTTTCAAAACGCACGATTACTCTTGATAAGAGTGTATTCACTAAAGTAAAAGATTACACGATTAGCATTCAAGCAAACGAATATGCAGAAGTTACTTTAGTACAGAAAATTGTAAATGGAGTAGAAGTTCATTTCGTTCTTCCAGGGGATGCACCGGACGAATTGAAACAAGCAGTAACAGACAAGATCGTTACTCGTCGTATTACAGAACCAGTAGTTTACGGTTACGATTTATCATGGTTTATTGATAGTGAACACACAATTCCTTGGGATTTCACGAATTCAATTTACTCTACAAAGACACTTTACGGAAAATGGTCAGTTCATAAGTTCACAGTAGAATTTAACAAGCAAGATGGAAGCTTAGTAGAAACAAAGAAAGTGGATTATAAAACAACAATGACAGCACCAACAGCACCAACAAGAACTGGATATACTTTTGTTGGATGGTATAAAGATGCTGCAGGCCAAACACCATGGAATTTTACAACAGATAAAGTAACAGCAGATACAGAGTTATTTGCTAAGTGGAACATTAACTCGTACACAGTTAAATTTGATAGCCAAGGTGGAAGTGCAGTAGATGCTATAAAAGCAAATTATAACACTATGATTGCTCAGCCAACTGTACCAACAAGAACAGGTTACACTTTTGCTGGATGGTACAAGGATGCTGCAGGTCAAACACCATGGAATTTTGCAACTGATAAAGTAACGAGTGACACAACAATGTACGCAAAATGGTCTCTAAATAAACCGAACGTTAACCAAATCGATGAAAATGATCCAAAGATTTCAGGATCCACTTTAGCAAATGCAACGATTACTATAAAAATCAATGATGTTGTAATTGCAACTGGAAAAGCTGATTCTAAAGGAATATTTAGTATCCAAATTAAACAACAAAAAGTAGGTACAGAGTTATCAGTCTATGCAAAGGATTCAACTGGTAATGAAAGTTCTGCAACAAAGGTTAAAGTTGTAAAGAAATAACAAGCAATACAAATTACTCTCAAGTAAAAAATCAAAAAGGGTGCTTATGATATTAAGAAGATGGATTAAACACCCTTTTTGATAAAGTAAATAATTAGATCAGCTTTTTTCAATTAAAAACTTTCCCTTAAAAATAGTAAAGACAAGAATACTTAATTGGATTCTTGTCTTCTTTTTTCTTCATTTTAGAGAAATATAAGACTTTTTATTACGCATTTTGATGTTAGATATGTTAATAATAAAAATGAATTAATTTTTAATATAAAAATGAAAATTAGTACATATGGAATATTGATTTAGTTTTCTTAAGGAGTAGTTGGAACCATGAATTTTGATCAAATGGAACATATTGTAACTGCGTCTAATGAATTGTCAATTACAAAAGCAGCTGAAAAATTATTTATCTCTCCTTCTGGAATGAGTCAATCAATTACTCAGTTAGAAAATGAGCTTGGCATAAAAATATTTAATCGCTCTAAACAAGGCGTTACACCTACGTTTGAAGGGAAAATTGTTATATCAAAAGCGATTACTTTATTAGGTACGATTAAAGAACTTAATAAAGAAATAGAAGATTTTAAAAATAAAAGTAATTCTCATTTAAAGATTTTAACAGCGCCTACTTTTTCTGCTATGCTTCAGGAAACGATGATCGAGTACAATGAGAAAAATAATGATGTGTCGTTTGAAGTTGTTGAAGAAAATCCTGCTAATATCATTCAGAATTTCAGTAAGCAAGATTATGATTTTGCTCTTATACCTGGTTCAATGGAAGAATTAAAAAAAGAAAAATTTATTGAGTCTGAACATGTATATACTGGACATATTTGTATTGCAGTCGGTAAGAAATCACCGTTTTATTCTCAAGATACTGTTACGCCAAGTGATTTAATAAATACAAAAATTGTGATGTATAAAAACTCAGATTATAAATCTTTGCAAAAGATTTCAAAAATGAATCCAAAAAATGTCGTCCTTAAAACAAATAGAAGTAGCTTACTCTATGAACTAGTTAAAGAAAGTCAAGCAATTTTATATTTACATGATTTTTCAATAAGAAATCGCCCAATGGTATTAAATGGAGATATTCGAATTGTTCCTTTAAAGGAAGAAACGTTTTTTGAGTTAGATTTTTGGTTGATTTATTTACAATCTAAAATTTTATCACCACTCGCGATGGACTTTATTAGGGAATTTAAAAGTAAGTTTAATAATCTTATTTAAAAAAAGATAGTGAAGCCAGGTTATGTACTGACTACACTATCTTTTTTTATTCTTCAAGCTGAGACTCTTTTCCAATTGCACCTGTACTTAAAATTGATACATTAACCTTAGTATGTATTTTAATCGTAGGGTATACCTTTTCCCAGTTAAGCTTTTTCCACATCTGTGGGTTATGTTCTTTTAAATAACGCCCGATAGCTATTACATCACTATTAGCAAGTTGAATGTCATCAATCACATTTTGAGCTCTTTTATTTAAATCCTTTTGAATATATGATCTAATTTCTTCTTCACCTAAAATTTTAATAGTCGTTAATTCGTTTACTCTCACCTTTGTATTTATCGCTATATTTACTACTATTTTATCTTTAGAAGTTGAAACTGATAGTTTTTTTCTAGGGCGGATAATCTCATAAGCAATTGTGTTAAAAGGTGCTTTTATTTTTTTATTTTCAGGAATAGTTGTAATAAAATTCCCTGTTATTCCGTATCTCCCCATCATCATAAGAAGTAGAGGGGATTGATCAGCTGAAATAAAATTCCCTGTATACATACCATTATGAAGTAATCCAGTTCCAATTACTTCAACATTGTCGTTAATTGTTTTATCTATAATTGGTAAAGCAGAATCAATACCTCTTTCTGCATTTATAGTATAAAAATCATGTAAATCCATTTGGGGAGAGATAGAACGAACTGCTGCAGCTTTTAGTGTATCAGATAATATAGAAGATAATGGTTTGTTTTGTACTATTTTTAAATCTAAAATGTTTTTTGCGGGTTGCTTATTAACAATTGCTAACTCAACATTAATATTTGAAATAGTTTTCCGGGTAAAAGTATCTATTAATCGTTTGAAATTTACTTTTGAGAATTCTTCACCAATTAAAAAAACTCTTGTTTTTGATGTAGTAATATCTCCAGGAAGATATGATTGTAAATTCATACCGGCATGATAAACAGAATCTTTTTTAGCAGTTAATAATTCATTTTTGAAATCATAAACACCAGCACCTTTTCCAATCAGTTCTAAAATAAGTGTGTTAATTTCAATTTTGTTATCTTTATCTAAGTCAAAACTGATTCCATTAATTATAGTTTTTTCTCCTATAGTTCTTGTATCCCAACAGCCAGTAACTAATAATAGCATTGAAAATAAGTATAATAATTTCAGCGATTTACGAATCATTTTATTAGCCCCCTAACTTTGTTTATAAGGAACAATAGACATGGAATGATAATGATAAAAATTGGATCCAAATAGCCTCCAATTTGAATTAGTGTTTCTCTTCGAATTATTAGATTTGAAATTAACGGATAGAAAGAAAATATTAGTATTATGATGAAAAGTAATATACTAGTTCTCTTTTTTATAAGTAATGATAAACGTTTATGTACGTCCTCACTTACGATATAAATATAATTCACAACAGTTGCAGTAATTACAATTGTCCAAAGACTTAAAAATATAGTATCAAGCCCGTCAATCATCTTAAATTGAAATGTTTTAAAAATATAAAGGATTGGGTCAATGATGATACTATTTTCCTTATTACTCAATTTGACAAAAGAAGTAAATATAACAAAAGTGAATAGTAATGTCGAAAAAAGATTCACGAAAGATAGGGTAATTAATTTCTTTTTTGTATCTTGAAAACTAGGTGGTATAAATAAAAATATTTCAAAACCTAACATTCGTAAAAAAGAAGCATATGCTCCAGAACCGATTTGTTTAATTCCAATTTGACCTACTGGTAATACTCTTCCAATATGTACATTTTGATATGCGCTTATCAACAATAATATAAAAATAATAAAAATAAAAGTACAAAGTACATATGTTCTAGCAATAGTTTGTAAGTCTTTTTTAGCAACAAAAAATGCAGCTAATAAAAATAAAATAAGAATTAGCCAAGCAGGGCTTTTTGGAAATAGCCAAATTGTAACAATATCAGAAAATCTTAATGATATGACGAGAACTACATAAAGAAAATAAATGTAATAACAAATATTGATACATGTTCCAATAAATGGAGTAGTCAAAATTTTAGTATAATCAGTAAAGCTTTTAGTTGGAAATTTTTTATATAAACTAAAATAAATGAATAATATAATTTGAACTAATATTCCACCAACCAGGACAGAAATCCATCCATCTTGACCAGCTATTTTGTATATGGCATTTGGTAAGTTAGTAATTGTGACTCCAAATTGAGTAAACAGAATTAAATAGATTAAGTGTTTATTGTTGATCATGATTTTTACTCTTTCTATTTTTTAGAAATAAAAATTCAGAGAAGGCTGGATTTTCTACATAACGAAAACCTAAAGAACTTATTTTTGCTATATGTGCTAAAATAATAAAAATTCCTAAACATATTCCAAGGAATCCAAATATAGATGCCAGGATTAGAAGTGGGAATCCCAAAAATCGTGACGAAATTGACATATCTCTTGAAGGCAGTGAAAAAGATGCAACAGCTGTAATTGCAATTACAACGACCATTGAATTTGAAATTAAATTTGTTTGTACAATAGAAGTTCCAATGACAATGGCCCCAACAGTACCAATTGTTGATCCGATTTGATTTGGTAATCGGATTGAAGCTTCTTTCAAAAGCTCTAAAATAATCATCATCGTAAATGCTTCTGCTAACGGCGGAAGAGGTACATTTTCAATTGATAATTTTAAAGTATAAAAAATAGATAGAGGTAAAATATTCGAATGATAAGTAGTAACAGCAATATACAAAGCTGGTAATAATAAGGTTATCCAAAATGCAAATATTCTCATAATATAAAAAGATACTCCGAGTAGCCATCGGAAATTAAGATCTTCTGTACTTTGAAAAAAACTATAAATATTATGTGGAAATAATAAAGCGTTTGGCTCATTATCAAGAAGTATGGCCGGCTTACCATTTAATAAATGACGCACTGTACGATCGGGTCTTTCAGTCCTCATCACCTGTGGAAACGGAGATGAAGGATATTCTTCCATTATATATTGAATATGTCCCGACTCAATCATTCCGTTAGTCTCAGCTTTTCCACTAGCCTCTAGATTTTTTATTCTTTGTTCAATTGTTGTTATCATTGATTGCGGTGTAAGATTAGTTAAATAAAAAATAGAAAGATTTATTGGGTATTTTTTACCAACAGTCATATTTTTTATGATTAAGTCTTTTGTCCGTATCCTTTTTCTGATTAAGTTTGAATTTGTTTTAAGACTCTCAACAAAACTGTCGTGAGAACCTACTGTAATTGCTTCGATCTTGGATTCATCAATTGAACGATCGTTATTACTTGGTGTAGCATACGCAATTGCAATATTTTTATCATTGTCATTAAATGCAATGACATTACCATTAAGTATTAATTGAAAACATTCGTCTATAGCAGTTACATCTGTCGAATCTAGAATACTTGTTACAACATGATTTGAATCTTTCTTTTTGAAAGCACTTTCTAAAATATGGGATTGAATCAATTCAGAGTCAATCAATGTATCTAAATAACATAAATGAAGTGAAATCTCACCTGTTGAATAGTTTTTATATTTAAAATCTGAACTCAATTTAAATGCACTTTTTAGTTCTTCGAGCATGGAGGTTTTTTCATTTACTTCCATCATAAATTCACCCCTTAAAAACACCACAAGATATAAATAATATTCCCTGAACTAAATTGGATATGTATGGAAAACAATCCTATAATTAACAAAATCAATAGATGGTTAAGTAACATACGTAGAGAATCAAACAATCTCAATTTTCTTTTTTGTTTCGATTAACGATGCCTGATTTGTCTATTAGGGCATTTTTTTTGTTTCGTAAACATAAATTTTGTAGTGAATCTCATACTTAAGTAATGTTAACTTGATATCGGCATAAATAGGTGATTTTCAATTTGCTGAGCTTTTAAAACGGCATCTTAGTATATAGATTTTTTTAGATTTAATTAATATATGAATGCTTTTTTAAGAAAGGGGTTGAGAATTTATCATGCATATAATTGGAAAAGGAATACCCCGCAAAGAATCATTCGAAAAAGTAACCGGTCATGCAAAATATACAGATGACTATGAGACGAACGAAATGCTTCATGCTCGTTTGGTCACAAGTCCATATGCGCATGCCATTATTAAAAGCATAGATGCAACCGATGCTCAAAACATCAAGGGGATTCGAAAAATTGTATTTGGTGAAAACCTACCTTTAGTAGGAGAAGCTATACTTGATCGATATCCAATCGCTTATGATCGTGTTCGATTTTTTGGTGAGGTTGTAGCAATTGTAGTGGCAGATACACTATTTGCAGCACAAGAAGCTGCTAATTTAATAAAAGTGCAATATGAATTACTTCCTATTGTAAATTCTCCCTCTGAAGCGCTTAAACAAGACGCTCCACTTGTCCATCCTAATCTAGGTGAATATGAAGTTAATGAAGGAGTTTATCCAGAGCCAGGTACAAATATTGCAACAAGAATCAAAATTCGAAAAGGTGATTTTAACAAAGGGTGGAGAGAAAGTGAAGTAATGATTGACGAGAGCTTTGGATTTAGACCATCTGATCATTCTGCAATGGAAACAAGATGTTCTTTTGCTCAAATACATCATGATGGGACAATTGAAATTACTACTTCTTCACAATGCCCGTTTATGGTTAAGGATTTAATTGGAGAGTATTTTGGTATTAAGCCTGGAAAAGTTATTGTAAACACGCCCTTTGTAGGTGGGGGCTACGGTGGAAAAGGAGCTGTCCAGTTAGAGCTTTTAGCCTATATTGCTTCAAGAGCAGTAAATGGACGATTAGTAAAAATATATAACACCAGAGAAAATGACATGCTTTCATCACCTGGTCATATTGGACTTGAAGCCAATGTGAAATTAGGATGTACAAAAGAGGGAATGCTCAAGGTCGCAGAAATTCAGTTTTTATGGGACGGCGGCGCATATGCTGATAAATCAATTGACTTAACACGGGCTGGAGCTGTTGATTGTACTGGACCTTACAATATCGAAAATATTTGGTGTGATTCTTTATGTATGTACACGAATCATCCATATCCAGCACCTTTTAGAGGATTTAGCCATTCTGAAGTCCATTTTGCATTTGAGAGAGCGATGGATATTCTTGCTAGAAAACTAAATATGGATCCTATTGAACTACGTGAAAGAAACGCCATTAAACCAGGTGATACAACACCAACTCAAGTCGTTTTAAACTCTAGTACGGTTGGGAATCTACCAAAATGCATTGAAAAAATGAAAGAATTAATGAATTGGCAGGAAGGTCAAGTTGTTGACTTAGGAAATCATAAATTAAGAGTAAAAGGGATTAGTTGTTCCTGGAAAACTTCTACGATTACTCCAAATGCAAGCTCAGGTGTCATATTGATCTATAATGCTGATGGTAGTATTAATTTAATGTCTGGCGTTGTAGAAATCGGTCAGGGAACAAAAACGATTCTTGCTCAAATGTTGGCAGAAATCCTCAAAATGGATATAGAAGATATCCATGTTCAAATGAATATCAATACATTAAATACACCTGAGCATTGGAAAACTGTTGCAAGTAGAGGAACGTTTATGGCCGGAAGAGCTCTGCTCGCAGCAGCTGAAGATTTGATTCGTCAACTAAAAGATTTAGCCTCATTTATATTGCGTGCTCCTGTAGAAGATTTAGAAGTTGGTTATGGAAAAGTGTACTTAAGAAGTGAACCGGATAATAACATAGCAATTGAAAAGATCGCTTATGGATACACATTTCCAAATGGTAACTCAATAGGTGGACAAATAATTGGGAGGGGACATTATATTTTAACAGGCTTAACAAAAATTGATCGAGAAACTGGAGCTGGAAAACCAGGACCAGAGTGGTCGGTTTGTGTACATGGTGTAGAAGTAGAAGTTAATACGAAAACATATGAATATAGGATACTTAAAGCAGTTACAGCTGTTGATATTGGCAAAGTACTAAACGAAAAAACCGCAACAGGTCAGGTTAAAGGTGCGATGAGCATGGGATTATCATTTGCAGGAAGGGAGACCTTCCATTTTGATACAAATGGTAGAGTACTTAATCCGCAATTACGAACATATCGACCAATTCGATTTGGAGAGAACCCTAAATATGAAGTAGCATTTATTGAAACGCCACAAGTTGATGCGGTTTTTGGTGCAAGAGGAGTAGGGGAGCACGGTTTATTAGGAATGCCAGCTGCTCTAGGCAATAGCCTCTCTGCTGCACTTTCAGTAAACATAAATAATTTACCAATTATCCCAGAACTATTATGGAAAGTAAAAGAAGGTGGGATCTAGGTTTGTTATCTTCTAATATAGAATACTATAAACCAATGACAATTAAAGAAGCATTGGAGCTTTTTTATTTTTTAAAGGCTAATAACAGAAGACCAATTTATTATGCAGGTGGGACTGAAATTTTAACACTTGGCCGGTTAAATCTAGTCGAAACAGATGCCCTAATTGATATAAAAGAATTAAAAGAATGTCAAATGTTTGAATTTAATCAGGATTATTTAGTTTCAGGTACTGTCATTACACTAACTGATATAGAAGAAAAAAACCTCTTTCCATTATTAAGTAAAACATCTATGGAAATAGCTGACCATACTGCAAGAAATAAAATAACGCTAGGTGGAAACTTATGTGGTCAAATTTTTTACCGTGAAGCAGTTTTGCCATTTCTACTTTGTGATAGCCAAGTAATTGTTGCAGGATTTAAGGGTACAGAGGCTTTTCCAATCAATCAAATCTTCAATCAAAACTTTCAGCTCGAGGACGGACAACTTATCATCCAGCTTTTAACAGATAAAAAATATATCAATCTACCTTTTCTAAGTATAAAAAAACGTCAGCAATGGGATACAGGCTATCCATTACTAACGATTGCTTCAATTAAAATAGATAATCAAATACGCTTTGCAATTAGCGGTTTATGTCCATTTCCATTTCGATCAAAACAAATGGAAGCCGAATTAAATAATTCGAGTGTAAATGTAGTAGAACGAATTCAAAAAGCATTACAATTCATTCCAGGGGAAGTACTTGATGATGTAGAAGGTTCAAAAGAGTACCGATTGTTTGTCCTAAGAAACTTATTAGAAGAGATGATTTCAGAAATGGAGGGAAGGTAATGGACCAGTCTCCAACAAAAAAATTAAGTGTTTCTTTAACGATTAATGATGAAATTCGAGAAGTGGAGATCCGGCCAACAGACACTCTCCTTTATGTGTTGCGAACAAAACTCGGTCTCACCGGTGCAAAGCCAGGCTGCCTTAATGGAGACTGCGGTGCTTGTTCAGTCGTAATTAATGATACTGTTTATAAGTCATGTATCATGCTTGCTGTTGAGGCAGTTGGTCAAAAAATCACTACAATTGAGGGATTAAAAAATTCGCCAATTCAAAAAGCCTTTGTTGAACAGTTTGCATTTCAATGTGGCTATTGTACGCCTGGATTTATTATGAATTGTCATGCATTATTATTGAAGAATTCTCAGCCGACCTATGAAATGATGAAAGAGTGGCTATCTTCAAATATTTGTAGATGTACTTGCTACGAAGAAATTGAAGCAGCTGTGTTATCAGTTATTGAAAATCGTGAAACACCAAATAATAATGAGATTGAAAAGGTCGAATAATGCTTTTTTCAATCATTGTACTGTGTCACTTGATTTTCGTTGTGTAAAGAAGAAAATAAACGAAATAACGGAAATTGCCAAAAGAAAAACTTGGGTATCAGTCGGTCTTACCGTAGGGATATCTGTTAAAGACATAATCACCATTCCTTTATTTACTAAAGATTTGCGGATCAATATCGAAGTGTTTCGATACAATTTTTTTACAAAAGTAATACGTTTTTTTTAGAAAAGGAAGTGTCGGTTCGCTAACTGGCGCACCAAAAATAGGACCACTCACATTTAATGAGAATCTACCGGGTCCTATAACTGAGCTTACAACTCGAACTTCATCAATTAATAGTAAAATAGCAATTATGATATCGACTACATCAATGAGAGTATTTGTAAATTGATCTCCATATTTACTTTCTACACGTTCTCTACCTAATAAGGGTCCACTTAGAGAAAGACTAAATTCTCCAGACGTTACAAATACACCTATTATCGTAATTTGGCCAGTTAGTAATAATGCTGCAGCGGCGACATTTAAATCTCTTTGAAGAGTAGCGATAATACGAAGATCTTCTTTAATCTTATAGTCATTCATTGGATCACACCCTCATGCCTATCATATTCATTAAGTGCCCAAGTGTGAATGGAGAAAGTCAGGAAGGCAAGGCTAAGAAAACAAATTTTGACATAAAAAGTTCAAAAACCCTGATGCTGCTACACTTTATTCGTAGCAGCATCTTTATTTTTAGTGATAGAATTGGTAAAATATATAATGGTGCTGTTCAATATTAAGAATTTATTAAAAGAAAATCATAAATGAAGATTTTACTAAATAAAAATGAAAAGAGAAGCAATGTTTATAAACCACTTCCTTTTGGAATGTGGTTATGTTTGTATAAGTATAAGATAAATCCATACTACTTAGGCAATTAGGATAAAAAGCAAGGAGGTTGTAGAATGGATGTGAAAAAATTTTTTCAAAGCGGCACATTTAGACGATTAGCGATCTTTTTATGTATCGCTCTAGTGTTGATTTTAATTCGGAAAATAATAAATTTAGTATTACTAATATTCATTTTTACTTATTTAATGGATCGGATACATAAATTTATTACGAATAGATTGAATAAGATACTGCCAGTTAACCGTTTAGTTGTTGTCTATTCTTTGTATGTTGTCATTGTGGCGGCGTTAGTGTTTGGAATCTATAATTATTTACCGATTATTACAACTCAGGTCGTTCAACTAATCGTCCAAATAAAAACGTTTTATATGAATCCACCAGACGAACGAATCATAAATTATATCGTTACAGCAATTAAAAAGGTAGAAATATCAGGTTATACGGAACAAGGACTAGACTTTTTATATAAGTACGCATCTAATATTAGTCAATGGGGGATTGAAGTATTAATTGCTTTAGTTCTAAGTTTCTTTTTCCTACTTGAAAAGCCTCGCATTATCGCTTTTACACGAAAATTTAAAGATAGTAAAATATCACTATTTTATAATGAAATGGCTTATTTTGGTGAAAGGTTTTCACGTTCTTTTGGAAAAGTGATTGAGGCACAATTTATCATTGCATTTGTCAATTGTATCCTATCGGTCATAGCATTAAATTTTATGGGATTCCCTCAGTTAATCGGATTAGGCTTTCTGATTTTCTTACTTGGTTTAATTCCGGTAGCAGGGATGTTTATCTCACTAATTCCTCTTTGTACGATTGCCTATACAATTGGTGGAATGCCTCATATTATGTATGTGATTATCATGATTTTAATCTTACATGCGCTAGAAAGTTATTTCTTAAATCCAAAGCTTATATCGGCTAAAACAAATTTACCTGTTTTTTATACATTTTTGATTCTTGTATTTTCAGAACGATTTTTTGGCGTATGGGGTCTGATCATCGGTATTCCAGTATTTATCTTTTTACTAGATGTACTTGATGTAACCGATCATGACAAGAAAGAGAATGAAGCGACAGAATAAAAAAAGATGATATTAATCGTATTTCATGCGATTGATATCATCTTTTTATTTTTAGCCTACATATGAGTGCATTTCAGATTTTATAAATTTTATGAACTGCTTTTCAAGTTGAGAGAAAGTTTTGTTTTTTGAACGGATCAGTCCAAGTGATACGTCTAATTGATCGTAATTTATTAAATCAATTTCGACAATTTCACCTTGCAATACATATGGGTTATTTCTTAAAACAAAATCAGGAGCAAAACTAATTGCTACTCCACTTAAAACCGCTCTCGCAATTGCATCTGAGTGATTTGATGAAAATAATATATTCATATCCCCGTATTTCTGTTGAAGTTTACTCGTAAACCATTTCATACAATCTCCGTTGTATAAGATAAACTTTTCAAAAAGTAATTCTTCAGGTGTAATTTTTTTTGAAACTGCAAATGGTGAGTTTTTGCTTACAAATACCTTCATTTTACCTTGTAGAATAATTTCTGAAATTAACTGATCCGACTCCTTAAAAAGCTCACCGTATAGACAAACAACTCCAATATCATGTTCGTTCTTAAAAACAGATTCAATCGTTCGAATCGTGCTATTTTCAACTACTTCGATCGTCATATTTTCATTTTTTTTCCTAAACTTCATTAAAGGTGCTAAAAAATGATTAATAAATGCTGGAATTGTTGAAACACTAAAATCACTTATATTTTGTTCTTTACTTCTTCGTGCTTCTTCTTTTAATTCTTCATATTTTAAAAGGATTTCCCTCGTTTTGTTGATAATATTTGTACCTTCTTTTGTTAAAGTGACACCAAATCGAGATCGATTAAAAATTTTTATTCCAAGGTCTTCCTCAACCTTTGTAATCGCCTGACTAACTCCGGAGTGACTTACATGAAGATTCTCCGCAGCAGATGAAATAGACCCAGTTTTAGCGACTTCCACGATAAATTCTAATTTTTGCAAATGCATTTTTTATACCACCTATTGATAACACTCAAATTAATTATTTTTATGTAAATTTAACATATTTCCTCTTCTTTTATATATTAAAGTTTTTGATATTAATATAAGAAAATGTGATAGTGCTATACATAATGCAAAAATTTAATCCAACTATTAATCTCTTATTTAGAGAAATTGGTAGTTTTTTGTTTCTATGAGATTCCATTAAATTACATAATATAAAATTATTGGGAAAACCTAATCGAAAATCTTTTTTATTGGTCACTTTGAAATATAAGATCTGGAGTAGAAACATGTATAAAAAATTGATGACAAAAAGTCTATCTATTTTTCTTATTAGCTTAATGTTTTTTTGTAGTACAAATATAGGAAGTAAAGCATTTTCGAAAGCAATGCCCCCAACAAAATATACTACGAAATCCAATGCAAAAATGTTTAGTGAATTGAACTTTTCGAATCAGCAAGATTTTGCAGATGCACATAAAGGTTTTATTGCTCCTTTAAATCCTGAACCAATTAAAAATTCAATTGGAAGAGTTATTTGGGATAATCGGCAATATTCATTTATTAAGGAAGGTGAGTCATCTCCTTTAACTGTTAACCCAAGCTTATGGAGACAAGCTCAATTACAAAATACGTCGGGATTGTATAAAGTAGTTGACGGTGTGTATCAAGTTCGTGGACAAGATGTTTCTGTGATGACGATTGTAGAGGGGAAAACTGGTCTAATTGTTTTGGATACATTAAGTTCTGTTGAAACAGCTAAAGCTGCAATGGAGTTATATTACGCCAATCGTCCCAAAAAACCTGTCAGTGCAATTATCATTAGTCATAGCCATGCAGATCATTTTGGTGGTGTGGAAGGTGTTGTTCAATATGGAAAAAATCCTGAAAATGTTCCAATTATTGTGCCTAGTAATTTTACAAAAGAAGTAATTAGCGAAAACATCCTATTAGGAAACATCATGTCACGCCGTGCAAGCTATATGTTTGGAAGTTTATTACCTGTAAATGAGAAAGGGTTTGTAACAGCAGGTGTTGGTCCAGGACTTAGTACTGGTACAATCAGCTTTCTTCCACCGACGATTGAAATTAAAGACTCAGTTCAAACAATGGAAATCGATGGAATTAAGTTCAAGTTTTTATTAACGTTGAATACCGAAGCTCCGTCTGAAATGCATTACTATATTAACGAATACAAAACGCTAGTCGTAGCGGAAAATACAGGCCATACGATGCATAATTTTTATACTTTAAGAGGTGCTAAAACAAGAGACGCTTCAGAATGGGTTAAAGCATTAGATCATACGATTGATCTATTTGGTAAAGAAGAAATTTATGCGATGGTAACAGCTCATAGCTGGCCATTATGGGGTAAGGAACGAGTGTTAGAGCAACTTTCAAAACAACGTGATTTATACAAATATATTCATGATCAAACAGTTCGTATAGCAAATCATGGATACACAGCAGATGAAATAGCTGACCAAATAAAACTTCCGAAAAGTTTAGATACATATTGGGCAAATCGGGGGTATTATGGAAATTTAAAACAAAATGCAAAAGCAGTATATAATTTTTACTTAGGCTTTTTTAGTGGTAATCCATCTGATTTGGACCCATTGCCACAGGATGAAACAGGTGCTAAGTATGTTCAATATATGGGTGGGGAAAAAAATGTTTTGAAGAAAGCAAAAGTGGACTACAAAAATGGGGAGTATCGTTGGGTAGCACAAGTATTGAAAAATGTAGTGATGACTAATCCAGAAAATAAAGAGGCAAAAAAATTACTTGCTAATACGTATGAACAATTAGGTTACCAGGCTGAATCTGCTGCTTGGCGCAATTTTTATTTAACTGGTGCTAAAGAACTAAGAAATGGTGTTGTGAAAGACAATTCAAAGGAACCACCTACAGTTAACCTAAAAACAGTATTAAATATGCCGGTAAATGATTTCTTAAATTATATCTCAATAAAATTGAATGGCCCAAAAGCTGAGGGGAAAAATTTTGCTTTCAATGTGGATTTTACAGATTTGAAAACAAACTACTCATTGGATATAAGAAATTCTGTTTTACATTATCATCAAGACACTGTAGCTCAGAATCCAGATGCAACAATATTAGTTGATAAGGCGACTTTTTATTTAGTTTTTTTAGGGAAATTAGACTTGGGTAAGGCAATTGCAAATGGAAAAGTAGAAATTACTGGAAGTAAAGAGAAATTTGTAGAGATGTTACGTTTATTTGATCAATTCGATCCGTGGTTAAATATCGTAACTCCATAGGCACTTGCCAAAAATTTAGAGAGGTAAAAAAAGGCATTCTTCCATTTTTTTTGAAGGAATGTCTTTTTTATTCCAAATTTAACATGTTTTTACGAAAATAAAACTAATTGTTTTTCGACAAAACAACCTGTCGATTCGATAGGTCGATAGTCTTAGTTTTTTAAGGGATTATTATAAAATGGTGAGTTCTCACTTAAATTTAGTAGGAAATTCGACAAAATTTTTGAAAAATTCCAAAGGATATAAGTTTTTCTTATATCTATATTTAAATTTCTAATTTTATTATAAAATTCAGATTATTTACAATGAAGACAACCGAGAGAGATAGAGATGAATAAAGTCGAAATCGGGAGAAAGTAGAGTGTTTGTCCAGTTGTATATTGTCACAATAGAGGACGAAATTACAATTTCTGAACAAAATCTACAAAATATGACAATCTGGAGGAATGGGGATATGAAAAAGAGAAACGTAAAGAAAAAATTCGTCAAAAATGCCACTGTCCTAGCTTTAGGGGCAGGGTTAATCTCAAGTAGTTATGGTGCTTCTTATTTTGCTTCACCAACTAGAGCAAATGCTGCAAGTGTAACAAGTGCAGAGACGATTTTAGCTAATTTAACAGATGCTCAAAGACAAGCATTAAAACAGCTTACAACAAATGATCAATCTGGATTATTTGTAAATGATAAAGTTGATTTAAATAGTTCAGAGCAGACATCTGTTATTGTCCAATTTAAACAAAACCCTCATAAAGTTGCCGTTTTAGAAGCAGCTTTAAAAGGTAATAGTTTATCAGATAGTCAAGCTAAAAGTTTAGTAGATGGAGATCATGCTACGTTTAAAGATGATCTACAAGATATGGCAAAAGCAGATAATACGACTTATAAAATCAATCGTGAATATAAAAATACATTTAATGGTGTATCTTTAAAATTACCTGCAAATAAAATTAAATCACTATTAAACTCAAAAGCTGTTAAAGCAGTATACAGCAACACAATGGTACATGTTGAAGAGCCAGCAACAGAAGCTACTCCTTCTAAAGAAGCTAAAGGTAGCGGTATGGCAGCAGAAAATAGTTATTTAAACATTAATAAATTACATGATGAAGGTTTCACAGGAAAAGGTATTAAAGTAGGTGTTCTTGATACAGGAATCGATTATAACCATCCTGATTTAACAACTGCTTATAAAGGATACCATGCTCAAACAGGTGTTGATCCGAAAACGGTTGATCCGAATTCAGTAAAAGGTTGGGATTTTGTCGATAATGATGCAGACCCAATGGAAACAACTTATGCTGATTGGGTAAAAGCTGGAAAACCAGTAGCTGATCCAAGCGCTTATTACACCGAACATGGTACACACGTATCAGGTACAATTGCTGGACAAGGTAAAAATGATAGTGACTATGCTACGAATGGTGTTGCTCCAGATGCCGATCTTTATATGTACCGTGTATTAGGACCAGGTGGTGGAGGTTCATCTGATGGAATTATTGCAGGGATTGAAAAAGCAGTAAATGACGGAATGGACGTAATTAACCTGTCACTAGGTGCAAATTACAATGATCCATTGTTCCCAACTGCAATTGCTATTAATAATGCTGTATTAAGCGGAGTAACAGCGGTAGTGGCAGCTGGAAATGCAGGGAACGGAATGTATACATTAGGTACGCCAGGTAACTCGTCATTAGCATTAACTGTTGGTGCAAGTGACGTTCCAAATGATGTAGCAACAATGAAAGGTACACTTGACAATACAAAAGTAGATATGCGTTTAATGGCAAAAGGATTTAATGATAATATCAATGATTTACTGACAAAGCAATTACCAATCGTAACAGTTGGTACTGGTCAATCTTTTGAATACTTCGGTGCCAATGCACGAGTTGATGGAAAAGTTGTGTTAATTCAGCGTGGCACAAGCACAATTAATGATAAAATTCTACAAGCAAAATTACGCGGTGCAGCAGCTGTAATCATTTACAACAATAATGCAGCTGAAGGTCATTTGCCGTTTAATTTAGGTGAAGGGAATGACTTTATCCCTGCATTCTCATTAACTAATGCAGATGGCCTAGCATTAGCACAAAAAGTTGCAAATACAACAAACCCAGTCTTCTCATTTAGTGATTTAGGAAAATTTACAATGAGTGGTGACAACTTAGCTGATTTTAGCTCACGTGGTCCCTCAAGATTAACGTACGATATTAAACCTGAAATTACTGCACCAGGTGTAAATGTATTATCAACAGTTCCAGGCTATGTTAATAGTCCGAACAACCCAACAGATTATAAAAATGCTTATCTACGTATGTCAGGAACATCAATGGCTACACCATTTACATCAGGGGTAGCAGCTTTATTATTACAAGCTAAACCAGATTTACAACCAGAAGATGTAAAAGCAATTTTAATGAATACAGCAGATCCATTAAGCAAGCCTTACAGCGTATTTGAAATCGGAGCAGGTCGTGTTGATCCTTACAGTGCTATTCACTCTAACTTTGAGATTAAAGTAGATGAAAAAGCACCAACAGTTATTAATAACAAAGTGAAATTAATAAATGAAAAAACAGGCGCAATTAGTTACGGAAACATGGCAGCAACAGGTTCTGATTTAGCTGATACTCGCACAATTACATTATTTAACAAAGCTGAAAAAGCTAAAACATTTAATGTAAGTGTAAAATTCAATATAAATTTACGTGGATCTAAAGATGCAGCAGCAAATGGTGTAACAGTTAAAACTGATTCTTCCATTACATTAAAAGGAATTTCGCAAAAGAAAACAAATGTAACATTAACGATTCCAAAGTCAGCTGAAAAAGGAATTTATGAAGGATACATTAATTATACAAACAAAGATAATCCAGCTGAATCTTACCGAGTTCCATTTGGCGTACATTATGTGGAGCAAGGATTTAATTCATTTACTTTAGATCGTCATTCAGTACCAGCATCAACGATACAAACAAGTCAAATGTGGAACAGAGGGTTAATTGGTACATTTAATTTAAAATCGCATATGAGATATGTTGATATATTTGTAACAGATCCTAAGACAGGTAAAGATATAGGCTATCTTGGTTATATGGATGGTATTCAATTAAATGAGGGAGTAGATATTTCTTCTTACCTATATAAAGGATATTACTATCCGTTAACGAATGACCCAAGCAATCCAATTTCGTCTCATACAGCAAACCCAACAGAAGGTCAATATCAATTAAAATTAGTTGGAACTGATGATAATGGTGAAACATATACGGTTACTCAAGACTTCTTTGCTGATAAAACGAAGCCAAAATGGGATATGCATGTTGATGGTGAAAAGCCTAATAATCCATTTGTTGAATTTAAAGATGGACAAGCTACTCTTGGTTTAACAGCTAATATTACAGATAATAATGTTGCTGTTAAACAAGCAGCAGGTATGCAAGCTGACCAATCACAAAATCAAATTTACTATTCATATAATAGCCCGTATGTAAATGGTTATCTTGATATTAACAAAGACGGAAATGCTACTGATGAAATTGCGATGCTACCATCACAACAAATTTTACCTGTAAAATTTGAAGGGACAGACGAAGCATCAAATGGATACATTCAAAAACAATATTATTTTGTAAATGAAAAAACACCTTATATTTACGGACAACCAAATGTCCCTACAAAATTAAACCGAGTATTGGCAAATGAAGGTGATACTATAAAAGTAACATTAACAGCAAATAATGTTAGCAAGCTAACAAAAGTTAATTACAATTTTTCAACAAATACAACAAATACAGAAATAAAAGACATTTCATTAAATCCTGAAGCACAAAAGTTTGGTGGAACACTTACTGTAAATAAAACAACTTCAGGAACAAACGTAAAAAATGATGTAAATGTAACGTTTGATGGAAGTAAAGAAGTTTCTGGCGATATTCCAATGGTTGACGTAACGATTAAAATTCCAGATAATGTTGGACCAGGGTGGGTTTCAAGCTTTAGCTTTGTAAGTACGAAATTGACAGATGTGAATAATACAGTAACACAACCATTTACGTACATTGCTCCAATTGGAATTTTATCAAAAACAACAGAAGTATTTGGATATATTCAGGCTGAAGCATTAACGGATCCTATATTAGGAGTCAAAACTATGGATAACACAAAAATTAATCCAACGATCACTGTAATTGATAAAAATGGAACTGAAGTAAAATCAAGTACGCTAGACAGTAGAGGTCAATTTGATATTAAAGGAATCGCACCTCAAATGGAAGATTATAAAATTATTCAAGATATTCCAGGACATTTCACATTTTATGGAACATTTAATACTCAAACTGAATTTGATGGAGACGTTTCAGGTTTCTACCAACGCTTAGGTACAGAAACTCTGTGGCCAAAAGAAACTGCAGCAGGTGACGTGAATAAGGATAATGTTATTGACGTAATGGACGCGTTAGCATTCCAAACTTATTGGGGAACAAATAAACGTAGTGCTGATATTAACTTTGATGGTGTAGTTGATGCAAAAGATTTTGCATTCGTTGAGAAGAATTTCGGTATGCAAAATCCAACAATTGCTGCACCACCAAAACCAGTTAAGAAGTATAAAGGGAATACATTAGAATCAATTATGAATCAATTAAGCTTAGACTGATCACTAATATATAAAATTGCCTGTTCTCAAATTTGAGAACAGGTTTTTTTTGTATGGATAATATCATTTCATAGCTTTAATTTCAAGTAAACGCAATTAGGTTTACTTGAAACTTAACTTGGCTGAAAGGTTATTCTAATAGTTTATTAAAATAACTTTAATTTTGGAGTTATTAGATCAGATTATAAATAATTAGACAAATTTTAATGTTATTTTACGTAAAAATACAATTATTTTTACGACAAAGAATATTGTCGAATAATAAGGTATTTAGTAGTTTATTGTAATTTTATAAAGAAAATAAGAGGTGAATATTCAATGTTTTTATGATTTTTAAAGATGTTTCGACGTTATTTTCAATGAAATAAGTTTCTCTTATTTAGTTATAATGATTTCTAATTTTATTAGAAAATTCTGATTTTATATAATTTAATTAACACCAAGAGGAAGGAGAAGAGGGGTAAAGATTTATTCGAAAGATAGTAAGTTCATTCACTTTCATTAGAGAAAATCTCGTAATGGATCTTGAACAAATTCTATCAAAATTTAACTTAATAATCGCAGGAGGTTTGTTGAAATGGGGAAAAGTTTTGCAATAAAGAAATTTGTTAAAAATGCAACTGCACTTACATTAGGTGTAGGTTTAGTTGCAAGTAGTTTCCAATCTTCATATTTTCATTCTTTATCAAAGGCTAAAGCGGATTCTTTTACAACAAATGCTGAGTCAATTTTAGCTAAATTGACACCAGCTCAAAGACAAGCATTAAAACAGCTTTCAACAGATGATCAAACTGGCTTATTTTTGAGTTCAAAAATCGACTTAGATAGTCCAGACGAAGTTTCTGTAATGGTTCAATTTAATCAAAAGCCACATAAAGTAGCGGTATTAGAAGCGGCACTAAAAGGAACTAGTTTAACAGATAGTCAGGCTAAAAGTTTAGTAGATGGTGACCACGCTACATTTGACAAAGATTTGAAAGCGCTATCTAAAGATGAAAAAATGACTTATAAAATTAGTCATGAATATAAAAATGCTTTCAATGGTGTATCGATTAAGATCCCTGCAAATAAAATTAAAGCACTTCTAAAATCAAAAGCAGTAAAAGCGATTTATAGTAACTTAACAGTTCAATCTGAGAAGCCTACTAGTGAAGCAACACCTTCTAAAGAAGCAGCAGTACACGGGATGGCTGCAGAAAACAATTTCTTAAATGTAAATAAATTACATGCTGAAGGTTATACAGGTAAAGGGATTAAAGTAGCGGTACTTGATACAGGTGTCGACTATAATCATCCTGATATCTCACCAGCGTATAAAGGATACCGTGCACAACCAGGTGTTGATCCTAAAACAATTAATCCAAACTCGGTAAAAGGTTGGGACTTCATCGACAATGATGCTGATCCGATGGAAACTACTTATGCGGATTGGGTTAAAGCTGGAAAACCTGTATCAGATCCAAGTGCATACTATACTGAACACGGGACGCACGTTTCAGGAACAATTGTTGGACAAGGTAAAAATGATAGTGATTATTCAACAACTGGTATAGCACCAGATGCAGATCTATATGTATACCGTGTATTAGGCCCTGGTGGAAGTGGAGCAGATGACGGAATAGTTGCTGGTATTGAAAAAGCAGTAGCAGATGGTATGGATGTTATGAACCTTTCATTAGGTGCGAATATTAATAATCCGATGTCAGTCGAAGCAATTGCAATTAATAATGCTGTATTAAGTGGAGTAACTGCAGTTGTAGCGGCAGGTAACGCAGGAAATGGAATGTACACATTAGGTACTCCAGGAAATGCTTCATTAGCACTTACTGTTGGAGCGAGTGATGTTCCAAGTGAAATCACAACAATGAAAACAAAAGTTGATGATCAAACATCTGACTTACGATTAATGGCAACCGGATTTGATAGTAATTTAAGCACATTATTATCGCCATCTCAGCCACTTCAAGTAATTAATGTTGGTTTAGGCACTTCAGCTAACTATTTCGGTGCAAATGCTCGTATAGACGGTAAAGTTGCATTAATTCAGCGTGGTTCAAACACAATTAATGATAAAATTTTACAGGCAAAAAACCGTGGTGCAATTGGCGTTATTATTTACAATAATAATGTAGCAGAAGGTCATTTACCGTTTAACTTAGGTGAAGGAGTAGACTTCGTACCTACATTCTCTATGACGAATGCAGATGGACTTGTGCTAAATCAAAAAATACCTCAATACACTACTAAAAGCATTTCATTTAGTGATCTTGGTAAAATCGGCTTAGCTGGCGACAATTTAGCAGATTTTAGTTCTCGTGGCCCTTCACGAATCACATATGATATCAAACCAGAAGTTACTGCACCTGGTGTGAGTGTATTATCAACAGTACCAGGATTTGTTCATAATCATGATAATCCATCCGATTACAAAATTGCTTACGAAAGAATGTCTGGTACATCAATGGCTACGCCAAATGTTGCAGGTATCTCAGCATTACTATTACAAGCTAAACCAGATTTACAACCAGAGGATGTAAAAGCAATTTTAATGAATACGGCTGACCCATTAAGTAAGGATTATAGCGTATTCGAAGTTGGTGCAGGCCGCGTTGATCCATACAGCGCTATTCATTCGAATTTTGAGATTAAAGTAGAAGAGAAGTTCCCAACAATTATTAACAATAAAGAAAAATTAGTAAAAGAAAACTCTGGTGCAATTAGCTTTGGCAATAAAGCTTTTGACGGCAATGATACAGTGGATACTCGTACTGTTACATTGTTCAATAAGAGCGAAAAGGCGAAAACATTTAATGTGAGTGTTAAATTCAATACGAATTTACGTGGTTCAAAGGATGCAGCAGCAAACGGTGTAACATTACAAACAGATTCTACAATTACATTAAAAGGAATTGCACAAAAGAAAACAAATGTGACATTAACAATTCCAAAAACAGCGGATAAAGGCCTTTATGAGGGTTATGTCATTTATACAAACAAAGATAATTCTTCAGAAACATATAAAGTTCCATTCGGAGTTCACTATGTTGAAGAAGGGTTTGACTCGTTCTCTTTAAGTAGACATTCTTCTCCAGAATCATTGTCTCAATCAAGTCAAAAATGGGATCGATGGATTGGAGCAAATTTAAGTCTAAAGTCACATATGAATACAATCGATGTGGTAATAGCTGATTCTAAAACAGGTAAAGATTTAGGCTATATTGGAACGTTTTACGGTTTACTTATGAATGAAGGTGTTAATTACTCAGTTGGTCAATTTTATCAAGGATACTATATGCCATTCACAAATGATCCAGATAATCCAATTGCAACTAATATTGAGGATCTTGTTGTACCAAAAGCTGGACAATATACATTTAAATTAATTGGTCAAAATGATAATGGTAAAACATTTACAGTTTCTGATGACTTCTTCGTCGACAATACCAAACCGAAATGGGACATGCAAGTAGAAGGTGAAGTACCAGGAAAGCAAATTGTTGAATATAAAGATGGTCAAAATACTTTAGCTATGACTGCCCATATTTCAGATGATAATATCGCTGTAAAAAAAGCTGCTGGAATGAATGCCGATCAATCGCAAAATGAAATTTATTACACATATAATGATTTCTTCCCTAACGGTAATTTAACGCTTGATAAAGACGGAAATGCAGCAGATGAGATCGAGATGATGCCTAGTTTAAAAGCTTTAAGTGTAAAATTTGAAGGAATGGATGAGGCTACAAACGGCTATTTACAAAAGCAATATTATTTTGTAAATGAGCATACGCCTTATGTATATGGTCAACCAAATATACCTACAAAATTAAATAACGCGATTTTAAAACCAGGTGATAAGTTTACATTAACTTTAACTGCTAACAATGTATCAAAAATAATGAAAGCGAACTACAAGTTCTCAGATACAGCAGGTAATAAAATAACAAATATCGCATTAAATCCTGAAGCACAGAAGCTTGGAGGAACACTTGATGTTAAACAAACTACTTCGGGTAGTGTCATTTCATCAGATGTTACTGTAAACTTTAATAATTCAACAGGAGTATCTGGTGATATTCCAATGGTAGATTTAACGATTGAAGTTCCGAAAACAGCTCTTCCGAGTGATGGAGTTAGTACATTGAGATCTGTATCATCTATGTTTACAAATTTAGATAATACTACTACAAGACCGTTTACTGTTATAACTCCAATGGCTATCTTTACAAACCAAACAGAAATTAGAGGATATATCCATGCAGAAGGTCTAACTGTAAATGGTCAGTGGGATGGAACTCGAGATTACTCTAAAGTCTCACCAACATTAACAATTGTTGATAGTAAAGGAAAAGAAGTAAAATCTAATGTTGTAGCTAAGAATGGTACATTTGACATTTTAGGATTGGCTCCGACTAAAGATGATTATACATTCATTCAAGATATTCCAGGTCACTTTACGACGTATAAAAAGTTTAATACTTACGAAGAGTTAGATGGAGTATTGTATGGTAGAGTATATCAAGTAGGGTTAGAGACAACACCTTATGCAACAGCTGGTGACGTTAACAAAGATGATGTGATTGATATTAAGGATGCTCAAGCAATTCAAACATATTGGGGCACGAATAAACGCAGTGCTGACATTAACTTTGACGGTACGGTAGATGCGAAAGACTTTGCATTTGTTGAAAAGAACTACTTAATGCAAAATAAATATATTGCAGCACCACCAAAACCAGTTAAAAAGTATAAAGGTGAAACGCTAGAAACAATTAAGAGTGAATTAGGTTTATAATAAGAAGTTGCCTGTTCTCAAAAGATTGAGAACAGGCTCTTTTATATGATTATAATTGTGATTGGATAAAATTGTATTTGAATTATATTAATTTTATAAGTTAATAGGTAAATAGGGTGATATAATCTTAAATATAGATTGAAAAACAGGGAATTCGTATACAGGTATTTTGTATGAATTTGTAGAAGTAAATAGAATATATAATAGTAGAAATAAGTTTATTGTAATAGAGGCCTAATTAAAAGAGAGAGAATATTTAAAAAATAGGTCTTTTTTCATAATGGTCGGTCGATATGGGATATTGTTGGAAGGGGAAATACATGAATATCGAAAAATTAGAGTATCTTGTTGAGGTAGCAAAAACGGGTTCTTTTTCAATTGCTTCACAAAATCTGTATGTTAGTCAGTCAGCTATTAGTCAGTCAATCGTCAGTTTAGAGAAAAAACTAGGTGTGAAATTATTCGAACGATCAAGAGGGAATAGTGCAGTTCCAACAATTGAAGGAGAAGAAATTATTACGATTGCAAAAGAGATGTTTATTAAGTTTCAGGAACTCGTGGAAAAAGCGAATGTTATTAACGGCAACATTTCAGGTAAATTAAAAATTTCAGCTGTACCAGGTTTTACAACAACTCTTTCAAAACCAATCTCATCTATAAAAAATGAATACCCTAAAATCAACATTGAAATCTACCAGAAACCAGGAAACGATATTGTTGATGATATTATTGAAGGACGAAGTGATATAGGGATTGTTCCATTTTTTAATCAAATATTTGAAAATAATGATCAACTTATTACTAGGCATTTTTTAGATGCTAAAATGAAGTTACTAGTTAGTAAGAAATCGCCGTTAGCTGAAAGAAAATTTGTTACACCAGAAGAAATTGTGAAAGAATCTCTTATACTTTATAACGGCGAATATATTCAAATTTTTAAGCGTAATTTCTTTAATAAATTTGGAGAAATGAATGAATTATTTGCAACAACTAATATTGATATGTTAAAGAATACGATATCGGATACTTTATGCGTATCATTTGTACCAGATTTTAAAAATGTTGATTACAATTTTGGTGATCAATATGTTTTAATTGATATAGTTGACTACGAGGAAGTAAATTTTCATTATGTATGGATTATGTCTAGTAAAAAACATTTATCTAGGTTGATAAGAGATTATATTGCAATTTTAAAAGAAGAATTAAATTAATTTGTCATTATTTTATATATTTTAATTTTTTAAGTGGATGAATACTTCATCCACTTTTTTTTTGATTTTTCTATTCCCAAAACTAATATTGATTCGGTATAATGAAAAAATATGCAAAATTATTTAGAAATACTATTCTTGTATTACTCTAAATAGTCTAAATTGTAAAAAAATTACTTCTATTTTTCGTCAAATTATGATAGTTTTAATTAAGTGCATTGCTCTAATGAGAGTAAAAAAAATGAAAACGCTATCACATTTAAGAATCTAGGAAATAAATACTGTTTTACTATTTTTTACATAAAGGAGGGAGGATTTACATCTTTACACTATTAATCATCTAGGATTACTATTAATTTAGGTAGTTAAGACTGTGTATTACCACAGGTCACCAAATTTATGTGATATTTAGATTAGAAGAGTATTGAAACAACTTATAAATAAAAGCAGTCTTTTCGTATTAGGGGAATTTTCAATTCAAACATAAAAGAGGTGTATTCATGCAAAATACAAACCGTAAAAATGATTTTATTCAAAGTTCTGCTCCTCAAAAAGAGCATTTAGAGAGAAAACTAAAAACAAGACATTTAACGATGATCGCGATGGGTGGTACGATTGGTACTGGTCTATTTCTAGCGAGTGGAGCAACAATACATGATGCAGGGCCAGGTGGAGCCCTTGTTGCTTATTTAATCGCTGGTATCATGGTTTATTTCCTTATGACTAGCTTGGCTGAAATGGCAACTCTTATTCCAATTTCGGGTTCTTTTAGCACATATACTTCAAGATTTGTCGATCCAGCTCTTGGTTTTGCTGTTGGTTGGAATTATTGGTATAACAATGCAATTATCCTTGCTTTAGAATTATCAGCTTCGGCTTTAATTATGAAATATTGGTTCCCACATACTCCAGGGATCGTATGGAGTTCTATATTCCTTATTTTAATTTTTGGATTAAATGTACTGTCTGTAAAAGGATATGGAGAATCTGAGTTTTGGTTTTCAATTATTAAAGTAGCTACAATCATTATTTTTATTGTAATTGGATTATTAATGATTTTCGGTATTATGAGTGGTCATACAGGTGGATTTGATAATTTCACAAAAGGAGAAGCACCATTTAAAGGTGGTATCTTATCGATCTTTAGTGTATTTATGATTGTAGGTTTCGCTTTCCAAGGAACCGAAATGGTTGGAGTAACTGCAGGGGAAAGTGAAAATCCTGAAAAGAATATTCCAAAAGCAATCAAACAAATCTTTTGGCGTATTTTATTATTCTACGTATTAGCGATTTTCGTTATCGGCTGTTTAATCAGCTATACAGATCCAAACTTATTAGGTGGAGATGTTGATAGTATTGCGATTAGTCCATTTACTTTAGTATTCAAACACGCTGGACTTGCTTTTGCAGCTGCTGCAATGAATACAGTTATTTTAACTTCAGTTTTATCAGCAGGTAATTCAAGCTTATACGTTGGTTCTCGTGTATTATGGGTATTAGCTGAAGAAGGAAAAGCACCAAAGTTCTTAAGAAAAGTAAACAAAGGTGGAGTTCCAGTAAGTGCATTAATTGCGACAACTCTAATTGGTGCGCTTTGCTTTTTAACTTCATTATTTGGTGATGGTACAGTATACAATTGGTTATTAAATGCAGCGGGCTTAGCTGGTTATATTTCTTGGTTAGGCATTTCAATTACGCATTATCGTTTCCGAAAGGCGTATATCGCTCAAGGAAGAAAATTAAAAGATCTACCTTATTTAGCAAAATGGTTCCCACTTGGTCCAGTTTTAGCAACAGTTTTATGTTTAGTTGCAATGCTTGGAACGAATTATCAAGCGTTTTTCCAAGAAAAAATTGACTGGTATGGTATTGCAGTTTCTTATATTGGACTACCATTATTTATTCTTGGATACCTTGGCTATAAAGTAGTGATGAAAACGAAGAAGGTTAAATTAGAAGAAGCTGACTTCAGCAGAGAGTAATAATTAAATTAAAGCTCAATCTATTATTTGTATAGATTGAGCTTTTTTGCGTATTTTTTTACAGTATTTTGGAAAATTAATAAAGTCAGAATGTAGACAAACCATGAACATCAGAGTGATTGAAAACGTCTGTTTTTCGAGGCGCGAAGTCTAACGAGGAGCGGAGTTACTAAAGAAGGTATTGAACACCGGAGGCAGGCGAAGCAACGAAGAAAGTGAGCGTTTGTCAACAGTCTGAATGTAATTTTTTTTCGAAAGGAGGTATTAATAATGAGCAATTCATTAACAGAACTTGAATTAGAAAACCTTCGTCATATAATCGGAGGGCATAGTACAATCGCAAACAAATTAGAAGCATATGCGCAACAATGCTCTGATCCTGAATTAAAAGCCTTATTACAAAGAGACGCCCAATCAGCAACGCAATCTAAACAACAGCTATTAAATTTTTTAGGATAAGGGGATTGTTATAATGTTTCAAGATAAAGATATGGTCAATGATTATTTAGCAGGGCTTAACGCTAGTTTATCAGCTTACGCTGGATTCATTAATGAGTCTAATAATAACGAATTAAGACAAACTTTAATTCAATTACGTAATCAAGATGAAGCACGTCAGCGTGCACTGTACAATTATGCACTTCAAAAAGGATTTTACAAGCCTGCTGCACCTGCATCAGATGAGATCGTACAACAATTCAAATCTGAATTGACTTCAAATCAGTAATAATATAATTAATGCAATTGGATGAATTGTGTTAAATAGATAAGAAGTAAAAATCTAATAAAAAAGCTCAATCCTACATATGTAAGGTTGAGCTTTTTTGAATTTTTATGCTATAGAACAAATTTTCTTATAGCATTTTCTATTATTGTTCAAGCCATTCGATTGAAATGGATAATTTGTGCATACCGAAATCAGATTTATGGCTAATTTTAAATTCCATGTCTTCATCTGACATTTTAATTTCTCTGCCTCTAATTAAAAATTGATCAGTTTCAATTTGATTTGCAACTTTTTTTAATAGTTCAGCAAACTGAAGTTTTTTACCAACAAATTCTTCTTCCATTCTCATTGAATCTCACCTCGATTTAATTTATATTTAATGCTAATTTTAGAACAGCTATTTTTTCTTTATCAACTATATAGCTTTTGTTAAGTTTCTTTAGTTCTCCTGCTTCCTTCTTTTTAAAAGGTTTTTTTACATAACCGTAAAATTTATGTGGGTATAACATATCGATATAAATTATTTTTCTTTGGTCCTCGGTCAAAGGAAAAACTGAGGCATAAACGTCAATTAATCGCTCCATTTCTTCTAAATCCCAGGCTCCTAATTCTTCTATACGACCAACGATTAATTTACGAACATCTCTTAAAGGAATATCATATGCCAAATTATCTAGGTCTAATATATATACACCTTTTTCAGTTTGGAGCGCATTTCCTTTCCCGTAATCTTGATGACACATATATCCAAATTTCCCAATATCATCTACCCATTTGGTGTATGTTGAATTATTTAGCATGTCCACAGCTAGTTGTGCCATTTCAATCATTTCATCAGCGCTTGTTAAAAATGCTTGATGAAATTCAGAAGTCTCTGATTGTGAAATAATTTTCCATTCTTTCATTTCCTCTAGCATTGTATTGTAATGTCTTGGCCAAGCACCCATTCGGTCATACGTTTTCCAATCATCTGGAGGTGCAAAGCCAACCGAATCTAAATGAAATTGTGCAAGTCCCTTTAAGCCAATATCTAAGTGCTCTTGATTTTCTTCCATATCAAGATCAGTACCATCAATCCACTCATATAGAACTAGTCCAAAACCTTCGTGAACAAAAAATAGCTCATTATCCTTTGTTGGTATAATGCGAGCCACTAGCGCTCCTTTTTGGTAAAGATAGTCTTGCGCTGCAGTTGTGAAGTTAACAATTGGAATATTTTTTCTTATTCTTTTTAAACAAATGGTACCTATAGACGACTCGATTTTCCAAATCGTCTTAATACCTCCACCTTGAATGATCTTAATTTCATTAATTGTAATGCTTGGATAAAATTCATTCATTAATTTCTTACCTAATTCTAGATCATTTACTAAACTATCGAAATTATCCATTTAATAACACCTCATCGATACTGTTGAAAAATTTTTGTACAACAGTTTCTTTACTTAATTCAGTAGAGATCATATCTTTAATTTTTGATAAATGCTTTGCATAGGTCCATTTTGCTTCTCTATTTTCATAGTATTTTGAAATCTGACCATAAAATAAATGTGGAAAAAGAATATCTCCTTTTAGAATTTGATATTGTTCTTTTGTTAAAGGATTTACTTCATGATACGCTTTCAACATAGTAGTCATCAGATTTAAATCCCATGCATCTTGTTTTTTCATTACTTTATTCAAAATTTTTCGCATATCTCGTACTGGGAAATCCACAGTTAAAGAATCCATATCAAAGACATATAGTTTACCATCATTGCCAATTGCTAGATTTCCAGCTGCATAATCTTGATGACATAATGTCTTAACCTTATTTGTTTCTTCCATCCATTGTTCAAAATACGAAGCATTTAATATAGAGAGTGAATTTTGACACTGTACTAAAAATGTATCTACATGTTCCAAAAATAGCATATCCACTTCGTTTTTTTCAGTTACCTTAGCTCTTTCTTCCTTCCAATTTACTAATCTCTCGTATCTTCTTACTAAATCTGATTTCCATTCAACTAATAAATAAGAAGGAAACTCTCCATCAGTAAATTCTACTCCAGTAGATGCCTTATGAAATGAGGCCATACCATTTAATATCATTTTCAATTCGTTTTCGTACTTATATTCTGGCTGTCTTCCATAGACTGCTTCAAATACAACAAAATACTCGTCATCAATTTTCACAAATCCTTCATTTGATTTTGTTTTAATTACTTTTGGTGTATTAATACCATTCATAATTAAATAGTTAATCGCATGAACCATAAATTTAATATGATTTTCATCAAACGGAACTTTCTTCATAATAACTTCACCAATATCTGTTTCAATAGACCATACAGCTTTTTTTCCTTTAAATGAAAGCAAGTAGATATTTTTTACTTCAACAGGATATTGAGAAATTACTTTTTTCACAACATCAGCAAAAATTGTGTCCATTTAGACACCTCCCTAATTTTTATTGCCTTTTGCGGCAGCTTCATAAAGTTTTTCTAATCGGTTTGAAACATGTGAAAATCCAAAATTTGTTTCTACAAATGCTCTTCCAGCTCTCGCTAATCGATTAGCCTCTAGTTTATTGGAAAGTAGATATGAAATTGCTTCTACAAATGATTCAGGATTTGAATAATCATCGATGAGATAACCATTTTGAAGGTGTTTTATAATTTCTGCATTACCACCTCTATTTGTAGTAATAATTGGTAACCCTGTACCCATAGCTTCATAATGAACTCTAGCCAAAGGCTCTTGCCATTGAGAACTACAGACGAAAAGATCACCAATTAAAAAATGTGAAGGAATATCTTTTGGGGGAATAAAACCTGTGAGGATTACTTTATCTTTACCAAGTGCTTCTGCTTGCTGATAAAGCTTTAATCCAAATTCATCCATTCGGTCATCACTAAACCATTTACTTCCAACAATTACTAATACTGTATCGCTATATTTTTCAAATACTTTTTCCATTGCTTTTAAAAGAATATCTGGACCTTTTACTGCACTTAATCGACCTACAAATAAAACAACACGCTTATCGTCTATACCATATTTTTGACGTAGTTCTTTTCTTTGGGCTAGTACATCTTTGTCCCAAACTGGTCTATATCGATTCAAATCAATTCCAGAATACACAGCTTTTATCTTTCTTTTGGCTGAAGGAAAACGTGATACGATAGTTTGTCCAATATATTCACTAATTGTCATTATTCGATCTACCGCTTTAATAACTAAATTTCCCATCTCAGTAGAGATTTTACCTTCCCTAAACATTTCATTGTGAAGACTCAAAACAAATCTACTCTCAGGCATTGAATTTTTATAAATTAGTAAGTCTCTTGGGCGATTAAATACATGAACTAAATCATAAAACTCCTTTTCTTTCCGTTTTTTTGATAATTCAATCCCAACGTTATACACATAATTTTGCTTTGGAACACGAACGTATTCGACTCTATCAACAACTTCTCTATCTGGAAGGTCAGGGTGAGTAATACCATAAATCGTTACTTCATGCTCTATATTTAAATACCGTGATACCCCATCAATTAATACTTGGATTGCACCTCCACCAACAGGAGGGACGGGAAACATTTCTGTACAAATGAGTGCGATTTTAATCGGAGACAACTCCTTTCAATAATTTAGTCATAGTTTATTAAACTTTTAGGACCTAACATTAATTTATGATTAATTCTTTGTAAAGTAACGGCGTATCTACTAAAAATGAAATTTACAAAAAATATGATATATTTGAATCCGCTTTTTTTTCGTTCAACAGGCAACTTCAATCCGGAGCAAAATGTCCCGTTATTAGAAAGGGATGCTCTTATTGAATAAATAGTCGTGACTATTAAATAAAAATTAAAAATGCCTGTATCTATGATCAATTGGTAATCAAAGATACAGGCTATTTATATCAGTAAATAATCGTATTTATATATTTTTAATAAATTTGGAATGCCTTTTTATATGAACTTGGGCGTTAAGGTGAAACTTCTCGATCATTAATGCCTTCAGAGTCTCCTACAGAAGTCTCGCACCTTATGAATTTCTTTTAAAATCGATAATCTTGTTTAGTAAAGCCCTTTGTTTATTTAATCATTTTTTAGACCATACCAAAAATTTCTCCAGATGTTCGAAATTCGTGGTTTCATTTTTTCGGCTCCATAATAGGATAGTTCGATAAATATGCCATCAATTAAACAATAATAAGACATAACAAAATCTTCAACATTACCAATTCGAATTTCTCCATTTTTAATACCTTTATCAATAACTGATCTTAATATAGTTGACATCGCTTCTTCTGATTCCATGAACTGTGTATGTAATTGTTCTTTTAATGGTTCAGGAGAAAAAAAGACAGCGCGGTTAACGAAAGTAGATTGCTCCTCGAACTCAATATAATATTCAAATGTTACGTTTAGAATTTGGTAAAGTTGTTCCTTCGCAGATAGTTCGCTTATTTCTCCCATCAGCCCGTCTACTTTTTTCACATGAAGCCATAAAATATTCTCATAAATGGTAAGAAAGATTTCTTCTTTACTTTTAAAATGGTTATAAATTGACGGTTTCTGAATTCCAACTGCTTTTGCAATCTCAGTTAAACTGGTACCTTCATAGCCATTTTTGGAAAATAGGGCAAGTGCTGCTGCAATAATCTTATCCTTTGTCATCTTCATCCTCCGAAACTAACTCCTGTTAGCTAGATTATAAACTCAAATCTTTGTGAAGTCTAAATAATGTTTAGATTTATTAAAAAAAGCTTCGTTTAGAGGAGACAAATCATTGTTCATGTTGTAGAAAAAATAATAAATCAAAGAGTGGTGAAAATAACAAAGCATAAACTGCTAACAAATTAGAGAAAGTGCAAATAAAATACCATACTCATAAGTTTCATGAGTAAGTAAAAAAGGAAAAAGGTGAAGATACTTTACTCATAAGGGGTTCATGAGTAAGTAAAAAAGGAAAATGAGGATCTATACTAACTCATAAAGGTGTCATGAGTTAGTATAGAAGCAAAATAATGAAATATACTAACTCATAAAGGGTTCATGAGTTAGTAAAAAAGCAAAATGATGAAATTACCTTACTCATAAAGGGTTCATGAGAAAGTAAAGGAGAATCTGCAATTAGTTTTCGTATTATTCAATATTTGGCAATGTTCAATACTCGGAAAAAAGCTCTGTCTAAAGAAAACAGAGCTTTTTAAATTACTTTGAGTTTTCTTTATTAATTTGCAATGTAGCTAAACTAGCAAATTCATGAACAAGTGTTGCAGCTAATAGTGATGTGATTTGAGTTGGGTCATAGGATGGAAGTACTTCAACGATATCAAAGCCAATAAAGTTGAAGCCAGTTAAAGAACGAATCATTTTTAATGTCTCCATACTATTGTATCCACCTACTTCAAGAGTCCCAGTTCCTGGAGCACAAGAAGGATCGACAAAATCAATATCAAAAGTTAGGAAGCAAGGTGTATCACCAATTACCTCTTTCATTTCATTTAAAATAGCTTCAAAACCACGTTCATACATTTCAGGAGTAGTAATAACATTGTAGCCAAGCTCATGGCTAGCATCTATATCTCCTGGATGATTCAACGTACCTCGAATACCCAATTGGAATACCTTGTTTGGGTTTAGAAGTCCTTCTTCGTGAGCACGAATAAACGGTGAACCGTGCCAATATTTTTCATCGTAGTATGTATCCCAGGTGTCTGTATGTGAATCAAAATGAATCATCGCAACTGGACCATGTTTTTTAGCCGCAGCTCGTAGGTTTGCTAATGTAATGGAGTGGTCGCCACCTAAGGCAATTGGAATAATGTTGCTTTCCATTAAATCAAACATTGCGTCTTCGATCAGTTTATAGCTTCGATGGATATTATGAGGAATAACCGATACATCTCCAATATCGATCGCATTACTATCGTCAAATGGATAAACCTTATGAATCGGATGATATGGGAATAAAGTCATAGAAGCTTGTCGGATTGCTTGAGGAGCAAAGCGTGCACCAACACGAAATGAAGCTGCAGTATCAAACGGCATGCCAACGATTGCTAATTTTGCATTTTCTCTAGCAGACGGTAATCTCATAAACGTTCCAGTTGTACAAAACTCAGGTTTTACATCAGGTGAAAGTGGATATTTCACAAAAATCATCTCCTAATTTTTTATTCCGGTTATTAACTACCGGTAGTTAGTTTAATATGATTATAGTTTATTAAATCTGAATAGTCAAACAATTAATTTGGAAAATGATGCTTATTATTGATTTAAAAAAGGGGCTTGTCTATTTAGACAGGTTTTTAATCCATTAAAAATTGCTTACGTCTTTATTTGAAATTCCTTGGGATATGCGAAGGGTTTTTGTAAATAATATGATTGTTTAACAATAATCTTAGGAGGGATTTTATGCCACGGAATCAGCAAGGTAAAGGGAATATGGGAACTAATATGCAATCAGGAACTAATCCACAAAAAGTAAAACAACAAATCCAAAATGATGTAAGCCATGGCCAAGGAGCAATGACTTCTCGTGAGGCAGGGGCAATGCGTGATTAAAAAACCACTTTTTAGTGGTAGCAGTGCATTTCACGTGTGTATCGTTTTTTTCGAATGGAAGAACAAATAATGAAAATTTGTAAAAAATGAACCGACCATTTCTGATCGGTTCATTTTTTGCATTTAATTGTTAAATAAGCTATTAATAAAGGCCACTTACTTCGAATTCATCGTTTTTTTTGAGGTTCGATAATTAAAATGTCGTTTGGATAAGTGTTTGTTAATGTTATACCGTTAAATCGATTGTTAAACTTTGCTTGTGTATTGTACATATTTTGTCTCCTTCAATGAACGAAATTTACAAGTACGAATTAACGTAAGTATTAGGAATGTTTAATGGTGTATATTTATTATAAAACTATAATAAATATACAAATAGTGTAATTTTGTCCAATACTACTTGCAAAATTTCGTCTAATACTATGTCATTGTGAAGGAAAATCAAACTTACTACTACTCAGCTGATCTAAGTAATGACTTTAGTTGTAAAATAAATTTGCAATTAGAACAAATAAAGTAGATACGACAATAAATCCAATTATAAAATATCCAATAAATCTAATCCCTTTTGGCTTGTTATCTAAGTCCAAACTATTCCTTTTTAAAGGGCTAACACCTTCTATTTTTTGTAGATCCTCTATTGGTGAATATATTCTGTGCTCCTCCAAATTAACTTTCCCATCAGAGATTTCGGTTTCATGTGATCTCTTCATAAAAATGCACCTACTTTTTTTATTTTGTTGAAGTTAATAATATTCCACAACCGATAAGTGAACCCTTTTTTCTAATTTAACTAAGTAGGTTAAAAATGGTTGTTTTTAATCAATATTCAATAATATGCTTTATCATTCTCTTTTAAAAAAGGAGAGATACCAAGTAATCTAGAATAATTAATGTACACGAAAAACTATAGAGATGGAGGGGGAAAATTATAATGATAAGTAGGTTTACTGCATGTTAAATAAATTGAAAATTCTGGATTTCACACGCCTTTTACCTGGTCCTTACGCAACTATGATATTAGCGGATTTAGGTGCAGAAGTATTACGAATCGAATCTCCATATCATCCCGACTTATTACAAACTTCACCTCCCTTTGATGGGGAGCAATCTGCCGCACATCAAACAATTAATCGTTCTAAAAAATCGATTACCCTTGATTTAAAAAGCAAAGAAGGTACTGAAATAATCCATAAGTTAGTGAAGGAATACGATATTGTCATAGAGCAATTTCGACCAGGAGTGTTGGAAAAGCTTGGCTTAAGTTATGAGCAATTAAAGAAAATTAACTCGAAACTAATTTACTGTTCAATTACTGGATATGGTCAATCAGGTCCATATCGAAATCGAGCAGGGCATGATAATAATTATCTTTCATTAACTGGTGTGTTGAGTTATTCGACTAGAAAAAATGAAAGCCCAGTTCCTATGGGCATCCAAGTTGCAGATCAAGTAGGTGGATCGTTACATTCGATTATCGGAATTTTATCTGCTGTTATTCATCGTGAGCAAACTGGAGAAGGACAGTGGATTGATATTAGCATGACAGATTGTACTTTTGCGTTGCAATCTTTAATGGGTTCTGGTTTTTTAACTCAACAAATTAATCCAAAGCCTGAGGAACATCTTTTAAATGGAGGCGTGTTTTATGACTATTATGAAACAGCAGATGGACGATTTTTTTCAGTTGGCAGTCTTGAACCTTCATTTCGAAAACAGTTATGTGAGGCATTAGAAATCATGCAATTTCTTCCTTATTCTTATAGTGAGGCTAAGGATGAGATAGATTTATTTAAAAATGAAGTAAAGCGTGCATTTAGTAAGAAAATGTTTAATGAGTTAAAAGAAATTTTTAGTAAATTTGATGCCTGTGTTGAGCCAGTTTTAACTTTTGAAGAAGCATGTCAACATGCGCAAGTAAAGGAAAGGGGGCTTTTAGTAAACGTCCAAAGGAATGACGGTACAAATCAATTGCAAATTGCTTCACCTTTTAAATCTTCTGTGTTTAATCCTACTTATCAACATGTTGGCGTAAAGCCTGGCACGAATACAATAGAGGTTTTATTTAATTTAGGATACGATGATCAAACAATTAATCGATTCATTGAAAAGGGAGTTATTAGGTCAGTTGATTGAATCTAAATTAGTTAAGATGGGGGTAAGCAAATGAGTTTTGGAAATGTATTATCGCTAAACGCACAAAGGCACCCAGACAAATTAGCATTAGTCTATCAAGACCGTACATACACATACAAGGAATTCAATAAAGTGGTTAATCGTTTTGCATGGGGATTACAGAAACTAGGTTTAAAAAAAGGTGAAAAACTAGCTTTAATGATGGCAAACTCTGATTTGTTTGCGATTAGTTATTGTGCTGCTGTAAAAATAGGAGCAGTTGTCGTACCAATTAACTTCCGTCTTGTTTCCAGGGAAGTTGAATATATTTTAGAGCAATCAGATAGTGTCATTGTGGTTTGTGATTCAGAACTAGAAAAAGTCGTTATAGATGCTTCAAAAACCTCATTGAAAGTAAGAAATGTCATTACTGCTCCAGCAACTTCATCGCCGGATTGTTTAAGCTTCTTTGATGTATTGTCATCAATTGATGAAGATCCCCAAGTAGAGATTTCCGGAGATGATGATTTTCATTTACTATATACTTCAGGTACGACTGGGCAACCAAAAGGTGCGCTTTTCGACTATAAACGAATTGAAAAACTAATCAATGGATTGAGTGCGGTAATGGGACAAAGCTGCCAGGATCGTCTTTTACATGTTGCTCCATTGTTTCATTGTGCTCAGCTTGTAATCTTTCTATTACCAGGTTTATATTTGGGAATGACAAATGTGATCCACCGAGACTTTAACCCAGTAAATGTATTAAAGGATATTGAAAAGTATAAAATTACTTTATTTTTTGGTGTCCCTACAATGTATAACTATTTACAGCAAGTCCCAAATGCTGACCAATATGATCTTTCTTCTATAAAAAGATGTGCATACGGAGCAGCTCCTATGCCACCTGAAATCTTAATGAAAAGTATGAAATTATTTAATACAAAACAATTCTTCAGCTTATGTGGATTAACAGAAGGGGGACCTACAGGGGTTTATCTTTCTCCAGAAGATCATGAACATCATTTAGGAAAAACAGGGAAAACACCTTTACTCTATACAATTATTAAAGTAGTCAATAAACAAGATGAAGAAGTTTTACCTGGTGAAGTTGGTGAATTAATCTTAAAAGGTGAAACAATCATGAAGGAATACTATAAAAAGCCGCAAGAAACAGCAGATACGATTAAAGATGGTTGGTTATATACAGGAGATTTAGCTGTAGTAGATGAGGAAGGATATATCACATTAGTTGATCGTAGTAAGGATATGTTAATTTCTGGTGGCGAAAATATTTATTCAGTTGAAATTGAAAATGTATTATATGAGCATCCTTCTATTTTGGAAGCAGCAGTGATCGGTACGCCTGATGCTAAATGGGGGGAGGTGGTAACTGGTATTGTTGTATTAAAACCAGGACATCGTTTATCTATTGAGGAGATTGGCTCTTTTTGCCGTGAAAGAATGGCAGGTTATAAGATTCCTAGAGTTGTTGAATTTATTGAGCAGCTTCCTCGAAATGCATCTGGGAAAGTTCAGAAGTTTATATTACGAGAAATGTATTGTAGTGCTAATTCAAAATAGAATTCAAAAAGAGTTCAAACTTTAGAAGTGAAAGTTTGAGCTCTTTTATTTGGTTCTTAATAAAGACCAGTTGTATATAGTGATGTGATCGTTTGGGCAATTTCTTCAATGGTATAATGTTGTTCATTTCGAACGATTTCCCATAAGTACATCTCATTTGTAAAAAACCAAGCACGCGCGACTAGTTCATGATTTAGTTCTTTTCTTGCTATTCCTGTTTCTTGTGCATAAGAAATATCGAGTGATATGCGATCAATAAACTTTTCACGAATCGTTTTCCATTTGTCTGAGATGATTTCAGATACTCCAATAGCTTGTTCAAAAATTTGCATCATATTTCGCTCATCTTCTGCCATTTTTAGAAAGGAAGTAGCTTGTTTATAAATAATCGATTCAGCGGATTCTTTCGTTTCAGGAAAAAAGTGAGTTTCGGCAATTTCATAAAACCTTTCCATTACATTTTCCATTAACACAATTAAAAGCTCTTCTTTACCTTTAAAGTGTACATAAGCTGTTCCATAGCCAATATCAGCTTTTTTTATCATTTGTGTTATCGTCGCCTTTTGAAATCCTTCTTCAAGAAATACTTCTTTAGCAGCTTCTAGTAGCTTTTGTCTTGTCATTAATGAACGTAATTGACGCTTAGATTCTACTTTGTCATTACTCATACTACGGTCCTCCAACATATGTTACCTCTAGCATATAGGTAAATTTATAAAAATGGAAGAAATGACAGAAAAACTATGTACGATTAATATAAAACCAGCTCTTTATAAGTAAAATTTTTATTATCAGAATATTTGACATGATGTCATTGACATGATGTCAGTTATTTTGATATGATTTTTTCACAATAGATTAATTAGTAGATTGATAGAGGAGGAACATTATGATTACGAAAGTTACAGAAACAACATTAGAATACGCCAAAAAGATGGACAGTCTTGATTCACTTAGACAGTATAGAGATGAGTTTTACTTAAATCCTGAATCAATCTATATGGATGGTAATTCTTTAGGTCTACTTTCTAAAAGAGCTGAACGTACTTTACTAGAATCATTGGAAGATTGGAAGAACTATGGAATAGATGGTTGGACAAATGGTAATCATCCATGGTTTTTCATGGCTGAAAAATTAGGAGAAAAATTAGCTCCTTTAGTTGGTGCTTCATCTGAGGAAGTAATTGTAACCGGTTCCACGACGGTTAATTTACATCAGTTAGTAGCTACTTTTTTCCAACCAAAGGGGAATCGAAAAAAGATATTAGCTGATGAACTTACATTCCCATCAGATATTTATGCACTTCAAAGTCAACTACGTATTCACGGATTAGACCCTGAGCTAGATCTAATTTGCGTAAAAAGCAAAGATGGACGTTATTTAGATGAGGACGACATTATTCATGCAATGACGGAAGAAATCGCATTGATTATTTTACCAACAGTTTTATACCGTAGTGGTCAAATTTTAGATATGAAGCGCTTAACTGAAGAAGCTCATAAACGGGGAATTTTAATCGGTTTTGATGGTTGCCATTCAGTTGGATCAATTCCACATTCTTTTAGCGAGTGGGATGTTGATTTTGCTTATTGGTGTAATTATAAGCACTTAAATGGTGGACCAGGTGGTGTAGGTGGATTATTTGTTAATCGCAAACATTTTGGTGCATTGCCAGGACTTGCTGGCTGGTTTGGTTCAAGAAAAGATAAGCAATTTGATATGGAACACACTCTAACTCCTGCTGAAAATGCTGGAGCTTATCAAATTGGAACTCCACATGTGTTAAGCTGTGCACCATTAATCGGATCTTTGGAGATTTTTACAGAAGCTGGAATTGATGCGATTAGAGAAAAATCACTTCGAATAAATCAATTTTTAATGGATTGTATTGAACAAGAATTAGCAGAAATGGGATTTTTCATTGGATCTCCTAGAGAAGATTCTCGTCGAGGAGGACATGTAAGTCTAGAGCATGAAGAAGCAGCGCGTATTTGTAAGTCATTGAAAGAAAACGGTATTATTCCTGACTTCAGAGCACCAAATATAATTCGTCTAGCACCAGTAGCGCTTTACACTTCTTACGAGGAAGTTTGGGAAGTTGTCCAAACACTTAAGAAAATCATGAATGAAAAGCAATATGAAAAATTTAAAAATGAACGTGAAGTTGTGGCATAAGTTTAGTTGGCTATCTAAGGGGACAAGGGGATGAGATTATGAAGAAATCCACCACTAATTATAAAATTGAAAACGAGCAAGAAAAAGGCTTAAAAAGGGATTTGAAAACTAGTCAACTAACGATGATTGCAATGGGTTGTGCGATTGGAACGGGGTTATTCCTAGGAAGCGGATTAGCAATAAAAACTGCTGGTCCAAGCGTATTACTCAGTTATGCAGTTGGTGCATTTATCGTTTTACTGCTCATGGGGTGCTTAGCAGAGATGACCGTTGCACATCCTACTAGCGGTTCATTTGGAACAATTGCCGAAAAATATATTCATCCTATGGCGGGATATCTAGTTCGTTATTCCTATTGGGTAGCACAAGTTCTTGCTGTTGGAGTAGAGGTAAGTGCAATTGCAGTCTATATGAAATATTGGTTTCCAACTGTACCTGGATTCGTTTGGATCACCTTTTTTGCAGCAGTATTAATCTATATAAATGCGACTAGTGTTAATACATTTGCAACATTTGAGTATTGGTTTTCAATGATTAAAGTAAGCGCAATTGTTGGGTTTATCCTACTTGGATCGTATGTTTTGTTTGGTTCATCTAACCATGCAAATATTGGTGTAGAGAACTTAACAAATGATGGAGGATTTATGCCATTTGGCTGGTGGGGCATGTGGGTAGCCGTCTTTATATCATTATTTAGTTTTCTAGGAACTGAAATGATTGCGGTTACAGCAGGTGAAGCAAAAGAGCCTGATATTGCTGTTCCAAAAGCTCTTAAAGCAACAGTTTTTCGTTTATCAATTTTTTATGTATTAACAATTGCAATCATGCTGATCATCGTTCCTTGGAAATCGGCAGGCGTTGATGAAAGTCCTTTCGTAAAGGTAATGGAAATATTAAATATACCTTTTGCATCTGGATTTATGAACTTTATTATTTTAACGGCAGCCTTATCAGCGATGAATAGCCAACTATATGCTTCAACCCGTATGGTTTATTCCCTTTCAAAAACTAATCATGCGCCAAAAATTTTAGGAAAAGTAAGTAAAAAAGGTGTTCCGGTAAATGCTCTAGCAGTTTCAACAATTGGTATTGTTGTTGCTGGAATTGTAAATGCAGTACTACCTGATTCCTCATATGCATTTATGATGGGAATTTCAATGTTTGGTGCGATGTTTACTTGGATGACAATCTTTATTTCGCATCTATTTTTTAGAAGGAAATGGGAACAATCAGGCGGGCGTAAATTACCAGTAAAAATGATCGGTTTCCCTTACTTCACAATACTAGGAGCAATTTTATTATTAGGATTAACAATTACTTCTTGGTTTACTGGCTTTAAGATTATGCTTCAATTCGGAATACCGTGGTTAATTGTATTATTTGTGGCTTACTTATTTATAAATAAAAATAAGGGTCAGAAAATTCAACGTAACGATGCAGTTTTTAAGGAGAAAGTAGATAAATTTTAAGGTCTTTCTAGTAATTAGGGGTGTTTCTCATTTTTTGAGACACTCCTTTTCTATTTAAAGATTATTTAGAGAAAAGAGAGGAGAAAATAATTAAGTGCAGAATTTTGTTCATAAGATTCTTTTATGCTAGTTTTTTTTAATAAAGGTATTTTCTAATTAGTAAATAGTACGATATTAATATTCTCGAATGGAGTTGAATGATCATTAATAGTAAAGTAGAACTTGAAAATTTATCAATTGCTTATAAGGATCAAGGGAAAGGGAAGGCAATCGTTTTAATTCATGGTTTTATGGGTAGTCATGCATATTGGGAAAAAGTAGTTCCAAAGTTGGCAGAGGATTATCGAGTAATCGCAGTTGATTTGCCAGGACATGGAGATTCTACTGCTATAAAAGAAGAGCATACAATAGAAGATTATGCAGATGTTTTGAAAGATCTACTAGATCAATTAAACATTAAGCAAGCAACTATGTTTGGGCACTCGCTTGGAGGCTATATAACACTTGCATTTGCGGAAAGATACTCTAATTATTTAAATGGATTTTCATTAATCCACTCTACTGCTTATCCAGATAGTGAGGAAGCAAAAAAAGGTAGAGAGGCAACTGCTGAAAAAGTCAAAAATGAAGGAGTGAAAAACGTAGTCGATGGGTTAATTCCGAAACTTTTCTCTCCAAAGAATATTCAAAAAAATAGTTCAGAAATAGATATAGCAAAACAGATCGGTTATAAAACTTCAGTAGATGGGACTGTTAAGGCTTTAATTAGCATGAAAAATAGACCTGATAGGAATCATGTACTTAATGATACGAATTTACCTGTTCTTTTACTTGCAGGTAAAGACGATCAGATTATTCCACCTGAAAAGACTTTTTCGGTCCAAAAAGAAAATATTAAGACTGCAACTTTGAATAACGCAGGGCATATGAGTATGTATGAGTCTCCTGAAGAATTAATAAAGGAAATAAAGGATTATTTAAGTTCGTTTTAACGGCAGAAAAATAGAACATGCAATGTAAATTATTTAAAAAGGCTTTTATTCAAGTACAAGATCTTGATGAAAAAGTCTTTTTTTATGCAATCAATTTTTAATAAACGTGGTAAATTAAGGTGTATTACTGTTAAGATTAATTAGACAAAGTACATAATGAAATCGTAAATAAAACAAATCTGTGAGTATTTGGGAGTGTAATAATGTATCGTATTGGACTGGTCGGCCCAGAGTGGTCTATAGAAAGAATTTTAAGTTTTTCTAAAGAATATGAACAAGAAATGAAGTTTTTCCCATTTGCCTATGAGGAGCCAGTAGAAACAAAAGAAATTGTAAAGAAACATGATCAAGATGTTGATGTCTGGCTTTTTTCAGGGCAATTACCATATAATATTGCCAAAAAAATACTACATTCTAGTGAAAAATTATTGTATATTCCTCATACTGAGGCTACGGTATATAAAAGTCTGCTTAATATTATGTATCATACTGGTAAGTTAATTAGGCAATTAAGCGTTGATATGCCAATGTATTCTAATCTATTAGAGGATGCTTTAGAGCAGCTGAATACCCCATTTGATCAGCTTTATATAAAAAGGTTTGAAGGAGAAGAGATAAATTTAGAGGAGATATTACAATTTCATCTTGAATTATGGGAAGCAAATAAAACTGAAGGTGTTTTGACTAATTTTCCAACTATTTATCAGGAATTAAAAAAACGTGAAGTTCCAGTAGAATGGATCTCTACTAGTAGAGTTGATATTCGACAAACATTAAAGCTATTAACGGAAAAAGTAAAAGGACTTTATTTTAAAGACTCTCAAATTGGAGTAGAGTTGATTGAAATAGAAAATTTTGAGGAGATTATTAAGAAAGCAAAATCACCTTATCATTTACAGCACATCGAGCTTCGTATTAAGAATGTGCTTCTAACACTTTGTGAACAATTAAATGGTTCTTTAATTGAAAAAGGGTACGGGAAATATTTAATTTACAGTTCTAGAGGTGTAATTGAACGAGAGATTAAAATGTTAGAAAATACGGTTGAACAGTTATCGTTAGAATCTGATTCAAAAGTCTCCGTAGGTATTGGTTTTGGGGAGACTGTTTTTTCTGCAGAGAAACATGCGATTGAATCAATTCAACAGTCAAAAGAAACGAATAATCGAAAGATCATAATTGTCCAAGAGAACGGAGAAATCACCGAGTCAGTTGGTAGAGAAGAAGAGTTTACATATGCTTATCGAACAGATGACCAAGAATTGTTGCAAAAACTTAAATTAGGCAATATTAGCGTGAAGACATTTCATAAAATCCAAAATCTCATTAAGAGAATGGGGTGGTCCGATTTTACAACAAAGAATTTAGCTGAACAGCTTAATATGACAGAACGAAATGCTAGACGCATAGTTGCAGATTTGTGTGAAGTAGAATTACTAGAATGTATTGGCGAGGAATCTTTATCTTTTCGTGGGAGACCTAGTAAAATCTATCGCTTTAAATAAACATTTCAAATTGGAGTGTTTATTTTTTTTGTAGAGTTAAATTTTGTTAATATTTTGAATTTTAAATAAAAAAGTATTGTAGAAACCGTTTTCACGTAATAAAATCAACATATAAGGAAAATGACCGTAAATATTCCTTAAAAACAATTTGAATGAATCTCGGAGGTGTTTCAATAGTGTATGAAATTTTTTCTGAATTAAGCTTAGATGAATTAGTTAGTTCGATTAACGACGAAGTGATTGAATGGAGAAGGTATTTGCATGAAAATCCTGAGTTATCCTTCCAAGAAGATAGTACTGCTCAATTTGTGTATGACAAACTAAAATCATTTGGAGACTTCGAAATTTCTAGACCAACTAGGACTAGTATTGTTGCTAGATTAATAGGAGATCATCCAGGAAAAGTCCTTGCAATTCGAGCGGATATGGATGCACTACCGATTCATGAAGAAAATAAAATTGAATTTAGGTCTAAAAAGGATGGAATTATGCATGCATGTGGTCACGATGGGCACACTGCGATGCTTTTAGGAGCAGCGAAACTTCTTTGTAGTTTTAAAAATCAAATAAAAGGTGAAATCCGTTTTATTTTCCAACATGCAGAAGAATTACCACCAGGTGGTGCAATTGAGATGGTGGATGCGGGGGTGCTTGATGGCGTTGATCTGATTATTGGGGCTCATTTAACGAGTAATTTGGAAACGGGTAAAATTGGGTTGAATTATGGACCTATTATGGCCGGGGCAGATATGTTTAAGATCAAAATTATTGGTGCAGGTGGTCATGCTTCACAGCCGAATCAAACAATCGACCCAATTTTAATTGGAACTCAAGTTGTAACAAATATTCAACACATTGTTTCAAGAAAGATTGACCCAATCGATACAGCTGTTATTTCAGTGACCCAATTTAATGGAGGAACTGCAGTAAACGTTATCCCAAATTTTGTTACAATTGGTGGTTCTGTTCGGAGCTTTAAACCTGAAGTTCGAAATAATATACCTAAGTTGATCGAACAAATTGTAAAAGGTATTACTGATGCTCATGGGGCAAAATATGAGTTTGATTACCATTTTGGATATTCACCGATCATTAATGATCAAGAAGTAACTAGTTTAATAGACAAAACTGTTTGTGAACTATTTGGAGAAGAAAATCGTGTATTAATTAACCCAATCATGGGAAGTGAAGATTTTTCAGCATTTCTTAATGAAGTACCTGGAGCTTATTTTTTTGTAGGTTCAAGAAATGAGACAAAGGGAATAGTATATCCTCACCATCATCCGAAATTTAATATTGATGAGAAAGCTTTAAAGGATGGAGTAAAGACCTTTGTTCAAGGAGCTTTTAACATATTAAATAACTAAAATTAAGGAGAATGCATATGAAAAAAATCTATTTACTTGGCTTTATACCGATTATTGGTTTTGTAATAGGTGCGTTGTTTTCAAATAAAGTTACTCCTTATGTACTTGGTATGCCATTTTTTCATTTCTCCATCGTACTATGGTCAGTACTTACTACTGCATTTTTAGGTTTAATCTATTTATTTGATCCTGCGAATAAAGAGGAGGAAATAGAATGAATACTGGTACTTTATTTATTTTCTTATTTTTTCTTATTTCGATTGTTATAGGTATATGGTCTAAAAAAGGGAAAGAAATGAACTTAGAACAATGGTCTGTTGGTGGCCGTGGTATGGGGACGCTTTTCATCTTCTTATTGTCAGCTGGAGAAATGTATACCACTTTTACCTTTTTAGGCGCAAGTGGTTCAGCATATGGTGAAGGAGGGTCCATTTTTAGTATCGTTTCTTACGGATGTATTGCAGCAATCATTTCATATTGGGCTTTTCCTGAGATTTGGAAATACTCTAAGAAACATAAATTAATTTCACAGTCAGATTTTATGGCAAAAAAGTATGATAGTCAGATCCTTGGAGTAATTGTTGCTATTGTTGGAATCGTCGCTTTATTTTGTTACTTAGTTCTACAATTTAAAGGATTAGGATACATAGTTGAGATTACGTCTTATGGATTTATTTCTTCTAAAATGGCCATTTTATTTGGTGCGTTAGGTGTTACTGTATTCGTTATGCTATCTGGTATACATGGTTCTGCATGGACTTCTGTTTTAAAGGATATTTTAATTCTCGCTATTATTCTATTTTTAGGAATTTATTTCCCTGTTCATTTTTATGGCGGTATTAAGCCGATGTATCAGGCTATTGAACAAGCGAAGCCAAACTTTACGATTCTTCCAGAACACGGTATGAACTTAACTTGGTATATTTCTACTATTATATTAAGTGGAATAGGGATGTATATGTGGCCTCACTCATTCCCACCAATTTTTGCAGCGAAAAATACAAAGGTTTTAAGAAAAAATGCAATCATCATGCCGCTGTATCAGTTAATATTATTATTTGCTTTTTTCGTAGGTTTTGCAGCAATCTTACAAATTAAGGGGTTGCAAGGTAGTGAAGGAGACAAGATTCTATTACTCCTTTCGAAAAAGACATTTGATCCATGGTTTGTAGGTTTAATAGGGGGGGCGGGAGTATTAGCTGCACTAGTTCCTGCTTCTATGATTCTAATGGTAATATCTACATTATTTGTAAAAAATATTTATCAAGTAATTGTACCTACTAAATCAGAAAGTCAGATTGCAAAACTAATAAAATTCGTAGTGCCGTTCATTACTCTAATAGGGGTGTATTTTACCTTTAAAGGTGGAAATTCTTTATTTAGCATTGCGATAGTTGCTTATAATTTTATCACACAGCTTGCTCCACCATTTTTCTTAAGTTTAATGAAAAAGAACTTTGTCACAAAATACGGAGCTATTACTGGGATTATATTTGGAGGAGCGATCGTTTCAATTTTTGATTTAGGCGAAAAGACCTTTGCTCAAACTTTTCCTCATCTTCCACAGCTAATGAAAGACTTAAATGTAGGGATTGTTGCACTAGTTATAAATGTACTTGTTATGATCGTTATTAGTCTTATTTCAAAAAATAGCATATCTGCGAATAAGAAGAGTAACATATTAGCTGGATAATAAGGGTGATTTTAAAGAAGAAAAACGTCGGGTCTAAAGATCCGACGTTTTTCTATTATTCTATTAAATTGTTTATTGAACGTTTAAGTCCTTCAAAATGTCACCTAAAGTTTCACCTTTGATTTTCGTTTTACCCTTAGGAACGTCTTGGACATCAGGGTTTGGTGTTAAATAATTCTTTTGAACAAAACTCATATCCTTTGCGTCTACGATCCCATCAAAATTAATATCGGCTGCACGCTTGTTAGTGCCCCAGTATGTTTTAATATAATCAGCATCTAAAACGTCGATTACGTCATCGTTATTTACATCTCCACCCATTACTGGAGCATATAAAATGTAGGATAGTCTACCAACAACATCTCCATTCGTAACATCATACAAATCATTAACTGTTACATGACGGTCGAAATGTCCTGGAATTTTGACTGTTAAATCATAATCTTCATTTGAAGCTGGGAGATTTTTAACAAAGTAGCGTGCACTGCTATTAAATTCTCCTGTATATGTCTTTCCATTTTTAGCTACTAACTTTAAAGTCATGCCAGCTTTAGAGAAATCTTTTTTGTAGTCTAGCCAAATACCCCAGTCATCTAAAAATCCATCTGCAAGTATTCCACCTTCAAGTTGAGAGTAGGTTGGTACAATATTAATCCCTTGACCAAAACATTGAATTGTCGTAGGTGCTTGATTTAAAGAGAACGCTGTAGATTTTGTAAGATCAATAGTTTGAATCCATTTTATATAAGTGCTCGGTTTTTCCTTCACCTTAAATGTTACATCAATTAATGGCATATTCGTTTGGATAGGCTGGATTGAATCACCTGTCAATTGTGTATTAAGTGTAATTTTACTTGCGGTCTGCTCAATGATTTTAAGATCAGCATTTAAACCATGTGATTTAGCATAAGAAACATAATCCTTATTTAAAGAAACGCTCGCAACGTCGTATGTTGTTGAAGGGAATGTTAATGTAAATTCTCCTCCTGTTAAATCTTTAACATTATTTGCACTTAGTGATAGCGTTACATTTTCACCATATTTCACATCATTTTTGTTTGCGACTAGTTTTGCATATGGAAGTCCCTTTTTAACAAACGTGTATGAGAAATCAGGGTGATCCTGCATTCCGTTTCCTGCGTAGTCATAGGCGTCAAGACTAATTTTTGTTACATCCTTACCGTCTAAAAGACCAGTTTTAAATTCAAAGTCGCCATTCTTTTCAATTTTTAAAGGTGTTGAAGAGAATTTAGTTTTATTAATTAAGTTAACCATGTTGGAAGACTGATCCCATTTAAATCCATTTTGATTCATGATATCTACTTGTTGGTCATATATGTTGCCTCTTAAAGTCATACCGTCTTGGGTTACTTCATAAACTCCGCCTGGTTGCTGCATTTTTACCATCGGGGTAGTATTTTCGATATAAAATATATCAGACTTTTTAAATGTTTTACCTTCTCTGTTCGTAGCGATTAGTTCTAATTCATATTTTCCTGGAGGAGCAAGCCTTTTTGAATATGAAATTGGATGATCCTTATGACCCGTAAATGCACTATAAAGTCCATTAAATCCGTATTCAGTTTCGAACATCGTATCTTCCGTAAAAAGACCTTGATATGCATCAACGAGTCCTAGTTCTTTTCCTGTTTTCGCATCTTTTAAAACTAAATCTACAGTTTCCATTGGGCTATTAAGGGAGAATTCAATGGCTGTTCCAGATGGGAAACTATGATTTAAATCACGTCGTGTTGTAAAGGCGTCTTCATAAACGTTAATTGTATTAATGCCTTCTTGTAAATGTTTGAAACCAAAAGGTATTTGGTAAACTTCATCAGGATTGTTATTGCTTGTAATATAAATATAACCTTCGTAGATACCAAATTCTGCAGAAGCAGGTATATGAATTGTTGGTTTAATTTTAATTGTTTTGTTTACATTAAGTGTAATCGTTTCAGGTACATCTACAGTCACATTGTTTGCTTTCGCATCTTTAGCTCCTTTTACATTTTGATTAAACTTAACTTGAATATTAAATGTTTTCTTTTTGTTACTTGTATTCGAAATAGAAACTACTCGAGAGTCTGTTTTTTCCTTACCTGCAGTAACTTGTGGTCCGAAGCTTAATGCTCCTGTAACGTCTGGTATAGTTATATCTTGACCATCCTTTGTGCTGATCGTTTTATCTAGTACCTTGATATGCAAATCAGAATGAACTGCTTCATAAACATCAATTCTTCCTGCACCTACTTCAAATACACTATAATCTTTTTGTAGTTTATCGGCTGTATTCATTAAAGCTGCTTTTACATCTTCTGGTTTGTATTCTGGATGTTTTTGTAAAAGAAGGGCAGCAGCTCCAGCAACATGTGGAGTAGCCATTGATGTTCCAGAAGCACTCATATATGCATTCGTATAATCAGTAAGATGATTTGGTCCGTTTTGATAAGCTGGTACACTTGAGAAGACAGCAACTCCTGGTGCAGTAACTTCTGGCTTAATATCATAAAATCTGTTTGAAGGTCCACGTGAACTAAAATCAGCTAAATTATCTCCACCAGTTTTCATTTCGCCAATTGAGTTTATAGAAAATGTTGCATTACCTTGATTTACTTTATCTAGAACTTTTAATCCTTGTTCATTAGTAAGAGTAAAGGAAGGAATAAAGTCAAAGCCGTTTCCAAGATAATGCGGTATTTGACCTTCCGTTGGGTTATTATTGTACATTAAAATCGCTTTTGCTCCGTGTTTCTTTGCAAGCATTACTTTTTCATTTAAGGATAGTATTCCACGTTCAATTAGCGCAATTTTTCCATTTACATCCTTGCCATTATAATCACTTTCACTATTTCCTAAACCTACAAATACGATTGGTAGTTGTTGGTTTTTTAATGTATTTAAGTCGTCATCATAGCTTTTTGCAAGAAGTCTTAAATTTGTTAAAGAAAGATTATCAGTTGAACTAACCGTACCAGTAGCCGTAGGAATTGTCATTGAAAAATCACTTGCACCAACTGTTAAAGCTAGTGGTGAAGTACCAGGTGAACCAAGTGAATACAAATCACTACCAGAGTTACCAGCTGCAATAACAGCAGTCGTTCCAGCTAAAACAGCATTATTTATTGCGATTGCATTTGGATCAAGAGGGTCATTATAATTTGAACCTAATGATAGATTAATAACATCCATTCCGTCTGCTACTGCTTTTTCGATTCCAGCGATGATATTACTTGAAGAACCTGATCCATATGGCCCAAGCACTTTATATGCATACAGATCAACTCCAGGTGCAACTCCGGTAACTGCATAATCTGTTTTATTTTTACCTTGACCCGCAATCGTTCCAGATACATGTGTCCCATGGGAAGTATAATATGTAAATCCAGCTAATGCATTGATTTCAGGTTCTCCAGATTTTTTCCAATCATCGTATGTTGTTTCCATTGGATCAGAATCGTTATTCACGAAATCATATCCGCCTTTATAAACATCTTTTAAATCAGGATGATGATAATCAATTCCTGTATCAATTACAGCAACCTTAACACCTTTACCAGTAATACCTTCTTCATGAAGTTTTGTTGCACCGATATTTTCTGTACTATCTAATGAAGGGGAATGACTACTGGACTCAGTTGCTTGAACCTCTGAAGGAGATGGATCTATTTTGATTATTTTATCCTCAAATACTGCTTTAACTTCATCCATATCTAGAATATTATGTACTTCATTAGCAGGTACAGTCATCGCAACTCCGTTAAATGCCAGGCGGTACTCTCTACGAATTTGCATAGTTGACATGGCATTTTTTGCTTGTCCAATTTTATGTTTAAAATTTTGATGAGATTTTTCTACATTATTTTTTGCCTCGTCTAAAGAGACTTCAATTCCTTTTTCTTCGTTTTTCTTCACATCCGTTTTAGCCGGATCCTGTGCAAATTGAACGATGATGTTTACTGGTTTATTACTAGTTATATCGAGCTTAGGTGATAAATATTTATCTTGATCCTTTGTTTCAACACTGCTATGTACTCGATCTCGATCCTCTTTTGTTAAGTTTTTTAAATACTGTTCTACGCTTGATCTGCCACTTTGAGAAGCAGAATCAACCGATGCAAAAGTATGACTAGAAAATAGCAAACTAGCTGCTATAAAACTAGTAGAAATAACCTTGAGTGGCAATACTAAATCTCTTTTCAAATACAATACACCCCTTCAATTTTCTCTTAAGGAATCAACCTTATATTCTGATTATTAAGAAAATTTAATAACCAGTCAATTGGGTTATTTATTCCTTATAAAATCAACGTTTTTCCCAATTAAGGATATAAATCTTTCAAAATTCATAAGAAAATTGTTCAAAAAACCCAGAAAACATAGTAAAAAAATGAATTTTGTCGAGTTTAAACGTTTCCTATTGAAGGAATTAGGTGATTTTTCACGTTAACTATTCAGTGATTTTAGAAAATGGTAATAAATAGCATAATTTTTCTACATTTAACAAATTTTAAATAGTAATAAATAAATTAATAGGTGATTGGTATGCGATTGGTTTATCCACAGAGAAGTAGACAATCAAAAGAAGTTAAAGCTCCAGTTGTTTTATCATCAGAATTACAAAAAAACTTACAAAATATAAATAGTGAACTACAATATTGTGCAGATTTAATCGTTAGAGAGTTCGAGGTTGGGGAAAGCAAAAAAAGAAAATTGGCTCTAATCCATTTGCAAGGTATTTCAAATGGTGACACGATTAGTCAATTTGTCGTTGATCCGATTCTTCATAAATGGAAAAATTCGAATATAGATAGTTTAAACGATATTAATTTTTTCAACGAAATGAAAGAGAATACGTTTGATGTGCCACTAGTTAAAACTGAAAATGAATGGAATAACATAATGATGGCAGTGTTAAATGGAGATACAGTAATTTTTATTGATAATCAGTTAAAAGTATTGTTGATTGATACAAAAGGTGGGCAATTCCGTTCAGTATCAGAGTCAACTGGTCAAACAATAATTCGTGGACCAAAAGATAGTTTTACAGAATCAATTGCAACGAATATGTCGCTGCTTCGTTATCGAATTCGAAATAATCATTTTAAGATGGAAATGTTGAAGGTAGGAGATGTAACAAATACAAATGTCGTTCTTTCCTATTTAGATGGAAAAGTTGATAAAGAGTTATTGAATTCAATTAGAGATAAAATTGAAAATATCAAGATAAACGGAGTTTTAGAATCTATTTATATTGAGTCTTTAATTGAATCAAAACCTTACAGTCCATTTCCAACTGTAATGGACACTGAGAGACCAGATGTTATTGCAGCAAATATACTGGAAGGACGCGTCGGGCTTCTTGTGGATGGGAGTCCAATTGGTCTTGTTTTACCAGCCACATTACCAATGTTTTTTCAGTCTCCTGATGACTATAATCAGCGTTATATAGTAGGGACATTTTTACGTTTTTTACGTTTCACAGCTTTTTTAATTTCTTTATTAGTTTCTGCTTTTTATCTTGCATTAATTACACATCACCGATCCATGATTCCAACACCATTATTGGTTAGTCTTGCAGCCCAAAGAGAAAGTGTACCGTTTCCAGCGATCGTTGAGCTACTATTAATGGAATTTGCCTTTGAAATTATAAGAGAAGCTAGTATTCGTAGCCCAAGAGTTTTAGCTTCAACTGTTGCGATTGTAGGGGCTCTTGTCATCGGCCAAGCTGTTGTACAAGCAGGAATTATTTCAACGGCTATGATTATCTTTGTTTCAATCACGGGAATCTCGAGTTTTACAATACCGAATTATAGTGTAGCTGCTTCAGCAAGATTACTGAGATATTTATTTATATTAAGTGCGGGTGTTGCTGGTTTATATGGTATTGCATTAATGTTTTTATTTTGGCTTGTTCACTTAAATACAATTGATTCTTTTGGAGTGCCATATTTGATGCCAATTTCTCCATTGTCGTTTCGAGATAATGAAGATCTATTAATCCGATTACCTAGAAAAGATTTAAAGACATCAATATCTGAGGTGGTCCCTGATTCCTCACGGATTAGAAAGAGACAAAAAACGAATAACGGTGAAGACAATGAATCGAAAAATTAAATTCAATTTATTAATGGCAATCGTAATTTTACTATCAGGATGTAATAATTATATGGAACTAAATAAAATTTCATTTATTACAGGATTAGGTGTCGACTGGACTGACGAATCTAATTTTAAGGTTACATTACAAGTCATTAATCCAACTGATTTAGCTACTGGTCAAAATGGTGGTGGCAATTCTTCACCAGTAATTCTTTATACATGTAATGGGAAAACATTATCAGAGGCAATTAGAGAAGCAGGTAAAAAAATAACGAAGAACAAAGACTTTACTCATGTTGGTTTAACTGTAATAGGAGAGAATGCAGCAAAGCATGGTATAGAAGAAATAGTAGACGCGATTATTCGTGAACCAAGGGTCTCTGCTTTTATGTCTGTTCTTGTAGCTAAAAATTCAACAGCTGAACAGATATTAAATACAATGACGCCTATTAATAAAGTTTCATCAACAGAAATGGTTTCAAAAATACAAAATGTTAATTTTTCATTAGGTGAAAGTGTCAACCCAAATGTATTTGAATTAGGAGAAGATCTTACTTATGCAGGGAAAGAGATTGCCATTAGTGGGGTTGAAATTGTTAACAATAATAAAGAAAAAAATACGTTAACTAATTTAGAAACGATGGAACCAGCCCAAACCAAAATCGATAACTTAGCTATATTTCGAGGTAGTAAACTAGTTGGTTGGATCTCTGGACGTGATGTAAGGGGTGTCTTAATGGTAATGGATAAAATTTACCAAACAAATTTTGCTGTACCCTGTGGAAATAATAAATACAGCTCTCTACGGCTACAAGCTCAGGAAATAAAAACTGATGTGAAAGTTAAGGGGAATAATCCAATTATTAATATTGATAATACTCTACTAACATTACTTGATGAAACGGGTTGTTCTGTTAATCTCGAAACTGTTAAAGGGTTAATCAAGATTGAAAAACAAGCTGCAAAAGTAATCAAACAGCAGATTGAGAACAGCATAAAATCAGCTCAAACTTATAAAAGTGATGTTTTTGGATTCGGGGATATGCTACATACGAGTGATCCAAAAAAGTGGAAACAAATTAAAAATCATTGGTCGGAAGATTTTTCAAAAGCAAAAGTAAATGTGAAAATTACCGTGATTATTAAACGAAGTGGCTTATTAGGGGAACCTGTAATCATGAAGAAGAAATAAGGTGAAGTAATGCAAAATATGAAATTTAATTCAGAACAATTATTTAGTTTAATGGCTATTTATTTAATAGGGAGTGCAATAGCAATCGACCCTGCTAAAGATGCTGGAAGGGATGCCTGGATAGCGATATTGATCAGCCTAGTAGGTGGATTATTATTATTTAGTTTGTATTTAGGAATATATAAAAATAACCCATCAAACTCTTTAATTCAGTGTTTGCAAAAAGCATGGGGAAAATATATTGGCGGCTTAATTGGCATATTATATATCGTTTACTGTATTTATATTGCATCAAGAGTTATGAGAGATTTTGCAGAACTAATTTTAATAGTCGCCTTAGACAATACGGGCCTATTCACCATATCAATATTAATGTTGTTTCTCATGATTTATACTGTTATGAAAGGTTTTACAAGCTTTGCAAGGACTGTTTGGATTTGTTTTCTATTAAGTGGGTTTATTGTATTTATTCTAATTTTTTCGCAATTACTAACTGGTTTTTTCAATTTAAGCCATTTAAAACCAATCCTTGAATTCGGATGGAAACCAGTTTTTAAATCGGTATATCCTACTACTCTAACATTCCCATTTGGGGAGTCAATCGTATTTTTATTGTTATTACAACATTATGATCAACCAAAAAATGCCTCTAAAATTGGTTATTCGGCCATGATTTACGCAGGCATTTTTCTTTCAATCTCAGCAATCATTCATCTTGCAAATTTAGGTGAAATTATTTTTAGAGCATCAACTTATCCTGTACTTTCTAGTATATCTTTGATTAATATTGGGGATTTCTTTACTAGACTTGAGTCATTGGCAGTAATTGTTTTTGTTATTTTGGGCTTTATTAAAATATCCATTTTATTTTTTGGAGCAGTTGTGGGGACAGTAGAACTTTTTCATTTAAAAGAAAATTGGTTAATTACGTTTTTAATAGGAATAATGATTATTTTTTTTAGTATATTTACAACCGTCTCCTACGCACAGCATGTTCATATAGGAATTGATTTGGTTCCTAGATATTTACATGTGCCGTTTCAAATTATATTGCCGATTATTCTTTTTGTGACTTTAAAGATTCAGAAAAAATTATCGCTTACGTAATTTAAAAAATATCGTTAAACCAAAATAAAGTAGGAAGTAACAAAACAATATTTTATCAAGCTTCATAAAACCAACTCTATTAGATGCAAACGCTAAAGTTAAATAATGGAGATCAAAGCCTTGTAATAACGTAAGGACATATATAAATAAAAAACAAAAAAATGATAATAAAATAAAGATGAATAGTTCTTTCATTCTTAACACTCCTTTTATTTAATATTATGAGGAATTAGAGGTTATTTTACGCATATAAAGCATTGCTTAATATAAGATAAAATCCTAAAGTTTTAATCATCTATATACTTTAGGTTTTTTTGTGTTTTAGGATTTAAAATAAAAGAGGATATTGTTGTATTTAATTAGTTTAATAAAAGTAAACTGTATAGTAAGCATTAATTAGTACAGAAGTGAAAACAGGTGGTCCAACTAATTTTTTTACTAAAAATAAATTAACCTAGAAAATAAAGTACTTTTCAATTTATTTAGTAGATTAGCCGTCTCTAAACTTGTACATATTCATAGATTAACAGTGGATAAGTATTATTTGGGAGGTATCTTTTTTGGAAGCTTTTTTTAGTGACTTAGTAAAAAAAGTAATTGCAAATTACCCTTTAGAAGTAAAACATAAATCTTTAGAATACATTGATGAAAAAAAAGCAGAATGGCCCATGGATACTAATATCGGAGAAGTATTATTGAAGAAAGTTTTAATTGATGAAAGGTATATTGAATTCATGATTTATGCAATTGACTATCTTAGAGATAATGGCGTATTTACACCAGAGGTATTAACAACCAAATTAGGTGATGGCTTTGTAAAGATGAAAGATGACTATTTTATGTTATTTGAAGCTGTTAATGGGAGAAGACCAAATTTTGAGAGTGAAGAAGATCTTATTCTGTTGATGAATGGGATTGCTTCTTTTCATAAAGCTTCAATAGGCATAGAATTAACAACTGAGCAAGTTTCATCTATTCAATCAAATTGGAAAAATGATTTACAAAATAAATTTTTAAAATTAACAAAATGGAAAGAAGAACGAGCTAAGTTAAAGTATCAAAATGAAATCGATAAGCTGTTTTTAAAAAATATAAACACGGTTTTAATGCAATGTGAAAAAGCTTTAGCAATAATTGATAAATATATTGCCGAAGTGGTAGAAGAGACAGCGAAAACGAAAACATTATGTTATCAGAATTTTGATGTAAACGATCTGATAATTGGAGAAGACGCGAATTTCTATTTCTTAAATATGAGCTCGTTAAAAATGGAAATGCCGATTCATGATATGAGAAGAATTTTAAATATCGTAATGAAAAAAGAAAAAAATTGGAATCCAAAGTTATTGAAGAAACTAATCATCGCATATCAGGAAATCAATCCGTTAGCATGTATACAGTACCAGGTTCTAAAAGCTGATTTATTATTTCCACATTTATTTTATGACGTATTTTCGGCACATTACGAAAATAAGGAAGCACAATTGGTTGATCCCTGTCTAGTTTCAAACATGAAAAAAATAATAACATTAGAAATTAATAAAGAAAGAGTAATTTCTCCATTCTTTGTCCGAATAAACGAAGCACTTAATGATCGATAAAACTTCATTTAAAATAGTAAAGCTCAAATCCTGTTATGGATTCGAGCTTTATTTTATTATTTGTTTTTTTTCTTTCCAATCATTCCATAATCTTTGATCGTAATATGAACATCGTAGTTTATTTTAGCTTTACTAAATAGTTCATCCCAATTCTTACTCATTTTTTTCCATTTTTGGGGGTATTGGATTCTTACTTCGTTTCCAAATCCAGCAACATCTGTTTTAAATTCATTTTGAAGCTTGTTTGTTACATTTTCTACTATTTTTGTGACTTCCGCATCGGTTGCTTTTTCGATCCTTTTAATATTTTTTTCTTCAAATAAAGGTCTTAATTTAGGATTCCAATATTCTGCTACTCTACCTTCGGACTCAATTTTGACGTCAAAAGTGATTTTATCACCTTTTATATGAGGTGTCACTTTACTTTTCATCGATTCAATTTGAAACCAAGTCGGACCATTTGATTTTTTCGTGTATGCCTTTACTGCTCCGCCTTTTCCTTGTGCAGTGATCCAATTAATTCCTTCTACTTCTTGTGGATTAAGAGTGCCAATCATTTTATTTTTTTTACCATTAAAAATTGCACCGCCAGAAAACTTAACACCTTTATCAGTTGTTTCTAATAATTGGAGGAGAAAACTAGAACCAGAATTCATTAATCCACCAATTTTTATTAACGGTGTTTTACTGACAATTACTGAAGTTAATGATTCGTTTGCAATTTCAACGATTCGTAATGAAGGAATGACATTTGGTTCAGTCGTTTCTAATGCCTTTGTGGCTTCACCTTTTGCAATAAATATTAGTGTACTTCCACGAATATCGATATCACGGAAATATAAATCAGTAAGCTCTCGGAGGTTTATTTCTCTAGCAAGTTCTTCACTAATAATAACGCATTTTTGATGTGCTCCAAAAATGTATCCTTGTCTACTTAAAGTAGTGTCCCATCCTGTAGGTTCTAACGAAACACCTTTACCGATCACATTTATATAAGGTTTTGATGCATTATCTCCACCAGATTTTGTATCCAATGCCTCGGGAACGACATATTGTAAAGTCGATTTTATTTTTCCGTCACCATCCTTGTCTAATGAAGAACCTATGATAATGTTTAAGTCCTCAATTGGTCTACTACTCCAGCAACCCGATAATAAAATTAGGAGAATAGTATTAGAAATTAAAATTACGATTCGTGTTAACCTACATTTTCTCATTTATTTTTTTCCTCACAGATGAAATCACTAGTAGGATAATTGGGATGATTCCAAATAAATAAAATGCAGTATTACCGATCGTAGCAGCCATTGTAAAAGTTTGATTTATATCTTTAGGAATCATTGAAATAATGTAAATAAATGGTAATGTACCAAAAAGAAACGGCTTTATACTTTTTTTATTAAAAATTTGCGCCATTCCAAGGGTACAAATATAATATGCGATAATATATGTAGCAAAAATTTGCATAATCCAAATGACTAGAAGTAGTGAGTCAAATCTTTCTACAAATAGCCCTTGTATATCGTAGCTTCGGATATAAGTAAGTACAGGCCAAGTTTGTAATAAAACTCCATTCACTGAGAAAGCACCGACTACAGCGACAACGGTAATCGTATAAAAAACAAAAGGTATACCGATCCCTAACATAATTGATTTTGATACCTTCGTTTTATCCTTCATAAACATAAAAATAAATAAAATCACTTCAAAACCTGAAAATGAAAGGGAAGTTGTTTTAAGACCATTAAGAACGGGTTTGAAACCATCTCCAAGAACAGGACGTAGGTTGTCTATTTCAATAATGCCTATTCCTAAAAAAATAACTAATAGAAAGAATAATACAGTAATTGGAAAAATAATTTCCAATAATCTCGCGATTGGGTTGATCCCTCCTAGAACTATATATAAACCAATCCACAGGAAAGGAATTAAAATAGCCCAAGAAGGAGTACCTTGTAGTAAGAATAATCGTGTAGTTTCTGCCATTACCCGAACTTCTAAAGCTGAAAGGCAAATATAATATATAATAATAAAAATACATAATGTAATTCCTAACCATTTACCAATTATTTTTTGTGTAAATTGAAAATATGATTCATTAGGATATTGTTTACACAGCATAGCTAGTAAAAAGACTAAGAGGGTAATAAGTAAGCCGGATATGACAACGGAAATCCAACCATCTGGCGTTTTTACTTTGTCGGTAATCGTTCTTGGTAGTATTAAAATACCTGCACCAAAAATGAAATTTACAAAAAACATAACAGTTTGATTTGTTGATATTCGATCATTAGGATCTGAATTCATAACCTAGTACTCCTCCTTTCTTAAGCTATTTCATCCTTGTATTTTTTTTTGTTTGCATACTTTTTGGCCGGTTTTTCATAAAAAATATTGGGGCTCTTATGAAGAAATCTTTCCAATCACCAAATCGAATTGGAGAAGCGGGACTTAGATAAGGAACACCAAAGCTTTTGAGTTTAACTAAATGGCTACAAAGCAATAGGAAAAATAAAACGACTCCATATAAACCGAACACACTTGCAAAAAGCATTGATAAAAAACGAAGCATACGAAGGGCAATTCCTACATTATATTGAGGTAATGTAAATGACGAAATTGCCGTTACTGCAACTACAATAACCATGATCGTACTGACAATACCTGCTTCAACTGCGGCTTGACCGATAATTAATCCTCCAACTATTCCTAAAGATTGCCCAATTGGTTTAGGCAAACGTAGTCCAGCTTCCCTTAAGACTTCGATCGAGATTTCCATTATAAGTGCTTCAATTAGTGGCGGAAAAGGGACACCACCTCTAGTGGCCGCTATATGGAATACAAGTTTCGTCGGGATTAAGCCTTGGTGAAATGAAATAAAAGCAATGTATAAAGATGGTCCAAACAATGAAATAAAACAAGAAAGATATCTTAATAATCGAACTAAAGAAGCGGCAATCCATCTCTCATAATAATCCTCAGGGGATTGTATTAACATTTGAAACGTTACAGGAGCAATTAATGCAAATGGTGAGCCATCCAATATAATGGCCACCCTACCTTCCATTAAAGCACTCATAACCCGATCAGGACGTTCAGTACTTTGAATCTGAGGAAAAGGACTTAAATAATCATCTTCTATTAATTGTTCGATATAGCCAGAATCGGGAACGTTATCAATTTCAATCCTTTTTATTCTCTTTTTTACTTCGTCAATAAATTGAGAATCGGCAATAGTTGAGATATATGCTATAACTAATTGTTTTTTTGAAATTTCTCCAACTTCATAACCAATCATCGTTAAATCCGGGTTTTTACCGGCGCGTCTTAACATGGCTGTATTATCAGCTAAGCTTTCAACAAAGCCAAGTCTTGGCCCACGAACAAGTGCCTCAGAATCAGGTTCCCTTACTTCTCTAGTTTTTGTTAGTGCTTCACCGATTAAAAAACATTCAGAAATACCATCTACTAACAAAGCAATTGAACCAAATAGAACATCTGATTTTAATTTTTTATAAGTAGTGACACCTTCAATTGTACAAACAGTAAGTGATTTCTCTTTAATACATCTTTTAATGTCTTCCATATTTAGAGACTGCCCATTATTTTTTTGATTGATTGCAACGGCAGTAAGTCCCGTCATTAATTCGCCCAAAATATGCTTTTGAATTAAGTCTGCATTAGATAAGCCATCAATAAAAATGATTGCTACTTGAATATCTGTTTCACCTAATAAAAATTCTCTAAATTTAACATCAGAATTATGTCCAATTTCATTAAAAATCCAATCCAAATTTACTTGGAGATCACTGGATAAGATTTCATTACTATTTTGAGATTCATTATTTAGAGATGCCATATTTTCTGAGATTTTATTGGATCTCCAACGCTTCATTTAAATCACTCTTTCTCCATAATATGAACCCATTTGAAAAATTTTGATAATCCTACAGGAACGATAAAGGTAACAAAAGCTTGGATGAAAATCGGATACTCCGGAATAAATGAAATAATTTTCTTGAACATTTAATCCACCCCAATATTTAAAATGATAAAGGTATTATTTCCCATTATAGGAAAAGAATGCGCAAAGGGTAGGAAAAGTATTATACATACTGAAATAAAAACAATTGATAAAGAAACAGAATTTAAAAAATTAATCAATTTTAATAAAAAATTGAATATTTCCTATTTTAAAAAAATGACAAAATAGTATAATAAACCTAGTAGATTACGTGTGATTTTACCTAATTTTCCATTTTTCATCTAGACAAAATGGAGGAATCGTTGAATTAAAAGATATTACCGAGTATGGAGAGGAAAGCTTATGAATCAGATACTTCTATATGATTTTCTTACATTTATGAATGACAAAAATTGGAATAAAGCTGATTTGGCTAAATATTCTGGAATCCATATTAGTGATATTAGTAGAGTATTTAACAATAAAAAGCCTCTTTCTTTGCATTATTTAGATGCAATTACAGAAGCGTTCGGTTTGGCAGAAGGATATTTTTACTCAAGCTATACACAATTATGCTTTAATCAGAATCGATATTTAGATAAACGAAGAAGTGTAGCGTTTATTTATAAATGTGCAATAAATGGATTTAATAAAGAGTTAGACTTTATTATTTCTGAAATGTTAGAGGAGAAATCTAAGACAATTCGTACAAAAAATTTACAAAATTTATATGAGATCGCTGAAAAGTTATTTGCTGAAGGTAAAGAAAAAGAGGCTTTGCCTTTATATGAAATCATTATTCATCACATGCCAGATCAAACAGCAGAGGAAGTTGCTATTAGCTATTTTAGAAAGTACTATTTAAATAGACTAACAGAGGAAGGACCAGCAACTCTTGTTCATGTTCTAGAATATGTGAGCTATATGCCAGATGATTTTCAGGAATTAACGATTTTATGGATTACGGCTACTTACTATATGTTAAAACAATGGGACAAAGTCCTTCATTATGCTAAGCGGTTAGAAAAAATGGCGAAAAATGAAAAACATTACGGCTATGCATTAGTATACCAAGGCTTCGCTTTGAATAGGTTAAGTAATTCTTTAGATGAAGTGCTTAAAATAATAAAGAAGTACGGTAAAATAAATGATTTTTTTGCAGAGGCTGCGATTGGGAACCGATATGTTACATTACTTGATTTCGGCGAGTTACATTTTGTTGATGAATACTACGATTGGATTAAAGATCGAGATGATCTATATGTAGGCATTCCGAGAATTATTGAATCCTATGTAAAGCTAGGAAGATTAGGAGATGCTTCAGCTTTAATCAATTATCATGAAAAGATAATTAATGAAATGGCCAATAGTTCAAATTTGTATAAACAACATTTGTATTTGGATTTCTGCTATGCACAATCAATTTTAAAATGTGAGAATAAACAATATATTGAAGGGTTAAATGATTTAATAAATGTAGCTAGAAAAGTTAAAAACGTAGGTATAATTGAAAAATTTAAACTATGCTTATTATCAATTTGGCACTATAGAGATCATTTAACAGATCAATTAAATGAGGATTATATTCAAATGTTAAGTGATGATCGGAATCAGGCGAATATTTTATATGTAGTGAGCCCTTAAACTGGGCTTCTTTTTTTGTCATTAAACAGCAATAGCTGAAAATTATTTCTAGATTAGACAAATGAACCACAAGGTTGAAATCCTTGTGGCTATTTCATTTGTAACCTTATTTATATAAGTTATTAGTCTATTTTTTTATATTCCTTAAACCATTCAACGAATTTAGCAATACCGTCTTCAATTGAAGTAGTTGGACTATATTGAATATCATTTACAAGTTGATCAATATCGGCATATGTTTCAAGTACTTCTCCTGAAATCAGCGGCAATAATCGAATATTTGCTTTTATACCAAGTTGCTTTTCCAAAACTTCGATAAAATAATTTAATTTAACTGGGCTATGGTTACCAATATTATAAAGTTTATAATACGAGGAGGATTCATTTGGTGGCCCATTTTTAATGATTCTAACTATCGATTCAACTACATCATCAATATAAGTAAAATCTCGTTTCATATTTCCATAATTATAAACATCTATTGGTTGTCCATTAATGATTGAATTGGCAAATTTAAATAATGCCATATCTGGTCTACCCCACGGTCCATATACAGTAAAAAACCGCAAACCAGTAGTAGGTAGATTAAATGTATGGCTATAAGAATGTGCCATTAATTCATTTGATTTTTTTGTAGCTGCATATAAACTAATTGGTTGGTCAACTCGATCATTAATTGAAGAGGGAGTTTGTTTAGTATTACCGTAAACAGAGCTTGAAGAGGCGTATATGAGGTGTTTTATTTGATGATTTTTACAACACTCTAATAGATTGGCAAAACCTACAAGGTTAGATTGTATATATGATCCGGGATTTTCTAAGCTATATCTTACTCCAGCCTGTGCTGCTAGATTAATAACTACATCGAAATCATTGTGTTCGAAGAGTTCTTCTAACAGTTCCATATTATCGATTGAACCATTTACAAAACTAAAGTTCTCATAATTTTTTAAAAGATCCAATCTATCATATTTTAGACTTCTATCATAGTAATCATTTATATTATCAATGCCTACGATATGTGAACCTTGCTCTAATAAGCGTCTACTTAAATGAAAACCAATGAATCCAGCACATCCAGTAATCAAGATGCTCTTAGTATCAGTTTTATTAATTATAAAAACCTCCTTACTTAACTAGAGTTGCAATATCATATGTAGGTTGAAACGCAAAAGTTCGAAAACATTAAGAAATATGTATTTAACCAGATTAAGAGAAATACTTTTAGTAGAATACACATTTACCCTCACAAAACTTGGACAAAATCATATTTATACAGTAGGTCTAAGCTCACTTTGAGCATGATATCTAAGAAAAGTAACTCTTTATTACATTTCACATAAAAAGAAATGTTCGTTTTTTTATGGGCTTTAAAAAGTAGGAGGGATAAATTGAATAATATAATAATTGAGCCATGGATCGTCGATGAGCTTATTCATGATGAGTTCTATGTGCCTGAATATATTGAACAAATTGGTCTTGAAGTACTTAAGTTTTATGATCTTCAAGTCAACAGTATGCAAGTAATTACTACGAAGGCAGACAAAGGTGGAGCGATTTGGAAAATTGAAACAAACGATGGTCCAAAAAGCTTTAAACTTTTACACAGGAGACCTACTAGAAGTATGTTTAGTTTAGGGGCTCAAAAGTATTTAGTTGAAGTACAAAATGCAAGAGTTCCAGCAATCGTTCGAACTAGAGATGGTGAGGAATTTGTAGAAGCAGGTGGTAAGCTTTGGTTCGTTGCAGAATGGATTGAAGAGTTGGCGCCTGTTTCTAAAGATTTGGAAGGTGCAAAGCAGCTATGTTACGCACTTGGTGAGTTTCATCGCTTAAGTAAAGGATATGAACCACCGAACCAAGCAGAGATTGCATCGAGATTACACAAATGGCCAAAAAGTTATGAAAAAGTATATAACAAAATGGATTGGTTCCGAACAATTGCGATAGCTTATGAAGAAATGCCTGCTAGTCAGGATTTATTATATGTAGTAGATACTTTTCAAGAGCAAGCAAGAAAATGTATCGAAGACCTAAATAATTCAGGTTATTTTACAATGGTAAAAGAAGGAAACGCAAGCTGGGGCTTAGTTCACCAGGATTACGGATGGTCAAATGGTCAAATGGGTCCGAATGGAATGTGGATTATTGATTTAGATGGAGTTGCATTTGACTTGCCAATTCGTGATCTTAGAAAACTTATATCTGGCACAATGTCTGACTTATTCGCATGGGATGTAACATGGGTAAGGGAAATGATTAACGCATATCATGAGGCAAATCCAATCTCACCAGAGTTATATGACGTATTGATGATTGATTTTGCAATGCCAAATGAATTTTATAAAAATATTAAAGAAGTTCTTTATGAACCAGAATTATTTTTGGGCGAAACTACAAAACAATTAATTCAATCAATCGTTGATTTAGAGGAATCAAAATGGGCTACATTGAATGAAATTCGCAACGACTGGAGTGGAAATTTATGAAAATATTAATGGTTTGTACAGAAAACCTACCAGTACCTCCAGTATTAGGTGGTGCGATTCAGACTTACATTGCAGGTAGTTTACCTTATTTAAGCAAAGTTCACAATATAACGATATTAGGTGTAAACGATCCATCATTACCAGATGAAGAAACAATCGATGGTGTACATTATGTACGTGTCCCTGGTAAAGTATTGGAACTATATCGTGAAGGGGTAGTTCGATACATTGAAGGAAATCAATTTGATTTGATCCACATTTTTAACAGACCTCGACTTGTTCTACCGATTAGAAAAGTGGCTCCCGAAGCAAAAATCACTTTAAGTATGCATAATGATATGTTTAATATAGGAAAAATCGATGTTGATGAGGCTAATTTAGTAGTAGAAGAAGTTTCAAGGATCGTAACAGTTAGCGATTATGTTGGGAATGTAATTCGTGAGCTTTATCCACAAAGCGCTAATAAGATTAGTACAATCTACTCAGGCGTCGATTCTGATCGTTTTTTACCTGGAAATGATTCGAGGATCATAAATACGCGAGATACGCTAAGAAGAGAATTTGGTTTGGAAAATAAGACTGTAATTTTATTTGCAGGAAGACTTTCAGAAAACAAAGGCGTAGATCGCTTAGTAAGAGCATTACCAACACTTTCAAAATCCTTTAATAATTTAGCTTTAGTCATTGTAGGTAGCAATTGGTTTAGTCAAAATCATGTTACGGACTATGTTGCCTATATTCGAGCTATATCAAAAAGACAAGATGTTCCGATTATTACAACAGGATTTGTATCTCCATTTGAAATTCAAAACTGGTTTGCAGTAGCCGATTTATTTGTATGTACTTCTTTATGGCAGGAGCCGCTTGCAAGGGTTCATTATGAAGCTATGGCAGCTGGTCTTCCAATTGTAACGACAGCTAGGGGAGGAAATCCTGAAGTAATAATACCAGGAGAGAACGGATTAATCGTTGAAAATCCAGAAGACCCAAATGAATTCGCCACTAAAATAACAGAAATATTATCAAATAAAACTTTAATGAAGAATATGGGAAGAAAAGGTAGAGAGCTTGCAGTTTCTAAATATTTATGGAACCGTGTAGCGGATGATATTCTATCAGTATGGCAGCAAGCTGAATTTAATTCATCAATTTCATCAGAACAATTAGAGCAATTTGAATCAAAGGCTGTATCTAAATCAGTTGTGCCAAATTTAGAGTTTGCAGTTATGAATGATACAAATAATAATTCTGAAGCAAAAGTAAATGAAGAAATAAAAGTAGAGAAAACAAAGACAAACACAAAAACAAAAACAAAATCAATTACTGAAACAAAAGTAAATGAAGAAGTAAAAGTAGAGAAAACAAAAACAAAAACAAAATCAATTACTGATATCAAGTCAATGGAAGAAGTATTAGTAGCGAAATCCAAATCAAAATCTAACACTGAATCAAAGACAATGGAAGAAGTATTAGTAGAAAAAGCGAGGTCAATTCCTCGAGAAAAACTAGATGTTAGTGAGTTGACAGCTAATCCTAATCCAATGGTATTAAAACGTATTAGAAAAGTAACTGAAAAGGTTACTATAAATGAAAAAGTGAATGAAGTAACAAATTTAGAAATTAGAAGTAACGAACAAAATTCTGGGGTTAATGCAGAACAAAAGAAATTAAAGAGAATTACTAGTGTAATTGATTTATATCTAAATAAAACCGTTTAAGCATGTAGATTTTACATGCTTTTTTTTACTAGTTTCTAAGCCTTAAATTTTCTAAGCCTAATAGGTATATATGGTGACAAGTACACCATTATTTACATATAAAGTAGAATGAACAAATATTTGGAGGTAAGTATAATGAAAATCCGCAAGGCTATTATTCCCGCTGCCGGTCTCGGGACTCGTTTTTTGCCGGCAACGAAAGCACTGCCAAAGGAAATGTTACCTATAGTTGATAAACCAACTATTCAATATATTGTTGAAGAAGCCGTAGCTTCTGGAATTGAAGAAATCATTATTATTAGTGGTAGAGGCAAGCGAGCGATCGAGGATCATTTTGATAAATCATATGAATTAGAGGAATCATTATCTCGTAAAAACAAGTTAACAGTATTGGAAGAGATGCAGAAGATATCCAATATGGTGAAAATCTTTTATGTGCGTCAGAAGGAACCAAAGGGATTAGGGGATGCAATTTTATGTGCTAAGAGTTTTATAGGAAATGAACCGTTTGCTGTTTTGCTAGGAGATGACATCGTTAAGTCCACAACACCTTGCTTACAGCAAATTATTAAAGTCTACGAGAAACATAATGCCCCAGTTATAGCAGTTCAAGGTGTTCCTGATCAAGAAGTAAGTAAATATGGAGTAATTAAACCTAAAGAAAGTACTTATGATACAAATTTATTTAAAGTTGATTGTCTTGTAGAAAAACCAAAATTAGAAGATGCTCCTTCAAATTATGCAATTATGGGACGATACATTCTTACTCCAGAAATTTTCGATATTTTATCAACACTATCTGTTGGACAAGGATGTGAATTGCAATTAACTGATGCGATTAATGAATTAAATAAAGATCAGTCTGTCCTAGCATTTAATTTCGAAGGGAAACGTTATGATATTGGAAATAAAATTGGATTCATAATGGCTACGATTGATTTTGCAATCAATAGAGAAGATATAAAAAATGAAGTAATTGCTTTTTTAAATGAGGTCATAGCAGAGGAAGCCCCAAATATGAAGATTCAGGAAGTGGAATAACTTGAAAATTTCTATATTAGGTACGGGCTATGTAGGTTTAACAACAGGAGTTTGTTTAGCAGAGATTGGTCACTCAGTTACTTGTATTGATATAAATGAACTTAAAATTAATAATTTATGTGCTGGTATATCTCCAATATATGAACCAGGAATAGAAGAATTAATAACAAGAAATATAAAGTTAGGAAAATTATTATTCACAACCTCATACGATAAAGGATTAGAAGCTGCTCAAGTTATTGTAATTGCAGTAGGTACCCCTCAAAGAGAAGATGGAGGAGCAGATTTATCCTATCTTGAAAGTGCAGCAATTGATATCGCAAAAAATATTAAACATGATGTAATTATTGCTATAAAAAGTACAGTTCCGGTTGGCACGAATGAAATCGTAAAGGAAATTATTCAACAAAATTGCAGTAAAGAGATTGTAGTTGACGTCGTGTCAAATCCTGAGTTCCTTAGACAAGGATCTGCAATTAAAGATACTATGGAAGCAGATCGAATCATTATTGGTAGCAATAATCAAGAGTCTGCTAGAATTGTTGAAGAAATGTATAAACCATTAAATGTACCAATCTTAATTACTAGTATTCGAAGTGCAGAAATGATTAAATATGCGTCTAATGCATTTTTAGCTAGCAAAATAAGTTATATAAATGAAATTGCAAATCTTTGTGAAGCAGTTGGTGCAAATGTTGAAGATGTGGCAAAAGGAATGGGGAAAGATAAAAGAATCGGTGAAGCATTTTTATATGCAGGTATTGGTTATGGCGGTTCTTGTTTCCCAAAGGATGTTAAAGCATTATTGCACACAGCTCAGTTAAATGGGGTTGAATTTGGTTTTTTAGAAGAAATTATTTCGATAAATAAATTTCAACACGAATTGCTTGTAAAGAAAGCTATTGAACGATTTGGTGAATTAAAAGGGAAAAAGATAGCGTGTTTAGGCTTATCTTTTAAACCAGATACAGACGATATGAGAGAAGCACCTTCTATTAAAATTGTAAATTCTTTAATAAAATTAGGTGCAGAAGTAAATGCATATGACCCTGTTGCAATTGAAAACGCTAAAAAAATTCTAGGTAGTAATATTACATTCGCTAGTTCAATAAATGAATGCGTAACTGATACAGATGCAATTTTTATTGTTACTGAGTGGAGAGAAATTCGAGAGCTTGACTTACCAAGCATATTAAATAAAATGAAGAATCCAATCATTTTTGACGGAAGGAACTGTATTATGGAAGATAGAGTAAGAGATTGTGAGAAAATAGAATATTATCCAGTTGGTAAACCGTCCATCATTCAATAATATAATGAAAAAAAACGACTTCTAAAATAATTTGAAGTCGTTTTTATATTAATAGAGGAAAATCTATTCTTTTTGTTCATGTAATGAACGGTAAATCGATTTTACAAATTTATGTTTTAGGTATGGGAGAATTTTTTTTCTTCGATTTACTAATCTGCCAACAATTGCTTTTTTATCTTCCTTTGATAATAACCAATCATCTGGTGTTAATTCCACAATTTCTTCTAATAGCAGGACTGGGAATCTTTGGATGATCTGCAGTTGTTCATTAAATTTTTCTTCACTTTCTATATACTGGGACATGAATTGATGTGTGGAACTTTTCATTATATTATTAGGCAAAGCTGCTAACTCTGAAACTAACCAACTGTAAGAACCAAATGCTTCAGCATGGTCAATAATCCAAAGCTTAAATTGATCTAAACCTTCTTCGCGTAGTAAAATATTTTTTCGAGTACGATCTCCATTGCACAGCCAATAGTCAAATAAAATGATGCCAGCTAGCTGATCTTTATTTACTATACTTGGAACTGATAAAACTTGATGACCATTTAAAGTTTCAGGTACATACAAAGAAGCAAACTGAAACTTTGAGAGTTGAATTTCATCTAGTTTTAAATCGGGTATTGTTTTTGAAAATTCTTCAGGAATTGAAACAATTTGAGCATAAGGAACAGGTAAATCTAAAAATCTAGCAATGCAATAGGCAACCCATTCGTTTGGTAATGTTTTTTCAAATCCAGAACGAAAATATTTCACGACATAATCTCTACCATCACTAAAGGTAATTAAATGAGCATTTGACTTTCCTTCTAGTTTTTTAATATATGAAACTGGTTCAATCATTTTGGATCACATCACTATTTTTACTTTCACTAATTTTTAAAAGATATTCGCGATAAATATCAGCCACTTTTTGAATAGCAAAATTTTGTTCAACATGCTTGAGCGCATTTTGTGAGAGCTTTTGATGAAGCTTTTGATTATCAACTATTGAATAAATCTTCTTTACGGCATCTTGTACATCATGTCCCCGAAAAAGCATACCTGTCTCACCTTGAAGAACGATTTCTGAAATAGGCATTATATTAGAAGCAACAACAGGGACTCCACATGCCATGGATTCAATAAAAGTATTGCCGAATGACTCAACTTTTGTTGTAGCGATTGTACATCCACCAGATTGAAGTACTTTAGCATATACATGGGGCATCTGTTGATATGGAATTACCGGAAACCATTTGATAAGATCAGTTAGACCTTCTTCCTTCCAAGTTAATGCAAAATCTTCTCGTTGCACACTTTGAGCTCCCCCGATTAACCATATTTCAATATCCGACCGTTCACTTTTTATCTTCTTAGCAACTTCGATTAACATTTGCCAGTTTTTACGTTTATCGACTCTACCGATCCAGCAAACTACTTTTTTATTATTTGGAAGTATTGGATTAATTTCATATGCAATTTCATCTGTATCTAATGGATGGAAAAATGTGGTGTCAACTCCATTGTAAATTACTTTAATGGGGATGTTATCTGTTAAGATGGAGACTAATCTTTTTTGATAATTCGATGGAACGATAATAGAAACAGGTTCTATTGATCTGAATTTCTTTAAATGTGGTTGTAGTTTAATAAGCTCGGGCGTACGTGCCTCTACAATAACTGGACCTTTATAATTAGCTTTCTGTAACCACTTATATGCTGCTCCTGTATCTACAACAATGATTGCATCATAGGCATTATTTTTAATGATTCCAATAATTTCGGTTTCATCTTTCGTTAAATAGATAGGTGCAATATCTTCCATTATGTGTAATCCACCATGATCAGTTGTATATAGAAACTCAGTATGAATTCCAAACTTTTTAAAATAAATTGAACGATTCCTCCAGCCAGCATTAACTCCACCAACTGTTAAGAGACGCCAGATTATTAAGACTTTCAAATTTCCCCCTCCTTAATTTTAGGGTATACAAATAACGTTTAAACCGATTTGAAAACTAATTGTATACACGATTACGGCTTTTGACCGGATTCAAATTTTGAATAGTAGTCCTATTTTAGTTAATTCAAATTGAGGTAAATTGTAAGGGCAAGTAACTACAAACTACAAATATTTATTAGGTTAAAGGCAGAAAAAATTACTTTCATTTTTCCTTGCTCCGCATTTAGGGATATGATAATGTATAAGAAAAAAGAAGTATTTACTGCAATTTTTTAAATGAATGAAGGATAAACTTCAACTTTGGAAGGATTAAAATAATGGAGCGACCTAATTTTAAATTGTTAGTTAAGGAAAAATTTTCACAATTATCGCCAGGGCAAAAAAAAGTAGCGACTTATATGATTGAAAATCTTGAGGAGTGTGCCTTTAAAACTGCTTATCAAATTGGAAAAAAAGCTGAAGTAAGTGAAACAACGGTGATTCGTCTTTCATATGCACTCGAATTTGAAGGCTTCAGTGATATGCAGTTATGTGTTCAAAACGAGTTTCTTCATTTAAATAAAGCCGATTATATAAAAGAAAAAGAAGAGATAAAAAATACCGAAGGACAAAATACTTTTACAAAAATTATCGAAAATGAAGTAAATATTTTAAGAAATTTATTACAACCTTCGAATATTAAGGAAATTTCAAAAGCTATTGAAGCAATTACCTGTGCTGATCAAGTGTTAATAGTTGGTCATCGTGTATCCCGTATAGCTGCCTACTGGTTTTCGAATACGTTAAGCTCAATTAGAGGTAACGTATTGTATTGTTCTCCAGCAGGTGACTTTTATGAAAAGTTTTGTAATTTAACAGAAAAATCAGTTGTTGTTGCATTTTCTTTTCCAAGGTATGCAAAGGAAACATTAACAATTGCAGAATGTACGAAAGAAAATGGAGTAAGTTTAATTTCAGTTACTGATCGATTATTATCACCAATCGGTCGAATTGCAGATATCGTTCTAACTACAGAAGAAAATGTGGAAAGTGGCTCTAACTCGGTAGCATCAGTTATTAGTCTATTAAATTTAGTGATTGCAGGATTATATGAAAAGGACCAAAAAAGAATTCAAATGTATCAACAAAAATTGGAAAAAATTTATTCTACTTATGAAGTGTTTATAGAATAGAAAAAACAGTTAGGAGAAAATCTTATGAATCCACAATCTTATCTAGATCATAATAAAGCAACTATTTTACAAACTTACCAGGATTTACATAAGCTAGCTGAGCCTAGTTGGCAAGAAGAAAAAACAGCAAAGTATTTAAGAGAACGACTACATGATGCAAAAATTGAGATTAAAACGTATAAAAATCATTTTGGATTTATTGCTGAAATTAAGGGCCAAAATGAAACAGTTGTTGCGCTAAGAGCTGATATGGATGCACTAGTTCAAGAAGTTGATGGTGTTGTAATGGCAAACCACTCATGTGGTCATGATGCTCATAGTACGATGGTTTTATATGCAGCATTGGCGATTTCTGCAAGTGGTATAAAGCCAAAACACACGATTCGATTTATCTTCCAGCCAGCCGAAGAAAAGGGTGAAGGGGCTCTTCAAATGATGGAAAATGGTGCATTAGACAATGTCATTTCATTGTTTGGCGTACACTTAAGACCAGAAAGAGAAGTACCTTTTCAAAAAGCATCTCCAGTGATCATACATGGGTCTGCTGAAACGATTAAAGGGACAATTCGAGGAATACAGGCTCACGCTTCTAGACCACAAGATGGTATTAATGCGATTGAAGTAGCAGCTGAAATAGTCAATAAATTAAAGCAAATAAATTTAAATACGGATATCCCTCATTCAATTAAAATGACCCAAATTCAAACTGAAAATGAAGCCTCAAATACGATCCCAGAATCGGTAAAGTTTTCACTTGATGTTAGAGCGCAAACAAATGACATTATGAATCAATTAAATGCCCGCACAGTTGAGGTTTTTGAGGAAACAATGATTGAAACAAAAGCTAAGATTTCGTGGTCTATGGAAGAGTTTGTTCCAGCGGCCGTACAAAACGAGCAGGCAATAAAAATTACCGAGAGAGCCATTGTAGAAATAATCGGACATGAAAATGTAGTGCCTGAATGCATTTCAAATGGTGGGGAGGACTTCCATTTCTATACAAATAAATATCCTCAAATTGCGGCTACAATGGTCGGTTTAGGGTGTGGATTAACTCCGGGGTTACATCATCCTCAAATGAGTTTTAATTTAGAAGCACTTCATTATGGAGCGAAAATTTTAACTCAAACAGTTTTATTAGCATCAGAACAAGAACAATTAAGAGGTGAGGCAAATGCTAAACAAATTGAATCAATCTGAAGTTAATACAGGAATTAAGATCCGTGCACTCCATTCTATCGAAGAAATGGGGCAGGTACGAGAACTAGAATCTAAAATTTGGGGTTTTGAAGATTCAATTCCTACGCATCAAACAATTACAGCGGCAAAAAATGGAGGATTAGTTTTAGGTGCATATTTTGACGATAAAATAATTGGATTTCAATACAGTTTTCCTGGTTATGATGGACAAAATGTTTATCTTTGTTCTCATATGCTTGGAATTGATCAAGAGTTTCGTAATAAAGGGATTGGAAAACTTCTTAAAATTGCCCAGCGAGAAGAAGCTCTTAAACTCGGCTATAAACTGATTACTTGGACTTATGACCCATTAGAAACAGCAAATGGATATTTAAATATTTCTAAGTTAGGTGGAGTTTGTAGTACGTATATTGAAAACTGCTATGGAGAAATGGAAGACTTATTAAATAGTGGAATTCCATCTGATCGTTTTCTAGTTGAATGGTATATTGCAAAAGGGGAAGAGGAAAAGGAGAATTTGAGACCTTTTGAATTAGATGAAGCAGTTAAAAATTCACTTATTAAATGGGAAGAAAACAATGACGGAATACCAATGCCGATTCAAAACGATACAGATGTGTTTAACGATCTAGCCTTTGTTGCAGTACCAAAAGATTTCCGAACAATTAGAGAAACGAATATTAAAATTGCAAGCCAGTGGCGAATGCTTACTAGAGAGTCCTTTAAAAAATTATTTCAAAGCGGATGGAAAGTTACTGGATTTTTTAAGAATTCAGACTCTGAAATGCCAGTTCATTTTTATGTACTGAACAAATAGAAAAGAAATATAAAGGAGAGTTCGGAAATGAAAATTAAAAAAGTAATATTACGCCATATGAAGCTAGATTTATTGCATCCATTTACAACAAGCTTTGGTACTGAATATGACCGTGAATTTATTCTACTAGAAGCGATAAGCGAAGATGGAATATCAGGTTGGGCTGAATCTGTTGCTATGCTTGATCCACTATATAATGAAGAAACTTTAAAAACAAATTGGCATATTCTAGAAGATTATTTAATTCCAATCGTGTTAAATAATGAAATTACCCACCCAGACGAAATTTCCGAAAAGTATTTCTCACATATTCGTGGGAACTATATGGCCAAGGCTGCCATAGAAGGAGCAATTTGGGATCTTTATGCTAAACAAGAAAATATCTCACTTTCAACTGCGTTAGGTGGAACTAAAAAGGAAATCGAAGTAGGAGTAAGCATTGGAATTCAAGATTCAATCGATTCAACAATTAAAATTATCGAGAACCGACTTGCAGAAGGCTATAAGAGATTTAAATTAAAAATTAAACCAGGCTGGGATATTGAACTGATCGATAAAGTAAGAAAAGTTTATCCAACTATTCCTTTAATGGCGGATGCTAACTCAGCATACACATTATCTGATATGGATCAATTAATCGCATTAGATGATTATAGTTTAATGATGATCGAACAACCACTTGCATACAACGATATTATCGATCACGCAGATTTACAAGAAAGAATGAAAACACCGATCTGCTTAGACGAGAGTATTCACTCACTAGAAGATGCTAGAAAAGCAATAAAACTAGGAAGCTGTAAAATTATTAATATTAAAATTGGTCGAGTTGGAGGACTTACTCAATCAAGAAAAATACATGATCTATGCCAGGAAAATGGAATTCCATTATGGTGCGGTGGAATGCTAGAATCAGGAATTGGAAGAGCCCATAATATTGCAATCACATCATTACCGAACTTCATTCTACCTGGAGACACAGCGGCATCTGCATTATACTGGGCAGAGGACATAATCGAACCAGAAGTAACCGTAGAAAATGGAATGATCACCGTACCAACAAAACCAGGTATCGGGTACGACCCATACTTGCAAAATATTGAAAAATATACAATCAGTACGAAAATCTACAGTAAGAATTAAAAACAAGAGTATTGAGAAAGTTGGAACATCATTTAGCTTTTTTCAAAAGCGTGAAAACCCAAACCTAAGTAAAGGTTTGGGTTTTATCTTATTCTTCTTCCTTATTCTTGCTTTTAATCTTATCCTTGATTCTTTTCACTTGTTCTTCGTATTTCTCAATATCCTTTATTTCACCTTTACCATAGCGAACCGAGTTATATGCATTAATTAGTTCATCTTCATTCGGTATTTGTATTCGCTCCAACCACTCTTTTAATGTTTCATTTTGGTTTCGACCCATCTTGTATTTAGATGCATATTTTTGGAGTTGGAAGATTAGTTTTCTGATTTGCTCTGTTGGGGCAGAGTGTTTGAAAAAGCGTCTTTTTTTCCTCTTGTGTTCTGGTATTGCATTATATTCGATACTGATTTCTTGTTTGGCAGTATGTTTTTCATTACGTATATAAGTAAGCTTTCTTATGACTAGCCAAATTACGATTAAAACGATAATCAGTAATAATAACCATACCCAAGTAGGAGTCGACTCTAAAATATAATGGTGATTACGTATATTTTGTGGAACTTTATCTTCAGCGCTTGAATTTTGACCTAACTTAATTTTTTTCTCTTTTATAGTGATTCGATCTACATAGTTAAAGAAAGGAGTTCCTAAAAACCCAACTGCACTAAATAAACCGTCCAGTAATTTAAAAATCGCCCACTTTAAGATCGGTAATATTAACGTTATGGTACCAGTAAGCAGTGTTGCTATACTAATTGATCCTATAATTCCTCGATAGTTTTTAATGGTTTGTGTAGTGACAGCTTGTTGAAAGTATCTACCTAAACTAAATAGAATTGTAAAAATGATTATGATCCATAATATCAAGTTCATATGAGAATAATGTGAAGTCCAGCCAAAAAAGAGGACTATCAAACTCGTTAAATAAAAAGTGATTTGTAATTTATTTCGTTCTTCAATCCATAACGAAGAGTCTTTAAGAAAAGCTTCAAGTCGAAAATAGATAAAGCTAGCACATAAAATAGATGTCACTGAATTTAATCCAAGAGTATAACTGATTCCTCCAGAAATAATGGCTGCTAGAAACGGAATAACTCGTGATACTTGAGCCTTTCGTAATGAGTAAAGTAAAAATAGATTTCCAATCATAAAAATACAAATGATTGCCAAAGTAGGTGGCAGCTCATTTTTTGATTCGTATATAAATATAACGATTAAATAGAGTAATAGATATTCTAATGAAAAAAAGTATGTAGAAAGTAAACGTAAAATCATTTCATTATCCTTTCGACTTAATGTTGTCCAAATGGAACAAGCTTTGGACTTTCTACATCATCTTGTAGATAATAGATGCTTTGGCCACGTTTTCGCATTTGAGCGAAATATCGATCTCCATGCTTACTGAACGGGCCACATAAAATAACAACAGGAGATTTTCGTTGTTGCTTTTCTACGTAATGTAGTAATCGATCAATCGGCTGAGTCATTCTTGCGCCATTAATTCGAGCAAGAATATCATAAGTTTTACCTAGTTGAGATTTACCTCCACCAATTGGTAAATGATAAACAGGAACTCCACTTTCCATGTTCAAATTTAGAAATATTTCATAATTAATATTTTTTAATGCAGCGTATTGGACTATATAGGCAATATTACTAGCAATTGATTCGATGTTTTCAATGATACTTAATCTAAAATTATCATGATGAGTATCTCGTAAATTTATAATAAATGTAATTGAATAGTCAGCAGTTCGTTCATAAATTTTCGTTTGAAGTACTTGTGTTTTAGCACTAGCTTTCCAGTGAATTCGATGAAATGAGTCAGAATAGACATAGTCTCTTGTTCCAATCGGAGCAAGAAAATCTTCAAACATACTAGTATTTGTTACAAAACTACCATATGAGTTAGTCGAAATGATTTGTTCAATTTGGGGTACAGGAATTAATGTAGGATAAATAATAATTTCTTTATGTAAAAATGGTTTATAGGTTAAATATAAATAACCTAAACTGAAAAAGTTTGAAATTTTTAATTCTACCTGTTTAATTCTAGTAACTCCACGTTTAGTAGCTGAAAGCGGTAATGTAATCTGAATCGTTTCGTTACCTTTTAGTTGAATTGGGATAATTAGTTCCAAATTTGAATCGCTACTAACTGTTTTAAAATTTATACTATCTACAATGGGTTCTAATTTTATTCGAACTGTTGCGTTAATAATTGGTAACCAATGATTCTGGGTTATCTTAATAGGTAAATTAAATTGTTCTCCGACGGAAACTCGAATGGGCTCCTTGTCGTTTTCGATGACAAGGTGATCAGCAATATGTTTTAAATAGTATCGACTCATCAAACTAATGATGATTAAAAATCCTCCTAAAAACATTAATAAATAGGAAGATTGATAGACATTAATAATTAGAAATATGATCCCAAAAATAATTAGGATATCAAGTGAATTTTTACCATGTATTTCTTTATTCCAAGTCATTTATTGACCAGCTCCAGCTTCTACAGGAACTTCAACTTGATTTAAAACTGATTCTATAACTTGTATAGCATTTTTCTTTAAGGATGCCTCAAGGGTCAAGACTAATCTGTGTGAAAGGAGATAAATCGCAACATCCTTCACATCTTGTGGAGTGACGAATGATCTATTGTTTATATATGCTTTACCTTGTGAGGCTCTCATTAGTGCCAATGTACCACGAGGACTAATGCCGAGTTGAATATCTTCATGATTTCTCGTTGTATGAATAATGTTTAAAATATAATCCTCTACTTCTTCCGAAATTGTAACAGTCTTCACCTGTTCTTTCATTTCATCAATTTCTTCTAACGTTAGTACGTTTTTTAAATTCGAAAATGGAGTATTTGAACGATAAGATTTCATAATGCTTTTTTCTTCTTCAAATGTAGGGTATGCCAAACGAATCTGCATAAAAAATCGATCCATTTGTGCTTCAGGTAATGGAAACGTACCTTGTTGTGATTCAATAGGATTTTGGGTTGCTATAACGATAAACGGATTTGGTAGTGGGATAGTTTCTCCATCGATTGTTACCTGGCGTTCTTCCATTACTTCTAATAAACTAGCCTGCGTTCTAGGTGTAGCACGATTAATCTCATCTGCTAATAAAATATTCGTCATTACAGGACCGATTCGAAGTTGAAAGTCTTGTTCTTTTGGATGAAAAAATTGAATTCCTGTTACATCACTAGGTAATAAATCCGGAGTAAATTGAATTCTTTTAAACGAACCGTTAATCGTTTTGGCAAAGCTTTTAGCTAATTGTGTCTTTCCAGTACCAGGGACACTTTCCAGTAGAATGTGCCCATTATTAATAAGAGCGATGAAGATCATTTCAACGACATCTTCTTTACCTATTATCACGTGACTAATCTCTTTCTTTAATTGTAATAACTTTTCTGATCTATTCATTGTTCTCTCCTTATCTTTCAAAACGTTTTAAACACTATTTAATATGAATTGTGACCTGTTTATAGATGAAAAAATTGTTGAACATGATATTATTTTAATAGTTAAACAATAGTAAAGTCCAATAATTCTCAATTTTTAAAATCTATTGAAATGAATGATAAATATTAGTTGATATTTTTAAAAAAACACTGTAGAATATAATGTTTGATTGCTAAAAAATGGAAATAACTTAAAAGACGGAAAGTCGGAAACGCCAGTGGCAGACTAAAGTTTTTAAGGATCATAAAGAGTATTAAATGATGATGAGGATAAAAATATGAGTAGATAAAGGTTCCGGATTGTTTTGTCTTTTCCTATACAATATACAATTCATTCCATTGAACCTTGCTTTAACAGGAGAGAAAAAGATGAAAAAGATAAAAAAGATAAAAAAGATAATGATAGTATTAGTTACCTGCTTTATTGCTTTAGTTTGCGGGTGTACAAAAAATAATCAAGATGAACACAAAGTAAAAGAAAATAAACAAAATACAGAACAGGTTAAAGAGCAGAAAGAGCCTATTAAAAAAATAAATCAGGAAGTTACAAAGGTGACGGTTGGTGCCGTGGGGGACCTATTAATACATAATGAAGTTTATGAAGATGCTATGCTCCCAAATGGAGTATATAACTTTAATAAAATGTTTGATGAAGTTAGAAAAACGATGGAAAAGCCAGATATTTTAGTAGCGAATCAAGAAACGATGATAGGTGGAAAACAATTCGGATTATCTACGTATCCAGCGTTTAATAGTCCATATGAAGTTGGAGATGCACTCAAAGGTGCTGGGGTTGATTTTGTGACACTGGCCAATAATCATTCGCTTGATCGAGGTGAAAAAATTATACGAAGTGCAATTTCCCATTGGGACGCTATTCATATGCCATATACAGGTGCTTTTAAATCACAAGCAGATCATGACCAAATTAGAGTGATAAATAAAAATAATATTCGATTTTCATTTCTTGCTTACACATTTGGTACAAATGGGATTCCTGTTCCTAAAGGAAAAGATTATTTAGTAAATTTGATCGAACTTGCCAAAATACGTAGTGATGTTTCAAGGGCAAAGAAAGTATCAGATGTAGTAGTAGTTGCCATGCATTGGGGGATTGAATATGAAAGAATGCCGAACAATACCCAAAAGAATCTTGCAAAACAATTGGCAGATATGGGAGTTCAAATTATTATTGGAAATCATCCACACGTCCTGCAACCGCCGGCTTGGATCACTGGAAAAACGGGAAATAAAACAATCGTCTTTTACTCATTAGGAAATTACTTATCAGCTCAAGATGAAATCTATGAGTTAATTGGTGGCATGGGTACAATTGATGTAGTTAAAACTCAAACTGATCAAAATGTAAAAATTGAATTAGCAAATCCAAGTTTTTTTCCAACTTATAATTACTATCGTGATAATCGTAATTTTAAAATTATGTCTTTGGAAAATATTAATGATGTTAATCTAAAAAATGGCAAAATGAGATACATCGAAATAATGAACCATATGCGAACAAATATTAAGGATTTAAAAAGTATTTCTGAGGTTCAATAGAAATCTAATGTTGGCTATAACATTGAAGGTTGCATATAAATCTTTCAAAGTGTTGAAATATAAAATGGTCAAACGTTTATTAAGTGAATTTAATTGATATAATAATTTATTTATTGATGATCTAAAAATGATAAATGTTAATATATTTGATCGGTTTTATAATAACAAGAAACTCTGGTAATTGTTTATTCTTAAGAAGCTAAAAATATTTAAGAGTTAATTTATAGAAAAACAATTTTTTCAAATGATTATTATAATAAGTTGATGTTCGATCTTAATCGACCTACAAACTGATTAGCAAGCTATTATGCACTTCTAAGTAAAGGATATAAAATTAGGTTTTTAGTGTAACCATTTTTTTTGATGAATAAGTTG
>NZ_JBCMJM010000007.1:300233-453960 GCF_050457485.1 Gottfriedia acidiceleris
TCCTTTTACGAAAATTTGGTAATTAATTGACAAGGTTGTTTTTCTCCAGCGTGAAAGCTTGTTTTTACAAGCTTTTTTTTGTTAATTAAATAAGAGTATTATTCACAAACTATTTTCTAACTGTATTAATTTTTATTTTATTTTAGGTAACAGTTTAGGCCAAATGGAAAGCAACCTGTAGTGGAAAATCAACTATTCTTCTTTTATTTAAGTAAGAAAGATAGTTTTTAAAAATTTTTTTAAAAAACTTATTTTTTTTTGCAGGGTTTTTAAGTTTGCCTTCGTCTAAAGTTATGGAAGAGGAAAAGAGGTGATGCAATGGAGTCGGATGAACAATTAGTAAGGAATATAGTAAAGGGGAATCATCAACTATTTAAGGAATTAATAGTAAGATACCAATCAAAGGTATTTGCAGTAGCATTGAAAGTTTCAAATAACCAAAAGGATGCTGAAGATATTTCGCAAGAAGTCTTTCTCCAATTGTATCGTTCTCTCGAAAACTTTAACGGGGAATCTAGTTTGGCCACATGGATCTATCGAATTACAATGAATAAAGCAATTGATTTTAAAAGAAAACAAGTAAAACAACAGGAAAATGAAACTAGTGAATTACTTTCTACTTTACCAGAGGAGAAGTTATTATCACCTGAAGAAGCCTTACTAAAAACGATTGATAAAGAACTTATTCATTCATATTTAATTGAATTGCCACAGGCATATAGCGATGTATTGAAATTATATTATTTTGAAGAACTTACCTATGGGGAAATAGCTTTGAAATTAAATGTAGCCGTTAAAACTGTAGAATCACGTTTATATCGAGCCAAACGATTAATTAAAGACAAGCATAAAGGAGGGATCATTTGAAACATTTAACTTCTGACCAACTATTATCGTATCAACAAAAGAAGCTTTCAAATAAAGAATCTCTTTTGCTTGAACAGCACTTAAATGAATGTATCTCATGCCAGGCGGAACTTGAACTTTTAAATGAATTAGACATGGAATGGATGAATCCACCTGAAATCCAGTTTTCAGATGAGCTAGTGAGCGAAATAATGAAACAAACTGAACCAATACAGATTACGGAAAAAACGAATGAAAAGAAATCTAACACTAATTCAAAAAAAGTTCGGTTAATCCATTTAGTATTGGCTGCTGCAGCAACATTTTTATTCTTCCAATTCCAATTAACTGAACGGATTACAAATTCCAATCGTCACGTTGTACAAACGATTGATCAGACGTCTTCGTTAATTGAAAAAAGTGAAAAAATTAAACTATCAATTCCAATTCCAAAAATTTTGAAAGGAAATAAAAAATAATGGAGGTACAAACTTTGAAAAAACGTAAAAAATTAGTTTATTTATTATCAATCTTACCAGGTCTTGGCCATTTTTATTTAGGATTAATGAGTCGAGGATTGCAGTTTATGCTGTTATTTTTCGGTACAGTATTTTTAACACATTTAATTTCAAGCTTTGGATTTTTTATACCAGTCATCGTATTTTATAGCTACTTTGATGCACTTCAATATCATAGTAAATATCGTGAGGACATTGAAATAGTAGATGAGCCAATCGTAAATCATCAATTTAAATTTAATAAGTTTTTAATTGGTTGGGTATTAATCGGTTTTGGTTGCTTATCTTTATTAGAGAACGCTTCTGATTATATTTCTAGACATTACAATATTTTTATTGACTATAATTTAGTACAAAATTTACTAATCAGTATTGTTTTTGTCGGTCTTGGTATTAAATTATTAACTGGAAAGTCGAAAAAAGAAGTATGAGGAATTGGAAGGTTGGCACTATAACAGCGGGAATAATATTAATCGCTATTGGTTTACTATGGTTTCTTCAAAATTTTATTTCAATTCCTTATTCGAAGCTTCTTATTAATGCATGGCCAGTTGCTTGTATTTTATTAGGAATTGAAATATTACTATTCAATTTAGTAAGAAAAGAAGACACACTCCGTTTTCATGGATTTAGTATTTTCTTACTTATATTAATGATGGTTGTTTCATTACTATTTAGTATTGGTCATTTGTTTATCAAAGAAATTGGTTATACATTCAAATCAAAAAATATTGAGATAAATGACTCGAAAACGATCACTTCATCAATTAATGAAGTGATTATTAAAGCTAATAATAGTGAAATCAGTGTAAATGGAACTGATTCTAGTGCAGTAAACGTAAATGGTAATATAAGAGTTCCGTTTCGAGATAAAAGTGACAGTGAAAAAGTATCTGATTATTATTCAGTAAAAACACTTGGTGATAAAATGATTATAGAGATTCGTAATGACGACAATCAGATTTTCCACTTTGATAATGACAGATCCCAACTAAATATTGATTTACCTAAAAGTATTTTAACGAATATAAACGTAAAAAATGGCTCTGTAAATGTATCAAATAAAGACAATAAAACAGTCATAAATTCAAATGACGGTCAAATCAATATTGAGAATGTTACTGGAAACTTAGTTGCAAAAACTAGAAACGGCTCGATCAGCTTAACGAATGCAAATTTAAAAAGTGATAGTGAAATTGAAACGAGAGATGGTGAAATTACAATCAAAAATATTTCTGGTTATTTAAATTCCACTACAAGAGATGGTAGCATTTCGATTGAACATGCAAATATAGAAGGAACAATTGAAATTACGACATATGATGGAGAAATTAACTTAAAAGATTATAAAGGAAAAATTAACGCAAAAACAAATAATGGTGCAATTAATGTTGAGGATGCTTTATTAAATGGTAATAGTAAAGTTTCTTCTGATGATGGTGAAATTCAAGTAGACCTACTAAAGAATAACAATCTAACGATCAACGCGGTAACAAATGATGGTAGTTTTAATGGTAATATTGGATGGAAAATGAAAAATAATGATGATAATAATACAAATAAGGCGATGGTTGGAAGTGGCGAACATCAACTTAATTTAAAAACGAGAAATGGATCAATTTACGTAAATAAAGATTAAAAGATTAAGAGCCCCATATATTGCATGGGGCTTTTTTTACTTAAGACTTATTAGAATTTGCTTTTTACAAAAAAAAACCTTTAAATACATTTTGTATCAAAGGTTATATCCAGCTAAGGTAAGTGTACAGATTTTATATGTCCAAGTTTTAGATAAACATTTTGTCCACTCGCAACGGAAAGTTCTATTTGATTATTATCTACTTTATTTAAAAGCCCAATTTTCATTGGATCAGTTCCACCATCAAAAATAACAAGCTTTCCAATTTCTTTTTTTAGCTGACTTTCAAAAGATCTGTGTAAAGGAGTTGAAGATGGATGAACCACCAGGGTATCATCTCCTAAACTATATGGAACCACTTTATGGTTATATGGTGTAATCCATTTTAAATGTGATAAAGAAATATACATTGTATGAAATACAGGTGAGTAAAATACAAGATAATCACTCAGTACATTCATAATATAGCCATGAAGAGTTATATTACCAGTTACATAGATTTCTGAAAATATTCCTTTAGCATTTAGTAAAATTTTACGATATGAAATTGTTTCCATTTCCTGAGTAATAGACGGTTCAATAGGGTTCTTTATTTTTTCTATTATTTCATTATTTTGATATACCATATGGATATGCATCCAAGGGATATAATAATATTTTATGCCGTTAAAAAGCACTAAAATATCTTGTCCTAAATCAGTAAGAATTCCTTCGAATATGACATCTCCGGATAATCTTACTGAGACTTGTTCACCAAGCAATGTAGATACATCACTCACGTAGATCTCCTCCTTGAGGTAAAAGTATTGATTAATGTGCGAATACTAATTGTACCCAGTAGAATAAAAGTAACAATGTAACGATTGTTGTTAATGGGATAACAATTATTGTTACACTTAAATAATCTTTCCATTTTACTTTAATTTTGTTTTCTTTTAAAATGTGCATCCAAATTAATGATGCAAGTGTACCAATTGGTAATAATAATGAACCCATGTCACTTCCGATGATATTTGCAAGATAAATTGTTTTTAAAGTAATTGGATCAAGACCCATTTCAGTTAATGTAATTGTTCCAATCATAAGAGCTGGGTGATTATTAAATAGATTTGATAAAACAGATACTAAACCGCCCATAATGAAGCTCGCTTGGAATAATCCTTGATTAACGATCGGTTCAAATTCTTTTACTAAAAACTCTGTTAATCCAGCATTATGAAGTCCATAGATGATCACGTACATTGAAAATGCAAAAATTAAAATTTGCCAAGGTGTCTTTCTTAAGATATCTACAGGACTTGTTCTTAAATGGTACCATCTCCAAATTAATAAGACTAAAGAGCCAAGTACTGCAACTAATTCAATCGGTATTGATAAATAAGATGCAACGAATAATAAACATCTCATTAAAAATACGAAAGCAAGTACTTTTAACATAAATTTTGTACGTTTCTTTTTTGTTTCAACAGAAATTTTTGTTTTTAACGGATGGAAGTTTTTTATAAAGAACGATTCTTCAATATCATCTGTTGAAATTGGTAGTGTCTCAGGTAATTTATTTTTTAGAACGACATACATTAGCGCTGACATAAACAATAAACCTAATGTTGCTGGTACGAACATCATCGCTGTATGCATATATAGAGTCATATGCACAATCTTTAAAGCGATTAAATTTACAATATTACTTACTCCGATCGGCGCACTAGAAGCTGTAGCAATAAGTGCACCTGATAATAAATATGGAATTTTTTGGTGTGGTTTTAGACGGAGATTTTTTAATAGAAGGATTAAAATTGGTGTTGTAATTAAAATACTGCCATCATTGTTAAAGAGTAAAGTCATCAGAAAACATAATAGTTGGATATACCAATATAATCGATAACCTGAACCTTTAGCTAATGTTACTAGACGAGCTGCTGACCAATGAAAGAACCCAAAACTTTCTAAAATAACAGCCATAACAATTGTTGCAATAATTGTAATTGAAGCTCCACCGATTTTCGTAATAATGTCATATAAATCGTGTCGAGTAACAATTCCAGTTACTAGAATGATTATTGCTCCAAATGAAGCAGGCCATGCCTCATGAATTCCTTTAGGTCTCCAGAATATGACAGCCATCGTCATAATGAAAACAAATGCTGTCATTGCAATTTCAAAATTCATTCTTATTCACCTTTCCCTAATCGGTAGTATTTTTTCGTTCCCTACTTGTCCGATTAATATACTAATATTCAATTTTACGAATCATGTACTTAGTTAGTTAACCATTTTTTTTAGTTTGTATATTTGTCCACATAGTTGAAATGTCCCGAAATGACATTGTCCTATAGGTACACATGCCCCAGAGAAAATTAATTTTCAAAAAAAAATGGTCAGCTGCTATGCTGACCTAAATTATTTTGAAATATCATTATGAGAATTTCTTCCCATTTATATAATAACAATCTTCTTGATATGTAATAAAAGCAATTTCAAATTCAGGAATCTTCAATATGTTAATATGTTTCTCGATTGTAGCTGCGAAACGATCTCTAGTTTCACCTCCACGTTCAAACCATTTTACTTCAATAAATGGAAAGCTTTCTACAATTTCACCATTAAAAATTGAAGTTGAATGGATACAATCAATCGTAAAATTATCAGTTCCACATTCACAAACCACTGCGAGTTCTTCGATTAAAGACTTACTAACTTTGCAAATATCATCAGTTGAAATCCCTTTAATTAATAATTGAGGCATAAATGTCCCACCTTTTTTTCTACAATTATAACTTAAAAATGAAATTAGTTTAATTTTTTCTAAGTATGGTTTTACTAAGTTTACATTGAATATATTTATTTGGCTTTGTGTAAGAATCAAAGATCAAAAAAATATGAAAAGGTGAAATAGATGAAAACAATCGTTATCTGTCACGGAATGAGTTCAGGGGGCTGGGCATGGAAAGAGGTAAAAATACTATTAGAAAAAGAGGGTCATACAGTATATACACCTACAATGACTGGTTGCGGGGAAAGGTTTCATTTAGCGAATAAAGAAGTAGATTTAAACACTGCAATAAATGACATTGTTAATGTGATTCATTATGAAAATTTACATAATATTGTTCTAATTGGTCATAGCTATGGTGGTGCAGTAGCATCAGGAGTAGTTGATCGAATTCCAGAACTAATTGATGAAGTCATCTATTTAGATGCGATGTTATTAAATGATGGTGAAGCAGTTGTTAATTTGTTTCCAGATGAAATAGTAAATTTTCTTCAAGGATTGGTTGATACATTAGGTGAAGGGTGGAAAGTTCCTGTTGTAGAAGAAGACAGATACGATCATCGTCTCACTGATCATCCTCACAAATGTTTTAAAACTCCGCTTAAGCTTAAAAAAAAGGAGTTAAACAATATTAAAACTTCCTATATTAATTGTACAGAAAAAGAACAAAATCCATTTTACTATGGAATTTTTCGATCAGTAGAACGTGCAAAGGAAAGAGGGATGACAATTCATAATTTGAAAGCAGGACATATTCCTAATATTGAAAATCCCACCTTAATTGCACAACTCTTAATGAACATATTATCTTAATCATTTCCTATTTAGAATACTTCTGTGGATAAAAAAACCAATAATTGGTATTGATAATCATTTTCATTCGTGGTAATCTAAGATTAATAAAAGAAGTTTAAGAAATAAGCCATTGTTTTTCTTAGTTCTTCGTTTGTATACACATTAAAAAGTAAAATGTGGAATGCGACCCTAGAACCCCCCAACCCTAAAGAAGAGAAGAACGCGCTAGGACAGTAGTTTTTCTCTTCACCAAATTAATAACCCTGTTTTTTGACGCAGATTATTCTGCGTTATTTTTTTTGTGTGAAAAGACAGATTATTTTGTTAAATCACACAAAAATTATTATACTAATTTACTAATATGTAAGTTTCGAAATGTGAACAAAAAGTTAATCAAAATCTAATATTTGTCTAAAATGTGAACGTTGTGAATAAGTGAGCAATTGTGTTGAACCATTGATATATATAGGTTTTAAAGAAAAAAGCATATTTTCAAATATGTCTAAAATGTGAACACTCTTTTTTTCCTTCCAAAATGGAAATTAATTGTTTGTTTTTTTAATTAAAGTATCTTACTATAACTGTGGACATTGTTTGTCATTTTAGTGACAATTTATAAAAATACTTATCTAAGAAATAATTCAAAAAAACTATTTTGAACTTTTACTTACGTTATAGGAAGGAAGAGCGAAATGAAAAAATTTCTAATGGGCATGATGATCATGCTGGTTGCATTAGTAATGGGTGCTTGTGACAAGATTGCAGTTCTTAATCCCAAGGGTCCTGTCGCTAAAACGCAAGCAGACACGATTATCTTCTCGATGTTGATGATGTTAGGAGTTTTACTAGTAGTTTACATTCTTTATATTGTTATTCTATATAAATATCGTGCTAGTAAACTTCCAAAAGATTACGAACCGCCTCATGAAGAGGGAAGTAAAACACTTGAAATTATTTGGACTGTCATCCCAATCATTATTGTTGCAGTTTTATCAGTAGTAACTGTTAAAACAACAAATGCAGTTGAAAGTGTACCAAAAGGTCATGAAAATGATAAACCACTTGTTATTTATGCAAGTTCTTCAAACTGGAAATGGCATTTCTCTTATCCTGAACAAGGAATTGAAACTGTTAACTATGTAAATATTCCAACGAATAGAAACGTAGAATTCAGACTTTATTCATTCGGTCCGATTACAAGTTTTTGGATTCCTCAATTAGGTGGACAAAAATATGCAATGAGTGACATGGTAACTAAATTAAATTTTGTTGCTTCAAATGAAGGTTCTTATATTGGTAAGAACAGTAACTTCAATGGTAAAGGCTTTGCTGGAATGGAATTTGAAGTACTAGCAATGAATGATAAGGATTTTAACGGTTGGGTTAAAGACGTTAAAGAAACAGCTCCTGCTTTAACTGAAAATGAGTTTAATAAATTACTAAAAATTGAGCATTTAGGTAGAAAGACATATACTTCAACTCATTTAGGATTTAGACCAGCTCCAGAAGGTAAAAATGCAGGACATCAACATGGTTCTATGAAGGATTCATCTGATCACCATGACATGGATAATATGGAGGGGATGAAATAATGGGTTTTAAATGGGATCACTTTTTTGTAACAGGTGAACCAATGATCTATGGCGCAATGGTGAGTATCGTTGTTGTATCTCTTGCTATTGTAATTGGTTTAACCAAATTTAAAAAATGGGGTTATTTATGGAAAGAATGGTTAACGACTGTTGACCATAAACGTATCGGTGTAATGTATATTCTGTGTGCATTATTAATGCTATTCCGTGGTGGAGTAGATGCGTTATTAATGAGAGCACAGTTAGCAGGACCAGATTTAAAAATATTAGATGCGCAACATTATAATGAAATTTTTACAACTCACGGCTTAATTATGATTCTGTTCATGGCGATGCCTTTCATTATTGGATTAATGAACATCGTTATTCCTTTACAAATCGGAGCTCGTGACGTAGCTTTCCCTTACTTAAATGCAGTAAGTTTCTGGTTATTCTTTGCTGGTGCAATGCTTTTAAACTTAAGCTTTGTTATTGGAGGATCACCTGATGCTGGTTGGACAGCTTATTTCCCACTAGCTAGTAAGGAATTCAGCCCAGGAGTTGGGAATAACTATTACGCAATTTCGCTTCAAATTGCTGGTCTAGGTACTTTAATGACTGGTATTAACTTTATTGTAACAATTTTAAAAATGCGTGCTCCAGGCTTGAAATTAATGAAATTGCCAATGTTTACTTGGAGTATTTTAATTACAAACGTTATTATCGTATTCGCATTCCCAGTATTAACTGTAGCTTTAGCATTAATGATGTTTGATCGTGAGTTTGGTACTCAATTCTTTACGATGGCACATGGTAATGATATGCTTTGGGCGAACTTATTCTGGATTTGGGGACATCCTGAAGTTTACATTGTTATTCTTCCGGCATTCGGTATATACAGTGAAATTATAGCTACTTTCTCAAGAAAGAATTTATACGGTTATAAGAGCATGGTTGTGAGTATGATCGCCATTTCTGCTCTAAGTTTCCTTGTTTGGGTTCACCATTTCTATACGATGGGTCAAGGCTCTGTTGTAAATGGCTTCTTTAGTATTACAACAATGGCAATTAGTATACCAACCGGTGTTAAAATCTTTAACTGGTTGTTTACTTTAAGAAAAGGTAAAATCGAATTTACCGTTCCAATGTTGTACTCACTAGCATTTATTCCAATCTTTACAATCGGTGGGGTTACAGGTGTAATGCTAGCTATGGCAAGTGCTGACTACCAATATCATAATACGATGTTCTTAGTTGCTCACTTCCATTATGTATTAATTCCAGGTACTGTTTTTGCGGTAATCGCAGGATTCTACTATTGGTTCCCTAAAGTATTTGGTTTCAAATTAGATGAAAAAATTGGTAAGATTACGTTTTGGACAATTATCGTTAGCTTTAACGTAACATTCTTCCCATTATTCTTATTAGGATTAAAAGGTATGACTCGTCGTACTTATACTTATAGTGCAGAGTCAGGTTTCGGACCATTAAATATGATTGCTACAATTGGAGCTGTAGGGTTAGCAATCGGTTTCTGTTTACTTGTTTACAATATTTATTACAGTGTACGTTACGCACAAAGAGAAACAACTGGTGATCCATGGAATGCAAGAACATTAGAGTGGGCTACAAGCAGTCCAATTGCTCCTTATAATTTCGCAGTTATTCCAAAAGTTGATTCTTTAGATCCATTCTGGAAAGCTAAAAAAGAAGGTAAATCATTACTTGAAGGCGAGATTACAGATATTCATATGCCAAGTAATAGTGGTATACCATTCATTTTAGGTGCAGCATTTATGGCATTTGGTTTCTTCTTAATATTTGAATGGTGGGTTCCAATGATTGTATTTGCAGTTCCTATCGCACTTTGCTTAATTGCACGTTCTTTCCAACGCGATCATGGCTTCCATATTCATAAAGAAGAAATTATCGAAACAGAGAAAAAATTACGAGGTGATCATTATGAGCAGCAGGCCTCTGTATAGTCTAGGTGAAGAAAGTTCTAATAAGATTTTAGGCTTCTGGATATTTTTAGGAGCTGAGATTGCCTTATTCGGAACATTGTTCGCAGTTTACTTCACTTTAGCAAATAACACTGGTTCAGCACCTACTCAAAAAGAATTATTTGAGATGAAAGGTGTAATGATAGAAACATTTGCCCTATTAACAAGTAGTTTTACGATTGGTTTAGTCGTAAACGCAATAAAATTAAATCACAAAAAAGCTTTTATAAGCTTCCTTGTATTAACACTAGCTTTAGGTGCAGTCTTCCTAGGTGTAGAGATTACAGAGTTCTTTACTTATGTTCATGAAGGCGCAACAATCCAAAGTAGTGGAGCATTATCAGCCTTATTCGTTTTATTAGGTACTCACGGTGCCCACGTATCATTCGGTATGTTATGGGGTATTGCAATCTTAATTCAAGTTTCTCGTGAGGGAATTACAGAAACTACTGCAAACAAAACATTTATTTATTCATTATACTGGCACTTCTTAGACGTAGTATGGATCTTTATCTTTAGTTTTGTTTACGTGAAAGGACTGATTGGATGAGCGCGTTATTCCCTAAGCATCAAGTGGTTGGCTTCATTCAATCACTTGTTCTAACAATCATAGCTTTAAGTGTTTATTATTTAAATTTACCGTTTAATGTATCATTTATTATTTTAATTGTAACTGCATTATTACAAGGTGGTCTTCAGTTAATTGTTTTCATGCATATGAATGAAAATGAAAATAAAGGAGTATTATATATCAATTTAGGTTACGCAGTATTTATTGCAGTAGCAATTGTTTTCGGTACTCTTTGGACATTAATTTGGGGTATGTAATAGTTAAAAGCTCTTCGACATTCGAAGAGCTTTTTTTCTTTTTTAATGGTAGATTTAGATTTTCTTATCTGCAAGATTGTTTAATTATGAAAAATAAAATAGTGGTAAATCAATTAGATAGCAGGTCGTCTTGTATTAAATGTAGAAGTAAGTAATTAAAAATATTTGAGGTTATACTTTTGAACTATTACATAAAATGAATGAGGGATAAGCATTAAATAAGACTGTATTAACAGTTGTTTATGTCTCTAATTGAACTAAAGTTGGACAAATTATTCCGCAAAAAAAAGTAATGTCATCAATTGTTCACAATGTTATGAATAATATCTTATTTGTGATAGTTATTACTATTAATATATGTAATAGTTTAATATAATGATTGCATAATAATTAATCATATCTTGTTTGAAAAGTAATACAAGATACATAATTATTTGGGTATTTATTTACTTTTAAGGAGGAAAAAAGTATGGAAATGAATGAGAATTCTAACATTGCAAAGTGCCCGTTTAATCACGGTAGCACAACTACTCCGAAATCAGCTGGTACAGTAAATAAAGACTGGTGGCCAAACCAGTTAAATTTGAACATTCTACATCAGAATGACAGAAAATCTAACCCGATGGATGAAGAATTTAATTATGCAGAAGCATTTAAAAAGTTAGACTATCAAGCGCTTAAACAGGATCTTCACAATCTAATGACAAATAGTCAAGATTGGTGGCCTGCTGATTATGGACATTATGGCCCATTCTTTATACGTATGGCTTGGCACTCTGCAGGTACATATCGTACAGGTGATGGTCGTGGTGGTGGAGGAACTGGTACACAACGTTTTGCTCCACTTAATAGTTGGCCTGACAACGGAAATCTCGATAAAGCCCGTAGATTACTTTGGCCGATTAAGCAAAAGTATGGTAACAAGATTTCTTGGGCTGATTTATTTATACTAACAGGTAATGTTGCTATTGAATCAATGGGCGGAAAAACTTTTGGTTTTGGAGGAGGACGCGAAGACGTTTGGCATCCTGAAGAAGACGTATTCTGGGGTACTGAAACCGAATGGCTAGGGGATAAGCGATATACGGGTGATCGTGAACTTGAGAATCCACTAGCAGCTGTTCAGATGGGTCTTATCTATGTTAACCCAGAAGGACCGAACGGTAATCCAGATCCTATTGCAAGTGGTCGTGACATACGCGAAACCTTTGCTCGAATGGGAATGAATGATGAAGAAACAGTTGCACTAATCGCTGGAGGGCATACTTTTGGTAAAGCTCACGGTGCAGGAGATGCTGCTCATGTTGGTCCTGAACCAGAAGCAGCTCCGATTCATTCCCAAGGCTTAGGCTGGCTAAGCACTCATGGTTCTGGTAAAGGTCGTGACACGATTACTAGCGGTATTGAAGGTGCCTGGACTGCAAACCCAACAAAGTGGGATAATGGTTACTTTGATCTATTGTTTGGATATCAATGGTGGCTTACAAAGAGCCCAGCAGGTGCGTTTCAGTGGCTAGCTGTAAATCCTGAAGAGAAGGATCTTGCTCCAGATGCAGAAGATCCAACCGTTCGTGTTCCAACAATGATGACTACAGCTGATATGGCATTGCGTTTTGATCCAGAATATGAAAAGATATCCCGTCGTTTCCATGAAAATCCAGAGGATTTTGCTGATGCATTTGCACGTTCGTGGTTTAAACTAACCCACAGAGATATGGGGCCTCGTTCAAGATATTTAGGTCCAGAAGTCCCTGACGAAGTTCTAATTTGGCAAGATCCTATATCTGCCTCAGAATATGAAATAACTGATTCAGAAGTTGAAAAAATCAAATTAATGATTCTAGATACAGAACTTACTATTAGTGAGTTAGTAAATACAGCTTGGGCTTCAGCAAGTACTTTCCGTGGCTCAGATATGCGTGGGGGTGCTAATGGAGCTCGAATACGACTATTACCACAGAAGGATTGGGCAGTAAATCAGCCTGACCAACTTTCAAAGGTACTTAATGTATTAGAGAGCGTTCAAAACCATCTGCATAAGAAAGTCAGCATGGCCGACTTGATTGTACTAGGTGGTAGTGCCGCGGTAGAAAAAGCTGCACAAGATGCAGGTTTTGATGTAAAAGTTCCATTTACTCCAGGACGTGGCGATGCAACACAAAAGCAAACAGATATAGAAAGCTTTGCAGTGCTAGAGCCTATCGCTGATGGATTCCGTAGCTATCAAAAGAAACAGTATACTGTAAATTCAGCAGAACTATTAGTAGATAAGGCACAATTATTAGGCCTAACTGCACCAGAAATGACTGCACTTATAGGCGGTATGCGCGTACTAGGTACAAACTATAATGGCACAAAACACGGAGTATTTACTGACCGAGTTGGTACACTTACTAATGACTTCTTTGTCAACTTGCTAGATATGGGAATTGCGTGGACACCAGTAGACGGAGACGTATTTGAAGGCCGTGATCGCAAGTCAGGTGAGAAAGTACGTACAGCAACTAGTGTTGACCTAGTGTTTGGTTCAAATTCCGTGCTACGTGCAATAGTCGAAGTGTATGCTCAAGATGATAACAAAGAGAAGTTTGTACGTGACTTTATAGCTGCATGGGTTAAGGTCATGAATGCAGATCGCTTCGACCTCGGATGAGGAAATATACAATATATTAAATAATATGGGGTAAATAAAAATCCTTCCTGATCAATCAGGGAGGATTTTTTGTGTTGTAAATTAAATTAAGTTTAAAGGAGCATTTGAAAAATACATTCCTACTTAAGCTGATTTTTTTCGATCATTTGGTAGCATAAAAGCTACTAAACCTAATAGTGGTAAGAAGCTACATAAATTCATTACGAAATTAAGGCTAGTTGCATCGGCAATTACACCTAATAATACTGCCCCTAAAGCACCCATTCCAAATGCTAAGCCAACTATTAATCCACTTACTAAACCAACTTTTCCAGGAACGAGTTCTTGAGCGTAAACAACAATTACACTAAAGGAACTTGAACTAATGATGCCAATTAAAAATAAGATTGGAATAACTGCTAGCAAAGAGATATGAGGTAACAGTAAGGCTAAAGGAAATGTACCAACTAATGAGAATAAGATCATATTCCGTTTTCCGAAACGATCAGCTAGCGTTCCACCTATGAAAGTACCTATTACGCCTGCAATCATAAAGATAAATAAATATAACTGTGTGCTTTTAATGGATAAACCATAACTTTTAATTAAGTAAAACTGATAATAATTACCTATGCCTGCTGAGTACCACGAACGTGCAAATGTAATAAATACTAGTAGAATAATAGCAAATTTTACAGCTGATGTAATTTTGATAGGTTCACCTGAAGACTGACCTTTACTTTTTAATTTAAACGGATTTTCTTTCAGTTTATTTCGATACCATGTAGATACGTAAATTAATACACAAATTCCTATAGCAGCTAAGATTGTAAACCATGCAGCACCTTTTTGTCCTAGAGGTACGAAAATTAACGCTGTAAAGATTGGCGCTAGTGAGTTCCCTGTATTTCCGCCTACCTGGTAAATAGCTTGGGAGAGTCCTCTTTTTGATCCAGACGCTAAAAAGGCTACTTTTGAGCCCTCTGGGTGGAAGATGGCAGATCCAATTCCAATTAATAGAACTGATAATAATACAATAAATAAATTAGGTGCAAATGCTAAGCAAAGCATTCCGAGTAGACTGGATGCCATTCCAATCGGTAGGAGAAATGGTGATGGCTTTCGATCCGAAAAAATCCCAAAAACGGGTTGCATTACAGAGGAAGTCATATTTAGCGCAAAGGCTATGAATCCAATTTCTGTATAAGTTAAATTCATTGTTTTTTCTAAAATTGGAAATATGGCTGGTACAACTGCTTGCATAGAGTCATTTAATAAATGGCCCAAACTGATTGCAAATAAAATTTGATACATTGTTGACTGATTAATAACCTTTGTATTAACTGCTGGTTGCATAATATCCTCCTTTCTTATTGACTTTTCTATCATAAACCAATCTTCGGAAAATTTACACAATTTTGCCTTATACACTTTTCATTAAACTTTATGCTCATTTATAATAGAAGAAAAGATTTAAATTGTATTTAATAAGTTGCTATGCTAAGTAAATTTTTAAAGATGATAATTAATAATCAGTAGGGAGTGTAGAATGGACAACTATTCAACAGAGTTAATGAGATTTTTTAAAGAATATAAAAATAATGAAAATCGGCCCGCAATGGAAGCGTATATGAAAAATAGATTTACATTTTTAGGAATTAAAGCACCAGAACGAAATGCATTGTTTAGACAGTTTCGAATGAGTAATGGTGAACCACCAAATTTAGAATCAATAATCGATATTTGGAGTTTAGAGGAAAGAGAATTTCAATATATTGCATTAACTTGTTTAGATCGCCAGTATAAAAAAGCAGAGCTCGAACGGATTAAATTATATGAACAACTAGTAGTTGAAAAATCTTGGTGGGATACCGTTGATACTATTGCTGGACGTTTAATTAGTTTTCATTTTTTAATCTATCCACAATTGATTGATGAGTATTCTAATAGGTGGATCTCTTCGGATAATATGTGGCTGAATAGAGTAGCGTTATTATTTCAGATGAAGTTTAAGGAGAAAACGGATCAGGAGCGTTTATTTCATTATTGCCGTCTACTCAAAGAAAGCAAAGAATTTTTCATTCAAAAAGCAATAGGTTGGGCATTGAGAGAGTATTCCTATATCAATCCTAAAGAGGTTGAATTATTTATCAAACAAACTAATCTATCAACTTTAAGCAAAAGAGAGGGATTAAAATATATTGATAAATTAAAGTAATAGATATGTCGATTTTCCGGGAAATAACCGATATATTCTATTTTAAGTGAAAAATACTACTAATTTAAGTAAGTTGAGACATTAGGATGAAAAGGTTATAATAGGTGCATTATTGTTTTTTCAAACCACGCCTCTTTTATCAAGTCGTGTTATTAAAATTTGAGTTATGTAACCTGTACGGAATAACTAAATGAAAAAAGTTCAAAGGAGATTTAGTGTTCATGAAATCTACTTTTAATAATATTATGAAATTATGTCTTAGTATAAGTTTAATTAGTAGCTTCTTTATTCAAAAAACTGTACACGCAGACGATATAAACCTATTTAGTGATAAGGCAATTTCAATATTGGCTGATAGTGGGGAAGTAATTTATAGTAAGAACGCAAATAAAGTTGATTTCCCAGCTAGCACAACTAAAATAATGACCGCAATGGTTATGATGGATCATTTAAAAGAGAATGATAAAATTCAAATGACAAAAAGAAGTATCCAAGAAGAAAAAAGTAATTCCCAAATCCTTTTTTCTGAAGGAGAGGTTTTAGATCGAAATACAGCATTAAAAACAATGATGATTTTAAGTGCCAATGATTTAGCATATGCTATTGGTGAACGAGTTGGCGGAAATATGGACAACTTTGTAAAAATGATGAATGACAAAGCTAAAAAGATTGGCGCAAATCATACAAATTTCATGAATCCAAATGGTCTTCACAATGTAAATCATTATACAACTGCACATGACTTAGCTTTAATTACAAAGGAAGCTTTAAAATACCCACTAATTATTAAAGCAATGGGTACAAAAGATGCTCGTATTAGTACATCTAAGCAAAAGAATGTATTTATTTATAATCGTGGAAAAATGTTTAAAAATCCTAACTTTTTTGCGGGGAAAACTGGATATACTGATTCTGCTAGGAATACTTTAATTGAAATAGATAAAAAAGACGGCCAAATGATTATTAATATTTTATTGCGCTCATCAAAACCGCAATATCTACAAGATATTAAGTTATTAGATTCCTATGCATTTTCAAGAATCCATAAAAAAACTCTTATAAAACAAAGTGATTGGCAGAGAGAATTAAAAATTAGAAATGATTTAATTCAAACAAAAATACCAAACGATTTATCTTTTTTAACTGCACTAGGCACGAATACAAATTACGATATTAAAATAAAACCTTTAAATGCAATCGATAAGTCATACAAGGAAAATGGAATTTCTAAAAATCAAAAAGTTGGTAGAGTTGAAGTATGGACGAATAACGAAGAACTTTTCAGTACTTCGTTATTAGCTGCTAAATCATATGACCGACCGACCATCCTTTCTATGAATACATTTATCATTGCAGGATCGGTAATTTTACTTTTGGTGTTAATATTTTTTATTACAAAACCAAAAAGGAAAAGAGAATATATGTAAATAAAAAAGGCGAATCGTATTTTTTACGTTTCGCCTTTTTTTATTATAATAAGATTAGTTTTAAAATTTGATAGAAAATTGCAGCTACTGTTGCTGAAATAGGGATTGTTATAATCCATGTTATTACCATACGTTTAGCTGTACCCCAGTTTACATCTTTAACTCGTTGAGCAGAACCTACCCCCATAATAGAAGAAGAAATTACGTGAGTTGTACTTACTGGTAAATGTAAAGCAGTAAATGTGAAAATAATAGCTGCTGATGATAAGTCAGCTGCTGCACCATTAATCGGGCGAATCTTCATGATTTTTCCACCAACAGTTTTAATAATTTTCCATCCACCAACTGATGTACCAATAGCCATTGCCATAGCACAACCGATACGTACCCATAAAGGAACATCTGCACCTGCTGGTTCAATTTTAGCGGCAATTAAAGCGATCATGATAATTCCCATTGCTTTTTGTGCATCATTTGTACCGTGAGTAAATGACTGTAAAGAAGCAGTGAAAATTTGGACTAATCTAAAGCCTTTATTAGTTTTAGAAAGATTAGAACGTCTGAAAATAGCTGCTAAAATTGTCATTACGATAAAACCAAGCGTAATTGCAATAACAGGAGAAATTAATAAAGCTTCAATAATTTTAACAAAACCGTCTGCCTCTAAAACGCCAATTCCTTTTGCAGAGACAGCAGCACCAGCTATTGCACCAATGATTGCATGAGAAGAACTACTTGGAATTCCAAAGTACCAAGTTATTAAGTTCCAAAATATACCGCCTAATAAAGCTGCAATTACGACAACAAGTCCATTTGACCCTTCAATTGTAATCGGATCAACGATACCAGTTGTAATCGTTTTTGCAACACCTGTAAATGTAATCGCACCAATGAAATTCATTATTGCGGCTAATAAAATAGCTGTACGTGGTTTCAATGCTTTTGTTGAAACTGACGTTGCAATTGCATTTGCAGTATCATGGAATCCATTAATAAAATCAAACAAAAATGCAAAAATCACGATTAAAATCGTAAGTAAAAATAAATGCTCCATTTTATGACTCCTTACGCATTTCGCATGATAATTTGCTCAAGTGTGTTTGCTACATCCTGCGCACTATCAGCTACAGATTCTAGATTTTCGTAGATTTCTTTATACTGAATAATTTTAATTGGATCTTTTTCGTTCATAAATAATTGTTTAATTGATGTACGTAATAGCTCATCACACTGAGACTCGTAATCCTTAATTTTAATTGCATGAACACGGATTTCTAATAATTTTTTATTTGAAAGTAATTTAACTGCAAGTAAAATTTCTTCAACAGCTTTTTGAAGAATATCAACGAATTTAACCATATATTCATCAGCAGAAGTGATTGAATACATTTCAAATCGTGCTGAACAATGTTCAAATCCATCTAATACATCATCCATTTTCATTGCAAGTTGTAAAATATCTTCTCGCTCAATTGGAGTAATAAAAGTTTTGTTTAATTCAACGATTAAAGAGTGAATAAACTTATCACCTTTTGTTTCATATTCTTTCATTTCTTCTTGAAACTTCTTTAAGTCGCTTGCATTTTTTATTTTAAAATCAACGTAATACTTTGATGATACGTGCAAGTTCTCAGCAATACCTAAAAGCTTTTCAAAGAATACATCCTTTTTTTGTCCAAAAAACATTATGATTCCTCCAACTAAAACATATAATTTATTATCACCTTCACATTTGTCAGTTAATTTTAAAATGTCAGAAACTATGTAAAAATGTCGAAAAAAGTAAAGGCCACGTTAATAATAATAATTGGTTTTTGAAATTAATCAATTAAAAACGTTTAATTAATTTACAAATTTACAATATCTTTACATTTCCTTAACAAAGTTAATATTTCGATTCCTACACCTGTTAATATTAATAATAGTATTCACAGAAATATTGACTTTATGTGAGATTTTAAATTAGCATTAGATTATACGTTTAAACTATTGGACTTAAAAAGGATGTGATAAATTTGGAAAGTACATATAAAGCATCTGAAATAACACAATTAGTAACTAGGCAAAAAACATTTTTTCAGACTGGTTCAACTAAAACTTCAAATTTTCGAATTGAACAATTAAAAAAATTATATAAATCAATAGTAGAGAACGAGGAAGAAATAAAAATAGCCTTAAAAAAGGATTTAAATAAGTCAGATTTTGAAGCCTATATGACTGAAATTGGATTTACTTTAAAAGAAATATCGGAAGCAATTAAACATATTAAAAAATGGATGAAGCCAAAAAAAGTTAAAACTCCGATTACGCATATTGGTACGAAAGGATATATATACAGAGAACCGTATGGAGTAACATTAATTATCTCCCCTTGGAATTATCCTTTTCAATTAACGATGGCTCCATTAATTGGTGCAATAATTGGGGGAAATACTGCTATTATTAAACCATCGGAATTAACGCCAAATACATCAATCATTATTAATAAAATAATTAATGAGAATTTTGATAAAGAATATATTGCGGTAGTTGATGGTGGAATTGAAGAAAGTACGATATTACTACAACAAAAATTTGATTTTATCTTTTTTACTGGCAGTGTTCAAGTTGGAAAAATTGTGATGGAAGCAGCAAGTAAACATTTAACGCCATTAATACTTGAATTAGGTGGGAAAAGCCCAACAATTGTACATAGCGATTCGAATATCCAACTAGCTGCGAAAAGAATTGTTTGGGGGAAATTTACAAATGCAGGACAGACTTGTATTGCTCCAGATTATACTTATGTCCACAAATCAGTAAAAAAGGATTTTATTGATGCATTAAAGAATGAAATTGTTCAGTTCTATAGTGATAAGCCTTTGTTTAATAATGATTATACAAAGATCATCAGTGATCGCCATTTTAATCGTTTAGTTGGCTTTTTGAATAATGGTGAAATCCTACATGGAGGGGAATATGATCAATTATCTCATAAAATCGAACCAACTTTAATTTCTAATCTATCTTGGGATTCACCAATTATGTCTGAAGAAATATTCGGTCCCATTTTACCAATTCTTACCTATGAAAATATAGATGAAGTAATCAATGAAATTAATCAACACCCTAAGCCATTAGCACTATACGTTTTTACAGAAAGTAAACAGATTGCTGATAAAGTTATTGAGAGAGTTCCATTTGGTGGTGGATGTGTAAACGATACGCTTTATCATATGGCGAATCCGAATTTACCTTTTGGTGGGGTAGGAGAAAGTGGTTCAGGAAATTATCATGGGGAGTACAGTTTTGCTGCTTTTACACATGAAAAAAGTGTTCTTTTACAAACTACTAAAATTGACTTGAAAATTAGATATCATACAACAAAAAACGCTTTACGGTTTATTCGTAAATTGTTAAAATAAAGGTTAATTGTAACTTAGTTTCTTAGCTCCTTGACAAAAGGGGCTTTTTATATGTTGAAAATAATTTAGTCATTTTTACATAATAATAAAATATTAATATAGATGGGAAGCGAAAATGAAAAATATAATTGAAATTGAACAAGTCGAGAAAAATTTTAGTGAAAATAATGTGATTTCTCCACTTTCATTAGAAATTTATTCTGGAGAATTTTTAACAATTTTAGGACCAAGTGGTTGTGGGAAAACGACACTATTAAGAATGATTGCTGGTTTTGAAGAACCATCGTCAGGTGTGATCAAACTAAATGGAGAAGCAATTAATAGTTTACCTCCATATAAAAGGGATATGAACTTAGTGTTCCAACACTATGCATTATTTCCTCATATGAATGTTGAAAGAAATATTCAATTTGGATTAAAAATGAAAGGTATTTCGTTAGAAGAGCAAAAAGTCCGTGCTGATGAAGCGATGAGATTAACCCAATTAACTGAATTTAGAAATCGTAAACCTAGTCAGTTATCGGGTGGACAACAGCAAAGGGTTGCAATCGCTCGTGCAATAGTGAACAATCCAAAAGTCTTATTATTAGATGAACCACTAGGAGCTCTTGATTTTAAGCTTCGTAAAGATTTACAAAGGGAACTGAAAAATCTTCAACGCGAATTAGGCATTACTTTTATCTATGTAACCCATGATCAAGAAGAAGCGATGAGCATGAGTGATCGAATCGTGGTTATGAATAATGGGAAAATCGAACAAATCGGAACACCGAAAGAAATTTATCAAAATCCAGCAAGCAAATTTGTTGCTACATTTATTGGTGAAAATAATTTCTTTGATAAAGGTGTGAAAGAAATTGCAGTTAGACCAGAAAATATTAAAGTTTCTCATGCTACAAATGAGAATAATCCTTATTCAGGCATCATAAGAGATGTAGAATTTGTCGGGACTCTAAATAAAATCTTTATTGATTTACATAAACATGAACAAACCATTATAGTCTATCAAATGCCAGATCAAACAAGTTTTAATAGAAATGATAAAGTTGAGATTAGTTGGAGGTCGGAAGATGAGGTGATTATGTATTGAGAAATGAAAAGTACATAATTGCACCTACGATTATCTGGCTATTAGTTTTTTTTCTAGTACCTTTATTATTAATTTTTGGTTTTGCATTTATGAAAAATGGAATGTACGGGGAAATTGAAAAAACATTTACTCTAGAAAATATTGTAAAAGTTTTTGACCCACTTTATTTAAAAGTTTTATGGACAACTTTTTGGATTGCTTTATTAACTACAATAATAACTCTTTTGATTGGATATCCTTATGCATATACGGCTACAGTTGTAAATGAAAAATGGCAGAGGATTTTACTATTATTAATCACAATCCCCTTTTGGATAAATTTCTTAGTTAGATCATATGCATTAATTGTTATCCTTCGTTCAAAAGGTATTATTAACACTTTATTAATCCAGCTTGGGATTATAAAAGAACCTTTACAACTACTTTATAATACACCATCAGTCATAATGGGAATGGTCTATACATTATTACCATTTATGGTGTTACCGATTTTTGTTGCAATTGAACAATTGGATAACCGAAAATTGGACGCTGCTAATGATTTAGGAGCTACTCCATTTCAAACATTTATATATGTAACTCTTCCATTAACGATGAAGGGGATTTTTGCAGGTAGTATTTTAGTTTTTGTTGCCTCATTTGGAATGTTTGTCGTTTCTGATGTCATGGGTGGATCAAAAGTTGCTTTAATCGGAAATGTCATTCAAAATCAATTCTTAGCAGCAAGAAACTGGCCATTTGGTTCCGCACTTTCAATTTTCTTAGTCATTACTTCAATCGGTTTAATAGGACTTTACTATTTAGCTACAAAAAATATTGGTGCTGATAAAAGTAGAGGTGAAAAATAAATGAAAAAACCTATACTTATTGGATTTTCAACAATTGTCTTGATTTGTTTATACTTACCAATCTTGATATTAATACTATTTTCATTTAATAAATCAAAGATTAATGCACACTGGACTGGATTTACGTTTGATTGGTATTTAAATTTATTTCATAACCCGCAAGTTATTGATGCCTTTATGAATAGTTTATTTATTGCAATTGTAACGACAATCCTTTCAACAATTCTTGGTACTATTTGTGCACTTGCCTTACATAAGCATAAATATAAATTTTCAAATCTTATTAGTGGGCTAGTTTACTTACCAATTGTCGTTCCAGATATATTAATGGGACTTTCATTACTAATACTATTTACTAATTTTCATATTGAATTAGGTAGTATCACAATTATTATTGCCCATGTCACTTTTTGTATTTCATATGTCATTATTCTTTTAGCAGCTCGACTTTCAGGAATGTCATCTGATTTAGAAGATGCTGCAAGTGATCTAGGTGCTACACCATGGCAGACATTTAGATTTGTAACTTTACCAGCGCTAATGCCTGGAATTATTGCTTCAGCACTTTTATGTTTTACATTAAGTATTGATGATTTTGTCATAAGCTTTTTTGTTTCAGGACCAGGTTCAACTACATTGCCAATTTATATTTATGGAATGGTTAAAAAAGGTGTAACTCCTGAAATAAATGCAATTTCGACGATTTTAATTGTTACAATTATTTTCTTAATGGTAATTTCTGAAGTTTTTCGTACAAAAGGTATTAATAATCAAGAAGAATCAGAAAAAAAATCCTATATCGTTTAAAAGTGCTTCTAGTGACCTTTATAAGTCTAGTTCCACTTAAAAACGACTCTTTTGGATTAAAATTCAATTAAGGCATTTTGGATTTATGTGCCAAATTTTAAGGAGGTAGTCAGTAGGCATTATGAGTATATTTAAAAAAACTGCTACAATAATGGTTTCTTTAGGCTTAGTAAGTTTACTTTTATCTGCCTGTTCAGTTGGAAAAAAAGAATTAAATATTTATAGCTGGGCAGATAATTTTGACGAGAAGGTTTTAGAATCATTTGAAAAGAAATATGATGTTAAAATTAATTATCAAGTTTTTGCAAGTAATGAAGAGTTGTATGCAAAACTAAAAGCTGGTGGTTCGAATTATGACGTAATTCAGCCCTCAGATTATATGGTTAAACTAATGATTCATCAAAATATGTTGGCTAAATTGGATAAAAGTAAGATGCCAAATTTAAATAATATTTCACCAGAATATACAAATCAAGAGTTTGATCCAAAAGGTGACTATTCAGTTGTTTATACTGGAGGATTAACGGGGATTGCCTATAATCCAAAATATGTAAAAGAAAATATAGATAGCTGGGATGATCTATGGAACCCAAAATACAAAGGTCATGTAACTTTACTTGATGACAATAGAGAAGTATTTGGAATGGGATTAATTAAAAATGGTTATTCAAATAGCTCAACAAATGAAGATGAATTGCTAAAAGCTTATAACAATTTAAAAACACTAACACCTAACTTATTAGCATTCGACACAGATACGGTGAAACAAAAGTTTATTACAGAAGATGCATGGATTGGTCAAGTATGGTCCGGAGACGCTGCATATATTCAAAAAGAGCTTAAAAATATTAAATGGGTTGTACCAAAAGAAGGATCATCAAGATGGGCAGATACTTTAGCAATACCAAAAGATGCTAAACAAAAAGATCTAGCTGAAAAGTTTATTAACTATCTATATGACCCAAAAGTAAGTGCACAAAATTATGAGGCAATTGGTTATGCTGATCCAAATAGTAAATCAGGTGCATATCATTCGGCGGAGTATAAACAAAATCCGTATATTAATGTAACAATAGAACAAACTGATGCAACCAACTGGATTAAGGACGTTGGGGACCAAACAGAATTATATGATAAGTATTGGACAGAATTAAAAACTGGCAAATAACTTCAGACTGCCCGCCAAACGCTTGCAATCAGTCTGAAAATTAGTTTTTTAATATTTTGTATACACATAGAAGGTTATCTCCTAGGAGATAACCTTTTTAGTTTGAGATTAATTTGTTTAATAAAAATCGAAATTGATCTCTTTCACTATGTGAAAGATTTTCGAATAAATTTAGCCACAATTCTTGACGGAAATTAAAGTTTTCTTCAATTAAACTTTTTCCTTCATCAGTTAATTCAAGCCATGTAACTCTTCGATCACGGCTATCTCTTTTTCGAGAAATTAAATGATTATTAACCAATTTATTCACAGCTGTTGTAATAGAACCTGAAGATAATCCAATTTGTCTTCCAAGTTCAGAAGCAGTAAGTTTTTGATTTTTATAAATTAAATATAAAAGCAAATATTTTGGTGGAGTTAAGGAGTTTTTTAATTCCTCATCAGTTTTTTGCCAGTTTTTTCGAACTCGAATCATTAAACTTGTTAAATCATCTAGTAGAAGTTTGTCGTTTTCGGTTAACAAGCAGAATCCACCTCCTAAATTATGATTTAATTATGTAAATATAGTGAGTATTGTACGTATAGGTTACCAATTTTCTAATTGATTTTCAAGAAAGCACGATTTTAGGCAAGATTTTTAAATTTGCTAAGTTTTGGCTGTATAGTATCTATAGTGTTTTGTAAATAGTATGATAAAAGACATTGGTAGGGGTGAAGTTCAATGTTTAAGTATTTTAAGTTTAAAATAAATGATACTGTTCAATTTGTAAAGAACGATGGTCATTTCTATCGAGTGATCGGGTACAGGATCGAAAAAAGTATTTATTTAAATGATGAGTACAGTAGCATTATATACGAACTCTTACGAGAATTTGATGGTCTTCAAGTTGACGCTGAAGAAGAAGAATTAGTAAGCGTATCGAACTTTGATGAATTCTACGGTTCAATGTTTGAAAAACTAGGTACATTTACAATTAAGTTTGCTAAAAAGCAAGAAGAAGTAAAGAAAACATTCATAGGTGAAGCCTCATCTGTTGACGAGCTATTAGATAAATATAATGATTATCGAAGACTGGCAATACTTTTTAAAGATTGTCTTTACGATTTAGCTGCCGAAAATGTTCTAAATGAGCTCACTGATTTTTCTGATTCAAAAAAAGATTACATGCATTAAAATTTATCTAATTTATACGTAAAAAAGATTACATGCATTAAGCATGTAATCTTTTTTCATTAGTTTTAATTGTAACAGATTTTTTTTGAAATTTACTTTCATAGACTAATTCGGTTACTTTGGCGCAGATTGCAACTGAAAGAATTGTATATCCTACTTCATTCCATGAAAGATAACTTAGTGAACAAAGAAGAATAACCGCGTCAAAAATAAAGTATACTTTACCAATCGATATTTTTGATTTTTTGCTCATTATTATTGTTATTAAATCATCCCCACCAGTCGCACCACCACTTCTTAGAATTAACCCTAAACCAAGTCCAGCGAAAATTCCACCTAGAATAGCGGGTATCCAAAGATGATTTCCAAAGTTAAATGTAATATTAGAAGATGTTTTTTCTATTATAGAATAAAAAACAGAAAACGAGATGGCGCCGATGGTAGTATTGATTAATAATTTTCTACCTAAATACAATCCAGCGATCAAGATAATTGGAATATCGAGTAGCAAAGTTGTAATTGAAGGCGATATATTTAATGCGTTCTTTACTAATAAAGCAATACCAATAAATCCACCTTCAGCTAAATTATTTTGATAATGAAAATGATACAGTGTAGTGGCTAAAATAAATGAACCAACTAAAATCATTAAGGTCTCACCCAAACGATTGTTACTCATTGTTATTTCCTCTTTTCGTAGTTAGTAGTTAAAAGTACAGCTTATAAACTAACTACGTACATATAGAGCTCGTAGTTAGTTTTTTTGCTTTCTAACTACATAGCTATATATCATTGAAGAAATAACATAATCGCCTGTCAACCATAGTTTCGCCTACCTTCAGTTTTATTTTAGAGTTCTTTTGGTTCTCTAAATTAAAACTGCTAAGTGTAGGATAAGTCTTTACGTTGCCAAATGCTCCTTCGAGCAATCATGGTTACACGTCCTTTTTACCAGTTTTGTTAGAATAATCTAACAGGTGAAAAATAAGTTCGTTGAGAACTTATTCTTAATTTTATCATATGCGAAAATATTTGAAAAAAGAAAAGAATTAACAAAAATCTACAAAAAGTTAGAAGTAGGGACGGGAATAAGTAGATGTGAAACAGTTTTTTGTTGAAATTAACCTTAAAAAAATGTGAAAGATTTCACAATTTAGCCATAGCATTTTCAATAAAAACGATATATATTATATGTGTAAACAATATTGTGAAAGATTTCACAATACTAAGAGATAAATGGGACTTAATGAATCCTAATGAATCATTAATGTCCAACATCAGAGGAGGAGAGCCAAATGGCTGTTCAAGAAAAAATTGTTAATGAAATAAGTAATGCTTCTGAAATGGTAAATGATTTAGTCGTAAAAGGACAAAAAGCACTAAAAGAATTTGAAAGCTATAATCAAGATCAAATCAATGAAATTGTACATTCGATGGTTCTAGCTGGTTTGGATCAACATATGCCACTCGCAAAAATGGCAGTTGAGGAAACAGGGCGTGGGATTTATGAGGATAAAATTATTAAAAATATATTTGCTACAGAATATATATGGAATTCAATAAAGGATAATAAAACGGTTGGGATTATTAGTGAAGATATACAAACTGGAATAACAGAAATTGCTGAACCTGTTGGGGTGATTGCAGGTGTCACTCCAACAACTAATCCTACATCAACAACATTATTTAAAGCAATCATTGCGATTAAAACAAGAAATCCGATTATTTTCGCTTTTCATCCTTCCGCACAAAAATGTAGTAGAGAAGCAGCAAAAATCGTTCGTGATGCGGCAATAAAAGCTGGAGCACCTGAAAACTGTGTACAATGGATTGAAGTCCCTTCTATTGAAGCAACAAAGTGTTTAATGAATCATGAAGGAGTGGCCCTTGTTTTAGCAACAGGTGGTGCTGGAATGGTTAAATCGGCTTATAGTACAGGGAAACCTGCTTTAGGGGTTGGACCTGGTAATGTTCCATGTTATATCGAGAAAACTGCTGAAATTAAGTGTGCAGTGAATGATCTTATTCTTTCAAAAACATTTGATAATGGAATGATTTGTGCTTCTGAACAAGCAGTTATTGTAGATAAAGAAGTATATGAAGAAGTGAAAGCAGAGTTAAAAGCAAATAATTGTTATTATGCTACAAAAGAAGATAAAAAGAAATTAGAAAAGCTTGTCATAAATGAAGCTACATGTGCTGTAAATGGTGACATTGTTGGTAAATCTGCATATGAAATTGCAAAAATAGCTGGAGTAAATGTACCAGTAGATACAAAAATTCTTATCGTTGAATGTGAAAGCGTTGGTGCAAATGAACCTTTAACTAGAGAAAAACTAAGTCCAGTTTTAGCTGCAATTAAGGTAAATGGAAAAGAAGAAGGATTTAAACGTTGTGAAGAAATGTTAGAGCTAGGTGGATTAGGCCATTCGGCAGTTATTCATAGTAATAATGAAGAAATTCAAAAAGAATTTGGACTAAGAATGAAAGCATGTCGTGTTATTACAAATGCTCCTTCAGCACATGGAGGAATTGGGGATTTATATAACGCATTTATTCCTTCTCTTACATTAGGCTGTGGATCGCATGGTAAAAACTCTGTTTCGACTAATGTAACAACTGTACACTTATTAAATATTAAAAAATTAGGAAGAAGAAATATGAATATGCAATGGGTCAAACTGCCACCAAAAATTTATTTTGAAAAATATTCAACTCAGTATTTAGAAAAAATGCCTAATATTAAAAAAGCATTTATTGTAACAGACGAAGCAATGGTTAAATTAGGTTATGTTGACGTGATTAAATATTATCTAGAGAAAAGACAAGAGAATATTCAGATTGAAATCTTTTCAGATGTAGAACCGGATCCTTCAGATGTTACTGTATTGAAGGGTGCAGATAGAATGATATCATTTGAACCCGATACAATTATCGCTTTTGGTGGTGGATCAGCAATGGACGCAGCCAAGGGTATGTGGATGTTTTTTGAATACCCAGAAACTACTTTAGACGGGCCTAAACAAAAATTCTTAGATATTCGAAAAAGAGCTTATAAATACCCTAAATTAGGTCGTAAAGCTCAGTTTGTCGCAATACCAACTACTTCTGGTACTGGTTCAGAGGTTACACCTTTTGCTGTTATTACTGATAAAGCTAACAATATAAAATATCCTTTAGCTGATTATGAATTAACGCCTGACGTTGCAATTATTGACCCTCAGTTCGTATCAACTGTTCCTAAAAGTATTACAGCAGATACTGGTATGGATGTATTAACTCATGCAATTGAGGCTTATGTAAGTGTCCTAGCTAATGATTATACAGATGGATTAGCATTACAAGCTATAAAATTAGTGTTTAAATATTTACCTAGAGCATACAAAGATGGAAACGATTTTGAAGCACGTGAAAAAATGCATAATGCTTCAGCAATAGCAGGTATGGCATTTGCAAATGCGTTCTTAGGAATTAACCACAGTTTAGCTCATAAAATTGGAGCGGAATTCCATATCCCTCATGGCAGAGCAAATGCAATCTTAATGCCACATGTAATAAGATACAATGCAAAAAAACCAACTAAGTTTACAGCATTCCCTAAATATAAGCATTTCATTGCAGATGAACGATATGCTGAAATTGCTCGTTTCCTAGGGCTTCCAGCTGTAACTGTTGAAGAAGGCGTTGAAAGTTTAATTACAGCTGTTATTAAGTTATCTAAGGAATTAAATATAAATATGAGTATCGAAGGACAAGGAGTTACTGAAAAAGAATTTTTAGAAAAAATTTCATATTTAGCTGATCGTGCTTTCGAAGATCAATGTACTACTGCAAATCCTAAACTACCTCTAGTAAAAGAATTAGAAGAAGTTTATCTTAATGCTTTTAAAGGATGTTAATGAATTTAAATTTTTCATTAAGGAGCACCTAAACAGGTGCTTCTTTTTTGACTAATTATATTTTGATATAATAGTCATATTGAAAGTGGTGATTAATGATGGAGTTAAAGCAACAAAATCCATGGTTTAAGGTAATAATAGGTGTTGAGCATAAAAATCAAACAGTGGAGTCATATTTAAAAAATGTGTGGCAGTTTCCAAAGAAGTTGCTACATGAATTAAGGATGGCAAAAGGTTGTAGGATTAACGGAGAAATTAAACCTTGGAATACAATCCTTTTGAGTGGTGACCAAGTTGAAATGCAATTGTACATAGAAGAGGATTATGGTGTAATTCCACAGGATCAATCTATTGAGATCTGCTACGAAGACGAACATTTACTTATTACTAATAAACCATTTGGAGTCGACACACATCCGAATGAAAAAGGTCAGTTAAATACATTAGCAAATGGGGTAGCATTTCATTTTCAAGAAAATGGATTAAAAACAAAAGTACGTCATATACACCGCCTCGATAAAGACACTACCGGTGGAGTCGTATTTGCTAAACATGCATTAAGTAGTTCAATTCTAGATTCGATGTTAAGTCAACGTAAAATAAAACGTACCTATACAGCTATAGTTGAAGGGAATGTTAAATCACCTAAAGGTACAATAAATGAAGCAATTGGAAGGGATCGACATCACCCTACCAGAAGAAGGGTTTCACCAAAAGGCGATAAAGCAATTACACATTATAAAAAAATAAGATATATATCAAAGTTAAACGTAACGATATTAGAATGTCAGTTAGATACTGGTCGAACACATCAAATCCGAGTTCATTTAAGCTTTTTAGGTCATCCATTAATTGGAGATCTATTGTATGGTGGGAAACAAAAATTATTGAATCGTCAAGGATTACACGCTAGTAATGTACAATTTACGCATCCTTTTACGAAAGAAAATTTATCGATTGATATTCCATACCCGTCGGACATAAAACAAATACTTAACGAAAAGTGAGATGAATGAAATGTTATTAGAGGTCATTGCCACAAACGTAAAAGATGCATTAGATGCAGAACGGTTTGGGGCAAATCGCATCGAATTAGTTACTGGAATAAAAGAGGGAGGATTGACACCAAGTTACGCTACAATTAAACAGGTTGTTCAAAGTGTCTCAATTCCAGTGCATGTAATGATTCGACCACATAGTCGTTCATTTTTATATGATCAGTATGATCAAGAAGTAATCTTAAGCGATATTGATGTATGTAATGAGCTCGGAGCAGCTGGTATCGTTTTTGGAGCCTTGACCAGAGAGAATACAATTGATGAAGATTTTTTAAAAAAAGTAACAGCTCGAGTAAAAGATATGAACTTTACATTTCATAGAGCAATAGATGAATCAAATGATCTGTTATCAGCTATTGATACATTAAAACAGTACCCTGAGATTACGCATGTATTAACATCGGGCGGTCTTGCTAGTGCAATTGATGGGAAAGAAACAATAAAAAATATGATTGAACTGACAAATAAATCGAATATAAAAATTTTAGCAGGAAGCGGATTATCGATTGAAAATGTATCAGACTTCATTGCATTTACGAATGTAGAAGAAATACATTTCGGTTCTGGGGTTCGAAAAAATAACTCTGCAATTGAAGAAATTGATTCTTATTTAATGGAAAGTTTGCGAAGAAGGTTAGTACGAGGATCAATCAAATAATGTTTGAATACATCAAAATTATTTTCACATAATAAAAAAGTAGTCCGTAAAAACGGACTACTTATAATACAGCTTTATACAAATGTTATTTATTATTTACCGATAAATTGTTGAGTCCAAGCATTTGATCTTGAATCATAACCAACACCAATTTGAGTTAAGTTAGGATTTAAGATATTTGCACGGTGACCAGCACTGTTCATCCAAGCAGTAACTACTTCTTCAGGTGTTTTTTGACCTTTAGCAATGTTTTCTGCTGCATAACTATAAGTGATTCCGAATTGTTTCATCATATCAAATGGTGATCCATAAGTCGGTGAAGTGTGATCAAAGTAATTTTTGTCAGTCATATCTTGTGATTTTAAACGTGCTGTTTTAGATAATGTTGCATTAACAGTAAATGGTTTTAAACCAGCTTTTGTACGTTCAGCATTTGTTAATTCAACTACTTTTGATTCATAAGCTGATAATGATGCTGAATTTGATGTTGTATCTGATGGTGTTGATGGTTTAGATGGTGTTTCAGTTGACGGCGTTGTTGGTTTAGATGGTGTAGTTGGTACCGTCGGTTTTGTTGTTGGTGTTGATGGTTTAGCCGGTGTAGCTGGCGTCGTTGGTACTGTTGGTTTTGTAGTTGTATTTGAACTATTACCTTGTTTTAGTTGAGCTTCTAATTGTTGTTTAATTGAATCTTGAAGCTTAGTCATATCAATACCAAATTTAGATAAATCTATTTTACCGTTACTAGTGTTTAAGCTTGGTAGATTAAAGTAGCTAAATAATACATTATTTAAATCAACTTTTTGAGTATATGCTTTTGTATCCTTATTAATTGTATCCGCGTGTACTGCAGTTACAGGAGCACCCACTAGTAGAGTAGCAGCCAATGTTGATAATGAGATTACTTTTTTCATGTCTTATTCCTCCATTTGTTTGGTTATTGTCTCGCTGTACAAGTAATACTTTAGCATGAAAACGCATGACATAATTATGGGAAATAATGGGGAGCTATATTTGAGGATTTTTTTGGTAGTAGTGTCTTAGTACAGAAATAAATAAAATCGTTGTTATGACAACTATTTTACTAGAATAATATTAAACAAGAATCATAAATTTTTGCTTAAAATTTCCACTAAAAAAGTTTGAAGTTAAGAAAACGTCCTATTTTAACGTTATAATACAGGAAGAAAAATCCAGATTTGTTGTTATCCAGTTACGATTGTAATCATTCTGTAATGAACGTATTGAGGGTGAATAATTTGAAATTATTTATTGATGATACTAGGCCATTACATTTGGGATTTATATTGGCAAGACCTTTTGATGAAGGATTAAAAGAATGAAAAGAGGTTTATTGCAGTAGGTTATTATGTAAGGTAAATAAATCTATATAGCATACTTGGCTTTTTAAAATGAAAAATGAAATTAAATCATTAATAATAGAAGAAAAGAAACAAAAAACTTAAATTACATAGAGCTATTATTAATAAAAGGACACTAATACTATAGTGTCCTTTAAACTTTTCCTTCATATATATAGTAGCGAAATTACATAACCAGTTTTAATTAATTAATACATGCTTCTCTATCACTGTCTTATGCACTTTATAATAATTTGTAATAACAGGGAGTATATCTTTAAAATCCGGACATTTAATACCTGTGTTTTGTAAATCAGTTAAGGTATTAATACAATCATATTCAGAATTACAATTAAAATAAGATAAAACCTCTTTTTCAACTTTAAGTAATCGTCTAAAGAATGGAATCGAAAGGAGAGGACTAATAAATTTAATTGGAATAATGCCTACGGTAGATTTGTTTAAATAATAGGAAAGAAAATCTTTATAAACATCTTGTACAGGGCAAGGAGAGGGATCTGTAATTTGATAAGTTTTGTTAACTCCGATTTCTGCATGACTCAAATAGTAAACAGCATTAATTAAATAGTCAATGGGAATGAAATTGCTATAAGCATTGTCTTTACCTATTTGAGGTATAGGTAAATAGCGAAGTTTTGTGAAGAAATTTAAAATGAAATATGGTCCATCAAATATACTTGTCTCACCAGTTTCTGAATGACCAACTACAATCCCAGGTCTTATAATGGTGATTGGAATTTGTGTTTTTAGTTTCTCAACTTCTATTTCAGCATAATACTTCGTTTCTTCATAAAAGTTTTTAAAAGTTTGTCCCATTTCTAACTCATGTTCATAAATTCTTCCTTCACGAGTTCCTGAGACATAGCTAGTACTAAAATAGGTATAACGCTTCAAAGATTTCAGTTTAAGTGCAAATTCATTTACATTTATAGTTCCTTTCACATTTACTTCATATGCGATTTTTTTAGGGACTGCAAGGTCGTAAATTGCAGCCAAGTGAAATAAATCCGTTATATCATTAAATAGTACATTAAGGTTTTTTAGGCTGAGCCCAAAGTTTTTCTTGGTGATATCACCACTTAAAAGTTCTATTTTTAAAAGAGTGTAATCTGGATACTTTTGATCTAATGTAAATAAAAAGTCTCGGCATTGTTTTTCAGTATTAGGAAGAATAAGTAAATAAATTTTTTGAAAAGACATTTCATTATCAAGAATTTTGAAGAGTAAATGCTTCGAAATAAATCCAGGAAATCCAGTAATAAAGTATGTTCTTTCCATTCTAGCCACCTACTTTATGTAATTTAAATCCCTTTGTTTATTTTATTAAAGAAATATGCATTTAATGTAAAGTTCACTTCAATATAATAAAGGTATTTTGATCTTTTTTTCTCTATTTATGGAAGGTAAAACTCTAGGCTTTAGGCTATCTAGTTACTCATGAAACTTTTAAGGGTAAGTATAATTCATGATTTAGGTTATTTAGTACCTCATGAACCGCTTATGAGGAAGTATAATTCATGATTTAGGTTATTTAGTACCTCATGAACCGCTTATGAGGAAGTAAGATTCATGATTTAAGTTATTTTAGTACCTCATGAACCGCTTATGAGGAAGTAAGATTCATGAATTAGGTCACTTAGTACCTCATGAACCGCTTATGAGGAAGTATAATTCACGATTTAGTTTATTTAGTACCTCATGAACCGCTTATGAGGAAGTATAATTCATGAATTAGTTTATTTAGTTCCTCATGAACCACTTATGAGGAAGTATAATTCATGATTTAGCTTATTTAGTACCTCATGAACCGCTTATGAGGAAGTAAGATTCATGATTTAGGTTAAATAGATCCTCATGAAATGCTTATGAGCAAGTATAATTCATGAATTAGATTATTCATTACCTCATGAACCGCTTATGAGGAAGTAAGATTCATGAATTAGGTTATTTTAGTATCTCATGAACCGCTTATGAGGAAGGATAAATCTTGATTCAGCTAATTTAGTACCTCATGAACCGCTTATGAGGAAGTAAGATTCAAGATTTAGGTTATTTAGTTCCTCATGAACCGCTTATGAGGAAGTATAATTCATGATTTAGGTTATTTAGTTCCTCATGAACCGCTTATGAGGAAGTAAGATTCATGATTTAGGTTAAATAGACCCTCATGAAATGCTTATGAGGAAGTATAAATCTTGATTCAGCTAATTTAGTTCCCCATGAAGCCCAGCCATTATAAGCATATATCCGTCAATTTTAGCTTTTTCACCAACTCATAAATCCCTTTATCAGAAAAATAAGCAAAAAAAAGCTCGCCCATATGGACAAGCTTTTAAAATCATTTATTTAACTTGTTTTTTCAAGTCTTCAGCAACAAACTCTACGTTTGTGCCTACAACTACTTGTACGTTTTTATCGTCTAATTTAATAACTCCACGAGCACCAGCTTTTTTAAGAAGTGCTTCATTTACTTTAGAAGCATCTTTTACTTGTAAGCGTAAACGAGTTGTACAGTTATCAATATTTGTTAAGTTTTCTTTTCCACCTAGAGCTTGTAGGTATAAAGAATCACCAATTTCAGTTGTTACTTCATCAGTTTCAACATCTTCGTCTTCACGACCTGGTGTTTTAATGTTAAATTTCTTAATTGCGAAGTAGAACACGATAAAGTAAATTACACCAAAGATTAAACCGATTAGGAGTAACAGAATTGGTTTAGTTGCAATATTGTAGTTTAGAATGTAGTCCATGAAACCAGCTGAGAATGTAAAGCCATCTTTAATTCCTAAAGCATTTACGATACCCATTGATAAACCAGTTAAGATTGCATGGAGCGTATATAGTACTGGAGCAATGAACATGAATGCAAATTCGATTGGTTCAGTAATACCTGTTAAGAAAGATGTTAAAGCAAGCCCAATAAACATACCTGCAACAGTTTTACGTCTTTCTGGTTTTGCAGCAGCGATCATTGCAAATGCAGCAGCTGGAAGACCAAACATCATAATAGGGAAGAAACCAGTCATGAATGCACCAGCAGATTTGTCACCAGCGAAGAATCTGTTTAAGTCACCGTGAACTAATTTACCAGCAGCATCAGTAAAGTCACCTAAGTTGAACCAGAAAATTGTATTTAATACGTGATGTAATCCTAGTGGGATTAAAATACGGTTTAAGAAACCGAATACAGCAGCTCCGATTGGACCGATATCAATGATCCAGTTACCAACTGAGTTAATTGCATCTTGAATTGTTGGCCATACATAACCAAATATTCCTGCTAATACGAGCATAGTAGCTGATGTTATAATTGGAACGAATCGTCGTCCACTAAAGAATCCTAGCCATTCAGGTAATTTAATACCACTGAAACGGTTGTAAAGAAGTCCAGCTACAACCCCTGTAATAATACCACCAAGGGCAGCCATGTTAATATCTTTATTTATCGTAGTTGTTCCTGCAGTTAATACAAAGTAACCGATTGCACCTGCAAGACCGGCGGCTCCATTTCCATCCTTTGAAATACCGATTGCAACACCGATTGCAAAGATTAATGGAAGATTAGAGAAAATTGCATTACCAGCAGCCGCCATAAACGGAATGTTTAGAAGATCTGGTTGTCCAAAGCGCAGTAAAAGTCCTGCAGCTGGAAGGACAGCGATTGGTAGCATTAATGCTTTACCAATACGTTGTAAGAAACTAAGCATATTATTTTCCCTCCGAAAATTATTATAATGATTACGCTTTCAATAATAACTTAAAAGCTCTAACTTGTCTATACAACTAGTTAAGATAAAAATTGCTATTTTCTTCCAAAAAAATTAAAAATAAAAAGGGAAGAATTAATTCTCCCCCTATATTAAGCCATTTTATATAGTTTGTTTTTCTTTAATCATTGACCCTTTAAATGACTTTGCGCTTGAGCAATTAAACGTTTAGTTATTTCGCCACCAACTGATCCGTTTGAACGTGCAGTTGTATCTGATCCTAAAGTTACACCAAATTCGTTAGCGATTTCATATTTAAATTGATCAAGTGCTTGTTCTACACCTGGAACTAATAATTTATTTGTTCTTGTCATGATTATCTCCCTTTCTGTAAGTAATAGCTTACAATTCTATTTTTTACATTTAGGGTTTTCTCATGCTTGGTAAATACAGTCATATTAGGGTTATGTTAACTTTTTAACCAATGCTGAGCCTTCAACGACGAGTACATTTTCTTGATTATATACATTCGTTTGAAGCGTTAATAATTTTTTATCATCTCTTTTACGTACAACACTGACGATTACTTTAATTGTGTCATTAATTTTTACTGGTGCTTTGAAGAATACTTCTTGAGATAAGTAGATGGTGTTTTTGCCGGGTAGTTTTGTACCTAGTACTGAGGAAATAAAGCTGCAAATCAACATGCCATGTGCAATTCTTTCTTTAAAGATGCTTTCTTTTGCAAAATCATCTAATAAGTGAATTGGATTTACATCTGTTGAAATTGCAGCAAATTGTTCAATTAACTCTGCAGTAATTTTAACTTCAAGAGTAGCTTCGTCACCAACTGAAATGGAGTCAAAATGAACTTCCTGTACATTTCTTGCACTTTCGAAAACATTCATTTTGTTTCATCCTCTCCTTGATGAAATGTCTAGCTAATCAAGAAAATTGTTTAAGTATATTAATTATAGTTTTGTGAATGAGAATTCTTGTAAGTTTTTAAACCAATCTTCTTGTGTTTTTTGGAACTGTTGGTACATGTTCGTCCAAGCAGTGTAAGGTGTGTTATTTAATGGTTGTTTAAAAAATTGTTGAAAAAATTGTTGTTGTTGATTTGAAAATGTACTCATAACTTGAAAAAACGGTTGATATGGGTTTTGATTCATATTTGTCCATAAAGATTGAAATGGAGCAAACTGATCAAATAATTTTTTCCAAGTTTTTTCATAAGTTTCTTGATTAATGGTAGGTTTAATTTCGTTTAATAACTTAATCATTTCTTGGAACTGCTCGTAAGACTCTTGTTGTTGTACTTGAACTTGCTCGTTTAAAGTTTTCCATTGTTTTGCTTGTTCTTGAAATAAAGACTCTGTCCATTGTTGAATTTGTAATTGATTGTCTAACAAATATTGAAGCATTTTTTGAAAATTCTCAGCTGCAAGTTCAGTTTGTAATTCGATTGTTTTTTCAGTCATTAGTGTTTCCTCCAAAAAAATTTATTATTGAATGCATTGCTGCAATTTCAATCATCTTTAAAACTTTGATCAGAGTTGCTAAATGGAAAGAATGAATTTGTGTAAATCGAAAAAAATGTTTGGAGCATCTGATTATATTGAGTAAATGAATTATGACAAGTTTTTAGATATTCCTCTCCGGCATCTGTAATTGAGTAAATTCGCTTTGCCGGACCTTCCATTCCATATTCCCAACTAGATTTAATATAACTTTCTTTTTCAAGTTGTCTTAGAATTCGATAAACATTACTTGAATCAAGCGTAGTAAAACCTAAATCAAATAATACTTGCATTAATTTATAGCCATGCATATTCCATTGCTTAAGGCTAAGAAGTAGAAAGGGAACTAAGAAGTTTTTAGGCAATGTAATCGAATCAGAGGTTTCGTGTTTATTTTTTTTACTTGTTTCCTTTTCATTTGTTGTCATAAAGTTATGTTCCCCCCTATATCGTAGTAATGGAATCATCATCCCTTAGGTGTAATTTACACTTAGTTAAATTTATTGTCAATGTATTTTAAATATAATGAATATTATAAAACAAATTTCGACAGAAAATGTAGAAATATCACGAAAACATTGGATTGTTTTGTCGTTAGCTTGTTTTCTATACTTAAAAGTAGTGAGGGGGATTAACATGTCAGAGCAAAATTATTCAGATCCATTGAAAATGTGGAAGCAAATGTATGATGTAAATGAAAAATACTTTGGAAAAATGATGAACGAATATGTTCAGAAAGAAGAATTTTCCGAGTGGATGGGTTCTGTAATAGATTTTAATCTATTCTGTAAAAAGATGTTGAATGATCAATCAAAAACTTTCTTAGAGGCTTCAAATATTGCTTCTAAAGAAGATATTGCAAATGTAGCTAGCTTAGTGATTAATTTAGAATCGAAAGTAGATACATTAGAAGATCAATTATATTTAGATTCCCAACCCGAGTTAGATGTAGCAGCATTGAAAAAAGAGTTAGACATTGTGACAGTTAAACGAGATCTTACAAAATTGAAAGCTGAAACCAAATCAATTCATCAACAAGTTAGTGAATTAAAGTCATCAATGGAAAGTATTGAACAATTAAAGTCTTCAATGGCTAACATTGAACAACTTTTACAACAATTAACGACTAAACAACCAACAAAACAATAATTAGTTAAAAAAGGAGAAATGATAATGGATTTAGTAAATCGTGTAGCGATCGTAACAGGTGGAGCAAAAGGGATAGGAAAAGGTATAGCATTTGCTTTAGCAGAAAAAGGAGCAAAAGTTGTAATCAATTATAATAATAGTGAAGCACACGCAAAAGCAGTGGTAGATGAACTTTTTGAAAATGGTTATGAAGCGTTAGCAGTGCAAGCTAATGTTGCTGAATTAGATCAAGCGAAAGCATTAATTGATCGTACGGTTGAGCATTTTGGCCGATTAGACATTATTGTTAATAATGCTGGTATTACTAGAGACCGTAGTTTCAAAAAACTAAGTGCAGAAGATTGGCATGAGGTTATTGATGTAAATTTAAGCAGTGTTTATAACACTTGTAATTCTGCTTTACCATACTTACTTGAATCTGATAACGCTCGTATCGTTAATATTTCATCAGTTATTGGTCAGGCAGGCGGATTTGGCCAAACAAACTATTCTGCTGCAAAAGCTGGTATGATTGGATTTACTAAATCATTAGCACTTGAATTAGCAAAAACAAACGTTACGGTAAATTCTGTATGTCCAGGATTTATTGAAACTGACATGGTAAGAGAAATTCCAGAAAATGTACAAGAGCAAATTAAATCAAGAATACCAAAAAGAAGATTTGGTACAGTTGAAGAGATTGCTAAAGCTGTAATTTACTTATGTGAAGGTGGAGAGTACATTACTGGTCAACAGATTAATGTAAATGGCGGACTTTACGTTTAAGGCTTACTTAATAGATTACCTTTTTTAAGATCAAAAGGGGGGAAATGTGTGTTTAATTCACAAATGTTAGAAGAAGCTACGGAATCGCTTCCGAGCGGATTAAAAGAATCATACAAAAGATTGAAGAAAACTGCAGATATTCTTATAAAAGAGGGAGAACCTTTAGTAGGTCAATCTCCTAAAGAAGTTATTTGGACGAAAAATAAAAGTAAGTTATATCATTATATTCCAACTACAAAAAAGGTAAAAAAGACTCCAATCTTTCTTATCTACGCTCTAATTAATAAACCGTATATTCTTGATTTAACAAAGGGGAACTCGTTTGTTGAGTATCTTGTTAATGAAGGATTTGATGTTTATTTATTAGATTGGGGAACCTTTGCTCATGAAGATCGTCATTTAAAATTTGACGATATTATTCACGACTATATTGCAAAAGCGGTAAATAAGGTACTTCGTTTTTCAGGTGCAAAAGAACTATCGATGTTAGGATATTGTATGGGTGGTACGTTAACAAGTATTTACGCATCACTTTATGAAAATGCACCAATTAAAAACTTAATTTTTGTAACTAGTCCATTCGATTTTTCAGATACAGGTTTATATGGTGCATTTTTAAATGAAAAATACTTTGCACTTGATAAAGCTGTTGATACATTAGGGAATATACCTCCTGAAATGATCGATTTTGGTAACAAAATGTTAAAACCTGTTACTAATTTTGTTGGACCTTATGTAACATTATTGGATCGCTCTGATAATACAAAATTTATTAGGTCGTGGCAGTTAATGCAAAAATGGGTTACAGATGGTATTCCATTCCCAGGTGAAGCATATCGCCAATGGATCAGAGAGTTTTACCAACAAAATAAATTATTAAGCGGTGACTTAGAAATTAGAGGAAGAAAAGTAGATGTATCAAACATTAAAGCTAATGTTTTAAATATTTCTGCTACGAAGGACCATATTGCGATGCCTTGCCAAGTTGAAGCATTAAATGAGCATATTTCTAGTGTAGATAAGCAGTATGTTTCGATTCCATCGGGCCATGTATCAATCATGTTTGGACCTGTTTCATTAAAAACGACATATCCTACAATTGGTAAATGGTTAGCTGAAAGATCATAATTTCAGTAAATTTCTAGAAATCCATTCACATTAAATATTATATTAAAAAATCTCACTTTTAAAAAAGTGGGATTTTTTTTATTCAACTGACAAAAACTACCTTAAATATGATCTGAAGAAAGGAGAATAGAAGACGTGAAAAGTATTAGCGGAGTTTTGTATTGGCCAACGACTTACACTGATTCTCATCCCGATCTAGAAAAGATAAAGCCACTCGATGAAGATTTAGATTGTGATTTTGTAATAATAGGCGGTGGTGAATCAGGAAGTTTATGCGCATATTTCTTAAGTCAAACGGGAGCTAAGGTCATTTTATTAGATAAGCGAAAAAAAGTTGTACAGGGAAGTACTAGTGCAAATACGGGGCTCTTACAGTATACAAATGACAAATCTTTAAATTCATTTATTAATTCATATGGAAAAGAAAAAGCTGTTCGTCATTACCAATTATGTGTAGAGGCAATTAAAGGGCTTGAAGAAATGTCAAAAACACTTGAAATTAATTCTGATTTTATAAAAAGAAAAAGTTTATACTATGCTAGTAATTTAGATGGTAAAGAAATGATTGATTTGGAATATAAAGCATTAAAAGAAAATGGTTTTAATGTTGAACGATATACAAAATCGCAAATTGAAGAAAAGTTTAATTTTACAAAGGAAGTTGCATTGTTCACAGGGGATGACGCTGAAGTAAATCCATATAAATCCGCACACGGCTTACTGTTATATGCTCTGAAACGAGGATTGAAGGTGTATTCGGATACAGAGGTAACTCGGATCATCGGTAAAGATGAAGGGGTACAACTTTTTACTAAAAATAAACATACGGTTCGAGCAAAAAAAGTTATTTTTGCTGGGGGTTATGAATCGTTAGAGATAAAAAGTGAGAAAAATGCAATTTTAACTTCAACATTTGCGATTGCAACACAACCTCTAGTTGAAAATAGCAATGCATGGTATGAAAATTGTTTAATTTGGGAGACGGCAAGACCATATTTATATCTACGGACTACAGTGGATGGAAGAATAATTGTCGGAGGACTTGACGAACCTACAATAATACCAGAAAAACGTGAATCTATGTTATTCCATAAAAAAGAACTGCTAATAAAAAATTTAATAGAGTTGTTTCCTCATTATAAAGAAGCTAAAGCAGAATATTATTGGACAGGTACATTTGGAGGAACACATTCCGGCTTACCAATGATTAGACAATACGATGAATATCCTAATTGCCTTTTTTTAATGGCATATGGCGGCAATGGAACGGTTTATAGTTATATATTAGCTAAAATACTAAAAGATCTAGTTACTGTGGGGTCTCATCCAGACGCATATCTTTATATGGATCATTAAATTTTAATTAGAATGTTAATCGATTACCAATTTTATGTATAAAAAGAGTAAAGTAGTAAGAAAATTTAATAGGTAATAAAAATATAGGAGTGTATTACATGAGTTATCATGAAATGTTTACAGAGTTGTTTTTAGGTTATATAGCTCTTTTTATTGTCGTTAAAATTAATGGGAAAACACAAATTACACAAATAACGCCATTTGATTTGATTTCGTCACTAGTGTTAGGAAATATACTAGGAGATGGAATATATGATAAAGAAGCAAATCTACCAAAAATTCTTTTTAGTATATTTGTTTGGGGTGCATTAATATTTGTTACTGAGGTCTTGACACAAAAATCAATGTGGGCAAGAAAGTTCTTAGAAGGTGATGCTTCTATTGTAATTAAACATGGAGCAATTCAATGGAAAGAATTGAAGAGAAATCGTTTGGACACTGACCAACTGATGCAATTACTAAGAGCAAAGGATACTTTTGCAGTTAGTGAAGTTGCGTATGCTATTTTAGAAAATGACGGCACGATTAGTGTCCTGAAGAAATCAAACTTTGACACGCCTACTAAACAGGATTTAAAAATTCAAATGGAAAAAGAATTTTTACCTGTGGTCGTAATTAGTGATGGAAAAATAATTAAAAGGGCTCTTAACTCTTTGAAAAAAGATGAAAAATGGGTTCATAAAAAACTTTCTGAGTCAAATTTATCACTTAAACAAGTATGCTTTGCAGAATGGGATTCAAAACAATTACATTTACATACGTATTAATATAAAAATTTGAGGATGAGATAAATGAAATATTATATTTATTACTGTTTTGGTGGTACACATTCTTCACCTTTGGCTGCTGCATATCATTTAAAGCAATTACCACTTGATCGCCAGCCGACAACGGAAGAAGTAAAGAATACCTATTTATTTAATAAACTAAAACCAAAAGATGGTGGAAAACTATTTTTTCACGGTGAAGACGAAAATGGAGACCAAGTGTATACAGTAGCAAAAAGATATACTAAAAATGTACCGACAGCGATCGAAAGTTTAGGAAAAATCTTATTAAATGAAGAAGATAAAATTATTTTATCAAGTACATCGCCAACAGTACCACTAGCTATGACTTTAGGTGGTTTTACATCAAGATTTTTACATATCGATTTTATTGGGGTTCCATTACTTGTATTAGGGGCTAAGCAAACTTATTTGAATTTGATAAAATTAGTTGAAAATACGAAAAGATATCATCACATAGCAGCTGAAAAGGTTACTGACTTATCTAATAAAAACTTCAATAAAGATTAAAAAATGGACGTTCTATTACGTCCATTTTTTAATACGGCATATTTATGACATCCATAGCTTTTTTAGCATCGTTTTCGATTAACTTATTAATATTAAATACGGAATATTGACCTTGTTTTGATAAATAGCTAAAAATTTGCGTATGCAAATTGTTCACCGATACTAGATGTTTAATAAATAAATTATTTAAATCAGGAGTAGCTGTTTCTGTAGTTGCATGTGCATACATTTTTGTTAATACTTTTGTTGCTGATAATAAATCTTCTGCACTCATTTCGCTTGCTAATTTATCGCTTGCTGCATCCCTGTCCCCAATCGTTATATTGCTCATAAATTTTAGTAAATCCCGTAAGTTATTTTCAAACAATGTAATAGAAGTTTTATATAACTCTTTTAATCCAGAATCTGTTATATTTTTTATATTTGTTTTAAGCTTATATAAGTAGTAAGTAGTTGTTGCAACAATTTCATGTAATTCTAAGGTTTCATGCCAAGCCAATGTTCTCATCAGGATCCCTCCTTTATTGTACAAGTCTATTCAGTAAGGAATGGTGATATGACGAAAAAAAGGTAGAGTTTAAGCAGGAAGGGAGGAAATGGGAGAAGGTTGGAAGTTATTTGAGGGATTGAACTAGAACTATTCCGCCATTCTTGTCCCACAAAACTTATGTATATTGAGAATGTGATTCATCAATTGAGTTTATGTGTAAAGAGTGTTTTAGAAATGATTGATTTAATTAATGAGGAAGATTTAACGTTCCGACCGGTTAAGGACAAGAAATCGATGGGGGAGTTAGTCCAACATCTATGTGAGCTTATTGGTGCTGATATGGAAATTATGAGCGGTGCTAGTCAAGAAATAATGGTTAAATACTATACCGGGGTTGAATGTAAATCACTAGTTGAAATGAAAAGTTTATTACAAAAAAACTTTCATGAATTAAAGGAATTCTATTTTAATTTGAAAGAAAAAGATTTAGTTGAAAAAACTACTTCATATTGGGGTCTTCAATATTCAAAATTTGAGTGGTTATTAGAGATATTAGTCCACTTCACTCACCACAGAGCGCAATTACATATGCTACTAGTCCAAAAAAAGGGCGATATTAATATCGGACTATTTTAAAGAAAAAATAGGGGATAGGAGAAATGATACTTTCTTCCTATCCCCTAATCTTGTACTTCATCAGTCTTTCGTTTCGTGCTGTGGATGCATAAATTGTTTTGCAGGCTGTTCTCGTTTTCTTGATTCTAATAAGTCTGTGTTTTCTGCACTTGCCCAACCAATATCATTAGTTGGATGAACCCACTCGTCGCCTGCCATAACAGATGGATCAACATCGTCAGACCAATTATTTATTGGAGAGTTAGGAGAGCTATACTTACTATCTCCAATTACTACCCCCTTTGAATTTACAAAAGGCTCTTCCATTTTAATGTTTGTCCCTTTAAAAGAAGGGAAATTTGAAATATGGGGTAAAGTATCATTCATTACCGGCGAATCAATTTTGGTTTTCTCATTTTTTTTCTTCATTATATATCACCTCTACTTACCAATTATTATTTGCTAAATAGTAAAATCAATACAAAAAGGACAATATCCAAAATGAATATTGTCCTCTTTTACTTATGCTTCTATTGTAAAAAATGAAGGCGATAATGTTTTAGGTGAGAAATAAACTAGCATCGCATAATTACCAGTTCTATACTCTCCAGTTAGTAAGAAATGTTCGATATCAAATGAAAGTGATTCAATCATTGTATGCTTATAAATTTCTTTTTCATTTAGATTAAGTGTAATAAAATCTGAGCCTAAATATTCAGGATTTTCGATAATTCGTTTATAAATATCCTTCGCAAAATCATGGTTTGTTACTTCGTCCCACCAAGGTTTACGCGGTTTATATTTATGATTTAAATAATAATCAATTTTCATAATATCTTTAACGATTGTATCGTTTTTGATTTGATATTGAGTTAAAAACTCATTAAGACGCTTAAATAAATCTTCAAGCTGGTGGCCGATTCTTGACCAACCTCTTTCTTCCCAATATGAACCAAATAATTGGAAGAAATCAAATGGACTTTCAAACTCATTTTTAATTAAATATTCTATCGTATTATTTGTTCGATGGTCATTCCAATATTTTTCAAGTACGTCTTCAACTTGCTTAATTTTTACAATATCATCGAATGATAGTACATTATTACCTAATACTTCGTACGGAGCATAATCCATATAAACATAATCATGTTCATGCGCTCTTAGTCGTACTCCAGTGCCTCTTAGCATTTTTAAGAATCCTAGTTGCAACTCTTCTGGCCTTAAAGCAAAAACGTCATTGAATGTTTGACGAAATGAATTGTAATCCTCTTCAGGTAAACCAGCAATTAAATCTAAATGTTGATCTATTTTTTCGCCATCTCGTACAAGTGTGACAGTTCTGCAAAGTTTTTCAAAGTTTTGTCTTCTCATAACTAGTTCGTTAGTAGCATCATTTGTAGATTGAACACCTATTTCAAATCGGAATAAGCCTTTTGGAGCATTTTGATTTAAAAATTCGATGACTTCTGGTCGCATAATATCACCAGTAATTTCAAACTGGAATACCGTTCCTTCCACATGTTCGTCAATTAAAAATTGGAACATATCCATTGCATAACTACGACTTATGTTAAAAGTTCTGTCTACGAATTTAAAAACCTTAGCTCCATTTGCCATTAGGTAACGAATATCGTCTTTGATAACCTCTCGATTAAAATATCGCACCCCAACTTCAATAGAAGATAAACAAAACTGGCAATTAAATGGGCAACCTCGGCTTGTTTCGATATATTGAATTCTTTTACTTAGAAAAGGTAAATCTTCTTTAAAGCGATATGGGGAAGGAATAGTTGTTAAATCTAATTTTTCGGTTTGCGGTTTAATGATATTTTTTCCTTCATCTCGATAACCAATGCCATTTATGGAAGTGAAATCATTCCCATTTTCAATAGCTTTAATTAATTTCTTAACAGTAATTTCTCCTTCCCCAATCGTAATGATGTCAATTTCCTTTACGCGATCTAACCAATAATTCACATCATAGCTTACTTCTGGTCCGCCAACAAAAATAATAACGGAAGGATCAATTTTTTTATACATACGGATGACTTCAATTGTTTGTTCGATATTCCAAATATAACAGCTAAAACCAAGTATTTTTGGCTTGCGTTTATATAAGTCAGTGATGATGTTAAGACTTGGGTCTTTTATTGTATATTCTGCAAGCTCTATATCATATTCAGGCTGAGCATACGCTTTAATGTATCGAATTCCCAAATTAGTATGGATATATTTTGCATTTAATGTTGCTAAAACAATGTTCATTTATATACCTCGTTCTAAATTATTATCGATTTATTTTATCATAAAATATTGAGATTACTAAATTTTCAAAAGCGAAATAGAAAATGAATGATGAAAAGAAGCGATCCAAATATCAAATTACTTATTTATTAGGGTATTTTAGTCCGTCCTTCTCCAAAATACTTAACGCCTTAAAGTGATTTCGTCTAACTGAAACTTACCATATTTTATAGTAGATTTTCTTCACATTTTTTATAAAAAAGACATATGATTTACTAAATACAAAAAAGTTTCCCTTGGGAAAGAAAGGATAAACAATATGAGTAAGAAAGTCTTATTTTTCACTTATTTGTGTAATAAAATAGGAGTGCTGTCAAATCAGGATGTAAAAAAAGTATTAAATCATTAATTACTATCAAAAATGGATAAAAGTTGTAGAAAATTGATGATTGTTCATTTACTTAGAACTATTGACAATGAACACCGTCACATGACATAATTTTATTAAATAGTATGAATAGTTTGAATTTTTAACGGTGTCCAAATAGATAGTCTAAATAAGTGGAGGTGTAAATATGAGTTTATTTTTAGAACAATGGAAAAAGCTTGCGAATATTAAATGTGATTTGGCTAAAAGAGATTGGTTTTATGGTACTAGTGGAAACTTGTCTATGAAAATTTCAGACGATCCATTATTATTTCTTGTAACAGCTGATGAAAAGGATAAGAGAGCACGCTGTGATGAAGAATTTATAGTAGTTAATAATCTTGGTGAACCAGTATTTGATACGGTATTAAAGCCATCACTTGAAACTTTAGTTCATGCAAATATTTACGAAAAAACATCTGCTAATTGTGTGCTCCATGTACATACCGTAGATAATAATGTTATTTCTGAATTATTTGGTGGTGAGGGGCAGGTAGAACTTGAAAATAATGAAATGATTCATATATTAACAAGTTCTTATTTTGAAAATAAAATAACAGTTCCAATCATTGAGAATGCACAAGACATGGAAACTTTTAAACGTGCATACACTCCATTTTTAACAAAGGATTTTGGGGCTGTTCTTGTTAGAAATCACGGGATCACTGTTTGGGGAAGAAGCCCACTAGAAACGAAGAAGTGGCTAGAAGGAATTGAATTTTTAATAAGTTATAAAGTAAAACTAATGATGATTCAAGGTCATAAAATAAAAGCAGGCAACTAAATAAAAGCGAAAAAAGCTGAAATAGTAGTGGTAAATAAATTCCATTACATTTCAGCTTTTTTATTTTATAATAAAATTATACTATTTTTTAAAATTGATCATTTCTAGAAGGTTTTGCTAAATAAAATTTTTTTAGAGTATACTGTATATAAAGGAATTGAGCAATAAAATTTGTTCATAGCTACAATTTAATTAACTTTATATAAAAGTGTCTATACAATTTCACTTAAATCAAAATTAATCATTTTAAGCAGGATTTAATAAAAAGTCGTCTAATTTATAAGTAAGAACGATAGAAAAAAGCGCTATTTCATAAAATAAATAAACCTACTAGGTAATTTTGCTTAGTAGGTTTCATATTGTATCTATTTTAAATAATTTAGATAGAATGAATAATAGAAATTAATTCGATTAAGAATGAAAAGGTTTGTTAAAAAACATCCTGTAGAAGGGAATCAGTCTAATGAATGAATATCAACTCAGCCGTTTATTATTATCTATTTCATTAAAAAGGGAAGAAATGGTATTTTTTGCGGAAACTAAAGGGTTAAATGAACATTTGACCTTAAAGGCCAGTCAAGAATTGGACGAGTTAATTATTTCATACCAAAAAAAATTGCTATCGGAATTAAATAAGTCATTTTCATTGAAATAATCTTAAGATTGATTAATAAGTGTAAAATAATAATATAGAATGAGCAATGTAAAAGAAATTGAAGGGGTATTATTATGGAAGAGACAAATAGAAAAGATATAGAGCTTTCTTTAAAGCTATTTATTGTATTATCGCGAGCTCATAGAAAGATAAATGATTCTGCAAACAAATCAATTGCTAGTTTTAATTTAAATCCAACTGAATTTGCAGTGCTAGAGCTCTTGTATCATAAAGGAAATCAACCACTTCAACATATTGGAGAAAAAATATTAATTGCAAGTGGCAGTATTACTTATGTTGTAGATAAACTCGAGAAAAAGGGTCTAGTTTATCGAAATCCTTGTAGTGCAGATCGTCGAGTAATTTATGCAGAAATAACTGAAAGTGGAAATAAACTGATGGAAGAAATATTTCCTGTGCACGAAGAATTTTTACATGAACAAATGAGTGATCTATCTAATGAAGAAAAAAATTTCTTAATTCACTTATTGAAGAAAATTGGATACCATGGGTCTAACTAAAAAAGCTCTCATTTGATGGGGCTTTTTTTTATTTTCAAACAATTATCGTTTAAATTAATTTGTATTTACAACTATATATGCTGCTAAAAACTAGTTTCTTTGTAATTATATTGTAGGATTTTAAGTGAAAAAATTTTTAAATTTTCAGAAATTTATTTAGATTTAGGTTTTTTTACAGGAAGATTTTTTATATAATAGCAATATCACAAAAAATGGAGGGATTAACATGGGTTTTCAAGATTACCATTATTCTAGACCAAGTATTAAGAACTTTGGGGAACAATTTAAACGTTCACTACAAAATTTTTATGATGCTTCAACGGTCTACGAACAAGAATTAGCAATGAATGAAATCAATGATTTAAGGAATGAATTTTCAACAATGGAAAATTTATGTGCAGTTCGCCATTCGGTTGATACAAACGATAAGTTTTATGAGGATGAGCAAGCGTTTTTTGATGAGAACACTCCAATTGTCCAATCATATGGGCAACAGTATTATAAAGCATTAATCGGTTCTCCATTTAGAGAGCAACTTGAAGAAAAATATGGCCATCAATTATTTGCTTTAGCTGAATGTGAAGTGAAAATTTTAAGTGAAGAAGTAATTCCGGATTTACAGGAAGAAAATAAACTAACGACTGAATATGCTAAGTTAGTAGCGGCTGCTAAACTTCAGTTTTATGGAGAAGTGAAAACGTTAGCACAAATTTCAGCACATTTCGAGGATAAAGATCGAGAGGTTAGAAAGACAGCTTACGATACATACTTTGGATACTTCTCGGAGAATCAAGATAAATTTGATGAGATTTACGATAAATTAGTAAAAATCCGAACTCGTATTGCAAACAAACTTGGTTTCTCGAACTTTATTGAACTAGGATATGCTCGTATGATGAGGACAGATTACGATGCAAATGATGTTAAGAAGTTTAGAGAGCAAGTTCTTGAAACAATTGTTCCAATCGCTACCGAATTAAGAGAACGACAAGCTAATCGAATTGGTGTAGAACAACTTTATTACTATGACGATAAATTCGAATTTGTAACTGGTAATGCAACACCTAAAGGTAATCCTGAATGGATTATTGAGAATGGTAAAAAAATGTATGATGAATTATCGAAAGAAACAAGTGAATTTTTCAATTTTATGTTAAAAGAAAATTTACTAGACTTAGTTGCTAAGGAAGGAAAACAAGGTGGGGGATATTGTACTTATATTCCAAACTATAAGGCTCCTTTTATTTTCTCGAATTTCAACGGAACATCTGGTGACATTGACGTATTAACACATGAAGCTGGTCATGCATTCCAAGTTTATGAAAGTCGTAAATTTGAAACTCCTGAGTATAACTGGCCAACTTTTGAGGCGTGTGAGATTCATTCAATGAGTATGGAATTTTTCACATGGCCTTGGCAAGAAGAATTCTTTAAGGAAGATACCCAAAAATATTATTTTACACATTTAAGTAGTGCAATTACATTTATTAGTTATGGTGTGGCAGTAGATGAATTCCAGCATGAAATCTACGCAAATCCCGATTTAACACCTGAGGAACGTCACGGACTTTGGAAGAAAATAGAAGAAAAATATTTACCTCATCGAGCAAATGATGGAAATAGTTATTTAGAAAAGGGTGGTTTATGGCAAAGACAGGGGCATATTTACCAATCACCATTCTATTATATTGACTATACTTTAGCTCAAATTTGTGCATTACAATTTTGGAATAAAATGCATGAAGACCGAAATTCAGCGTGGTCCGATTATGTTGGACTTTGCCAATTAGGGGGAAGTAAATCATTTTTAGGCTTAGTTAAAGAGGCTAAACTTGAATCTCCATTTAATGATGGTTGTATTGAGGAAACACTAGAACCTGTTAGAAAATGGCTAGTAGGAGTTAACGATCAAAATTTATAAGGAAAAACTCCGACTTTTTAAAAGTCGGAGTTTTTATATTGGTTATAAATCATGAGGAAAGGATTCTTAGGCCGATAAAGTACAATTAAAGAAGAAAGCAAAAAGAGAAAGGATTAACCTTTCTCTTCAAATTAATTATTAACTACTTTGGCAGTTAAAGAATTAGCATGCTTCTTTGATCTTTTAGTAAAGAACAGTTCATATACAACCGGAATAAATACTAACGTTAATAAAGTCGAAGAAGTTAAACCACCAATTACTGTAATAGCTAATCCTTTCGAAATAAGTGTACCACTAGACTTTGTTAATGCTAAAGGGAGTAAAGCAGCTATTGTAGCAAATGCGGTCATTAATATAGGTCTCAGACGTGTTTTACCTCCCTCGATGATCGCTTGGCGAAGAGGTAATCTTTTTTGTTCTATATTTTGTCCGATTCGATCGACTAGTACGATTGCATTTGTTGTAACAATCCCAATTAACATTAGTAAACCAATCATTACACTAATTGAAAGCGGTTCGCCTGCTAGGAATAGTGCAACGAATGAACCGATTGGTACAAATACTAATGCAGACAAAATAATAAATGGAATTCGAGCTTTTCCAAAAGTAATTAACATCGTTAAATAAACTAATCCGATTGCAACTCCCATTGCAACACCTAAGTCTTTAAATGTTTGAGTAGTATCATCACTACCGCCGCCACCTTTTAAAGTTACATCAGATGGTATGTCTACATCTTTTTTCACATCATTGATTACTTCATTTGTTACTTTTGCAATGTCTTTTCCTTTTATTTGAGCAGAAACCTTCGCAAATACTTTACCATCTAATTTTTGAATGGCAGAATATGTTTCAACTACTTTAACTTCGGCTACATCTGATAATTTAATTGGTCCTAATTTACCAAGCAATTTAATATTTTTAATATCCTCTACGGATTGGAGTTCTTTATTATAAGTTAATTGCACATTTTGGTCTTTACCATCAATTTTTAATGTTCCCATATTGACTGGGTTTGTTTGGTCTGCAACTAAACCTAAGATCATGCTAGCGGAGAGACCATTTTCAGAAACTTTTTTCTCATCAACTGAAACAATAACTTGTTTTTGTTTTTCAGAGAAATTATTTGTAACATATTTTAGGTGATCATTCTTTTTCATATAGTCTTCAACTTTTTTTGCACTTTCTTGAAGTGCAACTAAGTTATTAGAATATAAATTGATGTCAACATTATTATTTGATGGTGGCCCACCAGAAGAGTTTTCTTGTAATCCTACTTTAGCACCTTGAACTTCTGAAGCTGCTACTTTCTCCATTTTACTTTTTGTATCTTTAATAAATTGATCAACATCTGCACTTTGTTTTAAATTAATAAAATAACTAGCTTTATTCTCAGTTTTTAGGCCTGTCATAAAGTCCCGGCTACCAACACCAGTAGAAACTTCTTGCACTTCCTTCATATTTAAGAACATCTTTTCCATTTTTAATGAAACTTCATTTGTTTTTTCTAATGATGTTGAGGATGGAAGTTCTAATGAAGCAATGATAGATCGTGAAGATTCATTAGGAATAAATGTAAAACCAAGTCTACCTACTAAAGAGAAAGAACCTGCAAGTAATACAATAGCTAGTATAATGATAATCCATTTGCGATTTAAAGATTTTTCAATCACTTTACCGTACCAAACTTGAATTTTTTCTTCTTTTTCTTCAGGTGGCACTTTTTTAAATGCATAGCGTCCTAATATTGGAACGATCGTAATCGAAACTAATAATGAAGCAAGTAAAGAAAAAACAATTGTTAAAGCAAAAGGTAGGAATATTTTACTGGTAAATCCACCTACAACACCTAAAGGTAAGAAAACTACAATTGTAGTAATAGTAGAAGATGTGACTGCTTTTAATATTTCTTTTGTTGAAGATAAAATTAAATTATTTGAAATGCCTTCTTTTGATTTACGTATTCTTCGGAAAATATTTTCAATTACAACGATACTATCGTCCACTACACGCCCTACTGCAACTGCCATACCACCTAGCGTCATAATATTTAATGTTATATCTAATTTAAGTAAGAAAATCGATGTAATTAATAATGATAAAGGTATCGATATAATAGCAATAAATGTAGCTCTGAAATTACGTAAGAAAATCAATACTGCTAATGAGGCGAATAATGCGCCTAATAAACCTTCTTTAATTAAAGATTCAACAGATGACTTTACGCCTTCAGCAGAACTATAACCCACTTTATATGAAATTTCATTTTTGTACTTATCTAGTACGTTTATTACTTTGTCAGCTACTTCAACTGTATTTGCATCTTGTTTTTTCGTTATTGCCATTGAAATAGCATCGTTTTCGTTATAACGAATTAATTCATCTTTAGAGTCTACTGATTCAATTTTAGCGATTTCTCCTAATAAAACTTTCGGAGTTTGAGCATTTTGATTTGGTGCGGAAGAAATAAAAGATGCAGGTTGTAACTCTAAATCCTTTAGTTTTTGAAGTGTATCTAATTTTTCTTCGACACGAATTGGAATTTTAATATCGCCATCAGTTATTTTTCCAGCAGGGAAGGATAGGAATTTTGCATTAATTTGATCTTTTATACTTGATAAAGAAAGTCCAAAATTTGCAATTTTTTGCTTATCAACTTCGATTGATAGGGAAGTAGATTTTCCTCCACCTATCGAAACGCTATTTACACCTTCAATTTTATTTAAAGCTGGTACAATTTCGTCGTTTAAAGTTGATTCAATATTTGAACCATCTTTTGAAAACATAGAGAGGTAATAAATAGGGAATGATCCGAACGAAAACCGGTCTACTTTTGTTGTTACATTTTCAGGTAATCCAGCGTCCTTTAAAGTTGTATTTATTTGTTGTTCAACTTTATCCATATCCGTATTAAATGGAAATTCTAAATTAATAACAGAAACGCTTTCGAAAGAAGAGCTTGAAAGTGTCTTAATTCCTTCGATTGATTTAAATGAATTTTCAAGTTTTGTTGTAATCTGCTCATTTATATCATCTGGTGCTGTACCAGGGTAAACTACTTGAACAGAGATTGCTGGAAATTCAATATTTGGAAGCTCTTCAACTTTTAATTTTGAATAAGAATATAATCCTCCAAATATTAATAAAAACGAAATAATAAATATTGCTACAGAGTTTTTTAAACTAAACTTAGTTAAAAAGTTCATTAGCTACCTTCCTTTCTATAGATCGTGATAAAGTGATAAATATGTATAATCCGAATTTTCAATCTTTTGATGGCGTTTTTTCTCTAAGAAGAATGCACATTTTAACCATAGGATGCTCGCTTTAAAATTCAAGAGAAAGATCTTAAAGTTTTTATACGATTTTCTTGCTCAATCCTTCTAAAAATAATTAACATATATTTTCATTTTTTGTGAAATGATAAGATGGCAAGAAATTGATTATTTTTAGGAGGTATGAAAATGACAAAATCAAAAAAAGAAAAGGAACGATTTTGGAATGAAAGAAAGTCGAACCATCAGCCACATGATAAAGTAAAATCGTTTAAAGAATTGGACAAAGAAACAAAATAGCCATCTCCTTTACTAAAGAGTGATTGGTACCAGATTTTTTTCGTGCATATCACTTATCACATTTTCATTTGTAATCATAAAAAAAAGTCCCGTGATATACACGGGACCTGAGACTGATTTGGTAAAGAATTCTAATAAAATTTTAATAGAATCGAAATCTATGTAGTTCGAACCTTTTAAAATATGAATATAAGCAGAATCTACTATTTATAAACTATTCCGCTGTTCTTACTATTTTATAATTTTTATGGTTTACGACTGTTAGCGGTTCCATTTCTAAATCTCTGAAGTTTTCCATTATGGATATGTCAACAATGACAGAATTTTTATTAACTTTTTGTACTCTACCTTTCAACCCCTGTTTAAACTCAATGATATTTCCTGCTTCTGCAATTTTCATGAGCGTATCTCCTAACAAAGTTTTGACTTGACACCTTCTATAATGCATGAAAACGGTTTAAAGGTAAAGAGAAAATTTAAATTTTTATACAATTTTGTCTTTTTTCATAAGAAATTATGTTTAAAAACCTTTTGAAAGGCAAAAATGGTTGTAGCACTTTCAGGAGGTTAGTTTGTTGAAAGAATGGTTTGAAGAGTTTGAAGTAGAAATTTCAAATGAAATTAAAAATTTAGTAAGTAGTAATACGCTTATAGGTGATCCAATTTTATTTTTTGAAAACATTATTTTAGTACCATTTTTTGAAATGATTTTAGCGCTTGGCGAAGCTCATTCATCATACGAGTTTGCGAGTATTGGAACAGGAGTAGAAGTAATTCCTAAAGCATTTTTAGTTTTAAAAGATGGAAAAAGTGAAGTAATTTTAGTAAATAATAAAAATATGAATTTAGCTGTTACAGAAAAAATTCTTGATGTGACGATTTAGTTTCCATTAAGTACATTCTTTGTTAATGTTAGAATTGAAGTTTATTTCTTGTAGCCATCAAAAAAAACGATCAAAATAATAAAGGGTGATTATATGGAACAAAATGAATTTATCAATTTGATTGATCAGCTAGCTAAAGGTGAGATTTCAGAAATTAGCGTTACAAAAGATGATTTTTTAACATTTAGACAAATAATCGTTAATCGCGAGGATTTTAAGCACTTTCGTGGAATCGCTCAGCATGGTGGCCATGCAATTTATACTTACTTGGCAGAAGCTAGAAGTTAACTATTTTTGTTAAAAATTAAAGTCAAAATTATATTATTTTAATCATGTACTCATTAAAAGTTTGCGAAAAAAAAAAGTTTTTTTAGCTTTTTTTCTTATTTCGCAAGGTGTTAATGAGTACTTTTTTTGTGAAAATGTTATGACCTCATTTGACAAAAAAATCGTTTTACACTTTATTGCACTCTTCTCCATAATTTGTTAAATTTCATATATTGTTTTATTTCGAGACATATTGTCGAAATGTTTATTTTCTAAATTCAGTACCTATATGTTGTGTTTGTTCTAAAAAGGTAATACAATATGTAGGTATATAATATAAGTATTTTCAATATTCTTACATATTAACGAGGGTGATAATATGGTGATAGTTTACAGTTCAATGACTGGCAATGTTAAGCGATTTGTCAATAAAGTTAGAATGCCGTCAATCCAAATAAAAGATGGACTAAAAATTGAAGTACCGTATATTCTCGTAACCTATACTACAGGATTTGGTAGCGTACCTGAAAACGTAAGTACTTTTTTGGAGAGTAATTCGAAGTATTTAAAAGCAGTCAGTGCAAGTGGTAATAAAAACTGGGGAGATTCTTTTGCAGCAAGTGCAGATAAAATAGCATCAGACTATCAAGTTCCAGTGTTATCAAAGTTTGAACTGTCAGGGACAAGTCGAGATGTACAATATTTTATTGAGGGAGTGGAAAAGCTTGAGACATATTGAGCTGAATAATGAATTGACGATTAAAAAAGATGGTTTTTTTGATCTCGCAAAAGATAAAGAAGCGCTTCTCTGTTTCTTAAAAGAAGTTGAAGATAAAAAGATTCAGTTTTCTTCTTTAAAAGAACGCTTAAACTATATGATTCAAGAAAACTACTATTATAATGTTGAGATGGATTACTCCTTTGATGAAATAGAAAAATTATATGAGTTAGTATACAATGCAGGATTCACTTTTCAATCATATATGGCCGCATCAAAATTCTTTAAAGATTACGCATTAAAAACAAATGATGGAAAGCATTATTTAGAAGGATATGAAGATCGAGTTGCGATCGTTGCACTATATTTAGGAAGAGGCAATATTGAAAAAGCATTGAAATTAGCAAAAATGATGATTCAACAAAACTATCAGCCAGCTACTCCAACTTTCTTAAATGCTGGAAGAAGTAGAAGAGGCGAATTGGTGTCATGTTTCTTACTAGAAATGGACGATAGTTTAAATTCAATAGGATTTCAAATTAATACAGCAATGCAACTGTCAAAAATCGGCGGTGGTGTTGCACTAAATCTATCAAAACTTAGAGCGCGTGGAGAGCAAATTAAAGAAATTGATAACGCTGCAAGTGGTGTTGTTCCTGTTATGAAGCTATTAGAAGATTCGTTTTCATATGCTAACCAGCTTGGACAACGTAAAGGTGCTGGTGCATCATATTTAAATATTTTCCACTGGGACGTAGTTGAATTTCTTGATACAAAAAAAATCAATGCCGATGAGAAAAGTAGAATTCAATCACTATCAATCGGTTTAATTGTTCCAAATAAATTCTTTGAACTAGCAGAAAAAAATGAACCATTCTACGTATTCGCTCCATATACAGTGTATAAAGAGTATGGTATTCATTTAGATGATTTTGATCTAGATGAAAGATATGAAGAATTATTAAATAATGAGCGAGTTAAAAAGAAAAAACTAGATTTAAGTGCACGTGATCTTTTAGTAAAAATTGCTGCGATTCAGTTAGAATCTGGTTATCCATATTTGATGTATAAAAGTAATGCTAATCAGCAGCATGCATTAAAGGATATTGGCGAAATTAAAATGTCTAATTTGTGTACAGAAATTTTCCAACTACAAGAAACATCAGTCATCAATAACTATGGTGAAGAAGATCAGATCAAACGTGATGTGAATTGTAATTTAGGATCATTAAACATTGTAAACGTAATGGAAAATAAAGCGATCAGAGAATCTGTTCATGTTGGAATTGAGGCATTAACAGCTGTGACAGATATGACGGAAATAGAGAATGCACCTACAGTGAAAAAGGCAAATGAAGAACTTCATTCGGTTGGTCTAGGTGCAATGAATTTGCATGGATTTTTAGCGAAAAATGGAATTTCATATGAAAGTGCTGAGGCTAAAGATTTTGCGAATACATTCTTTATGATGGTAAACTTTTATTCAATTGAAAAAAGTATGCTAATTGCTAAAGAAACTAGTAAAACGTTTAAGGATTTTGAAAAGAGTGAATATGCTAAAGGTACTTATTTTGAAAAGTATACTTCAAAATCATTTGAACCTAAAACTGACAAGGTAAAGGAATTATTTAATGGGATCTATATCCCAAATGAATTTGACTGGGTTACATTAAGTAAGCAAGTACAAGCGTATGGATTATATAACAGCTATCGTTTAGCAATCGCGCCTACACAATCGATTAGCTACATTCAAAATGCAACTTCATCGGTTATGCCGATTGTAAATGTTATAGAGTCTAGAACTTACGCAAATTCAACAACTTATTATCCGATGCCATATTTATCAAAAAATAGTTTCTGGTATTATAAATCAGCTTATGATATTAACCAATTTAAGTTAATTGACTTAATTGCTGAAATTCAGCAGCATGTCGATCAAGGTATTAGTACAATCCTATATGTAAACAGTGATATCTCAACGCGAGAGCTTGCTAGATACTATATTTATGCTAATAAAAAAGGATTAAAGAGTTTATATTACACACGTACTCGTAAATTAAGTGTTGAAGAATGTATTAGTTGTTCAGTATAAAAAAATTAGTATTGGACTTTAGTATATAAAGAGTTCAATAGTCTAAATTGAAATCTAAATTAAATTACTTAATGATCTAAAATGAAAAGCTCGAATATAGAATGCTTTTGCTATTGTTCTATATTATCGAGCTTTCTTTATGATTAGGGGGAAATATGAATGAAAGCTGTTAACTGGAATAAAAAAGAAGATGATTTTAGTTTAGTATTTTGGAAGCAAAATCTATCGCAGTTTTGGACTGAAGAAGAAATTGTCGTTTCATCTGATAAAAATACTTGGAATACATTATCAAAAGAGGAACAATCAGCATTTAAAAAGGTTTTAGGTGGTCTAACTTTATTAGATACTAAGCAAGGCGGAGAAGGTATGCCTTTAATCTTAGTTCACCTTAAAAATTTACAAGCAAAAAGTGTACTAGCATTTATGGGTGCGATGGAAGAAGTACATGCAAAAAGCTATTCGCATATTTTTACAACTCTTGCTACAGAAGATGAAATTGAAGATTTGTTTAAATGGGTGGACGAGCATCCAATTTTAACTAAAAAATCGGAATTAATTTCCTCTTACTATTTAAATCTATTAAAGCGTGATGTTTCGGATGAAGAGTTATACATGGCAATGGTTGCAAGTGTATTTTTAGAAAGTTACTTATTTTATAGTGGATTTTTCTTCCCGTTATACTTAGCCGGTCAAGGTAAAATGACTGCTAGTGGTGAGATTATTAATCTGATTTTACGTGATGAAAGTATTCACGGTGTATTTGTAGGAATATTAGCGCAACAAATTTATGACCAATTTACTGATGAACAAAAAACTCGACTTTACAATGAAACAATGTCATTATTAGTTCAATTATATGAAATTGAGTTACAATATACAGACGAAATTTATTCTTCAATTGGTTTAGTAGATGAAGTTAATAAGTTTATTCGATATAATGCAAACAAAGCGTTAATGAACTTAGGTTTTGATTATTATTTTGATGAAGAAGATATTAATCCAATTGTTTTAAATGGCTTAAAAACGGATACAAAAAATCATGATTTCTTCTCTGTTAAAGGTAATGGGTATGTAAAAGCAGTTACAGTGGAAAAATTAACAGATGAGGATTTTGTCTTTGAATTTTAAAATGTAAGGAAGTATGTAAATGAAAGCACTTGTTTTTAGAGAATTTGGTCAATCAGACGTATTGAAATACGAAGAAATAGCAACACCTAAAATTGCTAACGATGAAGTATTAGTTGAAATGAAGGCTGTAGGCGTTAATTTTGCAGATATTTATCGTCGTAAAGGAAATTATCATTTAGCAGGTGATCCTCCGTATATTTTAGGGTATGAAGGCTCTGGAATTATTACCGAAGTCGGTTCTGATGTAACGGACTATAAAGTAGGAGATCGCGTAGCGTTTGCAGATGTTCCTTTTTCGAATGCAGAGTATGTTGCTGCAAAGGAATCTCATATTGTACCAATTCCAGATGAAATTAATTTTGAAATTGCTGCTTCTATTATGCTACAAGGGTTAACTGCACATTATTTAATCAATGATAGTTATAAAATAAAAGCAGGTGATGTTGCACTTGTTCATGCAGTAGCAGGTGGTGTTGGTCAATTATTGACTCAAATGATTCTTTTAAAAGGTGGAGAGGTAATCGGATTAACCTCATCACAAGAAAAAAGGGAAAAAGCTTTATCAATCGGTGCGAAAGAAGTATTTTTATATACTGATAATTGGGTTTCACAAATAAAAGAGTTTACGAAAGAAAAAAATGGTGTAGATGTTGTATATGAATCAGTAGGATCTACAATAATGGATAGCTTTGAAGCAACAAAAGTCCACGGTACAGTTGTATTTTATGGAATGGCTGGAGGGGATCCAGTACATATTGATCCAAGAATGTTAATGGATACTTCAAAAACACTAACTGGTGGAGACTTGTGGAATGTTCTAATTTCAAAAGAAGAGAGACTACGTAGAAGTAATGAGCTATTTAATTGGATTGCAACTAAACAATTAATCGTACAACAACCTACTGTGTTTCCTTTAAAAGATGGTAAGCTTGCTCATGATCTATTAGAAAGTAGAAAATCAACTGGAAAAATCATATTATCTGTTTAATAACAAAGACCAAAACATCAAAGTTTTGGTCTTTGTTTGTAGACAAAATATTAAAAATTTGTTATTTAATTGGTAATGTAATTGTAAAAGTAGTTCCATTATTATCGCTCATTACGCATATAGTACCATTATGATTTTGGATTAGTTTTTTAGTTAAAGATAAACCTAGTCCAGTACCGTCATCTTTAGTTGAGAAGAATGGATCAAATATATATGGTAAATCTGAAGGTGGAATTCCTAATCCATCATCTTTTAATGCAATATAAATAAAATCCTTTTCAATGTAAGTTGATATAATAATTGTAAGCAGACCTTCTTTTTTTGCATCTAATGCATTATGAAATAAATTTAAAATAACTTGTACAAGTTGGTTTTTATCAAAGAAAATATGTGCTCCTGTTAATTCCTCAGATAGGTAGTATTCAATATTAACATTATTTAAAACAGTCTCGCTAAATAATAATTGTTTTATGTGATTCGATAAAAAATCATTAATATTAATAGGCTCTGGTTTATAGTTCGCATTCTTTGTAATAGATAAAAAGTCAGTAATGATTCCATTTGCTCTATCTAATTCTGGAATCAATAAATCATTAAACAATTGCTTATATTGAGGTGGAGCTTCTTCTTGCAAGAATTGTAAATAACCTCTAACAGTTGTAAGTGGATTTCGGACTTCATGTGCTATACCTGCAGCAATTCTACCTGACATTGCTAGCTTTTCAGAATCCCTTGCCTCGTTTAAATTATGAAAAACACCAATTACTCTCGAAATTTCCCCATTTATATCACGAATAATACGGGTATTGATAATGCCATAGTTAATATTTAAAATTTCCTTATTATAAAATTCTTCACCTGAATAAAGTGTTTGTAGTAAACAAATGTCTTTATCGTCTATTTTTAATAAATTTCTAATATGCCGTCCGATTAATTCGTATTTAGTAATTCTAAAATCAATCGCAACTTGTTGGTTATATAGCGTAATGATCCCATCTTTATCGATAAATACTATGTGATGCGGTAAAGCATCGTAAATGGATTGCAAAGTTCTTCGACTATTAGATAAAAAGCTAGAGAATTTAGTATGTAATGGAAGTGTTTCATTATTTGTATTACATAAACTTGTATTTCTAGTTAAATGATTTGAATTTGATAATTCACGAGTTTCATTTGAAAATATAGATCCGGAAGTTATTGTATTTAAAATTATTTCATACGATTTTACTTTTTCTTCAAGCTCGGTTATTTTATTTTTTAGTTCTTGTACTGTCTCGTTAATCATTTACACTATACTCCAATTTCTACTAAAATAAGATTATACTGTAGTCATTATATCAAACAAATTCGTTTATTTTAATGAAAATTAGAAATAATTAATTAGTAATGAAAGAACTAATGGGAGAGAAGTATGGAAATAAAAATTGGAGTTACTGGGTGGGGCGATCATGATAGTCTATACCCTGATCGGATTCACTCTTCAAAAAAATTGAGACAATATTGTATGCATTTTCCAATTGTTGAAATTGATTCTTCCTATTATAGTATTATGCCACAATCAAACTATCAAAAATGGGTAAATCAAACAGCAACTGACTTTTCATTTATCGTTAAAGCATATGGCGGAATCACCGGCCATTCAAGGCAAAACTATTCTAAAGAGGAACAAATTTTACTGTTAACGCCATTTTTGGAATCAATCCAGCCTTTAATTGAAGCGAATAAATTAAAAGGTATATTATTTCAGTTTCCACCATGGTTTAATTGTAAAAAAGAAAATGTTGAATTATTAAGAACTTTGAAAAGTAAACTTAAAGGTCTTCCTGCAATTTTAGAATTTCGTAATCAGTCATGGTTTTATCCTAGGTTTTATGAGCAAACGTTGAAGTTTATGGAGGATGAAGGATGGATTCATTCAATTTGTGATGAGCCACAAGCAGGTAATGGAAGCATACCAATCGTATTACATCCTACGAATCCAAATTTCACTTTAATTCGTTTCCACGGTAGAAATATATATGGTTGGAATCATAATGGACAAGATAATTGGCGTGAGGTACGTTATTTATACCGATATAATGAAGAAGAATTATACGAATGGGTAGATCGAATTGAACAGATATCAAAAAACACAAAAGAAATTTGTATACTGTTTAATAATAACTCTGGTGGAGATGCAGCGGATAATGCTAAACAGTTAATGAAGCTGCTAGGTATAGAGTTTGGACCATCTTCTACCGAGCAGCTTGAATTATTTTAATTTGATTTTCGTAAAAGAGTTATGCAGCAAATATTAATAAGTAGGAATGCAACAAATGCCAGCATTGGAATTGTAATGAATCCAAACCAATTTAAATAATCTCCAGTACAAGGGACCGGACCACACTGTGTTGCTGTTTCCTTAAGTGCAGGAACTTTTTGAATTAAAATATGATAGATTGAAATACACATACCTATTAATGATAAAGGTAAAACATAAATAACATCTTTTATTTTATTTTTATAAAAAGCGATTCCTATTATAAAAACGATTGGGTACATAAAAATTCGCTGATACCAGCATAATGAACAAGGTGTCCAATGATTAATTACTGAAAATGATAAACTACCTAGTGTTGCAATAATACTTACAATCCAGGTGAAAAATAAAATTGATTGCTGTTTCTTCATTCCTTACCATCCTTAATTTGATTTTCGATATTGCTATTGTACCTTTGATTGGATGTAAAGTGGTATAAAAACGACGTTTGGTCACTAATATTTAATAAATTTAAATTTTAGTTATTTTAAAGAGCCAGGAAAAATATTCTAGGCTTTTTTTGATTTTGATAAAAAGAATATTATAAAAGCTAAAAAAACCTGAGATCATAATCCCAGGTTTTTTTAGCTATATTATGCGATTGCTGCGTCTAGAGCGATGACAATCATGTCATTAAAAGTAGTTTGTCTTTCTTGTGCAGATGTTTCTTCACCAGTGAAGATATGATCACTTACAGTTAAAACAGTAAGAGCGTCTACATTATGTTTTGCTGCGATTGTGTATAATGCAGTAGTTTCCATTTCTACAGCCAGAACACCGTAATTAGCTAATTTTTCATACATGTCCATACTATCTCGATAGAAAAGATCTGAAGTTAAAATATTTCCTACTTTAACATTTAACCCTTTATTCACTGCACCATCATACGCTTTCTTTAATAAATCAAAGCTAGCACATGGAGAATAATCGAAACCAGGGAATGTTTGACGATTCATATTTGAATCTGTACAAGTCGTCATCGCAATTATGACATCACGAATTTTTACATCCTTTTGAAGTCCACCACATGTACCAACGCGAATCAAAGTTTTTACACCATAACTATTAATCAGTTCATTTACATAAATACCAATTGAAGGTACTCCCATTCCAGTACCTTGAACGGAAATTCTTTGACCTTTATATGTACCAGTAAAACCAAGCATTCCACGTACATCATTATAACAAACAACATCCTCTAAAAATGTTTCTGCGATATATTTAGCTCTTAATGGGTCCCCAGGTAATAAAATTTTATCAGCAATTGCACCTTGTTCGGCACCAATATGTATACTCATTTAATGTTCCTCCTTAAAACTGTGTGTAAATAGCCCATCCATTATCAGTATGTTAGTTTCTACATTTAAATAAAAAACATTCTTATTTGTATACTACTTAAAGGAAAAAGTAAGATGGACGTAGTACATATTAAATATAGAAATATTCATAGACAAAATTAACCAATACAGATAATTTATGGCGAATTTTAATTATTGCACAGGTGATAAAATTATGAAAGAGTTTACAATTAAATTTCAGCTTTCTTGAGATAACTAAAAATTAATAATTTTAACTAGTTAAGGGAGAATGATCTATGAAATTTCGTTTTATTGCAGCTCTATGTATAGCTATATTAATTATTCTATTAATTAGCAATCGCCTAGTTAATCATAGTATATTATCAAGTGGTAGTCAGGTTAGCCACCTAAAAGTTCAAAAGGTAAAATGGAATCTTACGACTAAAAAAAATTCACAAGAAGTAACCGTATCCTCTAGAACTTTGAATGTGTTACAACGCGAAAAAATCAGAATATTTATTACGACAGATCAATTAAAATCTTATAAAGTCATTGAACCAGTATATAATGGAAATAATCAATTTACATTTAAGTATTCTTTTAAGAAAGACATTCCTTATTATGTTAGTATATTTTTAAATAATCAAACGCTTGATACAAAGATTTTACAAAAACAAAAGGACAAAAAAGAAGAAGTATTTCCGACAGCAATTTTAACGAAAAAGACTGATGATTATAGAGTTTCTCTACTATATACTTCAATTCTTCCAAAAACTAAGAGTAAAATTACTTTTGATTTTGATCAATTTAAAAAACGTTCTAAATTTACAGATCAGCAATTTTATATTATGAATGAAGAAGGAACATATTTTAAGCTAATTAGTAATCCTAATAATCATTCAAAAGTAAACTATGAACTTGATTTACCTGAAGCAGGTATGTATAAAATATTTTATGAATTTAAATTAAATGACGATCAAAAATCATTTGATTTTATTTTAGACGTAAAAGACAAAGACAGCTAAGGAGTAGGAAATGCATAATTTATTAATGAATTCAAAAGTATTAGTTTTTGATTTAGATGGTACTTTGTATGATGGTACTGAGCACTACGATTACTATGCTAAATTACTAGCTAATGAAATAAGTTCAGAAAAGCGTGATTCTTTTTTAAAGGATTATAAAAAAATAAAAGATTATGATCACGCATTAACAATTGGAAAAATTTATGACTCAGAAAATGATTTAATCATATCGTTAGATCCAATTACATTGAAGCCAATACAAGTATTTACTTGGGAAGGGCAACTACTTTCTAAAGACGAACTTCCAGAGAAATATCTTGAAAAAATTAATTATGAATTACCATATATCCCAGTAGGTGATGGTTGGTGGATTCCTTTAGTAGCAATTTATCACTACGGTGCAAGAGACGTATATCACTGTTATGATAAAACAAAAGAGTATATGGCAACAAAAGAGTTTAATATTCCTTATATAAGAGGATTAAAAGAGGCTTTAGAAAAAGTTAAGGATTCAAAAAAAATAGTATTGTTAACGAACTCTGATCGAGAAGATGTAACTAGATTATTGAAGTTACTTAATTTAAATGATTTATTTCATCTAGAAATTACGGATGGTAAGAAGCCATTAGAAACAGAAAACCATTTTAAAAATATCATGAATAAGTTTAATGTTATGCCACATGAAATTGTGTCAATCGGCGATAATTTCATTAATGAAATTTCTCCTGCTTTAAAATTAGGAATGCACGGAGTTTATATTACAAATCAAACGACTTTACAAGTTAGTGACTCCTTGTTAGTTGTAAAAAAACTAGAGGAAGTATTTGAATAACTAAAAAAGACTGTAAGCGAAAAATTGCTTACAGTTTTTTATTGTGCAGTGGGCATTTTTAACACTTATTTGAATTACAAATCCAATTTGAAGTATACTCAATTTCCAACTTATTTTTATGGGCATCATACATACTTTTGAAATGGCTATGAGAAAATAATGTTAGGAGGAAGTGTGAATGAACAAAAATCGAAAACGATACTCTCTCATATTTTCTATCTTTATTTTTTTTACTGCTTTTTTTAGTAATAACATAAATAGTGAAGCAAGAACTACAAATTACGGCTATATTACTCACCCGTTATTAATTTATTTTTTTGATGTAGGTCAAGGAGATAGCATGGTTATGATTTTACCAAATGGTAAGACTGTACTGATCGATGGAGGAGATGTTGAACATGGTGGAGTCGTTATAAAAAAACTTAGACGACTACATATAAATGCGATTGATCTATTAGTCAGTACACATCCAGATATCGATCATATTGGTGGGTTATTAAAAGTAATGAATAGTGTTAAGGTAACAAAAATCCTAGATAGTGGGAAAAAATATAATTCACATTCTTATTACTTATATAAGAAAGAAGCGTATCAGAAGAATATTCCAATTAGTATTGCTAAGTTAAATGAAAAAGTAATGCTTGACCCTAATGTAGATATTACTGTTTTAAATAGCGGGAAAAAATCGTATACAAATAATAACAGTTCAATTGTATTGAAGGTTAAATATAATGACATTTCAATTTTATTAACTGGTGATATTGAAAGAAACACTGAAAAAAGATTAATTAAAAATGAGAATATTAATGCTCAAGTTCTAAAAATTCCGCATCATGGATCATCAACATCAACTTCAGAAGCGTTTTTATTTGCTGTAAATCCTACAGTCGCAATCCTTTCATATGATAAATTTAACTTATTTGGTCATCCACATCGGTCAGTAATGAAGAGGTTAAATCACCTAGGAATTAAGCAATATACAACGGACCAATTCGGAGATATCGAATTATCAACAAATGGTCATAGTTTATATATTGAAAAAGAAGAAGTATTGGTAGATCCTTGAAGGACAAGAACCAATACTTTTACTTTTTTTGTATAAAGGATAAAAGCAAACTAAATCCGTCATTATTTGTGACGTTTTTGTTAATTGCTTATAAGTAGTATAGACAACTAGGAGTATATATCATAAAATAGTTATGAAGAAATCAAGGTACTTATATAAATGAATGTGAATGATGATTAAGTAAACACTACTTTCTATATTGGGGTATTGGCGAAGACTTCTTAAGCAAAGGAAAGAGGAGAGTAAATGAAATCAATTATTAATGTAAAAATATACACAGGTACAGAAGTAATTGAAAATGGTTATATTCGATACAATGAAAAAATTTCTTCTGTTGGTCATATGAATGGTTATGAAAATGAAGGTGAAGAAATCATTGATGGAAAAGGAACTGTTATTATTCCTGGAATGATTGATGTCCATATTCATGGTGCATATGATGTCGATGCAATGGATGCTGATCCAAACTCAATGGTAACGATGAGTAAAGAAATGATGAAGGAAGGAGTAACAACATTCTTCCCGACTACAATGACGCAATCTAAAGAAAATATTAAAAATGCTTTAAAGTCTTTAAACGAGGCTAAAAAACTTGGCGCTCATTTTGAATATATTCATTTAGAAGGACCGTTTGTTAATAAAAATAAAGCTGGAGCACAACCATTAGAGTACATTATTAACCCTGACGTTGAACTATTCAAAGAATGGCAAGAAGCTTCTGGTGGATTAATCAAATTAGTTACTTATGCACCTGAGGTTGAAGGTGCAAAAGAGTTAGAAAAAGAGCTAGAACGCACAAATGTAGTTGGCACAGTAGGTCACTCTGATGCGATCCGTTCAGATTTTGAAGGTAGAAATATTTTCCACGCTACACATTTGTATAACCAAATGAGACCTATGCATCATCGTGAAGCAGGAACAGTTGGACATGTATTACTTGATGACCGAGTAATGGTAGAAATGATACCTGATGGAATTCATATTCATCCTGATATGGTAAAGCTTGCTTATCGCCTAAAAGGTGCTAAAAAAATAAGTGTAATTACTGATGCGATGAGAGCAAAAGGGTTAGAGGACGGCAAATATGAATTAGGTGGACAACCTGTATTTGTAAAAAATAAAAGTGCAAGATTAGAAGACGGAACGCTTGCGGGTAGTATTTTGAAAATGGATGATGCATTCAGAAACATTATGGCATTTACTGGCTGTAGTCCTGAAGAGGCAGTACAAATGACATCAATAAACCAAGCTGAAGAGTTTGGTCTTAAACATAAGGGCGTATTAGAACCAGGTAAAGACGCTGATTTTGTGCAAATGACTCCTGATTTCTTCGTTATTGATACAACTAGACAAGGTAAAAATATGAATGAGGTGACTTTATGAACGTAATCGTAGCAAAAAATGCAGAAGAAATTTCAAAAGTAGCATATGAAAAAATGGTAAAGGCATTTGAAGGGAAAGCGGAATTCACATTAGGATTAGCTACAGGTGGATCTCCACTAGGTATTTATGAACTTTTCCGTATTCATAAACCAGATGTGTCAAACGTCATTACTGTAAATCTTGATGAATATGTTGGACTTGCTGAAGATGATCAAACAAGCTACCACACTTATATGGCAGAACAACTTTTTAACCATTTAAATTTTAAAGAAAACCATCTACCAAATGGAAATACAAAAAATTTAGAAGAAGCTTGTAAAAATTATGAGGAATTACTACAAAAGCATCCTGTAGATTTACAACTTTTAGGAATTGGTGAGAATGGCCATATTGCATTTAATGAGCCTGGTACACCATTCGATACACCTACTCATATTGTAGAGCTTACTGAATCAACTCGTAACGCCAATAAAATTTATTTTGAAAATGAAGAAGATGTCCCAACACATGCTGTAACTATGGGAATTGGGTCAATTATGAGAGCGAAAGAGATCATTTTAGTAGCTTCAGGCATCAAAAAGGCTGAAGCAGTTAAGGAAATGTTAAATGGAAAATTAGATATTAACTGTCCTGCTACTGCACTTCAAAACCACAACAATGTAACGATTGTTGTTGATGAAGAAGCATACTCACTTTGTAATAAATAATGTTAAAACTAGATAAAAATTCACCGTTACCGATTTATTTTCAAATACAAGAGATTTTAAAGCTTAAAATTAACTCAGGAGAATGGAAACCTGGTGAGCGAATTCCCTCTGAGCAAACATTGAGTGAGATGTTAAATGTAAGCAGGATGACAATAAGACAAGCATTAAATAATCTTGTAAAGGAATCATTAATAAGTCGGAAACGAGGAATTGGTACGTTTGTTTCAGTAAAAGATGGGATTGAAGTTGAGGAATCACTAAAATCATTAAGGAGTTTTTCTGAGGATATTACATCCATAGGATTGACCCCTACAAATAAACTACTTGGCTTTTCAACGATTGAAGCTGATGAATATTTGGCAGAAGTGTTATCAATTGAAAGTGGTTCTGAAATTTTTAAAATTGAAAGATGTCGTTTAGCAAATGATCATCCCATTGCAATCGAAACAACATACCTACCAAAAAAATTAGTAAATCGAATTGATGAAAAAGTATTAAATCATTCATTATATGAATATTTTGAAGTTACATTAGGTTATTCAATAAAAAAAGCCACAAAATGGATTAAAGCATCTTTAATGACAGAAAAAGATTCATTAATTCTTGAGGTGGCGGAGGATTCTCCAGCATTAGAATTACACCAAGTAACGTTTATTAATGAAGGAATACCACTTGAATATGTAAGTTGTATTTACCGGGCTGATCGCTATCGTTTTACAATTGATATCGACCGTTAAAAAGAGTGCTTTTTTAAGCACTCTTTTTAACACTGGTGAAAAACAACCTTGTCAATTAAATTACCAAATTTTCGTAAAAGGAGTAGAGTGATGTTGATTTCCACTACTGAAATCTACTAACTCATATGACTCTGATACATTAATATTCAATAAGAAAAAGGGTGCTCCAAGTAGCACCCTTTCCTCTTACTTAATTTGTAAAACAATTTTAACTGCGTCGGCTACTGAAGGAACGATATACGAAGCATATTTCTTAACTTCATCGTCAGCATTTTCCATCGCAAAGCTATTAGGAGTGAGTTCAAACATAGAGATATCATTGTATGCATCACCTATACAAGCAATTTCATCAGGTTTAATTCCTAATTTTTCGATTAGTATTTGAATTGCTGAACCTTTACTTACGTTAACTGGAACGATATCTAAACAATTTTTAGCAGAAATAAAAGAAGTTACAAATTCAGGTAGTTCTTTTTGTAATTCTTTTTGTAGCTCAAGTAAGTCCTCATCTTCACCTAAAACTACATATTTTTTTGGAGTAATCGATTTACCTAAATCGGTTTTTAGTGTTTTTAATTCAACTGCATTCATGCTAGAGTTCTTTTCAATTTCTCTTACTAAATCGGTTTTTTCTTCTATATAGTATGTTGAATTATCAGCTACATAGATTAAAAATTTATCGTGTGAAATCATTTCGTAAACTTTATCGATTACACTTGGATGGAAGGTTGCATCTAATAATGCTTCGCCATCATTTGAATAAATATAAGTTCCATTCATACTAATACGGTGAAAATTACCTTCTAAGCTTTCCATAATTTTTACGATTTCATAATCTAAACGTCCGGATGCAAAACATAATAAAACACCGCGATCTAAAAGGGTTTTTAATGCTTCTACATCATGTTCAAATAGTTGACCTTGGTGAAACATCGTCCCATCCAGATCACTAACAAATAACTTAATCATTTTTCTTAACACCTACTCAATTTATATTTATACTTTTATATTCTATCCTACTATAATAGATTATCAAAAAAATATGATTAAATTATGAAACTTAAACTGTGTTTTAACTTTTTCAGAAAAATTATGTTATGATATAAAAGCGATTTTTTAAACTTGGGGGTGATAAAAAAAATGTCAGAGATGTCAGTATGTTATACAATTAAAAAAGTTCTTAATAATAATGTTTTAATAGCGAAAAATCCCGATCATACCGAAGTAGTTTTGCTAGGTAAAGGCATCGGTTTTAATAAAACTAGAGGAGATTTAATTTCTGAAGGTGTAGTAGAAAAAATGTTTATCTTAAAAGATGAACAAAAACAAAAACAATATAAATCATTAATCAACTTTATGGATGAAAAATTAATGGGTACGCTGCAGCAGGCGATTTATTTAATTTCAGAAAGAACGGGATGTACTTTAAATGAGCAAATTCATATTGGGTTAACAGACCACTTAATATTTGCGATCAAGCGTATTAGAGAAGGCTATAATGTTGATAATCCGTTCCTACAAGAAACGAAAGCAATGTATCCAGAGTATTTTAAAATTGCACAAGAAGTTATTGATTTGATAAATAAAGAAATAGATATAAATTTACCGATTGAAGAAGTAGGGTTTGTAACTCTTCATATCGTTAGTAATTTATCGATGGAAGTTGTGTCGGATGTAAATAAGTTTTCTCAGATTATTAAAGATTTAGTAATCTATATAGAAGAATATTTAAAAATTGAAATTGATAAAGAAAGTATTCATTATTCAAGATTAGTTCGTCATTTACGATTTTTAATTGATCGTATATTTCATGGTAATTCATCTGAAGAGTCACCAGCTCTGGGCATAATCTTAAAAAAAGAATATCCTGTATGCTATGACTTAGCATGGAAAATTTTAAAGTCAATCCAAGCTTCATTAAATAAAAAGGCAAGCGAAGCCGAAGTAATATACTTAACCTTACACTTAGAACGGCTTGTTCAAAGTAAAATTAATTAATAATTCAATTAACCTAATGAGAAATTTGGTTCTTTTAAGCATAGAAAATAAATATTTTAAAAAATAGGTAATTTGGCTTGATATTTTTAAATTCTATAGATATAATGAAAGCGAAATCATTAAAAACATAATTGAATATTGTACACATTAAACGTGTTACTGATTCGATCAGGCATGAGTTGAAAAAATGTGAATTATTATACTTGGGTAGGGGAAACTATATCCAGGATTCAATAATCTCATTTTTTCTGCTCATGCCTTTTTTGTTTGGACAAAAGGAGGATTATAATGTTTAAGAAAATCTTTGGAGTTTTACAAAAAGTTGGTAAAGCGCTTATGCTTCCAGTTGCAATTTTACCAGCTGCTGGATTGTTACTTGCATTCGGTAATGCATTTCAAAATCCACAAACATTAAAGTACTTACCATTTCTTGACGCACACTGGTTCCAACTAGTTGCAAAAGTTATGGAACAATCTGGTGACATCATTTTCGGTAATCTGTCATTATTATTTGCAGTAGGTGTTGCCGTTGGTTTGGCAGGAGGAGAAGGTGTTGCAGGTTTAGCAGCAATCGTTGGATTCCTGATCATGAATAAAACAATGAGCGTGTTCAAGGATATTGGACATTTTGTCGTTTTAGATAAAGCTTTAAATATTGCTAAATTTGATGATCCATCCTATGCGTTTGTATTAGGTATCCCTACACTTCAAACAGGTGTATTTGGCGGGATTATCGTTGGTTTAGTAGCTGCATGGGCTTATAACAAATACTTTGAAATTGATTTACCTTCTTATTTAGGTTTCTTCGCTGGTAAACGATTTGTTCCAATTGCTACAGCAGCATTCTCAGTAGTACTTGGAATATTAATGTGTTTCATTTGGCCACCAATCCAACATGGCTTAAACGCATTCTCGCATAATATGATCGATGCGAATTTAACGTTATCAGCATTCGTTTTTGGAGTTATTGAACGTTCATTAATACCATTTGGTTTACATCATATTTTCTATGCTCCATTCTGGTTTGAGTTTGGTTCTTATACTGATAAAACAGGTATGGTTGTACACGGAGATCAAAAAATCTTCTTCGCTCAATTAAAAGACGGAGTAAAATTAACTGCTGGTACATTCATGGTAGGTAAATTCCCATTCATGATGTTTGGTCTACCTGCTGCTGCACTAGCTATGTATCATGAAGCAAAACCTGAAAACAAAAAAATCGCTGGTGGTATTTTAGCATCAGCAGCATTAACTTCTTTCTTAACAGGTATTACAGAACCAATTGAGTTCTCATTCTTATTTGTTGCACCAGTATTATTCGGAATTCACGCAATCTTTGCTGGTTTATCATTTATGGTAATGCAATTATTAAATGTAAAAATTGGTATGACTTTCTCAGGTGGTCTAATCGACTTCTTATTATTCGGTGTTTTACCGAATAGAACTGGCTGGTGGTGGGTAATCATCGTTGGTTTAGTATTAGCAGTGATTTACTACTTCGGTTTCCGATTTGCAATTAGAAAATGGGATTTAAAAACTCCAGGACGTGAAGATGCAATCGCTGAAGATACTAAAAGTAATACGCCAGCTAATGAATTACCATATGAAATTTTACAAGCATTAGGTGGAAAAAGTAATATTTCTTCATTAGATGCATGTATCACACGATTACGAGTACAAGTAAATTCAAAAGATGAAGTAAATAAAGATCGTTTAAAATCATTAGGTGCTGCTGGAGTTCTTGAAGTTGGAAATAATATTCAAGCTATTTTTGGACCTAAATCAGATACATTAAAATCACAAATTAAAGACATTATGACTGGAAAAACACCAGTTGTTAGTCAAGAAGCACATAAAGAAACAGCTTCAGCAGTAGATACTACTATTGAAGAAGCGATTATTAATCCTATTGAAGGGGAAATAATCCCAATTACAGAAGTACCAGACCAGGTATTTTCTGGAAAAATGATGGGTGATGGATTTGCGATTATTCCTTCAGAAGGTACAGTTGTCTCTCCAGTAGATGGCGAAATCGTAAATGTATTCCCAACAAAACATGCGATTGGTATTTTATCAAATGGTGGAAAAGAAATTTTAATCCATATTGGTATTGATACGGTAAAACTAAATGGTGAAGGCTTTGAAGTACTGGTATCACAAGGTGAGAAAGTAACAAAAGGTCAACAATTAGTTAAAATTGATTTACACTTTATTCGTGAAAATGCACCTTCTACAATTACACCTGTTGTATTTACAAACTTAGCTGAAGGACAACAAGTTGTAATTGAAAAACCAGGTAAGCAATCAAAAGGTGAAGTAGGCATCATTAAGATTAAATAAATCTAATTAAATAGACGAAAAATGTTTGATTTTAAAAGGGGTAGTATAGTTGACACTATGCACCCCTTTTAATAGAATATTTATAGTAGGCCAAACGTCTATACCAAAAATGTAGATTTAATCACAAAGGAGATAAATTAATATGGAAAAAACTTTTAAAGTAACAGCTGATTCTGGAATCCACGCTCGTCCAGCAACATTATTAGTAAATGTAGCAGGTAAATTTAATTCTGATATCAATCTTGAGTATAATGGTAAAACAGTTAATTTAAAATCAATCATGGGTGTAATGTCTTTAGGTATTCAACAAGGAACTGAGATCAAAATTAGCGCTAACGGTGAAGATGCAGAACAAGCTATCGCTGCAATCGATGATACAATGAAAAAAGAAGGTTTAGGCGAATAATGTCTTTACATATTAAAGGTATTGCCGCTTCTAGTGGAATTGCAATTGCAAAAGCATTTCGCTTAGAAAATCCTGAATTAAACATTGTTAAAAAACAAATTTCAGATATTGATGCTGAAATTGCTAAACTTGACAATGCAATTCAAGTTTCTAACACTGAATTAGAAAAAATTCGTGATCACGCAAATGCTGAACTTGGAGAAGATAAAGCAGCAATCTTTTCTGCGCACATCTTAGTTTTAAATGATCCAGAGCTAGTTAACCCAGTTAAAGATAAAATTAAGTCTGAAAGTGTCAACGCTGATTTTGCTATGAATGAAGTTGCTTCAATGTTCGTTCAAATGTTTGAAAGCATGGATAATGAATATATGAAGGAACGTGCTGCAGATATCCGCGATGTTACGAAACGTGTAATGGCGCATCTTTTAGGCGTTACGATTTCTAACCCTGCTAATATTACTGAAGAAGTAATTATTATCGCAGAAGATTTAACACCATCTGATACAGCTCAATTAAACCGTAAATATGCATTAGGTTTTACAACTGATATTGGTGGTCGTACATCTCACTCAGCTATTATGGCTCGTTCTCTTGAAATTCCTGCTGTTGTAGGGACAAAAGAAGTAACAAGTAAAATCGAAAATGGCGTAATGGTCATTGTTGATGGATTAGATGGTCATGTAATAGTAGATCCTTCGAACGAAGAATTAGAAGAGTATAAAGCTAAAAAAGAAAAATTCGAGCTTCAAAAAGTTGAATGGGCTAAACTGAAAAATGAGCCAACTGTAACAAAAGATGGACATCATGTTGAGTTAGTAGCTAACATTGGTACGCCTAATGATGTAGAGGGCGTTATCAATAATGGTGGTGAAGGTGTTGGCCTTTACCGTACTGAGTTCCTATATATGGGACGCGATAACTTCCCATCAGAAGAAGAGCAGTTTGAATCATACAAATCAGTTCTTGAAAGTATGGGTGATAAACCGGTAGTAGTAAGAACACTAGATATCGGTGGAGATAAAGAATTATCTTATTTACACTTACCAAAAGAAATGAACCCCTTCTTAGGTTACAGAGCGATTCGTTTATGTTTAGATCAGAAGGAAATATTCCGTACACAATTACGTGCATTACTTCGTGCTAGTGTATATGGTAACTTAAAAATTATGTTCCCTATGATTGCAACTTTAGATGAGTTCAGAGCTGCAAAGGCTGTTTTATTAGAAGAAAAAGAACAGTTAGTAAAAGAAAATGTTCAAGTATCCGACAATATTGAAATTGGTATGATGGTAGAAATCCCTGCTTCTGCTGTTTTAGCAGATGTATTCGCTAAGGAAGTTGATTTCTTTAGTATCGGGACTAACGATTTAATCCAATATACAATGGCTGCGGATCGCATGAATGAACAGGTTTCATATTTATATCAACCATATAACCCATCTATTTTAAGATTAGTTAAAATGGTAATCGATGCTGCAAACAAAGAAGGTAAATGGGCTGGAATGTGTGGAGAAATGGCTGGAGATGCATTAGCTATTCCTTTACTTGTTGGATTAGGCTTACATGAATTCTCTATGAGTGCTACTTCAATCTTACCTGCTCGTAGTCAAATGGCTAAGCTTTCTAAGGCTGAAATGGAGATATTAGCTGAAAAAGCTTTATCTATGTCTACAGCTGAAGAAGTTGTTAACTTAGTAAATAGCATCTAAAATAAAACAATAAACAACAGGGAAACCTGTTGTTTTATTTTTAAGATTTTTAAGATTATGTAAGTATTTAGACAGATGAAAAACTGAATCGAAAAATTCCTACTGTTGACAAATTCGCTTCTTTAATTTAGTGTATGTTTAAATTATTAAACGAATAAGATTATTTTTGGATAATAAAAGTAGGTGGAAGATTTGAGTAAAGAAGCAATTGAAGTATTTAGAGAATGTATTCCCTTGTTCCAAGCGTTAAGCGATCCTTACAGACAGGATATCATTTTAATGTTATCAGAAGGTGAAGCGCTAACTGTTAATGAAATTACGGAAAAAACTTCATTATCTAGACCGGCTATATCACATCATTTAAAAATATTGCGTGATAATCAATTAGTACAAATTGAGCAAAAAGGCACACATAGATATTATTCATTAGCAATTGATTCTTCTCTAGAATTACTTAAGAAATTAATCATTACTGTTGAGCAACATTGTTAATGAATCGTAATGACATAAAAGGGACTCCGACTTTTGTCAGAATCCCTTTTACTTTTCATTTATGATTAAATCCAAATAGACATTTCTTTTGCAGAAAAACGTGTTGTATGATGTCCAGGTACTTTTTCTTTACCGATGGCAATCAACATTGTTGGAATATAGCGTTCATCCGTTAAGAAAGTTTCTTTAAACGCTTGTTCGTTAAATCCGCCGATTGCACAAGTGTTCCAACCTTTTGCAGAAGCAGCCATTATTAATTGCATACCAGCAAGAGAAGAATTCAAGATACCTTGTTCACGATTACGTTGCTCTGTTGCATAAGCATTTTCAACGTTTGCTTTTAATTTGTCTTTTGCTTCTTGAGTCATAAAACCAGCTTCCACTGCAGGGCCAAAAACTAAGTCAACATTTTTTGCTGATTGTGTATCGGCTAATACAGCAATTACACATGAAGCATCTTTAATTTGACCTTGGTTATATGCAACAGGTAATAATTTACCTTGCGCGTTTTCACCATGGAATACAACGAATTTCCAATGTTGTAAATTCCAAGCAGATGGTGCAGTCATTGCTGCATCAAGAAGTTCAGTAATTTCGCTGCTACTGATTTCAGTAGAAGAATCGAATACTCGAGTAGAGTTTCGTTCTTTAATCATTTCAAAAAATTGTTCATTTTTCATATGAAAATACCTCCAAATATTAGGTGCATTAGATACATTTTTATGTACTTTTTTAATATAGATAGTTCCATTATTAGAGTCAACAAATTAGTGTTGAAATAACCTAAATTTAATTTGAAATAAGGATTAGTTTGCTTATTTTTTTAAAAGAATAGCTCAGGCTTTTTTATTAATATTTTTTATGTTAGTTTATTTATGGATGTTAAAAGAGGAGTGTGTAATATGGAAGCAATTAATTTAAAGGATTTACAAGTTGGATTTATCGGAATTGGCGTTATGGGTAAAAGTATGGCAAAGCATTTAATCGATGCAGGTGCAAAATTACATATTTATAACCGTACAAAAGAAAAAGCAAATGAATTAATTGATTTAGGTGCAACTTGGTATGATACACCTAAAGAATTAGCACCAAATTGTCAGGTTATTTGTACGATGGTCGGCTATCCAAGTGACTTAGAGGAAGTATATTTTGGCGATAATGGGATCATCCAATCGGCTTCAAAAGGGACAACATTTATCGATTTTACAACTTCGACACCAACTTTAGCTAAAAAAATTGATGAGCTAACAAAATCAGTAAGTATGTCATCATTAGATGCACCTGTGTCAGGTGGAGATTTAGGGGCAAGAGAAGCTAGATTAGCGATTATGGTTGGTGGAGAAGAAGAAACTTTTCATAAAATGTCCACATTATTTGATGTTTTAGGAAAAAATATTGCGTATCATGGAAATGCTGGTAGTGGACAACATGTAAAAATGTGTAATCAGATTGCAATAGCTTCAGGTATGTTAGGCGTTTGTGAGGCACTTGCATATGCTTCATCAGCAGGATTAGACGGTGAAAAAGTATTAGGAAGTATTTCTACAGGTGCAGCAGGTAGTTGGTCATTATCTAATTTAGCACCTCGTGTTTTAAAAGGAGATTTCGAGCCGGGATTCTATATTAAACATTTTATAAAAGATATGGGAATCGCAATTGAAGAAGCTGAAAAGATGGAATTAAATCTACCAGGACTTTTACTTGCAAAAAAATGCTACGATGAACTGTCTAAAAATGGTTTAGATGAAAAAGGAACGCAAGCACTTTATACTTTATACGATCCGTCTCACCACATTCAATAACTTAATGAATAGAGGTTAACAAGTGCAAAATTTTCAACTTGCAAAGTTTTATCAACGATTAAGTGCGTTTTTATTCGATACGTTTATCGTTTCAGTAGCTTATGGGATCATTATCGCTATTATTACAATGAATCCAGAGAAGATATTAAGTCGTTTTAATTCTACATCAGGAAATTCAACGGTCGATTTAATCGTAATTTCAATTATTATGATCATATTATTTGTAGTTGTTCCACAATTTAATAAAGGGATGACATTTGGTCAAAGATTTTTAGCTATTAAAATGATAAAAGATAACTATGAAGAAACGACAATGATACTATTTTTCATCCGTTTTATCTTTATAGCAGGAATATCAGTTCTATTTTTAGGTGTACCATTAATAGTTAATGTCTATTTAATGTTATTTAGAAAAGACCATAAAACAATTCAGGACTTGTTATTTAAAACAAGAGTAATACAAGCTAGATAAAAAGGCAGGGGAGGATTAAGAAATCCACCCCTGCTTTTTTATTTTAATTTCTAAGACTAGTTACAAACTCTTCTAATCGATCACATGCAATTTCTAGTTCTTTCATTGAATAAGCATATGATAATCGAATATATGAATCTCCATATTCAGAAAAAGCTTCTCCTGGAATAACCGCTAGATTATGTTTTTCTACTAGATTTAGTGCGAACTCCATGGATGGCATATTGAATTCTTTAATTGATGGGAATAAATAAAATGCACCTTCTGGCTTAATACAAGGTAGCCCTATCTTTTCTAATCGATCAATCATATAATTACGTCTTATTTTATATTCCTTTGCCATTTCAATTGGAGAATCAATGCAATCTGTTAATGCTGTGATTGCTGCATATTGAGATATTGATGTAGCGCATGATACGTTATACTGGTGTACTTTTAAGATTTCCTGAGCTAAATAAGCAGGCGCATAGATAAAACCAATTCTCCAACCAGTCATAGAATGTGATTTGCTAAGACCGTTTATGACAATTGTCTTTTCTCTCATTCCAGGGTAATTTGCAATTGAAGTATGAGACGAATCATATGTCAGCTCACTATATATTTCATCTGATAAAATGAATACGTCTTTCTGAGATAAGTAGTTAGCTAATTTCTCAAGTTCCTCTTTCGTTAATGTGACACCTGTTGGGTTATTTGGATAAGGTAAAACAATACAACGTGTTTTTTCAGTGATCTGTTCTTCTAATAATTCAGGTGTAATTTTAAAACCACTATTAGATGTATCTACAAAAACTGGTTTTGCACCACATGTTTGAATAATGGGTGCATAGCCAGGGTAGATTGGTGCAGGAAGAATAACCTCACACTCATCGTTAAGGATTGTTCTGAATGTAACATCTAGTGCTTGACTAGCCCCTACTGTAACGATTACTTCGTTCGTTGGATCATAGGATAAAGAATATTTTTTCTTTAAAAAATTTGAAGCAGCATTTCTAAGTGCAGGCAGTCCTGCATTAGGAGTATAGACTGTTTGATTTTGATTAATTGCATGAATAGCAGCTTCTTTAATAGGTGCTGGAGTTGGGAAATCAGGTTGACCTAATGTTAATGCAATGACATTGTCATATTTTTCAATTTTTTGGGCAAATTTTCTAATACCAGAGATTTGAATTTCTTTTACACTTTCGTTTATATATTTGTTCATTTTAAAACCCTCTACTTATTATTTTTATATTAAAATTAAACTTTTTAATCGAACTATTCAATGAAATTTTCTTCATTTTACCATATAATAAAAAAAGTATTTAGTAGTGAAATAATTTGATTGCCTAAAGAAGGTGAGTAATAACTTGTTACAAGTAATAGGAATAACTAAAAATAAAGTAATCGATCGTAATATAACAATTGCAGATGCAAAATCAAATAATTACTTATGGTATTGGGTAGATATTGATGAACCGACCGAAGATGAGATTCAACTTTTATCAACCGAATTTAATTTTCATCCTTTAGCGATTGAAGATTGTTTGGAATACGTACAACGACCTAAACTTGACTACTATGAAGGATATCATTTTTTAATATTGCACGAATTAAATAAAATAGACTTAGAGGAGACGGAACTGGATATTTTTGTAAGTGATCATTATGTTATCACATTTCATATGCATAAAAGTCCGACTGTACAACTAGTTTTAGATAATATTATGTCAGATCGTCGAGCTTCGAAGAGTCCACTTCATTTAACTCATCGAATAATTGATGAGCTTGTTGATAGTTATTTTCCACTAATTTATCGCTTGGAGGACGAACTATCAGACCTAGAAATTGATCCATTAAAGAAACAAGTAAATAATGCTGTAGAAAGATTATATGATATTAAATCGGATTTATCGAAATTAAGAAGGACGATTTTACCAACTCGTGATTTATTATATCGAATCCTTAATTCGAATCGATTTAAAGATATATCTGAACATCGAATTTATTTTGAAGATATACACGATCATTTAATGAAGCTTTCGGATATGATTGAGACGAATCGAGATTTAGCTTCTGATATTCGAGAAAGCTATTTTTCATTAAGCTCAGAAAAAATGAATAATATTATGAAAACATTAACAATTATATCATCTTTCTTTTTACCACTAACGTTTATCGTAGGCTTATATGGAATGAATTTTCATTATATGCCAGAATTAACATGGAAATATGGATACTTATTTATTTTAATTTTAATGGGATTTGTTACGATCCTAATGTACATATTTTTTAAAAGAAAAGGTTGGTTTTAAGTCGTTAAGCACTTAAGCTTGACGACTTTTCTTATATTTTAGAATACTTTGTAATAATGTGTCTTTCTATGTAGAAATGTTTTTTTCGTATTTTTTGTATTAATAATTAGAAGTTTAAATAACTATGTTATAATTTGTTGAAAGAAGGGGTGGGGGACACTTTAATGCTGCAATTAAAAGATTTGTTAATTCAATTTGCAATCATAATCATTCCGGTCTTTTTATACGAAATGTTCTGGCTTAGTAGATACCACAATACAAGCCCAAAACAAAATAGAATATTAGTTGGATTGCTAACTTTTTTTAATATTTTTATTTGCTTGCTTTACCCAATTCACATTAGTGAAAGCATGGCTATTACTTTTAGTATTTTATTAATCTATTCATCTATTTTATATGGTGGAAGATTGATCGGAACGATTATTATTTTAACGAAAGCAGTTTTTGTGTATTTGCTATATGGTTTAGCTTCTTTGAAATCTTTTCCATTTGAAGTGATTTCGTGTATCTTACCATTTATTGTTTCACCACATTGGGTTAGTTTTTCTAAACGAAAGAAATTTGCTTTAAGTATTTTAATGCCAATTTTATTTTCGTTCAGTATGGTCTGTTTGCTTTATTATGAAGCCACGGTAAATGGTATAAAAGAGTACCAATCAGATCAAACAATTTTTTCGGCGTGCATATTTTTTACTGTTTTAACAATTACAATGCTATTTCATGTTTATTTAAGAGAGTTTTTATTTGAAAATGCTGAAATTCGTGTTCAAATGCAGAAATCAGAGAAATTAAATATGGTGAGTGAACTTGCGGCGAGTGTAGCTCATGAAGTTAGAAATCCATTAACAGTTGTAAGGGGTTTCATTCAGTTAATTGAGAATCAAGAAAGTGGAACGAATAGAGAGTATATGAAACTTGTATTAGCTGAACTAGACCGGGCAGAAAATATCATTTCGGATTATTTAAACTTAGCTAGACCTCAAATTGAAGAAAAGAAAATAATCAATATGACAGAACAACTGAATGAAGTAACAACATTAATGTCAAGTTACGCCTCACTGCAGGGTGCTTTCTTACAAGTAAATGTAAATGAGGATATGTATACTGTCGGAGATCGGGCTAAACTTAAACAAGCAATCATTAATGTTCTAAAAAATGGTGTAGAAGCTATAAAGGATACGAAAGGCTATATTAAAATCGAAGCAAATATTGAGAAAGTAAGAGATCGAGAGTACATACGAATTGTTGTGAAAGATAATGGAGTAGGTATGTCGAAAGCACAATTGGATCGTTTAGGACAACCTTTTTATTCTTTAAAAGAAAAAGGAACAGGTCTTGGTCTAATGGTTACTTTTAGTATTATCGAAGCTCATAAGGGTACGATTGAGTATTTAAGTGAAGAAGGCAAAGGTACTGAAGTTCATATAGTCTTACCAGCTTATCATCAAGAACAGAGTGAAGAGGTATAATGAAAGAATAAAGAGAAGGGAAAATTCCCTTCTCTTTTCAAACTAAAAATCTTTAAAATTCATAATATAGTAAAAGTACTAAATAAATAAACAAATTATTTTAATGATTTAGGTTTAAAAAAGAGTGACTTAATTGCATTTTTCCAGTCTCTTTCTTTTGAGGCAGCTACCATTTTTTTTGTTTCCTGTAATTCTCTAATCATCCTCATTAATTGAGCATCTCGACCAGATTCTTTTGATTTAATTTCTTCAAACATTTGCTCTAATTTTTCATCTTTTTCTTCTATTACTGTTGCTAACCCTTGAAGCTCTTCACTTTTTTCTTCTACCGAATATAATATTTTTTCTAACTTTTGATCCTTCTCCAAGTTCTGTTTGATTAATGTTTGATTTTGAGTTAGGATTTGTTCATTTTGATATGCTAAATTAGTAATTTGGGACATAAACTCTTCAAACATAATTTGATTAGAATTTGTCGGTACAAAAGTAGTAACATTCTCTTTTGAAACGATAGGTTCCGTTACTACGTTTGAATCATTTAACTTTGAAAGAACTACTTCATCAGGTAGTTTTTTATTTTCCTCAAGTACTTGTTCAACAGTCATTTCTTCAAAACGATAGTCTTGGACTTCTTCATACTCAGAATTTTGATCTGTATGCACTGATAATTCACCAGATACTGTAACATGCTCTTCTTTTTGTAAAGATTGCTCTATTACGACTTCTTCAATTATTTCTAATTGTGATACGGAGTCTTCAAACATCTCATTATCTTGTGAAAAAGATTGCTCCATTACATATTCATCAATTGTTTCTAGTTGAGAAAGTGATTCTTCTAAATGCTTAGTATCTTGTGAAGTTATTTGACTGATCTCTATTACTTCGATAGGTTCTTTTTGGGATACAGACGCTGCTATAGGTGCTTCTTCTTGTAAAATGGAATGATGGATTAATTCCAAATCAATTGTTTCAATTTGGGATTCTGCTTCTTCAACAATATCATTCTTATTTACTTCAATTAATTCCATGTCATTCTTCATATCAAAATTTTTATGTATGTTATTTTCTAGAGGAATATTCGGGGTGTTATTTGTAACGATTTCAATATTTTTTTCTGTAATTTCATTCTCAATTGAAGTTGTTTCAATTACATGAACTTCAGATTGACTTTGAACTGATTGGTTATTTAATGCATATTCAACTGATTGTAAAAGATTTTCATTCTTTTGGTACTCATTAATTATCATTTGAAATAATTCGAAATCGTTTTGATTATAGATCCTAGTATCTTGGTTCTTTGTAAAATGATATTCTTTCTTTTCTAGTTCCTTACTAATTTCTCTTACACGAGATTTACCTATTTTTAATTTCTTTGAAATGTCTTTACTTGTAAAAATTACTGACATTTGATATCCTCCTGAAAAATATGTGTTTTTAGAACATTCAATACAAAGTTAAATTTTTCCTACCTAATCTACTTAAAATAATTCTACAATGTATAACAAAGTCCATATGATTAGTAAAATTAAAATCAATATATGAGGAAAAATAGTGAAAAATAGAAAATATTACTTAAAAAGTAGCATAAATTCGACTAAAAAAAAGAGAGTGACTCAATGTTTAATCACTCTCAAACAAAATCTTTAAATTTGTAATCTAATCTATCAAAAAGTAGACATAAAGTAATCTATTGATCTGAATTTGTTTGCTTATTTGTTTTTTCTAATCCAGCTTCTTGAAGTACAGCCTTTTGAGCTTGTCCTTTTTTACCTAAATAATTATGCTTAGCACCGAAGTATAAAATAAAAAGGAATGAAATTATATTAATTACAGCATCAATTTGTTCATTATTTAGGAATTTAAACCCAAAAGAATTTAGTAACAATTGAAGTGCAAATAAGAACCCAGCAACATAACGAATAATATCTTGTATGTTATTATTACCGAACATATCAATCACCCCCTATTCATATAGTATGCTTGTCTCAATTAATAGGTGAGACAAATCTACTAAAATATGAAAGGAAAATAATGATTTTCCGAACATTCAAATAAAAAAGGGAAGGATTAAAAACCCTTTAATTTAAAAGGTCTTATAATCTTCCCATTTAATCTATATTAATGTTAATTTAGTAAGAATTGTTTCAACTTATTTCTCTTGCTTACCTTTATTTTTACGAATTGGTTCACTCGGAAAAGTAAATGTAGAGTTATTTAGAAATGAAGAAGCTCTTAAAAATTGCCCCGGGGTATTTCTTCGGTAGTTAGATCCGTTTTTGAAATGGTTTTCAGATTTAACGTTTTGAATACCTAAGAAATGATGAAGTATTTTTTTGGCATAGCTTAATGACATGGATACTTTTGGGTTACGATGAGTATTTTCTAATATTCCTAAATGCGGGAGAAGTTTAAAGTCTTCTTTTAACGGTGGTATATGAAAGAAAAAATCTCCACAAGCAATCAATACATCAGATTGTTGTTTACTTGACTTGGGATTATTTGAAAAATGTAATCCAACTTTCTTAGCAATTCCTTTATCAATAAGCTTTAATATAGCTTGTCTTTTTAGTGAATATAGTTCACTTGGTTCAAGTGCTGTTTTAGCATGTTTATTTACAACAAATATTGCCTGAAAAATTTCTTCATTTGTAAAATTTAGTTTATTCAGGCTAGGTTCTTTCGATTTCATGCTTCTTAGTTACCTCCGAAAAATAATAGATATGAATATATTATATCTTTAGTTTAAATTTTTTCAAATCAAATATGGAGAAGTGGTTATAGAATAAAAAGCTAATCGAAATAATATTCATTAAAGCGACTAGCTTTTTTATTTAATTAGTATGGATAGGGTCCTATGTTACCTGGCGAATTTAATCCTGCATTACTAGGTAGATAAGCGCCAGGATTTACAGGTGGGTAAGGTTGTTGGTATCCAGGGTACCCACCACCGAAACCACCACCAAATCCACCACCAAATCCACCACCGTACGGAGGATATGCTGGATATTGTGGGTATGGTCCATATGGCGGATAATAAGGTGGTCTAAACGCTAGTGCACCTAACGCGAATCCGCCTGCTAATCCCGCTAATCCTCCTATTATTGGCAAAATTGGGAAAAATGGAACAAAGCGTTGTTCGTTATGATCAAAGTAGTAGGATGGAGCATGATCGTCTCTATAATAATGATTTAAATTAGGGTGATATTGATAATTCATGTATTTAACCTCCTCTCTTGTCTTCAATATTAGTGTATGGAGTACTAAAATAATTGAGCAAGTACCCATTAAAATAGGTAACCAACCTAGTATGGGTGAGAACCGTGAGGAATTATCATTCTTACTTTTTAATTTGGCCTTTAATTTCAATTGATACTAATTCAGGTGGAGTAAATAGGCGAATTGGTAGTTTAGTTGTTCCAATTCCATTTGAAACGACTAAATGACTATTATATTTACTTGATAGGGTGTAAACACCTCGGTTGTATTTCTTTGCATATGGAGGCATTATAAAAGACTTATATAAAGGTAAATAGATTTGTCCGCCATGGCTATGTCCAGAGAGCTGAAGATTTATCGGATAGTTTTTCGTCAAATCAGCAATGTCAGGTTCATGAGCTAGAACAACTGTATAACTATTTTTTTGAATTCGTTCTAAAATGTCATTATATTGTTTGTTTCCTAGCATATAATCATCGAGACCGATAAATGAAACTTTTTGTTTTTGAACGTAATAAGTTTTTTCTTCGTTTTTTAATAATATAAAATTGCTTTCGGTTAACAGCTCTTCGTATTGTTCAGTAAAATAACCACCATGATCATGGTTACCGTATATTGCTAGCTTTCCTATTTTTGGACTAAGTTCTTTTAAAAGCTGAATAACTTCATGCTTGTAGGAAAACTTTCGTATATCACTAACCAAATCCCCAGTAAATAGAATAAAATCAGGCTTCATTTGGTTTATATTACTTACGACCTTTTTAAATCGTTCTATATCTTCTTTATTATTAAAATGAGTATCAGAGATTTGTATTAATTTAATAGTAGTATTTGAATTTAACCGATTGTCTGAAAAGGTTAAATGCTTAGTTCGAATTGATGTTGGCTCAACATAGACTGAATAATAGATTGTACAAATTAATAGTAAAAAAAATGATGTAAGTTTTATTTTCAATTGTCCCCCGACCTTTTTAAAGAAATAAATACTGCATACTATATTAAATAGTTTAATTGTTAAAAATATTCTCAAAATAATAAAATGTTGTTAAACTATAGAATACAAAGGGAGTGATACGAGTGAAGGATAAGGTTGTAATCGTTACTGGTGGCTCTAGTGGTATGGGGAAAGCAATGGCTATGCGTTTTGCAAAGGATGGTGCAAGAGTGGTCATTGCGGGAAGAGATTTAGAAAAATTAAAAAATGCAAAAGAAGAAATTGAACAATTTGAAGGTCAAGTATTACCAATAGCTATGGATGTTCGGGATCCTGAATTAATTAAAAATATGGTCAATGAAGTTGATCAAACATTTGGAACGATAGATTTCTTAGTAAATAATGCGGCTGGTAATTTTATTTGTGCTGCAGAGGATTTGTCTGTAAACGGTTGGAACACGGTTATAAATATAGTTTTAAATGGAACCTTTTATTGTAGTTCTGAGGTAGGACGGTATATGATACAACATAAAATTAAAGGCGCGATTACAAATATAATAGCTACATATGCCTGGGATGCGGGTCCTGGAGTTATTCACTCTGCATCAGCTAAAGCTGGTGTTCTTGCTATGACAAGGACTTTAGCAGTTGAGTGGGGTAGGAAATATGGAATTAGAGTCAATGCGATTGCTCCTGGACCTATTGAGCGGACAGGTGGAGCGGCTAAACTATGGCTTTCTGAGGAATTAGAAAACAGAACAATACAAAGTGTACCACTAGGCAGGTTAGGTACTCCTGAAGAAATAGCGGGACTTTGTGCATATTTATTTTCAAATGAGGCTGGTTATATTAATGGTTCTTGTTTTACAATGGATGGAGGACAGTCCTTACATCAATACCCATTCTAGAAGGAGGTTCAAAATGGATCCTTTAGACGTAATAAGTAACTTAGATAAAGTCGTACCATATTTTCAACCAATATATGGAGCCGATACACAAAACTGTGTAGGAGTAGAGGTTGTTGGTAGACTAAAACTTGAAAATTTACACAGCCTTGAATTCTTCTTTGCAAATGATTTGGTGCCAGATGACTACTTATTAGAGGTTGACAATCATATATTAATTCAAGCTCTTGATGAAGTTGTACAATCTAAATTCGATGGTGGTATTTTTATTAATCGTCACCCTTCAGCACTTCTTTCAGATGACCCAGAAAATCTTTTATCGATTTTACAATCATATGAAGAAAAGGACATACAACTAAATAAAATTGTCATTATTCTTCAACATCAACTTTTTTATGGTTTTGAGAAAGAACTAAAAAATTTAATTACATATTATCAAACTTATGGTATTAAATTTGCGATTAATAGCGTAAATGAGAAGTTAATTAACTTAGAAAAACTTCGATTTTTGTCTCCTGATATCATTAAAATCGATTTTAAAATGGTTCAACAACTTCATACATCATCATTTCAAGATTTATTAAATTCCGTAATTTATGTGGCAAGAAAAGTAGGGGCATCGATGTATTACGATGGAATAATCGATTCAATTCAATTAAGAAATGCATGGAAGAATGGTGGAAGATTCTATCAAGGCGCATACTTGTTTAAACCACAACCATCAATTAGTCAGTTAAATCATGAATGTGAACCACTAAAGAATGATATCTTAAAATATATTCGAGGCGAAAAGAACAAATTAATTGCGCTTAGAGATATGACTAATTTAATACAACAAAAAGTCGAATCGACAATTAATAAATTTAAATTAGGAGTGGATATAAATTCATTTTTAATTAATATATCAAGTGAATTAAATTCCTTTTGTTTTAGGATGTATATTTGTGATGAGGATGGTTTTCAGCAATCAGCTAACTTGTTTAAAATTAATGGTGAGCAGTGGGAGCTTCAAGAGAAGTATAAAGGTAGAAACTGGAGCTGGAGGCCGTATTTTTTAGAAACCGTTTTGAAAATGCAATCAAATGATCAGGGACAATTATCAGATATGTACAGAGATATTGAAACAGGTGAAAAGATTCGAACGTTTTCTTATCCAATGAATAATGGAAGCTATTTATATATTGACTTAAGTTATGATTTTTTATTTAAACATAATGAGTTACTTTTTTAATGACTCTCTTATAAGATTTAATCAAAAAATGACTGTCGCTTTGAAAAAAGGCAGTCATTTTTTAATGCTGAAAAAGAAGTTGTCAATTAAATAAGTAATGTCTTGTAGATTTCCTCTACAGGTTGCTCGCTTTCCATGGGGCATGAGCTGAACCTCCTCGTTCCTGCGGGGTCTCAGCCTTCCTGCATATCCCATAGGAGTCGAGCAACCTTCCGTTCCAATCAACTTGTTATCAAAAAAAGTTTGCCATTAAAAACTTTAGAAAAATCTTTCAAAGGAAGTGCAAATAGCAAATAAAAAAAGTCAAATCTTCAATCAAAATCATAAAACCTGCAATAAGGACACAAATCATGTAGTTGTAGAGTAAAAGAATCAAAAACATAGTAGGAATTACATTGTAAATCAAATACAAATACATTGTGTAACTTATACAAAAATTAAGGCTATACCAACAAAGATTACAACTTTATGTTCCGATTTCAAAAATGACTATAATATCGTTTCAACTCTCTGAATTGACAGTCAATTTTATTTGTTTAGATGCTAAAAAAAAAATAATTTTATTTAAAACAAGAAAAGACAAGTACGATTGGTATTCTTTGTCTTCTTAAAAACTCTTCTTCGCTTTTAAAATGTGTTTGTTTTGGAGTACCTTCATGTAGTTGATCAATCCTGAATCCAGTTTTTCTTAAAAGATTAAAATATTGTTCGATTGTTCGATGGTATTTAACTACAACTTTATTCATCCATGGTTCCTTTCTTTCGCCAGTTCGAAAGTAATCGTCTACAATCCAATTTTCGCGTCGATCTCCTGAGAGTTTGCTTAAAAAGGAGGCAGTAGTTAATGGATGTTGTACACTAAATATAAAATGGCCGTTTTCCTTTAAGCTGTTAAATATTTTTTGAAATACTAGTTCAATGTTTGAAATATAGTGAAGTGCAAATCTAGAAGTGACAAGTTCAAATGAATTCGTAGGAAAATGATATTCCTCGATTGAAGTATGATGGACGGTACCTACTGTATCCTTTAAATTGGTCAAGGCTGCTTTAATCATGTGCTCTGATCCCTCGATACCTGTATAGGTTTTAGCTCCTAGAAGTAGAAGTTCATTACCGAAGGATGCGTCACCACAACCTAAATCTAATATGTTTTTTCGATCAACATTCCCAATTAGTTCTTTGATGATTGGTCCTTCGATTGCATTGTTAGGACTATCTTCTCTATTCTTTCGTCGAATGTATGCTGAAAAAAAATCATCTTGAGTGTAAACCGTTGAACCACGATACTCCATAATAACACTCCCTAATCGTTTAAAAAATTTTAAAAAAAATGAAAAATTGACACAAATTATCTAACTTTAACATTAAATTTGATCTAGATAAAGGGAGAAATTACCCAGAAAAAATTTTGATTTGAAGCTAAGAGTTTTAGTTGATCTTAATCAAAAATCGACGAATTCAAATATAAAAGCCTATTTTAATTAAAAGTAGTGTTTTTCTCTGTCAACTAATGTAAAAAAGATAAGAACGATTCGTATAGTAAATTTCAATATAATAATGATACGATTAGTAAAAGTTCAGCCCGAGGAGGATTTTATTTGAGAGGACTTATTTCGAAAGTTCTTTTTGCATCGTCCGTCATGTTTTTTGTTTTTCATTTTATAGGAGTTGGGTAATGAGAAACTATTTTTAGGACAAGTCCTTGAAAAACTCTTAAATCACAAAAGAAGTATAGATTGAAAAAACACCTAAATGGATGTAAACAGTTCATTTAGGTGTTTTTAATTTGAAAAGGAGGGTGAATAGATAGGATTAACGTTTTTGTAATGCAGCTTCAATTTGCTCCATCTGAACGCCTCTAATTACCTCATCATCAATTATTAAAGTAGGTGTTGAGTATGAATCTAACTCAAACATCATTCTTTTTTTAGCACTTTCATCTTGTGATACGTTATATTCAATATAAGAAGCATTCATTTCTTTTAAATAATTTTTCAAAAATTCACAAGGAGGGCAACCATCTTGTGTGAATAATTCGATCTTCATAAAACGACATCCTTTTTTATTTTTTCTTAAAGCATTTGTATAAAACTATTATGACATAGAAAAATATAGGATATAAAGAAATTTGTTTTTTAGTTGAAACGACTATTTTTCTTGAATTTATCTTGAAATACAAGTATTCTTATTAATGGACACTTACATAGCTGAAATCTATCAGAAGTTTTTTGGATAGAAATTGTAAGAAAGTAAAACCTATATTTAGGGAATGACACATGGTAGAAAGGAGTTCTAATATGTCTTTATTATTAGGAATTTTAGAACGCTTAGAAAGTTTAAAACAACAAGCTACGAACGGTGAGGTTGCTCAAAGATATTTTGAAGTTAACGGTGAAAGAAAGTGTAGCGTAAAGTATTCTGAGAAAAATGAAACATTTGAATTAGAAGTATTTCAACAAGGTGAAAAACCACAAACGTTCCCATTCGATAATATCGATATGGTAGCAATTGAAATATACGAAATTATTTCATAAGAAAAGAAAAAACAAGCTTAGCTTGTTTTTTCTTTTTTTTTAATATTTTATTACAAAATAGTAAGGGCGTGCTAATCCCAATTCTTAATGAATACATTATTATGTATTGTTATGAAAAGGGAGGTCATATACGTGAATAAAGATCAGTATCGATTTTACAATGTAAGTGAAAGAAATATGAGTTTTGATCATGTTGTTGATCGGCTATATCATTTTGTAAAAAGTGATCCTAATAAACAATATCGACTTTCCATTGGAACAGATTCTCAGGTTCATAGTAATGGAACTAAGTTTATTACAGCACTTCACTTGCATAGAGTAGGTAATGGAGCTTGGGGATGTTTACATACTTGTTGGCATCACAAGAAAATCCGAAATTTAAAAGAGAAAATATTTCTAGAAACTATGTATAGTCAGGAAATAGCTTTTTTATTATCACCTTTTCATTTAGAAAAAATATTTAGTCCTCTTCATGAAAATGCTAATTCGAATAATTTTAGTTTTGAGATTCATCTAGATATTGGTACGATGGGGCTAACGAAAGAGTTTATACAAGAAATGACATCTAAAGTAAGCGCAATGGGAATCATTCCTAAGATAAAACCTGATTCTTATACAGCATTTAGTTATGCAAATAAATTTACAAAATAAGAAGTTTAAACTAAATAAACATTGATTAAAATGAGGATTAGGAGGGATGAAGGATGCTAAGTGAACAAAATTTCACAGAAGATGAATTGTCTTTATTGGTCGACACAGTGATGAAACAAAATTATGCAATTGAACTCATTTCATCACAGATAACTGATATAGAAAGTGGTTTAATGGATGCAGGCGAGGATCAATACGAAAGATTAGTACATTTATATCAAAAATTAAGGGATTTAGGGCTATGAAGACAAATATAGATGAACGTTTAGATAATAAATTATTTATCTAAACGTTTTTTTGTTTTTTGAATAGTTATAGTTAAATAAGTAAATTTTTAAGAAAAGTTAAATTGGAAAGGGGTTACAAATCTGATAATATAGGGATGGGGACATAGTCCTTAATCGAATAAAATAATGTATAGAATTTTTTCTATACAGATGATTAGCAAAGTTGTATGTGTATTTATTTGATGTTTATTTATGAATAGATAATTTCTACCATTTTTTAATACTTTTGCTTTTCTATTGGGGGACGATGTTTTTGATTAGTATTGATGGTTCACAATTTTTTGAACATAAAGTAGAAGAAGTCATTATTTCAAGTGAAAAAGTAGCTCATGTACAAATTGGTAATAGTTTGGAGCATGCATTACTAGTACTTACAAAATCTGGATATTCTTCAATTCCAGTGTTAAATCCAAAGTTTCAGTTGCTAGGTTTAATTAGTACATCTATGATATTAGATGGAATACTTGGATTAGAAAGAATTGAATTTGAACGTTTAAGCAATATGAAAGTTGAAGAGGTAATGGGAACTGAAATACCATTATTAAAAACGACTGATACACTCGCTAAAGGGCTTGAATCTGTAGTTGATCATCCTTTTGTATGTGTGGTTGATGCTAATAATACGTTTGAAGGTATATTAACTCGTAGAGCGATTTTAAAACAATTGAATAAAAATGTTAGAAGATATAATAAGCATTAACGATAAAAAAGTAAGTCATCATCAAATTGACTTACTTTTTTAGTGTCGAAGTGTCTGATCCAATTAGATATAAAGGCAAGGGGGGATTATGTGCAAATTGATGATATACGTTTAATAATTACTTTGTCTGAAGAGAAGAATATGAGGAAGGCAGCTGAGAGGTTGTTTGTTTCTCAACCAGCTTTAAGTCAAAGGCTACAAAATTTAGAGAAGCAGATTGGTAGTGAATTGTTTATTCGTTCTCAAAAAGGATTGATTATTACTGCCTCTGGCGAAATCATATTAAACTACGCGAAAAAGATGGAAGAAACGTATCAAACAATGTTAGAGCAGTTACAAATTTTAAAATCCGATATTTCAGGTACTTTAAAGATTGCCGTTTCATCTGTTGTTGCGCAATACTGGTTACCACCAGTTTTAAAAAAATATGTGTCAAGCTATCCAGAAGTACAAGTTTCACTTTTTACCGGTTGGAGCAGTGAAATAACAAATCGCTTATATGAAAATGAAGTTCATCTAGCAATTGTAAGAGGAAACCAAAATTGGTTTGGAGAAAAGGAATTACTTTTTTCTGATGAACTATTATTAGTTGATACAAAAAAACATAGTCTTGAGGAATATAAAACTATACAAAGACCATTTATTCAGTTTAAAAGTAATTCAAATTATTATCAGCTTATCCAGTCATGGTGGTATGAGCATTTTAATTCATTACCAAAACATGAAATTGTAGTCGATCAAATTGAAACATGTAAGCAATTTGTATTGAATGGACTAGGCTTTGCGATCTTACCTTCCTCTGTATTACATGATGTTAGTGATGAAAGTATTATAAAAACACCTTTAATTACAAAAGAACAATCAGGGTTATATCGCGATACATACTTACTTTATAATCGAGATGCGATGAAATTAAAACAAGTAGAAGGATTTATAGAATCAATTCGAAAAAAAAATAAAGATTAATCGACAAAATGTTGCTAGTTACTTACTAGATTTGATAGAGTATTCTTATTGATAATAATAAAGGGGGCAATTCATTATGAAATTAATGGACGCAAATGAAATTATTGCATTTATTGCAAATAGCACGAAAAAAACACCTGTAAAGGTTTATGTAAAAGGTCAATTAGACAAGCTTACTATTTCTGAATCAGTTCAATCATTTATTTCTCAAAATTCTGGAGTTTTATTTGGTGAGTGGGATGATGTTAAAGTAATCCTTGAAGAGCAAAAAGAATACATAGAAGATTATGTAGTAGAATCAGATCGTCGTAATTCAGCGATTCCACTTTTAGATGCTAAAGGTATTAAAGCTCGCATCGAGCCAGGTGCTTTTATTCGTGATCAAGTTACGATTGGTGACAATGCAGTTATTATGATGGGTGCTGTAATTAACATCGGTGCTGTAATTGGAGAAGGTACAATGATCGATATGAACGCAGTACTTGGTGGACGTGCTACAACAGGTAAAAACTGTCACGTTGGTGCTGGCGCTGTTTTAGCTGGCGTAATCGAGCCACCATCAGCAAACCCAGTTATTCTTGAAGATAATGTACTAATTGGAGCTAATGCAGTAATTTTAGAAGGTATTAAAGTAGGTGAAGGCGCAGTAGTGGCTGCAGGTGCAATTGTTACTGAAGATGTTGCTCCTTTCACTGTAGTTGCTGGTGTTCCTGCAAGAAAAATCAAAGATATCGATGATAAAACAATTTCAAAAACTGAAATCATTCAGGCTTTACGACAACTAAATCAATAATAACAAGAAGTAAGCGTAGAATTTATTTTCTACGCTTACTTTATAGGCATTATACTAAAATATAAGTTCAGAACTGATTACAAGCATTGACTTTCGAGGCGTGAAGTCTGATAAGAAGTGGAATTACCTTTTAGACGGTAATTTAGCACCGCAGTCAGGTGAATCATCGAAGAAAGCACGCGTTTTGTGGGCAGTCTGAAGCGTAGAATTATATTTCTACGCTTTTTTTGGAGGAGTTAAAATGGATTCATTTATTAAAATTAGACGGGATTTACATTTAATCCCCGAACTTGGATTTCAAGAATTCAAAACACAAGCGTATTTACTAGATTATTTATCTAGTTTAGATCAAGAAAGAATGATAATTGATACATGGAGAACAGGTATTTTCGTTCGAGTAAAAGGGTTAAAACCTACTAGAACAATTGGTTACCGTACAGACATTGATGGATTACCAATGAAAGAAAACACAGGATTAGAGTTTTCATCGATTCATGAAGGTAATATGCATGCCTGTGGTCATGATGTACATATGAGTATTGCTCTTGGTGTACTTACTAAGCTTGTTAATGAGCCAATAAATGACGATGTTGTATTTATTTTTCAACCTGCAGAGGAAGGTCCCGGAGGAGCGGAACCTTTACTAAAAAGTGAAGAATTTAAACCATTTAAACCGGATGTAATTTATGGTTTACATATAGCGCCTGAATATCCTGTTGGTACAATTGCAACGAAACCTGGTATGTTATTTGCTCATACATCAGAGCTTTTTATTGATTTTCATGGCTTAAGCGGTCATGCAGCTTTCCCTCATTTAACGAATGATATGATCGTTGCATCAAGTCACTTTATCACGCAAGTACAATCAGTTGTATCAAGAAATGTTAATCCATTAGACAGTGCTGTCATTACGATTGGAAAAATAACTGGTGGTACAGTTCAGAACGTTATTGCAGATCATGTTCGAATAGAAGGTACGATGCGAGCATTAAGTGAAGAAGCAATGCTAAAATTAAAAAATAGAATTGAAAGTCTTGTGAATGGATTTCAAGAGAGTTTTCAGTGTAAAATAGAAGTAGATTTTGGAAGTAATTACTATGGAGTAATAAACGATGAAACGTTAACGAATGAATTCTTAAATTTTGCGAAACAATATGACGGTATTGAGGCCGCCCTATGCAATGTTGCAATGACAGGTGAAGATTTTGGTTATATGACAAAAGAAATTCCAGGCCTAATGTTTTGGATCGGCGTAAATTCAGAATTCGGACTCCATAACCAAAAATTAAACCCAGATGAAAATGTGATTCCATTAATGATTCGATTTATTTCGGACTTTATGAAACAATAACAATGAAAATGATTTTCAGTTAATAATAATTATAAATTAATATTGACTTTAAATAAGTAGTTTACTATAATATCACTTGTATGATAAATAGTTACATAAATATTGGAGGTAATAACGATGGCAGAACGTTTAGTAGGAAAACAAGCACCACGCTTTGAAATGGAAGCAGTTTTAGCAAATAAAGAATTTGGTAAAGTAAGCTTAGAAGAAAATATGAAAAACGATAAATGGACAGTATTATACTTCTATCCAATGGACTTCACTTTTGTATGTCCAACTGAAATCGTAGCAATCTCTGATCGTTACGACGAGTTTGAAGATCTTGATGCAGAAGTTGTAGGTGTTTCTACAGATACAATTCACACTCACTTAGCATGGATCAACACTGATCGTAAAGATAATGGCTTAGGCCAATTAAAATATGCATTAGGTGCAGATACAAACCACGCTATTTCTCGTGACTATGGCGTATTAATTGAAGAAGAAGGTATTGCATTACGTGGATTATTCATCATCAGCCCAGAGGGTGAATTAATGTACCAAGTAGTACACCACAACAACATCGGTCGTGAAGTTGATGAAGTTTTACGTGTACTTCAAGCTTTACAAACTGGTGGACTTTGCCCAGCTAACTGGAAACCAGGTCAAGCAACTCTATAATTCACAGTCAATTATGAATTAATGTCAAAGGTCTAACTTATTGTTAGGCCTTTTTAAACACAATTACGAAAAGTGGAAGGCGATTGCTTAAGACCCGACAAGCATAAGGCCAGGACCTCGAGAGTCAAATGCCTATAAATAGACAAAAACTAAAAGTAGAACAAGCTCACTTAGAGCTAATGAAACAAGTAGGAGGACTATAAAATGAGACTTCGCTCACCAATGCCTGAATTAGATGGTGCAACAACAGTATTAAATGAAGAAATTCAAAAAGAAAACCTAATCGGTGACAAACCAACATTAATTCATTTTTGGTCTGTTAGTTGCCATTTATGTAAAGTAGCAATGCCAAACATTAATGCTTTTAGAGATGAATATAAAGATCGATTAAATGTTGTAAGTGTTCATATGCCAAGATCTGAAGATGATTTAGATATTGATAAAATTAAAGAAGTTGCAAACGAACATGGAATTACACAAACGATATTAGTTGATAACCAACATACAATTACAGATGCTTTTGAAAATAAATATGTACCATCATATTACGTATTTGATAAAACAGGTGTATTACGCCACTTCCAAGCTGGAGAAGGCGGAATGCCAATGTTAGAAAAGCGTGTTAATCGAGTACTAGATGAAGCAGCAAAAGTAGAATAGTTTTTAGAATCAATCATCATTAAGGAGACTTTTTTTAAAGTCTCTTTTTGTATTTCCGTAATCTGCATTTGAAACTAGTAGAAAGTGTATTTTATAGGTATAATTAAAGAAAACTAATCTTTAGTTTAAGGAATTATTCTGTAGGAGGAAAAAAGTTTGGAGATTCAAACAATCGCAATCTTTATCTTATGGTTGTTTTTATATGCCTACATGATTATTGCTTCAATTGATTTTGGTGCAGGATTTTATGCGTTTTATACGATTACAACTAAAGAAGAACCAAAATTAATTGGCTTAATAAATCGACATCTTTCATCTATTTGGGAACTTGCTACATTATTTTTCATTTTCTTCTTCGTAGGTGTAGTTGGAATATTCCCAAGGGTAGCATATTATTATGGTGTTCCCCTATTAGTTCCGGGTAGTGTAGCAATGATTTTTTTAGCAATTAGGGGCTCGTTTTATACTTTTCAGCAATATGGAGGAAATAGGAGTAAGTTCTTTTTAATTTTGTATGGTGCGACAAGTCTATTAATACCTGTTACATTATCTACTGTTTTAACAATTTCTGAAGGTGGATTTATTATCGAGAATGGAACAGATATACGTTTTTATCCATTTAAATTAATTACGAATTCTTATTCTCTATCTGTTATGCTATTGGCTGTTTGTTCAGTTCTATTTATTAGTGCAATGTTTTTAATTTATTCTGCAAAATTAATTAATGATTCGGAGTCGGAAACTAAATTAAGAAAGTATGTACTAGTCTGGTCATTGCCAACTATTATTTCGAGTATCATCGTATTTTTATCAATGAAATTACATAATAATGTTCATTTTGATCGAATGCATAATGTATGGGAATTCTTTCTGATCTCTTTGATTTGCTTTTGTATAGCAATTTATTTTGTTATAAAAAGAAAAAGATATGGTTTAGCGTTTATATTAGTATTATTACAATATTTCTTCGCTTTTTTTGGGTATGGAATAAGTCATCTACCATTTATCTTATATCCTTATTTAAGAATCGAAACAAGTTTTGCTAAGAGTAGTTTAGCAATCGTACTAATTATTCTGTTTGTTGTATTTTTTATCTTATTTACTGTGTATTTTATATTTTTAGTTCTTAATAAACCTTTTTTTATGAAAGTGTTTTTAAAAAGTAATGAAAAAAATGATTTGCAAGATTAATAAAAAAGGGCGATTTCAAAAGTATTTTGACTTTTGAAATCGCCCTTTTATGATGTACTAATGATTAAACTTCCATAATAATTGGGAGAATCATTGGTTTACGTTTTGTTTTTTCGTATAAGAAAGGTGATAAAGTATCAGTAATTTCATTTTTTATCTCAGACCATTGAGAAGTTTTACGTTCCATGATTTTGTTTAAATGAGTAGAAATCATTGCTTGCGCTTCATTTATTAAATCGCCACTTTCTCTCATATAAACGAAACCGCGTGAAATGATATCTGGTCCTGCAGAGATTTTAAATTCCTTCATATCGATGCTTACGACTACGATTACAAGACCTTCTTCAGATAAAATTCGACGGTCTCTTAAAACGATATTACCAATATCACCGATACCGCTTCCATCAATATAAACATTACCAGAAGGTACTTTACCGGCAACCATAGCCTCATCTGCACGAAGAGCTAAAACCTCACCGTTATCCATGATAAAACAGTTTTCTTCAGGTACTCCACAGTCCATAGCAAGCTTAGCATGCATGCGCTGCATTCTATATTCACCGTGAATTGGCATAAAATACTTAGGCTTCATCAGTCTAAGCATTAATTTTTGCTCTTCTTGACCACCATGACCACTAGTATGAATATCATTTAACGATCCGTGAATTACTTCAGCACCAGCACGGTAAAGTAAGTTGATTGTACGATTTACGCTCATTGTATTACCTGGAATTGGTGAAGAAGAAAATACTACAGTATCTCCAGGAATAATTTGAATTTGACGATGTGTACCATTTGCTATACGTGATAATGCAGCCATAGGCTCACCTTGACTACCTGTACATAAAATTACTAATTGATTAGCCGGAATACGATTAATTTGAGAAGCATCAATGAATGTATCCTTAGGGCATTTAATATAACCTAGGTCATGACCGATCTCGATATTCGCTTCCATACTTCTACCAAAAACAGCAATTTTACGTCCAGTTGCAATAGCAGCTTCAACTACTTGCTGAAGACGATGAATGTTTGATGCGAATGTTGCAAAAATAATTCGACCGTCTACTTTACGGAAGATTTCATTAATCGTGTCTCCAACTTTTCTTTCAGACATTGTAAAATGTGATACTTCACTATTTGTACTGTCAGAAAGTAGACATAAAACGCCTTCCTTACCAATCTCAGCCATTTTTGTTAAATTAGCTGTTTCTCCAACTGGTGTAAAGTCGAATTTAAAGTCACCTGTATGTACGACTTGTCCTTGAGGAGTTTTAACAACAATTCCGTAACAATCTGGAATACTATGAGTAGTACGGTAAAAAGTTACGCTAGTTTTTCTAAATTTAATGATGTCGTCTTCTTTTATTTCAATTAATTTAGCTTTTCTTAAAAGACCGTGCTCTTCTAGTTTATTTTTAATTAAGCCAAGAGCAAGTTTTCCACCATAAATTGGAATGTTTAATTCTCTTAATAAATATGGAATACCACCAATGTGGTCTTCATGTCCGTGAGTGATAAATAAACCTTTAATTTTTTCCTCATTTCGAACTAAGTAGGAATAATCAGGTATAACATAGTCTATCCCTAGTAGCTCATCTTCAGGGAACTTGATTCCGGCATCTATTAATATAATTTCATCTTGATATTGTACTGCGTATGTATTTTTACCAATTTCCCCTAAGCCACCTAGTGCGAATACGGCAGCTTGATCATTTTTAAGAAATTTCATAAATTACGCTAGCTCCAAAATTTTAAAGCTTTCACTTTGTTTTTCGAATTCAAGATGAGCACCGGTTAAAGCTTGAACAAGCTCAATATTATAATTGAAAGGTAATAATTTCGCACGAACTTCTCTTTCACTATCTGCTTCTACATAAACTGTTTTAGTTTTTTCTCTTACAGGTACCTCTAATGGTAATTCCTGATAGTATACTTTAAAAATCATTTAAATCTCTCCTTGTCAAATCACTATCTTCTCAATATTATAAGTGATTTTCTATATATTTTCATTCTTTTTATTGAAGATTACCTAAAATACAGTTATTTTAAAAAAAAATTTGAAATTATTGAGATATATTTCTTCTTTTTCAAAAATTGTTTTAGCCGCTTTTTTAATTTTTTTCTAAGTTTACGTAACATTAGTTTTACCTCCTAGACATGAAATTAAACTTATTTATATAGAACACGGACATAGTATATTTATGTGTAGTATTGAACGAAAAAACATTTTCATTCAATATAATCCAAAAAGCAGTTAAAATAGAGGGTATCTTAAAGTTAAGGGGAGAAGAATGTGAAGAAGTTATATGGAGCTTTGTTTTTATTAAGTATTATTTGGAGTACATCTTTTTTATTTATTAAGCTCCTTTTAAACGATATAGGGCCAGAAGCAATTGTATTTTATCGCTGTTTCTTTGGTGCTATGACATTATTAATTATTATGTTAGTAAAAAAGGTAAAGATTGATTATAAAAATTTACCGAAAATGAGTTTAATTATTGTCATCTCATTATTTAATCATGCTATACCTTGGCTTTTTCTTTCTTTTAGTGAGACCCATCTGCAAAGTAATGAAGCGGCAGTGTTAAATGCTTTTACGCCAATTGCAACACTCATTATTGGATATTTTTTCTTTTCTCAAAAAATTCATAAGAAACAATGGATTGGACTTATGATCGGGATCATTGGACTTATGATTATGATGAATCTTAATCCATCAACAATTTTCTCGGATAATATAATTTATTCAATATTAATGTTATTTGTTACTTTTTGTTATGGGCTTGGTTCACATTTAACAAAAAAGTATTTACAACAAATTGATGTAATGATTGTTTCATTTTTAACCTTAGGTATTTCTGGTGTATTCGGCTTTTTTTATATGCTTGTTGTCGGGAAAGGCACTTTAAAACCATTTGTTAATTTTGAAGTTTTTAGTGGTGTGTTTGGACTAGGCGTTGTCTGTTCGGGGTTGGCATATTTATTATTTTATTATATGGTTAAAGAGGGAAGTGCAGAATTTGCAACAATGGTTACTTATATAGTACCTGTATTTGCTTCTATTTGGGGATTTTTCTTTTTAAATGAGCCTTTATCTTTCAAAATGATTTTAGGGCTGTTAATCGTACTTTTAGGAGTATTTATTACGAATAGTAAACAGAAGTCAAAAATGAATAACTCAAAAGCAAATGCAGCGTCTTAGTGAGGGGAGAATAATATGACTAAACCAATCGTTTTTTTTGATATTGATGGAACGATTTTAAACCATGATAAAGTAATTCCGGAAAGTACAAAGAAAGCAATTTCGGAACTTCAAAATAAAGATATCCACGTAGCGATTGCAACTGGTCGTGCGCCATTCATGTTTAAAGAAATTCGTGAAGAGTTAAATATAAATAGTTTTGTAAGTTTAAATGGGCAATATGCTGAATTTGAAGGTGAAGCTATTCACAAACATGCTCTACATCCAGAACAACTTCACCAATTTACTCAAAAAGCAAAAGAGCTAGGTATTCCGCTAATTTATTTAAATAACGAGACAATGAGAGCGTCAATTGATTCACATCCTCATATAAAAGAAGCAATGACATCGATTAGAATGCAACATCCTGAAGTTCAGCATGATTTTTATCATAATCGTGAAATTTACCAAGTCTTACTGTTCTGCGAAGAGCATCAAGAACCGTCTTTAACTGATGGATTTAATGATTTTAATTTTATTCGCTGGCATGAGTATTCGTCAGATGTCTTACCAGTTGGAGGATCTAAAGCGAATGGAATACTTCAAATGGTAAACCATCTTGGATTTGATATGCAAAATGTAATCGCATTTGGTGACGGATTAAATGATTTAGAAATGATTGAAGAAGTTGGTACGGGTATCGCCATGGGTAATGCTGTGGATCCACTAAAAAAATTAGCTAACCATATTACAACGAATGTTGATGAAGATGGAATTTTAAACGGTTTAAAATGGGCTGGAATTCTTTAAGTCTGTAGACAATGTACAAAAAACTTTTTCTCAGACTGAAAGAGCGATTGGTTTTCCAATCGCTCTTTTTTATTTTCTCTCTAAAGGTGAAGCACCTTCTGGAGGAGAAAAAGGATTTGTTTTATTAATACGATCATAAAACATTACTCCATTTAGATGGTCAATTTCATGCTGGAAGCAAATTGCTGGTAAACCTTTTAAACGGATTTTTACTTCTCCTAATCTCGTGTCATAACCAGTGACTGTTATTCTTGCGTAACGTGGAACATACCCAGGAACATCACGATCAACAGATAAGCAGCCTTCACCACCTGATAAATAAACTTCCTCAACTGAATGACTTATAATTTTAGGATTTAATAATGCATAACTAAATAAATTACCTTGTAAGTCAGTAACATGAACACCTATGGCTCTTTTAAGAATACCAATTTGTGGCGCAGCTAATCCAATACCTGATCGTAGACCGTATTCGGCAGATATTTCTGGATTCTGACTATTTATAACATACTCTAATAATGAATTAGCTAAATTAATATCCTCTGCCGATGGAGGTAAGCTTATTTCACTCGAGATTTCCCTTAATCTAGGATCGCCTTCTCGAATTATATCTTTCATTGTAATCAAATGAATTTCACTCCTGTCTAATATTTCATAAATATAAGTATGTACTATTTACTAGTATTATTAATTTAGTCTAACAAATCTTTTTTAAATTGTCAGTCTAAAGCAATAGAGTTGGAAAAAGGAGCGATAAATTATCGCTCCTTAAAGTTTGTGGTTATACATTAATAGTAGAGGCTTACTAGTGTGAATTATAAAACGAAAGCTGCACCAACGATAATTAATAAAATGAATAGAACAACGATTAATGCGAAACCGCCGTAACCGCAACCGCATCCGCCGCCGTAACCATAACCAGGGTATCCACCTTTTCCACCGTATCCGTAACCGTACATATAATAACCTCCCTTTAAACTGTTTCCGCATATAGCGGATACTACAAAATATGAAAAACTACATAAAGTGTGTGGGTATGTGACCAGATTATTTTTTAGGACGTATAAAAAGTGTGAAAAGATGCAACATGGAAATAATAATGAAAAAAAAATTGGGTGAAATTATGTATAAAAAATTCAATTCTTTATTTTTTGTAATAGTCATACTCTTTATCCTTTGTTCGGGTTGTACTTCTCAAGTAAAACAAAAGAATTTAGTCATAAATCAACTAGCTGAAATTGCTAAAATGGAACAGAAATTTCAAAAAGCTGGAGAAGGTATTCAAAAACTGGAAATAAAAGAATTGGAGTATTATGAAAAAATTTATTTATATAAAATCAGCGAAGTAAATAAAAGACAAGAGTCAGCTAAACAAGCAATTAATTTATTAAATAAACGAAAAGAACGAGTCAATGAGGAGTCAAAATTAATTCACGATATAGACATAAAAATTAAAGAACTTCAAACAATAAATATTGAAACGAAGGATGAACAGTTTCGAAATGAAGTTAATAACTTTATTAAAACATGGAGAGAAAGAACCGAGTTATACGATAAATTGAATTCAAAATATAAAGATGCAATGGAAACGGATCTTTCCATTTATAACTTATTATCGCAGAAAAAAGTTGATTTAAAAAATGTAAAGAGTGAGACAAAGGATACAAATCACATTTATAAAGATGTCATTAAATATAATGATCAATTAAATCTTTATACTCAAAAATTAAATAATTTACAAAAAGACATATATGAAAAATATGGTAAATAACATATTGGGACTAGAATTACTAAATAAAAATCGTTGTAGTACAGTTTGAAATTTATGATAAAAAAAATCCATTAATAGCTATTTGAGTATAATTTAAAGGAGTTTCTGTTATTGTATAACAGATTGCTGTTTCAAAGGTAGTACAGGGTGAAAATTTTGTGGCAAATTTTCCGAAAAATCATGAATAAAATAATACAACAAAATATTTGACGAGTTTATGAACGTGTTATAAACTGTACTAGTGTTCAATGTTGTACTAGTGTAATACACGAATAGTATAAGTACAGATTTTAATTATAAGTACAAGTTGCTTGTAATTACTCTTAAGAAAATACACATGATGGATAAAGAAAATAAATCCTCCATAATTAAAGAAGGGTGTGGGTTTTAGTGGCAACTACTACGAAGAAAGTAGCTGGAAAGGAAACAACAGAAATGAAGAATACACAAACTGTTTCTGAATTAATGGATCAAATGCTTCAATTTGGTGATTCAGTTGGAACTCTTCAAATTTTAAATGAAGAGGGCGAAGTCGTTAATGAAGCAGCGATGCCTGAATTATCAGATGAGCAATTAAAAGAATTAATGAAACGTATGGTATGGACTCGTGTTCTTGACCAACGTTCAATTTCATTAAACAGACAAGGTCGTTTAGGTTTCTATGCTCCTACTGCAGGACAAGAAGCTTCTCAATTAGCAAGTCAATTTGCTCTTGAAAAAGAAGACTTTATCTTACCTGGTTACCGTGATGTACCTCAAATGATCTGGCACGGTTTACCATTATATAAAGCATTTTTATGGTCTCGTGGACATTTAGTAGGAAGTCAAATTCCTGAAGATGTAAATACAATCTTCCCACAAATTATTATTGGTGCTCAAATTATTCAAGCTGCAGGTGTTGCACTTGGTATGAAATTGAAAGGCCAAAAATCTGTTGCCATTACATATACAGGTGACGGTGGATCTTCTCAAGGTGATTTCTATGAAGGTATGAACTTTGCTGGTGCTTATAATGCTCCTGCGATTTTCGTTGTTCAAAATAACAGATACGCAATCTCAACTCCAGTTTCTAAGCAATCAAAAGCTAGAACAATTGCTCAAAAAGCAATTGCTGTAGGTATTGCTGGTATTCAAGTTGATGGAATGGATCCATTAGCAGTATATGCTGCTACATCAGAAGCTCGTAAACGTGCAGTTAACGGCGAAGGTCCAACATTAATTGAAACATTAACATTCCGTTATGGACCACATACAATGGCTGGTGATGACCCAACTCGTTACCGTACAAAAGATACTGAAAATGAGTGGGAAGCAAAAGATCCAATCGTTCGTTTCCGTAAGTTCTTAGAGAAAAAAGGTCTTTGGACTGAAGAAGAAGAAAATTCAATTATCGAAGAAGCAAAAGAAGCAATTAAAGATGCTATCAAACTTGCTGACCAAGAGCCAAAACAAAAAGTTACTCATTTAATGGAAAATATGTTCGAAACAATGACAAGTAATATAGAAGAGCAATATGCAATTTACAAAGAGAAGGAGTCGAAGTAAGTCATGGCGCAAATGACAATGATTCAAGCTATCACAGATGCATTACGCGTTGAAATGAAAAACGATCCAACTGTAGTAGTATTCGGGGAAGACGTTGGAGTAAACGGTGGTGTATTCCGTGCAACTGAAGGTTTACAAGCAGAATTCGGTGAGCAACGTATATTCGATACACCACTTGCTGAATCAGGTATCGGTGGATTAGCAATCGGTCTTGGAATTGAAGGCTTCCGTCCAGTAGCAGAAATCCAATTCTTCGGATTTTTATTCGAAATTATGGACTCAATTGCTGGGCAAGCTGCTCGTATGCGTTACCGTACAAGTGGTCGTTTTACTTCTCCAATTACTTTCCGTTCACCATTTGGTGGTGGGGTTCATACACCAGAAATGCATGCGGATAGTCTAGAGGGATTAATGGCTCAAACTCCTGGTTTAAAAGTAGTTATTCCATCAACACCTAAAGATGCTAAAGGTCTTTTAATTTCATCTATTCGTGATAATGACCCTGTTATCTATTTAGAGCACATGAAATTATACCGTTCATTCCGTGAAGATGTACCTGAAGGCGAGTACACAATCGAATTAGGTAAAGCGGATGTTAAACGTGAAGGTAAAGATGTATCAGTATTTGCTTACGGTGCAATGGTTCACGCTGCATTAAAAGCTGCTGAAGAATTAGAAAAAGACGGAGTATCAGTAGAAGTTGTTGACTTACGTACTGTTCATCCATTAGATACTGATGCAATCGTTGCATCTGTTGAGAAAACTGGCCGTGCTGTTGTTGTACAAGAAGCACAAAAACAAGCTGGTATTGCCGCAAATATTGTTGCTGAAATTAATGATCGTTGTATCCTTTCATTAGAAGCACCAGTTTTACGTATTACTGCAGCTGATACTGTTTACCCATTCTCAGAAGCGGAAACAGTATGGTTACCAAACCATAAAGATGTAGTTGAAGGTATTCAAAAAGTTTTAAACTTCTAATTTAGTTTATAACAAAAAATAGTGAAAGGTATTTGATGAATTCATCAATACCTTTCTTACATTATAGATAAAATATTTTAAAAAATTAATTTAACTTTGTTCGGAGGTAGAAATCTGTGTCAAACTCAGTGGCAAGTCTATTTGAATTTAGATTACCAGATATCGGTGAAGGTATTCACGAAGGTGAAATTGTAAAATGGTTTATTAAAGCAGGCGACGAAGTGAATGAAGATGATATCATTTGTGAAGTTCAAAACGATAAATCAGTAGTAGAAATTCCATCACCTGTAAAAGGGAAAGTATTAGAAGTATTAGTTTCAGAAGGAACAGTTGCAGTTGTTGGTGACGTATTAGTACGTTTAGATGCACCTGGATATGAAAACATTAGCTTCAAAGGACAACATGCTGAAGAAGCTCCAACTACTACTCCAGTACCAGAAGCTGCTGATGCAGTTCAAGCAAAAGTACAAGAATCATATGAGCAAAGTGAACCAAAAACAGATGCTGCACCACTATCACCTGTTGCTGCAATTGAACCAAAAGCTCATGTAATTGCAATGCCATCTGTACGTAAATATGCTCGTGAGAAAAACGTAGATTTACGTATTGTACCAGGTTCAGGTAAAAATGGCCGTGTAACAAAACAAGACGTAGATGCATTCTTATTAGGTGGAGTAGCACCAGCTGCTGCAGCACAAACAGAAGTTGCTGTTGAAGTTGTAACAGAAGCTACAGCTGCTACACAAGAAGCTCCTAAAGCAATGCCAATTCCAGAAGGAGCATATCCTGAAACTCGTGAAAAAATGAGTGGAATTCGTAAAGCGATCGCTAAAGCAATGGTTAACTCTAAACATACTGCTCCTCACGTAACGTTAATGGATGAAATAGATGTAACGAAACTAGTTGCTAGCCGTAAAAAATATAAAGAAGTTGCAGCTGCACAAGGTATCAAATTAACATTCTTACCTTATGTTGTTAAAGCTTTAACTTCTGCATTACGTAAATTCCCAGCTTTAAATACATCTATCGATGATGCTACTAGCGAAATCGTACACAAACATTACTATAACATTGGTATTGCTGCAGATACTGATAAAGGTTTATTAGTACCAGTTGTTAAAGATGCTGATCGTAAAGCGATCTTCTCAATTTCTGCTGAAATTAATGAATTAGCTACTAAAGCTCGTGATGGTAAATTAGCTCCTGCAGAAATGAAAGGTGCTACATGCACAATCACAAATATCGGTTCAGCTGGTGGACAATGGTTTACTCCAGTAATTAACCACCCTGAAGTAGCTATTTTAGGTATTGGTCGTATTGCTGAAAAACCAGTAGTATTAAATGGAGAAATCGTAGTTGCTCCAGTATTAGCGTTATCATTAAGTTTTGACCACCGTATTATCGATGGTGCAACTGCTCAAAACGCTTTAAATCATATTAAACGATTATTAAATGATCCAGAATTATTATTAATGGAGGCGTAAGATAAATGGTAGTAGGAGATTTTGCAATTGAACTAGATACGGTCGTTATCGGTGCCGGTCCTGGTGGTTATGTTGCAGCAATTCGTGCAGCACAACTTGGACAAAAAGTTGCTGTTATTGAAAAAGGTAATCTTGGTGGAGTATGTTTAAACGTAGGTTGTATTCCTTCAAAAGCATTAATTACAGCTGGTCACCGTTATGAAACAGCTAAGCATTCTGAAGATATCGGTATTACAGCAGAAAATGTAAAAGTTGATTTTACAAAAGTTCAAGCTTGGAAAAGCAGTGTTGTTAATAAATTAACTGGCGGTGTAGCTGGTTTATTAAAAGGTAACAAAGTTGAAGTTATTAAAGGTGAAGCTTACTTTAATGATGCTAACACTCTTCGTGTAATCACTGAGGAGTCAGCTCAAACTTATACTTTTAACAATGCAATCATCGCAACAGGTTCAACTCCAATCGAAATCCCTGGTTTCAAATGGAGCAACCGTGTAATCGATTCAACAGGAGCATTAAACTTACCTGAAATTCCTAAAAAATTAGTTGTTATTGGTGGCGGCTATATTGGTATGGAATTAGGTACTGCTTATGCTAACTTTGGTACACACGTAACAATTCTTGAAGCTGGTGACGAAATCTTAAATGGTTTCGAAAAATCTATGAGTTCAATTGTTAAACGTGGATTAAAGAAAAAAGGTAATGTTGATATCGTAACGAAAGCGTTCGGTAAAGGCGTTGAAGAAACTGCAGATGGCGTTACAGTTAAATTCGAAACAAATGGCGAAATGAAAGAAATCGAAGCTGATTACGTTTTAGTAACAGTTGGACGTTTCCCGAACTCTCGTGACATGGGCTTAGAAAATGTTGGTGTTGAAATTAACGAACGTGGTGTAATTTCTACTGATAAACAAGCTCGTACAACAATTAATAATATTTACGCAATTGGTGACGTAATTGCTGGTCCTCCATTAGCACACAAAGCTTCTTATGAAGGTAAAGTTGCTGCCGAGGCAATCAGTGGTATGTCAAGTCAAATCGAATACTTAGCAATTCCTGCAGTAGTATTTACTGATCCAGAATTAGCAACTGTTGGTTATACTAAAAAACAAGCAGATGAAGAAGGATTAGCTGTTAGTGTAGCAAAATTCCCATTCGGTGGAAATGGTCGCGCATTATCACTAAATTCAACTGAAGGATTCGTACAATTAGTTTCTCGTAAAGAAGATGGAGTACTAGTTGGTGCTCAAGTTGCAGGTGTAAATGCTTCAGATATCATTTCTGAGCTTGGTCTTGCAATTGAAGCTTGCATGAGCGTTGAGGATATTGCTCAAACAATTCACGCTCACCCAACATTAGGTGAAATCTCAATGGAAGCTGCAGAATTAGCGATGGGTCATCCAATCCACGTTTTAAAATAATTACTAAAAACCTCCTATATTTTATAGGAGGTTTTTTACTGTTCAAATTCATTTGAAACGGTTTGTTTAAAGCATAAAGTAGTTTGTTAAACGTAGATGCATTAAGCGCAATACGATGGCAAAATAACGAAAAAAACGACTGTCTGCAACCTCCTTTTTGTTAGGAGGTTTTTTTGCATGATTAAGGCATGTCTCGCATAACGTTTAAAAAACAAACTTTCTAGTATTTGATCATTGATTGGTGGGAGTATTGATGCGAAAACAATTAATAGTATTAATGATTCATCAACTATTTTGGATAGGATTTTCATTTGTTTTATTCTTGTCGAAAAGGGATCAATTATATTCTAAAGTCATATTGTTTCTAGTATTCTTTTACCAGCTTTATTTAATTGCAAAATACGTTGGAAACACAAGAAAAGCAAGTATTATTATTACTTGCTTTTATGCTTCGATATTTTTCTTTTGCCAGGCGATCGTAAATTTATTTTAAATTATCGTTTGTAAAAATACATGATTCGATTGTTAAATAATTCAAGCTTTGCTTCAATTTTTTGAGCTAAATATCTACATAGCTCATTTGCTTTTCCTTTATCACCGTATGTTGAGTTTGGTAACAGAGTAATCACGATATTTTTGTCATCTTGAATTGAAACAACAAAATGTTTATAACGTGAATCATCGCTCTGTAAATAAAGTGCATCTTGGTCATCTAATTTTTTATTTGAAATAGAGTAAGGAAAGGAAACCCTTTCATAATTCCAGTCAACTTGTTGACCGATCTTAGTTGAAGATTGTATGTAATCATTTATTAAATTATTTATTAAGTCTAAATTTGCTTCTTGGTATTTTGATTTATCCACTAATTGAATGGTAGCTTGTTGAACCATTTTTAAATTTTCCCCCTAAGATGTTTTGATGAAAAACATCACTTTTAATCTGTTTTTATCATAACATTATTTCAAATTTTTAGACAAGTTTTCGGTATGAATTTAATTTTTTCTTCATATGTATTAACTTACAATACTAAAACGGAGGAGTGGGTGAAACAATGTTTGAGAAATTATATGATGATCACGAAAATGTAAGAGTCCGATTTGTTGGCTTTGTTACGAACGATACAAGATACGATATTGGTATTGTATATACGAACATGTTCTTTGGAAAGCCACTCGTCATCTGCATGCAATCTAGACAATGCATTGTATTAGATCGACAAGATGTTTCTTTTCCAAATCAGTTGAAATTTTTATGTAAACTAAAAAGTGAGGAAGAGGCAATGGAACTTGCAGAATATTTAGCTGACTGGCTACCGTCACCAAGTATAGAAGAGAGCTATGAATAAAAAATAAATGTGTTATACTAATTAAATCGCATTCACCTTATGAAACCCCTTGAATAATCTAGTATTAGAAAAATTAAGTTATACTTATTTACCACTTGCGTAAATAAGTATAACACATTATAATGAAGTTAGTTAATTGATACAACATTATGAAAGGGGTTACAAAGATGGGAACGTTCGTATGTAAATGTTGTGAAAAAACGGTAGGTCATTTCGAGGATGAAAAAGTAACAACTCTTTACGTTAAAAACTGTGAAGATTGTGAACCAACTGATAATGAAGTTTGCTAATTATAATTAATTAAAACATAAAGTCTAATAGAGTATCTATAGACATCTATAAATGAGAAATTCCACAAGGGAATCGTTTTTCCTTGTGGTTTTTTTATGTTTTTCTATAAGGGTAAAAATGATTTTAATTAACCATAAAAAAGGGAGACCCAATTATGAATCACCCACTTTACTTTTTATGCAATTTGAGTTTGATCTCCAATTCTTGCAGTTATAACGTCGGATGAAGCTTCCCTCGTTGTAACTGGAATTAATTTTGAATTATCTTTTAAATATTGAGCCATTTCGTTCGAGTCAATTCTAGTATTTAAATTTGTTAAAAAGGCAGAAACCATCGCAAAAGGATATCTATGCATATTTAAATGGAAAATAATTTCGTGTAATGAACGTATTCCGATACCATGACCATAATAATAATGACTTCCCATAGTTACAGTGTTTTCTCCTTGCCATTCTGGTGTCATTGGGTCAACTTCAGGATTTTTTATATAAACAACGTCACCAGGGGCTGGACGATCAACTTCAGCCGTTAAAATAGCTAATTTAGGGTCGTAATTCCAAGTGTATAAGTATATGCCATTATCGAATAGTTGATCAAAAATTTCATAGCCGAAAAGATCAAGCAGGGCTTTATAAAATATCATAATGATTGCAGTTGCACATTCTGTTGCGTAAAATTGTCCGTTACGAAAAATATCATAAATTCCCATGGAAGTTCTTATGCCTGGCCTAAGTCTAAATCCACCCATTGGTGTGCGAATCCAAAACATAGGATTACAATATGCTCGTCTAAAAACCCTAAATTGCATGCCACTTGTTAATAAATCTTTAGAAGCCTGAAGTATATTAGTTCTAATTGTCAAATCAAAAGAAAGTTCACGGTCAGATTTATAAATATGAGACTTTTTACTGTTTGTTAAGCTAGACAATATTTCTTGATAAAGTTTATTGTTTGAATCTTCGCTATTTTTTAATGAAGCATGAACAATTTTATTATTCACGACTATCAATGAGTCCACATCCTAACATAAAAACAATTTTTTCGTGCGAATCAATATAATTACCTTACCTATCATATGCCTATATAATTTAGATGTGATTTAGAATGCAAAAAAACTAGGATTCATTTCCTAGTTTCTTCATGAAATCTTTCGTTATTTTAATACTTTTAACGTTAATAATTCTTCATCTTCTGGGCCTTGAACAGGTAATCCTGCTTCAATATTCTTTTTAATATAAACTAGATTTTCTAGTGTAATTTCTTCACCAGGTAAAAAGATTGGAATTCCAGGTGGATAAACCATTACAAATTCAGCAATAATTCTACCGACAGAATCCTCAAGTGGAACAGATTCTGTTTCGGAGTAAAATGCATCCCTAGGAGAGACTGCTAAATTTGGAATCGTTGGGATCTCAACGTTTAAATTTGTATTGCGCTCTGAGATATCAAATTCAGTTACTAATACTTCAAGTGCATGAATTAACTGCTGAATGTCTTCTTCACTATCACCTGGTGTTAAAATACAAAGAACATTATATAAATCAGACATTTCAACTTCAATATTAAATCGTTCTCTTAACCAAACTTCAACATCATGGCCCGTTATACCCAGTTTTTTTACGCTGATTAATATTTTAGTAGGATCAAAGTTGAAAGTAGCCTCTTTACCAACTAAGTCATAACCAGGGCAATATAAACCATTAATTGAATTAATTTTATTTCGCGCAGTATTTGCTAGTCTTATAGTATTCGTTAGTAATTCTTCACCAACAGTTGCTAATCTCTTTCTTGCAACATCTAGTGAGGCAAGCAATAAATAAGATGTTGAAGTAGTTGTTAGCATACTTAGTACAGATTGTACTCTGTGGACATTCACAATGCCTTCTCTTACGTTTAAAATGGAACTTTGAGTCATAGAGCCACCAAGCTTATGTACGCTCGTAGCAGCCATGTCAGCCCCTGCTTGCATCGCAGAGATTGGTAATTCGTTATGGAAATGAATATGTACACCATGCGCTTCGTCAACTAATACGGCTAAGCCATGTGAATGTGCTAATTCAACAATGCTTTTTAAATCTGCTACAAATCCAAAGTATGTAGGATTAATGACTAATACTGCTTTTGCATCAGGATTATTTAAAATGGCCTCTTTCACTGCATTTGTCGTAATACCGTGTGAAATACCTAATTCACTATCAATTTCAGGATGAACAAAAATTGGTGTAGCGCCTGAGAAAATGATTGCAGATAAAACAGATTTGTGAACATTTCTAGGAACGATAATTTTATCGCCAGGTCCACAAACACTCATTACCATTGTCATGATCGCTCCACTTGTGCCTTGAACTGAAAAGAATGTGTGGTCAGCACCAAAAGCTTTTGCTGCAAGATCTTGTGCTTGTTTTATTTTACCTTTTGGATGATGTAGATCATCTAAAGGAGCAATGTTGATTAAATCAATCGATAATGCATTATCACCAATAAACTCTCTAAATGTTGGATCCATTCCATTTCCTTTTTTATGTCCTGGAATATGGAATTGAATAGGGTTCTTCTTTGCATGTTCTAATAAAGAAGAAAATAACGGCGTTTCAATTTGTTTCATTTAACATACACCCCATTTAATGAATAATAGTGTTTTTCGGAAGTGATATGTTTGTAAACAATTCTACTGTTTACTCTCATTAAGTTATAAACTGTCTTACCTTCATTTGAAAAACAAAAAGATTATATCATTCTATGAATTTTCTGTATAGAAAAATATAATAAATTATGAAATTTTATACATTTGAATGAAATTATATCAATTTTTAAAATAAGAATGGAATTTAAAAAATGTGTTAAAATGGAATTAATTAGAAAATAGTAGGAGTGAAGTAAATGGATTACCAATACCCAATTTCATATGATTGGACAACAGATGAGACAATAGAGGTAATACAGTTCTACACATCAGTAGAAAAAGCGTATGAAAAGGGAATAGATCGTGAAGTGTTAATGGCTACATACAAACAATTTAAATCAATTGTTCCTAGTATTGCAGAAGAAAAAAAATTATGTAATGAGTTAGAGGAAATATCTGGCTATTCTGCATACAGAGTCATGCAAAAAGCTAAAAATGGTGCTCCTGGTGATAAAATTAAAATGTAGTATGAAATAAGTTAATCGTTAAAAATTTTAAATAGTAAGAAAAATCATTAAGTAAAAAATAGAAGCCCATTAAAGGATGATTAGCTACCTTCAATGGGCATTTCTTATATATGTATTGTTTAATTAAATCAATTTCATATTTCGTCCTGTCGAAAAATGTGTAAAGAATGGGCATAGACTTTTGTTTTTGACATATGTATAATTAAACAACACTTATATTAATTCAGTTTATACTTATCTTGTATAAAGGAATTAAAGTATTATATGTTTCTATAATACGTTGGATTAGTTCTTCCTTTGTAAGTGTAATTGCTTCATCTTTTGCAATTGTAATTCCACATAGGTATTCTGCTTTTTTTACATCATGAAATCTTTGAATACCTTTATTGAACTCATCTTTATTCATTTTACTTTTTTGTATCACGTCAGGCTTCATATGATCGTAGGATACAACAAAATCTTTCGGAATCATTTTGTAAAGTTTATTTTTATTCTTTTCAAAATTTATGGCAATCGATTGCTTATTTGGACTTTCATAAATAATTCCAAAGTAAACAAACAGGTGAGTACCCCACAGTCCAAATTGGAAATGAGGAAGCATCTTGTATCCACGATTATTTGTTGCAAAAGCAATCCAAGTATCTTTTGGAGCATTTACAGTACGTCGAGCATGCTTAGCAATATGGCCAAAAAAGTTTTGATCAGTTTGTACATTTAAAAAAGGTAATATTTCTTCTTCAATTTCTTTAAATTTTGGTTGAATTTCATTTTGTATAGCACTCATTCTAGTTTCTAATGTTGAGTCAGTTGTAAATATTTCAAAATCACTTTCTTTAAAAAAAGTTTGAGTCATTTTTGAACCCCCTAATTACATTATCTAATTAGTATACCATGTTTGTCCAAAACAAATGGGTAATATGTTTCTTCATAAAACAGTTACATTATAAGCTTAAATAACATATATTAGTAGCAAGATAAAAATCAGAAAATTTTGTTAATTAACTTTTACAATTTGTTTTGCCAACTTATATTCTATGGAGGGATAATGATGAGACAAGTGATTAATGCGTTAAAAAGAACTGATGCAGAAAAGAGAATTCCTGTACTTAGATTAGAATTAGATTACGAACTAGCTACACTATTCGATGCTATGACAGTCAATGATAATGAAGCAATGATTGAATCTAAGAAGAAATTAGAATTATTAAGATTAGAATTAATTCGTCTAGAAGCTTAGCGAGTTTATTTACCGAACCTTTAAATAGGTTCGTTTTTCTGTGCGCTAAATCTTCCACTAAATGCCCAATGGTCTATCGTATGCCCACCCTCCAAAATAGTTCCTCATCTTAAATAAAAATCATTTCATTAGGTTTTTTTAGGTTAAAATTGGTAAACTGATAAACAGGACCATAATAATAAAGTTTTAGCACGTAGAGTTTGGAGTGTTTAATTATGAATGTAGACTGGAAAGAAATTGAACAATTCGCGAGGAATTTGCTTCAAGAGGCAGCTGAAAATATTAAAAGCTCTTTATACGACTCCATAACAATCAATACTAAATCAAACGAAAATGATTTAGTAACAAATAAAGATGAAGAAATTGAAAAATTCTTTTATGAAAAAATAAAAAAGAAATTTCCAAATCATTACTTACTAGGTGAAGAAGGTAAAGGCGATGATTTGGATCAAGTAACTGGTGTTGTGTGGATTCTTGATCCAATCGATGGAACGATGAATTTTGTTCACCAAAAACGTAATTTTATGATTTCTTTAGGAATTTATGAAAATGGAATCGGTAAAATGGGTTTTATAATGGATGTAATACATAATGAACTATATTTTGCTAAAAAAGGTGAAGGAGCTTATTTAAATGATCTTGAATTAACACCTTTGAAAAATGTAGTACTAGAAGAGGCTATTGTAGCTGTAAATGCTATTTGGTTAACTAAAAATCGTTATTTAAACCATGAAAAATTAAGTAATCTTGTTCGAAAAGTTAGAGGAAGCAGGTCATATGGTTCAGCAGCGATGGAAATGGTCTATGTGGCAATGGGAAGGGTTGATGCATATATCACCCCAAGATTATCACCTTGGGACTTTGCCGCGGGTAAAATTATTGTTGAAGAACTAGGCGGAATATGTACTACGCTCAAAAATGAAAGCCTTTCAATTCTTAAAAAAAGCTCAGTGCTAGTAAGTAACGCTTCGATTCAAAACGAATTACTCACTGATTATATCGAATTTCTACAAAAATAATAAAAAGAAGGTAAGTTTGGTTTATAACTTGCCTTCTTTTTTTAGTGTGTAGACAGTGTTCTAAAAAAAGAGAAGAGGTTTATAACTTGTCTTCTCTTTTTAATTTAGCACGCAATGAAAAACCATAACCAACTAATGATATTGAAATAATTAGTGAAATGACAGCGCCAATAGTACTTAGTTCTGCTAGCATTATACCAACTAGAATTAAGAAGATTACGGATAAAAGTGCTACACAGAAAAGTCTAAATTTTATGCTAGACATGGTGAATCCTCCTGTTCATAATTCTTATTTTACTCTTTGTCGAATCGGATGTAAATTTGAAAAAAGTAAATCTTTACTAAATATTTATTAATAATTTATATTTTTGATTAAACATTTTCTTGATATATTTCCGTGTGCATGTGCTATAATGTTTTAGTTAATAATGAAAATAGATGTGTAGACATTTTAGGAGTGAATATATTTTGAAAAAAAGAGAAGATTTACGCAATATAGCAATTATTGCGCACGTTGACCATGGGAAAACAACGTTAGTTGATGAGTTATTAAAACAATCAGGTACATTCCGTTCAAACGAAAACGTTAATGAACGTGCAATGGACTCAAATGATATAGAACGTGAACGTGGAATTACAATTTTAGCTAAAAATACTGCAATCCAATATGAAGGTAAACGTATTAACATCATGGATACTCCTGGACACGCCGATTTTGGTGGAGAAGTAGAACGTATCATGAAAATGGTTGATGGTGTTCTTTTAGTTGTAGATGCATATGAAGGTTGTATGCCACAAACTCGTTTCGTATTGAAAAAAGCTTTAGAACAACATTTAACACCAATCGTAGTAGTAAATAAAATCGACCGTGACTTCGCACGTCCTGATGAAGTAGTTGACGAAGTAATCGATTTATTTATCGAATTAGGTGCAGATGAAGATCAATTAGAATTCCCTGTAGTATTTGCTTCAGCGATTAATGGTACTTCTAGCTTAGAATCTGATCCTGCTAAACAAGAACCAAGTATGAATGCTTTATTCGATACAATTATTGAGCACATTCCATCTCCAATCGATAATAGTGAAGAGCCTTTACAATTCCAAGTAACATTATTAGACTACAATGACTATGTTGGACGTATCGGTATCGGACGTATTTTCCGTGGAACAATGCAAGTTGGTCAATCAGTTGCTTTAATGAAACTTGATGGATCAGTTAAACAATTCCGTATTACAAAAATGTTTGGATTCATTGGATTAAAACGTATTGAAATCCAAGAAGCAAAAGCTGGTGACTTAGTAGCAGTATCAGGTATGGAAGATATCAACGTTGGTGAAACAGTATGTCCTGCTGAACAACAAGAAGCACTTCCAATCTTACGTATTGATGAGCCAACTCTTCAAATGACATTCTTAGTAAATAACTCACCTTTTGCTGGTCGTGAAGGTAAATTTGTAACTTCTCGTAAAATTGAAGAGAGATTATTACAAGAACTTCAAACAGACGTAAGTTTACGTGTAGAAAATACTGATTCTCCTGATGTATGGATCGTTAGTGGACGTGGAGAGCTTCACTTATCAATCCTAATTGAAAACATGCGTCGTGAAGGATATGAGCTTCAAGTTTCAAAACCAGAAGTTATCATTCGTGTGATTGACGGTGTAAGATGTGAGCCAGTTGAGCATGTACAAATCGATGTTCCTGAAGAATATACTGGTTCAATCATGGAATCAATGGGTGCTCGTAAAGGTGAAATGAGAGATATGGTGAATAATGGTAACGGCCAAGTTCGTTTAACATTTATGGTACCAGCTCGTGGATTAATTGGTTATACTACTGAGTTCTTAACTTTAACTCGTGGTTATGGAATCATTAACCATTCATTTGATAGCTACCAACCAGCTATTCAAGGTCAAGTTGGTGGACGTCGTCAAGGTGTATTAGTATCAATGGAAACTGGTAAAGCTTCAACATACGGAATTATGGGTCTAGAAGACCGTGGTGTAATATTCCTTGAGCCAGGAACAGATGTATATGATGGTATGATTGTTGGTGAACACAACCGTGATAATGATTTATCAGTAAACGTTGTTAAAGTTAAACACGCTACTAACATCCGTTCAGCGAATAAAGACCAAACTACAACAATGAAAAAACCGCGTATTATGACGCTTGAAGAATCTTTAGAATACTTAAATGATGATGAGTACTGTGAAGTTACGCCAACATCAATTCGTTTACGTAAAAAGCTTCTTGATAAAAATGAGCGTGAGCGTGCAGCGAAAAAGAAAAAATTCGCTGAACAAGAATAATTAAATTTTAAAATAATTATGATATAATAAAACCGACTAGAAATAGTCGGTTTCATTTTTGTAGACAAAGTACAAAAAATTAATAGTATAGTCGATTAAAAAACCAATAGAAGTATTTAGTTTTATTATTTAATAGGGGGATATGGATTTGGAAAAAGCTCCAAAGGGATTTGAATTTGTCATAACACAGTTAATAAATATAACTCATGATGTTCATCTTTCAATGTGGATATTATATGGTTTAATTGTTGTATTATGTATTGTGGTATATCATTTAGGTTTCGCAAAAAAATTGAGCATCCTTAAAAGTTTAATCATTTATGTTTTACTTATGATTGGATGTAGTTTCCTTACTTTCTTAGCTTTAAGGATACCAATCGTGGAAGCATTACTTGCAAGTGTTTTCGTATTAGGTGTGTATAAGATTCGTTTACATCAATCAAAAAAGAATAATGCTACTACATAATGTAACACTTTTTAGAAAGTTGGTATTTAGATGAAATCTGTTCAGGACGCTTTATATAATTGGTTAACGATAAAAGTTATATATGAAGGTAGACCTTCGGATGAAGCTGCTAAAGAGACGTATGAGATGTTTGATTCGATTTTAAAAGAGGATCATGAAGTATCTAACGTAAAAATAGAAAAAATGGAAGATTTTTATTTAATCACATTTACACAATCAGAAAAAGAGCGTACTACGCGCTTTCCAATTGAAATGATTGATTGCTTTTTAGATCAAGTAAAAGTTAATCCAGAGAAGTATTAAAAACCTAGAAATTAATCTAGGTTTTTCTTTGTTTAAACTTTTATTGGATTTATACATAAAAATATTATCTAAGACTTAATCGTCTTTCCAAAAAAAAGAAGCCCAATTGGCTTCTTTTTTCATAATTTACCACTCGTCATTGTCCTTTACCGGTTTTAAGAAACGGAAATTTCCAGTTGCAATTCTTTGTTCTGTTTTTATTTTAATTCGATCGTAACATTCTGAGCATGTATATGTATGGATAGGACGATTTCTTAATTTTTTTGCAACAGGTGATTCATCGCTAATAGATTCGCTTTTATCACAAATCATGCATTTAACTCTCATGTGAAATTTCTCTCCTTATATATGGAACTTAAGTTAACATAATTATAACAGGTTTTAGAATATATTTTTAGAAAACAGTGGTTTTAGCAGGAAGTTTTCAATAAACTTTGAATTATATTAGTATACTCTTTATTTGAAGGAGATGAAATAGTGATGGCAAACAGTATTGAGAAAACATTATCACCAAGCTTATTAGAAGATTGTAATAAAGAAAAGATTGTTTTTTTAAGTACTTTTAACTCAGAAAAGAATACTCCAGTTACGAATGCAATTTCTTGGCTTGCTGCTTTAGATGATAAGACGATTCGATTTGCAGTAGATCAAAGATCAGCAATTATATCGAATATCGAAGAGGTTGAAAATGTATCATTAAGCTTATTCTCAAATGAAACAGTTTATAGTATCTCAGGAAATGCAAAAATTTTAACGAAGCAAATGCCTGGGATTCCATTAAAATTAGCGTGCATAGAAGTAGAAGTTAATGAAGTAAAAAATATATTGTTTTATGGGTCTAAAATAACAGTCGAACCAGAGTATGCAAAAACTTATGATGAGAGGGCTGCAAAAAAATTAGATGTAGCAGTTTTAAGTGGTATTAGATCCACTGAGCTTTAAACATTAAAAAATATTCTAAAGTAGAGAGAATTTCATATAATATATTAACGGTTCGTCCATTCTTCGACTAGTAACCAAATGTAAGACCAATCAATTTAGAATTAAAACTAATTATTCTAATCTGAGTTATTTTTAGTCAGGAGGTTAAGGATTGAGTAAAATATATGTTCTCGACACCAATGTACTGCTGCAAGACCCACTAGCAATCTTTTCATTTGAAGATAACGAAGTAGTTGTACCAGCTGTTGTATTAGAGGAAGTAGACTCAAAGAAGAGATATATGGATGAAGTTGGTCGTAATGCTAGGTATGTATCCAAACTAATTGATAGCTTTCGAGAACTAGGGAAATTACATGAAAGTATTCCTCTTGAAAACGGTGGTTCATTTAGAATTGAATTAAATCATCGCTCATTTCAACAATTGCAAGAAATCTTTGTTGAAAAAACGAACGATAATCGCATTTTAGCTGTTGCAAAAAACTTATCACTTGAAGAAGAAGCAAAAGAAAGCGGAAAAACAGTAATTTTAGTTAGTAAAGATACGTTAGTTCGTGTAAAAGCGGATGCATTAAATTTATTAGCTGAAGATTATTTAAGTGATCGAGTAGTGGAAGTTGATCATATTTATACCGGTTATCTAGAGTATTACATAAATACAGATTTATTAAACAAGTTTTACGAGAAAACTGAACTTCCTGTTTCAGATATAGCGAACCATCCGTTTTATCCTAATCAATTCATCGTATTAAAGGATGCTCTCGGTGGTAAGAGCTCAGCTCTTGGAGTTGTAGATAAAACGGGTACAAAAATTAAGAAATTTGTTTTCTCGAATGAACATATTTGGGGAATAAGACCAAGAAATGCACAACAGTCCATGGCATTAGAATTACTACTTCGAGACGATATACCATTAGTCACATTGATTGGTAAAGCAGGTACAGGGAAAACTTTATTAGCTTTAGCAGCAGGTTTAATGCAAAGTGAGGACCTGCAAAGCTATAAAAAGTTATTAGTTGCTAGGCCGATAGTTCCAGTTGGAAAGGATCTTGGTTATTTACCAGGTGAAAAGGATGAAAAACTTCGTCCATGGATGCAACCGATTTATGACAATCTAGAATACTTATTCAATACGAAAAAACCAGGTGAACTTGATGCGATATTAGCCGGAATGGGCTCAATTGAAGTAGAAGCTTTAACTTATATAAGAGGTAGAAGTATCCCAGAGCAATTTATTATTATAGACGAAGCACAAAATCTAACTAGGCATGAAGTAAAAACAATTTTAACTCGTGTTGGTGATAAGAGTAAAATTGTATTAATGGGGGATCCAGAACAAATTGATCATCCATATTTAGATGAATACAACAATGGATTAACTTATGTAGTTGAAAAATTTAAAGATCAAAAAATAAGTGGTCATGTAAAACTAATAAAAGGCGAACGTTCATCAATTGCCCAACTTGCAGCGGATATATTGTAATAATTAAATGCTTACAAAAGCAACATCTTACCAAAATTTATCAGTAAGATGTTGCTTTTGTTTTAAACTATAAAATAATTTTCTTGATTGAAGTAATTGGTATTTCTTTATTTGTGCCATCAGCAAAATATAAATGAACTGGCCCATCTTCAAGGATTCTCTTGCCATTGTATGAAAAAGCTAAATAACTTTCATATACAGTTTCAAAAGGTAACTTTATTAAATCACCTTCTGTTTCGATCGTAACTTCTAAATCACGATTTTTCGGATTACTATTATCTATAAAATAAGAAAATGGCATTGCATACGATTCCTTAAGCCATTCTTTCTTTTGAGTAGCGTATAAAGGACTATTATCAACCTTCGCACCTTCAACTATTTCACGATCCCAATGCTTTGAAACACTTTTCGTATATTGCTCAAGCTCATCAACCTTTTTCAAATCACCAGCTAACAAACTATCTAACTTAACCTTTCTTTCATCAAAAATCCAAACAGTTGGATCTATTGTTAACGGAAACTCCACATTACCTGTTAATTGAAAAACATCACTCATATACTAAAACCCCTTCTATGTACTAAGTCTAACTATAGTGTACGACTATTTTAAGTAAAAAGACAAACAATTGAACAAATATAGCGCTTATTTACAATTAAGTTTTTTTATGTTTTCAGCTTTTTTATAGTGATTAAATGAGCGTTTTTTTTTTGTAGAAATTAGATTACAATATAAATCTACATCCTAACATAAGAAAATTCTAATAAATAAACTGTTGCAAAAATATAATTTTCTAAAATACATATTTGCAAAACTTTTGATTTAAGTTGATTTTTCCTAAAAAGAACTATAATATTAAATAGATAGCTTGTACGGAAGCGGAGGGAGAAAATTGAGGTCTGATGCTGTAACAGATTACAAAGATAAAGCATTTGAATTATTAAAAAAAGATGCTGAAAAAATATTAAAATTAATAAATGTGCAACTGGATCATTTAACGATGCCACAATGCCCTCTATATGAAGAGGTTTTAGATACTCAAATGTTTGGATTATCAAGGGAGATTGATTTTGCTTCTCGTTTAGGTTTAATTGAAGCAGAACAAGGTAGAGAACTTCTTTCTGAACTTGAGCGTCAACTATCTGCTCTACATGAAGCGTTTACAGATCAAAAGAATAAATAATTATTAGCAACAAAAGCTCAAACAATAAATGTTTGAGCTTTTTTTTGTGAATTTTTTTAATTGTTATAAGCAATAAATCTATTAATCTATGTTACAATATTTTTATTTAAAAAGGGAATTTAGCAAAATAGTTGAATACATAAAGTATAATTAATCAAAGCAGGGATGATTAAGTAATGTTAAAAAAATATTTGAAAAATATTGATTATATGATTTTTGTTCCATTATTAGTGTTATGTTTATTTGGTTTAATTATGGTGTATAGTGCAAGCTCACCATTGCCATCCATTCGTTATCAAAGTGAACATTGGCCAAGTGACTATTTCTTTCATAAGCAATTAGTTGCCTTTGAAGTAGGGATGTTTGCATTTGTTTTTTTAATGTTTTTACCTGCAACTTTCTTTAGAAAAAGAATTGCCATGTTATTAAATATAGGTGTAAGTCTAGGATTACTTGTTGCAGTTCTACTGTTTGGTGAAGTTAGAAATAATGCAAAAAGCTGGGTATTTGGAATTCAACCAGCTGAGTTAATCAAATTAGGATCAATCATTCTTTTAGCAGGATGGTACTCCAAAAGACAAAAGCGAATTACAAAGAACTGGAAAATGCTATTTGCTCCATGGAGCATAATAGCTATTTATATTATCCTATTGAGATTACAACCGGATACAGGTACGGCTTTATTAATAATCGGTACTTGTGCTGTGGTTTCGTTTTGTAGTGGTTTTATTGTTAAGAGATTAATTCTCCTATTCGTCGGTGGGATTGGATTACTATATCCGTTAATTAGTATTTGTATCAGTTTAGGGATCGGGTTAACAGATGTACAAGTTAATCGATTTTTAGCTTTCCGAAATCCTTTTGACTATGCGCAAGGAATCGGATTTCAAATCGTGAATTCACTAATCGCATTTGCAAATGGTGGGCTTACAGGAGTTGGATTAGGAAAAAGTATTCAAAAACTAGGTTACTTACCTGAGCCTCATACCGACTTTATTCTAGCTATAATCGGTGAAGAAACAGGTTTAATAGGAGTAATTGTAGTTATTTTATGTATATTCATAATTGTTTGGCGTGGATTATTAATAGCTCATCAATCAAAGGATTCCTTTGATTCATTATTAGCTACAGGGATAAGTGCAATCATCGTCATTCAATCATTTGTAAATATTGGAGGAGTTACTTCGTTAATTCCACTTACTGGTGTTCCGTTACCTTTTGTTAGTTATGGAGGAACTTCGTTAATCGTTATGCTTTCGATGGTTGGTATTTTAATGAATATTTCAATACGTAATAAGATTCATAAAGAAACTTTATAAAATCTTCAAAAATGCATTTTGAAAAAAGTTTATTCTTAATTTATTGATAATTATCTTTCATAAATACAGGAGGCTTACAAATGACTTACACGAAACAGATTAAAAAAGTTCTAGTTGCTAACCGAGGTGAAATTGCAATTCGAGTATTTCGAGCTTGCACTGAGTTAGGAATTAGAACAGTTGGTATTTATTCTAAAGAAGATGAAGGGTCATATCACCGTTATAAAGCTGACGAAGCATATATAGTTGGAAAAGGTAAAAAGCCAATTGATGCTTATCTAGATATTGAAGGTATTATTGAAATTGCAAAGAAAAACAATGTAGATGCAATCCATCCAGGATATGGATTCTTATCAGAAAATATTAAATTTGCTCAAAGATGTGAAGAAGAGGGCATTATTTTTATCGGACCATATTCAAGACACTTAGATATTTTTGGAGATAAAATTAAAGCAAAACAACAAGCTCTTCAAGCTAATTTGCCAATCATTCCAGGAAGCAATGGTCCAGTAAACTCATTGGATGATGTAAAGGAATTTGGTGAAACTTATGGATTCCCGATTATTATTAAAGCTGCTCTAGGTGGTGGCGGTCGTGGAATGAGGATTGTCCGTACGAATGCAGGAGTAAAAGATGCATACGAGCGTGCTAAGTCTGAAGCAAAAGCTGCTTTTGGTAATGATGAAGTTTATGTTGAGAAATTTATTGAAAATCCTAAGCATATAGAAGTCCAAATATTAGGGGATAACCAAGGGAATATCATCCATTTGTTTGAACGCGATTGTTCAATTCAAAGAAGACATCAAAAATTAGTTGAAGTTGCTCCATGTACTTCGATTAGTGAAGATTTAAGAAATAGAATTTGTGATGCAGCTGTTCAATTGATGAAAGAAGTAGAATATGTAAACGCTGGTACAGTTGAATTTTTAGTTTCTGGTAATGAGTTTTATTTTATTGAGGTTAACCCACGCGTACAAGTTGAACATACAATTACTGAAATGATTACAGGAATTGATATTGTTCAAACACAGATTTTAATTGCACAAGGTAATAGTTTACATAGTGCTAAAGTAGGGATTCCATTACAAGATGAGATTCCAAGAATTGGTTTTGCGATTCAAGCACGTGTTACTACTGAGGACCCACTTAATAACTTTATGCCTGATACAGGAAAAATTATGGCGTATCGTTCAGGTGGAGGTTTTGGTGTAAGGTTAGACACAGGTAACAGCTTCCAAGGTGCTGTTATTACACCTTACTATGATTCATTATTAGTAAAAGTAACGACACATGCATTAACATTCGAAGGTGCAATTGCGAAGTTAAATCGAAATTTAAAAGAATTCCGTATCCGTGGGATTAAAACAAATATTCCATTTTTAGAAAATGTTACGACACACCCAGATTTCTTGTCTGGTGAGTATAATACTTCATTTGTAGATTCATCTCCGGAATTATTTGTTTTTGCAAAAAGAAGAGACCGTGGAACAAAATTATTAAATTACATCGGCAATGTAACAGTGAATGGATTTCCAGGTATATCGGTTAAAGAAAAACCCGCTTATGATGATATTATCATTCCAAATGTAAATCATATTAAAAGTGCTGAAAGTGGAACTAAACAATTACTAGATAAATTAGGTGCTGAAGAATTTTCGAAGTGGTTAAAAAATCAGCCGAATGTTTTATTTACAGACACAACGTTTAGAGATGCTCACCAATCACTGCTTGCAACGAGAATTCGTTCAAAAGACCTAATTACCGTAGCAGAACAAACGTCAAAATTATTACCTAACTTATTCTCTATGGAAATGTGGGGCGGAGCGACTTTCGATGTAGCGTACCGTTTCTTAAATGAAGATCCATGGGAAAGATTATTAAATTTAAGAGATAAAGTACCAAATGTATTATTCCAAATGCTTTTACGTGGATCAAATGCAGTTGGATATAAAAATTACCCTGATAATCTTGTTAAAAAGTTTATTGAAGCATCAGCTCAAGCCGGAATCGATGTATTTAGAATATTTGATAGTCTAAATTGGATTAAAGGGATGGAAGTCGCAATAGATGCTGTAAGAGATAGTGGAAAGCTTGCTGAGGCATCGATTTGTTACACAGGAGATATATTAGACCCAACTAGAACAAAATATAATCTAGCGTATTTTAAAGAGCTTGCAAAGGATTTAGAATCAGCTGGTGCACATATTTTAGCTATTAAAGACATGGCAGGTTTACTAAAGCCTCAGGCTGCTTATACGTTAATTAGTGAATTGAAGGATACCGTAGACCTACCAATCCACTTACATACTCATGATACGAGTGGAAATGGGTTATACACTTATGTAAAAGCAATAGAAGCTGGCGTAGATGTTGTAGACATCGCAATTGGAAGTATGTCTGGATTAACTTCTCAACCAAGTGCAAATAGTTTATATTATGCTCTAAAAGGTTCAAATAACGAGACAAATTTAAATATAAACGGCTTAGAGCAGTTATCAACATACTGGGAAGGCGTTCGTAAGTATTATAGTAGTTTTGAAAGTGGTATGGTTTCACCACATACAGAGGTTTATCAACATGAAATGCCTGGTGGTCAGTATTCTAACTTAAAACAACAAGCTAAAGGTGTTGGTTTAGGAGACCGATTTGAAGAAGTTAAGGATATGTATGGTAGGGTAAATCAACTATTTGGAGATGTCGTTAAAGTAACACCATCTTCTAAGGTTGTTGGAGATATGGCTTTGTTTATGGTTCAAAATAATTTAGACGAAGACTCTGTATATGAAAAAGGAGAAAATATCGATTTCCCTGATTCAGTGATCGAGTTTTTTGAAGGTAAATTAGGACAACCTCATGGTGGATTTCCAAAGAGTTTACAACGTATCATCTTAAAAGGCAGACAGCCATTAACTGAAAGAGCTGGTGAGTCATTAAAACCAATCGATTTTAAAGATGTTGAGGAGTATTTATTCAAGACGTTAAATCGCCAGGTTACTAATTTTGATATATTAGCTTATTGCCTATATCCTAAAGTATTTATGGACTATCAAAAAAATGTAGAAAGCTATGGAGACTTATCTGTACTTGATACACCTTCTTTCTTCCATGGAATGAAACTGGATGAAGAAATTAAAGTAGATATTGAACGTGGTAAAACACTGATTGTTAAACTTGTTTCGATTGGTCAAGCTCAACCTGACGGAACAAGAGTTATATACTTTGAATTAAATGGTCAGCCTCGAGAAATAGTGGTTAAAGATTACTCAATCAAATCTACTGTCGTTCAAAAAAGAAAAGGGGACACTAGTAATCCAAATCATATTAACGCAACAATGCCAGGTACTGTTTTAAATGTACTTGTTAAAAAGGGCGATGTAGTTGAAAAAGGTCAAACTTTAGCAATTACAGAAGCGATGAAAATGGAAACAACTGTCCAATCTCCATTTACTGGTGTAATAAGAGACATTCTGATTACATCAGGAGAGAGTATTTCTACAGGTGATCTACTAATAGAACTAGATCAAAGATAAAAAGTACAATGTATAGCGAAGTTAGAGAAGCCGCAGTAAAAGGGCAACTCTTCTTCGCTTCAATATTAAATGTAAAAAAGGTATTTCTTCTACAATTAAGTGGAAGAAATACCTTTTTTAAGAGATATTTTTATTTTGAAGTAGCTCAGAATTTGAGCTTTTACTTCTTGTACAAACTAAACTTTGGAAACTAAATATTGCAAACAAGCACGAGATTAAAATAGCATGTGTTAATGCAACATAAATATTTAGGTTTGTAATAACTATAACCGCTCCGCAAATTACTTGAAGAGTAACAAGAATTAAAGATACAAACCATCCAAAATAAATGCCACGTTCATTACGATAGTATTTATAAGCATGTACAAAAGCAATAATTACCCAGACGAATAAAAGAAATGCAGCGAATCGATGCCCCATTTGAATCCATTCATGAACTTGTGTAGGAATACCATTGTTTGCTTTACTGCATAGTGGCCAGCTAGGACAAGCTAAGCTAGCATTTTCGTGACGAACTAGAGCACCCGTATAAACTACTAAGTATGAATAAATCCATAAACCGTAAGTATGAAATTTCATTCTTTTTCCGACATAAAAAGAATTTTTTTGATAATTGCGATCACGCTCAAAAATTAATAATGTTAACATGACTACAGCAGCAAAACAAATTAGAGAAATACCAAAATGAATTGCTTTTACAGCTGGGATTTGACCCCAAACAACTGCGGCTGCTCCAATTAATGCTTGAGCAATTAGAAAAATACAAGAAATGATTGCTAAAAACTTTGTTTCTCTTTTATGAGGAATGACGATCCAAGCAAGCACTGCTAATAATAAAACAAATATCCCAGCAAGGCCTGATGCTGCACGGTGAGATAATTCAATGACAGTTTGAATAGTTAGATGATCAGGAATGATTTGACCTTTACAAAGCGGCCAAGATCTTCCACAACCGAGTCCAGAATTAGTCTTTGTTACGAGTGCACCACCCAATAAAACAATTAAAAGAATGAATGAGGTAATTAACGATACCCCTTTTAAAACACGTAGCAAGTATACCCACCCACTTTTATAAAATAATAATAATTTTAAAATTTAATTATTAAAAAAATTATTCTGTAAATAATACTTCTATATCATATAAGATTACGACATAAAATTCAAAGGTAACCTTCATATTTAGACATAATATTTGTTTTTTCTTAACTTTGGATGTATTCATTTTTAAAATATAGAAATAATTAATTTTATAATTAAATAGTATTTAGTATTGAAAAGATAGCCTGTTTACGTTAAAATTTTTTTGAAACGTACACAATTTGTTCATATATTTATCACAAAAATTTCATTGAATTTAGTTTAATAGAAGTATGTCTAAATTAAAAACTCATTATGAACCATTAAAAAATGGGTATGAAAAATGAAGTTTTGAGAAAAAGAGGAGGATTGACTTGGAACAATTAGCTAATAATGTTTCTAATAACGAAGAAACTAATCATCCTTCTAGTTCACTAAAGAAAGATTTACTTTCTTTAATGAAAATAGGGATCGTAAACTCTAATATACTGACAACTTTTACAGGTATCTGGTTAGCAATCCAAATAAATGGATTAGATATATTAGATTATTTACCAAAAGCAATTATTACTGTAATTGGTTCATCACTTATTATTGCGGGATCATGTGTAATCAATAACTATATTGATCGTGATATTGATCCATATATGGAGAGAACTAAAAACAGACCAACTGTAACCGGTAATATTAAACCAAGCGTTACAATTTCGATTGGTATTCTTTTATTAATTGTGGGCTTTACATTTATGGCTTTCACAACCTTAATGGCTGTTGTATATGCATTTATTGGTGCATTTACATATATCGTACTATACACTCTTTGGACGAAACGTAATTACACGTTAAACACAGTAGTAGGTAGTATATCTGGTGCAGCACCCCCATTAATTGGATGGGCAGCAATCGATGCGAATTTGCATCCAATTGCTTGGATGCTGTTTTTAATCATGTTTATATGGCAACCACCTCATTTCCTAGCACTTGCGATGAGACGTTCTGAAGAATACAAAAGAGCGGGAATTCCAATGCTACCAGTGGTTTACGGATTTGAAATGACGAAACGTCAAGTGATGATTTGGGTATTATGTTTATTACCACTGCCATTTTACATGCAAGCTCTAGGTTTACCATTTATTATTTTTGCAACAATATTGAATATTGGATGGGTTATTTTAGGATTATATTGTTATAAACAAAAGGATGATCAAAAGTTCTCTAAACTGATGTTTATATACTCCATTAACTATTTAACTCTTCTATTTATGTCAATGATTGTGTTTACAATTTCGTTTTAATTAGGGGTATTACGGGGGATTTTTTTATTGTTTGTTTAATCTTATTTTTAAATAAGAATGAAACACTTTAAATTGAAAGAGGGGGAAGTATACTTATGAAACATTGGCGATTAGTCTCGCTAATTTCCTTGATAGCAGTTATTTTGAGTGCATGTGGACATGCAAATCAATCTACACTGAATCCTCAAGGTGAAGTAGCAAAAATGCAATACGATCTTATGAAGCTAAGTACGTTGATCATGGTATTCGTTGTTGCTGTAGTAACAGTTCTTTTCCTTTACGTAATCGTGAAATATCGTCACCGTAAAGGTCAAGAGAATATTATTCCAAAGCAAGTTGAAGGTAATCATTTCTTAGAGCTTCTTTGGACAATTATTCCTGTTATCTTACTTATTATTTTAGCAGTACCAACAGTATCACAAACGTTTAAGCTTTCAGATGAGAAGCAAATATCAAAAGATGAGAAGAAAAAAGATGCAATTGTTATTAATGTAAATGCTCATCTTTTCTGGTGGGAATTTGAGTATCCAAAACAAAAATTCATTACTTCTCAAGACATGTATATCCCAGTAGGTAAAAAAGTTATCTTAAACCTAAAAGGGCAAGATATTAAACACTCATTCTGGGTACCATCATTAGCAGGTAAAATTGATACAAACGTTGAAGGCGAAAACAAAATGTGGCTTTCAGCGGATAAAGAAGGTACATATAATGGATTCTGTGCAGAGTTTTGTGGTCCTTCACATTCATTAATGCAATTTAAAGTTAAAGTTGTAAGTCAAGCCGATTACGATAAGTGGTTAGCTGATATGAAGAATCAGAAAGGTCAAGCTGTTACAGCAGATGCACAAGAAGGTGAAAAAATCTTCAAACAAAGCTGTATTGGTTGTCATGCTGCAGATGCAAATGATACAAGACCACCTGCTGCACGACTTGCTCCAAACTTAGCTAACTTCGGTGATCGTGATATGGTTGCTGGTATAGCTAAAAATAATGAAGCAAACATCAAAAAATGGTTAACAAATCCGGAAGCTATGAAGCCAGGAAACCTTATGTCAGGTAAATATGGTGACTTATCAGCTGATCAGATTGATGCATTAACTGCATACTTAACTAGCTTAAAAATTGCAAAATAAATTAATGGATATGAAGCAAAGGGGGTAATACTGTGAGTTCTGTAGCGAAAAAGAAACCACTATTGTGGGACTACTTAACGACAGTCGACCATAAGAAAATTGCCATCCTGTATTTAATTGCAGGCGGATTCTTTTTCTTAGTTGGTGGGATGGAAGCGTTATTTATTCGTATACAATTAATTAAGCCAGACAACACATTTTTAGTTGGAGATGCTTATAACCAAGTATTAACAATGCATGGTACAACAATGATTTTCTTAGCGGCGATGCCGATGATCTTTGCATTTTTTAACGCGGTAGTACCTTTACAAATTGGTGCTCGTGACGTAGCTTTCCCGTTTTTAAATTCTTTAGGTTTCTGGTTATTCTTCGTTGGTGGAGTTTTCTTAAACCTAAGTTGGTTCTTAGGTGGAGCGCCTGACGCAGGTTGGACTTCATATGCGACACTAGCTCTACACAGTAAATCACATGGTGTAGACTTCTACTTATTAGGTCTACAAATTTCAGGTATAGGTACATTAGCAGGTGGTATTAACTTCCTAGCAACGATTATTAACATGCGTGCTCCAGGGTTAACATACATGCGTATGCCACTATTTACTTGGACAGTTTTTGTAACATCAGCACTTATTTTATTTGCGTTCCCGGCATTAACAATCGGGTTAGCGTTATTAATGTTTGACCGCCTATTTGGAACTGCATTCTTTGATGCATCATTAGGTGGAAACTCAATGATCTTCGAACATTTATTCTGGATTTTCGGACATCCAGAGGTTTACATTCTTATATTACCGGCATTTGGTATCTTCTCTGATATCATTCCAGCATTCTCTAAGAAACGTTTATTCGGTTACTCTTCAATGGTATTCGCGACAGTTTTAATTGGTTTCTTAGGATTCATGGTATGGGCTCACCATATGTTTACAGACGGTCTTGGTGCAGTAGCAAATGCAATTTTCGCTGTTGCAACTATGGCGATTGCAGTTCCTACAGGGGTTAAAATCTTTAACTGGTTATTAACAATGTGGGGCGGACAAATTCGTTTTACAACACCAATGCTTTGGTCAGTTGCTTTTATTCCATCATTCGTTCTAGGTGGGGTAACTGGTATTATGAACGCTGCAGCTCCTGCTGACTATCAATTCCATGATAGTTATTTCGTAGTAGCTCACTTCCACTACGTAATCGTAGGTGGGGTAGTATTTGGTCTATTTGCAGGTGCACATTACTGGTGGCCAAAAATGTTTGGTAAAATCTTAAATGAAACATTAGGTAAAATTACATTCTTTTTATTCTTTATTGGTTTCCATTTAACATTCTTTATTCAACATTTCTTAGGTTTAATGGGTATGCCTCGTCGTTACTTTACATATTTACCTGGACAAGGCTTAGATACTGGAAACATGATCAGCTCAATCGGAGCAATGTTCATGGGTCTAGCTACAATCGTTATGTTAATCAATGTAGTTTATACAGCAATAAAAGGTAAGAAAGCTGCTGGAGATGCATGGGGTGTAGGTCGTACACTTGAGTGGGCAATTCCTTCTCCTGCACCAGAATATAACTTTGCTCAAATTCCATATGTACGTGGATTAGACGCTCTATGGGTAGAAAAAATGGAAGGAGACGGCAAAATGACACCTGCTGAACCACTAGGTGATATTCATATGCCAAACTCATCTATTTTACCGTTTGTTATGTCTGTGGGCTTATTTATTGCAGCATTTGGGGCATTGTATAATGACCAACTTAAAAACCACACTGCAGTTGGTGTATTAATTCTTGGCTTAGTTATTACATTCGGTTCAATGTTCTTACGTTCTTGGATTGATGATCATGGATTCCATATCCATAAAGAAGACATAGCTGATGAGGGGGTTGAGGCATAATGGAAATGAATCAAAAATTTACAGCTGAAACGTTTCCTCATAACCCTGAAAAAGCTACAGAAGAAGGTAAAAATAAGTTCTTAGCATTCTGGCTATTTCTTGGTGGAGAAACTGTATTATTCGCATCATTATTTGGTACTTTCTTAGCATTAAGAAACTCTACTGCTGGTGGAGCAAGTGCTGCAGAAATGTTCGAACCAAAATTAGTATTCATTGCTACAATGTTACTTTTAACATCATCTCTTACAAGTGTTTACGCTATGTATCACATGAAAAACTTTGAACACAAAAAGATGATGCTATGGTTAGGAATTACAGTTTTATTAGGTCTAGGATTTTTATTATTAGAAATTTACGAATTTAGACACTATATGCACGAATATCATTTTACAATTAAGAGTAGTGCATTTGGTTCTTCATTCTATACATTAGTAGGTACTCATGGTGCCCACGTATTTGTTGGTTTACTATGGATCACTACTTTAATGCTTCGAAATGGTGGAAGAGGTTTAAATTTATACAACGCTCCGAAGTTTTATGTTGCAAGTTTATACTGGCACTTCATTGACGTAGTATGGATTTTCATCTTTACAGTAGTATACTTAATGGGAATGGTGGGATAAGAAAATGGGTACAAATACAAACTCTCATCAAAGAAATCAAGTTGAAATAAAGTATCACAGACGTAAACATGCAGAAGAAATGAAGCAACAATTAATTTCATTTGCATTAATGATCGTTTTAACACTTGCATCATTCGCAGCAGTATTATACAAAGATAAAATGGATCCATACTTTACAGTACCATTTATTTTATTACTTGCTGTAGTACAACTAGTGTTCCAACTTTATTACTTCATGCACATGAAAAATAAAGGTCACAGCACTCAAGCATTCTTCCTATACTCAGGACTTACAGTTGCTGTAATTACACTATTAACATTCTTAACATTAATTTGGTTATGATGTAAAAAGGAAGTGAATTTAATTCACTTCCTTTTTTTATATTCGTTTTATGTATGTTGTTGATATTTTGTGGGACTTACTTGCATTGTAGTTTAATAAGAAACATTACATTGTAGAACATAAAAAATATTTTTCTTTTATATCAAACTCCTTACATTAACGTAAAAATTACAATAAGGTGGAATGATTTGTTTGAAAACATTTGAAGCGCTAGAGTGGCTTAAAAGTAATAATAATCAATCAGCATTTGCGACTAATAGATTCGGTGAAACAATTAATGCTATTAATTTTGTTGAGAAACTTTATGAACTAGGTGCAGGAAAAGTGAGTGTTGTGGGTATATTAGATGAAAAAGAACGTATTGAGGATGAAGGTGGACCTTATGCTGAATCCTTGATAGTTGAATTACCTGAAGATGAAGAAAAACGGAATGATATTATAAAGTTTTATGAAAAAGAGATGGAAGAACAAGGGATTGGCGAAGGAGAAGGAATTTTAGAATGGAATGAAAGTAAATTAGATAATGGCATACTTGGTTTTGGTTGGTATTGATACAATGCCAACTTTAGATATTTATAATGACTAATGCATTTAGTTAGATAGAATAGAAAAAAAGGCTAATTACGAAAGAGCCTTTTTTGAATTTGCAACCATTATGAAATACCTTAGAAATGTATTGTATAATTTTTTTTGTAAATTTGCACTTAATAACCACAATTGAAGATTTTTAATGTTGCCATAATGGAGAACTTATTTAGATTGAGAAATTACATAATGAAAGTACTTTTGTGGTGTACCATAACGCTTGAGTTCTTGAATTAATTCTTCATCAGCTTGAGTAATAGTTCTTTTTTCTACTCCATTACCATCTTGGATTGATACAGGAATTAAACTTTCATCTTGATAATCAAAGTTAATGATTTTTCCTAGACCTTCTCCTGTAATGCTTAACGTAACTCCTTCATTTACCATAGCATAACCAACTATGTCATACATTTTCTTAAACATTTCCTCTATCTCAGCTAATGTAACAAATTCTTCTTCGCCATCATTAAATACGGTATCCTTATCAAATTTTACCCAAATACCAATAGCTTCTTTTTCTGGTGATCTATTTAAATCATCATAATCAATTTTCGTTATCGTTCCAGAATGATAAATAGGTTCTTCCTCATTAATACAATATATGTCACTTCTTTTAATAATTTCTACGCGATCGCCTTCACTTACTGTTAAGTCTCTTTTTGTACCAAACCTATTGTAGTAAATCAATCATATTTCCTCCTAGTAAAATTCTTTAGACTTATAAATTATCCCCTAAATTACTAAAGAAATACTATATTTTCATTGATGTTCTCTTTGGGGTTAATCAAGGATTCAATTCAACTATGGACATTTTTATTGGTATAAGAAAGTTCAGTGGAAGAAAACTATAAAGCCGACATAATTTTAGACTGAGTACTAATTCGGTTATGGTTGAACAGTAAAATGGAAGGGATGATTCAACGATGGATATGGAAATTCCTAAAGATGAAGATATTGAAATGGAAGAAAAAGTTGAGCTTACTGGTAGTATTGATAAATTAACAGAGCATGTAATTTGGGGTGCACAAGGTTTCATGGATATTCCTGATCAAGGTAAAACGTACAGGAAAAGATATTTAGGAAACAGATATCAATAACTCAAGAAATCGTTGACCGTGAAATGACGTGTAAGTTACAAAGACAGGCAAGGAAAAAATTAATCTTGTATTTAAGGTGATTTTTTGATTGGTAAAATTGATTTTTTTTATACCCTGTATTATTTCCATTTTAACAAAGAGATATATGAATAAATTTTGATACATAACAAGCGCATGCGTTATTGAAGTTCATTTTAATCTGTAAGCAATTAACGCAATACTTTAATTCAAAATTTAGGAGCTGATTGGTTAATCAGCTCCTATTTCACATTTCAAAAAAGCAATTCAACTAACTCTAAGCGGTTCTTTATTATTAGGAGGTTGGCTAGTGTTTGAGGAAAACTCTTTATTCAAAGCCAATAATAATATCATTCCAATGATACAAGCTGTACCAAGCCATTGGAAAAAACTAAAAGGTTCTTTTAACCAAAAGATTGTAGTTAAGACGGCAGCTAGTGGTTCGATACTTCCTAGCAGACTTGATTCTTTAGCTGGAAGGCTTTGTAAACTTTCTATATAGAACCAAAATGCGATCATTGTACCGAAAATAATAATGAAGACTAAATATAAAATCGCTTCAAGCGTTAAGTTTTTAAAGTCCATTTGCCAAGGAGGATGGATAAAACTTAATACAAAGCCTCCGATAATCATAGCCCATCCGACAATGACAAGTGAGTCGTATTGCTTGAGTAATGGTACGGCAAATAAAGTATAAAATGCTAAAGCTACTCCAGATAATACACCCCAAGCGATTGCAAGTGCTGGCACAGATAATTGCGAGATTGAGCCGTTTGTTAATAAGAAAAAACTTCCAATTAATGCTAGAGAAACAGTTAACAAATCTCTTCGTGTTAGAGCGGTTTGTTTACGGATAATTAAATATAGGATAATCATTACAGGTGCTAAATACTGTAATAGTGTTGCTACAGCAGCGTTTCCATGTTCAATAGAAGCCATATATGTGTATTGAACCGCTAGCATCCCCAATACACCAAAGATAACTAGTTGAATTGCGATTCTTCCAGTTTTCCAAACCCCAAGGATCTGAGAACGGTCTTTTTTTAAATATTGAATGGCTAAGAGTAATAAGCCAGCTATAAGCAAACGGGTAGTTACCAGCCAATCTACATCAATTTGATACTGTTGAAAAAGTTTTTTTGCGACTGTACCACCAATCCCCCAAAATACTGCCCCTGTGATAACAAGAACTATTCCCTTTCGTCTATTCATGATTTTAGTCCCCACCTTCAAATATAAAAATAGTGTTATAATATGTTAAATGATAAGTGGAAAAACGCTAAAATAATACATAAATCGAATGGGAAAATGTAAGGATATTGAGGTGGTTGTGGGGATATGCAAATTAAAAATTTTATGGTTGACCAAAGTTTGAAAGAATTAACTAAACATCATACTGTTGTTTTGCCAATTGCATGTTACGAAACAACGATTAAGCAAAACATAAATAGTTATATACCACTTCATTGGCATGATGAATTTCAGTTTGTTCACGTTGTTAAAGGAGAAGCAATTTTTCAAATAAATGAAGAAAATATTATTGTTCAAGAAGGGGAAGGGCTTTTTATAAATAGTGGCTGCCTGCATATGGCAAAAGATCGGAACGATTCAGATTGTACCTATATTTGTTTAAATGTTTCTCCAAGTTTCGTTTTGTCTCAAGAACTTTATACAACCTTTGTAAAGCCTTATTATCAGGCGACTAATATCCCCTTTTTATTCTTAGATCCAAAGGAGCTATGGGCCAATAGCATTTTAAGCTATATTTTGAAAATCAATGAGATAATCAAACAAAACTCACCATTCTATGAAATCGACGTCAGTTTACATCTCACATTAATTTGGAAGAATTTAATTATGAACGGGATTGAATTAGAGTATGAACAGTCGGTAGTGGTAAAGAGTAACCGAATAAAGCAAATGGTAAATTGGATCCACCTACATTATCCTGAGAAAATACTATTAGACGACATTGCAAGAGCGGGTCAATTAAGCCGTTCTGAGTGTTGTCGATATTTCAATCGTATTTTAAAAACAACTCCTTTAAACTATGTAACAGATTATCGAATACAAAAAAGTTTAATATTACTTCAGCAACCTGATTCCAATGTCACTGATGTTGCCTATCAAGTTGGATTTAACAGTACTAGCTACTTTATTGATAAATTTCGAAAGTCGATGAACTTGACACCATTAGCTTACAAAAAACAAAAAATTCCAGAACTCCTGTGAAGTAATACATACAAGCATCTTTCAGTTGAAGAATATAAGTTGCTTAACTGTAGCTTTTGTTTTTAAGTAAATAAGAAGATTGTGTAATATGAAGTGTTAGAATTCACAAGATAATAATCATGATATAAACTCGACGTAATGATAGAGTAATATGAAAAAGATACAAATAGGTGGTGGTATTATTATGAAACATCTTCTTCCTAGAATAGAAGATTTGTTGCAAACAAATTATTCTTTGCACTCTGATATGGATATTAATAATGAAGCAGCGTATATATTTAAACCGCATTACAGTGAAGTCTGGATGTTAACGATAAATGAGTATCTACATTTTAAGAGCAGGAATATAAAAGAATATTATTGGAAAAAAGCGGGCGTTTTCAGTGAAAAAGCTGTGATTCAAGACGTGATTCAAGAAGTGCAAACATCAGATGTTGTAGTCATCACAGATGGAGAAGGAAAAATTAAAGGCTATATCAATTCTGCTGTTTTAGTTTCTAAAGTGTTTGAATCTTATCAATATTTAGAGGCCTATTTTCGAACGATGATTGATACAATGGATGGTTCGGTCTCGATTGTAGATGAAGCTGGAAAAACAGTTGTTTGGACTCAAGGTGCTGAAAGGATTTTTTCAATTCCTAAAGAAGAAATTATTGGGAATAAAATGGAGGAGTTTTTTCCAAAGGATATGTTATTAAATAAAGTTACAATGGATACAGGTCAATCCTTTCGTCATAAGCATCATAAACCACGTGAGGATCTCTTTGTCATGATTAATAGCAGTCCAATCTTCATCAATGATCGAATTGTGGGGGCAGTTGCGGCTGAAACCGACATTACGAGTCAAGTTATAATGAATCAAGAACTTATGAATGCTTCCTCCAAAATTCTTCAATTGCAGAAGGAGGTTTCAAGACTGCAATTGTCGCACGACTCTTTTCAACAAATTAAAGGTTCGAGTCAATTGATGAAAGAAACAGTTTCGTTATCGAGGAAAATGTCTGAAACGAGTGCGAATATTTTATTACTTGGTGAAACAGGGGTTGGGAAAGAAGTTTTTGCAAAAGCTATACATTTTTATCGTGGATCATCTTCTCCATTTATTGCTGTAAACTGTGGTGCGATTACACCATCATTGTTTGAGAGTGAATTTTTTGGCTATGAAAAAGGAGCATTTTCTGGTGCAGATGTAAAAGGTAAAAAAGGAAAACTAGAGTTGGCGCACGGAGGAACACTTTTTCTGGATGAAATTGGTGACTTACCGTTGGATATGCAAGTGAAGTTACTTAGAGTTTTGCAAGATAAAACGTATTACCGCGTTGGTGGTACAAAGCTGCTAACAGCTCAATGCCGTATCATTGCTGCTACAAATAAGGATTTAGAAGCAATGGTTGAAGCTAATACTTTTCGAGAAGACCTTTTTTATCGTCTTAACATTTTATCTATTACGATTCCCCCGTTGAGAGAACGAAAAGAAGACGTAATGGAGCTCCTTCATCAATTTATCTATGAGTTTTCATTACTATATCATCGAACCATTAAAATTGTTGACCCTCAGGTTACTTCCGCCTTATTACAATATAATTGGCCTGGAAATGTGAGAGAGATGAGAAATGTTATTGAACGATTAGTATTACTGTCAGTAGAAGGAACTATCTCTTTAGGAGCTTTACCGCCAAAGTTGATACAATCTACATTGTTATCGACTGGATATGATGATTCCTTGCAAGATGATCTAAATGATTTTGAAAAAAATAAAATCATTGAAGCCATTCAAACAGAGAAAGGCAACAAGCAAGCAGCAGCAAAAAAACTAGGAATATCTCGAGCTACTTTATACAATAAAATGAAAAAATTAAAGATTGATCTTTAAAAACAAAAAGTCTTTTCGACTAAATTAGTCCAGACGAGCGTAAAACACTCCTGGGCTGATTTAGAATCTAGAAATCAAATGTTTAAGCAGTTATCTCTCATTATTTCTCCTCAACCCGTAAGTATCAACTTTTATATAAAAATACTACTCATGTCATATTCCACGGTTCTGTCAAACCACTTCCGTCTAAACATTTAGACACTTTACACTAAACAGTGTCAAAATATTTTTACACTATTTCCTATACAATCCTCTAAATAAAAAGATTTTAAAAATGGCACAGAACTTGCATAAATAATTCATGTCTAATTTAAATCATATATTAAAGGGGAAATGATCATGAATTATCGAATGCAAGAATTACAAACATTTTTACAAAAACAAAGTATTCCAGGTGGCTTGGTCACATCACGCCAAAATATTTTTTATTTATCGAATTTTGATTACAATCCGCACGAACGATTTGTAGGTATTTTTGTCTTCCCAAATGATGAACCCATTTTTATTACACCAGCAATGGAAGTTCAAATGATAAAGGAAGCAGGCTGGAAACATCCAATCCTTAGTTACACTGATTCCGATTACCCGTGGGCACTCGTTGCTCACTTGATTGAAAGCAAAAACAAAATGAATCAATTTGCGGTTGAGAAGCATGATATCTCCTATTATTACATTGAAAGACTGCAACAGATCTTTGGCGAAGTAGAGTTTGCATCACTAGATTCGATACTTACTGAAATGCGACTAGTAAAAGATGCTGATGAAATTGAAATATTACGTGAAGCCGCTGCATTTGCTGATTACGGAGTACAAGTGGGAATTGAAGCATTAAAAGAAGGAATCACAGAACTTGAAGTATTAGGGAAAATTGAATTTGAATTAAAGAAAAAAGGGATTAAAGAAATGTCATTCTCTCCTATTGTTTTATTTGGCCAAAATGCAAGTAACCCACATGGAGCTTCAAGTGACAATAAGTTAAAAAAAGGAGATACTGCGCTATTTGATTTAGGTGTGAAATATAAGGGATATTGCTCTGATATCACAAGAACAGTCATGTATGGTAATCCTGGTAGCGAACTCGTTAAAATCTACAATACAGTTTTACAGGCCAATCTTGCAGGGGTAGAAGCATCTCAACCTGGAACAAGAATTGGTGATGTTGATCTCTCAGGAAGACGCGTCATTCAAGCAGCTGGCTATGATGATTTTTTTCCACATCGAATCGGTCATGGTCTAGGTATTGAAATTCATGAGGCACCTTCTATAAATGAAGTTAATGAAAGCTTACTAAAATCAGGAATGGTCATCACTATTGAACCTGGTATTTATCTTAATAGTCTCGGTGGTGTTCGTATTGAAGACGATGTTGCGATTACCGATAATGGGTATGAAGTATTAACGAAGTTTCCAAAAGAGTTAATGATTGTAGGAGTTGAGAGATAATGAACAGAATCGAAAAAATACAGAAACAGCTTTTAAATAACAATGTCGATGCAATATTAATAACAAAGAGTGAAAATCGCAGATATACAACAGGTTTTACAGGTTCAGCAGGTATGGTGCTAATTTCAAAAAATGCTGCTACCTTTTTCACTGACTTCCGCTATGCTGAACAGGCTCAAAATGAAGTGAAAAACGCTAAGATTATCGTCCATAACGGTAATATTGAAAAAGAAGTTGCCAATGAAATCGACTATCAAGGTCTTAAAAAGGTGGCTGTTGAGGCAAATTCTATGACATTAAAAACGTTCGCAACGCTACAAGAGTATGGAGATGTACAATGGATCCAATTGGAAAATATCGTTGAAAAGGTTAGAGAAATCAAAGAGTCGTTAGAAATAGAATTAATGAGAACGGCAGCTACAATCGCAGATAAAGCGTTTGAATATATTTTAAATGTCATTAAACCAGGGATTACGGAATTAGAAATACGTGATGAGCTGGAATTCTACATGCGTAAACAAGGTGCAACCTCATCTTCTTTTAATACCATTATTGCTTCTGGGAAAAGGGCTGCTCTACCGCATGGAGTGGCTTCCGAAAAATTGATCGAGCATGGAGACATGGTTACCCTTGATTTTGGGGCATTGTATAATGGCTATTGCTCTGATATTACGAGAACAATCGCTGTTGGGAGCTGTTCGGAAGAGTTCCGTAAAATTTATCACATCGTACTAGAAGCTCTAAAACGCGGAACAGAAGGGATTCGATCTGGTGAAAAAGCGAAAACGATTGACGATTTAACGAGAGAGTATATTACAGAAAAAGGCTTCGGAAATCAATTCGGACATTCAACCGGTCATGGGTTAGGCATGGAAGTTCACGAACCAATCCGACTTTCTGATAAAAGTGTAGAAATTATTCAAACTGGTATGGTTGTTACCGTCGAACCAGGAATTTATATTCCAGGATGGGGTGGCTGCCGAATTGAAGACGATATTGTCGTAACAGAGAGTGGTTATGAAATTATTACCCATTCTCCTAAACACTTAATAATCTTATAAATAATATTGAACAGGTCATCGAAGGAATTTTATAAAGATGACCTTTATTTTGAATGGGGGCATTTTCGATATGAATGAAATCATCTTATATATCATGACAGGATTTATGGTCCTAGGTGCAATCGATTATCTGATTGGTAATCGGTATGGAGTCGGACAAAAATTTAAGGAAGCCTTCCAATCTATGGGACCACTTGCCCTTTCAATGGTTGGCATGATCTCACTATCACCTGTATTAGCAAAATGGTTAACACCGATTGTATCCCCTGTCTACCAATTCCTTGGAGCAGATCCATCGATGTTTTCATCCACGTTTTTAGCTCTTGATATGGGTGGTTACTCATTAGCAAATGAAATGGCTCAATCAAGTGATGCTGCTTTTTTTTCTTGGGTGTTTTTAGGAACAATGATGGGGCCAACCATTGTTTTTACCATTCCAGTTGCTTTAAGCATCGTTCATAAAAATGATCACCCCTTTTTTGCTAAAGGTATTTTAATTGGGCTAATGACTATTCCATTTGGATGTTTAGCGGGAGGATTTGTTGCAGGATTTGGCTTTATATGGATGCTGAAAAATTTAGTTCCCTCTATTCTGATTTCTGTCTTGATTGGCATTGGGATGCTATCTGCTCAATCGGTGATGATTCGTGGTTTTAAATGGTTTGGAAAAGGAATTGAAATCGTTATTATCATTGGTCTTGTCTCGATTATCATTAAAACATTAACAGGTATTACTATTATTCCAGGTATGATGCCGCTTTCGGAAGGCTTTATAACTGTTGGAAAAATAACGATCATACTTGCCGGTGCGTTTCCTTTTGTTTTTGTGCTAGTAAAAGTATTACAGAAGCCTTTTGCATTACTCGGAAATAAGCTAGGTATGAATCAACAAGCATTAGGTGGATTCATTGCCTCCTTCGCCCACCACATTCCTATGTTTGCGACAATGCATCAGATGGATGACCGTGGGAAAGTAATAAATACCGCATTTGCCGTAAGCGGCGCATTTGTTTTTGGCAGTCACTTAGGATTTGTAGCGGGTGTGGAAAAGAATTTTGTCATTCCACTGATTGTCGGTAAACTGACCGCTGGGTTTTTAGCTGCTGCATTGGCTTTGCTAGTATCAAAACGTGGAGCAAAATGAATTATTAATAATAGAAATGTAGATTGGAATATAAAGGCTTGCCTCTTTTGGGAAAAGCAGGATGCCGTAAGACCTCACAGAAAGTGTACACCCTAGATTTCATTCACTATAAATACCCATCATTTAAAAATGAATAACGTTTTCAAATCGTATTTTAATTTGAATAAACCGTTATTACTGTTATATAATTTAGTAGTATAATAGTTTGGATAATTTCATTAAATATTATATGATAGAAGTAATGTTTAAATTTTTTTTGATTTTGTGAAGTTTTTGTTTATAGTTCTAAATCTACACAATATTTACATAGTTCAATATTAATTTAAACATTAGGTAAAAATAATAAGTGTGAATAGAATAATTAAAGGGTGTGCATTCATGATTAGCTTAGGGATGTTCGGGTTTAAAGCACTTTGGAGTCCATATTTATTTGTGTTTTTAGTTTTAGTCATTTTAGGTTATTTTTACATAATTAATAAATTTAAAGATAAAAACCATGTTACTGAGACTAAACAAAAGGTGTATTTCGTAATTGGAATTTTGTTAGTTTACACCGCACAAGGCAGTCCAATCGATTTAATCGGTCATATAATTTTTAGTGCACATATGACTGAAATGGCAGTATTATACTTAGTTGCACCGATCTTTCTTATTAATGGGATTCCAAATTGGTTATGGAGAAACATACTTAAACCAAAATTCGTTAATTCGTTTTTTACTTTTGCTACAAAACCATTAATTGCTTTACTTATTTTTAATGTAGTATTTTCGATTTACCATTATCCATTAGTATTTGATACTGTAAAAACGAATAATGTCTATCATTTCTTTTTTACAAATATATTATTTTTCATGGCAGTATTTATGTGGTTTCCTGTTATTAATAACTTACCTGAGAGACAAACACTTTCTGATATCCAAAAAATTGGTTATATGTTTGGAAATGGTATTTTATTAACACCAGCGTGTGCACTTATTATTTTTGCAGGACATCCATTTTACGCGACTTATAATGATCCAGTATTATGGAGTAAAGCGATGGAACTTTGCGTATCACCAGATTTATTAAAATCTCTAAATATTTCAGGTCCAGAAGTATTTAACTTTATGTCAGCTAGGGAAGATCAGCAGGTTGGCGGAGTTATCATGAAAATTATCCAGGAAATAGTTTATGGATCTGTTATTGGTTATAATTTTTTCAAATGGGCTAAAAGAGAACAAAATGGAAATAAAATTGATCCAATCAGTAGTAATCCGTTATTGCTTAAAAAATCGTAGGGGTGGAAATTTTGAATTCGTTACCAATTTTACCAACAATAAGTACAAGCTTTATTGTAATTAGTGCCATATTAGTTGCAATCGGCTGGTCTCTTATTGCAAAAAGAAATATAGAGGGACATAAGAAAGTTATGTTCTTTGCTGGAGTCTTTGCACTCTCGTTTTTCATTGTATATGCAACGAGAACAATCTTTATCGGAAATACTTCTTTTGGGGGACCAAAAAGTTTAAAGCTGTATTATCATATATTTTTATTTTTCCATATATTCTTAGCTACAACTGGCGGAGTATTTGGTCTAGTATCGATTATTTCAGGATTTAAAAACAAATTAAAACTACACAAAAAAATTGGACCGATTACTAGTATTATTTGGTTTTTTACTGCAATTACAGGTGTATTCGTTTATTGTCTATTATACGTTTTCTACAAAGGTGGAGACACTACTTCAGTTATTAAAGCTGTTTTAGGATTTTAAGTAAAAAATAAAAGAGTGAGTAAAAGAAGTTGTACTTCTTTTACTCACTCTTTTTAATAATTATAGAATAATGAACTTGCTTACTAGAGAAATTTGCTCTTCAGCTTTTTTAAGTAATTCTTTACTTTTATCAACGATACTTTCAGGGAAGTTTTCGCCTTCTCCGTACTCTACACCGTGAGGATAATAGTATTTACCTAAAAGTGGAGTAAGTAATTGGATTTTACCTTTACTTGACTCTACATGTCCTTCTACTGCGAAACCTTGAACGCGTAAGTAGTAGATTTCATTACGTTGTTCAAATTTATAATCGTAAGTTACTCTTTCGTAATCCCATTGACCAGCAAGGACAAAGCCTAATTCTTCCATGATTTCAGTTAATAAATTTACATTTAATACATGGTTTTCTAAATTTGTATTCTCAAATTTCATGTTATTACCCCCTAAATTACTTAGAAAAAATCCCTATTAATATAATATTATCTATGACAATAATTAGCAATGAAAAGCTGATAAATGTATTTTAACTAATTTATATATTTTTTTGAATAATTTGGCTACAATGGATATATAAACATAGAGTTAACAATTGGGAAGGGAAGATCTAAATGGAAAAGCTTATAAAACTTTTCTTTTTTACAATAAGTTTTATAACAGTTTTTATGTTCAGTCCACTTATTAAAGATTGGATCACCAACATTTCATCATTTAAACAATATCAGAAAGTAGAAGAAGTGAATATGCCAATGATCGAAAATGCAAGTACTGAAAAAGTTACATACTCCGTTTCTCAGTATATTGGTAAAAGTGAACAAGAAATTTTAAAAACCTTTGGTAAACCGTCAAGAAAAGTTCCTTCTCAATATGACTACGATTGGCTTGTTTATGATAAGGATGCTACTAAGTATACTCAATTTGGTGTACTTAATGGCAAAGTTGTAACCATTTTTGTTGCTGGTAATAAAGTTGATATAACCCCATTTGTGATGGGGAGCCACTATGAAGAAACAATGGATAATGTAGCATTACATGATAAAGTCTCTTTTTCGATTTTAAGTAATCAATACACATTTAAATTATCGACAACCGATTTACACGAACGTCCACTTGTTTCATTAAATAATTGTTTTGCTCAACTTTATTTTGACCGTTTTACTGGAAGTTTATTAGGTGTTCGATATTTATCTCCAGAAACTTTAGTTAAGCAAAAACCGTACGAGCTAATTTATAGTGGAAATTTAATAAATGCAAAGAAATTAAATACATTGCAAGAAGCAATTATTGATCGTGAAGAAGAGAGACAGATATTTAACTTAACGAATGTTTATCGTAAAAGAATGAATTTAAGTACTTTAACTTGGAATGCTGATGCTGCCAAAGTAGCTTTAGGACATAGTAAAGATATGGTTCAAAATAAATATTTTGATCACTATTCTAATTTATATGGTAGTCTAGCTGATCGTTTAAATGATGCAAATGTTCCATACAGAATTGCTGGCGAAAATATTTCTGCTAATTATGTAGATGGTATAGCATCTGTATATGGATGGATTAATAGTAAAGGTCATCGTGTAAATATGTATAAAAAAGAATATTCCACACTTGGAGTTGGAGCCTTTAATAAATATTACACCCAAAATTTTATAAAATAATAGCGAAATCAAGCAAAAGCGAAAGTTTGTGCTTGATTTTTTTATTTCCATACAAGCACAAAATTATTCGAAAGACATAATTTTGTAGTAAATGCTTTTAATTGGAGTGATATGAATGGGAAATGAAAATAATCGTCCATCTATCGAACAATTTAGGCAATTCGTTATGGAACACCCAAAACTTCGTGAGGAAGTAAAAACGGGTAAAAAAACATGGCAACAATATTTTGAAGATTGGTATTACAAAGGTGAAGACCATGAAATGTGGGATGAATATAGAAATGACAATAATACAAGGTCTCAAAAGAAAACTGCCAAAACGGAACAATCAGAAGAAGGATATGTTGGAAAAGTCATTTCTTTTGTAAAAAATTTAGATCCAGATCAAATTCAAGGTCATTTAACAAGTGTAAACTCCACTTTAACTAATATTCAACAGCTCATTTCACAATTTAAATCTCCAGCTGCTTCAACTAATCAAAGAGAAGAAAAGCCAGCGTCACAACAATTTAATTTTAGACAGGATTGAGGAGATCTAAAGTGAGAAAAGATGTATTAGAATTTCTTCAGAGTGAGGAAGATTATTTGAAGTTTTTAAGACAACAACCAAAATGGTATCGTAAACTTTCAAGAAATCCTGAGCTTACTGATGAGTTTAGACTGGCATCCCTTGAGTTTTTTGGTAAAACTATTCCACAACGAGTTGATAAATTGTCAAATCAAGTTCAAATGGCATCATTTATGATTGACATGTTCCATGTATTAAAGGATCAACAAAGTACTAGTAGTGAATCCTCTGATACTGAATCAAAAGAAGATTAAAAAAGGATAATAATTCAATCTGTCATAGCTTTTTGCTACAATAAAGAAAGCAAGTTTTAAAAAGGAGTAGTAGTTATGACAGAAATTTGTTTAGTAAGACATGGACAAACTGATTGGAATTTTAATAATATAATTCAAGGAAGAGAAGATATTCCTTTAAATACGGTAGGTAAACAACAGGCGAATGATAGTGCATTGTTTTTAAGTGATCAAAAGTGGGATCGGGTTATTACAAGTCCTTTAGTTAGGGCGAAACAAACTGCACAGGCAATTGCAGAGTTTTCTAAAATTGATGAGATTATAGAGGATGAACGTTTTCTTGAAAGAGAATTTGGTGAAGCTAGTGGAAAACCTATTTCCGATGTTCATGAAAACATTTATAATAATAATGTAGAAGGAATGGAAACAAATGAAGAATTAATTGATCGAGCTTTTAGTGCATTAAAAGACATTGCCCAAAATTATGAAGGTAAACGAATTGTAATTGTTGCACATTCTCATACGATTAAGGCTATTTTACATGCAATTGATCCTGAGAAAGTTAATTTTAGGACAAAATTAAAAAATGCTTGTGCAAATTTTATTGAATTTAAAGATGGTAAATGGAAGATAAATGAATTTAATATTTCTGATCACATAAAAGCTTAGGACAAGTTCTTTTATTTACGGAATTAAATGTGATATAGTTTATTCTTGGAGGTGTAAGGAAATGTATGCAACAATGGAAACCTTGCAACTTATAACAGTCTCAGAAGAACTTGCTTCAATGATCGTGCAATCGGATGTTGCAGATCAGTATCGAACTTCATATATTGCACTAAATAATGATAAAACTGCGCAAGAAATTATTAGCCGTTTTATGAAGACGAAGGATTTATATGAGGATGTTCAAAGATTTGGAAAATATCATCCAGATTATAAAGAAATTCGTAAAAAAATGAGTGAAGTTAAAAGAGAACTTCAATTAAACGATACAATCGCTGCTTTTAAGCAAGCGGAAGATCAGGTCCAATTACTTTTAGATGAGACTAGCTATTTAATTGCTCAAGCTGTTTCGCCTTCTGTAAAAGTTCCAGCGGGTAATCCATTCTTCGTAAATACAGGTGGAGGATGTAGTACTGGTGGATGTGGTACAGGTGGAAAGTGTGGATGTAAAACGAGGTAATAAATTATATTGAAAGGCTCATTATTTAATAATGAGTCTTTTTTTTAATAAAATTCATTTTCTGAACCTAGTACAGTTAGCGCAATTATTTCCACAACAAAACATTTTTTTATTCGGAACGTAAAATCGATGTTTAAATACGAAGTTATTATTTTCTTTACGAATAAATTCAACTCGGTAAATTAGTTTAAACTGTTCAGTAATGGTTCTAGCGCAATCAATCAGTAGTTTTTTGATCGCTTCTTCGGTCTGTTGATGGTCTGTCTGAATATATAGGAAATTGGCACCACAAATTTGTTTGTTTGAAAATTGATTAATTTGTTTATAATTTGAAATACAGTTTAAAAATTGCTCCCAAACATCATCTAACATAATTTTCAATCCTTTCTAAAAACTATTTATGAAAGTTTCATTGCAAAAGAAATTTGGGATATGATATTCTAGTTCTAACGGATTTTTAAAGGAGAAAGCTATGTTCGTGCAAAGACAAGGTATTATTATTTATTTACAATCATTAAAACAAGCAAAAATGTTACGTAAATTTGGAAATATTCACTTTGTCTCTAAACGTTTGAAATACGTAGTCCTATATTGCAATATGGATGATATAGATCGAACAATAGAGAGATTGAAAAAATTTCATTTTGTGAAACGAATTGAATTGTCATATAAACCTTTTATTAAGACTGAGTACGAAAATGCAAAACCAGACGAAGCAAAGGAATATGATTATCAAGTAGATTAAAAACGATTGAATGGATAATTAATTTAGAAGGGGTAACCTATCTGAATTAAAAACCGTTCAATCGTTTTTCTTGTGGTATGGTTGAGAGTTAGGGATAGGAAAAGCTCTCCCTAATATTCTTTTTACTTTATGAGAAAGATTAGAAAATAGTAAATCCTATTTCTAATCTAGTTATTTCATAGGAGGAATTAAGTGATTTAAGCGTAAAATTCCGATAATATATTGATGGAATAAATCGTTTTCATGAAATGAGCTTGAGTGTCTAATTTGTAATGTGATGATTTCTTTGTTTAAAGTTGTAGCTAATTCTTCAAACAACACTTCACGTTTTGTAACTGAATCTTCTTTTAATGTAATTCCTTCTCTACAATAATATATTGGTTGGAATTCGCCAATAGAAGTAGGGCTTAAGATAACAGCAAAAGAACAGCATTTTGAGCCTTTATTTTCAGATGTTAATTTAAGTAAAAATTTAACTCTATCTTTTTGCGATTTAGCAATTTCAAATAGTTCATATAAATCTGAGTATCCTTCTCCAATTTCAATCATGCGTTGAATCATGAGTGTTCCCCCTTAAAACGTAAATACTTTACGAGTATTTCAAACAAAGTATGGTAATAAATGCAACATTTATTCTACAGGATAAAAGCATAAAAAAAAACCCCGCATTTGCAGGGCCCCTCTTATTAAAGTGTAATCACTTAAAAGAAGGCAAAGGGAGAGGAGAAACCGGAGGAAGAACTTATGGGGAAACGTAAGTCTTCTCCGCGGTTGGCAACAACATCAACTGAGATGTTGTTAAAATTAATTATTTCCAAAGTGGATGATTTTATACATTAGTAGAAGAATATGGAAAGAAATGTTTTTCGTTTTAGTGAAATTATGATAGGATATTTTCGTAAATTGAAATATATAGTAGGTGTAAATTAAATGAGAGTAGTGTCAGGAAAAAATAAAGGATTAAGTTTAAAGGCAGTACCTGGTATGAGTACTAGACCGACAACCGATAAAGTAAAAGAAGCAATGTTTAATATAATTGGACCTTACTTTGAAGGTGGTATTGTATTAGATTTATTCGGTGGTAGTGGTGGACTATCAATTGAGGCATTAAGTAGAGGGATTGAAAAAGCGATTATTGTAGATCGTGAAATGAAGGCGATTAAGACGATTAAAGAAAACTTAGCAACTTGTAATCTAACTGATTGTGCTGAAGTATATCGAAATGACGCTGAGAGAGCTGTTAAAGCAATTATTAAAAGAGAGATCCAATTTGATTTAATTATTTTAGATCCTCCTTATAAAAAGCAACAAATCGTATCATTAATTGAAACTTTTGATGAAAAAAATCTACTTGCATCAGATGGGACAATATTAGTAGAACATGCTACAGATGTCGAATTACCAGAAAAAATAGGGAAATTTGTACGAACAAAAGCAGAAAAATATGGAATTTGTGGCGTATCAGTGTATCATATTTGTATGGAGTAATTTTTAGGGGGTACAAGATGAAACGTATTGCTGTTTGTCCTGGAAGTTTTGATCCAATTACTTTAGGACATTTAGATATTATTAAACGTGGAGCAAGAGTGTTTGATGAGGTAATTGTTGTCGTATTAAATAACTCAGCCAAAAATTCTTTATTTACTTTAGAAGAAAGAAAAGAATTAATTACGGAAGCTACGAGTGCAATTCCAAATGTACGCGTCGATTCATTTAGTGGTCTATTAATGGATTATGCGAAAAAAATTAACGCTTCTGCAATATTAAGAGGCCTAAGAGCAGTATCAGACTTTGAATATGAAATGCAAATTACAGCAATGAACAAAAAATTAGTAGATGAAATTGACACATTTTTTGTAATGACAAATAATCAATATTCATTCCTAAGTTCTTCAATCGTAAAAGAAGTCGCAAAATATGGTGGAAATGTAAAAGACTTAGTACCGGATTGTGTGAATAGCGCATTAACAGAAAAATTTTTGAAACCTCAAGTTTAATGTAAGCTTAAGTATTTATATATAATTTATTAATGAGTAGACAACATAAAAGAAACCTCAAGTTTGTTTAAAACTGAGGTTTCTTTTATTCTTGAAAATATAAAATAGTCAAACGTATATTAAGTAAACCTAATTGATTTTATAATTTATTTTTTGATGACCTAATAATGATTTTAAATGTTAATCTATGAACATCAACTAATAAAAATAAACTTTTGAACTTATTTTTAAAAAATTTTTTTAGCTCTTAAATATTATTTAATTTCTCAAGAATAAACAATTACTAGAGATTATTGATATATAGAAATTCTTTAATAGTTGACTGCAAACAGATTAACAAGCTTGTATGCTACTTTAAGTAAAAGGAAATTAAATTAGGTTTTGAATGTAAACTTTTTTTGATGAATAAGTTGATTGGAACGGAAGGCTGCTCGACTCCTATGGGATATGCGGGAAGGCTGAGACCCCACAGGAACGAACGTGACGAGGAGGCTCAGGTCTCGCCCCATGGAAAGCGAGCATCCTGTAGTGGAAATCAACCACACTAAACTCCTTTTACGAAAATTTGGTAATTAATTGACAAAATTGTATTTTAACAGCGTAAAAAAACTGAAATTATTTCAAGTTTT
>NZ_JBCMJM010000008.1:0-429136 GCF_050457485.1 Gottfriedia acidiceleris
AGTAGTAAAAATGAAAAAGTAAAATAGTTTATCTCATTAGGTTGAGAAAAAAAGTAGAGTAAAAGAACTATATTAAAAGCTTAATAGAACACAAACGTGACGAGGAGGCTAAAGAATCTCGACCCATGGAAAGCGAGCATCCTGTAGTGGAAATCAACATCGCTCTACTCCTTTACGAAAATTTGATAATTAATTGACAAGATTGTTTTTAAACACAAAAGAAAACGTTGTCTACTATAGACAACGTTTTCTTTTTACAAATAATATAATTGCTAATGCGAAAAAGTACCGAAGATCTCGTAAGAAGTTATTCGCTTAGAGAAATGTCTGCGGAATCACTATTAGAAGTTAATCGGAATTGAATTTTTCTTGAGTAATAAATAATAAAAATAAATTAAGAAGCTTTATGTTCTAAACGTAATTTATCAGCTACCATTGCAATAAATTCTGAATTAGTTGGTTTTGCCTTTGACATTGAAATTGTATAACCAAATAATGTAGAAATACTATCGATATTGCCACGGCTCCATGCTACTTCAATCGCATGTCGAATTGCACGTTCAACTCGGCTAGCTGTTGTATTAAACTTTTTAGCGATATCTGGATATAAAACTTTTGTAATTGAACCTAGAAGCTCAATATCGTTATATACCATCGAAATCGCTTCACGCAAGTACATATATCCTTTAATATGTGCAGGTACCCCAATTTCATGGATGATACTTGTGATACTAGCATCTAAGTTACGTGGCTTGCTTTCGTAATTAGAAACTAAAGAAGGTGCATTACGTTTAGTCACCGCACTACCCTTTCCAACTACTTGACGGATATTGCTGATTAAATGCTCCATATCAAATGGTTTTAAGATAAAATATGATGCACCAAGGTCAACAGCTTTTTTAGTAACATCCTCTTGACCAAATGCTGTTAGCATAATAACGTTTGGAATTTTTTCAACTAAGCCAGCGCGTAAACGATCTAAAACCGCTAATCCATCTAAATGTGGCATAATAATATCTAAGACTAGTACATCCGGCTTTTTATCCTTCACTAGAGGTAAGCAGTCTTGTCCATTAAACGCAACCCCAACCACTTCCATATCTGTTTGTGCGTTAATGTAGTTTTCTAACATAATAACAAGTTCTTTATTATCATCAACTAATAATACTTTAATTTTCTCCACGCCCGTTCCTCCCTCATCCTCTATAGTGAATTTTCATTACTTATTACCGATAATTTCGACAATAAAAATTTATTTCCTGTTTTTATTATAAATTCTGAATATTTTTATTAATATAGATAGTTTTCTTCAATTTCTTCTAGCATTCGACGATTGCATTAAAAACTACTATGTATTAAGTCGAATTATACATATAATTCATTATATAAAAAATGAAATAGTATGTAAATTTATAATTTTTAATATAAATTTACAATTCTGTAACATTAACTGTCATATCAACCATCCTTTACATTAAATTTTTTTTAATCTTTCGATGTTGCTAATAGTATATTACCATTTTTTTCCTATTTTGACTTATTTTTAACAAAATACACTACAAAATATTTACAGTGTTGAAACCAATTCATAATGGGAAAGGTTATTTTAGAGTATTTTTTTGTGCTATCCATTTAATGAGAGTTACTTTGAAAGGATATTTAACACTTATGAGAGATGCAGTATAGCCCTTTGAGCCTTCTCACAGAAGTGATGAGTAGGAAGTTATCGCTTTACAGAACTCGAGCATTCTGTAGTGCAAATAAGCATAAAAATACACCTACATAATTTGTTAGGTGTATTTTTTAAATCAAGAAGCCTTTTTATTTTGATAATCATAAATCGGTACTTTAGCCTCATCAAGCATCCACTCAATATGAACCCCATACCCACTAGTCGAATCATTTACAAAAACATGTGTAACTGCTCCGATTAATTTTCCATTTTGAATGATCGGTGAGCCGCTCATTCCTTGTACAATCCCGCCAGTTTCTTTAAGTAAACGTTTATCAGTAACTTTTAAAATGATTCCTTTTGTAGATGGGAATTTTTGTTGAATACTGCTTACTATTTCAATGTCAAATGCTTCTACTTTATTATCATGTATTACGGTAAGTATTTTAGCAGGACCTTTTTTCACTTCATTTGATAATGCAATTGGTAATGGTTGTGACATGATCCCATTGTCTATTTTATTGTTAACTTTACCGAAAATGCCAAATGGACTATTTGAAGTGATATTACCAATCGTTCCACGATCTAAAGCAAAATGCGCTATTTTTTCTCCTGGTGAGCCATCTGCACCTTTTTCAATTGCAGTAACTGTTGAATAGACTATATGCCCATCTTCTACTTCAATGGCTTTTCTCGTATCGCTATCAGAGATAACATGTCCTAGTGCACCATATTTTAATGAATTAGGTTCAATGAATGTCATCGTGCCGATACCAGAAGCAGAATCTCTTATATATAAACCAATTCGATAGCTATTGTGACCTTGATCCCGAATAGGTTGTAACATTTTTGTGTAATACTTACCCTCGCGTTTTACAGTGATTTTTATAGGTTTTCCATACTTTCCTGCTTTTTGAATAAACGGTAATACATCTGACATTTTTTCGATTTGTTTACCATTCATTTTTATTATCATGTCTCCAACCTTAATACCGGCAATTTCACCTGGAGACTTTTGTCCTGAACTAGTATTTACTAAATGATGTCCAACGACTAAGACACCTACTGAGTTAAGTTTTACTCCTATTGACTGTCCCCCTGGTATTATTCTTAAACTGTTTAATACTTTAACATCTACCGTTTTAATTGGTAATTCATTCATACCAAGTGCTACATTAACAATTTCTTGTTGATCCTTATTTTTTATGGTAGATGAAAACACATTATTTTGATTTATATTAAACACGCCAATACCAACTATAAATAAAAGGAGAAGAATTTTTATTATTCGATGAACATTTATATTTTTCACAAGCGAATCACTCTCCTTAGCGCCAAATTTCATTTTTTTTAATTCGTGGCTATGTAGTTAATGTTAGCTTTGCAAAAGCAAAATATGATTGTAAAAATATGATAGATTCTTTAACGTATAATGTTGTATTAGTATGTTTCATTTAGCATTTTCCAATTACTAATTTATCAATAATTCCCATAAAAAAAAGAGAATATTTAATGTATAGAAAACAAATTCCATCATTAAACATTCTCTTTATGTTCATTGAGATTGGTATTTTGCAGAAGCTGCCTGATCGATCAATTCTTTAGCGTGTTGAATCGTTACATCTGTAATTTCAACACCAGCGATCATTCTTGCAATTTCATTAATTTTTTGATCATTTCGTAATGGTGTAACAGAAGTTTTCGTTCGATTTCCATCAATTAATTTGGCGATAAATAAATGCGTATCTGCCATAGAAGCAACTTGTGGTAAGTGAGTTATACAAAGAACTTGAGAATCTATAGATACCTTGTGTATTTTTTCCGCTATTGCTTGCGCTACTCTTCCACTAACTCCTGTATCAACTTCATCAAATATAATTGACGTAATCCCCTGATGCTTCGTGAAAATGCTCTTTAATGCTAGGAACATCCTTGAAAGTTCTCCACCAGATGCAACCTTTGCTAATGGCTTTAATGGCTCACCTGGGTTTGTTGAAATATAAAATTCAACAAAATCAAATCCATCTTTTTTAAACTTTATATGTTGTTCATCTATTATTGGATCAGATTCTTGTCCGTCTTCAACATCAAACATAATTTCAAAGGTTGTTTTATCCATATAAAGCTCTTTTAATTCTTTATGTATATCAGCAGTCAATTTGATTGCTAATTCTTTTCTTTTATTTGAAAGAGTCTTACCAGCACTAATTAGCTTGATTGTTACATTATCTAAGTCTTTTTGTAACTTCTCGATATGCATATCTTTATGTTGAATAGTATCCAACTCTTGTTCGATATCTTCTGCGTATTTTAAGATATCAGCAACACTGTGCCCATATTTCTTTTTTAACATAGAGATCTCACTTAAACGAGTTTCAATCTCGTTTAATCTATTTGGATCATATTCCATTTGTTCAATAGAATCACGTAATCGATACGATATATCTTCTAATAAGTAATAGCTACTACTGATTCCTTCATGCATTTCTTTAATATCATTATCAATATTTGTTACTGATTCTAAAGAATACATACACGATCTAACCGAATCTAAACCTGATCCATCCTGCGATAAACTTTGATATGCTTCAACTAAAGACTTATAAATGCGTTCAAAATTAGAAATTTTGAGTCTTTCTTCCATCAACTGATCGTCTTCATTTTCTTGCAAATTCGCATTTTGTATTTCAGTTAGCTGAAATTGAATTAAATCCAATCTATGAGCCATTTGTTGTTCATTTTCAGTTAATTGCTTTAACTGTTTTTTTAAGTCTGTATAGTTATTAAATATATTTTGATATTCAGTATACAAAGGAGCAATTGCTTTTTCATCATATTGTTGTAACATCGGTAAATGATGTTCTTGGTCCATTAAATCTTGGCTCTCATGCTGACCATGAATATCAACAAGTAAACCACCAATTTCCTTCAGTATAGAAGTTGTCACTAATTTCCCATTGATACGGCATACACTTTTACCAGATGAAGTAATATCTCTTTTTAAAATAATCATTTCATCTTCAATGTCAAAGCCTAATTCTCTGCATCTTGAATAAATTAGATGATTCTCATTTTCGATATGAAATAAGCCTTCAATTTCTGCTTTTTCAGTATCATATCTTACGAATTCTGCAGATCCACGACCACCAAGTAACAGACCGATAGCGTCAATAATGATCGACTTCCCCGCTCCTGTTTCACCACTTAGTACAGTTAAACCCTTTTCAAATGAAATGGAAACTTCCTCAATGATTGCAAAATTTTTAATGATAATTTCAGATAACAATGAGTTTCTCTCCTCTTTTTAAAACCATTCTCCTATTGAAGCATGTCAATAAATTTTTCTTTTAAATCCTCAGCATCTACAGGTGTACGACAAATGATTAAGATTGTATCATCACCACAGATTGTACCCATAATTTCTGACCAATCTAAATGATCAATTAATGCACCAACTGCATTTGCATTACCTGGCAAAGTTTTCATTACAATTAAATGACTTGAACTATCAATTTTAATGAATGAATCAATTAAAAGTCTTTTTAATTTTTGTAATGGATTAAATCGTTGATCTGCAGGTAAGCTATATTTATATCGCCCATCAGATAACGGTACTTTTACTAGATGTAGTTCTTTTATATCACGTGAAATCGTTGCTTGGGTTACTTTAAACCCTAAGTCTCTTAATGATTGTACTAATTCATCTTGTGTTTCGACTTCATTTTTTGCGATAATTTCTCGTATTTTTATATGACGCTGACCTTTATTCATAATACACCTCTTTGCAAATTCCGACAAATATCTTACTTAAAGAATATCTTATCTAATCTACTCGTTATTGTATATATTTTTTTAAACGTTTTCATAAAATGCATTTTTGACCATAATTTTTATTATCATTTTTTTATCTAGTTTTGATTTACTATCTGATTAATTACTTAATTTGAAAAAAGGAGAAAAAGGAAACCTATTCGGTTTCCTTTCAGTGTGTAACAAAGAGTACTAAAAACTTGATTTTCAGACTGATTGCAAGCGTTTGGCGGGCAGTCTGAAAGTTTCCTTTTTATTATTTTACCTTCTTTAATTCACTATGTGCTTCATTTACAATTGCCATCGGTAATCGATTTAACTCGCTATTTCCAATTTCCTTTGAACCTTCCCAATGAAGATGAATTAAAAATTCAATATTACCGTCTCCACCAGTTATAGGAGAAAAAGTTAAAGCTTTTATATCATATCCTTGGCGAAGCGCAAAATCGATCATCATTTCGATCACTTGTTCATGCACTTTTGGATCGCGTACAATACCCTTTTTACCAACTTGCTCTCTACCAGCTTCAAATTGTGGTTTAATTAACGCGACAACATCACTTGAAGGTACTAATAATGTTTTTAAGACTGGTAAAATCAAACGTAACGAAATAAAGGATACGTCAATTGAAGCAAATTGAGGTAAACCTTCAATTAAATCTTCTGGTTTAACATAACGAAAATTTGTTCGTTCCATAACTATAACACGTTCATCTTGCCTTAATTTCCAAGCAAGTTGATTGTATCCAACATCAAGTGCATATGATTTTTTTGCCCCATTTTGAAGAGCACAATCCGTAAATCCACCTGTCGATGATCCAATATCAATCATAATTTTATCTTTAACTGATAGATCGAATGTGTTTATAGCTTTTTCTAATTTGTACCCTCCACGGCTCACATAAGGCATAACTTCACCTTTAATTTGTAAAGGGAGTTCGATATCTATTTTTTCTCCAGGCTTATCTAATCTTTGTTCGTTTGTATAGACAAGTCCTGCCATAATTGCTCGTTTAGCTTTTTCACGTGTTTCGATTAAACCACGATCTACTAAAAGTACGTCTACTCGTTCCTTTTTTGCCATTTATATGTCATCCTCTTATTTATTACAAACCATTTCACGGATTTTCTTAACCGATTCATCTTTTGTTAAATGAATTTCATCAAGTAATTTATCAACATCACCGTGTTCAACAAATAAATCCGGTATACCTATACGTTCTACGCGGACGTTTTGAAAATTATTTGAACTTGCAAATTCTAAAACAGCACTTCCAAAACCACCTTGTAATACTGCTTCTTCAATCGTTAAAATCGGTTTTCCGTCCTTAAAGATATCATTTAACATTGCAGTATCCATTGGTTTAATAAATCTTGCGTTTACTACTTTAACAGAAATATTTTCTTTCTCTAACTCATCCGCTGCATCTAATGCCATTTTAATTGTTGTACCAAATGTTAAGATAACTGCATCAGAACCTTCTCTTAATACTTCCCATGATCCAATCGGGATTTCTTTTAATTGCTCATCCATTGGTACGCCGATACCATTCCCCCTAGGGAAACGCAGCGCAATTGGACCATCTTCGTATTGAATTGCAGTGTTTACCATATGTTGGCCTTCATTCTCATCTTTAGGCATCATTAAAACTAAGTTTGGAATATGTCGTAGGAAGGCAATATCAAACACACCTTGATGAGTTTCACCGTCAGCACCTACTAACCCTGCACGATCGATTCCAATGAATACATTTAAATTTTGTCTACAAATATCATGTAATACTTGGTCATATGCTCTTTGAAGGAATGTTGAATATATTGCTAAAAACGGCTTCATTCCTTGCGTTGCTAAACCAGCTGCTACTGTTGCCGCATGTTGCTCTGCAATACCGACATCAAAAATTCTGTTAGGTAATTGAGCTTGGAAATTTTCCAATTTTGAACCGACAGGCATTGCAGGAGTAATCGCCACGATTCGCTCATCTTTTAAAGCTAATTTTAACACAGTATCACTAACAAGTTTACTCCATGCTGGTGGTGTTTTATCCGGCTTAATTAACTTTCCAGATTCAACTTTATAAGGACCTGTGCCATGCCAAGTTCCAATATCATCACTTTCTGCTGGCTTATATCCTTTTCCTTTTTTCGTTAGTACATGTACTAATACCGGGCCTTTAGTTTTCTTAGCATATTCAAGAGATTCAAATAAGTCTTCAAAATTATGACCATCAACTGGTCCAAAATAAGTGAATCCCATTTCCTCAAAAAACATTCCTTGTGTAACTAAGTATTTAAGGCTATCTTTTAATTTTTTTGATGTACTTGATAGTTTGTCCCCGATTCCAGGAATTTTTTTGATTACACCTTCAAGTTCACCTTTAGCCCAACGGTATTTCCCAGTAGTTCTCAATCTTCCTAAAATGCTATGTAAAGCACCTACGTTCGGAGCTATAGACATTTCATTATCATTTAAAATAACGATGACATCTTTTTGCTCATGTCCAATATGATTCATTGCTTCAAGAGCCATCCCACCAGTTAATGCACCATCTCCGATAATCGGAATAATGTATTCACCAGTTTTTTTAATATCTCTAGCAATAGCCATCCCCATTGCCGCAGATAGTGAAGTCGAGCTGTGCCCAGTTTCCCATACATCATGCTCACTTTCAATTCGTTTAGGAAAGCCACATAATCCTTTAAATTGTCTTAGTGTTGTAAATTCTTTAGCGCGACCAGTTAATATTTTATGAACATACGATTGATGTCCTACATCCCATAAAAATTTGTCTTTAGGCGAATCAAAGACTTTATGTAATGCAATCGTTAATTCAACAACTCCTAAATTTGGCGCAATATGCCCACCTGTCTCAGAAAGCTGTTGAATAAGAAATTTACGAATTTCTTCACTTAATACTTCTAATTCACCGTTCGTTTTATTTTTTAAAAAGCTCGGATTTTCAATTGTCGTAAGATCCATCTTGGATCACTCACCTTCCTAGATGTTAAATCTATATAAATAATTCATTATTATGTAATTTTATCTATAAAATGATTTTACCATACTTGTAGTTAAACGCTAGTTTCTTAAATGACTAACTCTTAACACCATGTATCATAATACCATTTTTATTAAAATCTGTTTAATGTTTTTTATTTTTATAGAACAAAATAATAAATATTTTTTGCAAAATGTAAAGAAAGCCGCTAGCACAAATGTGTTAACGGCCTACATTTCTGTATATTTTATTAACAACATTAACGGTTATAAAGTAGTTACATTATACATAAATGAATAAATCTATTCAATGGACATGGAATTAATTACATAATCTAAGTTTAAAAACTGCGATTTTCAACAAAATCACAAATTGAGATTAAATAGTCATCTTTAATCCCACATGCTCGAACATGTTGTTTAGCTTCAGTAATAAATGTATGAAGCCTTTCTTTAGCACCCTCGACTGAATACAACTTAACATAAGTAGTTTTATCATTTTCTATATCACTACCAACTGGCTTACCAAGTACTTCTTCATCACCTATTACGTCTAAAATATCATCTTGTATTTGAAATGCGATACCGAGTTTATAAGCAAATTGCGTTAAGTGAGATAATTGTTCGGCTGTTGCTTTTGAAATAATTGCACCTGCAATAACTGGATACATTAGCATTTTACCCGTTTTTCTTTCATGGATATATTGCAATTCTTCTCCACTCAGCTCTTTACTTTCCCCTTCCATATCTGCTACCTGACCGGCAACCATACCTTCAGGACCTGCAGCAATCGCTAATTCACTAATTAATTGTAGTTTCACTTGATCAGACACATGAAAATCATTCATTTCCGTAATTAATTTAAATGCGTATGTCAATAAACCATCACCTGCTAATACCGCAAGATCTTCGCCAAATACTTTATGATTTGTCGGTTTCCCCCTTCGAAAATCATCATCATCCATACACGGTAAATCATCATGAATTAATGAATAAGTATGAATCATTTCTAAAGCACATGCAGGTTTAATCCCTATTAATGGGTCATTACCAAATGCATCTAGAGTTGCGAAAAGTAAAAGAGGTCTAATTCTTTTCCCTCCACCTTGCAATGAATAGGACATAGATTCTTTTAATTTTTCTGGTGCTTTTAACCTTTCAACCGATTTAATCATCTCATCATTTACTATTCTACTGGAATACTCCATAAAATCTTTGAAAGTGTTCATATTATTCCTCCTCAACAGTAAAAGGAGTTTGTTCACCCTGTTCATTTAATATAGAAGTCATTTGTTTTTCAACTTTAGTAAGCTTCTCTTGACAAATTTGAGAAAGTTTTATACCTTCTTGAAAGTATTCGATCGCTTTTTCAAGTGGTACGTCACCTTGCTCTAATTTTTGTACGATTATTTCAATTTCTTTTATTGCTTCTTCAAAAGAACGCTCATTTTGTGACAATTGAATCACTCTCCTTTTACTTCAAGTACTTCACAATTTAATTTCCCATCGGTCATTTGTAATTGGAACTGGTCTCCGCTTTTTGCTTGTTTAACCGATTTCATTAATTCGTTATCATTTTTATATGCTAATGAATAACCTCTGGCCATAACTTTTAATGGACTAAGTGCATCTAGTGTATGAACTACTCGTTCCATTTCAAATTTCTTCTGGGTAATTAGTCGATTAAATTCTTTTTGTAAAGCCATATGTAATTGCTGGTGCTTTTGCTTCTCAAGCTGAACTCTATTACTTGGATGATGTATAAGCAGCGACGAATTTAGTTCTTTATGCTTGTTTATTTTAGACTTAACAATTTCATTTATTGATGTATGTAAACGTTCATTAATCCGGTCAAATTGCTCTTGTTTTGGATGGAATAGTGAATTTGGATATCTAAAAACATAAGCATCTTGAACAGCCTTTAATTGCGCTTGTTTTCGTTCAATAATCGTATCCATCGCTTTATTAAGCCTTGATTTTCGAACTGTAAATTGTTCAAGTATTTCTCTTTGGCTTAACGAAACTAATTCTGCTGCAGCTGTTGGTGTAGGTGCCCTTAGATCAGCGACATAATCAGCAATTGTCGTATCAGTTTCATGACCAACTGCGGAAATGATTGGGATTTTTGATTCAAAGATCGCTCTCGCTACTATTTCTTCGTTAAAGGCCCAGAGTTCCTCAATTGATCCTCCGCCTCGTCCGACTATTAACACATCTATTTCTTTCATTTTACCCGCTGTTTCAATTGACTTTACAATTGACGCTTTCGCCCCTTCACCTTGTACAAGAGTCGGAATTACAACTATTTTCCCAATCGGGTATCTTCTTTGAATTGTTGTAATTATATCTCGAACAGCAGCTCCAGTCGGTGAAGTAACAACCCCGATTACACTAGGAAAAGAAGGAATCTTTTTCTTAAATTTCTGATCAAAGAGTCCTTCTTCTAATAGTTTTTTCTTCAATTGTTCATAAGCTACAAAGAGACCACCAACCCCATCAGGTTGCATGTCTCTTATGTAGATTTGATAGCTACCAGATCCTGGGTATACATTTATTTCACCTTGTACAATAACCTGCATACCATCAGTTGGTTGAAATGCGATATTTGCATTATAGGATTGAAACATGACCGCTGCAATTCTAGCACCATCATCTTTTAACGTAAAATAATAATGACCGCTAGATGAATGACGTTTAAAATTTGAGATTTCTCCACGGAGAAGTATATTTTGCAAATTACGATCCGCTTGAAATTTTGCTTTTAAATATTTAGTTAATGCGGTAACAGTAACTGGTAGCTTTTCCGTCATGCATAGCCCTTCTTTCATTCTTACAAAGCAATAAAATTAAAGTTTAGTACTCAAATTTAATTTACTATCAATTTGAGAAGCTGCTTTTACCGTATTATGAAGTAGCATTGTAATTGTCATTGGACCTACTCCACCTGGTACAGGAGTAATATAACCAGCAACATTTTTTACATCTTCAAAATTTACGTCTCCGCATAATTTGCCATTTTCGTCTCTATTCATGCCGACGTCAATCACAATTGCTCCCTCTTTAACATAATCAGCTGTAATTAATTTTGCTACACCAATAGCAACAATTAAAATATCAGCCTGCTTTGTAATATTTTTTAGATTAGTTGTACGTGAATGTGTATAAGTAACCGTTGCATTTTCGTTTAAGAATAGTTGTCCAACTGGTTTCCCTACAATATTACTACGTCCAATAACAACCACATGTTTTCCACTAATCGGAATATTTGTATTTTCTATTAATTTTAATATACCAAAAGGAGTACAAGGTAGTAATGAATCTTGATTAGTCATCATTCTTCCAATATTAATTGGATGAAATCCATCAACATCTTTTAATGGAGAAATTGTTTCAATTACTTTCTTTTCTGAGATATGAGCAGGTAATGGCAACTGAACTAAAATACCATGAATTGACTGATCATCGTTTAATTTGTTTACAACGGATAATAACTCATCTTCAGTAACTGTTTCAGGTAATTCAATTACTTCAGAATACATTCCTAATTCATTACATGCTTTATGCTTCGAATTCACATATGTTCTTGAAGCAGAATTATTTCCAACTAAAACAACTGCTAAACCTGGTGTAACACCTTGATTTTTTAATTCTGAAACACCATTCTTTAATTCCTCACGAATTGATACTGAAACTTCTTTACCATTAATTAATGTTGCTACCATTTTAGTTTCCCCCTATGCATATAAACAATCTATCTATTTAGAATTTTGATAATACCGCATTGATAAATTTACTAGAATCATCATCACCGTAAACTTTAGCAATTTCAATCGCTTCATTGATTGTTACACTTTTTGGAACATCCTCTAAGTAATTAATTTCTACTAGAGCGATTCTAAGGATATTGCGATCAACGTTGCCTAAACGATCAATCGTCCAGCTTTCGATATTTGAAGCTAATTGTTCGTCAATCACTTCTTTATGACTAACAAAATTTGTTACAATTGCCTCTAAAAAAGCATCTTGTTTTTCTTCAGCTTCTTCTAATACATGCTCTAATGCATCTGAAGCATTCGCTTCACTTAAATCCATTTGGAATAATGTTTGTAATGCAAGTTCCCTTGCTTTTCTACGTTTCATCAAAATAATAAACTCCTTTAAGCTAAATTCATCATTCGTTGCATAGGTAATAACGAATTCTAATTTTGTATAGTAACACGTTATTTTACCATTTTTTTTAATAAGTTCCAACGACTGTCTGTATCAACTCTAATTTTTATTATTATTAACGTTTCTAAGCAAACTCAATACTTTAAACTGTTTTCTACATTTTAACTTAAAATCCAATAAAATAACAGAACAATGTTTGTGTTTTTTTAAAAAAAATTCCTTTTTCTTACTTTAAAATAATATTTATACACCAAAACACGAACATTCAAATAGATACATTAAGAAAATGTGGGATTAAAGGGGGTGCAAAAGATTTTTAAGAAATAAAAAACTTTACAGATTATACCAGATTTTATTATCTTTCCTGTCATTTCTGACTCACAAGCCATTCATTTTCTAGTATGCTGTATAAATAAGTGTCTCTCCAACCGTCTCTTAATAATAGATCTTCACGCATTTTACCTTCTAAATTTAATCCGCATTTTTCAAGTACTTTTGCTGATGCAATATTTCTAACATCACATGTCGCAAATATTCGATGAAGTTTAAAATGTTTAAACCCAAATGAAATGACCTCTTTAGTAGCTTCACTAGCAAATCCCATGCCCCAATAGTTCGGATGAATTATATACCCTATTTCACCTATTTGATTAATTTCATCCCTAATATTAAACTCGATTGATCCTATTAATTCATCGGATTTCTTTTCTATTATTGCAAATGCAAATCTAGTCCTATTTATTTGTTTCATATCTCTTAGTATGTTATGAATGAATTCCTTTGTTTCACTCTCTGTATTAGGTCCCCAGGGCTGAAATTTACAAACAACTGATTGTGATGCATATTTATGTACTTGCTGCCAATCGCTTTCAACAAATTCACGTAAGTTTGTTCGATTTGTGCTCAAATTTAAGATCATATTGTCACCTATTTCTTTTTCATTTATAAATAAATTTTAGCACATTTCAAAATATTTAATCAGTGAAGGGTACACCAAAATGAAAGAACTGCATAAAACTTTAAAGACTGTCGTTACTTCTTATCTAGCAAAACAAAAAAAGAGCCTCTATTACATAGAGACTCTTTTTCAATATTAAAGTTCAATTGGAGCTTCTTGCTCAGGTTTTGTATCGAATTGAACTCCTACTACGTGAACATTTACTTCAGATAATTCAAGACCTGTCATCGTTAATAACGCTTGACGAATATTGTCTTGTACATTACCTGCTACAGTTGGGATTGACTTACCAAATTTAACTAGAATGTATACATCGATTGTAATTCGATCTTCTGATAAATCAACTCGGACACCTTTACCGTGATATTTCTTACCGATAATTTCAGAAATACCAGATGCTAGGTTTCCACGCATGCTTGAAACACCTTCAACTTCAGCAGCTGCAATACCAGCAATTACTTCGATTACTTCAGGTGCGATTTCTACTCGACCTAATGTCGCAGTACCCATTTCTAAAATTTGATTTTCGTTCATACAGATCCCTCCACTTTATCCTTTAACAAGCGCATGCTCCTCAAGGAATTTAGTATTATACTTCCCTTTTACGAAGATTTCATTTTGCAATAAATTTAAATGGAATGGAATTGTTGTGTAAATTCCTTCTACCACAAATTCTTCAAGTGCTCTTATCATTATAGCAATTGCTTCTTCTCTTGTCTTGCCATGCACGATAACTTTCGCAATCATTGAATCATAATATGGCGGAATTGTGTACCCGCTATATACAGCAGAATCAACACGAACATTTGGACCACCTGGTGGTAAATACGTAATGATTTTACCAGGAGACGGCATAAAGTTCTTATCTGGATTTTCAGCATTAATACGACACTCAATTGACCAACCTTTTAAAGATACTTCTGATTGAGTTATTTTTAATGGATGACCTTTAGCAATTAATAATTGTTGCTTAATAAGATCAATACCAGAAATATATTCAGTTACAGGATGCTCAACTTGAATACGTGTGTTCATCTCCATAAAGAAGAAGTTTTTAGTATGTGGTTCATAAATAAACTCAACAGTACCAGCACCCCAGTAATTTACTGCTTCAGCTGCACGAACAGCTGCATGACCCATTTTTTGACGAGTTTCTTCGTCTAAAACAGGTGATGGAGCTTCTTCTACTAATTTTTGAAGACGACGTTGAATTGTGCAATCACGTTCTCCAAGATGAATCGTATTCCCATGTTCATCTGCTAAAACTTGAATTTCAACATGTCTAAAATCTGTAATATATCTTTCAAGATATACACCCGGATTACCGAAAGCTGTTTGAGCTTCTTGTTGAGTAATTTGTATACCTTTTTCAAGTTCGATTTCATCTTTTGCTACACGGATCCCTTTACCTCCGCCACCAGCTGTAGCTTTGATAATAACTGGATAGCCGATTTCTGCAGCAATCTTTTTACCATCTTCAATACTTTGAATAATACCTTGTGAACCAGGTACTACCGGTACTCCTGCTTCTTTCATTGTTTCACGAGCAACGTCTTTTGTACCCATTTTAGAAATAGAATCAGCCGTTGGCCCAATGAATTTCACATTGCACTCTGTACATAATTCTGCAAAACTAGCATTTTCTGATAAGAAACCATAACCAGGATGGATGCCGTCACAGCCAGTTAATTTTGCAATACTAATGATATTAGTCATATTTAAATAACTATCTTTTGATAATTTAGGACCGACACAATAAGCTTCATCAGCCATTTGAACATGTAATGCTTCTTTATCTCCTTCAGAGTAAATAGCAACTGTTTCAATATTTAATTCTTTACATGCTCGAATAATTCGAATGGCGATTTCTCCTCGATTCGCTATTAAAACCTTTTTCATTTCTTCACCTTCTCTAGTAAAGTACTGTTAATTTTGTAGATATTAGGCCTTTACCAAGAATAATGGTTGACCGTATTCTACTAATTGACCATTTTTAGCAAGTACTTCAACGATTTCGCCTTCAATTTCAGCTTCAATTTCATTAAATAGCTTCATTGCTTCAACGATACAAACGATTGAATCGTTTTTAATACGATCACCTATTGATACGTATTCTTTTGCATCAGGAGATGGAGATGCGTAGAAAGTACCTACCATCGGTGATGTAATCTTATGTAAGTTACTTGTATCTTCTTTTTCCACTACAGGTGCAGCAACTTCTGCAGCAACTGGTCTTTCTAAAGTTGCAACTGGAGCAGATGTAACAACAGGAGCTAACTCTTGGTGTACAACTGGAGCAGATGTAACGACAGTTGTTTGTCCACCTTTTTTAATTTTAACGATAGCACCATTATCCTCAAATTCGAATTCATTTATTGTTGATTGATCGATTAACTTAATTAATTCTCTAATTTCATGAATTTTCATTCTGTTCACCCCTTAAGACATATAGTCTAATCTTATAACCTAATACTAAACTTTTCAACAAATTATTTTAACCTAAGTAATTCCTAATTATTTTTAGCTATTTTACAAGGAATATTTATATATTATTCCTTACCAAAAATAATTCAATATAAACTATTATATCAGGGAAAACCAAAGACAGAAAGTGCATAGGAATTAGGAATAGTCCTAAAATTCACATTAATTATTTATAAGCTTATTTAAAAAATGAAGAGCCAATAGTTATTCCCACTGGCAATAGGCGATCTAAACAATGTTAAGCCTTATATATTGGCTATTACATACACAATGTTCTTCTAACTAGTACTTAGTCGATTTCCATTCCAGGTTGAAAATCACCAAAACGTGGGCTTCATTTATTGTGGAAAATTGGTCAAACTGACAACTTGCTTTTATACAAAATGATAGCCAGTAGAATGACTTCTACTGGCTTTGTCCAAAAAATTATTTAACTTGGAATTTTACAACTACTAATTTTTCACCTAAGACACTTCTAGTCATTTGAATGATGTCATTCGCTGCTTTTCTGCTTGGTTTTGCAGATGTTACATCTACTTTTACTTCATCATTGTCAGAACGAACTAGTGCATCTTTATAACCAGCTTCTTTAATCATAGTTTCTACATCTGATTCTAATGCAGTTAATTTTTGAAGTTCGTTCATATTAGTGAATGCTTCACTCTTCTCTTGTGCTGATGCAGTTGCTGAGTCAACAGTAGCTTTATATTCATCAATTAATTGACTTCTTTGATCTTCTTGTTCCATACGTTGTTTTAAGAATACTTCACTAGTAGAATTTTCTTGAGAAGCAGTTTCTTTATCGTTTTGTTTAGAAGTATCTGAGTTTTGTTTAGAAGTATCTGTTTTTGAATCTGTTTTCTTAGTATCTTTAGGAGTTGAGTCTAATGAATCTGTATTTGTGCTATTATTCATATTCATAAAACTTGTTGTTTTTAAATTATCAGGTGTCGTCACATAATAAACTGATAATACAACTACTAAACTTAACATTGTTAATAACCAAATTGTTTGTTTTTTCATTTAACTTTTACCTTCTTCCTCTTATTTTTTTGGTTGTACAGAGACACGATAGCTTGGTACATCAAGTAATCGTGTAACAGCTTCTCTAATCATTTGTTTAATTTCTAGGTTTTGTGCACCTTTGGCTACAATTAGAACTCCTCTAATCCTTGGCATTTCAGTCTCGACTATTACTGGTTCTTGTTTATCTCCGTTATCAATTATGACAACTTGCTCTTCTTGAGACTGATCATCAATATTTCGCGTTCCACCTTGTTTATCTGTTTCATTAGTTTCTTGAGTTCGATTTGTTTTATTTGTTTGGTAGACTTTCTTTTCACTACCATCAAGATTTACTTCTACTTTTACATTACTTACACCAGCCATATTATTTAATGTGTCTGTAAGCTGCTGCTCGTATTTTTTTTCAATTTCTTCTATTTTGTTCGATGAGGATTTTCCACCACCACTTCCAAGAGTCTCAACAGCTTGTTCATTATTTTTTGGTGTTCCACTCGTTTCTGTGGAAATAGGTGAAAGCATTGAATTCGTTTTTTGATTTGTATTAGCAAATAGACTGCTTGCAATCATCCAACAAATCCCGAGTCCCAGTAGAGCTAGTACATATTTTCTCGTCAGTTTAAATGGACTTTTTTCTTTGTCAGAAGAGGTTTTGTCATCGCCATTTCCTTTTAGAAAGTCTGCTAATTTTATTGGTGGAATCTTTTTCTTCATTTGTCATTACTCCCCTCCTTCCATCTTGACTTCGATTTGCTTGTCCTCAAGCTCCCATTTATTTGCTAAAAAAGTTTGTAACTCTTGCTGTTTAATTTTTTCATTGTCTGTCTGAACTGGCTGATCGGTATTAATTGATACTTCTTGAACAGGCTCTACATTGCTTGTCTCATCTTTTTTAGGACCGACGTAAACGATAACTTTAGAAAGATCTTGAGCTGTTTTGACTGTATTAACTCCATCTTTTACTTGTAAATCTACATTTGTAATGACCTGTTCAAATTCTTTTGTAAAGCTTTTTTCAACGTCCTTTTTCATTTGGACAGCCATTTGTTTTAATATATATGCACGTTCTGCCTCTTGTATTTCATTTTTCTTATTATTTATTTCATTTTTTATTTCTCCATTTGCTTCATACGTTTTAGACTGGTACCCAGCTAGTACTTCTTTTATATTTACTCTGAATAATTGAAAAATTGGTTGGAGCATCATGACAATTAATAATAGACTGGCGACAAATCGTACATATTTTGCTAAGCCGGTATTTGGAATTAACATCATAATGACGGTTGCAACTAATATATAGACGATAATATTAGAAACCCAGTGTATAAAGAAGTCCATTTTTTCACCTACCTAAACATGACGACAATGTTTCCTGCCGCTATTATTAAAGTCATACTTAAGAAAAACATTAATGAAACAATTGATAAACAAACAAATAAATAAGTTACACTTTTTCCGATCGTATCAATCGTGCTAATGATATTTTTACTTCCAACTGGTTGTAAAATCGCTGCAGAGAATTTATAAATTAAAGCTAAAACTAATATTTTAATAGCTGGGAATACAACGATTGCTAGTAAAGTAACTAAACCTACTATCCCAACTGTATTTTTTAATAATAAAGACGCACTTATAACTGTATCTGTAACGTCTGCAAAAACTTTACCAACAACCGGAACAAAATTACTTGTTACAAATTTTGCTGTTTTTACTGCTACCCCATCCGAAACGGCAGTCGTCAAACCTTGTACACTTAATACCCCTAAAAAAATAGTTAAAAAGATTCCTAGTACACCTACAGCAACATTTCTTATTAAAGAAGCTAGTTTTGTCACCTTCAACTCATCATTTATAATGCTTACAATACTTAAAATTGTAGATACAAGAATTAAAGGTAGTACAAAATACGTCACTAGTAATCCACTTGTATGCATTAAAAAAATTAAGATTGGATGGAAAACGCCAACTGATATGACACCACCTGATGTCGCAATCAAAGCTAGTAAAATAGGTATTAGTGCTCGTAAAAAATCAATCATGACTGTAATTGCATCTTGGGTGGCCTGCGTGGCAACATAGAAACTATTTAATGCAAAAACTACTAATACTAGAAAAACCACATTATCAGCAATCTTACTGACCGTACTCTTCTCAAATGCATTTTGTAATGATTGGAGTAAAGAGCTAAAAATAACTAACATAATTAAGATCCCTAATATTTTTCCATTACTTAATAACTCAAAAAATATATATTTAGCAAATGCAATAAACCACTCTTGCAATGAAAATTTCTTTTCTCCCTTTACAAATTGGATAAAATCCCCTTTTTGACTTTCTGGCAAAAAACCACCATATTGATGAACAACTTCATCCCAATATTGTTGAACGTCATCAATTCCTAACTTTTGTATTTGTTCATTTACTATTTCAGCAGGTGGAGGAGCAGCTTGTACAATTCTTGGTACTAAAAAAAAGAGAGTAAAGAAAAGAAGAAAAACTTTCATCCTTTTTGACATAATGTCCTCCTTCCCTTACATCTAAGAAATTTTTGGTAAAAAACTTAAGATTGTTTCAATTAAAGCTGTTAAAATCGGTACTGCAAGAACCAAAATGAGTACTTTTCCCCCTAATTCAATCTTGGAAGCAATTGCCCCTTGGCCTGCATCTTTCGTAATTTGAACTCCAAATTCAGCTATGTATGCGATCCCAATTATTTTTAATAAAGTTTCAACATACACATTTTTAATACTCGCTTGATTTGCTAGTTTTTGAATTTGATCTAATAAGAATTGCACCTTATCTAATAAAAATAAAAACAAAACACAGCTTATAAAAACAGTTATTGCTAAAGTAAAATTATTCATTTTAAATTGATTTAATAGAAGAATGACAAATGTAGCTGCTAACCCAATGCCAACAATTTGGATGATTTCCAAAAACTCTCACCCCTAATCTAATGAAATAGAAATACATCCCTAACTTTATTAAATAGATCACCAGCTTTAGTGATCACTTGAAGAAATACGATAATGAATGCAGTAATAATTGTCCATGTAGCAAACTCTTCCTGTCCGGCTTTTTTTAAGACCGCATGAATAATTGCAGCAATTACTCCAATCCCAGCTATTTGAAACATCAGAGCATAATTTGTAATCAATTTAAATTCCTCCTACAAGAGTAATATAACGATTAATATTCCACTTAAAACGCCTAGCATTTTAGACATTCGTTCATAACTGCCCTGCGAATCGATTGCTTCTTGCTCTTCCCTTTCCAAATGTTTTAATGCTAAAATGATTTGTTTTTGTTGTGAATATTTATCATGCATACCAATCGTCTCACCAAATTGTAATAACACTTGTATGTCAGACTCTTTAATCGAGACAGTTTTAGCATATTTCATTAATGAATTTTCCCAGGCTTCTTTCGCTGATAATGCACTCGTTTCAAGTTGAATTGCAAAATCCTTTAAGCAACTATTAATCGGTCCTTTCAATTGACTGGAAATTCTTCTAAACGCTTCTTGCAGTGGCAATTGACTATACATTACCTCTGCTTCTAGAGATTGGAGAGCCAACTTCCAGCCCCTTAATTCTTTTGTTCGTTCTGATAATCTACCTGCAAAATAAAATCCAAGCCAGCTTGTCGAAAAAATGATAATAAGTGCCCCAATCCACCTCATCTAAAGCACCGCCTTCGGATGAAATAAACTAGTGAAATCCTTATTTTTAATATCCGTTACAGTACCAGGTGATGGGAAATTTGAAATTTCAATAAATCGTTCAAATGTCCCATTTTGAAACAAAGGCAAAAGAGAAGGGCGTTTTCTTATTTCTTCAAGTGAATAGCCATGGACGGTCACTATTAATTGAACACCGGCAAAAATCGCTTCTAAAATTGCATCTACATCTTCCTTTTTGCCAATCTCATCTACTAGAATGACATGAGGACTCATCGACCTTACAAGCATCATCATTCCTTCAGCCTTTGGACATGCATCTAATACATCGATTCTTTCACCAAATGTATATTGAGGTACCCCTTTAACTGAACCTGCTATCTCAGATCGCTCGTCAACAATGCCAACTTTACCAGGTCTTATTCCCCTTATGGCATCACCTTGACTCACCACTCTAGCAAAATCCCTAAGTAATGTTGTTTTCCCTGCTTGTGGCGGGCCAATCAGCATAGTATTTTTCCATCTTCCTTCATAAACATACTTTACAAATGGACTAGCTATTCCTACTTTTTCTTTTGCAATACGAAAATTATACGAACTAATATCTCGAATCATTTTAACCATTCCGTTTTCGGTTACAACGCGACCAGCTAACCCGACTCGATGCCCACCTTTAATTGTGATATAGCCTTTTTTCAATTCTTCCTCAATCGTATAAATTGAAAATTGACTTAACTTTCCAAGAATCTGCCCGCCTTCTTCTTCTGTTAGGATATAAGGTATAAAATTTGACTGATTATTAGAAATCACTTCAACTGGACGCCCAATCCTTAACCTTAATTCCTCGACTTGATGCAAGTCTCCATATGAACGCTGTAATTTTTCTTTAATTAATGTAGGCAATACGTTGAAAACCTCTTCCATAAAAGGTCACATCCTATCATTTAAAAACTGCCAACAATATTAAAAACACACCACAAACTACTAAAACTAATCGAATAGGGTCCAATTTAGATGCAACCCCTATAATTCCAATAGCCATTGTTGAAATGAGAATAATAGGTCCTACAGTCGCCAAAACACTATTTACTGCTAATGCTTTCTTAATGTCGTTTAAATACAAAATCGTAAAAGCAGCAATCAATTCTACACTTCCACCAAAAACTCTGAGCATTCCCATACTAAGAACTGCTCGATCCATCGAATCAATCCAATCCTTCATAGCTACACACCTTTTTTCATTCTTTTTTATTACTAATATGCTGAACATGTCCATTTCAGAAGACAAACATTAATTCGAAGGCACAAAAAAAGAGAGAAGTCGTATAACTTCTCTCTTTAGACTTGCTTATGAACGATTGATGTGTATATGACAAACAACTTACTCACGACAGGCTATAGTGAAAATCAATATTACTATAACCTCATTGTTTAAGATTCTCAAACAAATTAAAATATAATATAAACAAAAAAGATTATTACCATAATAACTTGCAATACCGCTTTTGCTAATGAGCTACTAATAAAAGAGACAACTGTCGCCCATGCAGATTTTATTGACTCTTTCGTATTCTTCCCTTGTAATTTCTCAGCAATAAAAACAGAAATGAATGGGACAATAATTAAGCCAAAGGGAGGAAAAACAAACGATCCAACGATTACAGCCAAACAACCTACTCTTTCACCAGTTTTTGTACTGCCGTATTTTTTTAGAAAATATTTATTAGCTAGAATATCCGCTAGAAAAATAACAGCTGTAAAAATCAGCATAATAATCCAAAACGACATATTTAAATTGGTTTTATTAATACCAAAGTAATAAATTAAAAAGCCTACCCATAATACTGGTACACCTGGAATTATTGGTTTGATTAGCGCAATAAACGCCAATGCAAAACAAATGATAATCAATGTCCAAAGAACAATTGATGTAACCATTTAATCACCCTTACTTATTTAAATTTGTTAATAAAAAGGAGACACTCTTTAAATAAGTGCCTCCATTTTTACATTAAATTAAGATTTTGCACGTGAAACATAGCTAGCTTCAGTTGTGTTAATAATTAATACTTCGCCTTCATTAATGAAGATTGGTACTTGTACTACTAAACCAGTTTCCATTGTAGCTGGTTTTGTAACGTTAGAAGCAGTATCACCTTTAATACCTGGCTCAGTTTCAACTACTTTTAGATCAACTGTGTTTGGTAATTCAACACCTAAAATTTCAGTTTCAAAAGTCATGATATAAACTTCCATATTTTCTTTAAGGAATTTTAGTTCACGTTCAATATTTGCTTCTGGTAATTCAATTTGCTCATAAGACTCATTGTCCATGAATACATGTTGGTTACCATTAGCATATAAATATTGCATTTTACGGTTTTGAATATGTGCTTTCGCTACTTTCTCACCAGCACGGAATGTTTTTTCTTGTACAGCACCTGTACGTAGGTTACGAAGTTTTGAACGTACGAATGCAGCACCTTTACCCGGTTTAACGTGTTGGAAATCCATTACTTGCCAAAGTCCACCGTCAGTTTCAATTGTTAAACCTGTACGAAAATCGTTTACTGAAATCATTAAATATCCTCCTAAAAAATGAAAATGGTTCTATAAGTATGTATTGTGTAAAAAAAGAACCATTTCTCTTACCATGAATTTCTTTTACAACTTTATATCATAAAGTAAAATACGCTTTTTGTGTAGTTCTAATTTCTAATCTAATGAAAACTTATAAAATGATAAGATTTTTTGGTGAAGACATTAAGTTTTCGTTACCACCAGTTTTAACGATTAAATCATCTTCTATACGAACTCCACCTAGATTTGGAATATAAATACCTGGTTCACAAGTTACGATCATATTTGGCTCTAATACTGTATCAGAACGGAATGATACGCCAGGTCCCTCATGTACTTCTAGACCAATACCATGGCCAGTTCCATGTCCATAATATTCTCCATAACCTTTTTCCGTAATATAATCACGTGTTAAAGCATCTGCTTCTTTACCTGTAATACCTGCTTTAATCCCATTAACACCACGTAATTGAGCTTCAAGAACGATATCATAAATTTTCTTCAAATCAGAATGAGGCTCACCTACAGAAACTGTTCTAGTCATATCTGATACATAACCTTTATAGTATGCACCAAAATCTAAGGTTACAAAATCACCTGTTTCAATTACTTTTTCTGATGCTACACCGTGAGGAAGAGCAGAACGAGTACCAGAAGCAACGATCGTATCAAATGATGATGAAGTAGCACCTAATTTACGCATAAAAAATTCTAACTCATTTGATACTTCCAATTCAGTAACACCTGGACGGATAAATCCTAAAATATGATCAAAAGCAGATTCTGCAATTTTAGCAGCTTCCTTAATGATTGAAATCTCTGCATCCGTTTTAATTAAGCGTAATTTTTCAATTAATCCACTTACAGGAACTAATTCTGCTTTTACCACTTTACGGTAAGAACCAAATTCTGTAAACGTAACATGATCTTGCTCAAATCCAAGTTTTGCTACCCCAAATTTCTCTGTTAAAGCTGCAACTTCAGCTGGAATTGAACCTTCATGTTTCACAATCTCATAACCTTCACATTGGCTAGTAGCTTGTTCAATATAACGGAAATCAGTAATGAATAAAGCTTTGTCCTGAGTAATTAATGCAACACCAGCAGAACCTGTGAAGTTCGTCATGTAACGTCTGTTGTATGTACTAGTAACTAATAATGCGTCTAATCCTTTTTCTACTAAAGCTTCACGTAACTTTTTAATTTTTTCCATTGTTTTTCTCTCCCCCACTAATCTTTTTTAACGCACTTAAACCTAAATCATATCCATACACACCTAAACCAACGATTTGCCCTACAGATACTGCAGCTAAAACTGAAGTATGTCGGAACTCTTCTCTTTTATGTATATTTGAAATGTGTACTTCAATAGTTGGTACGGTAATACTTGCAATTGCATCACGAATTGCATAACTGTAATGAGTAAATGCGCCAGGATTAAACAGAATCCCATCATAGACATCATTTGCCGCATGCAGTTGATCGATTAATTCACCTTCATGATTCGATTGAAAGCAATCAATCGTATCCCCATCTTCATGTGCAAGCGATGTTAAATGATCCTCAATATCCTTTAATGTAGTTGAACCATAGATAGAAACTTCTCTCTGACCGAGCATATTTAAATTAGGTCCATTCAATAATAAAAACTTAGCCATTTTAAAAGTCTCCACCCATCATTTCGGCATATTTATCCCAAATACACATATCTTGGAATACCCAAGGTTTATTTTATCATAGGCCAGACTATTTTGAATAGCCACGCAAATATGCCTTTTGCTCTTGAAAAGCAAAAGAAACAGAATATGCAATAAAAGTTCCGTATAAAATGAATAAACAGATTGTAGTAACTGTCGTATCAGATGAGTAATCCTTAATTGATTTTAAATCGAATGCTATTTTACCAAGAAGAATAAAAACAATAACCCACAGGAGTAATCCAAAAAATATACCTGGCAGAACTCCATTAAATTTTCTTCCAATAAAATAAAATATAAATGCAATAATGATTGAAATAATACCTATACCAACTATAGAAATTAAGTTTTCAACATAACCATTTGCCCATTTTCCAAGTTTGATTCTTTCTAAAACAAAATTTGGACCAATTTGAGTAAAGTCAAAATAACTAAGAACTAACAAAACAGTAGACCAAAATATGCCACCAAAAAAACCAATACTTACAATCTTATTAAAGTTCTTATTTCCTTTCGAATCACGATCGCCACCTTGGACTAGGTATTCATTTTGACTTTCACTCTGATTTTGATTTTCATCTTGGTTTTGATTATTTTCTTGACCCTGCATTTCCTTTTCTTGTTCTTGATCCTGACCTTGCTTTTTTTCTTGTTCTTTATCTTTTTCCTGCATTTAACATTTCCCTTTCCATACATTGCTAAATATCTCTGAGTATTATGTCCAACAAAGAAATTTTTAATGTGATTCTGATTTTTTATTAGAAAATTAAAAATATTTCGATTATTATTTAGATTTTCTTACTTCTTACTTGCACCATTATTATGCTTACATTTACAATAGATAGTAATAGAAAAAAACAAGTTTAGGTTGGTGCAGCATGAGAGAGAAAAATAAAGCAGTTTATGGGGGTCAAGCAATCGTAGAGGGCGTAATGTTTGGTGGCAAAACACATACAGTCTCTGCAATCCGCAGGACAAATGAAGAAATTCAATATTATGAAGAACCGATACATATAAATCGGACAATGCAAAAATTAAAGAAAATTCCTTTTGTCCGTGGTGTAGTCGCGATTATACAAGCAAGTATAAATGGATCCAAGCATTTAAATTACTCAACCGAAAGATACGGTATTGATCCAAAAGATGATGAGAAAATTGCAATTGAGCGTGAAAAACAAAAAGGAACGCTTGCAACTTATCTCGGACTTTCATTACTAGCCGTTTTATCATTTTTAGTTGGAAAAGTTATTTTTACACTTGTACCTGTACTACTAGCAGCAACATTGAAACCAATATTTGAAACCGATTTTCAACAAGTCGTAATAGAAAGTATCTTAAAACTAGGTTTTTTATTAATTTATATTTACTTAGTTTCATTGACTCCATTTATAAAAAGAGTGTTTATGTATCACGGTGCCGAGCATAAAGTGATTAATGCATATGAAAACAATATTCCTTTAACGATTGAAGGAGTCCAATCACAATCACGACTTCATTATCGTTGTGGAAGTAGCTTTATCCTCTTTACTGTAATAGTTGGTATGTTCATATACTTCTTAGTTCCAACAAGCCCACTATGGCTAAGAATTGTTGATCGACTTTTATTAATTCCAGTCGTTATAGGTGTTTCGTTCGAAGTTCTTCAAATAACAAATAAAGTTCGAAATATTCCTATATTAAGATGGGTAGGTTACCCTGGATTATGGCTTCAATTATTAACAACTAAGGAGCCATCCGATGATCAAGTTGAAGTCTCAATCGCTTCATTTAACCGACTTTTAGAAGTGGAAAAAAATAACAAGATTTAATTGACAGAATTTTATAAAAAATATCAACTTATTGGATAAAATGTAATAAACTATAAGAAACAATATTTTTCTAATACATTATTTACTCTTCACCATAGGAGGTGCTTAAAGTGAATCAAAAAGTGTACTCATCAATATTTTATGGAATAATAGCATTAGCACTTTTTGGCTTAATTGCTCAGTTGATAAACGATCCAGCAAAATTATTACAACGATTTTTGTTTATTGGATTAATCCTTTTAATTATTTATTTTATTTATAGAGTTTTTTCATCTTCAAACAGTCAAAGAAGCCATCAAGACTCCTATCGTAAGGCTGCAAAACAAACTATAAAAAAATATAACACTCAAAAATCTAGCTCGTTTAAAAAATCGATTAACAAATCAAAGCCCACTTCAAGAAAAAGTACCTCCACGCCTTTGTTAAAAAAACGATCAAAGGATGCAAGTCACTTAACTGTGATTGAAGGTGAAAAGGGCAAAAAGAAAGACCGTGCTTCCTACTAAGCACGGTCTTTTTAATTATTTGAATTCGATTGGGCTTCATTCGACTTCTGAATATCTTTTAATGCTTCGATTCGATTTTTATCTTCTTCAAAGAACTGAACTAATTCTCCAATTCGATCAATCGCTTCCCAACTCATATGATGTTCCATTCCTTCAACATCTTGATAAATTAAGTTTTCATCCACACCAATAATTCTTAAGAATTGCTCAAGCAATACGTGGCGATAGACAAGTCTTTTTCCCATCTTTTTACCTTTTTGTGTTAGGATTAATCCTCTATATTTTTCATAAATTAAGTAATCGTCTTTATCTAGTTTTTGCACCATTTTGGTTACTGACGATGGGTGTACAGATAATGCTTCAGCAATATCAGATACACGAGCATACCCTTTATCTTCAATTAAAAGGTAAATTTGTTCAATATAATCTTCCATACTAGGTGTGGGCATGTTCTTCCTCCAATACACTCATTCAAACTTTATTCCGTTACAATAAGCATCAATAAAATGATACAACACATAAACCAAAAGTGCAATTAACATGAACACATTTAAATGATAATAGAACTTCATACTGTATAAGAGTATGATGAAAACAATAAGAGTGTACCTATAAAATAGATACACTTCATTATGTAAAATATTGAATTTCTCCATTAGGAAAATACTTTTTTATATAACCCGAAATGGTATCTTCAATTGAAGCAGCCTCTTCCTTTTGATAAACATATTTTCCAATTCCATATTTGCCCCATTTATATTTCCTTTTCTCTTCATCCATTTCAAGTTTAGTATTAGGATATCTCTCTAAAATCACTTTTTTGGCAGGCTTAGTAAAACGATGCTGTATAAGCTCAAATGTCATCTTCTCATTTGCCAATTCACCTAATGCATCCCTTAATCGAATAAAAAGCTCCTCATAGCCCTCTTCCCAATCTTCATGCATATAAATAGGTGCAACAATAAAACCAAATGGATATCCTGCATATGCAACTTTTTTCGCAGCTTCTATTCTCTCATCAAAAGAACCAGTTCCAGGTTCGAAGTTTTTGATAACATACCTAGAATTTATACTGAATCTAAATGTAGTTTTTCCATTATGTTTTGCATCAAGTAAATGATCTACATGAGGAAATTTCGTTACAAATCGTAAACGACCGTATTCTGTTTCACCAATAAATTCAATCGTTTTCTTAAGAGAGTGTGTTAAATAATCTATGCCAACTATATCAGACGTACACGCAGCCTCAAACCGTGTAATCTCAGGCTCGCGTTCCTTTATATATTTCTGGGCTTGCTCAAAAATATCCTCTAAATTTACATATACCCGAATATAAGGCTTGGAACCAAGCGTTGTTTGTAAGTAGCAATAATGACAATGCCCCATACAGCCTGTAGCAAGAGGAATTGCATATTCCGCTGAAGGTTTAGATGTTTCAAACTTTAACGTCTTACGCAACCCAACTACTAAAGTTGACTTAGCAATCCGGTATTTTTCCACATCATTTTCACCAGGTAAATTTCGAATTTGATTATGGGATGTTGTTTCTCTTATTTCTAAACCCATCTGCTCAAATTTCTCCTTTAATTCCTTTCCTAACGGATACTCTAAAGCTTGGGGCTCGAAATAAACAAGCTTTGGTATAAAAGGCTTCATATAATATACTCCTTCTCCACTTTTTTGTTTAGTATTAACCCCGATAATAATTAAAACAGTGGAAAAGGTAGGAAGTTCTCTTGTGATGCTCCTTTATTTTTTCTTGATGCCCAAAATTGAATGGATTGAGGGTATTTCACTACATTTTGGGGGTTCCATTAAAGTTTTACGTTAAATTTACACTTAAACTATTTGCGATTTTTGAATTTTAATTGCACATTGACCTTTTTTATTTGCACTTCTAATTTATTCGCACCTCTCCCCCCTCAATCAATGCAAAAAAAAGAAAGCCAAAAAGGCTTTCAATAAAAAACTATATATTACTTACGTAAATTCCATTCCTCAGTACCATATTTAGTAGCAGCTAAATCCTGTACTTCCTTCTCTTGAGCCTCAGTTAGTTCATAAGGCACCAACTCGATATCTAAGCCGATTTCGAAGCCTTTTTCAAATGCTTCATACAGGTCAGCCATTGTTTTAGGAGAAGTACTTTCTGCATTAATCCAAGTTGCACGATCTAAGAATCGTTTTTTCATTCTTTCTCTTACTGCATCAGAAGAGAAAATATATAAGTCATATAACATATCAACATCAATATTTAAAGGAATTGAACCGTGCTGAAGAATTGATCCCTTTTGTCTCGTTTGAGCACTTCCAGCAATTTTTTTATCATTTACAACAACTTCATACCATGATGGAGCATCAAAGCAAACGGCACTTGCTGGATTTTTTAATTGATTTTTTTCTTCAGCAGTTTTTGGTACAGAAAAAGAAGCATCTAAACCAAGTAGCTTGTACCCTTCTAAAATTCCCATTGAAATCACTCGATATGCTTCTGTAACTGATACAGGCATATTTGGGTAGCTTTCTGGGACAATTACACTATAAGTTAGTTCATCGTGATGAAGTACGCTTCTTCCACCAGTTTGGCGTCTTACGAAATCACCATTGTATTTTTTTAATGCTTCTAAACTTATTTCTTGATTTTTTTGGAAATATCCGATTGTTACAGTAGGGTTTTCCCATTCATAGAAACGCAGTGTTGGAAGAAACCCTTCTTCACTTTGCCACTTGATTAAGCATTCATCAAGAGCCATATTATAGCTACCTGATTTTACTCCGCTATTAATAAAATTCCACTTTGTCTTTGTCATGTTGAAAATCTCCTCATTTTTCGATAAATTTTTACTTTTTTAATGAAAGTTTCTTGCACAATCCTACTAGAGAATTATAATAAGATAAGTAGGTAATTGAAAGGTGTTGAAAAATTTGAGTCAGTTTTTACCAATAATTTTTGTCGTACTAGGTATCATTGTATACTCAACAGTTATGTATTTCTACCAAAAACGTTTAATTAAAACGTTAACTGAGGAAGAATTTCGTGCTGGCTACCGTAAAGCTCAGCTAATTGACTTACGTGATCAAGAAGATTTTAAGAACGGCCATATATTAGGTGCTCGTAATATTCCGTTCGCACAATTAAAAACGCGTTCAAAAGAAATTCGTAAAGATCAGGCAGTATATTTATATGATCAAATGGGCGTTCGTCCTGGACAAGCTGCACGTATTTTACGTAAACAAGGTGTAACAGAACTTTACCAACTTAAAGGCGGCTACAAACTTTGGTCTGGTAAAATAAAAAAAGGTTTATAATCCATATTTAAATTAAATGAAAAAACTACTTCATTTTTGTGAAGTAGTTTTTTGCTTTTTATTCTTTATGAGTTTTTGGTTTAGCGTATTTCTCACCTTTTGTATCTACCTTTATGGACTCGATAATTACTGGAGTAACAGGTTTTTCCATTGAATCCACTTCAACTGCGTCAATTTTCTTAACAATATCGATTCCTTCTGTCACTTTACCAAATGAAGCATATTGCCCATCAAGGTCAGGTGTATCGTTTGCCATTATGAAAAATTGACTTCCAGCACTATTTGGGTCACCAGTTCGTGCCATAGATAGTACACCTGTTGTATGTTTTAAGTTATTTTTAAAGCCGTTTGATGTAAATTCTCCATCAATTGCATATCCTGGACCCCCGCCACCAGTTCCATCAGGGTCGCCACCTTGAATTACGAAGTCTCTAACAACTCGATGGAATGTTAATCCATTATAAAATCCTTTGTTTGCTAGTGTTATAAAATTGTCTACTGTGTTTGGTGCAATATTAGGATATAATTCAGCTTTAATGACACCATAATCCTTTACCTTTATTGTTGCTATTGGTAATTTATCATGTTTTTTACCGTTTGCAGATTTTTCATTATTGTTACCACATGCTGCCAATAAGCTGATTGTTAATACAAGACAGCTTATTAAAATTGCCCTAATCGATCTTTTTAACATTTTTCCTTCTCCCCCTCTTTCATTTTTTAGTTTACCAAATTTGACCATGTATTTACTATAGTTTCGAAAAATTGGGAATTTTTACACAGAGCCAGTTCGTTCACATAAGTATTAAAAAACTGCTATTCAAATATAAAATGAATAACAGTTTCTTTTAATTCATTTATCCAACTCGTTTAGATGGTTCCTCGATTTTATTTTTTGCAAATGGAAACCACCAATTCCATTTTCCAAATAACTGCATTAAGCTAGGAACTAAAACTAAGCGAACGATTGTAGCATCCAAGAAAATGGCTATAGCAATCCCGATTCCCATCTGTTTAACAGGTACCATATCCGTAAAAGCAAACGCTCCTGTAATAACAATCATAATAGATGCCGCTGATGTAATAATACGGCTCGTCGATACTAAGCCTTCTCTTGTTGAATAAGTATTATCTCCCGATTCATAGTATAGCTCTTGCATTCTAGACATTAAAAATACTTCATAGTCCATACTTAAACCGAATACTAATCCAAAGACAAACACTGGCAAAATCAACATAATATCAGATTGAGGCAAGCCAAAATTACCACCTTGGAATAACCAAGTGATGATTCCAAACGTTGCACTTAAAGATAATACATTCATTAAGATCGCTTTGATTGGAATGATAATCGACCTAAATGCAATCATTAATATGATAAAAGTACTAACCATAATCACAAGTAAACCGTATACAATATTATCTGTAATCTCATCAAATAATTCTTGTTCGAATTTCACTTGTCCACCGACAGTATAATCAAGTCCCTCAATTTTCCCATTGTATTTATCTTCAAAATCTCTTACCCATTGTTTCCCTTTTTCTGATTTAGGATCAGAATTCAAGAATACTTGAATATAAGTTTTATTCTTTTTAATATAGGCATCAATGGCAGGTTGAATTTTTGATGCGTTTGGAGATTTTAAAGCAGGTAATAATTGCTGTGCATTTAAATTAACAGCATTTAACACACTTTTAACTTCATAAACATTTTTGTCATCTTCAAGCTTTTTCTGTATCTTATCTAATGCGTTTACATTATTTTGTTTTAAAAAATCAGTATTGGATTCTAGTACAAGTGAGATCGTGCCATGTGTTTGAGCTTCCGGAAGAAAAGCTTTTTGATATTTTTCATAATTAATTCTCGACGTTGCATCCTTTGGTAATGCATCAATTGTAGGTATATTTAGGTGCACATCCCTAATTGGAATGACGAAAAGACCTAAAATGATTAATGATGTTAGTGCCATGATGATTGGTCTTTTCATAACGAAATTTGCAAATTTTCTCCAAACTGCTTGTTGTTGGTCTTGGCTTCGATTCGCAATTGATTTTAACGTACCTTTATTAATATTTTTACCAAGAGCTGAAAGTACTGCTGGTAATAGAGTTAAAGATAAAAATAAACTAACTAAGACAACAACTGCACCACTTATTGAGACACTTCTAAATAGATCAATATTTATGAAGTACAGAGCTGATAATCCAATAAATACACAAATACCAGAAAAAATAATCGCTCTACCTGCAGTTGCAAACGTTATACTAATCGCTTCTTTTACTGATGAATGATTCTGTAATTCACTCTTATAACGGCTTACGAATAATAAGGCAAAATCGATTGATAACGCTAATCCAATCATCGGTGCTACATTTAAAACAAAGATTGATAAATCAACATGCTTACCTATAAAGAATAAAATTCCAAATGTACTTAAAATACTAATAATACCGATTATAATTGGAATCGCAGATGCAACTAAACTTCCAAATGCAAAAAATAGAACGATAAATGCAATCGGTACACCAATCATTTCTGCTTTCTTTAAGTCTTCTTGACTAGTTTTATTCATTACATCACTAATGATTGTAAATCCAGTTGTTCCTACCTTTACAGTATCATTTGAAAAAGACTCTACTTTTTTTGCAAATTTATTGTTTAGATCAACAAGCTTATCGTGATTCTTCTCATTGTATAAAAAAGATAAGTAGGCAATATTATCTTTTTTCATCCCCGGATTCAGTAAAGGGTGATGAAATTGTTTTATATTCTTTTCCTTTTGAACTTCCTTCACAATCCGTTCAATATCAGATTGGAATTCGGCGTTAGAGGCACCCTTTTTCCGCTCAAGTATAATAATGAGTGAATCTGGCGATTGTTCAAATTCTTTTTCTAGCACATTCTTAGCTTTTTCATACTCTCCAGGTGTCCTAAAACCATCTCCATCTAAAATGCCAGGTAAATGCTTCGAATAAATACCTAGAATGATTGAAAATATAGCTAAAATTGCAATCACAATATAACGGAATTGATAAATCGATCGACCCACCTTTTTCCAAGCACTATTTTCACTTACTGTACTTTTCATTCTTCCACTCCTTATTTACATATCCTACCAATATCTTATCAAACTGATGTAAATTCGCCTATCGATTTATATTTTGAGTCAGAAAATAGAGAAAGAAAGCTCTCCGAGTGCAAGTCTTAAGGCGAAGACACATGGGGAAGTTGCCATCCCGTCGCAATGACTTCCTCAATGACATTCGATCTTTTCTCAATGTGTAAAAAAACGCCCATAATATAAATCAATTGATTTATATTAGAGCGTTAAAATTTTGAAACTATGATTGCAATGATGATTCCAATTAATGCTCCAACAACAACTTCATATGAAGTATGACCTACTAGTTCATTTAATGCTTTATAATTTTTTATTCTTCCATGAAAAAAATCATTTAATAACTTTGCATGTTTACTAACTGCTAATCTTACACCTGAAGCATCATACATAATAATCGTAGCAAAAATTGCTGAGATTGCGAAAGTAACATTTCCAAAACCTTCTGTTAATCCAACACTTAATGCTAATCCAGTAACTGTTGAGGAATGTGAACTTGGCATACCACCAGAAGCAAAAAACTTAGATATATCAAATTCTTTTTCTTTAAATAAATGGATAATGACCTTTAAAAACTGCGCAATAAACCACGCTATAACAGCTGAAATTAATGGTTCGTTATGAAGTATCGTCAAAAGGATCCTCCTTTAAGTATAACTAATTGTTATTCCATTATTATCTATCTTAAATAATTGTATATTCATTAATAGCTTATAAGAACAAAATAATTTTTGTTAAATATTAAAATGTAAAACAGATTTTTACTTTTGTACCAATATTATTAGTACAATGAATTATTTATCATACTGTTTTTACATATAATTTTTATTTAATATTTGACATATATTGGAGAGCTCCAATCACATAATACAAAATTAAGAAATATATAAATTTTTAATAAATTATCATTTTTGAAATTGACAATCCATATAATTCTGATAGACTTAGTTGTAATTAAATTCTAGGAGGAAGCTCATGAGCCAAACCAACGACTTAAAACCCATCATCGAGGTCGTGGAATCGTTACTTAATGGTTTAAGATTTGGAACAATCACATTAGTCGTTCAAGATGGGAGAATTATTCAAGTAGAAAAGCAAGAAAAAATACGATTAAAGTAAATATGTTCCTGCTGACTAGAAAAACTAGAGGCAGCTCAAGTCTACGTATGAAAAATGTAGATTTGAGCTGCCTTTTCTTTTTAGGATAACTTGGCTTCTTTAGTCAATTGGAGGAAAAGAAAATGAGATTTGAAAATTGGAACGAGAAAAGTATTCCTGACTTTTCGATTGATAATGAAACAAAAGGTGCACTTGAAGTACTAAAGTGGGCTTACAAAACCTATGGTGATGGCCTAATTTATGCTTGTAGCTTTGGAGTTGAGGGAATCTTATTAATTGATTTAATTTCAAAAGTAAAACCTGATGCAAAGGTTGTTTTCTTAGAGACCGGCCTACATTTCAAGGAAACTTATGAATTAATAGACCGCGTGCAAGCTAAATATCCAAGCTTACAAATAGAAAAGAAAACACCAAGTCTAACTTTAGAAGAACAAGCTAGTATTCATGGAGATGAGTTATGGAAGCGTGAACCAAATAAGTGCTGTAATATTCGCAAAATCTTACCACTTCAAGAAGCTCTAAATGGTGCTCCAGCATGGGTGTCAGGCTTAAGAAGGGAACAATCTCCTTCAAGACAAAAAACAGAATTTCTTAATCTAGATAATAAGTTCAGCTCAATTAAAGTTTGTCCCTTAATCCATTGGACTTGGAAGGAAGTTTGGCGATATGTATATTACAAAAATCTCCCATACAATCCTTTACACGATATAGGGTACCCAAGTATTGGTTGTGAGGTATGTACATTACCTGCTTCAAATTCTTCGGATAGTCGCTCTGGTCGTTGGTCTGGTTCACAAAAAACTGAATGTGGATTACATGATTAGTTGTCTTTATTAGATGCTAAAAAATAAAAGTTTATTCTTACTAACTATTAAAATAGGAAAATTTAAGGAGTGTTTAGAAATGAGCTTACCCCCACATGGCGGAGTCTTAATTAATCGATTTAATCCAGAAGTTACTATTAAAGAAGGTTTGAAGGAAATTCCTTTAGATTTAGTTGCGTTAAGTGATCTAGAGTTAATTGGAAATGGAGCTTATAGCCCCCTTACTGGTTTTTTAGGAAAAGATGATTATGAGCAAGTCGTAAGCACTATGAGATTAAAAGACGGGACTGTATGGAGTATTCCAATTAGCCTTCCTGTTAGTGGACAAATAGCTAGCAATCTAAAACTTGGAGAACTAGTTAAGCTAACTTGGGAAAATAATGTGTATAGCTTGTTAAAGATTGATGATATTTATACACCTAACAAATTACTTGAGGCACAGTTTGTTTATGGTACTACTGACACAAACCACCCTGGAGTAGCAAAAATGTATTCCCGTGGTGATGTTTATTTGGGTGGTGAAGTAACTGTTATTAGACAAATTAATCGTACTCAATTCACTGAACATTATTTAAGCCCAAAAGAAACGAGAGAAAAATTTGCATCATTAAATTGGAAGAAAATAGTTGGGTTTCAAACTCGTAATCCAGTTCATCGTGCCCATGAATATATTCAGAAAACCGCACTTGAGATTGTAGATGGTTTGTTCTTAAACCCATTAGTTGGAGAGACAAAATCGGACGATATTCCTGCAGAAGTCCGAATGAAAAGCTATAAAGTATTACTCCAAAACTATTATCCTACAGATCGTGTATTTTTAGCCGTATTCCCTGCCGCAATGCGATATGCGGGACCAAGAGAAGCTGTGTTCCATTCAATTGTTAGAAAAAATTACGGCTGCACACATTTTATTGTAGGGCGTGATCATGCTGGCGTTGGCAATTACTACGGAACTTATGATGCACAAAAAATCTTTCAAAAATTTTCACAAGAAGAATTAGGAATCTCTCTCCTATTCTTTGAAAATAGTTTCTATTGCTCAAAGTGCGAGAATATGGCATCTACAAAAACATGCCCGCATGGTAGTGAGCATCACGTAACATTATCAGGTACAAAGGTTCGTGAAATGCTAAAAAAAGGTGAAGTTCCTCCTTCTGCTTTTAGTAGAAAAGAAGTTGTTGAAGTACTAATTGAAGGTTTAAAAGAACCTGAATCAATTTCTGTAGAATAGGAGAAAAGTTAAATGTCTAAAAATATCGTTTGGCATCAGGCTAGTATTTCAAAAGAAGACCGTCGACAAAAAAACAATCACCATAGCTGTATTTTATGGTTTACTGGTTTATCTGCTTCAGGTAAATCGACAATTGCTAACGAGATTGCAAAAGCTTTATACCATCATAATGTTCAACAATACGTATTAGATGGTGATAATATTCGTCACGGCTTAAACAAAGATCTAGGATTCACTGATTTTGACAGAACTGAAAACATAAGACGAATTGGTGAAGTAGCAAAGCTCTTTGTTGATAACGGGCAAATTGTCTTAACGGCTTTCATTTCCCCATTTATTGCTGATCGAAATATCGTTCGGTCATTAGTCGAACAAGACGAGTTTATTGAAGTTTACGTAGAATGCTCCGTTGAAACTTGTGAGAGTAGAGATCCGAAAGGACTTTATAAAAAAGCAAAAAATGGTGAAATTCAAAACTTTACAGGTATCAGCTCTCCGTATGAGGCACCAATAAATCCAGAAATTACATTAAATACTGATAAGCAATCTGTACAAGAATGTGTTGAAACAATACTTCAATTTTTAAAAAGTAAAAATTATATTAGGTAAGGTGATGTTCGATGGCATTTGAAAAAATTTGGAAAGACAATCTAAAGCTAAATGAAACTGAAAAAAAGAAACTCGTTAAAGATGGACTTAAAATTTATGATGACATTCCCTACTATGCTGAAAATGGGTTTGAATCAATTCCAAAAGATCAATGGGATTTATTCAAGTGGGCTGGATGCTATTTACAAAAACCAAAAGAAGCCGGATATTTTATGATGCGGGTTAATGTTCCGTCTGGCATATTAACAAATGAACAGCTTATAACATTAGCAGAAATTGCTCGTGATTATGGCCGAGATGTGTATGATATTACAACCCGTCAAGCGATCCAATTTCATTGGTTAACAATTGATCAAATACCAGATATTTTCACTCGTTTAGAAAAAGTTGGTCTATCTAGTGCTGGTGCATGTGGTGATATTACTCGTAATATCGTTGGAAATCCACTTGCAGGGATCGATCCAAATGAATTATTTGATACTACACCTATCGTAAAGGAAATTTATGAATTCTTTCAGTTTAATGAAGAGTTCTCTAATCTACCTAGAAAATATAAAATGTCGATCAGTACAAATAAAAATAATGCATCAAATGCTGAAATTAACTGCATTTCATTTATTCCAGCTATTAAAGAAATTGAAGGCAAAGAAACTTCTGGTTTCCATTTAAAAGTTGGTGGCGGGCTATCTTCTGCTCCACACTTAGCTCAAGAACTAGATGTATTCTTGTTGCCACATCAAGTGAAAGAAGTTTCAATCGCCGTTACTACAATCTTTAGAGATTATGGCTACCGTGAGAAACGTCATCACTCTCGTTTAAAATTTTTAGTCGCTGATTGGGGCGTTGAAAAGTTTAAAGAAGTTTTAGAAGGATATACAGGTAAGCTATTAACAAAAGGATCTGGCTTTGAAGAGTCATGGAATGCAGGATATTTTTATGGAGTTCATCCACAAAAGCAAGAAGGATTAAATTATGTTGGATTAAGTATACCTGTTGGAAGATTGCATTCTAAGGAAGTTTTTGAGTTAGCTAGAATTGTTAAAAAATACGGTAATGGTGAAATACGTAATTGTAATTCACAAAATTTAATTTTGCCAAATATTCCAACTGAAAATATTGATGAATTATTGAAAGAACCAATACTTGAAAAATTCACTCCAATACCGCCAAAATTTATTGGTTACTCTGTTGCTTGTACCGGAAATGAATACTGCAATTTAGCTTTAGTCGAAACAAAGGCTCGTATGAAGGAAACAGCTTCTTATTTAGATGAAAAAATTACTTTAGATGTACCTGTAAGAATTCATATGGTTGGTTGCCCTAACTCTTGTGGTCAAAGAGCAATCGCTGATATAGGACTTCAAGGAATTAAGGCTCGTAATGAGAAAAAAGAATTAGTAGAGGCTTTTGAAATCTATGTAGGTGGTACATTAGCCAACGGTGGTAAATTAAATGAAAAATTAAAAGGGAAGGTTGAATCCCCTGCCCTTCACCTAGTATTAGAAAAATTCTTACAGCACTTTAGCGAAAATAAACTACCTTCAGAAACCTTTTTAGATTATGTATCAAGAGTTGGAATTGATGAATTACAAACCTATTTAACTTCCATTCTTGAAACTGTCAATGCATCTTAAAGAAAGTCGGTGACATATGTTTTTATATCGATTTGAAGCATCAATCGAAAGTCGTATCGTTCCTATTGTTATATTAGCAAGTGATGATGAAAAAGCATTTAAACTAGTTGATACAGAACTTGAGAAGTTTTATGTTAAGAAGCCGGACGTTAAAGAACTACTGATGTATGAAAAAAAGAAAGTTAGCCAAAGTGGTGGATTTGTTTTAGATCTAGAAGTTTTAAGTAAACGATAATGATGAGGTGTGTGGAATGATTGGAAAAGTTTATTTAGTTGGTGCTGGACCAGGGGATGTTGATCTAATTACAGTAAAAGGACTAAAGTGCATTCAAAATGCAGATGTCATTATATATGACCGACTAGTTAATAAAGAACTATTAGAGTATGCAAAAGAATCCGTCGAGTTAATATACGCTGGTAAACTCCCAAACTACCATGCATTAAAACAAGAAACAATAAATGCTTTCTTAGTAAAGTATGCAAAAAAAGGAAAAAACGTAGTTCGATTAAAAGGTGGAGATCCTTTCATTTTTGGTCGTGGTGGTGAAGAAGCAACTTATCTTGTAGAACGTGGTGTCTCTTTTGAAATCGTTCCTGGTATTACATCAGGTATAGCAGCTCCAGCATATGCTGGTATCCCTGTCACCCATCGTGATTATAGTAGTTCCTTTGCTTTTGTAACAGGTCATTGCAAAGAAGAAGATACGGTTAAATGGGCCTCTTTAGCAAAAGGCATTGACACACTTGCAATTTATATGGGAGTTAATAACTTACCATATATTCGTCATCAACTAATTTCAAATGGAAAACATCAAGACACACCCGTTGCCCTGATCCACTATGGTACTACTGATCAACAGCGAACTGTCATTAGTACATTAAAAAATGTAATAACAGACGTTGAAAAAGAAAAAATAACCAATCCTAGTATGATTATCGTAGGAGAAGTAGTTAAATTACACCATCAATTACAATGGTTTGAGACTAACTATAACGCGATCACTGAACATAAAAACATTAATTATTCAAGTCTATAAATTCTCCCTTAAAATGGAATGAGGTGCTTTAGAATGGATGCAATCTTATATGTATGTCATGGAAGCCGTGTAAAATCAGCTGTCCATTCAGCCATACAATTTGTTAAAAAAGTACAAAAACAAATCGATTGCCCTGTTCAAGAAATTAGTTTTATTGAACTCGCAGAACCATCAATTTCAGCTGGATTAGAGAATTGTTTGCGTAAAGGAGCAAAATCGGTAACAGTATTGCCGGTTTTACTCCTTTCTGCAAATCATGCAAAGGTGGATATTCCTCTGGAAATCGCGAAATTTCAAAAGGAATATCCACATATAAAAATAAAAATTGCCACTCCAATTGGAATACACAAAAATATGATCAAATTAATCCAAAAGCGAATTAATGAAAAGGTTAAGCATTTAATAAAGCCAACTAAAATACTGCTAGTTGGACGAGGAAGTAGTGATCCATTAACGATAGATGATTTCAATTCAATCGTTAAACTCCTTCAAGCAAATTTAAAGCATCCTGTTCTCCCCGCTTTTATGGCAGTTTCAAAGCCGTCGATTCACGAAGCTTGGAATCAGCTATTGAATGAAAAAAATCATCAAGTCATAATCGTTCCGTATTTATTTTTTTCAGGAACTCTTATGAATGAATTAAAAGATAAAATAAAAGCGCTACCTCGAGATATGCAAAATAACTGGATACTATGTGAAACCTTAGGTTATGATCACTTAATTACATCAATTTTTACTGAAAGAATACATGAAGCTCAAACAAAGGAATTATATACTGCCATAAAATAAAAGCTCTTGTTTCCTAAAATAGAGAACAAGAGCTTTATTTTTCGTTTATTTACTTTCAACTTTAATAAAATGTGTTGGTTGGTAAGTTGGAAGAGTCTGTAAGAATCGATTAATCCTTTTTGTAGCTTCTATTAGTTGATTTAATGAAGTTGCATAAGAACATCGAATATACCCTTCACCACAATCTCCAAAAACATTTCCCGGGACGACCGCTACTCTCTCTTTTAATAATAATTGTTCAGCGAACTCCTCTGATGTTAAGCCAGTATTCTGTATTGATGGGAATACATAAAAAGCTCCACCTGGAAGATGACATGATAATCCAATTTCTTGAAGAGATTGCACAAGGAAATTACGACGTTGCATATAACTGCGTCGCATTGCTTCTACATCATGATCGCCATTTCGAAGTGCTTCAACTGCAGCATGCTGTGACATAGTTGGTGCACACATAATTGCATATTGATGAACTTTAAGCATATGGGAAATAATGTCCGAAGGTGCTGCAACAATTCCAAGTCTCCAGCCTGTCATTGCAAATGTTTTAGAAAATCCAGAAATTAAAATTGTATGGTCTCGCATTCCATCGATATTTGCAAAGCTTGTATATTCACCATCATAAACAAGCTCAGCATATATTTCATCAGAAATGACGATTAAATTATGTTTTTTAACAAATACGGCTAAATCCTCTAATAATTCTTTTTCTAGTAGAGTACCAGTTGGATTATTAGGATTACAAAGTAAGATCGCCTTTGTTTTCGGTGTAAGTTTCTTTTTCAACGCTTGAAGATTGATTTTAAACTCTTCTTCTCCTGTCGTTGATAAATGAACTGGAACACCGCCTGCTAGTGAAACTAAAGGAGCATACGAAACAAAGCATGGATCAATAACGATTACTTCGTCCCCTGGATTTAAAATTGTTCTTAAAGCAATATCAATCCCTTGACTTGCCCCTACAGTTATAATTAATTCATCTTCTGGACTATAATGCACATCAAATTTCTTAGCAAAATAACGACTTACTTCTTGACGTAATTCTAGCAGTCCAGCATTTGAAGTATATGCCGTATGTCCTGTTTCTAACGAATAAATACTTGCTTCTCTCACGTTCCAAGGCGTGACAAAATCTGGTTCACCTACCCCAAGTGAAATGACATTATCCATACTAGCCGCTAAATCAAAAAACTTTCGAATCCCTGATGGTTGTAGTGTAGTTACTGTATTTGATAAATTAAATTTACTCATGGCGTAATCACCATACGCTTATCACTTTGTTTTTGACCGTATACGATACTATCATGTTTATAACGTTTTAAAATAAAATGGGTAGTCGTTGATAAAATAGATTCTAAAGTCGATAGTTTTTGGGATACAAATGAAGCAATTGAAGTCATTGTTTTCCCTTCAACTACAACTGATAGGTCATATGTTCCTGACATTAAATAAACTGATTTAACTTCTGGGTATAAATAGATTTTTTCAGCAATCTCATCAAACCCTACCCCACGTTTTGGAGCTACTTTTACATCAATCATAGCAGTTATACTTTCTTGGACTGGGACTTTCCCCCAATCAATAAGCGTAATGTATTGAAGAATAATACGATCGTTTTCAAATTTTGTTAATATATCAGCTACCTCTTCTTCTGTAGCTCCTATCATTTTTGCTATTACGTCATTACTTAAGCGTCCATTTTGTTCAATACACTGAAGTAATTGTATTTCTTTTTCTGTCATATTCATATACTCCTTATGTATTCCATTTTCTGGAATTACGTTAGATGTTCATTCTATTCATCTATATTTTAGTAATTTAGTTAGATGACAATTTTTGAGAAGAATTCTTCATAAATAACTTGTACTGCTTTTTTCTCATCGCATGATTTTACTCCAAACATCATACTTACTTCTGAAGAACCTTGGTTTATCATTTCAATATTTATTCTCGCATTTGCTAACGCCTTACTCGCTCTTGCAGTAGTACCAACATTATGACGCATCCCTTCACCTACTAACATGATCAAAGCAAGGTCTCTTTCAACAACCACATGGTCTGCATCTAATTCATCATGGATCCGATTAATTATTTGAGATTCTAATTCAACTGGTAATTGATTTTGACGAATAATAATTGAAATATCGTCGATTCCACTTGGCTGATGCTCATATGAAATCTCATAATCCTCAAGTATTTGCAATAATTTACGCCCAAATCCTATTTCTCTATTCATTAAATACTTGCTTATATAAATACTACAAAATCCATTATCACTCGCAATCCCAATTAAAGGACCGTTTGATAACGTACGTTCCTTAACAATTAGTGAACCGGTAGCAGTTGGATTATTCGTATTTTTAATGTTTACTGGAATTCCAGCTTGAAAGGCAGGTATCAATGCTTCGTCATGAAATACGTTAAAGCCTGCATAAGATAACTCCCTCATTTCTCGATAAGTTAATTCTTTTATTTCCTTTGGATTATGAATAATCGCAGGATTTACAGAAAAAACTGCATCAACATCAGTAAAGTTTTCATATAAAGTAGCTTTAACTCCGTTGGCAACAACAGAACCAGTAATATCTGAGCCACTGCGAGAAAATGTAACGATATGTCCATCTTCTGAATAACCAAAAAATCCTGGGAAAATAAGAATTCCAGATTTTTTTCTCAATTCAAATAAGTTCTCATAGCTTTTCGCTAAAACTTGGGCATGCCCTGGTTCATTTGTAACAATTAAACCTGCTTCTTTTGGATTAATATAACTTGCCTCAAGTTCTTTTAACTGAAAATATGACGCTACTAATCTAGCACAATTATCTTCCCCACATGCCATAACAGCATCCATATATCTTGCAGGATGATTCTTTTCACTACTTAAAGAAAGTTCGATACGTAGTGAAATTTCATTCATAATACCCTCAGATAAACCTAATCCATTTGCAATTTCAGAATACCTTTGAATAATTTGATTGAATTCTTTCGAATAATCCTTTCCCTGTAGAGCAAGTTGTGCGCAACTAATTAGTAAATCGGTAACTTTGATATCATCTGGAAATCTTTTACCTGGTGCAGATACAACGATAATTTTACGTTCAACATCTGATGTAACAATCTGAAATACTTTTTCAATTTGTTCCGAAGTGGCTAATGAAGACCCACCAAATTTTACGATTTTCATTTTTATTACCCCTAATTTAGTTAATTTTCAGTTAAAAATAATGTTACAATTATCCTCCTTATGTGAGAAAAAATCAACACCATTTATTAAGTTTTTTGGGAAATTTTAGTATGTTACAAAAAGAATTTGATGTTGTTGTGGGTATTTATTCAATCCAGTGAAAAGAATGGCAATAAATAATTGTAGATTCTTTAAGGAAGAGTTTAGGTTTATAAAAGCAAGAAATTAAATGCAGCTAATGGAGAAAGCATGCGTAAAGGTATACTAGTAGTTTTTAAAGACTCTATTACTCTTCAGCCCCTCCTCTCCCATGTTCTTCATTTATGCCTTGTATTACTGTTGACCCATTTTATGTATTGTATAAAAATGCAATTAAAAATAATTTTAAAAATATTTAATAAATAACCTAAGAAAGCGCGCAAAAAATAGCTATAATCATATGCAAACTCCCTATTTTAACAAATAGGGAGCTTTTTATGATCTATCTAGTAAAACAATGAAATTTGTATACTCGTTTTCTATACTTGATACTGATATCGTCCCACCTAGAAGATTCGTTATTGACTGAGCAATTGATTAGCTTTCAAACATTCTTTCTATAGTATGCTTTCAAATTTAACTGAAAATTCACACTAAAGTAAAGAAGCTTTAACAATCCTTCCCTATGCTTAGTAAGTAACCTACTAGCAAATTGGGAGGGCGAATATATTGAATTGGAACGCATTGAAAAAAGCAGTTCTTGCTTTTGTTCTTACGACTACATTATCTGCAGGAGTATTTATGGTCTCTGGTAATCCGGCTGCGAGAGACATTCCTATTAACACCAAGAAAGATAAGAATCGTTTCATTCAAGTACAATTACTTGGCATTAATGATTTCCATGGACAATTAGATACGACCCGAAAATTTAACGGCAGGAATGTTGGCGGAGCAGTATATTTAGCCGCATATTTGAATCAGAAGAAAAAAGAAAATAAAAATACTATTTTAGTTCATGCTGGTGACATGGTCGGTGGAAGTCCTCCAATCTCTTCATTTCTTCAGGATGAACCTACAATTGAAGTATTAAACAAGATGGGTTTTGACTATGGGACTCTAGGAAACCATGAATTCGATCGTGGTGTGAATGAAATGTTGAGGTTAATCCGAGGAGGAAACAATCCAAAAACTGGTTATTTTACTGGGGCAAATTTCCCATATATATGCGCCAACGTAATCGACGAACATACAGGTAAGACCATTCTACCTCCATACAGTATAAAAAATGTTAATGGCGTACCAATTGGGTTTATCGGCGTCGTAATAAAAGATACTCCAAAGATCGCACCACCAAATAAAACAGATGGCGTAAAGTTTATAGATGAAGTAAAAGCAATCAATAATTCAGTAAAAACACTTAAAAAACAAGGTGTAAAAACAATTGTGGTGCTGGCCCATATTGGTGGAAATCAATCAAAAGCAAATGGAAATGCGACAGGTGCAATCGTTAGAATGGCCAAAAAAATGGATGATGAAGTTGACGTAATAATTTCTGGACATACACATACTTATCTTAACAAAGAAGTAGACGGAAAGCTGATTGTTCAATCCTACTCTTATGGAATATCTTTCTCCGACATTCAGTTAACAATTGATCCTAATACGACAGATATCATAGACAAAAAGGCAAGTATAAAGATGGTCTACCAAGATGATATTAAACCAGATCCTGAAATAAAGAAAATGATACAAAATTATGAATCTAAAATTGAACCGATCGTAAATAAAGTCGTTGGAAAGGCTGCAAATGACATTTTAAGTAAGAAGAATCATAATGGAGAATCTAGTTTAGGAGATATGATTGCAGATTCACAACGACTTGCAATGAAGTCTGATTTCGCATTTATGAACTTTAGTGGTATACGTGCTGATCTCCCAAAAGGTGATGTAACTTTGAATGAATTGTTCACGATCCAACCATTTAAAATTAAACTCGTTAAAATGACATTATCTGGTGAACAAATTCGGAAGCTTCTCAATCAGCAATGGCAGGAAAATGGAAGTGTTCGAATGCTACAAATATCAGGCTTAAAATACACTTGGGATAGTACGAAGGATTCTGGGCAAAAAGTTATTAATATCATGCAAACAGATGGTACTCCAATTAATCCACAAACTAGTTATACTGTCACTACAAATAGCTATCTTGCAAATGGCGGTGACAATTTCTCGGTATTACTAACAGGGAAAAATAAAGTGGAAGGTCCAACAGATTTTGATGCTTTTGAAGATTATGTAAAGGAACAAAAGTTACCATTGGTCCAGGCATTTGATGGTCGGATTAATCGGATTAAATAGATTTTTAGAAGGTTTAAAAACACGAGTTTCATTTTGATATGATTCTATAATACTACTCAGAAGTTCGACCATAAAAAAAGTTCCCTTCGATGAGGGAACTTTTTTTGATTTATGCTTTAATATAACGTAATACAGGTTTACGAGCTGCTAAAGTTTCGTCAAGACGACTTACAACAGTTGTATGTGGAGCCTCTTGTACGATTTCTGGATTTTCTTCAGCTTCTTTAGCAATTGTAATCATTGCATCGATGAACGCATCTAAAGTTTCTTTCGATTCTGTTTCAGTTGGTTCAATCATGATACACTCTTCCACGTTTAATGGGAAGTAAATTGTTGGTGGGTGGTAACCAAAGTCTAATAGGCGTTTAGCAATATCTAAAGTACGAACACCTAATTTCTTTTGACGTTTTCCACTTAAAACGAACTCATGCTTACAATGACGATCGAATGGTAGATCGAAATGAGGCTCTAAACGACGCATCATGTAGTTAGCGTTTAGTACCGCATCTTCAGTTACTTGTTTTAATCCTTCAGGACCCATTGAACGAATATAAGTATATGCTCTTACATTAATTCCAAAGTTTCCGAAGAAAGGTTTAACACGACCAATTGTTTCTGGGCGGTCTGAATTTAATACGTACTCATCTCCAACCTTCTCAACGATTGGTGCTGGTAAGTAAGGAATTAAATCTGCTTTAACTCCAACAGGACCAGAACCAGGACCACCTCCACCGTGAGGACCAGTGAATGTTTTATGAAGATTTAAGTGAACTACGTCAAATCCCATGTCTCCTGGGCGTGCTTTACTTAATACAGCATTTAAGTTTGCTCCATCATAGTAAACTTTACCACCAGCAGCGTGGATGATCTCAGAGATTTCATAAATATCTTCTTCGAAAAGACCTAATGTATTAGGGTTTGTAAGCATTAATGCTGCAACATTTTCATCAACAACACGACGTAAATCATCTAAGTCAACTAAGCCTTTTTCATTTGATTTAACCGTGATTGTTTCGAAACCTGCAACAGTTGCTGATGCTGGGTTTGTACCATGAGCAGAGTCAGGTACGATTACTTTAGTACGGTTGAAGTCACCACGGCTTTCGTGATAAGCACGGATAATCATTAATCCAGTCCACTCACCATGTGCACCTGCAGCTGGTTGTAAAGTTACTTCATCCATTCCAGTAATTTCTTTTAATTCTTGTTGAAGCTCATGCATTAATTCTAATGCACCTTGAACAGTATACTCATCTTGAAGTGGATGAATATGCGCAAAACCTGGAATACGAGCAACAGCTTCGTTAATTTTTGGATTGTATTTCATGGTACATGATCCAAGTGGATAGAACCCTGAATCTAAACCATGATTACGTTTAGATAACGCAGTATAATGGCGCATTAAATCTAATTCAGAAACCTCTGGTAATTCCGCTTTTTCTTTACGGATATAAGCACTTGGGATAACTTCATTAATATCAATTTCTTCTACATCCATTGTAGGAAGACTATATGCAATACGACCTTCTTTACTTATCTCAAAAACTAACGGTTGATCCTTCAGCATGTTGAATCCCCTTTCCGTCTACTAATAATGCTAATTCTTCTACAAATGTATCAATATGTTGTTTAGAACGTAATTCAGTTACTGCGATTAACATATGATTTTCCATAGTAGGTTCAACTTTTGCTAAGTCATAACCACCGATAATTTTCTTAGTAAATAATTGTTTATTGATTTCAGAGACATTTTGTTTTACATCAATTACAAGTTCGTTGAATGCAGCACCTTCGAATACAACCGAGATACCGTTTTCAATTAATTTTTTCTTCATATATTGAGTACGAGAAATGTTTTGCATTGCCATCTCTACAGCACCATTTTTACCAAGAGCTGTCATTGCAACAGAAGCTGCTAATGCATTAAGCGCTTGGTTAGAACAAATATTTGAAGTCGCTTTATCACGACGGATATGTTGCTCGCGAGCTTGAAGTGTTAATACAAATCCTCGACGACCTTCTCCATCAACAGTTTGCCCTACTAAACGACCTGGCATTTTACGCATTAATTTAGATGTTGTAGCGAAGTATCCACAGTGAGGTCCACCAAATTGAGTTGGAATACCAAATGTTTGAGCATCACCTGCAACGATATCCGCTCCGAATTCACCTGGAGGAGTTAAAGCTGCTAATGCTAAGGGGTTACTTGAAACAACGAATAAACTTTTACCAGTATGTGCAATTGGTTCGATTTCAGCTAATTCTTCTACTTGTCCATAGAAGTTAGGATATTGAACAACAACACATGCTACATTGTCATTCATTTCATTTTTTAATTCTTCGATATCAGTTCTTCCATCTTTAATGCCAATTTCAACTACCTCTAAATGTTGACCTTTTGCATAAGATAAGATAACTTCACGTGATTGTGGATGAACACCTTTTGAAACTAAAATACGTTTTTTACCATTGTGACCTGCTGCTAAAGTAGTTGCCTCTGCTAAAGAAGTACCACCGTCATACATTGACGAGTTTGCCACATCCATACCAGTTAATTCACAAATCATTGTTTGGAATTCAAAGATTGCTTGAAGCTCACCTTGAGAAATCTCAGGTTGATATGGTGTATAAGCAGTATAAAACTCTGAACGGGAAATAACATGATCTACAACTGTTGGTAAATAATGATCATAAACACCAGCACCTAAGAAAGAAACATACTCTCTTAAGTTAGCGTTTTTCTTTGCTAATTCGCTTAACTCCTGAATTAAATCGGTTTCAGATTTTGCCTTTTTAATGTTTAATAAGCCATTAAAACGAACTTTTTCAGGAATATCACTAAATAATTCATCAACTGATGAAACACCTACTACTTTTAACATCTCTTGACGATCTTGCTCTGTCATTGGTAAATAACGATGCATTAAGGTAATCCCCTTTCTCCCCCTAGTTACTTCTTCTCTCTTTTGTAAAATGGTTTTGAAACTACAACTGCTTTTAATTTTTTATTTCGAATTTCAACTTCAAGTTCAGTACCTAAAGCAGAAAATTCAGATTTAATTAATGCAAGTCCTATATTTTTCTTTAATGTTGGAGATTGCGTACCACTTGTTACTTCACCAATTATTTCCCCGTTTACATATACAGGATAGTGAGTTCTTGGAATACCTTTGTCAATCATTTCAATTCCAACAAGTTTACGAGGTACACCTTGCTCTTTTTGATTTTTCAGAACTTCTTTACCGAAGAAATCTTCTTCTTTATTTAATTTCACAGCAAAGCCAATACCAGCTTCTAATGGAGTAATGTCTTTTGTTAGTTCTTGACCATATAATGCTAGAGCTGCTTCGAAACGAAGTGTATCACGAGCACCTAATCCACATGGTTTTAAACCGTCTTCCTTACCTGCTTCTAAAAGTAAAGTCCAAAGCTTAGACGCATCTTCAGCAGCTAAGTATAGCTCGTATCCATCTTCACCAGTGTAACCTGTACGTGAAACTAAAACATTTAGATCACCAATTAATACATTATCTTTGAAAGTGAAATACTTAATATCAGAAACGTTCTCATTCGTTAAACGTTGTAAAATTGCAACAGATTTCGGCCCTTGAAGAGCTAATTGTGCAACTTCATTACTTTTATTAACTACTTTTACATCGCCTTCAACATGTGAAATTAACCATGCGAAATCCTTTTCAATATTAGACGCATTTACAACTAATAAATAGTGTTCTTCGTTATGCTTATAAACTAGTAAGTCGTCTACCGTTCCAGCATTTTCATAGCACATTGCAGTATATAATGCGCCTTCTTCATTTAATTTTGAAATATCATTTGTCATCATTTTTTGTAAATATTTAAGACTATCTTTACCAGTTACTTCAATTTCTCCCATGTGAGAAACATCAAATAAACCAGCTGCTGTACGAACAGCTTCGTGTTCTTCTTTAATGCTCGAAAATTGCACAGGTAGCTCCCAGCCACCAAAATCAATTGTTTTACCACCTAATACTTTGTAATCTTCAAACAATGGTGTGCGTAATAAAGTCGTCATGTAGCCATTTCCCCCTTATCTACATGCTAGCATGATGGAAAACTAAATTAATAGTTCGTCCAGCTAACCATTAAATAATTTACATATTTTGTATATTTTCGGAAAAACTAGTAGAAAACAAGAAAATATTATCAAACTATATTAGTTAACTGTTTTTTCTTAACAATAAGAGTTTTTTGTTTAATAAAAGAATAATAAATTTTTACTTTTTTCTACACTATTATCCTAACATTAAACGACAAGTTTCAGCAATATCAAAGTGAATTTTTTTAAAAATAAAATAACGAACATTACAGCTGTTATTTTACTATAACGTTCATGATTATCCAATATAAAAATGAAATAGGTGAGATTTGCATGTCAATTGAGATTAAATTCCATACAGAGTGGCAAGAGGAGTTCTTAGAGAAGCTTGAGAATGATGGACCATGGTCAAATTGGGAGAACTATAAGCTTGCCTATCATACTTCTACAAAATTAGCAATTCCATCTTTTACAGGTATGATTGCTCCTACTCATTTACCAAATTTAACTCCATTGCCTCATCAATTAGATGTGGCTACGACAGTAATTGAAAAAATGAATGGAAAAGCAATTTTAGCTGACGAAGTAGGATTAGGTAAAACCGTTGAGGCAGGTTTAATTTTAAAAGAATACATGATTCGTGGTTTAGTTAATAAGGTGCTTATACTAGTTCCAGCATCACTTGTATCACAGTGGACCTTTGAATTAAATACAAAATTCCATATTCCAGCAATCGCACAACAAAAAAAGAATTATGTATGGGATAGCTGTGATGTTGTTGTATCATCAATCGATACTGCAAAAAGAGATCCTCATCGAGAAAAAATATTAAGTATCAATTATGATCTCGTCATTATTGATGAAGCTCATAAACTTAAAAATAATAAAACAAAAAACTATGAGTTTGTACAACATCTTAAAAAGAAATATTGTTTACTGCTTACTGCTACTCCAGTTCAAAATAACATAGAAGAAATTTTCCATTTAGTTTCTTTATTAAAACCTGGCCATTTAGGTAATAAATCTAGTTTTGAAGAATATTTTTCTGCTAAGAACCGCTCATTAGAGCATGAAGACTTATTACGAGAACTAATTGGAAAAGTAATGGTTCGAAATCGTAGACAAGATACAGGCATCGAGTGGACAAAGCGAAAGGTAGAAACAGTTTTAATTAATTTTAATGAAGAAGAACAAAAGCTTTATGATTTAATCGATGAATGGCAGAAATCACAATATACTGGGGTAACCTCAGCATTCTCCTTTTTAACATTTAAACGAGAAGCTTGTAGTAGTCGTGAAGCTGTTTATGTATCAATGAAAAAAATGCTTCAAAGATTTGAAAAAGAAAATATTGATATTAACGATCCTTATATCGAGAAAATTTTTCATCAAATTAATCAAATTACATCTAATTCAAAAGCAAATAAAGTAATTGAACTAATTAAAAAAATAAATGATAAAGTTATTATTTTTACTGAATATCGTGCAACACAGTTGTATTTACAATGGTTATTAAAGCAAAACGGTATTACATCTGTACCATTTCGGGGTGGTTTTAAACGTGGTAAGAAAGATTGGATGAAAGAATTATTTAAAAATCGTGTACAGGTGCTAATAGCAACCGAAGCTGGTGGTGAAGGTATTAACTTACAATTTTGTTCAAATATGATTAATTATGACCTTCCTTGGAATCCTATGAGACTAGAACAAAGAATAGGACGTATACATCGACTTGGACAAACAGAGGATGTAAGTATCTATAACTTTGCGACTGTTGGCTCAATTGAAGAACACATACTAAGACTACTTTATGAAAAAATCAATTTATTTGAGCGTGTGATTGGTGAACTGGATGATATTCTAACCAGAATTCCTTATAAAGATTTTGAAGCACATATGAATGAAATATTTATTCACTCTAAAACTGAAGGCGAAATGAAAATTAAAATGGAAAATTTAACGTCCATCATTCAATTACAGCAACATAAACAAGCAGGTGATAGTTATGCAGCAACATGAAATCCATGATTATATTGAATATTTTTTCAGACATAATGATTGTGAAATTCTAGAGAAAACACAAACATATTTAGAAATACAATTAACAATTGAGATGGATAAAAAATTAATGAATCGTCCTTTCTATTGGCATTATTTAGAAAAAACAGGTGGTATCCCAAATCCAATGAAGTTAACACTGATTACAGATAGTGATAATGCTCCTGAAGATCTTAAAGGTGAACAAATTCATTTTGGGTCGCCCCGCCTTCACCAAATTTTCTCAATAGTTAATGAACTAGGACAGTCAATTAGACTTTATGAAGACACAAAAGCACCTATGGGCCAACAAATTGCATTACACCCTTGGTTAGCTGTTAATTATCAGGTTTCTTTTACTTGTGATCATAAAAAAGATTATTTATATTCTTTTGGAATCCATTTAATTTCCGGAAGAATTATTGAAGATTTTCATACAAAACTTGAAAAAACCCAATTCAACTCTAAAATACCTGATTTTTGCTATTCCATGTCACCTTTGATTAAACCAATAAGTGGTTTAAATCGAATGGAACAATTACTTCGAAACATAATTGAAAAAGAAGATACCGTATGGGCTGAAGAAGCTAGGAATAGATGGCAACATGATTTGGATTTATTAAATCAATTTTATGAAGCTGATGAAGAAAAACCTGAAAATTATCATGTAGAATTCAATGCACTTAAAGAACTTTACGAACCAATTATTCATGTTGATGCAATTAATGGTGGCCTTTTTTACCTATCACCAAACACAATGAATAAATTAAGTTAAAGGCATTTAAGGGGAGATTAAGTATAGAGGGAAATCTAAATAAGATTGCCCTCTTTCCTTTTCTTCATACTGTCAAAAAATAAAGACTGACTTCTTTAATTGAAATCAGTCTTATTAACTAAATACTTTTCTTTTCTTTGTCTTTACGATTTTGAACTTTTTTCATTAATAAAGCTAAACTTAATGGTAACATTCCAAACATGTTAGTAGAAAATGGGGCCTTCAGCTCTTCTTTTTCTTGTTTTAATGAATCACGTTTCTCTTTCGGTTGATCGATATAATTAATAAATTGTTCTGTCATATATTTTACATAATCATTTGTTTTCAATAGAAATCACCTTACTTTCTTATCACTTATTTCTACTATCTCCTCCTTTTGAATAATTTAAACAGTCAATGATTTCCAACGCAATTTCAATTGGTGTTAAATTATTCGTTGAAATTTCATAATCTGCTTTTTTATATTGTGATTCTCTCTTTTGAAACAGTTCCGTTAGTTCTTCAATCGTTCGATTTACAGCATTTGGTCGGTTAGAATCCAAATGGATTCTTTCATATATTATTTCAATTGGAGTTTCAAGATAAATTATTTTGCCAGTTTCTTTCATATATCCAATGTTTTCATCACGAAGAATGATTCCACCACCTGTTGAAGTGATCATTTTTTTTGATGATAATTTTTTTAATACTTGTGTTTCTATATCGCGAAAACCACTTTCACCAAATTCATTAAACAATTCTGGTATACTTTTGCCTGTTTGAGAAACAATTTCCTCGTCTAAATCAATAAATTTTTTGTTTACTCTTTTAGCTAATTCCTTTCCAACAGTCGTCTTACCACACCCCATAAATCCTACTAAATAAATTGATTCCATTTCATCCTCCAACTTAATCAATCCAATCCGATACTTGATTTGTACTTTTTTTATATTTAAATTGAACTACATATTTTTTTATTTCTGAATTACTACTAGTTAAAGTTATAAGATATTCATCATTTGTAACTAAATAAGTATTCAATATAATTTTTGTATTATTATAATACTTTACTGTATTTCCTTGAAGTGGTAAATTACCATGCTTTAAATCGTAAATTGCTTGTGAATGTACTCGGTCTAGTTTGTTTTGATTTCTCGTATAAGAATAAAAGGTATTGATCGAATGAAATATATCTATTTGTATTAGAAAAAAAATTAGTAAAATATTTATCATAAAGATCGTGTAAGGTAAATACACTCCATTTTCACCAAGTATTTTAAATTTAATTGATAAACATCCGAATAGTTTTTTCATAAATTCCACCATTTAAATCGATTACTTTTACTAGGATTTGCCTTTCACTTATTTGTTCAAACTTTATATCCCTTATATTCTGTAGTACGATTTCATGTCCTAATCCAAGCCTTTGTCGTCGAACAATCGTTGTATATTTTCGATAACTAATCGTAACTTGATTAAACTCTTCAAAAAGAAGAAGGTCGGAATGAACTGTAAAACTTATGCTTTTGTTTGCCTCTTTTTGAACTTCTTTTATAAAATTATCTAATTCTAACCTATTTACGGATTCATAACTGTAATTTCGTTTAACAAAGCTTTTTATACTTGAAGTCGATATAGAAATAATCATTAAAAATAAAACAAGTGAAAAAAGTGTTTCTAGTAAAGTAAATCCTTTTTCATTCTGTAATTTCTTCACATATTTCACTTTCCTTTTTTCGATCAGTCCAAGTAACACATATCGAATTAAAATTATTCCTATCGTTTATTTTCACTAAAAATTCTCTGCCATTCTTTGTATAAAAATCCTCTTTAAAATCTTCCCTATCCATAAAATAAAGATGAACCATATCAGTTAATAAGTCATCTGCCATATTGCTAATCGTTATCTTATCTTTTTTTTGTAAAAATAATGACATTGAAGGAACGATCATAATACAAAAAATAATTAGTAAGTTTAAAGAAATAACTGCCTCAATAAATGTAAATCCTTTTTCATTTCCGATCATATTTAAATCGACCACTTCCTAAGTAAAAAGTAACGATATATTCAGCTTTTTTATATTTAATTGAAATCGTTCCAGAACTTGAGATATTACCGTCGGAGTTAAATCTTAACGGAGGTTTTAAAGTAAGGTTAGTTATACTAATTGATTTATCAAAATTCCGAATGACTACAGGGGGATTTAGTAAATTATCTTCCATTTCATATTTATTTTGATAAAAAATGATCCTAGTAGGGATTTGTTTTATAATTGCGTTCCTTTGTGCAAGAAAAATATCATTTTGAAGCATTTGAATAAATAATGTTAACTTTTGTTCATCTTCAATTTTCCTAACTTCATTAATCGGTAAAATTAATAACAATATCATTATTGAAAGGACTAATAACATCTCAACAAATGTAAAACCAAACGAATTATCCAACCTTTTTTTAAGGTATTGATACAGATCCAGTTGCTTTGTCATACGATAATTCAACTTTATTATTGCATTTATATGATGTTATATAGCCCTGTTCTTTTAAGACTGATAAACTCTCAGGTAATTGTTCATTTTCTAATCGATATGATTCAACACTTGACTGAACCATTTTTTGAAGTGCAGAACAACCTTTCGCTTGAATCGACTGTTGTTGTTTTCCTAAATTTGGTATCACTAGTAATAAAAGCAGTGAAATGATAAATAAAACAATTAACATTTCAATTAGCGTAAATCCTTTTTCATTCAAACTAACTCCTCCTAGATATTGTTCATCAATTGAAACATAGGAAACAGGATGGCTATATACAGTGATAGAATACTTGATGAAACTAAGATTAAAATAATTGGCTGAATGATCCTTATCGATCGGTGAAAGTAAGCTTCTATACTCTCCTTTAAATAATCAGCATAATCAGCAAGTTCTTTACTAAGAGTACTATTGTTCATGCCATGTTCAATTACAAATATTATATCTCTATGGAATGCACGTTCATTTTTAAATGCTTCTTGCATAGAAGTTCCGTTTAATATTTGATTGTAGAAAACTACTGCTTTTTCTTTAATAAATGTCCTACTATCAATATTCTGCATTGTTTTTAGTGCATCAACTATGGGAAAACCAGCATGTAATAATATACTTAACTGCATTGAAAATTCATAAGTATTCATTGTAATTAAATACTTCCTAACTAACGGGATTTGAATTAATTTATCCATCCTCTCGATTGAATTTAATTTATTAATTGCAAATAAGTATCCATAGGTGGTCAATCCAATTAGGAAAAGAGAGGAAAACATAATTGAAGGTAGTCTTTTTATAACTTGTAGATAGATGAAAATAAAAGAGTTCTGATTAGAATGGAATGTTGAAAATAGCATTTCATATTGAGGAATGATTATATTTCTAAACAAAAACAAAATTAGCAATAATATTGTGATTAAAAAAATAGGATATCCCATGATTTTTCTTATGTAAGCTCTATGTTGAATCTTTTTTGTAAGCATATAACTTCCTTCACCTAGCGCTAAGGACAAATCACTATGCTTTTCTGCATAATACAAGTAAACGAGTACATCTTGATGAAGGCCAAGCATATTAGCAAAATCAATGAATGATCCTCCTTCCACCAAAGCTATTTTAGCTTTATAAATCAATTCTTTTAGGTCATCTGGGAATTGAATCGTTAAGAATTCAATTGCTTGAATTAGAGGGTAACCTTTTTGTAAAAGTTCTCCTAATATTTTTAATAGCTTAGCCTGTTCAATATAAGTTAATTTTCTTTTATTAAAAAATTTACCCATAGATTATACTTCGGTCCAAATGTTTGTTGTCAATAAAACCTAATGCATAACCTTTAATGAGTTGATCATTTAATGTAGATAATTGAACTTCTTCTTGTATCCCTCTAAATTCATTAATAACCGAATTTAGAGCTTTACCATAAAGCAATTCATATACCCCTAATCTTCTGTGATTTCGGTTTACAAAACAATTTGGTTCACATCCCCCTTCACAAAAACGGCATTTTATTGGAACTAATCTTTGAGAAACGATAGCAACCATAGCTTGAAATAATTCCTCCTTTGGAATTCCAAGCTCTAACATTCGATATAATGCACCTTTTGTGTTATTAGAATGAATAGTCGTTAATACTAAATGACCGGTCAATGCTGCCCGAACGGCAATTTTCGCAGTTTCTTCATCCCTAATTTCTCCTACCATTACTATATCTGGATCAGATCGAAGAATAGCTTTTAATCCAGTTGCATATGTTAAGCCTGCTTTTTCATTAACTTGGACTTGAAAATATTCATCAGATTTCCTTTCAATCGGATCCTCTAAAGTGATAATATTTCTTGCTATGTCTTTTTTAGCTGACTGTAATAAGGAATAAAGCGTAGTTGTTTTCCCACAGCCAGTTGGTCCTGTAAACATCATTAGACCATGTGAATGATGTAATAAAGACAAAAGTTTACTAGTTGTAGATGGGAATAAGGAAAGACTTTCTATTGGAGCGATTTTTTGTTGAGGATGAATACGAATAACCATAGACTCATCAATAATGGTTGGTAAAGTGGCCAAGCGAAGTGATAATAAAATTTCATTAATTTTAACAACTAAAATTCCAGTCTGTGGTCGTCTAATTTCTCCTATATCCATACTTCCTAAAAACTTCAAATGCATGATGATCCTCTTAGACTTCTCTTTATTTATTCTTTGAATAAGCTTCAACTCACCATCAACACGAAAAAAAATTTGTACATCATCCTCTTTTGGTAATAGATGAATATCCGATGCCCCAAAATGGCAAGCTTTTTTTAGAAGTTCTTCGACCATTGTTTCTACTGATACCATTTTTAGTCCCCCTTTCTATATGAGCAATTATATTTTTGTTTCCCTCAGCTATCAAATCATCATAATTAGGAAACTAAACGAAAATATTAAATTTTGCTAAAATTTATTTACAAATTAAAGTTAATTTACCACAATAACGTACAAGAAAATCAAATATATAACCTAAAACAAAAAGTATGTTTTCAAATCATGTATAGAAAATCATTAAATAAGAAAAATAATATCAGATATGGTTAATTTCATTATCTCTAGAATCAATTTAGAATTGTATTAATACATTGTTTACAATTGTAACTTTCTTATTTTATAATAATGAATGGGTAGAAATTTTTTATGGGGGGATTTAGGATGGATCGAATGTTCCGCGTTCTAGGATTCTGGACAGCTATATTTACGGTAATGTTCTTTGTTGGACATATGTCAGCAGCTGCACTTATTTTCGCATGTCAAACAGCATTTTTCGTAGTATTAGGCTATCTAAAGCTTTCTGAGCGTATGTACATCTATATCTTTGGCGCATACTTAACTGTGTTCTTTATTGGATTTACATATTATAGTACTTTCTTATTAGTACCAAGCTTTAGTGAATAATAGAAAAACCAGTCATATGACTGGTTTTTTTATTTGTATTCATTTAATGAAATCAATTCATTCAACTTAGTAAGATCTTTTGTTGACATACCTTTTGTTTGTAATAGCCATTGGAAGGAATCACTTATTCCACCAGGCATAATTAAAGATTGAACAGCTCTATTTTGTTTATATTCGCTTGAAAATGGATTTGACTGAGCATGCGGAATAAGCCAATTTAAAATACCAAAATCTAATATTGCATCTCTTTGGTTAGAAAAGTATAGATTTTCGATATTATTCAGTAATCCGAACTTTTTTAATTCATCCCAGTGAATATGAGTTGTAATGTCCATATGCCCTAAATTCTCTAGTAAATTTGATTTCATTTCATGCTTATAATAACCGCGCAAACTTCCCTTAATTCGATGGGGTGCATCCCATTCTTCCCTCGTGAAACCATAATCAACAGTTAAAATGATTCCTTTACTTATTTTCGATTGTAAAAGGTCATAAACTTTTTCCATCCCCACAGGAATTTCAACTCTTTGCCCATCTTCTCCAACAAATTTGTATCTACTTAGAAAATCACTGATTTCATTATCTTGTATTTTAACGAGATTTTCTTTCAGATTATTTAGTTCATCAATTATTATTACTACCTCTTGCCATTTGTTTTGATTAAATTCAACTACTCGAACAGGTAAAGCATCAAACAATTCATTTGAAAATATCATTCCATTATTGATTTGCTCGATTTCTAATATATTTGAGAAGTATTTACAATTCAAATGGTTCACCAATAATTCTTTTTGTAATTTACGATGATATTGGCTTGCATCAATAAGATAGTAAGTTAAATTATGATAAATTTCAGGTTCTTTCTTTTCACAGTACGAAAGAAAGGCTGTGGCGAATCTGCCATTTCCACCACCAACTTCAACAAAAAAAGGTTCGATTAGGTTATTCTTAACAAATCGACAAAATGAGGCTGCAATTACTTCTCCATATACTGAACCTACTGAGCTTGTAGTATAGAAATCACCTTTTCGTCCAATTTTTTCATTTGCCGTTTGATAATAACCTTTTTCATTATCATAAAGCACTAACGAAATAAATTGTTCGTATGTAATAAAACCTTTTTTGCTGTTATTTATCGCATTATAAATTATGTTTTTCATCATATTACCTATTATAAAAATGGATTATATCTTTTCTCATCACCAATCGTTGTAGTTTCTCCATGACCACTACATACAACGACATCATCTGGTAAGGAAAGAAGCTTACCTTTTATACTTCTAATCAACTGGTCGTGATCCCCACCAGGTAAATCAGTTCGTCCAATGCTTCCTTCAAATAATGCATCACCAGAAAATACTGTCTTTATTTCTTTACAATAAAATGAAACACTACCTGGTGAATGGCCTGGAGTTTCGAAAATTGAAAATAAGAAAGGGCCAATTTCCATTTTACCTTCTTTTTCAATCAAGTGATCTGCTTCCCTTGCAAAAATTGACTGATTTCTCATAAATAATTCAGAACCATTTTTTTGTCCATCTGTTAGCCAATCTGCTTCATATTTATGAATATAAACGGGTATATTATATTCATCACGCACATCATCAACAGCCCCAATATGATCAAAATGAGCGTGGGTTAAAAGGATTGCTAGTGGCTTTAATTTATTTTCTTCAATAACATTAAAGATTACATGCGCTTCTTCGCCCGGATCAAAAATAACGGCTTCATTCATATCATTACTTAAGATATAACAATTAGTTTGTAATGGACCTAATGGTAATTGTAAAACATTCATTTTCATACCCTACTTTCTTTTTTAATCTATATAATACTATATCATAATTTTGTTTTAGCACTTAATTTCAAATAGACAATTGTTCACAAAAGTTTTACAATAATAATGATGTGATAGCAAACAGGGGTTGCTTGAAGAAATTTATAGGGGGTTTACAATGGGTACAGTTATTATTTTTATACTAGTAGCTATTCTATGTGTTCCAGCATTAATAGGATCATTAAAGAATAAGAACTTTTTAGCTGTTTTTTGGTCTGGTGTTACATTAGTTTTATTTGCTTGGTTTGCCATTATGACAATTTTACATAACGGTTATCCACCAGCGCACTTATAAAATTTATTTTATTATGGAACGAACAAATTTCTACATATAGAAAACATGTTCTAAAATAAAAAAGCTGACAAATTTGTCAGCTTTTTTATTTTAAAGATGATTGGATATTTCTAAGTTAAATAATGATGCTAACAGAATTGGAAACGTCTCGGAAAAAATGGATTCAAACATAGAAAGTGGCAATGGGTTTATTCCTTTACCTAATTCAAGTGTAAATCCTGGTTTCCTAAAATCTTGAATATACCAATCCTTATAACCTGCATGGCTATCAATTGTTTTTACTGCCCTATACGGACTGATACTAGAAAAATAATTAGCATAGACTTCCGAGATAGGCGGTTCAAGATTGTCATAACCCCAATAAAATTCTTTACCTTGAGTATGCAAAGCCAAAATAAGATCAAACTTCCTTTCAATAGCTAAATTACTCATTGCGATTGTTTCCGGTTCTGTTAATGGAGCATCTCCTGGGTAGTCTCTAGGAGAGAATGTTTTTTGTTTCTTTCTTTCTTTTTCAAACTCCCAATGGGCAGGAAATTGATTGTTTAAATCAACACCTCTTATATTTGCTTTCCATCCAGTAAAACCATCATTTCCTTCGTTAATTTTATGAACAAATTCCATATAATCACTTTGTTCAACAGATCCATTTATAACTAAATTTACCCCATCAGGATTAACCATAGGGACAATCGACAATGTATTTTCATGAAATAAAGCTACTAATTCTTTATGAAATGGCAACTCCTCAGTTGTTAAAGTGTTACATATCCAAAAAAGCATTTTCATGATTACACAAGTTGTAATCCATTCATTTGCATGAAACGAACCATTCCAATGTACCTTTCTATTTCCATTTCCAATTTGAATCTCATAAATTGGCTGATATAAAACGCTGTGTCCAATCGTATTTAAACGAAGAAAAGGAAATTCTTGTACTAATAAACTAATATCTTTTGAAAGTTCATTAAAATCGTATCTTCTTGGATGAAAGGATAAAGGCCGATTGTTTTTATACAAATTTTTCACCTCATCAGTTATTTTCTAGTTAATTGTATGTAATTAAAATAAAGAAAAGCACTTTCGTTTAGGAAGTGCTTTATTTAACGATTTAATTAGTCATATTAAATTATTAAAGCTTAGTGAGGTTCGGGCTCTTATGTGATTAACAGAACGGCTAAGAGATGGGGCTAAAAGACTTGCAGGACAAATGTGGCTAGTTAGCTACTAAATCTCGCTACACTTAAAGGCAAGCATCCTGTAGTGGAAATCAACATCACTCTACTCCTTTTACGAAAATTTGGTAATTTAATTGACAAGTTTTTTTCAATAACGTAAAAAAGCACTCCCATTAAGGAAGTGCTTTTCATGTTTATTCAAACTTCGTATCAGCTTTTTTATATTTAACTTCATAGAAACGAAGTAAATCTTTATAGATAATTGAGTTTGAATACTCAAGTGATTTATTTGCTTTTGCTAAGTCTTCTTTAGGTGGTTTTTGTCCTTTTAATTCTTCACCAGTATTTGGATCATACATCTTCTCACCAGTGTAAATATATTTATCAGTAACAATTGTTCCATCACGGAAAACTACAAAGTTTTTGTGTTTAGGAGAGAAAATATCATTACCAAAGTTGATAGATGTTTTATTTGGATCTTCACCTAATAAGTTTAAAATTGTCGGTTTAACATCAATTTGACCTGCAACTTTATGAACCGTTTCACCCTTAGTTTGTCCAGGTAAGTGGATAAAGAAAGGTACTTTTTGTAATTTAACATGCTCTGCAGGTGTAATGTCTTGTCCTAATACTTCACTCATTGCACGGTCATGGTTTTCGGAAATACCATAGTGGTCACCATACATAACAATGATTGTATTATCATATAAACCTTTTGCTTTCATTTCTTCAATGAAATGTTTAATTGATTCATCTAAATAACGTACTGTTGTTACATAATTATCAACAGTTTGGTCTCCAGTTTTTAAACGCGGAATCATTAAATCCTCATCATTTAATTCGAATGGATAATGGTTAGTTAGTGTAATCATACGGTTGTAGAACGGTTTAGGCTCTGCTACCATTTTGTCTACTGCTTGTTCAACGAAATATTTATCTTTTAGTCCCCAGCCAATTGAAGTAGCTGCAGATACTTTAAAGTCAACTTCATTATAATAACGATCGTAACCTAGACTTGGATACATCATGTCACGGTTCCAGAACGATTTATTATTTGAATGCATTACTGAAGTGTAATAATTTTGATCCTGTTTAAGGATTGCTGGTGTAGCAGTAAATGTATTACTACTGTTTGTAAAGTAAACAGCACCACGATCTAGTGGGAATAAACTATTATCAATTAAGAATTCCGCATCAGATGTTTTACCTTGTCCAGTTTGGTGGTAAAAATTATCAAAATAATAACTTTCTTTCGTAAATTTATTTAAGAAAGGAGTAATTTCTTGTCCATCAACTTTTCGTCCAATTACGAAATTTTGTAATGATTCTAATGAAACGACTACTACGTTTTTACCTTTATATTTACCATGTAATTGTGCATTCACACCAGTATCGTTAGCACGAATAAAGTTCTCGATTCCTGCTAATTCACTATCATCAGCCATCGCTTTTTGAGCAGATGTTTTTGATTGAATAACCATATCATATAAGTGGTAATTGTATAATCCTAAGAATTTAACAATGTATTCTCTATCAAAAGAACGTGTTAATAATTGTGGGCGTTCAGTTTCTGCTAAACCAAGGTTAACTAAGAAAATAGCAACCGCTGCTAAGAAATAAGCTGTTCTAGCTTTCCCTTTAATGTTACCAGTAGTAAAGAATTTTTTACCCCAGAAATAATTAACTGCAATTAAGATAAAAATATCAGAAAAAGCTAATATTGTTTTATAGCTGATCATTGCTTTAACACTCGAACCTAAATCCCCAAAGTTTCGTGTCATAAATAAAACTGGAATCGTTACGAAATCGTCAAAGAATGAATAATAAGCTGTATCAGCTACTAAAATAAAGGACATGATTATAGTAATCCAAATAACTGCTCTATTTCGTTTTGGTCCTTTTGCAAAAAGAGCTATACCTATAAATATTAATAATGAAGATATAGGAGCAATTATTAAGATAAATTCTTGCATTGAATTTTCAATTTCTAAATCAAAATAAAATTGACTTAGAATAGTTGCTTTAATCCATAAAAGGAATACAGCAAGTAACGGGAATCCAAAGTTTTTAATAAACTTTTTCCACATATTCTGTTCCTCCTCTTTTTTAGACTATTAATCTATTTTATCTATTATAAAACAATGTTTGGCATTTCACATATCTATTTTATTGGCATTTAAATACCAAGAATTTTTAAAATGATTCATACAATTATTAGCTACTAAATGTATGGATCTAAAAATTTTATTTGACGTTACCTTAAGTTTTTTTCTAACGTCATTCAATTTATCATAAACTAGTTCACTCGTCAAATAACTAATTTTTTTTTCAATTCAATACAATAAACATAATAAGGTACTTCAATTAGAAGTACCTTAAATTTAAGTTAAATTTCATTAGTAATAAATTTTTTTACTAAATATGCTGCTCCAATTGCACCTGCATCGTTCCCTAACTTGGCAATTGAAAGTTTTGTCGATTCTCGCACTGTTGTGAAAGCAAATTCGTCAAAATATTTCTTTAGAGGCTTTAATAACATTTCACCTGCATTTGATACTCCGCCACCTATAATGATATTTTCAGGATTTAATGTATTTCCAACTCCGGCTAAAACTAAAGCTAGATATCTCATTACATGATTAACGATTTCTTCTGCAACTTCATCACCATTTGAATAAGCTTCAAAAACATCCTTTGCTGTAATTGGTGAATCATTCGACATTTCTTTTAAAATTGTTTCTTTTGTCGTATTTTGTAATTTCTCGTTTGCTATTCTTGCGATTCCTGTAGCTGAAGAAATTGTTTCTAAGCATCCCGTTTTTCCACAGTTACATAATACTCCATTTTCAAGTTGTACTGTAATATGGCCAATTTCACCTGCAGATCCACTAATTCCATGTGCAACGTCCCCATTTACAATTACGCCTCCGCCGACTCCCGTTCCAAGCGTAACCATTACTACATCTTTTGCTCCATTTCCAGCACCTTTCCACATTTCGCCAACAGCTGCTATATTTGCATCATTATCAACGATTACAGGAATACCTGATTCATTTTCTAGAATTTCCTTTAAAGGAAAATTAACCCAACCTAAATTTACTGCTGCAAATATAAGTCCATCTTCTAATCGAACCGAACCTGGTGCTCCAATACCGATCCCAGCGATATCTTCCTTTGTTTTATCCATCTGTTTAAGCTTTTCTTCAATTGCAATTGTAATTGTTTTAGGAATATGCTTACCACTATCTGATTTATCTGTTGGTACTTCCCATTTATCAATGAATTCCCCGTTATTTGTTAATAATGCTAATTTAATGCTTGTACCACCTAAATCTACACCTACAATCATTTTAGCCATAATGCCTTCTCCCTTCACAGTGAAATCGTTTGCAATAGATTCTAAAAAAAACGATTTCTTCAAATCGTTTTATTTTTTATTTCATCCATCTCTTTTTTTAATATCATGGTAGCAATTTGTAAATCTTTACTTTCAAGTATATTCGCTAAAAATAATTCTTTTAGCTCATCTTGCAATAACATCAAGTCAGCTAATCGATCACCTGTATAAATAATGGTGCCATAACTCTTTAGAAATTGTTGAATATCATATACGGATTTCATACTTAACTCCTATTATTTTATCTTTCTAAACATGTAATAAGTATAAGTTGGAAACGATTACTCGTCAATGTGAAATACCAAACAAACCATTTATTTTGTAGGCATTTATAATTATTTTTTATGCTTCATTACTTCTTCTAAAGCTAAATCATTTTTATATAAATATGTAGCGTATTTTATCCCGAGATATCTTATATGCCATGGTTCATAATTGTATTCAGTAATATCTACTTTGTCCTCTGGATAACGAATGATAAATCCAAATTCATGTGCATGGTCTGCAAGCCAAGTTCCTTCTTTCGTTTCTCCAAATCCTTGTTCAAGCTTGTTACCGAAGTTTGGAGATGATACATCTATTGATAAACCAGTTTGATGTTCGCTTGTACCAGGAACAGCACTAAAAGATTGAGTCCAATCTTCACCATGAATTTGTACATAAAAATTATACAAACTTTTTTGTCGATCAAAAGAGCGATATGCGGAAACTGGAGTAAGTTTTATGCCATCTGCTTCTGCTCTTTCAAATAATTTTTCTAAAGCATGAGCTGCCTCTTTCCTCATTAATGTTTTTTCTTTGTTTACTCCATGTAAAGGAACGATTGGATAAACTAGATCTGGCGGTTCATACCCGTCCGGTAGCTTTCTTTCTTTATTAACTAATACTAAATTAGATGTAGGATTCGTTACAGCTAATAATCCATTCTCAGCTTCGATAGCTGTATCATCGTAATTAGGAAATTTCAGGGAAGTCTCTTTTGTCATTTTTAGATAATTGTTAAAAAAATTTTGGTTTCCAAAAAATAGAGCTAGTCCAATAATGAATATTACTATTAATACCCATGTGTACTTACTATTTATTTTTTTCAAAATTACCTCCTTAATTCTTTTTGTTACTTTTACAATATTAGAAGTTGGCATATTTTTCAAATAATCTATACAATAAGACCTCTTTCAAATAGAAAGAGGTCTTATTAACTCATAATATTTTTAACTTCTGAAAAAAACATTACTAGTGTTTGCTAAAATTTATCATCATTCACTTAGTTTTCGTTACCCAAAACAGGTTCCATTGTTTTTCTTAAAGTTTCTACAGAGTTTTTAAACTGACGTTGCTCTAATTCATTTAAATCTAGTTCAACAACTTCTCGAATTCCACCACGATTAATTACTGCTGGAACGCCGATATATATATCGTGTTCTCCATATTGTCCATCTAAATATGCTGAAACCGTAATAATACTATTTTCATTTTTTAGAATCGCTTTTGTTAATCTAACTAAGCCCATTCCAATTCCATAGTATGTTGCACCTTTTTTCTTTATAATGTGATATGCGGCGTCACGTGTATTTAAAAAGATTTCATCAAGCTCTCTTTGGCTGTATTTTGGATTTTTCTTTAATACATGGTGTACTGGTGAGGTACCAACATTTGTTTTAGACCAAACTGGTAGTTCACTATCACCATGTTCACCGATAATATAACCATGGATATTTCTTGCGTCAACATTAAAATAATCACCAAGCATATATCTAAAACGTGCAGTATCTAAACTAGTACCAGATCCGATTACTCTTTCTTTTGGTAATCCTGAAAATTTCCAAGTCGCATAAGTTAAAATATCTACTGGATTTGTAGCAATTAAAAAGATACCGTCAAATCCTGAAGCCATAATATCTCCAATGATTCCTTTAAAGATAGCACAATTTTTTGCAACTAAATCTAAGCGAGTTTCTCCAGGCTTTTGAGCTGCTCCAGCTGTAATGACGACTAAACTCGCATCTTTACAATCACTGTAATCTCCAGCCCAAATTTTTGTTCTAGAATCTACAAAAGGCAGGCAATGACTTAAATCCATTGCGTCCCCTTCCGCTTTATCTTTATTTAAATCAATCATAACTAGTTCTTCGGCAACACCTTTATTTAACATACCAAAAGCATAACTAGCTCCAACTGCGCCTGTTCCGATAAGTGCGACACGATTTATTTCTTTGTGTAACATAATATCCACCTCATTTGTGTAATAAAAGTGTAAGTAACTGGGACTTCTATATTATATATGTATTTCCACTCAAAGTTTGTGAAACTTTTTACAAATTTGTTACAATATTACTCCTATACAAAATTTAATTTTTTTACAATAGGACTCTAATTCAGTCTTATCTATTTTCAAACAAATGTTGTCACATTATGCACTTATTAAATCGCTTCTATTATTCTTGATTCTGTTAAAATCAACGGCATCTTAATGTCATGTTTTTCTGTTGGTAATTCATCAATGATTTGAATGTCATAAGCTAATGCTAAGAGTTGTTTATTATAACCTTCTAAGTAGCGATCATAATAACCACCACCATATCCTAGTCGTTCACCAATTTTGGTATATGCTACACCAGGAACAATTATTAAATCAATATATTCTTTTGTTATTTCCTCGCATTTTTCTTCAATTGGCTCCTGTATTCCAAAATAACCTTTCTTTAAATCATCAAATGAATTGATTTTGTAAAAATGCATTTTTCTAGTCTCATGGTTGCATTTAGGGACAACAACTGATTTATTCATTTTCCAGCAAGCAGTGATTAAATACTTAGTATTTATTTCATGCTCCATAGGCATCGTAGTTGCTATAATATCTGCACTCTTCATTTGTTCTGTATTTAATAATTTTTCTATAATTAGTTTTGACTTTTCGTCCCTGTCCGTTACTGAAATATTTTTCAAGTTTTTCATCATTGAATTTCTAATTTCTTTTTTTTCCATAATAATGGCCTCCTTAGGTCAGGATCAAGTTTTCTACATTAAAGAGTTTTATTGAAGTGAAAAATTTATTCTAATTAAAATTATAATTTAAATACAAAAAAAACAGTAGGAAAATTCCTACTGTTTACTTTGTTTCGCGATGAACTGTAACTTTTTTAAGTCTTGGGCAATATTTTTTAAGCTCAAGACGGTCTGGGTTATTACGTTTATTTTTAGTAGTGATGTAGTTACGATCTCCGCATTCTGTACATGCTAATGTAATATTTACGCGCATTTTATTTTCCCTCCTGACATAGTGACATAATCAGACTTGTATATAATAACATTCTTTCGCGATAATTTCCATAGTTTTTATTGATTCAATGTATTTCTTTTGATATTTTTTTTATTGAATTATGTACAAACTTATTCTCATAATTCAGAGTATATTTTTGAAAGACAGCTTGATGATGTAATACACTGCCTTGATCGATTCGAATATTAGAACTAATCGACACATATGGGCCGATTACACAGTTCTCTTCAATCGTAACATCATTCCCAATAATAACCGGAGAAACAATCTTTACATTATTATTTATCGTTACATGCTCACCTAAAAAGATTCTAGGTAATATTTGAACAGCAGGAATAGGTAAGTTTAATTTCTCTTCAATCCAATCTACATTTAGCTTTGCAAATCTTCTAGGTGTCCCATAGTCAATCCAGTAACCTTTTAAATGAAAAGCATTTAAACAGATATTATTTTTTAACATTAAAGGAATCAGATCATTACTAATATCAAAATAACGATTTTCTGGAATTTGATAGAATAATTCAGGATTCATAATATAAATTCCAGTATTAACTAATTTACTAATTTCACTACCTTCATTCGGCTTTTCTATAAAATCGATTATTTGTCCATTTTTTACTTTTACATTTCCGTATGACCCACACTTATCAACTTGTTTTACAAACATAGAAAATTTACTTTTACTTTCTAAATGTGTTTTTAATGCATCTCTAATATCACCGTCAAATAAAATATCACCATTCACTAATAGAAAGGGTTCATGAAGAAAATGCTTAGATAGTCTTAAACAACCAGCAGACCCTAAACTTTTTTCTTCTATAATATAATCAATTGAAACATTTTTTAATTTCATTGCATTAATCGTCTCGATTATTGCTTGGGACATATAATGAAGCTGAATGATAAATTCATTAAACCCAAGTCTTGTTAAATGTAATATTAAATGCTCAATTGCCGCTCTATTTGCGATTGGTAATAGTGGCTTAGGAATGTTGTTAGTAATTGGTAAAAGCCTTTGACCGTATCCTCCAGCTAAAATAACAACCTTCATTTATTACCACCTCAATATCTTTTACTAGTTAAAGAAGTATGCTTAATATTACATAAATATGACAAAAGGGCATTCAGGTAAATTTTGTCTGAACACCCTTTTATCTTATTTAACTGTTTTATTGATTTAATAAATAATGTTTACCTTTAACTAAATAATAAATATTCTCTGCAATATTTGTTGCATAATCTGCAATTCTTTCAAGATATCTACAAATAAATGCCATTTGCATGATATTAGATACATGCTCAGGAGAATCTGCAATGCTTGACATTAGTGTTCTAACAGTTGTTCCATATAATTCATCAACAATATCGTCAATTTCACCAATCTCTTTTGCAGCTTGTAAATCCTCAGTTCGGTACGCTTCTGCAGCTTTTGTTAACATGTCTAAGCCAAGTTCATGCATCTTTTCTATATTCTCTAAAGGTAAGTTCTCTTGACGACTACGAATACGAATTGTCGATTTTGCGATATTAACTGCATAATCTGCAACTCGTTCAAGATCATGAGCAATCTTAATAGCCGTTAAATTTCTTCTTAAGTCTACAGCAACTGGTTGTTGTCTTGTTATAATAACTAAAATTAATTCATTAACTTCTTTTTCTAACTTATCGATACGATCATCTTCATCAATTACTTCTAAAGCTAATTCTATATTTTCAGTACGAAATGCTTCCATACTTTTAATGACAGCTTTTTTTGTTTTCTCTGCAAATTCTATAATCATTTCTTGTAATGTTTTTAAGTCTGCTTCAAATTGATTTCTCATCTCTTTTCACCTGTTCCCTTCTATTATCCAAATCGTCCAGTAATGTAATCTTCAGTACGTTTATCTTTAGGTGTTGAGAACAGTTTATTTGTATCTGAGAACTCAACTACTTCACCGCTTAAAAAGAAAGCAGTTTTATCAGAAACACGAGCTGCTTGTTGCATATTATGCGTAACAATAATAATACTAAAATCCTTCTTTAAATCATGAATTAACTCTTCAACTTTTAAAGTTGAAATAGGGTCTAATGCTGACGTTGGCTCATCCATCAAAATAACATCTGGCTCGATTGCTAAACAGCGCGCGATACATAAACGTTGTTGTTGCCCTCCTGAAAGACCAAAAGCATTCTCATGTAAACGATCTTTAACCTCATCCCAAATTGCTGCACCTTTTAAACTTTTTTCAACAATCTGATTTAATGTAGCTTTATCTTTAATACCATGTATTTTCGGTCCATATGCAACGTTTTCCCAAATTGATTTAGGGAATACATTTGGCTTTTGGAATACCATTCCTACGTGTGTTCTTAATTCTTCAACAGGATAGTTTTTTTCGAAAATATCTTGTTCGCGGTAAAGAATCTTCCCTTCTGTTCGAACTGAAGGAACTAACTCAACCATGCGATTTAACGTTTTTAAATAGGTCGATTTACCACATCCACTAGGTCCAATAATCGCAGTAACTTCATTCTCATAAATACTTAAATTTATATTTTTTAATGCTTTGTCTTGTCCATACCATAAATTTAAATCTTGAGTATCATATACAATTGATTTTTTCACGTTTGTATTTGTCTCTTCAAGATCATCATTTTTAATAGTATTCTCTCTATTTAATGTCATTGTCATAACTTTCGATCCCCTCTCATCCTAAAGGAAGCTTTCAATTTTTGATATATAAAATATTAACTAAACAATAGATAAACTTTATAATCGTTAAAATTCATTAGTACTTACATGAATAATCATATTCTCAAACTATTAAACCTGTTTTAACCGAATGTAAAGATTATGTAAATAAGTTCAGAAGGTGAAGGAAGGGTGTAGAGAGGAGTTTTCCAAATAAAAAAGAGAAGGGTTTAATCCCTTCTCTTCTTATTGATTTTTATTTTGAGTGTCTTGGTTATCTTGACTATTTTGATTGTCTTGATTATCTAAAATGTCTTTTGGTTCGTCATTATAAATTGATTGTCTTTGTTGTTTCAATTTAAAATATTCGTCCATAATATCTCGGCCAATGTATTTATTTACTGGCGCTTGGTCAGTTTGTAACCAAGGAACTACTACTACAAAGGCAATTTCAGGATTGTCATATGGAGCATATCCCATTAATGTTTCATTATAAGTTTTTTGTGGCCCATTGTATTTTTTACGATCTGGACCGTCGTAAAATGATTGGGCTGTACCTGTTTTACCCGCTATTTTATAGTCTACACCTAAGAAGTATTTTCGAGCAGTACCACCAGTCTCGTTATATACTTTTATAAAACCTTGTTTAACATGATCGATGTATGATTGTTTCATATCTATACGATTTAATACTTTAGGCTTAATTTCTTGTCTAATGACACCAGTATCATCGCCGATTGAAGGTTGTCTCAATTCTTTCGCAACATGTGGTTGAATTCTGTAACCTCCATTTGCGATTGTAGAAACATATTGAGCTAATTGAAGTGGAGTATAAGTATCATACTGCCCAATTGCCATATCTAGTAGGAAACCTGGGTTTTTGTCTACACCTTTAAATCCAATTGCTTCATTTGGTAAATCAATTCCAGTTTTAACACCAAGTCCGAATTGACTGAAACTTTTTCGGAACGTATCAAACGCTTTAACGTCGATATCTAAAGGCTTATTCTCTACGTAATGTGCATGTCCAATAGCCATTGCCGTTCTGAACATATAAACGTTTGATGAGTACTTTAGCGCATCTAAATCATTAATCCATCCAAAGTTTTTATATGACGCTTTTACTGGTGTACCTGCAATTTTAATCGGTGTATCGAATTGCCTTTGTCCTGGTGTAATTGCCCCAGTTTGATAACCAGTTAAAAGAGTTGCACCTTTTACTGTTGACCCCATCTCATAAGATGAAGTAAGATTTCCAGTAGCGTAATCTACAACTTTATTTTTCCCTGTCTTTTTGTCTTTAACAATTTGCTTTCCTGACATTGCTAAAACTTCACCCGTATTCGGGTTAATCATCGTAACAAATGCACGGTCCAAATATCGACCATTAGACGTTGCTTTAGCTTTTAAAAGCTCTCTTTTTACAATTTCATCAACTTTACCTTGAAGTTCAATATCAATTGATAGGACTAAATCACTTCCAGGTTCCCCTTCTGTAATCACTTTCGTATCAACAACATTTCCATTTGAATCAATAACATTTTGTGCCTTACCTTTTGTACCACGTAAAACATCTTCATATTGCTTTTCGATATAACTTTTTCCTACACGATCATTACGATCATAGCCACGAGCTAAATAATAATCTACATTCTGAGCAGGTAATCCTTCTTTTTCAGAAGTTATATTACCTAAAATTGTTCGGAACGTATCACCATAAACGTATTTTCTTTCCCAATTTGTTGTTACATCTACACCTGGAAGCTGATCTAGATGTTCACTTACTGTTGCATATTCTTTTTCAGTAACTCCCTCACTTTTAATTGTTTGTGGAGTTAGTGCATAACCAACGCTCATTTGCTTGTAAATTGCTAGTATTTGTAAGTCATTTGCACTAAGTGAATTGATATCATCTGCTGTAATTTTATCAAGCTGTAAATTATAGTAAGCTTTATTATAAGCAGGGTCATCATCTTTATTTTGAGCTTTTAGTGTTTTATCCTCTTCTTTTGATACTAGTTTTTTTGCATCATCAGGATTTGTTAATAACCAATAATCTTTTTTATCTCGTTCAGTTATTTTATTAGTTGGCATTTTAAGATAACTTTTTAACTTTGTAGCCATTGTTAATAGCTCACCTGAAGTTGTCCCTTTTTTTCTTGTATACGTAATTGTACGTAAAGGCGTATTATCTACGACAACCTTTCCGTTACGATCTAAAATTTTCCCCCTTGGTACAGCTTGATCGACGGTCATATTTTCTGTACGCTCTAATTCTAATTTATAGTCTTCACCTTTAACTATTTGTACGACACCTAATCTTAGAATTAAAAAAGAAAATAAGACAAACACAAGAAAAAATAGTGTATTCAGTCGTGTTGGTAATGTGATTTTATATTTCTTAGGCTTATTCATTTTTTCTCCTCTTTTTTCTACAATTACTAATTCTACATATTAATATTTTAATGAATTGGAAAAGGAATCACTGCTAAGGTTTTGACAATTTAGTGACAATACTTAAGCATGCTTATATTCTAATTTCCTCATTACGAAATAGACCAAAAAGTGTCCTGCACCAAATAAACACATTAATAATGGAATAACTTGTTCTGGTTGGAATAGTGATGTACATACAATGAAAACTGCAATAGAAAACATTCTACCGCTATTTAAATACACTTCACGTATTACGATATATTCCACTCTATATTCCCTGGCCTTATACGATTTTCCTATTATATCATATGTTAAAGATAAGTAAGGTACTAAAATGATTGGATATGCCAAAGAAATTATTGCACCGTAAATGATTAATAAAGGAAACGAAACTTTAAAAGCGATTACAAAAACAGCGCAAAATAGTAAAAAACCACCAATAAATATAGCTTTCATTCTAAAATTTTCTTTTATAATTCTTGTAACAATATAATAGGTAATAAAGCTAATTAACGATGTAATTAATCCGTATTTCCCTAATGCAAATTCACTTCCTGTAGATAAGAAAATATAAATTGAAATAACAAACATAAAAATCCCTTCACGAATCCCCTGAAAGAAATTAGCATATGTTACTTTCCGCCAATTTTCATTTAATTTTCTTTCTTGAATGACGCGCTTAATATTGAACTCACTATCAAGTTCCCTTCTAACTAAGAAACAACTTAATACCACTGCACATATAAATAAAATAACTGCAGCTAGAAACACAAAATGATAACCTTTATTTCCAATCATTGAAGAAATAATCGCTCCAGCTATAAATGGGCCAAGCATTCCCGTGAACGAATTAATTAGCCCTAAAAAACCATTAAAAAATTGTCTAGTTTCAGGTTCAGTAACTTCAAACGTTAATAAGTTAAACGCTAAATAGTAACAGCCATTCCCTATCCCTAAAATCGCTCCAATCAAAATTGTTGCTAATAATGTCTTCGTTTCGAAAAGTAAAACGACTATGTAGAATATTGCCAAAAAAGAAATACCCGCTCTTAAAATGACAACTCGATCAATTGTTTTAGCTAATCTGCCTGCTATTACGAATGTAAGAGCTTGAAAAAATGCGATCGAAAATTGGTACGAAGCAATTGGTAAATAATTATTTGATTGCTTCCACAAATAAACATTTACAAATGTGCTAGATAAAGCTGTCGCAAAAGTAAACAATCCACCAACACTTAGTAAAAGAATTAAATCTTTATTTAAATCTACGTCACCTAATAAAAATTTCCACTTACTCATAATAAACTCTCCTTTGTCTCATGAACTAGTTTTCCGAGTAAAAGAAAATTTATCCTTTTTTAAACATAAAAAAAACACTACTTAAATAAATTAAGTAGTGTTCATTTTTTATAAATTATTTAGCAGCTTGGTATAATTCTTCTACTTTTTCCCAGTTTACTACATTCCAGAATGCACCAACGTAGTCAGGGCGTTTGTTTTGGTAGTTTAAGTAGTAAGCATGCTCCCATACATCTAAACCTAAGATAGGAGTTTTGCCTTCCATTAAAGGTGAATCTTGGTTAGCTGTGCTAGTCACTTCTAACTCACCATTGTTTACTACTAACCAAGCCCAACCAGAACCGAAACGAGTTAATGCAGCTTGAGTGAAAGCAGCTTTTAACTCATCTAAGCTACCGAATTTAGCGTTAATTGCTTCAGCAACTTCACCAACTGGAGTGCCAGTGCCTTCTGGAGTTAATAAAGTCCAGAATAAGCTATGGTTAGCATGTCCACCACCATTGTTACGTACAGCTGTACGGATACCTTCTGGAAGTGCATCTAAGTTTGAAATTAATTCTTCAATTGAAGAAGCAGCTACTTCTTTACCTTCTAAAGCAGCGTTTAAGTTTGTTACATATGTATTGTGGTGACGAGTGTGGTGAATATTCATTGTTTCTTTATCAAAGTGTGGCTCTAATGCATCATAAGCATAAGGTAATTGTGGTAATTCAAATTTTGACATTTTTAATTTCCTCCCAAAGATAATAGTGAATTTCAATTTAAAGTTATCAAATATACTGAAAGATTTCAATAGTAATGCTCATAAAAGGGAAAGAAAGTATAAAAGTTTAATTTTTGGAAGAAAAATTAAACTGGACCGTAATAGATTTAAAATCATCCTTTATTAATTTAAAAACTAAAACGAAAAAAGTCTTCAACATGATCGTTGAAGACTTTTTCACTAATTAAGGAGTAAGAGGGATTCGAACCCCCGCGGGCTGTTACACCCCTGTCGGTTTTCAAGACCGATCCCTTCAGCCGGACTTGGGTATTACTCCATAATAAAATATTGGTAGCGGCGGAGGGAGTCGAACCCACGACCTCACGGGTATGAACCGTACGCTCTAGCCAGCTGAGCTACACCGCCAAACTATATAAATGGCTCCGCAGGTAGGGTTCGAACCTACGACCACTCGGTTAACAGCCGAGTGCTCTACCACTGAGCTACTGCGGAATAATTCGTGTTTTCCTTAAGACAATATTTAATTTATCATGTTTCAAACTAGACGTCAACACTTTTTATTATTTTTTTTGATTATTAATTTATATTAACTATTTTTAAGTGAAAATAAATTGTTTGATCTAGATTTAAAGCCAAACTTAAATACGATCCTTATGCCATTGTCCTTCTCTTCTTATTTGCTCTTATCATTTTAATTAAAGTTTAATATTCAATTACCAAAAAAAGATTATAATATACAAAATAGCCCGAAAGTTACATAATAAATTTCGGGAAGTGAAATAACATTAAATAAGAAAGGATGAGTTTATGAATATATTTAAACAATTTTGGTTTAGTTTATACTCTCCAAAAACAATATCAAGATATAGACTCCAAAAAATCGGTAAAACAATCTTTTTTCTTTTCCTACTAGCAATTTTATATACTCTTCCGGGTTTCTTTTCATTTGAAAAAAATGTGAAGCTTCAGGTGAACAATGTTTCTGATTTGCTTAAAGACAATATTCAGTCAATTTCTTTAAACAAAGGAGCTATAACAATTAACGATAATACACCGTTCGAACGAAATATCGGTGAATATAAATATGCTTTTTATCCAAATGAAACAGTTATTCCTTCAAAATTAAAAAGTGAACAATTTGCTGTTGTTGTTTTAAAAAATAGAGTAATTATTAAAAATGATAAAGGTGAGCAAGATTTCCCTTACCCTTCATTAAAATCTACAAAAATAAACAAGGCAGACGTTTCAAAATTTATTAAAAATATAAAAGAAGCTCTTCCAGTATTTTTAATTGCATTATTTTTCTTATTTTATTTAGGATCTTGTATCTTCATATTTATAATTGCTACATTATTAGCGTTTTTAACAGCTTTATTTAAGTCGACTAAGCACTTAGCTTTTAGACAACGCTTTGCAATGGTTTCGTATAGCTTAACATTACCTACTGTTATCTATTTATTGCTAGGATTATTGAAAGTAAATATTCCATTCCAAACTTTAATTTTTATTTTAATTACAGTTGTTATGTACACATTAACAATTAAAAATTTACCTTCTAAAAAATAATGTTTACTGAAGTGTGTTTCACACTTCTTTTTTTTTGCTAAAATATTTATTAGTGCAAGCTCCTAGTAGGAATATTCGTTGTGGACAAGCATATAGTCTACAAAAGGAGTGATTATTAATGAAAAAAATAGCTTTTTTACTAGGTTCTTTATTGCTCGCATATATAATATTCTTTGACCTACAAGTAGGGACGATCCCAACTAAACATATTGCTACGGTGGCAAAAGCTACAAAATCAGAAACAAAAGCAACCTCACTTCCAAAATATGAAAAAATTCAAGTTAAAAACGGTGACACTGTTTTAGGAATTATTGAAGACCTTAACCCTGATTTTAACCAGCCAATTAGCCAAATTACAAAAGATTTTAGTGCATTAAACAATGGACTTTCACCTACTAAAATTCAAAGTGGAAAATCATATAAATTCCCAATTTACTCTACACAAAAATAAAATTTGTGATATATTTCTTTAGAACCAGTTGATAAAATGAGTAATCATGAAGAAAATATGATAATGTAGATTTATACAAAATAGAAATAAAGTTATTTTTGAAGGAGCGAGTTACTCGTGAACGAAATTACACATAGAAGTAAAACACGTGCAGTTAAAGTAGGTAATGTAGTTGTTGGTGGAGCAAATGAAATTTCAATCCAAAGTATGACAACGACAAAAACACACGATGTTGAAGCAACAGTTGCAGAAATTAAACGACTTGAAGAAGCTGGATGTCAGATTGTTCGAGTTGCAGTACCAGACGAAAGAGCTGCAAATGCAATCGCTGATATTAAAAAACAAATTAACATACCACTTGTTGCAGATATACACTTTGATTATAAATTAGCCTTAAAAGCAATTGAAGGCGGAGTAGATAAAATAAGAATTAATCCAGGTAATATCGGTCGTAAGGAAAAAGTTGAAGCAGTAGTAAATGCTGCTAAAGCTAAAGGAATTCCGATTCGTATCGGTGTTAATGCTGGTTCATTAGAAAAACGAATCTTAGAGAAATATGGTTACCCAACTGCTGATGGAATGGTTGAAAGTGCATTACATCATATTAAAATTCTTGAAGATTTAGATTTCCATGACATCATCGTTTCGATGAAAGCATCAGATGTAAACCTTGCAATTGAAGCATATGAAAAAGCTTCAAAAGCATTCAATTATCCATTACATTTAGGTATTACTGAATCAGGTACATTGTTTGCTGGTACAGTTAAGAGTGCCGCTGGTTTAGGTGCAATTATTAGTCAAGGGATCGGAAATACAATGCGTATCTCATTAAGCGCAGATCCAGTTGAAGAAGTTAAAGTTGCTAGAGAATTACTTAAATCTTTCGGTTTATCTTCAAACGCTGCGACATTAATTTCTTGCCCTACATGTGGTCGAATTGAAATTGACTTAATTAGTATTGCGAATGATGTTGAAGAATACATTTCAACATTAAAAGTACCAATTAAAGTTGCCGTACTTGGATGTGCAGTAAACGGTCCTGGTGAAGCACGCGAAGCAGACATCGGTATTGCTGGAGCTCGTGGTGAAGGATTACTATTCCGTCACGGGGAAATCGTACGTAAAGTTCCAGAAGCAACTATGGTTGAAGAACTAAAACGCGAAATTGACATCATTGCCAAAGAAAAACTAGCTGAACTTGAAGCAGCAAAAGGTTAATAATAACAAAAAGGTTAAGGACACTGCTCCTTAACCTTTTTTATTCTTTTCCTATCTTGTCAAATCGAATAATCTTGAGGAATAAATACTTTCAATTCATTAGGACGGACAAATACCCTTTCACCAAGTTGAATATTTAGTTCGTAGAATAATTCGTTCATGAGTTCGATTTCAACATAATCATTTGTATCCTCCCGTAGAACTTCCACATATACGATAGGTCCTACAGCATGAATATGGGTTACAATTGCACTAATCGAAGTTTGATTTGTTTCAAATTTTTCGATTGTAATTTGATGAGGACGAACATAACCCGTAACCTCTTTATGTTCTTTATGTTCTTGTTCAACTAATTCTGGTAATGGGATTTCTAATCCTCCACTTATTAAGCTTCCCTTATTTATCCTTCCATGAAATAAATTTACTTTGCCAAGAAAATCATAAACAAACGGACTTGCTGGCGTATGGTAAACTTCTTCAGGTGTTCCGATTTGTTCAATTGTCCCGCCATTCATAATGACAACTCGATCTGCAACTTCAAGTGCTTCCTCTTGATCATGCGTTACAAATATACTCGTAATATGAATTTCATCATGGAGTTTACGCAACCATCTTCTTAAATCCTTTCGAACTTTTGCATCTAATGCCCCAAATGGTTCATCTAATAATAATACACTTGGTTCAACAGCTAATGCTCTAGCTAATGCAACACGTTGTCTTTGTCCACCAGATAATTGAGAAGGAAATCGATTTGCAAAGCTTTCTAATTTTACTAAAGATAGTAATTCCATCACTTTCTCATTAATTTTTCTTTTTAAAGGACGTGTAGCTCTTGGTCTAACCTTCAAACCAAAAGCAATATTTTCAAAAACAGTCATGTGCTGAAATAAAGCATAATGCTGGAAAACAAATCCTACATTTCTTTCTTTTACCTGCACATTTGCTACATCCTGGTCTTCAAAAAATATTTCACCCAAATCTGGATTTTCTAAACCGGCAATTATTCGCAACAATGTTGTTTTACCTGACCCGGATGGACCTAATAAAGCAACCAATTCCCCTTTTTTTATATTTAGATCAATTACTTTTAAGGCAGTTTCATTTTCATAACTTTTAATTACATTTGAAACTTTAATTGACATACTATCCTCTCCTATTGTTTCTCTTCCTTTAGAACTTTCCATTCAATTATATTTTTAATAACTAATGTCAAAATCGCAAAAATGGACATGAGTGACGCAACTGTATATGCTTGTGGAAATTGGTACTCATTATATAAATTTTCAATATGAAGTGGCATTGTAATTGTTTCTCCGCGAATATGTCCAGATACAACTGATACCGCACCAAATTCTCCAACCGCTCTTGCATTGCATAATATAACGCCATACAAAAGTCCCCATTTAATTTTCGGAAGTGTCACCTTCCAAAAAATATGCCACCCGTTCGCACCCAAAGTTAATGCAGCCTCTTCTTCAGCACTCCCTGTTGCCTGCATAACCGCAATTAATTCTTTCGCTACAAAAGGCAATGTGACAAAAATTGTTGCTAATACAATTCCTGGGGTTGAAAAAATGATTTTCAAATTATGTTCCTTTAACCATCCACCAAAAATCCCATTATTCGGACTAAATAATAGAACAAATAAAAATCCTGCTACAACTGGCGACACCGCAAAAGGTAGTTCAATTAGAGTTACTAATATATTTTTTCCTTTAAAATTAAATTTCGTTGTAGCCCACGCAATTGAAACGCCAAAAATCGCATTAAGGGGTAACGTAATAATCGTTACCAAAAACGTCAATTTAATTGCTGCTAATGTCTCATCATTTACAATCGCTTCTTTATAAACTCCAAAACCATCTTGTAAAGCCTTTATAAAAATTGAAACTAATGGAAGAAATAAAAATAGTGCTAAAAAAAGTATGACAATACTGATTAAAATGATTGGAATCGTATTGACGCTCAATTTTGCTCTTTTATCAGTAGTACTAGCAATCACTTCTATTTTTCTCTCAATCTTATATTCTCTTTCCATCCTTAACCCTTACCCCCTTGAACAAAAGCACGATTTGCGTATCTTTGAAAAATACTAATGATCAATAAGAGTAAGAAAGAAGTTACTAATAACACAACTGCAAGTGCAGTTGCACCCGAGTAATCATATTGTTCTAATTTTGTCATAATTAACAAAGGTGTAATTTCAGTCTTCATTGGCATATTTCCAGAAATAAACACGACAGACCCATACTCACCTAATGATCTTGCGAATGCTAAAGAAAATCCCGTCAATAACGCTGGTAAAATCCCTGGAAAAATTACCTTCCAAAAAATTTGAAAACGGTTTGCACCTAGACTTGCTGCTGCTTCCTCAACATCTTTTTGAAAATTTTCAAGAACAGGTTGAACCATTCTAACTACAAATGGTAACCCGATAAATGTAAGAGCTATAATAATCCCGAGTGGTGTATAAGCAATTTTAAAAGAGAAAAATTTCCCAACCCAACCATCAGGAGAATACAATGTAGTTAAAGTAATCCCAGCAACTGCAGTCGGTAATGCAAAAGGTAGATCAATGAATGCATCTACAATTCGTTTTCCAGGAAAACGATAACGTACAAGCACCCAAGCTACTAATAAACCAAAAACAGCGTTAATAATCGCAGCAATAAAGGCAGTTCCAAAGCTTACTTTATAAGACATTAGTACTCTATGTTCACTAACAATTTTTATAAATTTTGACCAACCTATATCGAAAGAATGTAAGAACAGCACCGATACCGGAAGAAAAATAAAAAAACTTATATATAATATTGAAAATCCAAAGGTTAATCCAAATCCAGGTAGGATTCTTTTCCGCTTCTTAAACAAATTCTGTCAATCCTCCTTAAAATAAAAATCAAATAAAGAAGACTTGGCTTAAGCTCTAGTAAAACGCCCAATAAAGTCCAATGTCCTCCTTATTTTACAATTACGTGATTATTGATAAATTTGGTCGAATACTCCACCATCATCAAAATGCTTCGATTGAGCTTTACCCCACCCTCCGAAATCTTTATCAATTGTTAATAATGGCAGGCTAGGATATTGTTGACTATATTTAGCAAGTATCTCTTTATCTCTCGGACGATAATAATTTTCTGCAATGATTTTTTGACCTTCTTTACTATAAAGATAAGATAAGTAGGCCTTTGCCACTTCTTCAGTTTTCTTTTCCTTCACATTTTTATCAACTACCGCAACAGGTGGCTCAGCTAGAATACTAATCGAAGGATATACAATTTTATATTTCCCCTCACCTAATTCTTTCACTGAAAGTAATGCTTCATTTTCCCATGCAATTAATACATCTCCAATTCCTTTTTCAACAAATGTAGTTGTTGAACCACGTGCGCCAGTATCTAATACTGGAACGTTTTTATATAATTTCTTCATAAACGCTTTTACTTTTTTCTCATCACCATTGTATTTTTTGTCCGCATAGCCCCAAGCAGCTAAATAATTCCATCTTGCACCACCCGAAGTTTTTGGATTAGGAGTAATTACTTGAACTCCTTTTTTCGTTAAATCATCCCAATCCTTAATATTTTTTGGATTTCCTTTCCTTACTAAAAAAACAATTGTTGATGTATAAGGAGTTGAATTGTATTTAAATTCTTTTTGCCAATTAGGGGATATTAATTGTGCCTTTTCATTGATCGAGTCAATATCATATCCAAGAGCTAGTGTAACTACATCAGCATCTAAACCGTCGATTACTGCCCTAGCTTGCTTTCCAGAACCACCATGAGACTGTTTAATTGTTACAGTTTGGTTATGTTCTTTTTCCCAATATTTACTAAAAGCTTTATTATAATTTTCATATAATTCACGAGTTGGATCATAAGAAACATTTAACAATTCTACATTTTTATTTGCTGCTTCAGTATTAGTAGCCTTAGATTTATCATCCTTCAAGGTCGCATACAATACTCCCGAAACTGCTAATACAACAACTACCGAGCTAATAATCCATTTCTTTGCCCCCACAATGATCTGCCCCTCTCAATTTCAATTTTCCGATTTTTATTTGTACCCCTCTCTACACTTCAACACATTAAAATCTCCCCTTTAAGGCACAAATGTAAAGAAAACTCGTCGATTGCCTAGCCTTTTAAGCGAAGGCAGAGACGTAGTTGCACTTATACTTTATTTTTATAATTGTCAGCTACACCGAGTACTCTTCATCGCTGCCAATTTATCCTTTTTAAAGTGCAAAAAGACCCTTAACTAATGAAAATAGTTAAGGGCCTTTGGTCTTCCAATCAGCCATATTGATTTTTTATATAAGCTTAATAATAAACACACTATTCCCATGTGTCAACTATGAATTTAGAAAATTTAAAATTATTTCTCCTATTTTTCACTTTTTATACACTCCTCATTGTATACTCATTATATTTACTATTTACATTAAATTTTATGGAGGATTTCATGCTAGTCGAGTCATATTTTAAACACATCCGTTTAAATAAAACCCAAACAATTTCATATTCCTCATTAAAACAAATTCATAAGCACCATTTACTTTCAATTCCATTTGAAAATATCGATATTATCTCTCAAATACCGCTCTCAATGAATCCTTCTGAAATTATGAAAAAAATAGCTACAGGTAAGCGTGGTGGAATTTGTTTTGAAACGAATTCATTACTTTTTTCAGTTCTACAGGAATTAGGTTTCAATGTATCATTTATTTCAACTAAATTTTGGAATGATGAAAAACAGTGTTGGAATCCCGAATTCTCACATTTATCTTTATTAGTAAAAATTGACGATCAAAACTATCTCGTAGACGTAGGAATTGGTGGCGGTTTTTTAGAACCACTCTTACTTCGTGACCATTTTGAATACTCAGATCCAAATGGGTCCTATCGAATGATCGAACAAGACAATTCGAATTTCATACTTCAAAAATTCAATGGAACTTGGAAGGATTTACTATTCATTTCAATTATTCCAACGCAGCTCCAACAATTCGAAGAACAGTTTCATTACTTCCAAACTAGTAATGAAACAATTTTCACCCAATATAGAATCGTCAACTTATTAACGAATGAAGGAAGAATTTCATTATCAGATCACCAATTAAAAGTAACCAAAAATCATAGAATCTGTATAACTGAAATAAAAAGTCAAGATGAGTGGCAATCCATTTTTAATAATCTATTTAATCAAAAAGCAGAAATAAAAGGTTAAACGAATTGGCCATGCACTGAATATTTTCGCCCCACCCACTTTACTCCACAAACTTCTAATAAATTAGTTAATTTTGCACAAATTAAATGTAATCGAAGTGAAGGGAGCAATACATTTGAAAAATCGTGAAAAGAAAAATAGCATGATCAGAGAAAGAAGAGAAGACGAAATAAATAATATAAATCAGAGCAAAAAAAATAACCAACCACTTCCTCAACCAAAGGATATTGAAGAAATAGAATACTAAATAAAAATACCCCCTCTAATATAGAGGGGGTATTTTTCTCATTTCATTTTACTAATCATATGAATCACTTCTTCTACTATATAAGGCACTTCTTCAAATGCATTTCTCATATGTAGCCTCTCCGTTAACTTATGAGCATCCTTTCCGAACGGTCCGATATTTAACACTGGGGCATTTAATTTTTCCATTAAACTAAAAGGTAGAGTATAACTGTCTCCCCATACCGGTGTGTTCAACTCGAATGCTGTCCATCCGCCAGTCGAATCACTGTAATTAACATAACTTAAGTCACTTATTCCATTAAAATAGTGAATACGTTTTACGGGTAAATTAAATTGAATACTAGCAAGCTCAGAAGAAAATTTAATACACTGCTCCACTAACTCATCTCCAGTAGAATTTATTGCTGGATAGTATGGTGGTGCAAATAAAATGATGATAGCAGGTGCAAGCTCCTGACATTCAATCATTAAATTGTCTGCAATTTTAAATGACTTCTCACGATCATCCCACTCACTGTGCGAATGAATTTCTTTTTTAAGATTTAACACATAATCCTCGCCGAGTTTCCTAATAGCATATTGCTGCAAGTCTGTATATTGGATAACTTTTAATTTCCCAACTGGATTTACATTATGTTTTTTACAAATATTTTCATATTCAAAATTACATTCTTCAGCAGCTTCTTGTGCTATTTTTTCGAATAAATTAAAAACTTCAGAAGCATTTCTTTTCATTAAAAACACATTGTATAGCGCACATGAACGAAAAGGTGTTTGAGTCGAATACTCTATCCTCAAGTCCTTCTGCTGTAATGTAACAGGTAACGGAGTCTTCTCACCAAAATCACTCTCTTGAAACTCTTCATTCCACTCCATTTTTCTAGTTAAAAAGGATGCAATATATGGAGATGTTATGCCACTTAATGGTTCCCCAGCATGAGTTTCTTTACCATAAAATAATGCTGCTGGCATTATTTTACCAATTGTACCAGAGTAAATATAATACTTTGGATCTCCTGGTTCTTGTGAAAATACGGGCTCACCATTTAAAAATAATTTAAAATTTAAATCATATTCTTCCTGAAGATTTACAAGTGTTGAGACCGCGTCACGCATTCCAGCCGAATTTACCTCTTCATCAGGAACAGTTAATAATAAAAGATTAATTGGCCATTCCTCAATACTAGCTTTCTCAATAAGACTCATATGCATCGCAAGTCCCATTTTCATATCCATCGAACCACGACCAAATAAATATTCACCAGAATTCAAATCACTTTGAACTTCTTTAGAAAATTCATTTAGCCGTTCATGAAATGCATTTGTTAAATCCTCTGTTTTTGAAGACAAATGTTCAAGCACACCATATTCTTCTGTATTTACAGTATCAAAATGACTTATAAGACAAATCGTATCTTTTACATCTGGCCGTTTATACAATGCAGTTAAAAATTTCCGACCCTTATCTGAATCATGTAACTTCAGTTGATGTGGTATGTCTTTAAAATATTGTAATGAAGATAGCTTGTTAAATAAATTAATAGGAAATTGCCGTTCCCCATTTGTTAGCGTAATACTTTTCCAGCTAACTAGCTCTGTAAGTAATGTTTTCAAGTTTTCGGATGAATTCCATAACATCTTATTCATATCTGTCCCCCATAATCATTCTGTAATTTAAGTTTCAATATCTCTAATTGGAAATGGGTAATTCAATCAATATCTCACCTATTCTATAAATGTAACTTAATACCTTTTTTAAATAGTAAAAAGGGCAAAATAAAAAACCATCTATTTCTAGATGGAAAAATTAATAGCAGTATATAAACTTTATTGTCAGATGATAACTAATGCTTGGCAAGCAGTCTGACACTTAATATTGAGCACCATTTATATTCCACACAATAAAAGTACACACAAAAATTAGTCCAAATAAGAACATTAATATAAATCCCGATAATTTTGCTAACCCTTTTTCTTCTTTTATAATTGCTACTACACCAGTAATTAAGCTCGCAAAAAGACAAATATAATAAATATAAAATGCTATAACCTTTATTGTATTTAAAGTTTCGATTGTAAATGCAAAAATAGCACTAATTAAACTACCTAAAACAAAGAAGTATGCTAACTTACCGATTTTTTGACTAAACTTAATTACTCCATTTGTAATAATTCCAAAACAACTAATTAGCGAAAGCCAAAAAATCCCTTCTAAGATTCTTCTGCTAACAATTGGCAATGAGTTCGCAAAATGTCCTATAAATGAAATAAAAATAACAAACAATAATATGAAGACATTTCTTCTATATTTTTTGAGCTCCTGCAAACCACTCAGCCTCCTAGGCTATAAGTTTATTAAACATCTTGCCCTAATGCATACTATTCAACAATAGAGGCAATTCCCCTCTATATAACGGATAAATTAACAAATAAAAAAAGAACAAAAGTTCCCGTTTTATGTCGAAAAACTTTAAAATAGTCAACATTGCAAACGTATGTTCTTTATTTTATAATTTAGATATGGATAGAATAGAATATGGTACTGGATAGACAAGCGTTTTAGAATATTTAAGTTTCTTTCAAATTAACAAAAATAATTTTTAAACAAGGAGTGACGTGGAACATGTCATTAGAATTAATCCCTTATTTAATCATGGACGGAAATGCTCAAGAAGCAATCAATTTTTATGAAAAAGCGCTTGATGCAAAGATATTATTTAGTCAAACTTATGGAGAAGTTGGAGAAGATTCAGAAGGAAAGATACCGTCTGATGCTAAGAATTTAATCATGCACGCAACAATCCAAATCGGAGAATCAGTATTAATGCTTTCAGATACTTATCCTGGTTACCCGTTCCAAAGTGGAAACCAAGTAACAATTTGTATTTCTACAAATGAAATTGAAATTTCAAAACGATTTTTTGAAGGCCTTTCAGAAGGTGGCGAAGTAGAATTACCATTACAAGACACTGGATTCAGCCCATGTTATGGTAAAGTAGTCGACAAATTTGGCGTATTATTCCAAGTATTTACACACCCTGCCGGGCAGCGATAAGATCATTTATTAATTCCTAAACTAGACTTGAAAACATTGCTTGTTTATTTTTACATAGTTCTAAACTTCCATGTTCTAAAAAATTCTTAGTTAGAATTTCATACATAATTTAGCAGCAAAAAAAACGACTCGGCCAAATTTGTCTGAGTCGTTTTAATAAATTATATTCTTCTTTGGATATACCTTACGACGTTCGTCACTAGTTTTCTTGGCATGAATCGAACAGAATTTGCTAGCATTTTATTCGTCATACCTGGAATCACAATTGTTTTTCCATCTCTAAATCCCCTATATGCTACTTTAGCAACATCTTTTACATTCCCTACTCCACTTTGGAATAAATTTGATTCATGCATATTGGCACGTTTTCCAAAATTCGTTTCTGTTGCACCAGGACAAACAGCTGTTACCTTAACATTTGTTCCTTTCATTTCATTCGAAAGTGCTTCCGTAAAAGAAAGAACATAAGACTTTGTAGCATAATAAACAGCCATTAATGGTCCAGGTTGAAATGCTGCAGTAGATGCAATATTCATTACCCCACCTTTATTTCGATCAATCATCCCTTTTAAAAACAGTTTTGTAAGATGTGTAACTGTACGTATATTTAAATCAATCATGTTTAACTCATCGTCTAAATTTGTAGTTGCAAACTCCCCAAATAATCCAAACCCAGCATTATTCACTAAATAATCAACTTGAATATTTTCAGCATTTAATTCCTTTTGTAAAGAAACTATTTCCTCTTCCTTAGATAAATCCTTTGAATATAGATGAATCTTTACTTTCGACATTGATTCAATTTCACTTTTTACTTCCATTAAATTATCATTCGATCTTGCTACTAAAACTAAATCGAATCCATCTTTTGCAAATAAAACAGCTAATTCTTTACCAATTCCTCCGGATGCACCCGTAATTAATACAGTCTCATTTGACTTCATCTTTATTTCTCCCTACTCTTCACATTTATATTTTTATCATTTAATCTCAACTAAGATTATACGTTTAAACATTTAAACATATAGGATGAAACTTACTATACCTTATAATAGAAAAAAAGACAATAATTTTTATTAGACTCTGTTAAAGCAATTTTTCAGATTGTTTTCTTTTGAAAATAAATGGCTGTTTAGTTGCTTAAGTGTAAAGGTGATTTTTTGGAAAAAGTCGAAATAAATAATTGTAAAATCATGGAATTTAATATGGAGGAAATAGTATGAAACAAGAATTAAATAGTAAAATTGATATATCTGTTCGTCCTTATGTTGAAGGTGACTTTTCCCAGATTCATAATTTGAACATAAAGGAAAAATGGAATAATCTCGTTGAAAAAAGTGAAGATACTCAAAAAGCTTGGGAGAATTCGAATGTTAAATATGTAGCGTGTTTTAATGAATCAATCATTGGATATCTCAGAGGGTTAACAGATGGTAATATCACCCTATTTGTATCAGAATTATTAATAGATGAAAATTATCGTGGGTTAGGAATTGGTACAAAATTGTTAAAACATGTTCATCAAATATATCCTAAAACTCGAATTGACCTTCTAGCGACAAGTTCATCTCAAACCTACTACGAAAGCAATAAGTTTAGAAGTTTTTATGGATTTAGAAAGACTATCTTAGAGTGGGATTAATGTAAAATCGAAAATTCTTATTCAACTAATGCAGAAATGGCACGTTTGTGGAATAAGGAATGATATACTATTGTAAAAAAAAGATGGAAGCACAGATGAATCAACATGCCTATTTTAATGATTATTTTCGCTATCATTTCATTTTCAGGTTTGATTGTTTTTACTTTTAAAATAAAGAGTATTATCAGAATGAAACTATTGATACAAGCACATCAGAAGTTTTATGTCTTAAGGTGTTTTATAAGAAAAGAATACTCACTCTTATAGAACAAACATAAGATACTTTTGCAAGTTAATTCAATAAAATCAATAGAGATTTATATGATATTATCAATATAAAAGGTAAATAAGGAACTGGTGACGATGAACTATAAATTGACTTTAAATATTATTAAATACTCAATATTTTGGACAATCCTTTTATTTATAACTGCAATGTATTTACCAGATACATTAAACATTAGTGAAAGATTAACTAGATGGGTTTTTGAAATAGTATCAATGGTAGTATTTATTATTAACTATCAAAAATGGAAGCAATTGTTAATATCATTCCCTATTGGAATGATATTACTTATGTTATTTATTGTTTTATTCGTACCATAAATTTCAATCTTAACTTGATATGCATCTAACGCATGCGAATGTTACATAAGAACTAAAAAAGTCGATTTCCAAATGTGGAAATCGTTTTTTTATAAATTGATTCGTCTCGATTTACTTTCTCAATATTGCATGGAATACAACAATAGTATATTGTTTTCGGTACATTGGTTCATCAACTTAAACAATTAAACTAATTTGTGGAGGAACTAATTGAATGAACAAATTTGACCAACTAAATACAATCAAAGAGGATTTTATTAATTGCCAAAAAGTGCTATTGGCTATTGGAGATGAAACTCGTCAATCCATCTTGTTAGTGTTAATGGGAACTGATTGTCAAACAGGATTACGTGTAGGTGAAATCACTCAACAAACACATCTTTCTCGTCCTGCTGTGTCGCATCACCTAAGGATTTTGCGAGATGCGGGTGTAATTTTAATGCGTAAAGAAGGGACAAAGAATTTTTATTTTATAGATGTACGAACAAAATTAGGTTTATTAAAAGATCTTGTGAAGGACATTGAAGAGCTAATGCAAAAATTTTATTGAAACGTAGTAGTCAATCGTCTGTTATTTGGAGGGATAGTAAATGAGAGCAATGGTTATTGAACGGTATGGGAATGTCCCGATGCGTATGGTAGAAATGAAGATACCTGACATTGGAGAAAATGAAGTTCTTGCAGAAATACACGCAGCTAGTATTAACCCTGTTGATTTTAAGATACGAGATGGAAAAGTCAAAATGTTACTAAAATATAAAATGCCACTTGTCCTTGGAAATGACTTTTCTGGTGTGGTCGTAAAGGTTGGTACAAAAGTAACTCGTTTTAATGTTGGAGATGAAATCTATGGGCGTCCACGTAAACAGAAAATGGGAACGTTTGCTGAATATATTGCAGTTCATGAAGATGATATAGCATTAAAACCTAAAAATTTGAGCTTTGAGGAAGCAGCATCAATCCCACTCGTTGGATTAACCTCGTATCAAGCTCTGCATGACATTCTTCAAATAAAGAAAGGACATAAGATTTTGATTCATGCTGGATCTGGCGGTGTCGGCACCTTTGCAATTCAGCTCGCAAAACTAATGGGTGCTACCGTTGTAACAACTGCAAGTGCAAAAGGGATGGATTTGGTAAAATCTCTCGGTGCAGACGAAGTTATCGACTACAAAAGTACAAAATTTGAAGAAAAATTTAAAAATTATGATGCGGTATTTGATACACTTGGGGGAGAAACACTCGAAAAATCATTTAAAGTTCTAAAAAACGGTGGGAAAATTGTTTCCGTTTCAGGATTACCAAACGCTCGATTTGCTAAAGAATATGGTTCTGGATTTTTTAAAACAATGTTATTTTCAGCAGCAAGTTATAAACTAACTATGCTTGAAAAAAAGTATAATGTTCAATATACTTTTTTGTTTATGAAGCCAAGCGGAGATCAATTACGTATTATATCAAACTATATTGAATCAGGTAAAATCAAACCCATTATTGATAAAGTTTTTTCTTTTAAAGATGCTCAAAAGGCGATGGAATACTCGGAATTAGGAAGAGCTAAAGGGAAAATAATTTTAAAAATTAGATAGATCACAACTTTTTCAGAATCATGCAACTAACTCATGGATTAGTTGTATCAAAGTTCCTAAGGTTGTCTAATTAGACAACCTTTTTTTAGTACAAAATCAACAATTAAATTTTATAAAGCCTATTAATCTTTTTTTAAATTTTCGTTTATCTTATCAATCTTTGCTTCAACCCTCTGCATTTGAAGCCTATTTGTTCTAATGGAACGAAAAATAAATACAACCAAAATAATAATGGCAACTGGTATTAAAAATACAATCAACTGAAAGATTAAATCTCCTATAGCCATACCATTTACTCCTTTCTAATTTTAAGTGTATTAAAAAAATTTCTCACTTCTAATTAAAATATAAACAAAATTGGGAAATTATGTAATATGTACTTATACCTAAAATAAATAGAGAGTACAACTGTACTCTCTAAAGTGGATAGAATTCAACTACATTCTGGACATAGACCGTATATTTCAAATTTATGACTTTGTACTGTATAACCAGGTAAATCAACAGATAAATTGTCCATAGGGCATCTATAAATACTTTTTGTATTACCACAATCTAAACAAATAAAATGATGATGATGTTCTGAAGAAGAACACTTCGATCGAAAACGTTTTTCACCATCTAGTTCTGTAACTTCCACTACATCAACCTCAATAAATGTTGATAAATTACGATAGATTGTATCGAAGCTAAGCCCTGCGTATTTATCTTTTAATGCTTGTTGAATATCTCTTGCAGTTACATATTTATTTTGCCTAAAAATATATTCAAGCATATCATATCGTTTAGGCGTATTTTTGAAGCCTCTTTCTTTTAATAATTTTGATGCATCTGCTAATTTCATTTAATCACTACCTTTGTCTTGTTCTTAATTTCTTCAAACTTAAAGTAAAAATAAGAATAAGGATTTGCAGGATCACAATCGTACCACCAGGCGCGAGATTTAAATTATAAGAAAGCAAAATACCTGCAACAACTGAAAACTCTCCAAAAATAATTGAAAAAATAATTGTTTGCTTAAATCCGTTCGAAATTCGTATGCTCGCTGCTACTGGTAAAGTCATTAGAGAAGATACTAATAAAACACCTACAACTCTCATAGAAATGGACACTACTAAAGCAACTAATAATATAAACAAATAATGAATCCATTTTGCATTAATACCTGACGCAACTGCATATTCTTCATCAAATGATAAAAGGAACAATTCTTTATAAAGTACTATGATAGATATTACTACAAAAACAGCTATAATTATGACAGTAATTAAATCTTCTTGTGACACAGCACTAACACTACCGAATAAATAACTAAATAGATCTGTATTAAATCCATTAGCTAATGAAATTAAAATAACACCTAATCCCATTCCTCCTGAAAGAATGATTGGAATTGCTAACTCTTGATAATGTTTATAAACACTTCTTAGTTTTTCAATTAAAAATGCCCCTGCAACTGAAAATGTCATCCCCATAAATAAAGGACTAATAAAGCCAGATGTAAAGAAAAACTTTTCAAGTAAAAGACTTGCTGCAACTCCTGATAAAGTAACGTGACTCAAAGCATCAGAAATAAGTGATAATCTTCTAAATACAACAAATACACCTAATAATGGAGCCATAACTCCAATTATCATACCAGTGATTAATGTATTTCTCAGAAAATCATAGTGAAAGAAATCCATCATATTCGATCTCCTCCATTCTCGTGATTGTGAGATAGTACATGCACAGAATGGCCATATAGAAGAGACAAATCCTTCTCAGTAGCATCTTTAAACTTATCTCGACTACCATGGAAGTGTAGTCTTTTATTTAAACATGCAACATGTGATACTTTATCAGTAATAATGCCTATGTCATGTGAAACTAATAATAAAGTAATACCAAGCTTAGTATTTAAATCGCTAAGTAATTGATAAAAGCTTTCTACATTTTCAGCATCTACCCCAACGGTTGGTTCATCGAGTATTAATAGTTCGGGATTACTTACAAGTGCTCGCGCAATAAAGACACGCTGTTGTTGTCCACCTGAAAGTTCGCCGATATTACGATTTGCAAATTCATACATTCCAACTGATTTTAAAGCCTCAGCGACTTTTTGTTTATCCGAATTTTTAAAACCGTTAAACAATCCAATTTTAGAAACAAGACCTAATGATACTACTTCAAAAACCGATGCTGGAAATCCAGAGTTAAAACTATTCGCTTTTTGAGATACATAACCAATCTTATCCCAACTTTTCATTTTTCGAATATCTGTACCGAATATCTCTATTTTTCCTTCATCTGGTTGTTGGATACCTAATATACATTTTAGTAAAGTTGATTTACCACTACCGTTTGGACCAACTAAACCTAAAAAGTCTCCTTTTTTTACTAGAAGATTAATGTCTGTTAATACCTTTTGACGTTCATAGCTATAAGACAAATCCTCAATTTTTATGATATCTTGACTCATTTATTAAAACACCTTCATCTATTTAGGAATAATTACGTTTTACTTCAAGTTCTTAGTATAAGAGAATACTTCTTATTTGTAAACAAAGAAAACTCGGCAAAATATTTACTCGTTTTTTAATTCATTTCATCTTTATCTAAACTTTAAATCCCTTAATTTCTCTGGTGATTTTTTAATGTATTTTTAATAAATAAGTCTTATCACTTTGTGACGAAAAATACAATATGTTACAATTAACATATAAATATAGATAAAGAGGTGGTTTTTTGAACGCAATTACACATCGTAAGCTTTCAAACTTTAAGATTATTAGACGGGGGTTTTTTATTACATTAGGAGCTGCATTGATGGCAGCTTGCTTAAAAGCATTCTTTATTCCAACTGATATCATTGATGGTGGAATCGTAGGTATCTCTCTGATCCTCTCCCATATTACTTCGATTAATCTCGGTATTTTTCTATTCTTGTTAAACTTACCTTTTGTAATAGTAGGTTATAAGCAAATCGGTAAAACATTCGCTATTTCAACTTTATTTGGTATCACTGTACTCTCAGTATTTACCTCTCTTTTTAAGGACATTCCTCATTTAACTAATGACCCTTTACTAGCAGCATTATTTGGTGGATTAGGTTTAGGAATTGGCGTAGGCTTAGTAATTCGTAATGGTGGCTCACTTGATGGGACTGAAATTATAGGCATACTTTTAACAAAATCATCACCTTTTTCAATTGGTGAGGTTGTTATGGCATTTAATGTATTTATTCTCGGAAGTGCAGGGTTTGTATTTGGATGGGATAATGCTATGTATTCATTAATTGCCTATTATGTAGCATTTAAAACAATCGATTTAACAATTGAAGGGTTCCAAGATACTAAATCTGTTTGGATCATTAGTGATAATGATAAAGAAATCGGCGATGCATTAAATGCCCGATTAGGTCGAGGAGTTACATATTTTCATGGCGAAGGTGGCTTTATGGGTGAAGATAAAAAAATCATCTTTACAGTCATCTCAAGACTTGAAGAAGCAAAATTAAAATCGATTGTTGAAGACTATGATGAAAATGCCTTTGTAGCAATCGGTAATATAGCTGATGTTAAAGGTGGAAAGTTTAAGAAGAAAGCAATCCACTAATAGTAAACAATTAAGCTTGAATTCTATCATGAATTCAAGCTTTTCTATTTTAATAGTTTAATTGAGTTGTTTATTTAATTCCGCTTTACGACGCCTCAATTATCCAGTAATAAGATTAACTGCGAATAGAATCGTCGTTTATTTTCTTCTGAATCTCCATGTGAAATCATAGAAATGTCACAGTTTTTTACACTTCCTCCTACTGTAATACATATTATTTTTGAAAAATCAATTGAGATTAGTGTCCTTTGCTCATTATTTATAATAACCTTTCATAAAATTTATTGATGAAATATTTCACTTAAGAGGAGGTTCAGAATGAATATTATCCAAACTCTCATAAATAAAAAGGTAAATAGTATAACACCAAAGGATTTATTAAAATTAAGCCAACAATATCAAGTGTATATTACGCCAGATCAAGCCAATAAAGTGGCTGCAATATTAAACGGGAAAAATTATAATATTTATGACGCTGAACATAAAAAACAAATTCTTTCCCAAATTGCAAATGTTACCTCTAAAGCCACTGCACAACAAATTGATATTATTTTTCAAAAGCTTACTTAAGCTTGGTTAAAATGTTCATTAAAAAGCTTTAATTTATAACTCTACTCATTTCACAAATCATATAATGCTCATACAAAGAATCACTTAACTATTCTAAAACGAAATGAGAGGGATTAATATGGATTTGCATGAGCTACATTATGAAATAATTTATTTAGACAAAGAAACAGATGACGAAGTGAAATTCAAACACATGTTTCATATGGATGATTTAAGCCATAACTTAGCTCTTAATATCGCTAGTAGTTTAATCGAACGTGACAAGGCACATGTGGTCTATATTAAATTAATGCACTTAGACGAACATGATCACGAATTAGTTAGTAATGTTGTCACTGTGAAAAGAATTAAAGACGGAAAAATAATTGCTTCATATTTGGATAGTAAGTTAAAAAAGGTTGTAGAAATAGAATTATAAACTAGATCGAATGGGGCTGTCTCATAAGTCGGATTAACTGACATATGGGTGCCCTTTTTTATATTACTAGCGCTAGTAGGCGTATATCTCTATATTGCTTTCTATTTGTAATTTATTTTGCAAGTTTTCATTTAAGGTTTCTACTTTTATCTGATTTTTAAGCAAAAATACCTTAAGGGGTATGGGTAATTTTGGATATTATTTGCGATTCTTAGGAGTTTAATTGCAGTTTTGATAAATTTATTTGCGATACTCTAATTTTAATTTCAGTTTTACCGATTTTAATTGCGATGCTAGATTTTATTTGCAGTCCAAAAAGAAAATAAAGAAAACCAGCCCATTATTTAAAATGAGCTGGTTTCTTTCAATTAAGCTTTCAATAATTCTTGAATTAAGTTTTCATTGAATTCTTGATTGCGTAACATTTCAATTTCTAATTTATACGGTGGTACTTTGTTGTTTTTATCTTCACCAACATATGGAGTTTCTAAAATTTTAGGGATGTCCATTAGTTGTGGATGATGAACAATATAGTTTAATGCTTTAAATCCAATCGATCCAAAGCCAATATTTTCGTGTCGGTCTTTTCGACTTCCCATTGGATTTTTACTATCGTTAATATGAAGTACTTTTATTTTATCGATCCCAATTAATTGATCGAATTGCTGTAAGACACCATCAAAGTCATTAACGATATCATATCCAGCGTCATTAATATGGCATGTATCAAAACAAACTGATAATTTATCGTTATAGTGTACACCTTCCATAATTCTCGCTATTTCTTCGAATGACTTACCACATTCTGAACCTTTTCCAGCCATCGTTTCAAGCGCAATTTGTACTGGAGTTTCAGCTGTTAATACTTCATTCAAACCTTGAATAATTCTGTCGATACCAGCATCTTCACCAGCACCTACGTGAGCACCTGGATGTAATACGATTTGTTTTGCTCCTAATGCTGCGGTACGGTCTATTTCTTTTTGTAAAAATTCAACACCTAATTCATAAGTAGCTGGATTTGTAGTATTTCCAATATTGATAATATATGGTGCATGGACTACTATATCAGCAATTCCATTTTCAGCCATATGTTTTAAACCCGCTTCAATATTTAAATCTTCAATTGCTTTACGACGTGTATTTTGAGGCGCACCTGTATACACCATAAATGTATTAGCACCATAGCTTGCAGCTTCTTCACTAGCGGCTAAAAACATCTTCTTACCGCTCATTGAAACATGAGATCCTATTCGTAACATTCTTTCAGCTCCTACCTTAGTTAATCATCGTAACCATTTTAACATGAAAATCAATTATGGTTAAATTGTTCGCCTGTTAATAAAAGAAAAAGAAAGGAATATTCTTCCTTTCTTTTTACAAATTATCTGCTCGTTTTTCTTTTCACTTTATTTTTAAATGATTCTCTTTGTTCATTCAGTTTACGTTTATAGCCAGGTTTAACTTTAGATGGCTTTTTAATTGCTTTACCAGCAACTGCGTCTAAATTTCGATCAGTTTTTTTACGTAGCTTACGTTTTGAGCGAGGTCCTAAATCAACCCATTCACCTTTTTTAAGTTCACGATGCTCAAATGTAATTCCACGATCTTGAAGTTTGTCTAATGCTTGTTCATCTTCTTGATCATAAATTGTAATAGCAGTTCCAGAGAAGTTTGCACGCCCTGTACGACCTACACGGTGGACATAAAAATCTAAATCTGCAGGTAGTTCAATATTTATTACATGACTTACCCCTTCAATATCGATTCCTCGGGAAGCTAAGTCAGTAGCAACAATATATTGGAACTCTAAATCTTGAATTTGCTTCATCATTTTTTTACGTTCACGAGGACTTAAATCACCGTGAATTTGACCAACTTTTAAGCCATATGATGCTAATTGAGTAGCAACTTCTTCAGCCTTTTTCTTCGTATTTGTAAAGACAATTGCTAAATATGGCTGAAAACTTAATAAAATATCTTTAGCCATTTTAACTTTGTCTTTATGGCGGCTTGGAACAATAATATGTTCAATTTTCTGAGCTGAAAGTTGTTGCGGATTAATATGAATATGTTCAGGATTTTCCATATACTTTTTCAAAAACGGTTTAAGCTTCTCAGGAATAGTCGCTGAAAAAACAAGCATTTGTAGTTTCTTTGGCATTTTTGATGCAACTTGGTCCACATCATGGATAAATCCCATATCTAACATTAAGTCCGCTTCATCCACTACTAAATACTTCGTAGTATGAACTAATAATACATTATCATTTACTAAATCTTTAATACGTCCAGTAGTCCCGATTACGATATGTGGCTGTTTTTTTAGTTTTTCAACAGTACGTTTGTAGTCGGTTCCACCAACGAAGTTTTTTGCAGTTAATTGCTCATCTTCTGGACAACATTCAATGATTGCTTGAACATCATTATAAATTTGCGTCGCTAATTCACGAGTTGGAGCAGTTATTACTAATTGCACTTGATCTAAAGATGGATCTAATGTATTAATTGTCGGAATTAGGTATGCATGAGTCTTTCCTGACCCTGTTTGCGATTGACCGATTACACTACGTCCAGTTTTAACTTGAGGAATGATCTTTTGTTGAATTTCTGTTGGTTCTGTAAAGTGTTTCTTCTCTATCGCTTCCAAAATAAATGGTTTTAATTGAAAATTTTTAAATGAAATTGCCATATAACTCACCTTCTTAATTTAAACTTTCTATGTAATGAGGAATCTATCTCCTCGTACAAAATAGCTACAATTATCTATTATACAATAGATTAGCCCAATATAGCTAATTCTAATTTTTCTTTCTTCTTTAGTAGCATTTTAATTTTTATTCTGTCCTATACTAACCATTTCAAATTTTGTGCATAGCCTAAGTAATAAAGAGTATTTTTGAAAGGAGGTATTAGATTGGGAATACTTGATAAATTTAAGAAAAAAAATAAACAGCCTTTTCCTATGAACGGTCCAGATTTTTATAACAGTTATCAACAGCCTTATCAAAATTTACAAAATCCATACGGTGCAAGACCAAATTTTGATCAACGATATCCATATCCCCAATCACCGCAGCAACCTTATTTGCAACATCAACAACAGTTTTATCCACCTGTCCAACAAATTGTAGGGCAACAAGGTCATTATCAACAACCAATTTCATATCAGCCGCAGTTAAACGCACATCAACAATATATAAGCCAAAATAAAATTTTACAACCTGTTCCTTTTCAAAATCAGCCAGTAATGCAGCCACAGGGCGGTAGTAATTATCAGCAACAAGGATCACAAAATCAATACCCAATGACTGGGCAACCACCCGAAAAAGAAGACGATGGCAGTCCAGGGTTTTTCTCGCGTTTAATGGGAGGTGACACTTCAATTACAGGTGTCATCGGTGGTATGCAAAGAGCAGTTCAAGCAGCTCAACAAGTCACGCCTATGATTCAACAATACGCTCCTGCTATTAAAAATTTCCCTTCAATCTATAAAATATTTAAAGCAGTAAATACCGACGACCCGGTCGACACACAAAAAAGTAAAAAAAATGATTCAAATGGAAAAATAGATGTTGTGCAAACAAAAGAAACAAAACCAAAAAAAAGAAAAAAAGCTCCCATTAAGTCGGAAGAAGTAGAACCATCCCATAACATTGAAGAAACTGCATCAAACATAAATCCAAAACCAAAATTGTTTATGTAAATTTTCTTTTTCTTTGTATAGTAGTATCTCCCTCCTTTATAATAAAAAATGACAATAATATTATAAAGGAGGGGCTACTCCATGAAAGTTGTTAAAGTTACCCCACGAGGCTATTGCTACGGAGTTGTAGATGCAATGGTCATTGCTAGAAATGCTGCTAAAGATCCATCATTACCAAGACCAATTTATATACTTGGTATGATTGTTCATAATAAACATGTTACAGACGCATTTGAAGAAGAAGGTATCATTACTTTAGATGGTCCAAGCAGATTAGATATCCTAGATAAGATTGAAAAAGGTACTGTTATTTTTACGGCTCACGGAGTTTCTCCAGAAGTAAAATCAAAAGCAATTAAAAAAGGGCTTACGACGATTGATGCGACTTGTCCAGATGTAACGAAAACACATGATTTAATTAAAGAACGAATGGCTGAAGGCTATCACTTTATTTATATTGGTAAAAAAGGACATCCGGAACCAGAGGGCGCAGTTGGAATCGCACCTTCGATTGTTCACCTAATTCAAAATAAATCTGATATTGATGCTTTAGAAATTCCTACTGATAAAATTATCATTACAAATCAAACAACTATGAGCCAATGGGACGTAGTAGAATTAATTCAATACGCAATTAAAAAGTATCCGACTGCTCATGTTCATAAAGAAATTTGTATGGCAACTCAAGTTCGCCAAGAAGCAATTGCTGATCAAGCAGGCCAAGCAGATTTAACAATTGTTGTAGGTGACCCGATGAGTAATAACTCAAATAGACTTGCACAAGTTTCACATGAAATTGCAGGAACAAAGGCATTTCGTATTTCAGATATTACTGAACTTCAGTTAAAATGGTTAGATGGCGTTGAGACTGTAGCAGTTACATCTGGAGCATCTACTCCAACACCGATAACACGTGAAGTTATCGCATTTTTAGAGAAGTATGATCCAAAAGATGAAAGCACTTGGGATACAAAATCAGGAGTAGAATTAAGTAAAATACTACCTAAAGTTAGAATAAAAGACTAAAAAATAGGACTTCTGGATTTTCAACCCGGAAGTCCTATTTTTTAATTCGCAAAAAACGTTTAAATAAATGTAAATGGATCAGTGTGGATCGTTGAAGCAATAATTTCACAAGTAATGTTTTTTTCTTTTAATTTATTGTCTAAAAGACGTTTAACACCTGATTTCATTACTTTTTCAATATTGTGACCTGCGTCAACTATATTTAAATTAAGCATTTTCCAATCCTGTGCTACGTGGTAATATATATCACCACTTAAATAAACATCTGCTCCATTTCTTTTTGCATGATAAGCAAACTTATTTCCGTCTCCACCTACAATTGCAACCTTTTTTACTCGATCACTTAAGTTCCCTACCACTCTTACACCTTGTAAATCTAAATTTTCTTTCACATAATGCGCAAATTCTTCTAATGAAATCTCTTCTTTAAGGCTTCCAATTCTCCCAATCCCGAATGTTTTGCCTTCATTTTCTAGTGTGTATGTATCATATGCTACTTCTTCATACGGATGAGCTTTTTGCATCATTCTAAGCACTTGTTTTAATTTTAATTGTGGAACAACTGTTTCAAGCTTAACCTCATCAACTTCTTCTAATTGCCCCTGTTGCCCAATAAATGGTGTTGTCCCCTCTAAAGGCATAAATGTCCCTGTTCCATTCGAACTAAAGCTACAATGGCTATATTGACCAATATGACCTGCTCCAGCATCACAAATTGCATTTAATACAATTTCAGCATGTGTTTTCGGTACGTATACAACTAACTTAATTAATTTTTCTACATAAGTTGGAGCGAGAACACTCGTATTTTCTAATTGTAAAGCTTCGGCTAAAAAATCACTCACACCGTTTTCTGCAATATCAACATTTGTATGTGCTGCAAAAACAGCTATATCATGTTTAATACAAAGTTCCACAATTTTACCCGGTTCACTGTCTGTATCAATCTTTTTTAATGGACGGTAAATAATCGGATGGTGAGCAATAATTAGGTTAGCACCAATTGAAATTGCCTCTTCTACCACCTCTTTTGTGACATCTAATGCAATTAATACCTTTGTCACTTGTTTTGATAATGTACCTATTTGAAGACCATTTGGGTCACCTTCCTCAGCTAAATGCTTAGGGAATAGTTCTTCAAATTGCTGTACTACTTGAAAACCATTTACCGATTTCATGAAAGCACCTCTTTTATCCACTCAAGTTTCTGTTCAACTTCTTTAATTTTCTGAACTGATTCCTCTGTTTGTTTTGCTGATTCAAGTTGAGTTAAGATTCTTTCAAAATTATTTTTTTCATGTTCCCATTTCTTCTTAAATGCATCATTTTTGTTTTTTAATAAGTAAGGACCTATAAATAGCTCCATATCTTTCTTTTCACTGTATGCACTATTTGGATTTGATTTAGAAGCTACTAGAATTTCATAGATTTTTCCATCCTCTTCTAATATATCTTCTTCCACAAGAGAATATCCTTCATGATCAAGCCAATTTCTAATTTGATTTGCACCAATATTTGGTTGCAACACTAACGTTTCAACACCTTGAAGTTTTTCTTTACCTTTTTCCAATATGCTAGAAATTAAAGAGCCACCCATTCCAGCTATTGTTATAACATCTACTTCGTTTGGTACTAAAACCTCCAGCCCATCTCCCATTCTCGCTTCTACAAATCCTTCTAAACCGCTTTGACGAATCGTAGATCGTGCTGAATTATACGGACCTTCAGTAATTTCCCCTACAATTGCTGAAGAACATCTTTTATTTAAAACTGCATAACAAGGTAAATAAGCATGATCTGATCCAATATCTGCTAATTTCGTGCCCTCTGGTATGTAATCAAATACTCTTTTTAAACGCTTTGATAAATTTACTTCATTCATAACAAAATCACCATTTCATTTTATTTTCATAACATCATTTTACACTATTGTAGTCAAGAAACCAAAATGACCTCTTCTTAACGAAGAGGTCATTTCAGACTGACTGACAAACGCTCGCTTTCTTTGTTGCTTCGATCGCTTGCGGTGCTCATTACCGTCTTAGGTAACTCCGCTCTTCTTCGACCTTCGCGCCTCGAAAGACAAGCGTTTTCAAACAGTCGGAAAATCAAATAATTGTACTTTGACTAAACAGTGAAATGACCCCTTCTAACGAAGAGGTCATTTTATATGCTTGCTTATTTTTTCTCAGATAACCATTTAGCAACAGCATCTAATTGTGGTCCTTGTAGTAAACCAGCTGGCATTCCGCCTTCTTTACCGTTTTTAAGAATGTCTTTGATTTGATCTTCTGAGTATTTTGAACCTACTTTAGTTAAGTTTGGTCCTACAACCCCTTGTAATTGATCACCATGACAGCTAACACATGTTTGAGCATATATTTCATCTGGCTTAGTTGATGCTGTTTGCGCTGGTTTTTTATCACCGTTAGCAATCTCATCAGCCTGTTTTGCTCCTTTTAATGAAATAATTAGCATGACTGCGATTCCTAGTGCTGCAATTAGAGCAAAAGGAATTAATGGATTTCGTTTCATTATGATCCCCCTTATGTAACCCCTTAAAAAAATAAAATTAATTACTATAACATTATTATTGTATACGATTAAAAACAATAAAAAAAGTATTATATTGGATAAATTTAAAAATTGTTAAACGATTTCAAAATTATATAAACCTTCCTACTATAAAGAATTAAATTCTGTATAGCATAATTACAAATTATATTTGTATAAACTCACCTCTTGATAAATGAAATAAGTAAGTTTTTTTAAGAAACCATTTAAAACCATCGTCACCCATTAAACTTTTATTTTGAATTTAATCATTTTCACAAAAAGCTTAAGCAAAAGATTCAACCCATTCTATTATAAAACTCTAATAAATAATTGCTATTACGATATAGGTAATATGTCTTTAAACCATTTATTTTATATTTAGTAGTATTGAACTAATTATAAAAATTATTAAAAAAGTAGGGAAAATGAGTATTTGCAAATTTAAAGACAATTCTGTAAAATGAAGTAAATAGGTATCCAATTGTTTAAAATGATGGAATTACTACTAGCGTCTCCATAATTTATAATAACCATTTTTGCTTAAATTATCCTATGATTGATCTTTAGAATAAATTATTAAAAGATCAACCGTTTTAGCATTACTTAGTATGTAGCATAGCACTACAATTATATAATTAGTACGGACATTCGATATATTTTGACAAAATTTTTATTGTGACATATTTACTAATTAAAACGTTTTCATTTTTTTATATTTTAGATAAAAATAAAAAAGTTTACCCAATAAAGGATAAACTCTTTTTAAACATCCTATTCTAAGAAATCTTTTAGACGTTTACTGCGGCTTGGATGACGTAATTTACGTAGAGCTTTTGCTTCAATTTGACGAATACGCTCACGTGTAACTCCAAATACTTTACCAACTTCTTCTAAAGTACGAGTGCGTCCATCATCTAAACCAAATCGCAGGCGTAAAACATTTTCTTCACGATCTGTTAATGTATCAAGAACATCTTCTAATTGCTCTTTTAGCATTTCATAAGCTGCATGCTCAGCTGGTGAAGTAGCTTCAGAATCTTCAATGAAATCACCTAAGTGTGAATCATCTTCTTCACCAATTGGTGTTTCTAATGAAACTGGCTCCTGAGCAATTTTAAGGATTTCTCTAACTTTTTCTGGTGGTAAATCCATTTCTTCACCAATTTCTTCAGGAGATGGCTCGCGACCTAGATCTTGAAGCAATTGACGTTGAACACGAATTAATTTATTAATTGTTTCCACCATATGAACTGGAATACGGATTGTTCTTGCTTGGTCTGCAATTGCACGAGTAATCGCTTGACGAATCCACCAAGTAGCATATGTACTAAATTTATAACCTTTACGATAATCAAACTTTTCAACGGCTTTGATTAATCCCATATTACCTTCTTGAATAAGGTCTAGGAACAGCATACCACGTCCTACATAACGTTTTGCAATACTTACTACTAAACGCAAGTTAGCTTCTGCTAGGCGTCGTTTCGCTTCTTCATCGCCTTCTTCAATACGCTTCGCTAAATTGATTTCATCTTGTCCAGAAAGTAAATCAACTCGGCCAATTTCTTTTAGGTACATACGTACTGGATCATTAATTTTTACTCCAGGAGGAACACTTAAATCATTTAAGTCAAATTCTTCTTCCTTCTCTAATTGAGTTCCTCTAGGTTCATCATCAGCATCACCAACAATATCAATACCTTGTTCACCTAGTTGCTCATAAAATTCTTCAAGTTGATCTGAATCAATTTCAAATCCGTTTAAACGATCTGCAATTTCTTCATATGTAATTACACCACGTTTTTTACCATTTTCAATTAATAATGCTTTTACTTGATCAAGTGTTACTTCTGTTTCCGTATCTTTAGAACGAGCCGATTTATCAGCCATCTGTTCCCCTCCTTCGAAAAGTTCGCGAATCATTTAACATATTTCATACTAGATCTTAGCTGTGTGATTTGTTGGAGAATCGTTGCAGCTTTTACAAAATCTCCTTCACGTTCAGCTTTTTTCAGATCTATTTCTTTTTCACGTATACGTTGTTGTTTATCATAGTTGTTTAATGCATCTAAATAATCCTTTAACTCTCGCTCTGTTAGTTCAGGTGCTATCTGTAAATTGACAATTTTTGAAACTACTTCAAGTAACCTTTTTGAAGGAAGGTAATTCATAAATTTACTAATATTAGACTCATTGCCCTCTTCATAATAAGCATAAAGATGGATTATAATCTCGGAATAATCATTATTGTAGAATAGACCCTGATATAGCTGTCTTACTTTTTCAGCCACGTCACTGCTATTTAACATATGAGCTAAAAGTAATTGTTCAGCTCTAACATGTGCAGGAAGAAGTGTCTTAGTAGTAATATCGCGTTTGATATCAGTTTTTACTTCTGTTACATTAGATATACGATTTGCCTGATTACTATATTGTCCAAATTCCTTCTTAAGTACTTCAATCGAGATAGAAAACTCTTTTGAGAGTTGATTTAAGTAATAATCTTGTTCGATCAGTTGACTTAGTTTAGCAATTTCTTGTAGCATTTCTTTTATATACTGAAATTTAACAGTTTCATCTAAAAGATTTTTTCCTTTTCGATGATATTGCATTTTAAAACTCATTAATGATACACTAGCTTCAATAATAGAGGTATTAAATTTTTCTGGACCAAATTTTCTTATATATTCATCAGGATCTAAGCCATCAGGCATTTGTGCAACTTTAATTGTAAATCCTTCTTTTTGAAGAATTTTAGCTGCTTTTTCAGTTGCGTTAATACCAGCCTGATCTGAATCGTAGCAAATAATAATTTGATCAACAGATGTCTTCAAGACTTTCGCTTGATCCTCTGTTAATGAAGTTCCCATGGTTGCAACTGCATCATGGACACCAGCTCTAAACGCAGAAATGACATCTGCAAAACCTTCCATCAAGATTGCCCGATTTTGCTTTCGCATGACATTCTTTGCTTGGTAAAATTGATATAATAATTTTCCTTTATGGAAAATTGAAGATTCAGGACTATTTAAATATTTTGGTGAACCTTCACCCATTATTCTTCCACTGAATGCAACAATTTTTCCTTGATGGTTATGAATTGGAAAAATTAATCGATTTCGAAATCGATCATAGTAATTACCATCACGTTCACTTCGAACAACTAGACCAGCTTTCTCCATGATTGGCATTGGATAGCCACGTTTTTCTAACACCTTAGTAACAGCATCCCAAGAATCTAAAGCAACACCAAGCTCAAAATGCTTTATTTCCTCTTTAGAAATTCCTCTGTTAAGTAGGTATTCTAATGCCTGTTTACCTTCTGTTGTGTTAACTAATAGATGATGATAGTACTTTTTGACAAACTCATGAGCTTCAAGCATAATACCTTGCTCAGTAGCTTGTGGATTCTTGACTGTGTCAACTGTATCTGAAGGTAAAGTGATATTTGTCTTTTTTGCAAGCTGATGGACAGATTCTTGAAAGTTAAGTCCTTCAAGCTGCATAATGAATGAAATCGCATTTCCTCCAGCACCGCATCCAAAACAATGAAAAATTTGTTTTTCAGGAGACACAGAAAAAGATGGTGTGCTTTCTCCATGAAAAGGACATAGTCCAAAATAATTTCTTCCTTGTTTTTTCAGAGGAATATACTCACTTACTACATCAACTATGTCAACTGACTGACGAACCTGCTCGACAAGTTCATCGGGAATTCTGTTTCCCATACTGACAGCTCCATATACTATTTTATTCGATAAAACTCACTGTATTCCTTCATGATTCGACAAAAATATTTCCATATATTTTAACTTAAGTTAATTTACTTTATTAAGTCGTATATGAATTAATAATTATCTAAAAAGAAGTGCTAAACAGTAGTTCATAAGCATTGCATCCAACTGCTAGTTCTGGTTTTCATTAACCCATTTATTTATCGCTTATGATTAATTTCTACACGTCTTTTGTAATTCCTTCAACATGTATCGATTTATGTAGTTTTATTTCCATCTTTCAATAAACTAGGAAGCACATATTCATAGTTTATTCGTAAGTATAAAAAGTTAAACCTATTAATTAGTTCATTTCATACAATTTTTATTATAATCTATTTTAATTAAGAAATCTAGCAATAAGTACTAAAGAATTTTAACTTTTACATAAGATCCTAATTTAACTAAATTCCTTAAAAAAAAGATGAAAACACATTAGATTACTCTAATGTGTCAGTCTAAAAAGATCGATCATCATTTTTAATTTCAATAAAATTATCTAATCTGCTTGTTTTGGTAATAGTAATTTAATATTACATTAGCGGATTCTTCTACTGCCTTACTTGAAACATCTACAACTTTACAGCCAATTTGTTTAACAACATTATTGAAATGTTTTAGTTCTTCTTCAATTCTTGAAATATTAGCATAACTAGCTCCATCGTGAAGTCCTAATGAAATTAATCTTTCTTTTCGAATATGGTTTAACTTTTCTGGAGAAATCATTAGTCCGATGCACTTTTCTTTTGGAACTTTAAGTAGTTGTTCTGGTGGATCTACTTCTGGAACTAAAGGCACATTGGCAACTTTAAATCCTTTATGAGCAAGATATTGTGATAAAGGAGTCTTTGATGTTCTAGATACACCGATTAAGACTATATCAGCTTTTTCAATACCTCTTGGGTCTCTTCCATCATCATATTTAACCGCAAATTCAATTGCCTCTATACGTTGGAAATAATCTTCATCTAGTTTGCGAACAACACCAGGTTCATTTCTAGGTTCAAGTTTATGAATCGTTGAAATTTTATCGATTAATGGACCGATTAAGTCATATACGATTACACCTGCACTTTGCGACTCCTCTAATAATTTCTTTCTCATATCAGGTTTTACTAATGTAAATACAATAATACCATTATTTTCTTTTGCTACTTGAACTATTTCAATTAATGTTGCATTATCTTCAACGTATGGTACACGTCTAATCTCGAATTTTTGATGAAATTGACTAATAGCCGCCTTTACGACATGCTCTGCTGTTTCACCAACAGAATCTGATACAACATAAACGATTGAATTGCCCATATGTTCACCTCTTAACTTTACTAAAACATATCATTGTTCATTAAGTCTACAATCGCACGAGTAAAATTTGTTTTTGTAAATCGACCAATTACCTCAAGTCCATGCTCACTTTCACGAACAACAGGGACAGCATCAATTTGTTTTTCAATTAAACTCTTAGCTACATTATAAATTGTATCATCTTTATAGCAAATTGTAATGTTTGGCATCCTCGTCATGATAATATCTACGGGTAATGTATGCAAATCTTTATTTCCTATACTTGCACGGAGTAAGTCTTTTCTCGAAAGTACTCCTGTTAAAATCGAATTTTGATCAACAACAAATAACGTTCCTACATCTTCAAGAAACATTGTAACAATTGCATCATACACTGATGAACTTCGATCTACTACAACTGGAATCGCCTGAAATTCCTTTACAGTCAATTTTTTAATTCTGTCAATGACTTGTGCACCGCTTGTTCTTCCTGTGTAATAATATCCTACTCGTGGTCTTGCCTCTAAAAAACCAGTCATTGTAAGAATAGCTAAATCCGGGCGAAGCGTAGCTCTTGTAAGTGCTAGCTTATCAGCTATATGTTCACCTGTAATTGGTCCATTACTTTTTACAATTTCAAGTATTTGAGTTTGTCGCTTTGTCAGTTCGATTTTCCTCACCCCTAACTATCCAATATGTTATACTCTCTAATAAATATTATATACTATTTTTACAATTTAAAAAAGAAAGAAGGAAATAGGTAGCCTATTTCCTTCCTTAGGTTTCTGAATTTTTATTAGTTTTCAGAAAATTATCCATGTTTTTTAATTGCTCTAAAAATTTGCGTGACTTTAAATAGATTCCACTATATTCATCATAGTAAGAAAATAAAATTTGTTGTAAGTTTTTCTTTGTTGCTTCACTAACCTCAATTTTTCCAAGTCGATTTACATCAAAATGATAAAATAGCCTCATTAACTTAACCGACTTTTCGGTAACAGAAAAAGCATATGGATCCGTCTGTTTACAACGCTGACATAAAAACCCACCTTCTTTAACAGAAAAGGCTACAAATATATTTTCATTTGCACTACATTTACAATTCACACATTGATCAAAAAATGGGTGATATCCTAATACAGGTATCATTTTTGTCATAAATAAATAAGTCAAAACTTCAGCGTCTGCACCTTCATTCATGTGCTGTAGTAATTGAAGGACCAATTCAAATAAATACGGATTATTTTTTTTCTCTTCAACCGCTTTATCAGTAAGTTCTACAACAATCGAAGCATACGCAGTTGCAACTAAATCACTTCTTAATTCACGAAATGAATCAATCAGTTCTCCTTGACTTAAAGTACCTAAACCAGATCCTTTTTGAATTAAAAACGACCCATATGTAAAGAGTTGTGTAACAGAAGCAAGTCGACTATTCGTCTTCTTTGCTCCTCTTGCCACAACTCCTATCTTACCTAATTCTCTTGTTAAGAGAGTAATAATAACATTTGATTCTCCATAAGCGTTTGCCCGTAATACAATTCCTTCTACACGCTGTAACAATTAACTCACCATCCAATTGGATGAAGGTTAAGTATGTAGGGAATCAATATCAGCTATTTCTTCATCAATGTAACTTTTCTGATCCACATGTTCCTGTTCAAGCTGCTTAAACAATAAATATGTCTCAACACTTCCAGTTTTAGAAAAGACATCCCAGGTAAAATTCAACATTGAGAAACCACCTTTCAAGAATAGCTACAACTCATTGCTCATTACCTATAGCCAATTACTTTCCCTGCTTACTTATAATGTGACCTTCTCTCCCGATTTTCATGTGTATAAAATTTATAAAAATAACAAATAAAAAGCTTGCAAAATCAAGAAAAATATGTTGGGCTTTTTTGAACAAATGGTCATATTACTAGACCATGATGCTAAGCCCTAGTCCCTTGATTTTTGCCTTTTAATACTCATCCTCACGGAAACCTAAATCTCTTAATTGAGACATACGGTTACGCCAATCTTTTTGAACCTTAACCCATAACTCTAAGAATACTTTTGTATCAAGCAAGTTTTCTATATCTAAACGAGCACGCTTGCCAACCTCTTTTAACATGCTACCTTGCTTTCCGATAATGATTCCTTTTTGGGAAGACCTTTCAACGACAATTGTTGCATTCACGTATATTGCATTTCCTTCTGGTCTTCTTTCAATTTGCTCAATAATAACAGCAATTGAATGTGGAACCTCTTCTCTAGTCAAATGCAATACTTTTTCTCTTATTAATTCTGAAATGATAAATCTTTCAGGATGATCTGTTACTTGATTTGCAGGATAATATTGCGGACCTTCAGGTAAATAAGTTTTAATAACTTTTAATAAACGATCGACATTATTCCCTTGTAATGCTGAGATCGGAACAATTTCAGCAAATTGGAATAAATCTTTGTATTTATTGATTAAATCAAATAACTGATCAGGGTGAATTGTATCAATTTTATTAATGACTAAAATTACTGGACTACGACTTCCTTGCAGCTTCTCAATAATGAATTCATCTCCACGACCAAATCCTTCATTGGCATTTATCATAAATAATGTAGCATCAACATCCTTAATTGATTCTTGAGCTACCTTTACCATAAAATCGCCAAGCTTGTGTTTTGGTTTATGGATTCCTGGCGTATCGATAAAGACAATTTGTGCATCATCTTCTGTAAAAACGCCTTGAATTTTATTACGAGTAGTTTGAGGCTTATCACTCATTATAGCTATTTTTTGACCTATTACTCGATTTAGGAATGTACTTTTCCCTACATTTGGTCTACCTATAATTGAGACAAAACCTGATTTATAACTTTCTTTATTCATTCAAATCCTCCGATGTAAATGCTCCTGGCAATAATTCTTTTACTGTTGTTTCTTGGATTGCTCCATTTAAGTTTGATAAATATACGACTGTATCTGGACCACTAAGTTCAAATAAAACTTGACGGCATGCCCCACAAGGCGCAACAGGTCCCTCTGTATCAGCGACTACTGCCACTGCTGAAAACTCCGTAATGCCTTCTGAATATGCTTTGAATAATGCTGTTCGTTCTGCACAATTCGTTAGACCATATGATGCATTTTCTATATTACAACCATGAATAACTTGACCATCCTTTGTAAGTAACGCTGCACCAACTTGGAATTTCGAATATGGTACATATGCGTTTACTCTAGCTTTTATCGCTTCATTTATAAGTTGTTGTTTATCCATTTATGTAGCCTCCTATTATAAGCCCGAACACGAAAAGTGGGGTCTTATTAACGTAGTATAGTAAAATACGGAAAAAATAGCAAAGCACCTATAATGATTGAAACGATTGCAGCGACTAACACCGCCCCAGCTGCCACATCCTTCGCTTTTTTTGCTAAAGGATGTTTATTAGGTGATGCTAAATCTACAACTGCTTCAATTGAAGAATTAACTAACTCTAGTGAAATGACAATTGTAATAATAAGCAGAAGGATTAACCAATCTATTCGACTAATATGTAAATACAACGCAAGGCCGATTGAAATAAGTGCTGCAAATAAGTGGATTTTTATATTTCTTTCATCCTTAATGACTTTAAAAATACCACTAAATGCAAAACCAAAAGATTTAAGTAATGGCGCTCTTTTTTTAGAGTCTTTCAAGGCCATATTTCTCTAATATTTCCTTTTGTTTTGTAAACATCACTTTCTCATCGGCTTCATTCATATGATCATAACCAAGTAAATGTAAACATCCGTGAACTGCTAAAAAACCTAATTCACGGCGGAACGAATGACCATACTCCTCAGCCTGTCTCTTAGTAGTAGGAATCGAAATGACAATATCACCTAAAGTACGTGGTAAGTCCACTCCAATGATTTCAATTTCGCCTTCTCCTAATTCTTCCATTGGAAATGAAATAACATCAGTAGCTCGGTCTTTCTCTCGATACTCTTTATTAATTTCATGAATCCTTTCATCATCTACAAATGAAACTGCAATTTCAACTTCACCCGTTACACCCTCATATTCAAGTGCGCACTCTAGTAAACCCTTTATATCAGATTGCTGTTCATTAGTCACTTCATTTGTTTCATCTATAAAATCAATTTCTAGTTGAACCATATTCTCACCTTATCTTTCATCTGGATACTGTATTCTTGAATGGAAAGTTCCTTTTAAAGTCTCACACAATGATTTCTCAACAATGTGTAATTCTTTTAAATTTAATTCACACATTGCAAACTGACCATCATTCAAACGATCATGCATTATGGAAGAAACTAATACCTCGATTTTTTCCATATCAGGGTCCTTTAACGAACGAACTGCTGCTTCAACACTATCAGCAATTCCTACAATAGCCGATTCCTTTGAATGAGCTTTTGGACCTGGATATCTAAAATCACTTTCTTTAACATCAGGATTCGTTTCTTTTTCCTTATAGTAAAAATACTTTAATAAAGTTGTACCATGATGCTCTGCTGCAATATCAATAATATCTTTTGGCAAATTATATTTTTTTAGTATTTTTACTCCATCACTTACATGCCTTAAAATGATATCCTTACTTTGAATCGGTTTAATACGGTCATGAGGATTATGACCACCCATTTGATTTTCTATAAAGAATCCTGGATTATTCGTTTTACCGATATCATGATAATATGCTCCTACCCTAGCTAACAAACCATTTGCACCGATCGCTTCACAAGCACCTTCAGCTAAATTTGCAACCATTATACTATGATGGTATGTACCCGGAGCCTCTAATAAAATTTTTCTTAATAAAGGATGATTTGGACTTCCTAACTCAACAAGTTTAAATGAGGAAACCATTCCAAACGAATCTTCTACAAAAGGTAAAATCCCCATCGTAATGACACTTGATAAAACTCCAGAAGTAAGTCCCATTAATAAATAAATCCCAATTTCTACTGATGAATATTGACCATTCCGAATTAAGATCAAAGAAAACAGAGTGGCAATATTAACAAGCGAAATTAAAAATCCTGCATGTAGAATCATTGAACGCTTATTTTTAACCTCATTTAAAAATAAAACGGCGATTGAACTAAATAAAATATAAATTCCAGTCGAGTAATTAATTGCGCCATTTACATCTTCGTTAAACATTAAACTACCGCAAATAGAGAAAATAATCGACGAAACCATTAAATATCGATTACCTAATAAAAACTTTAACAATAAAGTCCCAATCGCAACTGGAGCTACATATACAAGGCCAGAAAACTCAACTTTTTGAAACAAGCTTACAATTTTCAAAATTAAGATTGTAAAAATTACAATGCTATAGTATGTAACGATGTATATATTTCCTTTTTCTTTTAAAGATGCCGTTTGCTTCAATACGAAGTAGGCCAATACTCCAATTAATAAAATTAATCCAATATACGGTTGAATCGACTGTTTGTTTTTTATTAAGCCAACTAATTTTAATTGATCATATTTTTCCTTTGTAATTGTTTCCCCGGCTTTTACTAAGACTTGTCCTTGTAAAATATAGACACTATCTACACTTTCACTTTCTAGACGTTTTCTCTCTTTAGTCTCCTCTGCATCAAAAAAGTAGTTTGGCACAATCGCAAATTCACCAATTGAGATCATCGCATCCTTTAGTGAAGGATTAACGCTTACATATGATAATTCGTTTCGTAGTTTACCACGAGATTCTTCGATTTGGTTCGTCGTAATTTCCTCAGACATTACATTGTTAATAGCCGTATTTAACGAAGCTTTCGTAATATTTAACTGTTCTTCTGACGATCTAACTAATGTGCTAAATACACTATCTTCTAAGTTTTTACGAATATCGTCAGGCAGTTTTTTCTTAACTTCACTTGTTTCTTTATCAATTAATGCTTGTCCTGTAGGATTATCACTCTTTGCATTTTCATTCTTCACTTCTGTTACAATATCAAAGATTGAATTTACTATGTCTATCCGTTTTTGTGTAACTTTCTTCATATTTATATACATCCTCAACTCTTGCTGCAGCCTCAAGTCGCTTTTTAGCTGTAGCTCCTTTGTCCTCAATCGTGATAGGTGAATAAATATTATCATCAGCAATTGATAATAGCTGAATGTCGTATTTTACCGGTCTAACATGACTAACTAAAAGAAGAAAACTTAATAAGCTGAATGCAATAGTACATAGTAATATGACAAGAGTTTGATTCTTAAAACGCTGAATTAAAGCTTGCAAACTATTCATTGTTTCCCCTTTCTAGAAATGCACCTCATCATAAAAATACGAAATGACCCTATCAATGTAGGGTCACTACGAATCATTCTTTTGCTAAATCATAAGCTTGAATAATCTTTTGTACTAGTGGGTGACGAACTACGTCAGTTTGTTCCAAGATTGTCATACCAATACCCTCAACACCTTTTAGTGTATATTGAGCTGATACTAAACCGGACTTTACGCCTTTAGGTAAATCAATTTGTGAAGGGTCACCTGTAATAACCATTTTAGAGCCAAATCCTAAACGGGTCAAAAACATCTTCATTTGAGCCATTGTCGTATTTTGAGCTTCATCCAAAATGACAAAGGCATCTTCTAAAGTACGTCCCCTCATATAAGCTAAAGGTGCAATTTCAATTGTTCCTCGTTCAATTAGACGCACAGTATGCTCTTGTCCTAAAACATCGTGTAGAGCATCGTACAATGGTCTTAAATATGGATCAACCTTTTCCTTTAAATCTCCTGGTAAAAACCCTAAACTTTCCCCAGCTTCCACAGCAGGTCTTGTTAAAATAATTTTACTTACTTTATTATTTTTTAATGCTTGAACAGCCATGACAACTGCAAGATATGTTTTACCTGTACCAGCAGGTCCAATTCCAAATACTAAATCATTTGATTGAATCGCACGAAGATAATGTCTTTGTCCAAAAGTCTTAACTCGAATTGGTTTTCCTTTTGAATTCTTAATAATTTCTTCGTCATACAACCTAGCAAATGATGACAGCCTTCCTTCTTTAGCCATCTGAATTGAGTATGTAACATCCCTCGATGTAATACTCACTCCATTTCGAATAACCTCTAAAAGAGCTTGAATGATTTGCTCAACAGTTTTCACATCTTCATTCGTACCTGAAACTTGTACAGATTGACCACGTGACACAATCTTAACATCAAGCAAATTTTCAATTATTTCTAGATGCTTATCGTTTGTACCAAATAAGGCAATTGCTTCGTTTGGATCCTCTAGTTGTTGATTAATCGTTAGTAGTTGTTCTGGCATTACTCAGTCCCCTTGAACAATAGTTTTCGTTTTTGTGATATCTTCTAAAACTTTATAATACATTCTTAAATTAACTTTACCATTGTCTATTGACTCGTGCAAAACTTTTTCTTGTAAAATCTTGGCATCTGGACTTAACTTTTTCATTAATTCCTTCTTACCAATTTGTTTTCCAAGTTGAGCAGCCTGCACTTTAGAGTATGTTCTAACATATTTTTCACTTTCCAGAATTGTTTTTTTACTGAAAAAAATCGGCAATTTCCATTTTAAAAATTTAAATTGATACGAACTACTTTCATCTTCAAAAGACTTATATTTATTCTTATCAAAACCCCAAAATTTTATTTTATTTTCCTTAGTTCCAATATAATAACTAGTTTTTCTCTCTCCTGTAAGCACCGTAAACGGAGTATCTAAAGGAACACTAATAATTTCCTCTCTCCAAACTTCCCCCATGATTTTGCCAACAGCTGGGACTAAAATAGGATGTTCTTCCGTTCCGATTATTCCAGATACTAATATTTGACCTTTTTTCACAAAGTCATTCTTCACTACAAGAGGTTTCCCTTTTTCAACAAACATACTTGAAATAACGGCTTCTTCACTTGCAATAATATGACGTGGACTTAACGCCTTCTCAGGCTTAGGTATATGCTTTTCAACTACTTCAAAATGAAAGGTAGTCCCATTTAATTGTACACCAATCCAGGTTAATGTTGGATTATCATCTTGTAGCTTTTTCTGGATTGTTTGCATTCTAGGTAGAGTAAATTGAGACGCGCCAGTCTTAACACCCATTGCAGTTAAATCTTTCCGAAGTTTATATTCCACTTCAGGTGAAGCACCCTTTATATCAATTCGCCAAACCATATTTGATAGTAAAAATAATACAACTAAAAAGCCAACAACACCAACTACAAATCCGAAATACTTCCATGCTCGTCTAACTTCAAAAGGCAGCCCCTTCCTCCCAATAAAATAAACCTTATACTCTTTTTTACGAGGAATATTCTTGATCCGTTTATAATCTTTCAACTCAATTGTAAACGTAATCGAATTTGTTCCACTTTTCTTCACATCACGAAGTGGGATTCCCTTTCGCATACAATCATTTAAAAAACGTTCTGGTCCAAGCCCAATTACTTTTACTTGAACCATCCCCGTAAGTTTTGAAGTCCATTGGTTTTTCATCCTAAATCCCCCATGTTCATTAGACTGATCATGGTGTAAGTTCTAGATGCTATTCATTAATAAAATACACATGCTCAATTTCGCCTTCCAACAAAATCTCCTCAGGTAACATCGTCTTCAAAACAAAATCTTTCCCCTTAATCAACAACTGCCCTTGCTTCATTAACAAACGTAATTCATTATCCGAATACACAAGTAACCCTCTATGGTTTTCAATATAAATATGTAGTTGACCTAACATCGTAATACGCGGCAATTCCAATAGTACATCTGGTGGTAAGTCCATCTTACTTGACATCCATGTTTTTAAATTATGCGCTAATCTTTTCAAGATAGACTCCTCCCCCTTTCATATCATATTTATGATGAATTTTGAGAAGGTATGATATAAAAAGAAAATGGTAAAGGAAATTTAAGATGAATATTTGGATTTTATAGAGGTGGGGTTTATTGATTTTAGATTATGGGAGGAAGTGTTGGGCTATATGGGTGCTGGCATCTGTGTGGTGCGGAAAATCAATCTAAGAATTTAGTTTACCAAGAGCCATCTTATAGTCGATTTTTTAGTAATAGCATAGAAAAAAACCGAGAGCAAACATCTATTCTCGGTTTAAATTTATTTACATTTTTACATTCTTCTTTGGTTTGTAACATCTTGATAAACATCTTGTTTTCCTTGTGAAGTAGCAACCCACCAAAGAGCCCCTTGTGTGAGAAAGAAAAGACTCCACATTACTACAAGACCAATTGAAGTTATATCACTATTCCCATCACCGTATATCCCTTTGACTGTAACATAAGTGATGAGTACACTCACTATCAAAACTACCAACTTAATAAGTAACGGCCTTTTAGCCATAGTTGTATCCATTTGTGGTGAATCATTTGTTTCTGTTATAAATGGTTTTTTATTTGTTCTAGCATAGTTATGAAGCCCTTGCTTAATCTCATCTTGAAGTCGTTCTTCGTCACCTATTGCCATCTCTTTCGTAATATAGATTAATGTAAATGCAAATGGTACGACAATTATTAACCAACCTAAAGCAAATGCTATTCCCCCAAGATCATTGTGTAAGTCCCCGAACGGTGTCATTATTCATCTCTCCTTTACCAATAGGCGATAAACAAATGCATTGTTCATCTGAATTCATCATAACGAATAACTTTAATTTTATATGTGATATAAATCACACACTTAGTTAAATATTGAATAAAATATTAATAATTTTTCCATTGACTCTTTTGATTCGAGTTTTCTCTAAACTGGAATTATGTAAATTTTAAAAGGGGTAGAAGGATATGTGTAGCTCAATTAAAGGATATCGTTTACTCCAAGACTGAATATGGTGCAGATGTGTGATTGTGGATAAGAAGATTTAAGGGTTTTAGGTAAAATTAAGTTAATTTTTTAGTGAACCGTAATGTTTCGTGAAAATTTAAGCAGATTTATGTGATGAAGGATTATTTTGAAGGAGTTAATTGCGGTTTTGATTTTTTTATATTCACTTCGAAGATTTTAATTGCAGTAACTCATAAATCCAAAAAAAATAAACGTCTATAAATAGACGTTTATTTTAACAGACTTGCTACAGCTTTATTCACAGAAGAGCCATCAGCTTGTCCTTTTACTTTAGGCATAACTGCACTCATTACTTTCCCCATGTCAGCTTTTGATGTAGCACCGACTTCTGAAATTGTAACACGTACAATTTCAAGAAGTTCCTCTTCAGATAATTGTTGAGGCAAGTATTCTTTTAGAATCAGTAACTCTTGCTTTAATTTATCCACAAGGTCTTGACGACCAGCTTTTTCGAATTCCAGGAGGGAGTCTTTACGTTGTTTCACTTCACGAGTTAAAATTGTTAACTCTTGATCAGCTGACAATGTCACATTATTCCCTAAGCTAATTACTTCATTTTGTAATGACGCTTTCACCATTCGAATAACTGCTAACTTGTCTTTGTTTTTTTCCTTCATCGCTTGTTTCATATCTGAATTCAAACGTTCGAGAAGACTCATAGTAACACCCTCTCTTAGAATTTACGTTTTCTCGCTGCCTCTGATTTTTTCTTACGTTTTACACTTGGCTTTTCATAAAATTCGCGTTTTCTTGCTTCTTGTAGCGTACCAGTTTTAGAAACTGAACGTTTAAAACGACGAAGAGCATCTTCTAAAGATTCGTTTTTACGAACGACTGTTTTAGACATCTTACTTTTCCCTCCCTCCAAGCTACCACTTACAATCAATAAAACATTGCAAAAAAGAACACTTTTCCACATGTCTTTTACGATTATAATACATAAACTATTGATAGGTCAACAGGTAAATGTCAAGTTTGAAACTTAACACCCTTTGCCATTAAAAGGAATTAATAGCCTTCTGTTGCTACGTTTCCTTGGACAATCGTGATTCCATTACTTGTACCAATTCGTGTTGCTCCAGCTTTCACCATTTCATTTACACTTGCTATATCACGTACTCCGCCAGATGCTTTAACCCCAATATCAGGTCCAACTGTTTTTCTCATTAATGCTACATCCTCTACAGTTGCACCACCAGTTGAAAATCCTGTAGATGTTTTAACGAAATCTGCTCCAGCTTTTACAGAAAGCTTAGAAGCCATTTCTTTTTCTTCATTCGTTAAAAGACTTGTTTCAATAATTACTTTTACTAATGCTTTACCTTTTGCTGCATTCACAACTGCTGCTATATCTTGTTCAACAGTGTCATAATCCTTATCTTTTAAAGCTCCGATATTGATCACCATATCGACTTCTCCGGCTCCATTTTCAATTGCATTCTTCGTTTCAAACGCTTTTGTTTCTTTTGTATTGGCACCTAAAGGAAACCCAATTACAGTACAAACTAAAACTTCAGAGCCCTTTAACAAACTTGCACAACGGCTGACCCAAGTTGGATTCACACAAACCGAAGCAAAATTATGTTCTTTTGCTTCTTGACATAATTTTTCAATTTGAGATTTAGTTGTTTCAGGTTTTAAAACTGTATGATCAATCAATTTATTGATATTAGTTGTCATTTTGTAGTGCTCCTAACTAATGTTTTTTTCAAAAATACTCTTTTAAAGACACTGAAATATCAGCATTTATTATTATTTGTTTTTTAATTTTAATTATGTGAAACCTCAGCTTAAAATTTAAAAACTCAGCCAAAAAAAATTCAAAGCATCAAATTTATATAGATGCATTTGAATTTTTTTCGACTACTGTTTTATGATTATCCTTTACTTTAAGCATCATGAAAAATGAAATTGTAATAAAGAAACAACCATACAAGAACATGTACTTGAATCCAATTAAATCCATAATTGCACCTAATAATGGTGGTGATATAATATTAGCAATTGATGAAAATAAATAATATAAACCTGTATATGTTCCAATAAATCCAATCGGTGCCATCTCGGCTAAGAAAGGATAAGAATTAATATTTACTAATGCCCATAAACATCCCATAATCAAAAAGACTATTCGAATGAATAATAAATCCTTTAAGAAAAATAAAACAATAAAACCAATGATAATTCCAAATATACCAATTAATATGCTTCGTTTCTTACCAATTTTTGTCCCTATAAACCCGGCAGGAATTGCAAAGATTAAAAATGCTAATGAGATGAAAGCAAATGAAAACGCCGCTGCACTAACTTTTACTCCTAAATAAACTTCCCCATAACGTGTAAAAAAAGTTTCAATTCCATTAAATCCAGTGAACCAACTCAGAATTGCTAATAATAGATATAATGCACTTTTATTCTGAATAGCTGAACGAAAACCTTCTCTTAATTGTACCTTTTCTTCAGCCTGCTCATAATTTAGGACATCTCTTTTTTCTCTAATAAAGAAAAAAAGAATTAAAAAGCTAAATAACATTAAAAATCCTGCCAAGTAAAAAGGAAATCCTTTATTTAGATCCCACAAAATTGAACCAATAAAGAATGCAATTAAAGCACCAATTCCACCCATAAAATTAATGACACTATTCGCCTTGCTTCTTTGTTCAACTCTTGTTAAATCAGGCATAAGTGCTATTACCGGAGAACGGAAAATACTCATACTTAAATTCATAAACACAATAAAAAAGATCAACATAAAAAGTGTTTTATGCACTGGAATTAAAAAGGTAAATATTGCTGCAAGTGGCATACCGACTATTAAAAATGGCATTCTTCTACCAAATCGTGTATCTAAACGATCACTATACATTCCAACGGCAGGTTGTAAAAATAATGCAAAATAATTATCAAACGTCATAATAAATCCGATTAATGCAGATGACTTTAAATAATCGCTTAAAAGTTTTGGCATAAAAGCATTATAGACGGACCAAGTAAGACTAATTGCAAAAAATCCAAATCCTAAAAGCATAATTTTTTTGTAATTTAGTTTAGTCATTCGAATTTCTCTCTTCTTATCTGTCTAAAAACATTTTCTAAATGAGTTCGATCCAATGACACAATCATCCCCCCTTATTCTCAGTATAGTAAGCACACCAATCAAATATTTACCCTTTTTTCAATATTTATAAAATATTAATTTATTAGTAAAAGTTTATAAAATGGGCTATTTTACCGACAAAAAAACCTAGCGTAAACACTAGGCATTTTCTTTAATCATTTTAAAATTATACAACCGACCGGCAATAATGCCGCAATAACCACCAATTAAAAAACCAAAATACCTCTTTTACTTGCAGTTTACATTCTTTCTTCTAAGGCTTTCGCAGTATTACTTGTTACTACTTCCTTCTCATCCTTCAATGTACCAAAAATTCCATCAAAAATAGGTGTCGATACGCCATACCAAAAGTTTTCATTTTTAAAATGATGCAAAATATGTAGCTTTTTAATCTGTCGTCCTACTTTCGTTATTGGTTTAATTGGCCTGTGTGCTACATAATGCTTCCATTCGTACACTAGTAACATAAAAACTAAACCTGAACCAAATGCGATCGCTTGAATTAGATCTTTCGATATCAAAAAATAAATTATACAAAGTGATCCTAAATTAGGAATGCTATACCATATCGGTAAAAATAACAATTTCAAATCATCTGGATACGTATGATGATCATAATGAATTCGTTTCATAAATTTAAGAAATAGTTTATTTTTTGGTGCTTTTATGTGAAAAATGAAACGATGAGTTACGTACTCACTAAACATAAAAAAGATTAATCCTATAATGAAAATTAAGACAGTAAGCCATGATAAATGAAATCCTATACTATAAATAATGCCAATTAAAAAAAGTACCCCCATCACAATAATATCGAAATGAAGAAAAAAGTCTCGATATAGTCCCTTCATAAATTCCCCCCTTATCTATACGTAAATTATCTTAATATCAAATTTATATTTCAATATGATTTATGAAATTCCTTTTTAAGTTTTTCGAGCTGATTATTAATTTTGAATAAAGCACTGGTCGGTGAGGATAATAAAAATGATAACCAAAAATACGTAAAAGGGAGATCTATATGGAAAAAAGGAGATATTATGTATCCGTTCAAGCAAAAACAATTGTTCCAAATCAAGGGGACGCACCTTATGAGTTAGAAATCGATGCTACAATCGATGAAAAACATAGACTCGAAAGAATTTTCCATCAGATTGACAGTTATGATGAAGCAGCAGGTATTCAAACTGCTTTCATCATTCCAATCACAAATTGGAGCCAAGAAAATAATGATGGATATGACTATTTTTTAAAACAAGCCTATGCGATGATTTATGAATTAGGTACTGAAGAAACTCGTGCCCATATAAGCCAAATGAAAATATTAAAATAAAAAGAAAGCTCAAGGAGCTTTCTTTTTATTTTAAACATCAATTACTTTTGTTTTTGCAATTAAATCATGAAATGTTCTTCGATCTGCAGAAAATATGAAAAACGGATCAACAAATGCAACAAAACCTACAACTAATGAAAAATATGGTATTTTTATGTATCCAAAAAGGAAAAAAATTTCTCTTATAATCATTGTCTTTAAATTTACTTCTTGATCATCGTTCTTAACGATTGCAATTTTTAACCAACGCTTTCCTACTGTTTGTCCTTTCCAAACAAATGTAGGGATCAAAATAAAAAATATAATGACACTAATGATGGATACTAGAGAAGAACCAATATCAAATTTGTCTACTCTAGTAGGATTAATAAACGTTGAAAACTTTGTCATCCCAGTAAGTATAGAAAAAGCAAAAATAAAAAGAAAAGTTATAAATCCATCAACCAATATTGCTAATAACCTACTTGATCTACTTGCTAATTTAGAATACGATTCCAATAAAATCTCCACCTTTAGTTTCTAAGATGTCCTTAACGACAGTTTAAATTATACAGAATTTTTAATTGGAAAAATATAAAAAGCCTAATAGAATGTACCTATCAGGCTATAAATATCGATTAAGCTTTTTTATGTAGATTCAATTATACACCTGGAGCATCGACAAGTGTCCAAGTAACAACGGCTTCATGATTACCTATCGTTGCTGATCCACCAGGAATTTGTAATGTTACATTATTATTTACTGCACCATCATTAACATCAGGATTTGGGCCTAACCATCTTGTTAACCAAGTACCAAGTCCCGTACCAGGTTCAGCAGTAACAACTGAAGATTCAGTTAATCCATCTGTATTTAGTGTAATCGTTTGAGCAGGCGCTGGGCCAGTTCCACTACCTGGGGTTACAACTGATCCATTTTTAAAGGTAAGAACCGCGCCGGGCAGTGATTCACTTGCACCGTTTGTAAACTTACTAGCTTTTGCTGTCACTTTCCACCCTGCACCAGTACCTCGGCGATCAGAAACTTGGATAAAAGGCTTTTTAGAGGTAGAAGAATAAACCTGATCACTAGTTGAAACTTCTTTCGAACCAAATTGAACTGAAGAAACAAAGTCCAAAGTTAACGGACCTGTCTCACCTGTAGGAGGATCTGTTGGATCAGTAGGACCAATTGGCTCTAATGGAGTTGATGGGTCGGTTGGATCTACTGGTGTTACTGGACCAGAACCTTCTGTAAAATTAATAGCTGCTTTTGAATTTGCTTGAGACGTAACAGCTGCAAATGATGTATTTACCGCTCCAACAAGTGTTGAAAAACTTACTACGCCAATTGCTACAATTTTTGAAACTTTCATTTAATCAAAACCCCTTACAAAAAATTCTTCATATAAAGATGCTTTCAAAAAAAGACTCAACATCTATCTAGAAGTTACAGCCAATTATAGTAAAGGAAAATACAATTGTCTGTGAATAAATTGTGAAAACATTCACTAAACTTTTACTTTTAATTTTACAAATCCCCTAAATATAAGAAATTTAATAGAGTCAAAAATGAATATTTCGTGAAATAATTCACGTGATTTTATAAATTTTAATTCGAAATCTCCAACTTCCCGATTAAAATCCACTAAAAAAAAAGAAGCCTACTTAAATATAAGTAAACTTCCAAGTTAAAATTTTAATGAAAAATTACTAAAAAAATTTGGGAATAAGGAAAAATAATTCTTTTTCTCATTACCTAAAAGTACTTGTTACTTTCGAGCCTTCCCTACTTACTTTTAAGTGTTATTTCCCAGTCTATACCTGTATCAATTCCGTATTCATCAGTAAACGAGCCTTGATTTACAGCGACTGCCATTTGATCTAGACTGTTTGCATATAAGATTGGTTCTCCAATTGCTACATCGGCAAATGATTTTCCATATTTTACTGCTTCTTTGTATACTTTTCTTCCTTGATGTGTAATTAGTACCTCGACAAAGTCTCCATAAGAAACGCCTTGTTTGAGAAAATCTGATCGACCAATATTCGTCCAAATACTACCATATCGTACATCAAGTATATCAATTGTTCCTGTTATCGCATTGTTTTCACTATAACATTCTTTAATTGGTAATTTTATGTAAGAATTTGAATCCACTTCTGGGCCAATATTTTCGAAGTCAATTATTCCTGAAGCTAATCTTGCACCTGTAAAAGCAAATATATCTCTACCATGGAAAGTATAAGATTCACTTGAATTTGGTAGTCTATTAATTTCTTCGTCAATGACTCTTAATTGGCTGATTCCATATATTTTGCCAACATGTGTTAATGTTCCGTTATCAGGTGATATTATGAAGTGATTCGTATTTGTGCGAGCCACTATACTTCTACGATCTGAGCCTACACCTGGGTCTACAACTGAAACAAATACTGTTCCTACTGGCCAGTAATTCATTGTTTGTACAAGTCGGTAAGAAGCTTCCCAAATATTGTATTGAGGTATATCATGGGTCAAGTCGTAAATCTTTATATCTTGATTTACACTACAAGAAACACCATACATAGCGCTAACTGCTCCATCTAGTAATCCAAAATCTGACTGAAACACTAATGCATTTCCCATCTAAACACCCCTAATTGTCCGAATATTTAAAATTAAATATAAATTCAATCTATTATTTAGTCAATGATATTATTCGTGTTTTATTGAACGAATTTAATTATAGCTTTGCTTTTTTTTATTATTACGTTGGAATTGTATAGTTTTGGTAAATTCTAATTCTTTTAACCTTAATGTCTAATTCGACCTTTCCCTTAAACTAAAAATAAAAAAGATATAGTTGTTAGATACTATATCTATTAATAACATTAGCATTTAAAAGTATATAGTTTTGAAATGCTGGCACATCAACATTTATTATTACCTATAGTGTCCCCTAGGTTTGTGTAAAAATGTATTCTACATTAAATAACTTAGATACATTTTGGGGAACTTTTTAATTTAAGTGGCTAGGTGTTAAATAAAATTTGACTAAATACTTCTATATTAATAGAAATCTTCCTATTAATAGTTAGAGTGGATGAACTGTATGAATATTATTGAAGAAGAGATCATAATTAGTTCTAAAGGAGTTATTTTTTTTATGAATATATTACTAGATGCCTAATAGGTTCTGCAATGTATATCCTCCTCCATTTTTAATTACAAAACAATAACAACTAAAGTACTAAATAAAATAGTTGCATACAGGAAAATAGCACCCACTATTTTATCAAATGGAATTTACCTATACTTTAGTAACACTCCAATTAACTTTAAAAAGGTAATTTAGTCCTCTATAACGAATAGTTATTATGTGGCGAAATTTAGGGAGGCTAACTATTGTACACGTTTATTGAATTTTTATGTCTAATAGGAATCCTATTTTTTATTATTAAGGGGATTGTCACTTTCTTTAAAATGAACGGAAAGTCTTTAAAGAATTTTATTATTACTGGGACCTTATTTGTTTTATTTATTTTTACCTCTATTACAGATCCTTCAAATGAAGCAGAACATAAAGAAGCAACAGAAAAAGAGACAAGTACTAAGCCAACCAAAATAATTTATAAAACTAAACACTCTAAACTTGAAACTGGTAAAAAAGAAAAAACAAAATTATCTAAACCTAAAAACAGTGAGAACTTAATTAAATCCTGTAAGAATAAAGTAGGATGTAAATCGAAATCGGATAAAGCACCTATCCAAGAACCCCAAAAAGTGAAAATAGAAAAAGGAACATATAGAATTGTTTTTATGGTATACGGGTTAAGGTGAAAAATTTTTCTTTTAAATTAGTAGTAGTTGTCTTATTTTGAGGTTGAATCAGTTACAAGCATTCAGACGTGCTTAAATATGTAATTAGGGGCTATATGGGAGGTTGTTTTACCTCTCATATAGCCCCCATTTTTATATCGATCCATTTAAAAGGTGAATTATTTTGGAGTGAAGAGTTGAATTAATTCTGCGCAACTAATTTTCCTTAGTAGATCGAAACTTGCCCAACTACAAACACGATCCTCCCAAGCTACTAAGCAATGATTATCTTTAGTTTCCATAACCGTTCCCACAGCACCATCTAAGCTAAACATAACATAGTTGCCTATCGAGAACATTTTCGATCACCCCAATCTAAATATAATTCCGTGCCCACCTTTCGGATATTCCCATTTAATATTTTGATGAGGACAGCCTATTCTACAACTTCCACATTCATGACATCCTTCGTATCCAACATGCATTCGAATATTTTCCCATTTATAAACTTCTGCTGGACAAAATATCGTACAGATTTTATCGGGACATTTTGTCATGCAAATATCGGAATCTAGTACAGTTAAGTGCGATTTTGTATCGGCATTAAAACGAACGAGATACTGCTTTTCTTCGATAGTACTTTCTTTTTTTGTCTCACTCATTTATTTCATCACCTTCCATGCTTTGTATACATCTTTCGCAAGCTTAAGTTTAGCCTTTGCTCCTCCTATATTACTCATAATATTCTTTTGTTTTTCCCATTTAGATGTACCATCTACGGTAAACATTTGGCTGGCAGATTTATTTAATAGTGGAATGTATTGCTCGAAATATTGAGGGAATTTTTCAAAATGATGTGTTGCATCTTTATATTTTTTCAAATCCTGTCCTACGAAGCTATTTAGTAATTTATCAGCGTACGGTTTTAAAGCAACATCAGAGTAGTTATCAATCGCTTTTGCTTCGATAATGGTCTCTGCTGCTAATCTTCCAGATGTCATTGCCATATTTGAGCCTTCACGATGAATTGCGTTTACTAATTGTGCTGCATCACCAATTACCAATACTCCGTTTCCTACCAATTTAGGAATTGATTTGTACCCACCTTCTGGAATTAAATGAGCAAGGTATTCTTGAGGTTCGCTTCCTTGAATATACGGTCTTATCATCGGATGATTCTTAACGTATTCAAGTAAATCATAAGGTTTCAATTTGTTTTCAATCATTCCGGATAATAATGTACCGACCCCAATACTAAGAGAATCTTTATTTGTATATAAAAATCCTGTGCCAACTATGCCTTTTGTCGCATCTCCAAATAGCTCGATTGCTACCCCTTGGTTACCTTCAAGACCAAATCGATCTTGAATTATTTTACTATCCAGCTTTAATATTTCCATTGTCGCTAAAGCGACTTCATCTGGTCTCCATTCTTTATGGAAACCTAAAGATTTTCCTAAAAGTGAATTTACGCCATCAGCAAGTACTACCACATCGGCATATAAATCACCATCAGGTCGATCCGTTCTTACCCCAACAACCATATCGTTTTCAACAATACACTCGAGAACAACTGTTTCATTGATTAATAATGCACCTTGTTCGACTGCTTTTTGAGCAAACCATTGATCAAACTTTGAGCGAAGAACCGTAAAATTATTATAAGGTTCTTCAGCAAATTCAAGACCTTTATATCCAAAGGTAGTGGCAGATTGTTTATCAAGCATCATAACTCGTTGCTCTACAATCACACGCTCAATTGGTGCATCCTTCCAAAATTCAGGTATAACGTCCTCCATCATTTTACGATACAATACGCCACCCATAACATTTTTCGAACCAGGATACTCTCCTCTTTCAATAAGGACAACATTAACACCATTTTTTGCGAGCTCGTATGCACATGAAATTCCTGCTGGGCCTGCTCCAACGACAATTACATCAAATTTTTCCGGCATGATCGTGATTTTCCTCCTTTAAAGAAAAACTTTCTTGGAATTGGTTAATCAGCATTGGTACAATTTCAAATGCGTCTCCTACGATGCCATAATGACAAGATTGAAAAATTGCCGCATTCGGATCTTTATTTATCGCAATAATGAGACCTGAATTTTGCATCCCAACAATATGTTGTATTGCGCCAGATATCCCAATTGCAAAATAAATTTTTGGTGTAACCGTCACGCCAGTCTGACCTACTTGATGATGATGTTCAACCCAGCCAGCTTCAACTACATCACGACTTGCTCCAACAGCCGCTCCAATCGATTCAGCAAACATATGAATCAACTGAAATCCGTCTTTACTACCTAATCCTTTACCACCAGCTACGATAATATCGGCTTCGTCAATGCGAACCTTTTTTGTTGTTGCACGTACAATCTCTAATACTTTTGTACGAATATCTTCTTCTTTTAAATCAATTTCCTCTTCGATTACAACTCCCTCAGCATCAGGAATCGGAGCGAGCGCTTTCATTACCTTTGGACGAACTGTAGCCATTTGAGGTCTATATTTCTTACAAAGAATAGTAGCCATTATATTTCCACCAAATGCTGGACGACTAGCTAATAATAGTCCTGTATCTTCTTCAACATCTAATACAGTTGTATCGGCTGTTAAACCTGTAGGTAAGTCAGTTGCAACTGCACTTGCTAAATCCTTCCCTTTAGAAGTTGCGCCATACAATAAGATTTCGGGCTTATATTTGTTACAGCATTCGAGTACTGCTTTCATATAAGACTCGGTACGATAATCCTTAAAAATTGGATCATCATATACGTAAACGATATCAGCACCGTATTCAAATAACGTAGGGGCTAATGATTTCACATTTTCACCAATTAATAATCCTGCTAATTCGCAACCACGTTTTTCTGCTAATTCTTTACCAGCTCCAAGCAATTCAAGTGACACGGGTGCTATGACTTTATCGTTTTCTTCAATAAACACCCAAATACCTTTGTACTCTGAGAAATCCATTTATACCCCTCCTTTCACTTCAAATAACTCTTTCTTCTCATTTAAAATCTTCATTAATTCATTTACTTTTTCTAATGAAGTTCCTTCAAAAACCGTTCCACCTTTAGCCTTCGGTGGAGCCCATACTTTCGATACAATTGTTGGTGAACCTTTTAGACCTAATTGTTTAATATCAATATCTTCTAAATCCTTCACGGCCCAAATGGTCGGGTTATACCTTGCAGCCTTTATCATATTTGTAAGTGATGAATAAGGAACTTCATTGATTTCCTTCTCAACTGCAAATAAACAAGGTAAACTCGTTTTAATCACTTCATGACCATCTTCTATTTTTCGATGAACAATTGCATAGCCTTCTTCTTTATTAATTTCTTGAACCTTCTTAACTGATGTTAACGGCGGTATATCTAAACGACGTGCAATCCCTGGTCCAACTTGTCCAGTGTCACCGTCAATTGTCATCTTTCCACAAATGATTAAATCAATCGCTTGAATTTGTCCTATTTTCTCAATCGCCTTTGTCAAAGCATAACTTGTCGCTAAAGTATCTGCCCCAGCAAATGCTCGGTCTGAAATCATATACCCTTCATCTGCACCGATTTCAATACATTTTCTTATAGCTTTTACAGCAGGTGGTGGCCCCATCGTAATAACCGAAACTGTTCCACCGTATTTGTTCTTAATTCGAACAGCTTCCTCCACAGCATGAGCATCATACGGATTTAATATTGCTGGAGCACTTGCACGGTCCATCGTATTTGTTTTAGGATTCATCTTAATGATTTTCGTATCAGGCACTTGTTTTATACAAACCACAATATGTAACACTTTTTCACTCTCCCTTTTTCTTCCCGTCTCCCATAGTTAGTAAATGTACATGTTGTTCAAATATATTATTTTTATTGAAAAAATATGATAGAAAGCAACGAAAAAATGAGAAACGAAAAAAAGAGACATCTCCAACTTTGTAGTTGAAAATGTCTCTCAGACTGCCTGCCAAACGCTCGCTTTCTTCGTTGCTTCGCCTGTCTGCGGTGTTCATTACCGACCGGGGTAACTCCGCTCTTCACCAGACTTCACGCCTCGAAAGACAAGCGCTAGCAATCAGTCTGATACTCAAATTTTTTGTATTTTTGTTTTTCATTTACCAACCAATAGTTGGATTGTGATGCCTGAAGGGTCCTTTGTAAATGTAACGCCATTTTCTACAAAAACAAAAGCTCCCATATTCTTTAAACGATTGACTACCACCGATTTTTCTTCTTCACTTGGATATAACAACGTAAAATTCTTTAATCCTGCACTGCTATCAGAAGGTGCAACTCCTCCTGCACTATGCCAAGTATTTAAACCGATGTGATGATGATAATGTCCAGTTGAAATAAATAATGCCTGGCTTCCATATTTCGTTACAACATCAAATCCAAGCCCTTCACAATAAAACTTCTCTGTGCTTTTTAAATCAGAAACTTGTAAATGGATATGACCCATAATTGTTCCTTTTGGTAGTCCAGTAAAAGCTTCATTCTCAGCAAGTTCTAATAGACCCTCTACATCTAATCGTTTACTATCCATAACGACATACTCATTATGCCATTGCCAATTCTCTGATGGACGATCTGCATAAATTTCAATCCCATTCATATCTGGATCCGCTAAATAGATTGCTTCACTCACTAAATGATCCGAACCACCTTGAAGTGGATTTCTAGTTTCAATCAGATGCTTAAGCACGATACCTAAATCTTTTCGAGTAGGTACTAATAATGCAAAATGATATAATCCAGTATTTTGCTCATTTCTAGGTGTAACATTGTCTGGTTGCTCTAATTTAATTAAAACATTTACCCCATCCGCTGTTAAACTAGCATTTGTAGTTGAATATTCCAAAACTTTCAAACCAATAACCTCTTGATAAAACGCTAATGAACGCTCTAAATTTGCAACTTTTAATTCAACTGTTGGAGCATAAACCTTTGGCTTTTGATGAAAATTCATTTTAATTTACCTCCTCTAGAAAATAATACAATTAATGTTAACACTAACAGAACGAATGGAGCCATTGCAACACTCATGCCTTGACCCGCATGTAAATGAGTAAATACAGCTCCTACCATAATAATTGCTAATCCAACTGAAGCAAGCTTACCTAATAGCAACTTCCAATAACCAACTAATAAACCAATTGCACCTAACACTTCAAATGAACCAATCGTATACATCATCCCTTTTGAATAACCATAAACCTCTTTAAAATCATGTAACATCTGAGTATTTCCACTTAATTTCACAAATCCAGATAATAGAAATGCAATAATTAATATCCCTTGAATAATTCGGGTAAACCATTTCATTTAAAAATCTCTCCCCTTTTTTTGTTGTTTAACTGAGCTTAATTTAAGCATAGTTATTATTAGAATTTTATACTGCATTTGATTTTATTTCGTTTACTGTTCTTTATTCGAAGACAGTAAAGAATAAAAAAATAGTGTGATTGATATTAGATGGTTACTTTTTGTAAGTAAGTGATTTAAGTACAGTATATGCGATAACTGTTCTCGCTTCAAGTGCATTTTTGATTTTTGTTTAACTTTCTATCAAAGTTAGAATTTTTAGGCTTGTTGAAACTAGTAAGGGACTAATTTTTTGTACGATGTCAGAAAGCTTGGAGAAAGCTATCACCTCGTCCGCATACCATGGACAGATGCATTAAATCTAAAAAAATTCATACATTTTTCACTTTCCCCCAAAATTTTCTAAATTATTTTTGTTACTTTTATAGTATCCCATATAAATATTTAAAAGAATTCGTAAAATTACTTTACTGATGCTTTGTAAAAAAATAATTAATTAAAACTATTTTTACTCATTATTTATATCTCCTGTTTCCAGTTTCTTGTTTAAAACCATATAATCATTTCTGCTAAAAGAGATCGTTACTCTATCTAATCGATCCCCATTTGGATATAAAAATAATTGTTGATTGAACTTTATGCCTAAAGGTACAACTGTTTGATAAATAAGATTTAATATTTTAAAGCTTTCTAAATCTACTCCTTCTTTCAAATGATTTTTAACATGAATAATTACGAAACCATCAACGCTTTCAAATCTAGGTTTTCGGGGAGAGATATGATTAGCTTTACAAAGCCTTTTTAATAAATTTTGATAATAATCATTTTGCTCCAAATAAAACACCCCACATTATTATTTTTTATTATTATATAAAAATATTTAATTAAAAAGGAGGAAAATTTTATGAAAAAAATCATCTTATCCACATTCTTTATTCTTTTTTATTTTGCATTAGTTACTACAACATCAGCAAGTGAAAATGCTGATCAAGAACTAGAAAAAATACTTCAAACTGGTGAAATTATCTATATGGATGATGAGATTACAGTTAGGAGTTTTAAGAATGATCCAGAAATTTCTAATGCAATTTTTAATCATCCTAATAGTGCTGTAAGTGATATTTCGAATGAGTATAGTATTGTACCATTTTCATCAGCTACTGGACCTGGTGGACGATCTAGTATTGTAGCAAGCGACACAGGTAGAACTGTATATTGGTCTGTTAAGCCTGCTACAGCATGGCCTTATAGTTTTTCTGGACTTGTGAAATTAAGATATCATTCTGGTTTTAAGAGAGATGCTCCAATAGGTGGTATGGGAGCTTTGGGTTCAACAGTGAGCGGTGCTGTATCAATGAATAAAAACAATGGCGGAGTTGCATATCTCACAGGAACAGCATTCGCATTAAATAATATTTATTATAAAGTTTTACCTGGAGTTTCAACTTCATATAGACCAAATTAAAAAATCGGAAGAAATATTAAATGAAGTGCACTTACACTTTTAAAAAGTTTGTTTGACTCTGATCTTGTTTTATGACATTTTCGAGGAGATGCCTTGGTCATTTGAGACGAATTAAGAGCTCTTTATGGCATTGTTAAAGTATTTTTTTAAATAGTGTGTTATAGTGATTGACTGTTATTTGCAGATTTGAATATTTTATTTGCACCTAACTCGTTATTCGCAGACATGACAGCTTTGCACACTCTGGTTTATATATGTAGTCCTCTGTCCCCAACAAAATAAAAATATCGTACATCCAAATGTACGATATTTTTAAAGTGATTCGATTGTTTTATGACTGGCACGTCTTACAAAATCCGCCAAAGTATAGTTACATAAAAAGCCAAGTAAGTGCTCTTCTGCTTCAATTGCAAAGTCTGAAAATACATTGTTCATTACACGTCCACTAGTACAGTCAGATGTGGATTCAATTAGTGCGGTTGATAGAGGTTCTGTCATTTGTAAGGCAATGAAGACTTGTTTTAAGGTAATTTCCTCAGGTGACTTAGCTAATAAATAGCCGCCATCTCGTCCCTCTCTTGCTTCTACTATTTTTTCTTTTACGAGGGGAGCCATGATTCTTCTCATAAATGAAACACCTGATCTAATATGTTTTGCGATTGCTTTACTTGGTGTAACCCCTTCTGTTGTTGCTAGTAAAACTAATGCCTGAATAGCAAATCCGAACCACTTAGGTGTAACGGAATTTTTACAACTTGACATATTTATCACCATCCAGTGATATTATTATCCCCCGTTTTTGTTTCCCTTGCAAGTATATAGTAGTTTTTAGTCTTGTTTAAATGAGTAGATAACGATTTACTAGAAGGATCTAGTTGTTTTTAGACAATAAAAAAAGGATAGAAAGTATGCTTTCCATCCTCATTTTTTATTTAACGAGCATATCCGCCTAGGCTTTGTTCTGCCATTTGAACTAGACGCTTCGTAATTTCTCCACCAACTGAACCGTTAGCGCGTGAAGTTGTGTCTGGTCCTAAGTGCACTCCAAATTCAGAAGCTATTTCGAACTTCATTTGCTCAATTGCTGAATTTGCATTTGGTGAAGCATATTGATTTGAAGATCTTCTGTTTGCCATGTTGTCGACTCCTTTGTCTTTTGGATGCTCTGATGTTGTTTATCAGATTAAAGATAGTATGATTCTAAAAATTTATTCTATACATTTATTTACAAATTTTTTTCTTTTTACCAAAAGTACTTCTTGTTACCATATGAAGTTTTCCTGTATAAATATTTCCAAGTTCAAAAGCTTGTATTATGTCTTTAGATTTTCTATAATCTTAGCATACTGTATATAATTAAAACACAGTTTATCAAATGAAAACGTCTCGTTATTTCCATATATTGAAAATTGTTATTTAGGAGGAAAATTTTATGATGAATAATCGTTTCCAAGATAAAGTTGCTAAGAATTTAAGTGAAATACCTTTATCTGTATTAGACTTAGCACCAGTTGTTGAAGGAAGCACTCCTGCAGATGCTTTTAAAAATAGTCTTGATTTAGCACAGCATGCAGAAAAATGGGGATATCACCGTTACTGGTTTGCCGAACATCATAATATGCCAGCAGTTGCAAGTTCAGCTACTTCAGTTATAATTGGACATATTGCAAGTGGAACATCAACGATTCGAGTTGGTTCTGGAGGCATCATGTTACCAAATCATGCTCCATTAGTCATAGCAGAACAATTTGGTACATTAGAATCACTACATCCAGGTCGTGTTGATCTCGGATTAGGTCGTGCCCCTGGCAGTGATATGTCTACAACTAGAGCGTTACGTAGAGATTTACGCAGCCACGAAGACTTCCCTGCCCAATTAGAGGAATTACGTAATTACTTTAATCCGCCAGGTGGAATAGGCAGTTTAACGGTTCAAGCTGTACCTGGTGAAGGTTTAAATATACCAATTTGGTTATTAGGATCAAGTGGCTTTAGTGCTCAGTTAGCTGCTGAATTAGGTTTACCATTTGCATTTGCAGCACATTTCGCACCAGACTATACAGTCCAAGCAATGCAGTTGTATCACAATAACTTTAAACCATCTGATGTATTAGATGAACCATATGCAATGATTGGCTTAAATGTTGTCGTTGCTGACACAGATCAAGAAGCAAAAAGACTTTTCACAACACAGCAACAATCATTTTTAAACTTAGTTCGAGGTGGTAAACCAGCTCTTTTAAAACCACCAGTTGACGATATGGATGAAATTTGGAGTCCATTTGAAAAAGAAACACTTGAAAATCAAATGAAACTATCTGCTATTGGTACAATCGAAACCGTTACTGAAAAGCTACAAACAGTTTTAAATATAACAAAAGCTGATGAGATTATGGTAAATGGTTCTGTTTTCGATCATGCAGCACGTTTATATTCATATGAATTATTAAGTAAAGTTTCAAATAAATAACAAAAAGGAGAGTATAAGATGCTCTCCTTTTTTATGTATCGAAATTCCTATTAATCCTGCTCATTTAAAGCTTCTTGTTCGACTCTTTGTAAAAAATCATGTACTGCTTTTAAATTATTCCCCTTTGGATTAGCTAGCTTTAACATCGCTCGTCCGATAAAATTTACTCCAGCATTTGTGCCTTCATAAATAAATTTTGTATGTGTATCGTCGATTTTTTCTAATGTAAATGTCAGATTCGTTTCAAATGCATTTGCTAAAACAAAATAGATTTGCTTTTTTTTATAGGATTCAGTATCTTCGTATGCTAAAGTTTCAACAATATAAGATTCTACACGTTTTCCTTCTCTATAACTTTGCTGATGCTTTGCACCTACTTCGTTTTCGTTTTTATCGATTAAATTATGCTCTTCAACTTTAGGCATTATTTTCTTAATATTTTTATCTAAAAATAGACTCCATACTTTTTCAATATTTGTATTAATAACAATGTCTTCTTTCCATTTAATCATTAGTTGTATTCTTCCTTCCTGAAGCAAAAATTTTATCTATTTCGTTTAAAGTTAATCCTCAATTTCTAATTTTTGTTTTTTTCGTTTAAATCACTTTAAAAACCATGGAGATCACCAAAATTTCAAAGACTAATTCTATTATACCGAAATGTGTTTTCATATCATAAAAAAAGCCCTCTCATTTAATAAGAAGACTCCGACTTTTATTTAATTTACCTTAAGCTTTTTCGGTATTTATATTGGTTCCATTGAAAATGAATATAGCATCCAATGCAAAATCCATTGATTGCGATAATCGATGCTAATGCAACCATAATTGAAAACACATAAAATAATACGTTCCAACCAACTAATGCACCAATAAATGCTAGTGATAAGCAGGTTACTGCAATTGTTTGATTAAAATTTTGTTGGCCTTTATCCTCTTGCGGATAGCTCGATGGTTTCTTTTTTAAAAAACGTTTAGCCAATTTTATGATCGGATGGAAATCAAAAAGTATTCCACTAAGACCACTAATTAAAGGAATAAGTAGTAGCCAATACTGACCAGTGACCCAAGTTAATATAACAGAAATAAAGATCGTCCATTGATTTGTACGAACTAAAGGTAATGGAATTGTATTTATTTTTGAATTAGACATACATAAAACCAACCTTTCGTATCGGAATAATTAAGTATAATCATAATATGATTTCAAAAACAATACAATCCATAATTTCTGAAAAAAGTAAAATAATTTTAAAACGAAAGGCTGCGTCAAATTTAAATTAATGTTGAACTAAAAAAAGGTTGTCTAATTTGACAACCTTTAGAAACTCTTATTCAACTAAAGCATTGCGTCAATTGCTTAAACCAAGTTCTTTTTCAATATTGTATTCCTTAAGCTTATCAAAAATTTGATAGAACCCTTCGATTATATATTTTCAAGAATATCTCTATAATATTGTCGTAAAGTTTCCTTTAAATTAGTAGGCTCTATGATTTTTACTGTTTGTCCTAATCTGGCAAGATATTTAATGATAAAGCCAAGTTCATTTGGCTCATATGTACCAATAATATATGCATTTTCCAACTCGTAGATTAATTTCATGGATGGATAATGTTCCTGTTGAAATAATTCTATTCCTGCTTGGTTAATCAACCACTTAAATTGGATTGCATTTTCTGACGGCTTCCAAAGTGAATGCGAATTTTGCTTAGTAATTTCTTTTAATTCCTCCAAAGGTTGAATGGTTGTTATTTCAGCTGAAGAGATACGATCACAGCGAAAAACACGGTAAGCCGTTTTATCCATATCATATGCTTGACAATACCAATATCCCTTCATTATGTAAATAGCAATCGGGTGAATAGTACGAAAGCTGTTTTGATAGGTTATTTTTAGTACAATATTTTGAACAGCAGCCATTAATAATATTTCTAAATGTATGCTTTCTCTAATTTGTTCAGTATGTTGAAAGGACACGCGATTTTGCATCCTCTCTATTTCTTGTTTTTGACATTCCGACAGTACTTTTATGAACTTTTCATGAATTGTACGATAGGATACTTGAAAAGGTAAATTTGAAAAACTTCGAAGTGACTGCATTGCAAAGTAAAGCGCAAGGATTTCTTGATTATTAAAATAAATAGGTGGAAGCTTCATTTGATTAAGTAAACGATATCCTCCATAACGACCATATTCTGCATAGATTGGAGCTCCAATTTCTTCTAGTGAAGCTATATCTCTAAGTGCTGTCCTTTTTGAAATCTGAAATTCCTGCATTAAATCTTGAAGTGTAAAATGCTGTTTTTGATTGATGAAGCGAAGTATTTGATTAATTCGTTCTGATTTTTTCATAAAAACACCTCTTAATGGTGCCTACTTTTGTCACCTTTAGGCACTACACTAGTTAGTGTAATCAATATTGATGTAGGAAACAATACAATCTCATTTGTATATTGGATTACTATACTGACCAAAGATTTAAACAAGCATATTACACTAAAATCTAAAGGAGTTGTTTAATTTGACAGTACAATTAAATTCATTTTTGATGATGGATGGAAATGCAAAGGAAGCTATTGATTTTTACAAGGAATCACTCGATGCAAATCTATTATTTTGCCAAACATTTGGGGATGCACCAGAAGATCCTAATTCCCCTCTACCAGAAAATTTGAAGGATTTAGTAGCACACGCAATATTAAAAATCGGAGAGACCAATATCATGGTTGCTGATATGTTTCCAGGTTTACAATATCGAAACGGGAACAATGTTAACATCTGTATTACTACCAATGAAATAGAGAAAACAAATAAGTTTTACGAATTATTGAAACAAGATGGTCAAGTGGTGATGCCACTGAAACAAGTTCATTTTAGTCCTGCCTACGCTATTGTAACCGACAAATTCGGTATTACTTTTCAAATTTTCACAGCACTATCAGAAGAGGCTGTAAAAAGAGGTCATCAAAAAGAAAATTGACCGTTTAGATTTATTGCGCAATAGACATCTATTTAATACCTAATTTTAAATTAGGTATTTTTTTATAGGTAATAAAAGTTGCTTTAGCGACTATTGACCTTATTACCCCTAATGCATGTGTAGTGTTTAAATATTTGGCTCTGTTAAACAAAATGTTGATTTTTGCTTACTAGAAAAGACTGTTTTGTGATATTATCCCCTAAGACATTTCGTCCAAGTGAAAAGTGAATACCAGAGTCCCATTTATCAATGTAAACAAAAGAACCTTCCATGATAGAAGGTTCTTTATCTATTCCCCAGTTTCAGCAAATTGTTTAATACGAAGTCCAATTTGATCACGCACTCTTTGGAATACACTCCATTCTTGACCTGCTGGATCATCAAATCCCCAATGAACACGTTTCACATGTGGTGGTGTTACTGGACATACATCATTCGCATGACCACATAAAGTCACGACTATATCTGCATTGTTTAAGATGTTATTATCGATTACATCTGATGTTTGATTTCCAATATCGATGTCAACTTCATCCATTGCTTTAATTGCATTTGGATTCACACCATGTGCTTCAATCCCAGCTGATAAGACATTCCATTCATTTCCTAAATATTGTTTTCCCCAAGCTTCTGCCATTTGACTGCGGCAGGAGTTTCCGGTACATAAGAAGTAAATTGTTTTTTTATTATCTGCCATGTTTATTCCACCTTTGTTTAAAAATTATATTGTTGTTTCTTTTGCAAAATATTTTCTTTTCATCCACAACGCTGTGTTAACCAACGCAATCATTACGGGTACTTCAACCAATGGACCAATTACTGCTGCAAATGCCGCTCCTGAATTAATTCCAAACACTCCAACTGCAACTGCAATTGCTAATTCAAAATTATTACTTCCAGCTGTGAAAGCTAAAGTTGTTGAAACTCCATAACTTGCTCCCGATTTCTTCCCTAAGAAGAAAGAAACAAAGAACATAATGATGAAATAGATTAATAAAGGAATTGCGATACGAACAACATCTAAAGGAAGTTCTACAATTACTTCTCCCTTCAAAGAAAACATCACAACAATTGTAAACAATAATGCAATTAACGTAATTGGACTGATTTTAGGAATAAATTCTTTTTCATACCAATCTCTACCTTTGGCTCTTACAAGAAATAACCTTGTAAATAGTCCTGCTAAAAATGGAATTCCTAAATAAATGAAAACTGATTTTGCCACTTCTGGCATTGTAATATCGATTGACATTCCTTCTAAACCAAAAACTTTTGGTAATACTGTTACGAAGAAATATGCGTAAACAGAGAAGAAAATCATTTGGAAAATGGAGTTAAAGGCTACTAATCCAGCCGCATATTCACGATCACCATCAGCTAAATCATTCCATACGATAACCATCGCAATGCATCGTGCTAAACCGATCATGATTAAACCAACCATATACTCTGGATAATCTCTTAAAAAAATAATTGCTAATAAAAACATTAATACTGGTCCTATTAACCAGTTTTGAATTAACGATAGAAATAATACTTTTACATCTTTAAATACTCTTCCGATCTCTTCATAACGAACTTTAGCCAGTGGCGGATACATCATTAAAATCAATCCGATAGCTAAAGGTATTGAAGTCGTTCCAACTTGTAATTTGTTTAGGCTATCTACAAATCCAGGTGTTGAAATACCAAGAATTATCCCAAATGCCATTGCTATGAATATCCAAAGGGTTAAATATCTGTCTAAAAATGATAATCGTTTCATTCTCTTCTCCTTTTACAAACTAACAACAAGAATTAAATTTAGATTCGGTGGAAGTTTTACAACAAGATGTATTCTCTATTTTTTGAACTTCACTATCTGCTTTTGTATAGAAGAATTCCCACTCATTTCCGTCTGGATCTGTTACCCAAAACTTATCTTGTACCGCATAGCAACAAGTTGTATCCATTTCTTCGCGGGCAAAGAAACCTTCTTTTTCTAGTCTTTCTTTATGAGCTAAGATTTCTTCAGCTGTTTCAACTTGGAAACCAAAGTGATTTACTTAATTCCCTTCAACTTGATCACGAACGTTTAATGTGAAATTAAGACCTGGATTTTCTAACAGGAATTTCGCATATCCCTCTTTCACTTTAACAGGTACTAATCCAAATACCTTTTGATAAAAAGCGATTGATGCCTCTAAATTTGTCACATTAACCCCTACATGAACATATTTCATACAGAATTCCTCCCTAAATTTGTTAAATCAAATAAAGTTGATTTAAAGATTAAAAAAATTAGCAACAATTACTGTTACGATTAGCGTTATCTGATTTTCGGAAAATACAACAAAGCTCTTCTGATAGCAAGCTATTAACTTCTGTGTCGTTTAAATCGTAATAGCTCCATGTACCTTTTGTCTCTTTAATAATGAGCCCTGCGTCTAGTAAGATTTTCAAATGATAAGAGAGCTTTGATTGTGTCATATCAAACGTTGCTGTTAAATCACATACACATGTACTTCCTCTTTGGCAAAGCTCATACATGATTTCTAGACGCTTCTGATCAGCTAACGCTTTAAATTTCTTCTCATAATTCTGGAAATATTGTGTCATCTCAGTCATATACTTTCTCCTTAATCAAATTTTCTTGATGAATTAAATATATGTTAGTTTACCAAATAATTGCAATATATAAATCAAAAAAATCAGCAAACCACTTCACAAAACCAAACAAAAAAACGATCAAAAATGATCGTTTCAGTTTTAATTAATAGGTGCTCCATATTGAACAGGATATAAGCTTCCTTTATAAGCGAAAGATATATTTCCTGTTTCTTCTGATACAACTAGAGCAAGTGCATCGCTTTGTTCTGAAATTCCGACTGCTGCTCGGTGCCTTGTTCCAAGTTTTTTATTATCGTATGTAATTTTAGAAAGTGGAAGTACATTACCTGCTGAAATGATCATGTTACTTTCAATCAGTACTGCACCGTCATGTAACGGGCTACCTGGATAAAAAATTGATTCTAACAATGCTGGAGATAGTTTTGCACCGACGTGGATCCCTGAACTCATCAATTCTTCAAGTGAGTCGTCTCTTTTTACAACAATTAATCCGCCGTGTTTGCGTTTGGATAAGTGTTGAACTGTGATTGTCAATTCATCAAAGATATCAGTATACGGAGAAAGATATGAATTTAAATAAAATGAGGCTGCATCCATTTGTAAATTATTAAAGACCCGATGGATATTTTCAAATTCAGTTAAAATGCCGCATCCTTTATTTTCAATTCTTCCAATCATGCCTTCGATTTTTAAATTAAGTTGAGTTAATGTTTTTGTTATATTTTTTCTTACAGTGGGATTTAATTGAGACTCGAATTCATCCATTTCAATTTTTCATCTCGCTTTCGAACCGAATTACCTCCAATTAAGTTTCCCAAAGTTGGCTATGTTATACCAATCATTACCATACTTGGTTTTGAATTCAAGAACAATTGATGGTACGTAACGAACTAATTTGATTATCTTGCTGCCCATGCTTCAACTTCTATTTTTATGTCTGGATTTGCTAACGCTGATACATAAGCATAAGTTGTTGCAGGTGGATTACCAGAATGAAATTGGCTCCAACAGTCTAGAAAGAATTGACGATCGATTTTCTCCGTTAGCCAAAAGTTTAGTTTAAAAAGATTATTAAGTTCGACTTTCTCACTCTCAAGAATGTTTTTTATGTTCTCAAGTGCATTGACAAATTGACTTTCGATATCATTTGGAAATACGCCGTTTTTGTCGTTTCCTACTTGACCTGATAAAACAACTAGCTCTGCATGTCTTGGGACAATTGTGACATGACTATATTGGCCAACAGGTGCGGCAACAGATTCAGGGTTTACTTTTTTAATTTTCATTTATATTTCCTCCTTTTTTCTTTCAAAAAACCTCAAATGTCATAAACATTTGAGGTAGTCATTTTATATGTATACATATCATCTTAATAATTCTATTACTCTAGCTAATCCTGTAGGTGTTATTGAAATATTAAATAATGAAGCAAATTCTTTTTGATCTATATCACTCTTAATCCAAGTTAAACCGTTTATAAATCCTTGCATTTCCAATTCTATTAATGCAGGTTCGACATCATCAATTTCTACTCCTACTTCATTATGAAGCCCTTTTTCAAAGTCTGGCTCTTTTTCTTGAAGTTCTTTAAAAATGGCCAATAGCATTAATCCTGCATCTGAAATCTTACTACCCAGAAAGAACACCACCTTTCAGACTATTTATTCGACAAAAGGTGGTGATTTCCTTTTTTTGGTAATTCTTCTACTTATTTAATAACTTATTTGTTTTTTCAACGAGCTTTTGAAGATCCATCGGCTTTACTTGATTATTATCTAGTTTATATTTTTGTTTAAGTAAAATGATTCGTTTTACACTCTCGTTTATACGTTCTTCTGAAATTGTTTTGTTTTTCACGGCTGTTTCGATTTCTTTATAAACAGCTTTTACTTCGTTAGGATCATGAGCAACCATAATGATATCACTTCCAGCTAAAATGGAAGTAACCGCTGCTTTTTCTAAATTATAATTTTTCCCTATTGCATCCATCGTCATATCATCCGTCATCACCACTCCGTCATATTTTAAATCATCCCTTAACATTGAAGTAATGATCATTTTAGACATTGAAGCAGGGTATTTAGGATCAATTTTTGGTAATAAAATATGTGCAACCATAACAGCATCTGCTTTTTGGTTGATCGCGTCCTTAAACGGTATTAATTCCAATGATTTTAAATCAGTATACGATTTGTTTACAACTGGTAATTCTAGATGGGAATCAACTGAAGTATCTCCATGGCCCGGAAAATGCTTTACAACCGGGATGATTTTCTCTGATTGAATCCCTTTCATTGTTTGTATTCCTAAATTACTTACAGTTTTTGGATTATTACTAAATGAACGATCACCAATGACCGGATTTTTAGGATTACTATTTACATCTAAAACAGGTGCAAAATCCATATTTAAACCAAAAGCTTGTAGCTGTTCTCCTAGTATTTGACCAATTTCAAATGAAAATTGCCCATTATTTTTCTTTCCAATTATTTCGTTTGACGGTATTTGACCAAGATTTCCTGGTAAACGAGAAACCCTTCCACCTTCTTGATCAACTCCGAATAAGATCGGTAAATGATTATTTCGATTAGCAGCCTTTATTGAATTTACAAGTTTAACCGTTTGACTGTTATTCGTTAGATTTTCATTGTAAAAAATAAATCCACCAATATGATATTGTTCAACTAATTCCTTTAAACTACTTGAGTAATTCGGTCCGTAAAAACCTGAGATAATCATTTGACCTATTTTTTCTTGAAGTGTCATCGCATTTAAAAGCTGATCTAGATTAGTGCCAGTACTAGAATTAAGCTGCTCAATCATTGATACTGACGTATGATGTAATGTTGGATTATTATTTTCACTAGTTGGTCTTGGTAAGATAAACTTCAGTTCAATATGATTTGGCAGTTCATAAACTAAAATAATTTGATCAACTTGTTGGTCCTTATAATATTTAATCTTACTTGGCTTTGTTAATTGTTTCATAATATCGTCATAGTGAATTTGTTGTAAATTAAAATCATATGATCTAACTTCATAAATTCGATTTTGATGATCATATCCTACTGCAAATCCCTGTTTTTGATAGGTTAAGTACGTACCATTAGCAACCTGATCTTTTTGGGTAGATTCCCCAAACTGCTCCGTTAAATCGTTTAAAGATGACTTCCCTACTTCTATATTTTTTTGGTTTGGAATTTCTCCCTTTTTAGCGCTTGAAAGGATATTATTTAAAATTTCTTCCGTTGAAAGTTGACTCGAATGATTAGTCTCCGTTTGATGATTTGCATTTTTATTTGGATTCGATTTTGATGAATCTTGGAAAACTTTATCTTTCACCGCAAAGTAAACACTTGTACAAACAATTAATAATAGTATTAATAAAAATATAGCTCTTTTGATAATATTCTCCTCCTAAAATATTATTTTCCCCTCTTTACTTACTTATATTTCCATTAGTTAAGTGGGCACCTTCTAACGAATAGGTGCATACGATGAGAAAGATTAACAAGGAGGGACTAATTAGCATGACCAGTAAAAAATCCCATGAAATGATTCAACCTATAAACTACAAAAATCAAAATATGAATCCAAATCAGAATAATCCTTACTATGATTATCACCAATATTGGTATAACGAATATCAATCATATCCTATTCATCAACAGCATCATTCAATTGACCAATCTGACATTTTTTATCGTCAGCATGCTCAAGCTACTTTCGTTTTAGTTCACGGCTCATGGGTTGATCCATTTTTTTGGCACGGAATAACAAGAGAACTACAAAAAATGGGACATATTGTTCACACACCACAGTTGCCTGGGCATGGTACAGATAAAGATAAAAATGTAAATCATGAGATGATTACAAAACAAGTTGTTCATTATATAACGTCTAATAAGCTTAATAATATTATTTTGATAGGTCACAGCTTTGGTGGTACTGTCATTCAGAAAGTCGCTGAACAGCTTCACGACCGAATTAAACGATTAGTTTTTTGGAATGCTTTTGTTTTAAATGACGGCGAAAGCCTGGCAGATCAATTCCCACCACAAGCACAAAAATTCCTTTTAGACTTAGCAAAACAATCTTCTGATAATACAATCAAACTACCATTTCAATACTTCCGGGATGTGTTTGTTAACTTGGCTGATTTACAAACGGCGCGGCAAATTTATAATGCGACAACACCGGAACCAGTAATGCCTCTAGTCGAAAAGCTAGATTTAAAAACGTTTTACCAATTATCTACTCCAAGAAGCTTTATTAATTTACAAGAAGATACAGTAGTACCCGCAGGCGAAAATTCTGGTTGGTACCCTCATATGGCTAGTAGATTAGGAATTTATCGTTTTATACAAGGAAGTGGCGATCATATGTCAACTGCAAAAATATACCCAAGAAGAATGGCACAATTAATTGTAAATGCCTCACGAGACTAAAATGGACTTTGCTAGTTTATGATTGTATCACTTAATTTATTTACCTTTAAGTGAAGTGAATATTTTTAACTTCATTTAAAGGTAATTTAAATTAGATTTAATCCTATTAATATATATTTAATATTTTTGTAACATGTACTATACTAATAGTATGAAAAATTTTAATATTATTAGGAGACCGAGATGAATAAATTTAAGAAAATCGCAACTATAGCTACTGCAACAACTCTATCAGCAGGTATTCTATTAGGGATGCTACCAACTGAAACCCAAGCAGCAACTAATACTAAAGTTGTCCAAGCTCAAAATGATTTAAAAAAACAAGTTAGCTCTTACATTAAAGTACTAAACAACTTAAAAAGTGAAATCTATTATACAGATCAAGATGTTTATGATTATTATAAAGAACTACAAACTGATGTTACTTTATTTAATAAGTACGGATATACAGGTAAAGACGAGCTAGTAAAAAAAACAGCAAGTTTTAAAACAAGAATTGATAAAGCTCGTAAAGACAATGCAGCAGTAGATATGAAAAAAGTAACTGCACAGTTTAATACATATATTAAAAAAGTAGATTCAAAGGGTGCTAAAACATACTTTACAACTCAAAAAAATAAATTGATGGCAATTAGAAATTACCAAAACCACACATATGATACGATCGAGTCATATGTATACGATATCGAGGATCAAATTTTTACGGAAAATGAAATTTATATTCGTAAGCAATTACCTGTTGAATATAAAAACTATGAAACTGAATATGCTTTAGTAAATCAACACTTTTATGGGATGACATCTAAAGACCAAGAAATTATTAGCTATGCATACGATGTTCTTGATATGGATTACACAACACATCGTCAAATCGAAAAAGATCTAGATTCTATGTTTGAAAAGTATTTTAAAGATGGTTTTGATGAGCTCTATGATATAGAAGATAATGAAAGCTTAGATAATGCAATTCAAAAAAGAGATGTAGCAAAAGCAAAAGTTGCTCTTGTAAATGCAACTACCGTTTTTAAAAAATTTAATAATACTTACAATCAATTTGAAGCTGCGGCCGACGTATATAAAACAAATCTAACAGTTAAATTCGCTAATAAAGTAAAAAAAGCGCCTGCTACACAACAATAAGATAAGCATCTAAATAAAAACAGTCCTTTGTATGAAAATCATCTTTTCCAAAGGACTGTTTTTTATGTTTAACTTGATTTAATTTTTCTTGTTTCGTTTTTGTTCTACGCGTATTTAAATCTAACATCGCAAATGAACTTCTACTTAATTCTGGATTTCGTTTACCTTCTCTAACTAGTTTGTCTCGTAATTTTCTTGCTTTTGATTTGCTCATTCTTTCCACCTCTTTTAACTTTATTCTTCTATTATATACAAGCAATCAAAGTTTTCCACTAACACTTGGAATTTATTTTTTTGAAATTGGAATAAAATGATTAAATAAACCGACCACTTTTATGTCCTTGTCTAAAGCCTTAACCTCGTAAACTGAAAAAAAGACATAATCTTTTTTAGTTGTAACCTTACTAATAAGTTTTTCACCTAATAAATCAATCCCGAAATCAATATATTTGTTTTTTGATTCCAATTTAAGTTGATCCTTTGCCCAAGTGACAAACTCTCCTTTAGATGGATTTGTTTGTGCAGAAATAATTAGACAGATTGCTAAAGCCCCGATAACAAGTAATTTTTTCATAAAGTCACCTTTTCATTATTTTTACTAATTATATGATAAAGGATATTACTGAATTGTCCAGAAAATATCTTTTTTTATTAATAAAATGTCTAGAAAAAATAAAAAAGGGTCCTATTGCGACCCCTTTTAGTAAAAACGAGTTCAATTTGAAACTTATTTAATTACTGCATTTTTTACAATTTTTGAATCTAAAAATGGAATCACTGAAAAAATTTCATTTATGCCATGTTTTGATATAGCATCTAATGCAAGTTCATTAAGTAGGTCACCCTCAATAAATGGACAGATTGGTGTTAATGACTTGATCCCGTTTAATTCATAACTCTTTCTTGTGCATTCATCAATTATTTTATTACTAATAAATGGTGCCATCGATGCTAGTCCTTTTATACCATTTGTTTCAAACTCTTTCTTTGCACATTCATCGATGATTTCGTCACTGATAAATGCTGCCATTGATGTTATTTCTTTTATGCCATTTTGCTCAAACTCTTTCTTTGCACACTCATCGATGATTTCATCGCTAATAAATGGTGCCATTGACGTTAATCCTTTTATACCATTTGTTTCAAACTCTTTCTTTGCGCATTCATTAATTACTTCTTCGCTGATAAATGGTGCCATTGATGTTAATCCTTTTATACCATTCGTTTCAAACTCTTTCTTTGCGCATTCATTAATTACTTCTTCGCTGATAAATGGTGCCATTGATGTTAATCCTTTAATACCATTCGTTTCAAACTCTTTCTTTGCGCATTCATTAATTATTTCTTCGCTAATAAATGGTGCCAAAGTTGTAAAGCCTTTTATACCATTCGTTTCAAACTCTCTCTTCGCTAATTCGTCAATTAATTCTTTACTAATAAACGGTGCAACCCGAGTTAATTCTTCAATTCCATTGGACTCAAACTCTTTCTTCGCAAATTCATCTATTACATCGTTACTAATATAAGGTGCCATCCGCGATAATTCTTTGATTCCATTTGAATCAAATTCTTTCTTTGCACATTCATCAATTATATCTTCACTAACAAATGGAGCAATATCCGCTGTATCAATAATCGTTAGATCGTTCTCAACGTTTCTAAAAACTAAGTCGGCTTGATCGATATTAAGAATCGGTGCAACATTTAAAAATTCTTCTTTTTCAACTTCTAACTCAATTGAAGAATCAGGATTATCTTTTTCAATTAAATTATTAATCAACTTAACACCCTTTACATTTCCTAAAATTTCATCAATGCTTACATTAAATATCTCTGCAAGCTCTGGTAATTTTGAAATATCAGGCATTGTCTCTCCACGTTCCCAGTTACTAATTGCTTGAAAGCTAACACCTAATTGATCAGCTAGCTTCATCTGTGTAATCTTGTTTGCCTTTCTTAATTGAGCAATTTGTCTACCTACTTTTTTCATATCAAACATTTATATCACCTCTATTTAAAAGTTAATTTCATTGTATCTAGTTAATTGAATAGTTAAAATCAAGTGTTACTTGAATTAAGGAAAATGGACTCAAGTAATAATTGAGTTTCTAGAAAGTCGGCAATTTTAGTAAAGTTTAGTAATTAATTTAAAATGTAGCTTTCTGCATTGAACTTAATGCTCAATTTATTATAACAATTTTTATAAATATAAGTATTTGAATTTTCAAGCAACAAAAAAAACAACTCAAGATGAGTTGCCTTCAGAAATATCATTAAGATTAATCTTTTGTACTCCATTCGTAAAGTGCTTCATAATTTAATTTTTCTAACCAATGTCTTTCCGCTAAAATAACTGGGTGAATCAATATATCCTTCCGATTTGAGTCATCACAAAAATTAAATAATTTATCTTTATAAGGTTCTAACAGATCTAGAACTTCTTTTATTCGCCATTTAAATCGTTTACTTGAACCCCAACCTACAATAATAATATCTGCGTTACTAATCGCTAATTTAATTGCTTCATCGTTATGTTCGCCAACTTCGCATTCTTTCCCTTTTAGCTTTGTTGAATCCGGTTCCATTAATGCAAAAAGATTTACTAGTTCTAGCGATCCGAAGTTACCTTTCTTATAATCTATAAAAAAGTTAAGACATCTCGCCAATATATAATCACTCTTTAGATGATTTGCTCGACAAGGATTAAGTAATACAAGAGTAGCTTTCTTTTTTGATTCATCCCAAGTTCTTGTAAGCGAATATCGCATTAATTTATTTTGTTTATCGAAGACCGCCTTCGTATTAATTTGCATTGAATGACAGTTTACAAAATCTTCAAATGACATATACTCACTCTTTTCATCATTAATTAAAACAAAATCAACAAGGTATTATATTCCATATAATCGTCATTTGTACTATATTATTAATTTAAAATAAATAATCCTTACTTTGTATCTAAAAAAAAATGAAATTTTAGTAGCTTACTATTTACTAATTCATATTTTCCTAGTACGATAGTGGATAATTTATACAGTTCATATTAGGAAGGGGATACTTTATGATTAAAGGAATCATTTTTGATTTGGATGACACATTACTTTGGGACCAAAAAAGTGTTCAAGTTGCATTTGCAAATACATGTAAGTTAGCAACCGAAAAATACGGTATTGATCCAGCTGAATTTGAAAATGCCGTCCGTGATGCGGCTAGAAAGCTTTATGAATCATACGATACATACGAATTCACAAAATTAATTGGCATTAATCCATTCGAAGGACTTTGGGGGAATTTTTTAGATGATCATGATCAATTTCCAAAAATGAGGGCGAATTCTCCTACCTATCGAAAAAATGCATGGACTCTTGGCTTAAAAGCATTTGGAATAGATGATCCAGAATTTGGTCATTTATTAGCCGAAACATTCCCTGAAGAACGCAAAGGAAATCCTTTTGTATACGATGAAACATTTGATGTGCTTAATCGATTAAATGGTCAATATAAACTACTCTTACTAACAAACGGCTCCCCTGATTTGCAACATACGAAGCTTTCAATTACACCAAAGATTAAAGAGTATTTTGATCAAATACTAATTTCTGGAGACTTCGGAAAAGGTAAACCTGACCCAAGTATTTTTGAACATGCCTTATCATTAATGGAACTATCAAAAGAAGAGGTCATTATGGTTGGAGATAATCTTATGACTGATATTTTAGGCTCAAGCAGAATTGGAATGAAAAACGTTTGGATTAATAGGCATAATAAAGAGCGAAATGAAGTTGTACCTACATATGAAATAACTCATTTAGAAGAGCTTTATCCGATTATTGATTCTTTGAAAAAGTAGGTTTTGTTAAAAAAATCTAGTGGTCCATTTTTATGGGGACTTGCTGGATTTTTTTTTGATTGGGTATTTACAATTAAAAGGATGAAAAACGCAATTAAACTAAAAATATAGCCAAACTACTATCCGTATATCGGGCTTCTTCATAAGCTGGTGCCTTTCATTAAATTTTTTAGTCTAACCAATCTATTCAGCCAAAAAATCAAATCAAACATGCAATTTCACAACGACATTATTATAAAATATTACGATTTTGACTAGATATACCCCATACTTATGTCAAAAATCTTAAAAATCTTCCCTTTGACAGACTGCTAGTCCTATAAAATTTTTAAACTAATGATATTGACCGTTTCGATGAGTAAGATTCGTTTCATAAAATGTAGTAACAAACTCATGGAGGTTAACTACTATTGTCGGAACAACATGGAATAAGCATATCTAAAAACACTTCACCAGAGAATAGAAATCATATTTTAAAAAGAGCTAAGAAATTACTTGGGAAAAAGGTTTTTTTGGAGACATTTTTATTTAATTATAGAGGAAGATTAGTATCAATTAATGAAGACCTTTCATTAAATATGATCATTTTGGCCTCTGATGAGGTGTTTAGGCAAATTAGAATTGATTTAGCGTTGGTGATTGAGATTGGTAAATTATCTTGTAAAAGTGTTTCTTCAAGAAATGAGCAAGGTGATTTTACAAGTGAAGAGTCATCGCAGGCGAAGAGACATTATATAACTGTATCTGAAAGAACGTCTCCTCAAACACAAAAAAGGATTAATCGTTTTGCCAAAGAGTTTAAGGGTGAGGTAGTCATCGTAAAAACACTAATTTATCATTATGTAGTTTGCATTAATGAAATTCATGATTCATATATAACAGTCCACCAACTCATCGATTTTGATCCGCATTTTGCTATTGAGTTTAGGATTGATAAAAATATAATTTATGAAATTGTTGATTTTCCAATATAATGTTAGAGCGAAAATAAAAAGTACTTTCTAAGAAAATTTTAGAAAGTACTTTTTTATCAACTAGAGATTAACATACAGTATTGCTATTAGATTTAATTAATGCTTGTTGTAAATCCGCTACGATATCTTCCCATGCCTCTAATCCGACTGACATGCGTAGCATATTTTCTGTTATGCCCATTTTTTCTCGTAACTCTTTTGGAACGACTGCATGTGTCATCGTCGCCGGATGCTGAACTAATGTCTCTGTATCACCTAGACTTACTGCTATTTTAATCATTTCTAAATGGTTAATAAATTCCTGTGTATCTTCCTTTGTCCCGTCAATTGTAAATGCGAAGACTCCTCCACCTTTTTTCATTTGCTTACTTGCAATAAAATAATTTTGACTTTTAAAATCTCCAGGGTAAAATACATCCTTTACCATTGGATGCGATTGTAAAAATGAAACGACCTTTTTTGCATTTTCACATTGACGGTCCATTCGAACTGCTAATGTCTTTAATCCTCGAAGCAACAGCCATGCATCAAAAGGTGACATAATTGCTCCAATATCTTTTCGGATGGGGATTATTCGATCCGCAAGCTCTTTTGTTTTACAAACAACAATTCCTGCAACTACATCACCATGACCACTAATATATTTCGTTGCACTATGTAGCACAATGTCACAGCCTAGTGTTAATGGTTTTTGTAAATAAGGTGAACAAAATGTATTATCAACTACTACGGTAATATTATTTTTCTTTGCAACTTCGACAACCATTTCAATATCAATGACTTTCATTGTAGGGTTGATCGGTGTTTCAATAAATATAACTTTCGTGTTTTCTTGGATTAAGTTTTGAATTTCTTCCTCAGTATCCATTTCACAAAAGTTATGTTCAATTCCAAATTTGCTCTCTAGCATTTCTAAAAAACCATATGTACATCCGTATATGCCTTTTGAACATAAAATATGGTCTCCGGTACTAATTAAAGAGAAAATTGTAGCAGACACAGCAGCCATACCAGAACCAAATGCTAACGCTACTTCTCCTTCTTCTAACGCTGCCATTCGTTCTTCCAAAATTTGAACGGTTGGATTTCCTAATCTTGAGTAAATAAAGTCATCTCTTTCTCCAGCAAAGGACTGTTCTCCATGTTGTGCAGTAGGAAATGTATAGGTAGACGTATGAAATAATGGAGGAGTTAAACTCCCGTGATACTCACTAGTTTTATAGCCTTCGTGAATCAACTTTGTATCAAACTGATTTTTCTTCATTTCTAATTAGCCTCCTTAATTAAGTGCGTGTTGATCAAACGTTAATTAAAGCAAAAACTTAAATGAAAACCCTTACAAAATATTCACTTAGACTACTTCTATATTTAGGAAAGTAATACCTTTTAATAGATCATACTATAGGTAAAATTACATACTCTTAATCCAAAATAAGACTAAAATACAAAATAGAAAGTAGCAAAATATTCAATTTTATATTGGTTCTTTCTATTTATTCACTAAAATTCCTTACCTAACTATTTCCCTATTACATTTCCGTTCGAAAGAAAAAAAGCACTTTCTAAAAATCTAGAAAGTACTTTTTATTTTCAAATTATTCTCTTTTGAGTTAATCTTCTAACCACTTCAGAATTTCATCAATTCCAATCGCTTCTTCAACTTCTGGAAATTTCTTAATAAAATTTAAATCGGTATCATTTGGTATCAATTCATCAAATTCGTTTGGATCATGGAAGCTCATTGACTACACCTCTTTAGTAAATTTTATTTAATTTTTGTATTGTTAACAAACTTACTTAATAAAATACATATCCAACTTTTAATGAAAAAATTACTTCGATTAACGAATGAATTAATAATAATAATAATAGTTCGTAGTTTTTTTATTTTTCCCTCTTTTTTTCATAAAAAAACTTGTACAAAATAGTTCAGTGTCTAGAACAAACTCTTCCTTTCGACCATTTAATATTATATCTATTTAATTAGATGTATTTTATGATCACATTTATTACCGAGTCTATGTAACGAAGATTTTCTACAACATTTTATTACTGATTATAAAGTCATCCTTATAATTACTTCTTCTAGCCTTAAAATTAATCTAAAATAAGCACTTTTCAATTCGAAACTTCTTCTCCTAAACTACCCTTTCCACTTATTCTCCTGAATTGATTTTAAAAGTAATACAAGCCAATTTGAAAAATTTCATTTATGTAGATTTCGGTCCAAATAAAGTAGGTGTTATCTCAGATAGAAATAACATCTACTTTTTATTTACTTTCCTAAACTTCCTTCTTATTTCACCATTCCATTCCTAAGTGCCGTTACTACTACTTGTGTTCGGTCTTCACAGCCAAATTTTTGTAATATACGATGGACATGTGATTTAACAGTACCTTCCGTTATAAATAATTTCTTACCGATTTGGTCATTTCGAAGTCCATAGGCCATTTCCTGGAGGATTTCTTGTTCACGCTCCGTTAGTTTTTCGATAAGTATTGATTCACCTTTTTTACTTGGAATGGCAAATCCAGAAACAATCGCTCTAGAAAGTGCATTTGCTGCAAGGGTGGTTTTAAAAATAGCTTCTCCTCGATAGGCTGAGCGAATCGCATCAAGCATTTCTTCAACTTCAGCATCTTTTAATAAAAATCCTACAGCTCCTGAGCGAATTCCTTGGTAAATATATTCTTGATCATCAAATGTAGTTAAAATAACAATTTTCGTCGTAGGTAATAGTTTCGTTATTTCTTTTGTAGCATCTATTCCTGAAAGATTTGGCATTTGTATATCCATCAGAATGACATCTGGAATTTTTTCTTTTGCTAACTTGATTGCTTCTATTCCGTCAGATGACTCACCAATTAAATTCATATCATCTTGCAGATTTATTACATAACTAAAACCTTGCCTAATCATCGTTTGGTCATCAACTAGTAAGACCTTAATTTTTTTATTTGACATATTTTCTCACCCTTTCCTTCGTCACAATGGTATTTTTGCAACGATTTCAAAGCCATGTGGAAAAATAATTGAATAGGAAAGACTTCCATTCATTTTCTCTAGTCTTTCTCTCATTGATTTTAATCCAAATCCTTCACTAATTTTTTGAGCATTTTCTAAATCCCCATTATCCCTAACGGTCATATTGATGAATTCAGCTTCCTTTCTCAGTACAACATCTAGTTTTGTAGCTTGAGAATGACGTATCACATTTGTAATTGATTCTTGTAAAATTCTAAACAGTATTTTGTATACCTCGACATCTAATTCAACATCACCAATCTCCGCTTTAAAGGAATATTGAATACCTGTTGAGGACTCCATATGTGTCAGTAAAGTTTCTAATGTGCCAATTGCAGATTGAGGAAGATCATCAGCAAGTGAATGAACGGATTTTCGTATATCATCTAAGCCTTTCCGAGCAACTACTAACATATCCTTTAAACTTTGTTCGGCTTGATTTGGATCCTTTTTTATCATATATTGTACAGCTTGCATTTGAACAATGATTGAAGTTAAACTATGTCCCACGGCATCATGAATATCTCTTGCAATTCGATTTCTCTCTTCTAAAATTGCATTTTGCATAACAGTAGAAGACGCTTCTTGTAGCTGACTGTATGCTTTTTCTAAATTAACGACATGTTGTTTATTCAATTCATACATTTCATTTCGCTGCATTCTACTTCTTATATTTAAATAAATAATAATTGAGATCAAAATATAAGTTAAAACGTTTAATAAATCTTGGTGTCCAAATCGCGTATAGATTAAAGCAATGACAATCATAACGATAATTGATGCAATCGGAGTTCGCGATAAAGAGGAACGAATAATCGTTACGTGAAACATAAATGCTAAAAAATACAGCACATTTACTTCTTTAAACATAATTAATCCTACCAAAGCTTCAATCACCATAATACTAAAAGCAATAACTAAATATACATTCGACCATTTATCTTTATGAATCAATAAAATGCATGTTAAAGTAACCCAAATAGTTAAATAAAGTGCCGTTTTAAGAGGTGGTCCACTAAATAATTTTCCGGTGCTCATGAAAATTAAAATAATAGTAGCACCTATGATTGGTCTTAATAAGAAGACATTCTTCTCCTTCAAAATAAACTTACTCCTCTCATTTACCCTTTAAAAAATTCACTTTTAATTTTAATCAATATTCTTCCTGTTTTCCTCTATCTCTAGTTATAGACTTTATGAATAAATTTCTATCTAATAGAAGTCGATTCAAAATTAATAAAAGAATATCATATGAACATACAATACAAATTAAGGAGAAAAACAATGAATCAACAATATATTTTTATTGGAATTATTATTTTACTTTTAGTTTATCGCATCTTTAAAAGGTTCCGTCGAAGTATCGGATGGCAGCAATTGAATAAGAAGAGAATGCGCATAAGTACAGTGATCTTCTTTATAATTGGAGCATTAATCCTATTTCAAGGTGGTTTAAAACCAATTATTTTAACTTCAGATGTTGTTGGTATTTTAATCGGAATTGGGCTTGCTTATTTCGCTTCAATTAAAACAAATTTTGAAAATAGAAATGGAGCATGGTTCTATAATACAAATATTTGGATCAGCAGTACCGTTACACTACTATTCTTCGGTCGCTTAGTTTATCGAATTTATGATATTTATTCAATTGAAAAACTAAATGGGTTACAAAATGATGATTTATCTAACAGATTACAAAGCATGGCTTCTGGATGGTCTGCTGGGTTAATGCTAATCATGTTTGCCTATTATATTGTTTTCAATTTATATATGATTCGAAAAGAGAAAACACTTGCTCAAGCAAACAACGATTTCCCTATTGAAGGTTAATTGTTCTAAATCTTGAAATAGGAAAACCCACAAGGAAAATTTTTATACCTTGTGGGTTTCTTTTATTATTGAATACTTAAAGCAAAATCCACAGCACTTTCAGCATGAATTCTTGTTGTATCAAAGACAGGGATACTGCAATTTTCCTGAGAGATTAACATCGTTATTTCAGTACACCCCAAAATAACCGCTTCCGCTCCGTGTTCAATTAACTGATTGATTATGTTTAAATAAAGTTGCTTAGATTCCTCCTTCACAATTCCAAGACAAAGTTCCTCATAAATAATATTATGTATTAGTTTTCTTTCAGCCTCATTTGGGACGATTACATCTAAACCAAACTGTTCTATTAATCTTCCTTTATAAAAATCATGCTCCATTGTAAATGCTGTTCCTAACAAAGCAACTTTTTTAATTCCATTATTTACAATTTCTTTAGCAGTTGCATCAGCAATATGTAATAAAGGAATTTTGACCGATTCCTCAACTTCCTTGGCCATCTTATGCATTGTATTCGTACAAATAACAAGACAATCTGCTCCACTTGTCTCTAGCTTTTTAGCAATATCAATCATAATTTTCGTTAACTCATCCCATCGGTCCTCAAACTGAAGCGTTTTAATTACTTGAAAATCGACTGAATACAGTAAGCTTTTTGCAGAGTGATGACCGCCAAGCTTTTCTTTCACACGCTCGTTCATAATTTGATAATACAGTAATGAAGACTCCCAACTCATACCACCAATCAACCCGATTGTTTTCATCATCATTCAACTCCAATTTCTTTTAAAATTTTTACTCATCTGTTCATCAAAAAATCAAGACCTATTATTATCTCTTAGTTTAACAAGGAAATTTATCAAGAACTATAGAATAGTTTAAGCACAATAAATGAAGTAGGAGAGAACAAAATGCATATTGAAGAAGAAAAAATATTCCCTAATTGTCCATTTATTACTAGAATAGTAGAAATTGGTGGCCAAACGAAATCCCAGTTAATCGAGAAACTACAACAAGCATCTATCTCGATGAATGAATATGGTGAGATGCTATTAAAAGATGATCACTTTACAATATCAAATACAACGTACAGCCTTCAAACAGTTGAACTAACGGTTGGCGATCTTGGATTTTTAGAAGGAGCTACAACACCTCAAATTTATAAAAAAGCAAGGGAACTCAATTTGGAATTGTGCCCTCTTGAGCTAGGACCTTACATAAGACTATCGTATTTAGATCAACCAGAAGGTTTTTCAGGGAATTCCGTAAAGCAACATCAAGCTCCTTCCGGTTCAATCACAATTGCATCTGAGGCACTATCTGAAGATGAAGATTTTCCGAAAGGTTTTTACATTAGACGAATTAATGGTGTACTATGGCTTCGCGGATACCGTGCCGATCATCTACATGTTTGGAACAACGATGATCATTTTATCTTTTGTCAAAAATAGTGATTAATTTGCTTTTGATAATCTATCAATTGCTTCTTGTTCTGATGAAACAAAAAATACATTATTCCCTTTATTACACTCATAAATGAAATCTTTTAGTGCCTTACTTGTATAACTTAAAAAGTCACCTATAATCGCAAACTTAATATTGTAGTTAACGAACTTTTGAAGCACCGCACCTGCAAGTTTCGTACTTAGATTGAAAAATTCTTCTGAAATTGCTTCTTTGTTCAGTGCTATACGATTACTTTTATGATCATAACTGATTGTCATAATAAGATCTAAAGCACTTTGTTCATCCATAAGAATTACTGAATCTGCATTCGCAATTGCAATTAGATGCCCATTTACTTCAGTTGTTTTAATATTCATCTACGCTTCCCCTTTTTAAAGTTTTTATTATTTCTACTATTTTAAAACAAAGAGTATGTAGCGTGAAGCGAATATAAGATTAAATTTATTACACAGAAGAAATGATAAGTCTTAGTATCGTTAGTTACTGGTGCCCATTGATCGACACTATAGTCGATCTTTTTTATTTTAATTGGGAGTCTACATAAAGGAAATCTCAAAAAAAATTTACTCTTTGTTTGATAACAAAAGTAGCTTTCCATATTACAAATGGTGCTCTTCCTCTTAATATACAGAGAAAAAATAAGCTGTTTTGTACACAGACCTAATAAAATTAAAAGTCTTTTTTTAAAACTCAAAGTTCTTTATAGTAATGAGTAGTTAATAAAGGATATAAGTTTCATCCAACTTATTTAAAGAGAGGAATCACTATGAAAATCGATACACCCACTATCCCCAAAGAATTAATAGCTAGAAATTTTTATGATATTTTTTATGAAGAGGATCCAGAATTAGGAATGTGTGAGATTTCTGGCTCTGTTTTTGAAAATGAAGTTGTAGATCGAGTATTTTTATATAAAGCCGTTATCAAGAATTGTAAGTTTACGAATACAGATTTTAAAAATATCAGTATGACTGATGTATATTTTGAAGACTGTGATTTATCAAATTGCAATATGAGAAACTCTTCTGTCCACAAAGTTATCTTTAAAAATTGTAAATTATTAGGCGCAAATTTTACGGAATCTAGCATTGGTAATGTACAATTTGAAAACTCTGTTTTAAATTTGGCACTATTCGGAGAATCAAAACTAGAAAAAGTAATTTTTCGAGACTCTGTTCTAAAAAGTACTGATTTTTATGATTGTAAATTTAAAAAAGTTGATTTTAATAGATGTAATATTGATGGAGCAAATTTTGAACAAACATCTCTCAATGGTATAGATATTAGTAGTTCTACTTTTAATGAATTAACAGTTTCAATTAGTAATTTAAATGGCTGTAAGGTTTCATCAAATCAAGCCGTTCAATTTGCAACATTGATGGGTTTAAAGATTGTAGATTAGAAGTTTAACATTTGATTAAATCTTAAGATTTTTAGTTAGAAGTATTATTTAAAATCTGTTAGTAATGGGAGTGGTAAAATCATGGATTATCCTTCACCGAACGAAGCGGAGTTAAAAGTGAAAATATGGCCTAAAGATTGTATAGCAGCTGGTTATCGTCATACTGTCGGGCTTAAATCGGATGGTACTGTGACAGCTGTTGGTGATCATAAATATGGCAAACTAGAAGTAAACGATTGGCGCGATATTGTGGCAGTTGCTGCGGGTAACGCTCACACGGGAAATTCTCATACGATTGGGCTTAAATCAGACGGAACGGTTGTAGCTGTGGGATGGAATAAGCATGAACAATGTAATGTAAGTGATTGGCATGATATAGTGGCAATTGCTGCGGGTTGGCGTCGTTCCGTCGGGCTTAAATCAGATGGTACAGTCGTAGCTGTAGGTCGAAACAACGATGGTCAGTGCAATGTATGTGATTGGCACAATATAGTAGCAACAGCGGCAGGTGACTGGCATACTGTCGGACTTAAAGCGGATGGCACAGTTACAACTGTAGGTAATAATCGGTATGGCCAATGTAAAGTGAGTGGATGGCAAGAAATTGTGGCGGTTGGGGCCGGTTATCTTCATACCGTTGGGCTAAAGTCGGACGGCACGATTGTCGCTGTGGGATTGAATAAGGATGGTCAATGCGATGTAAGCGAATGGCACGACATTATAGCGATCTCGGCTGGTAGTAATCATACGATAGGACTTAAAGCGGACGGCTCAGTTATGGCTACCGGGTTGAATAGTCATGGCGAATGTAATGTAAGTGACTGGTGCAATATTGTAGCGATTTCGGCTGGTTGCACACATACTCTCGGACTTAAATCAGATGGCACAGTTGTAGCTGTAGGTAGTAATGAATTTGGCCAATGTAATGTAAGCAACTGGCACGGTATCCAACTAACTCCAAAATAATTTTTAATTACAACAAGCAAAAATTTTCTGAAAATCCCCCTTCTCCTCTACTGCTAATAATGATATATTTTCTTCTAGAAGGTGTAAAAAATAGCCAATTTTCTAAGGGGAGATTTATAAATAAAAAAAACAGCTCTATTAGTAATTGATGTCCAGACTTTTATGTTCTCCGAATCTAATCCGGTGTATAACGCTGAAACATTATTAAATAATCTAAACAAATTGATCGATAAAGCAAGGGCTACGAATACGCCAATATTTTATATACAGCATTCTGAAGAAGGTTCTCCACTTGAATTTGGTACACCTGGTTGGGAAATTCAGTCAGATATTGCTCCAATAGATGGAGATATCATTATACATAAAACAACACCAGACTCATTTTTTAAGACGAATTTAAAAGAAGAGTTGGCAAAACAGGAAATTAATCATTTAGTCATGGCGGGAATTCAAACGGAAATCTGTGTTGATACAACGACTAGAAACGCCTTTGGAAATGGCTATGAAGTTACACTTGTTACGGATGCTCATAGTACATGGGATTCAGATGAGCTGACGGCTAAGCAAATTATTAAACACCATAATCAGACTCTGCGCTGGCTAACTGATCCTAAAACTACTAGTGAAGTTGAATTTTAATAAGGCAGCTAATAAGCTGCCTTTTTTTCTTAACATACGCTCACTTTCTTCTTTGCCTCACCTATCTGCGGTGCTTTTTAAGTCCTAGGTAAATTCACATATCAAAAAGCAAGCGCTTGCATTCAGTCTGAAATTCTTCTGAAAGGATGTCTTTGTTTTCCTTTAATCCTTAAGTATGCGAAACAATTATTTCACAATCTCCATCTAAAACAAACTCACCAAATCCAACAGGGATGATGAAGTTCGAACCTTTTGATAAGATATATTCTTCTCCGCTATGGATCAGTTTTCCATTACCGTTTATTACACTTAAAAGTAGATATTGATCATTATAAGTTAAATAAGCTTTTCCAGTAATATCCCATTTATATACGGTGAAAAATTCCGAATCTACAAATGTATTAATCTTTATATTTTCTTTTTCTTCCGTCTTAAATTCCACTTCTGTTTCTTGATGAGGAACTGTTGTTACATCAATTGCTTTATTTAAATGAAGTTCTCTTAAATTTCCTTCATGGTCTTTTCGATCATAATCGTATACCCGATAAGTCGTATCAGAGCTTTGTTGTGTTTCTAATACGAGAGTTCCTTCACATAAAGCATGAATAGTTCCACTAGGGACATAGAAAAAATCACCTGGCTTGATTTTTACTCGACGAAGTAAATCTGACCATTCTCCTTCTTTAATTTGGCTAATTAGTTCTTCTTTTGTTTTGGCATTATGTCCAAATATCATATGTGCATCTTCTTTACAGTCAAGAATATACCAACATTCTGTTTTACCGAGATCACCATTTTCATTAACTTTTGCATAAGAATCTTCAGGATGTACTTGAACAGATAAATCCATATTTGCATCTAATATTTTCGTTAAAAGTGGGAAAACTTCTTCCTTTGGGTGACCAAATAATTCGGGTTGCTTTTTCCATAATTCATTTAATTCAATACCTGCAAATGGACCATTTTCAATAATGGAAGCACCATTAGGATGAGCCGAAATTGCCCAGCATTCACCTGTATTTTCATTCGGTATATTATAGTTAAAATCTGATTTTAAAGCTGTTCCTCCCCAAATTCGTTCTTTAAATACTGGTTTTAAAAATAATGGTTGCATGCTAATTTCCTCCTATAGGCTATTTAAACTAGTGCATTTTTATTTAAAGCATTATGTGCAAGCATAAGCGCTCCGGTAACTCCAGCGTTATTACCTAAATCAGGTGGTACAATATACTCATTCAAATCTGGTAAACTAACATAATTGCAAATTAGCTCTTTTAAATATTTGTAAACACTTTCAAAAACTTGCATTTGATTCATTACACCCCCACCAAGAATGATTTTCTTAGGCGAAAGAATTAATATGTATTGCATAAGTGCTTGGGCAATATAATATCCTTCTAAATCCCAAACCTCTTTTCGATTAATCAGAATGGAACCAATTTGCCCCCATCGCGCTTCAATTGCAGGACCAGAGGCTAAGCCTTCTAAGCAATCACGATGATAAGGACAGTTCCCTACAAACTCATCATTCGGATGACGTCTCACTAATATATGTCCCATTTCAGGGTGTGTGATTCCTTGAAGTAAATGACTATTTACGACAGCTCCAGCTCCTATACCCGTACCAATTGTTATATATAAACAGCTATCTAACCCTTTTGCTGCACCAAAAATAGCTTCACCTAGTGCCGCTGCATTCACATCCGTATTAAAACCAATTGGAACAGAAAAATGCTGTTTAATTGCTTGTACGAAAGGAAAGCCTTGCCAAGCCATTTTAGGGGTTGATGTAATCGATCCGTAAGTAGAGCTCGCCTCGTTTACATCAATCGGACCAAATGATCCAATACCAATTGCTTTTATGGGATAATTCTTAAAAAATTCAATTACTTGTGAAATCGTTTCATCTGGCACAGTTGTCGGGAATTGAATACGCCTAATTAAATTGCCATTTTCATCTCCGATAGCACATACAAACTTTGTTCCACCTGCTTCGATTGCACCTAACATTTGCCATTACCTCCAATTAAAATAAACTAATTAAACCTTACATTATTTAAAGTAGTTAGAAGCTCGACTTACTTTTTTTGTATATAGAAACATTTTTAAAGAAAATCATGCGATTTATATCACTTGATTTATTGGACGAAATATATTTTTTAATCCATATATACTTATGAAAGCTATATAAAAAGAAGACTCTTTTCATGTACAAAAAAAAGAAGCCCCTCTCCCTCGAGCGACTTCCTTTTCCGTAAATTTTAAATTAAACTCCAAACGCCTATTTAGCCGATTTTTCTATTCAAAAGCTTAAATAAATAAACAGAATTGCATAGCATATTTATTAAAATCAAACACTTGTCCATTTCTTTTTGCTTGTCCAATCATAGGATATCGAGATGAAATTAAAGGATAAGGTAGTGGTATAAATGGGTTGCAATTGTAATAACGAAAGAAATGACGAAAGAAATAATAATAGAAATAATAGAAGAAATAACGAGGTTACATTTAATGCGAAAATCACGGTTGATAAAGAAGAATTCTGTCGTGCAGTAGATCGTTGCGAGGATGAAAGACGCGATAATTTCGATCGTCGTAGTGACAGATGGTGGAATTTTTAAGTTCAAAAAAGCAGAAAAAAGGAAATTCGTTTTTTCCTATACTAGGAATTGATTGAATGATAGGATACTATTCAATTTCTATCGCGAGAACATCTGTCCCTTCCTTTAACTAGGATAGTTGTTCTTTGTCTTTTCAATAATAATTGCTTGGATATGGTAATTATCTTTATCTTTGGGCTGTTACTTTTATTTAAATTTATTAAATGTGACTATACTCCTTGTTAGCATAATAAAAATGACTGCAAATGCAGCCATTATGATATTCAACTAAAGCAATGCGTTAGCCAACCATGAATCGATTATTCACCACAGTGAATGGAAGTTTATAACTTACTTCCATAGTAGTTCAATAAGGAACATAAAATATAGCCTGTATCTATTATTACTCGGTAATCATAGATACAGGCTATATTTTTGGGTAACTTGTAGACTTTATATATATTTAATTCATTGGCTGCCTTCTTTAATGCGCGAGGAAAATAATGATAACTAGGTAATATAGATAGGCTTAATCAAGTTAAGGATTCACGGGAGGTGTGAAGGTGTTAAACTTGTTAGGTATTTTACATTCTTAATTTAACCTCTTGATCCAGAATATGCATACTTGTATTGTACATTAAATATTCAATTTTTCGTTCGTAATTTATCCAATAAGCCATTGTCATTAATGATTTTGATTACCGAGATTTTTCCTTTTTCTTTTGGATAGAAGTAGACTTTACCTTCTACATTTGCAGTTTTTTCTTCATCTTTATTTTTCTGATAGCCAACCTCTGCTATGAAGGTATAACGAGCTGAATCATTATCACTTTGCTTAATTGAAATCTTCTTTAGACTTAACTTATATCCATTATCGTAAGCAAAATTCGAATATTGACTAAGAATTGTTGAAACGAAGGGATCGAGATAAGAATCTGTCATATATGGTCCGTATACCTCTGCTACATATTTATCGAACGTTGGGTTTTCTTCTTTATTATTTACAACAGTCCTATATTTAGGATTCCACATTAGATCAATAAGCTTCTTATCTGGACCAGTAAAAAGTTGCTCAAGAACTTTTTTTATTGCTGTCTTTGATGTTTCAGAAGATGACGCTTCGGTTGATTGTTCATTTTTTTGTTTCGTTGTTTTCGTAGAATCGGAACAGGAAGTAAGCATCATTGCAGCAATAAGTATAATAAATAATTTCTTAATCATAATTTATTCTCCTTTTAAGTAAAACTTAATTCATTTTATCTTAGCATGATAATTAATATAGATATGTCGATAGAAAAGGGGAGAAAGTAAAAGATAATTAAAATTTGAATAAATAGTACGCTGATATATTTTTAGATATGGATACTCCTTATACATTATTTACTTGGAAAGAGTTTGATAAAAAATTAAAGCAATTTTTTACTTTAGTATTTATCTAGTTTTTCTTAAGCAACTAGGGCATGCGTTAATTACATTAGAATATAATCTTGTTGTTGTTTAAAATACAATATTTTTTAGAAACAGAATTCCATATAATAAAGCCATACCAATTAAAACTAACAATCCAACCATTACAAATCCATATAAAAACCCCTTACCCATTGCAAATAAATCTAAAAACATATTTTTAAAGGTTCCAAGTAATTTATTCATAAATTCATCCCCTTCATATCTACTAACACAAATATTTTACCATAAAATTCCAAATATTTACACAACTCCCCTGTCATTTAGTCGAATAAGAATAAGCCACCTGAATTGGCAACTGCTATTCAACTCATGCATGTGTTAGTTACATAAGAACAATGTACTTTTACATAAATTCCTATTTCTTGGTAGAATTATTTTTTCTAAATATACAATAAAGAAAGAGTGCGACTCCTCCACCAAAAGCGCCAGCAAAATGAGAACTTCTTAAAGTATCATTCATAAGATACGCTGTCACTAAAAAAGCTAAAACAAACGAAATACTCAATAAAAAATTTGTTAAAAAGTATTTTCTTGAAAGCATGATTTACTCCAATCTTTTTTATTCTCTCTAAATAAATTCCATATATTTACAGTGAATCCTTCTTCAACTAAACTGCCATTTTGTTCAATAAAAAAGACCGACAAATCGTCGATCGCGTTGTTCAACTAATGCATTGCTTTAGTTGCATAAGAATGTTTAAGCATTGACTAATAACTGGCCCCAGCCTTTCAGGAAATTAAAAAGACCGTGCAAGACGGAATCCAAGGTCGTCTATGCAAAATGACGGATGGCTACGACGACGACATGAAGCGCCACAACCTCTTGCTACCTCTGCCCAGCTACCACCTCGAAAAATTCGGTAGGACCCATAGACCTGTTCATCATATAAATCCCAACACCACTCCCAAACATTTCCTAACATATCAAATAGACCCCATGCATTCGCTTCCTTTCTTCCTACTTCATGTATTTTATCTCCAGAATTTTCATTATACCAAGCAATTTTATCAAGTTCACCGTATCTATAACCCGTCGTCCCTGCTTTACACGCATATTGCCACTCTGCTTCTGTAGGAAGTCTATAGCCATCTGATTCCCAATCACAAATTATGTTTTCACCATCTTTACTTATTGAATAACACTCTTTCAGTCCTGCTTTCTGTGAAAGTAGATTACAAAAAGAAATTGCATCATTCCAAGAAATATTCACAACTGGTTTTAGATCTCTGACAAAAGTATTAAGTGATGTATTTGTTATAGTATTGTATATACCCACAGTTACAGGATACTGGGCAAGAAGAAATGGTCTTATTTCAGTTTTCCATTTACTTTTTATTCTATCGTCTCTTAATTCTATATTTCCCCCAGGAATTTTTACCATTTGATAGTCTATGTAACTCTTAATTTCATTTGACACTCTGTCGTCCTCCTAATGATCATGATTTAAATAAAAATCACCTCGTTAAGAACTATAAGATCAATTCAAAAATTATGTTGGTTTTTTGTAGATAAAAATCCGTTAGTAAAATAAAAAATTCTGCAAATCAGCATATTCGTTATACAACAAACGCATGCGTTAGTTGAATAAGATTATGCTTTACAGGAGTCTTGGATACGTCTTAACCGTGGGTATGTTTCCCAATGAATCATTTGTTTGTTTAATTTCTAATACCTATCATATTTATAATAATAATAATAGAAATAAAATACTCTATAAGGTAGACAATTTTGTGTCCTACGCTATAGAGTATTTTTGGTGTTACTTTTTAAATTGTTTTTTCAGAAAATAACTTAGTATAAAACCTAATCCACCTATTACGGAAACTGTCCTCGACAATGGCTTGCTCCCAACACCTAACGTTTGATGCACACCTTCCACATGTTCGAAGAATAGAGCAAGAGAAAGGGAGATCCAATCCCCTCCCCTGCCACAATCCCAGGCATCCCAAGAGATTACGTGACTAGGGTGTATCTGACACAGCCGTATATCTCCGAGAAAGGTGCTCTCGAATTCCGTGATGTGTGCTCTACTGCAACGAAATATTCAGCAATTTCCGGGTTATATCGTAAAATGACGTGGAATATAGGTCAAAGTAATTTCAGGGGCGTAGCATTTTTACATTTTATTACGAAGAAGGCCATTTCCATGCATACCTGATAATTAGACAAAGAAGAGCGACTTCTACAACAGCGCCAAACACCATGTGCGCCCAAGCCTCTCCTGCCAAATTAAACAACATATAGGGAATATACACCGCGGCAATAATGATATTTGCCCGGCGATTTACTTTAGCCGGCAGGGCAACAGAAAGGAAAATCATAAGAGCTGGAATTGTTACAAAAATCAGTGCTATCAATAGAAAGACATATGAAATGTCAAATGTAAATACTTTTCCTGCCAGAATATCTTCTATTTTGCCCGGCATATATAAGTGGAAATAATCAACATAAATATAGAGAAACATAAAACTCGCCCACAGCGCAGCAATCTTCAGTTTCGAACTGACTTTGATGTCTTCCAGTGCATTTTGTGCTTTATTTTGTGTATTCATATTATAATCTCCATTCATAAAATTAAAAGTTGTAATCCCTATATTCCACGTCATTTTACGATAACCATAATAATTCAATATTTTCGCATATCCTACGAAGAATTTATTTATTGATATAGAGACAACCTTGGCTCCGTTTCGGAAAAGCGATACAACTGTGTAGCTCTTTGTGAGTATTCATTCGATTTCTTCAAATCGCCCTTATGATCCCTCACCTCCTCAATGATACCCTTGCGACTTTGGGTTGATGTGATCTTGCGCACAAAATTCTTCTCGTCAAATATCAATCGCATTGATGATAGCAATACCTCAAATTTATGAACCTGGAGGGATACCTAAGGATACTATTGTGCGCACTAAATGATTTCATAATCTTATATTTCATCCATTTTTAAGATTATTACGTTGTTCTGGGATTGTAACTATTTTTAGTTTCTAATTCAGCCGTTTGGCCCTCAATTTCAAAAATCGGTTCATTTGCTCTTAAGTAATAAACGCATGCGTTAGATCGTGAGAAATTCTTTTAAACTTTATCTAAATCTTCCCATAGTTCGATTTCTTTTACTTCATATTCCTCTTTTTACAAACGCTTTAACATTAATTCGAGTCCACCTTTTAAGATACTTAAAAGGTATTTTCTTATTTCAAGATCAGTCTTATTTTCCCATCTGGACTGAGACATAATCATCCTACTTCAGCGCCACCGATCTCCGCGCTTCTTTAAGTAGTGGTTAAAAACATAGCGCCAAGGTATGACGAAAGGAAAAATCACGACTATCAAGCAGAATGTGGCATTTGCCTTGGTAGCATCGTCCATTTGACCAGATGACCATGAAGGGTACGCAACGATTATCAGCCAGATTGTTTTCCATACTAATTCCCACAGAAGCACGGGTATCATCTGCAGTGGATACCTCAGCCCAAGGATTGACAGAAGAGAAAAGGAGGTCAGCATGCAGGCAACCACTCCTTCCATTAGTTCCCAGGATTTATCCGGATGGATTAACTGATGGATTACTTCCGGCCATTGCACGGTAGCGAGACCCACGACTACAAGAAGATACAGCGCCCTCAGCAAATAAAGGCGAAACAACGACACTTCGTTGATTTTTTCATTCTGTTTAGTATTCATTTTTCATCTCCTTTATTAATAACTTGATAAAGCAAAAAAAATTAAAGCTCTTATACTTTATGTTCTATTTATAAATTGGATAACTATTCCAATTAATTAAAATGGGTGAGCTATGCAATATCCTAGTTTTAGAGCAGATTTCTTATTGAACAATCCTGCAAGTTTGTTCAATAAAAAACGAGCCACTTTTGTGACTCGTGATCTTCAACTACTATGGAAGTAAGTTATAAACTTCCATTCACTGTGGTGAATAATCGATTCATGGTTGGCTAACGCATGCGTTAGTTGAACAACTTTTGATTATTTATAGTTGTTTTTATTTTGAATTTAACGCCTTTTTCTTTTGCAATAATCAACATTTCTAAAATTTAATAAAAGTTATTCAATATTCTTTTAAATGGTTATTACTGAAAAAATAAACCCATGATTCATATTTTTCTTTAAGTATTGCTTCGTTAGTATTTCCAATTTCCACCATTTGCTCTGTCAGATTGCTAATTTGATTAGTCGGGTTTATGACCACCTTAGACGAATTACTAATTAGAACAGGACGATTTACATTTATAGAATTCTTGGGTTTTCTAATTCTTCCCCATTTTATTTCTGAATTATTTCTTATTAATACCTCAGCAGTATAAATTGCAATATCCATAGCAAGAATTTGTGTTCCAACACTTAATTCTTGAGTCTCTATTTCAATTATGTTTCGAAGTTGTTCAGGAATATTCAATTTCTCGATGATGATCTCTTCTTGTGTCTTTTCCTTAATTTCAATTTGACCTAAGAACCAACGCCACAATGGTATCAATGATAAAGGACTAAAGTTAAGAAATTCATTTGAATCATCGGTCGTATGTTTTATTGCTTTTTGTAATAAATCTAGCCTTATAGGTATTTGACTCTCAAACCAATTTAAAAGTGCTTTCGATTCTTTAGCACTTAATTCTCTAAAAGATTTTATTTCAAATGGTGGTTCCATGATTGGATATTCCATAAATTATTTACCTCTCTTATTATTTAACTATTATGGTGAAACTCAAGGTACTCAAGCAAATTTTTTGAAGCTCCAACATTGATTATCTATTAAATTCTACTTAAAAGTCTATTTATCTTTTGATTAAAAATAACCTTCAAATTCAAAACATAATTCTCATCATATTCATTCCTTAAGCAACTAATCTGCCATTTTGTTGAATAAAAAAATCGACTAAATAGTCGATCTTGTTGTTCAACTAATGCATGCGTTAGTTGAACAAGAATATATTATTTTGTTCTTAAAGGTACTTTGTCATCAACATAGACCAGCGTACCGTCAGTACTTATTAATTCAATATAAACTTGATTACTATCTCTCAATTTCTTTCGATAATCAGATAACTTAAAACTAAATGGAATCGTTATTACCTCATCATTTGATTTTGTGTTTTGAGGGAATAAATCAGCTATTTTAATAGGAAATTCTGAATCATCACCATCGTCATTACCACTTAATGCAAGAATTAAGCCCTGATCAAGCGAAGTGTATTTTGCAATGGTTATTTTCCCTTCGATTTTTTCATCCCAGTTGTATTTCTTTTTAGTTAAAATAATATTTCTAGGATACGAAGCTAAGTACTGCTGGATAAACTGTTTTTGCAATTTTTGACTAATATAAAATGTAGATTGTTTACCGTCATATGGGCTCGTTTCGTGTTCAAATGTCCAACCATATTCCATAAAAGTTAGCCTTACTTTATATGTATTCGGTTTTCTTTCATTGTAAATTTCTTTCTTATTTTCTAACAATAAATCTAACATCCATCCGTAATCCGCACTTTTTAGTTCAACTTGATTACCTAAACGTTTGTCATTACTGTTCACTCGTATTGATTCAATAAAAAAATCAGGATCATTTTCTTTAACATACTTTAGGTTTAGCTTTTTAATAGAAATTTGATCCCTCTCGTTATCTGGTATATTGCACTTAACCAGTAATAAACAGGATAAAAGTAATAAAGTAATTAATATGATAATCTTCTTGAAATGTGATGTCTTTTTCAATAAACATATACCTCAATTCATTTAAATAACTACTTTTATTATATCATTCCTTATTCAACTAAACTGCCATTTAGTTAAATAAGAATATCAACAATATATTTTAATAGACCCTAATAAAAAAGAAGCCGCTCCAACTAAAGCGACTTCCAACTTGTTATAATAAAATATTAAACTAAACTCTCCAAACGCTTACTTAACCGAATTCTCCAATCCTCAGCTAACTCAGGAACTTCCAATATCGCTTTTATTCCTTCAACATTTTTGGGATCATGGAAATAAATCTTGTTGCAATTAAGAACCGAAACTTTATTTTTTTGAGTTTCAATTAATTCTATTTCTGAATCTTTTCTGATTGTTCCCTCTTTTAATACTCGGCATAAGTAGCCTGTAAAACCAGTTTCTACGATTCTCTTAAGTGCTACATTTGTTCTCCTTGTAATTGTGTCACATGGTATTCTACTTTGAGTAATTTGTATAATTGCATCGCCAATTTGGTAGACATCGCCAATGCATACGTCTTTTTCTAACATATTTGTGACAGTAATATTTTCTCCGAATGCTGAAAGTGGTAAATTTATATTAAACTCTTTTTCCCAAAGTGCGTAGTGTTCATATGGGTACACACATACAGCTCGATCGGGCCCACCGTGATGTTTTAAGTCAGCTACTCCATCACCTTTAAAGCCTTCTTTTGATAAGTAAACTTCTTCTATTCCTTCTTTACAAATCCCCGTTATCATTTCTTTGTTTTCGCCGTATTCCATTTTACTCGGTAATCCTACTGCAAGATTAATTAACTCAACTTTATTTGCCATACCTTCCATCCTCTCATTTTTAAGTTTCTAATTGAAAAACTGGGTTTTATTTTATGTAAACTAAAATTTTGGAATAAAAAGGAAAACATCCTACATACAGCATTATATACTAATTTGAGACAATACCATTCTGCAAAATCATTTTTGTTTCAACTGTACGACTAACAGCATAATAAAAGAAATTAAGACCATTGAAAGCACCCATAACCAAGCCATTTTCATATTTCCAGCATCTATTGCTAAATAAATTGCCGTCGGGACAGTTTGTGTTTTTCCTGGTATGTTTCCTGCAAACATAAGTGTAGCACCGAATTCCCCTAGTACTCTTGCAACGCTTAATATACTTCCTGAGATAATGGCTTTTAATGAAAGTGGAATTGAAATCAAGAAAAAAACATTCCATTCACTTGCTCCACAAACTCGAGCTGCCTCTTCAATCTCATTGTCTACACCTTGGAATCCAGTTTTTGCAGATTGATACATAAGCGGAAACGCTACAATAATTGATGCAATTACAGCGGCCCACCATGTAAAAACAATTGGCTGTTTAACTAACCATTCGATCATTTTTCCAATGAAGCTTTGTCTTCCGAAAATGACTAATAGTAAAAATCCTACAACTGTAGGAGGAAGAACTAAAGGTAACATTAAAATTGTTTCTAGAAGTGTCTTACCTTTGAAGGATTTCATAGAGAGAATTCTTCCAGCTATAGTCCCTAAAATAATAACGATAAATCCTGCCACGATCGTAACCTTAAGGGAAATCTTAAGGGGAATTAAAAACTCTTCAATCAATTAAATTCCTCATTTCAAAATAAACCATATTTTCATCTATTTTTTTAATCTTCTATGAAATTACCTTTTGACATTTCATTCATCAAGAAATCTAAATAATTTTCTTCATCATAAAGATGGAAATATTGATAATCTTTTAATCTACCCTCTTCAATCTCAAAATGGCTGATCACACAGATAATATTCGTTAATGACCTTAGTAAATTTAGATCATCCTCACTTCTTATTAATACTACTTTTGGGTAACTTTCCCTTTTATAACCTTCAATAAAAATAATATCTGTTGAAAAAAAGCGATATAATTCAATTGTTTTCTTTAAATCCCAATTAATAAAATTTGTTCTTAATTGTAAGACTCCATCACCTTCAACACTAGAAACGATTGCTCCTGCATCCAAGTGACGACTACTGTCTTTGTGTTCTATTTCTACATCAGGCGCACCGCCATGACCATGATGTTTTATAGTAGCAGTTAATAATCCTTTTTGATTGGCCTTTTTAATGAGTTTTTTAGTAAGTGTTGTTTTCCCACTATTTTGATAGCCTACAATTTGCAAAATGGAATAGTTCTTTTTCATCGCTCTCAATTCCTTTTTATTAAATACTTTTATTATAAGGAGCCTACTGAAAAAACACCATTAATACAAAAATCAATTTAATCGATTCTTGTATTGATGGTGGAGCAGTTTAGTAAAGTCTTTAGAAGTTGTTCTTTAAAAGTTTTTTCCTTTAAATTTTATAATCATTGTTTTATGATAAGAAAAACAGAATTAATTTAAGGGGTATATGTAATGTCTAAAGTCATCCATGAATTTAATGACTATATACGAAAACTGCGTAAAGAATTATTTGGTAAAGGCCCTGAAAGAATCCATACTGTTTTTGTTGAAAATATGGCTGTTTCAACTTTGTATGGAAATCTGACACCTACTGAGCTATTTATCGCTCAAACTTCTGAAGGGCGTGATATCGTACATAATGCTAGAACTAAGATGATTCAAGATGTATATGCGAAAAATCATCCAGTAAAGTTAGAAGAAATCGTTGATGCTAAGTTTATCAATCTTTTTTCGGATATGAAAGTTGAAGAAGATATTGCGATTTCAGTTTTTGTCTTTGATAAAAAATTGGAAAACTTAATTGAATAGATCGTAGATGCTTCTAATCAATTAAGCTTATGTTCCGATCTTATTTATGGAAAAAGTCGCCACTTTTACCACCTTTTTTTTGAACTAAAAACGTTTCTTTTATGACCATACTTTTATCAACGGCTTTACACATATCATAAAATGTAAGGCCAGCTACACTTACAGCTGTAAGTGCCTCCATTTCAACTCCAGTTTTTCCGCTGCATTTCACTGTCGCACGAATGATTAAATCATATCCATTAGGTGCCTCTACATATTCGAATGTAAAGTCCGTTCCTGAAAGTGCGATTGGGTGACACATTGGAATAATGTCAGAAGTTTTTTTAGCTCCCATAATTCCAGCGATTTGTGCAACATTTAATGGATCACCTTTTTTAATTAATCCATTTTGAATTGCTTCATATAATTCCGTTGAGATCGAAATTGTACTTTGTGCAATTGCAACTCTTGTAGTGATGTCTTTGTCTGATATATCGACCATTTTAGGTCTTCCTTCTTCATTCCAATGTGAAAATTCACTCATGGGAGTACCTCCAGGTAAGTCTTAAATTTGATAAATTAAATCCAGTCAATCGGACTATTTATATTCTTAAAGATGAGATCGTCACTTAAAAATTGAACAGTCATTACATTTACTTCACTGAATAATAACTGTACTTTTCGAATGTTTTTATCTAAGATCTCTTTCATTTTTCCGATGCAATTTCGATGATAGAGCGCGAATAGTGGTTGAAGTTTATCGGACTGGATTGGAACGATTGCATCAACATTTGTATTTGCTGCCCTTTCGATCATGTTTTTTACAAAGTCAGCTGTAATAAAAGGTGTGTCGCAGGCTAGGACAAAATACCAGTCTTTGTTTGGTATGTTGGAAAATGCATTGTACATCGCATACAAAGGTCCTTGGTATTCTTTGGCTTCTCCTTCTATGACAAAGTCTAAATCATTTTTACTAAAATACGGAGCTAGTTTTTCGTTCGTTGAAATGATAATCGGTGAAATCGAATTTTCCTTTAAGGCTTCTACACTATATTCATACAATAATTTGTCTTTATACGTTTCAAACATTTTTGGTTTACCGTAACGGGATGACTTTCCACCTGCTAAAACGACGCCAGCTATGTTCATTGCCTATTTAATTCTTCCACAAAATGTTGGCATGTCGGTAGAATTAGTTTTGTCATTGCTAGATTTACTGCGTTTTTTGAACCTGGAATTACGTAGATCGCTTTATCATGAAAGCTACCTGCGATTGCTCTACTAAACATAGCCTTAGGACCGATTTCTGTATAACTTAATGAACGAAATAGTTCTCCAAATCCTTGCATTTCTTTATCGAGCATTTTTGAAATTGCTTCATATGTAACATCTCTTTTCGTAAACCCAGTACCACCAGTTATGATGATAACTTGAATCGTTTCATCTTCGCTCCATGATCTAACAATCGAATCGATCAATGCTATTTCATCTTTTGTGATTTTATAATCATGGACGATATGTTTTTGCTCGTCTAATAAAGCTTTAATTAGTTTACCGCTCTCGTCATTTTCAACAGTTCTAGTATCACTAACTGTTAAAACCGCAGCGTTAACAATCGCTTTTTCATTATGCTTATGCATCATTCTACCTCCTTTCAAGCTCTATAAAGTCCATTAGCCCCCACTTACTGGTGGAATAAATGCCACAGTATCTCCATCATTTACAATTTCATCATCCGTTACAAACTCTTCATTTACTGCAGTCATAATCTGATTCAGTTGTGGTAAATCATAGTTAGTCATAAGCCAGTATTTTAACTCTTTTACGTTTATTCCATTCTTATCGATTACTGTCAATTCATCAGTTCCAGCTTTCTCACGTAAATGAGCAAACAATAAAACTTTAATCATTTTGATTCCTCCACACTTGATTTTCCTTCTTGGTATGGTGTATTTTCTAATTGGTCACCAATCCACATTGTACCATCTTCCCAAAACTCTTTTTTCCAGATCGGAACGATTTGTTTAATTCGTTCGATTGCATATTCATTTGCTTCATAAGCAACTTTACGGTGCGGAGAGGAAACTGCAATCACAACGGCTATATCGCTAATCTTTAATCTTCCAACTCGATGAGTAATCGCAACAATTGCTTCCGGCCATTTTTGCTTAATTTCATCACCAATTTGGGCAAGTTTTTTTACGGCCATTGATTCATATGCTTGATACTCTAACGACAAAGTCTTTTTTCCTTTTGTTAGCTCTCTAACTGTACCAATAAAAACAGTAATGGCTCCTGCATTTCTACTTTTTACTTTATCTGAAACTTCCTCAACAACAATCGGTGTATCGACAATATTAAATAATGTTTGTTCCAAGTAAACCACTTCACTTTTCTTAAATTAATAGCATTCTATTTTACTTATATGCTGGTATGAAATCATGCCATGGCCATTTACTTCCTTCATGGTCTTCTAATAATAATAAGTCGACCGACATACCTTTTTCATATTTTCTAGTTCCTCCAGGTAAAACAATAAAAGCATCCGTATAAGCTAATGAAGATACGGCACTAGACTTATCAAAACCTGCTGGAATTGCTGTTAATTGCCCTTCATGATAAACAATTTTACCTCTTACAAATCTTGTAAATGGATTTGGTTTTGGAAAGTCTTCTCCTAAAATTGCACTTACTCTTTTTAAATGTGGTGTTTCGTTAAATAAATAAGATTGGATAATCGGTCTTACAAATAGCTCAAATCCAACAAAACAAGCAGATGGATTCCCCGATAAACCAAATAATAATTTATTTTCAAAATGCGCTACTGTTGTTACACTTCCTGGACGCATAGCAATTTTATTAAATAAAACGGTAGCTCCTAATCTTGCATAAATATCTGGTAAATAGTCATAATCACCGACAGATACTCCACCGGTCGTAATTAGAATATCAACTTGCTCTAACGCATTTTGAACTTCTAAAAAACAAGTATCCAAATCATCGCTAAACTTTCCTAAATATTTTGGGATTGCACCTGCTTTTTGGATTTGAGCAAGAACCATATAAGAATTACTATTGCGAATTTTACCAGGTTCAAGTGGTTCATCGACATCAAGTAACTCACTCCCTGTCGCAATGACTCCGATGACTGGCTTTTTCGCTACAGGAACTTGACTATATCCAAAAGTAGCAAGTAAAGCGATCACTCCCGGGTTGATTTCAGTTCCTTTTTTAACAACAATATCGCCTTTATGCGTTTCTTCCCCTTGGAATGAAATATTATCGCCTTTTTGATAAGAACGTTTAATCTCAATAAACGTTTTATCTTCAGTCTTAATCTCTTTCGCTAATTCAAGCATGACAACTGCTGAACAACCTTGAGGTATTTGTGCTCCTGTCATAATACGAACGGCCTGTAATGGAGCTACTTCATTTGGAAAAACTGAACCAGCTCCAATTTCTCCAACTACTTCAAAGATTGTTGGATTTTCATTACTTGTAAGAATAGTATCTTCAGCTCGAATCGCAAAGCCATCATATGGAGAACGGTCAAAAGCAGGTATATCCTGATCAGCTTTTATATCATCAGCTAATACTCGGCCATATGCTAAATCGATTGATACCATTTCTTTTGATCCGTGTTTGGCAAAATCCATCACTTTACGAACTGCTTCTTCGACCGGTAGTGGTACTCGTTTTTCAACCATTCTTTTCATCCTCTCTTCCTCTCTCTATTAACCTAATAAACGATAATATAGTTTTTTAGCTTCCTGTATATCATTTGTTCCGTGAACAAAAACCCTTCCATCCTGAAAAACAACAAATCGATAATCTTCTATCTGACAAGAGATCAAATAAGGATTCCGTACTACTTTTCCGTGTTGTTTTAGTTGAATTTCTAGTTCATCAAAGTCGTAATTTTTAGTCGTTGAAGGTCTAATTTGAACCGTGTTTCGCCCACAAAGTGTACTTGTTTTCGTTTGATTTTCAAAGGCTAAATAAGGATACGTCCTATTTGTTCCACATGAAGGACAATCATCTGATTTGAGTTTCGTCACTTTAAAGGAGAAATGTTGATTATTCCATAAATCAAATGTAAGAAATTTTGGATTAACCGCTGAATAATCCTCAACTAATAGTTTTAATACTTCAGCTACCTGGTATGCCGCTACTAATTGTACCGCAGGACTAATGACTCCAGCTGTGTCACAAGTCACACCAGGTACTGGTAAACTTTTTAATATACAATTTAAACAAGGAGTTTTACTAGGTAGAATCGTGCAACACATACCAAAGCTCCCAACACATGAGCCATACACCCACGGAATTTCATATTTCTGAGATAAATCATTTATGATAAAACGAATATCAAAATTATCTGTTGCATCAATCATAACATCAGTGTCCTTCAAATGGACTTCCATATTATCTGCACTTGCATCCATTACTAGCGCATTGATGCTCACATCTGAATTTATTTTTTGGAGACGCTTTTTAGCGGAAATTACTTTCGGCAATTTCTCAAATGCATCTTCTTCGGTATAAAGCTGTTGCCTTTGCAAATTACTCATTTCAACATAATCTCGGTCAATTAAAGTTAACTTTCCGATTCCAGCTCTAACAAGTGCCTCGGCGCTAGCACTTCCTAACGCGCCTGCCCCAACAATTAAAACATGTTTCTTTCTAATTAATTCTTGTCCATTTTCACCAATCGGGGTAAAAAGCTGCTGACGTGAATAACGTTCTGACATAAGATATCCTCCATTAAAGAGCAGGACCTAGCGAAAGAGTTAAAAAGTTTTCTCCGGGTATCCTCACCAATTTTTCTGCTTTTCTTGTTTTCCCTCTATTAAATAAAGCAGCATTAAGAAATCCTCATCATATAAGGAGTTCTGAATGCTGCTTAATTTCTCTGCTAAACGAACAGAGATACCAATCATCACTTTCTAATTTTTAGTTAAAGCATTATACAGAAATTGCATAAACTCCAAACCTTCTATTATTGGTAATGATTAACCACCTATATGGGACATTTCAATTTTATGTGATGATTTATCATTCATTTTTTTCGTATTACTTAATCGGTCATCTGAATAACGATCCGTTCGATTATTCCATATCGATAGAATCGTTTCTTTTATTTGTTCATCATCTTGGTTAGACCTTACCAATTCTTTTAGATCATAACCTTTTGTTGCAAATAAACATGTGTATAATTTTCCTTCTGCAGATATACGTGCTCTTGTACAAGTTGAACAAAATGAATCGGTCACTGATGAAATAATGCCAATTTCATCATCACTATCTTTGTAACGATATCGATTCGCAACTTCTCCTACATAATTAGCTTCTGTAAATTCTAAAGGCATGACTTCATTAATCGTATCGATGATTGTTTGTTTTCCTACTACTTCATCGAGCCTCCAGCCGTTATAATTTCCAACATCCATATACTCAATAAAACGAAGAATATGTTTTTTCTTTTTAAAGTATTGTGCCATCGGAATAATATCTTGTTCATTCTTACCTTTTTGAACAACCATATTGATTTTAACCTTCATTCCGACATCAGAAGCAGCTTGTATCCCTTCAAGTACAGACTTTACATTTCCTCGATTACCAGTCATATATGAAAATCGTTCTTCATCTAAAGAATCTATACTTACTGTCACTCTTCTTAAACCGGCTTCATATAAATCTTTTGCAAACTTTTTAAGTAAAGTACCGTTTGTTGTTAAAGCAATATCTTCAACACCATCTATTTTATTTAATCGTTCAATCAGTTTAGGTAAATTTTTACGTAATAAAGGTTCTCCACCAGTAATTCTAATTTTTCTTACCCCTAAAGATACAAAAATACGCGTTAATCTTTCAATTTCATCAAAAGATAGTATTTTATCTTGTGATAAAAAAGAATAGTCCTGACCAAAAATTTCTTCCGGCATACAATAACGGCAACGAAAATTGCAGCGATCGGTAACAGATATACGTAAATCCTGTAAAGGTCGATGATGTTTATCCAATGCAACATTTTTCATAACCATTGCCTCACTTCTTTTTATTTCATAATGATCTGTTTTTAGTTTCTATTTCAGAATACGCTTTGAATGAGTATACACATTAAGTGACTGATTTCGAATAAATCCAACTGTCGTAATACCTAATTCTTCAGCTAATTGAAGAGCTAATTCTGTTGGAGCTGATTTTGTCAGTATGACCTCACAACCAATTTTAGCTACTTTTAGTAAAATTTCAGAAGATAATCGCCCACTAAAAACAATTATTTTATCTGAAATACGAATATTATTTTTTAGACAATATCCATAGATTTTATCTAATGCATTATGCCTACCAATATCCATTCTATTCAAAACGATCCCATTTAAATCACATAAAGCAGCATTATGGACTCCTCCTGTTTCATGAAACAAAAATGCGGACTGTTGCATTTCTTTCATTAATCGAAAACAATCTTGAAATGAAAGTTGAACATTCACTTCATTCATTTTTTTTGCAGTTAATGCATCATTTACAAAAACAAACCCTTGTCTACTCATTCCACAGCATGATGTAATATATCTTTTACTCTGAATATCTTTATAATATGGATTAATATTCTTTGTTTTTACATGGACAAAGCCTTCTTTTTCTTGGAACCATATGTTTTCTATATCCTCGAATTTTCGGATAACCCCTTCAGATGCTAAAAATCCTACGACCATATCCTCAATGTATTCTGGGGTACTGACCATCGTAACGAATTCTTGTCCATTGATTTTTACCGTGACGGGAAATTCTGTGACAACGCTGTCTTCAATAAAGTTTGTTTCACCATTTTCAAAGCGGAGAATTCTTCTTCTCACTTCAGTTGGTAGCATCGTTAAAGATTCCCTTCTTCCTGAACATATCGGGTTTTTTCAAAAAATATTCATTAAGAGACAAACCATTCAATTCGTTTTTTGATTAAAAGGTTCATCTCTTATTATTAAACTCTTTTCTATTAAATACAAATTGTTTTTTCTATTATTCTTTTAGACCTTTTCCCATACCTTTTAGAAAATTAATACCAAAACCAACTGCACGATTTACATCAGGATCTTTTAAAACTTTTACTAAATCAAAAATTCCTAACTTGTCATCCTTTTCAAGATGTTTATTTCCTTCATCGATTCCTTTTGTTACGGAATTGATTAGCTTTGTTGTTGTTTCTGGATCCACATTTGAAAGTGCACCAGCAGCTCCCATAATATTATTGATGATATTCGTGACTGGCTCGCGGTTCATTTGTCCTAAAGCAATTTTTGTAATTTTCTCTTTAGATTGTAGCATTGAATTTGCAGCTTCAAGGACACCTGTTTCATTTAATTCAGAAACGATGTTTAAAATTTTATTTAACGAATCTTCATTTTCTGCTAATAAAAGCTTCAAATCCTCTAGTTTCTGCTGGTTTTGCTCTTCTTTAGTTGGTACGTATTTTTGAATCGTCGTGATTGGTTGCGCCATCTTTATTCCCCTTTATTTTGTCGTTAAGTGGACGTATCCTTTTCGTTCCCATTTACGCTGTACCTCAACTCCAGTTTGAGGGTTGCGCTTTTTATTACGTGGGTTCGACTTTGGCAACGGACTTTCACCTTCTACACGTAATACTTCCATCCGTACTTTCGTTTGTTTATAAGCTGGTGTATTTGTACGGTGATCTTTAGCTGGACCTGTTAAGAAATTGATTGCAGATTCTTTACTTGTTGAATTCATCGGTAAGAACAACTCATTTTTTTGTACTCGATCAGTTACCAGTGCTGGTAATTTCAGTGCTCCATATGGTGATACTAATCGAACTAGTGAGCCATCTTTAATGCCACGTTCATTCGCAAGCTCTGGTGAAACCTCTACAAAAATCTCAGGTACTTTTAATTGAATACCGTATGATTTATTCGTCATATTCCCTTCATGGAAATGCTCAAGCATACGACCATTATTAATTAATAGGTCAAACTCTTCTGCAAACTCAGTAGGTTCCATCCAATCAGCTAAAGCAAACCTTGCCTTTTTATCAGGAAAATTAAAACCATCCTCATAAAGCAGTGGTGTACTTGCTCCGTCTAAACTTCCCCAAAGGAAACTATCCCAGCCTTCCATCACTTCGTAGCTAGCTTGTGAGAATAGTGGTGCTAAACTTGCCATTTCAGCGAATATTTCACCTGGATGTTGATAGTTCCAATTTGCACCTAATCGGTTTGCAATTTCTTGGACAATCCACCAGTCAGCCTTCGATTCTCCAAGAGTTGGTAATGCTTGATATAATCTTTGTACTCGACGCTCAGTATTTGTAAATGTTCCTTCTTTTTCAAGTGATGGCGCAGCAGGTAAAATAACATCCGCATATTGCGCTGTTTTTGAGAAGAAGAGATCTTGTACGACAAAGAAGTCCAAATCTGATAAAACTTCATGAACGTGGTTGGCATTACAATCGACAAGCGCCATATCTTCACCAACTAAGTACATTGCTTTCATTTCGCCTTTTTCGATTGATTGAAGCATTTGGATATTATCTAAACCAGGTTTTCCTCCGATTTCAACGCCCCACGCTTTTTCAAACTTCATGCGAGCCGTGTCATCCGTTACATGTTGGTAACCAGGAAGCCAACCAGGAAGAGTACCCATATCACAAGCACCTTGTACATTATTATGACCACGAAGCGGATAAGCGCCAGCACCAGGACGTCTATAGTTTCCTGTTGCGAGCAATAAGTTCGAAATCGCAGCGGAGGTATCAGAGCCACCAGTGTTTTGTGTCACGCCCATGCCCCATAAAATACAAGTTCCATCAGCTTCACGAATCATTTCAGCTATTTGAATTAATGTTTCCTTTGAAATTCCAGTTACACTTTCGGCATATTCAAGCGTATATTTCTCAAGTACAACTTTAAAGTCTTCAAAGAAATGAACATTCTCATAGATGAATTTTAAGTCATGCCAGCCTTGGTCAATGATATATTTCGTTACTGCCATCAACCATACTTGGTCTGTACCTTGCTTTGGCCTAATAAAGATGTCAGAGCGTTCTGCCATTTCATTTTTACGAAGATCGGCAACAATCAGTTTTTGTCCATGTAATTTATGTGCTCGCTTAACTCTTGTCGCAAGTACAGGATGACCTTCTGCTGGATTCGCACCGACGATAATAACTAGTCCAGCCTTTGCGATATCCTTTATCGTTCCTGCATCTCCACCCATACCAACTGTACGGAATAATCCATCTGTTGCTGGTGATTGACAGTAACGTGAGCAATTATCAACATTATTTGTTTCAAATACTTGTCGTGCCAACTTCTGGATTAAATAGTTTTCTTCATTCGTAATTTTCGAAGAAGAAATAAATCCTACAGAGCCTTTTCCATATTCTTGTTTAATGGAACCAAGTTTACTTGCAACTAAATCAAGGGCTTCATTCCAGCTCGCTTCAACAAATACGCCATTTTTTCGAATTAATGGCTTTGTAATTCGTTCTTCTGAGTTTACAAAATCCCAACCAAATTTACCTTTTACACAAGTCGAAATTGCATTGACTGGTGCATCAGAGCTAGGTTGGACTTTTAAAATTTTTCGATCCTTCGTCCAAACCTCGAATGTACAGCCAACACCACAGAAAGTACAAACTGTTTTAGTCTTTTTCGTACGTGTTTCACGCATTGCAGCTTCAACTTCTGAAACTGCGAAAATACCACTATATCCAGGCTCTACTTTTTTTACTAAATCGATCATCGGATCAAGTAACTCATCGTTTAATCCAGTCATATAACCAGCTTCACCAAGCATTGATTTTTCCATTAATGCATTACAAGGACAAATTGTTACACATTGTCCACAACTTACACATGATGAATCATTAATCGAAACACCCTTGTCCCAAATAACACGTGGACGTTCAGCTTCCCAATCAATAGATAATGTCTCATTTACTTGAAGATTTTGACATACTTCCACACACTGTCCACATGCAATACATTGATTTGGATCATATCGATAAAAAGGATGTGTCAAGTCTACTTCACAAGAAGCTACCTTTGGCTGATAAGGATACTTTTGGTGTTCAATGCCAATTTCTTCAACCGTATTATGTAGCTTACAATTTCCATTGTTATTATCACAAACTGTGCAATATAATAAATGATTTTCTAATAAACGATCCATTGCTTCGGTTTGAGCTTCCTTCGCTCTAGGTGAAGTCAATTGAATATTCATTCCGCTCATTGCTTCAGTTGAACATGAGCGTTTTAGTTCACCATTAACTTCTACAATACAAGTATCACAAGTTTGAATTGGATCAACTTCAGGAACATAACAAATTTGTGGGTGACTAATTTCATTTTGATTGATGATTTGTAAGATTGTAGATCCTTGCTTTGCGATTACTTCTTTCCCGTCAATCGTGATTGTAACCATGTTATTTTTCACGGTTTTCCTCCCCTTTTTTCACATAAAAAAATCCACCATGAAATACACTTACCCGATAAATAGGTTTAATGTTTTCATGGTGGAATAGTTTATTAGCAAATCGTACTAACATACCAATCCATTTTTTTGTTTACTAAATTGATAGAGTCATAACATCTCCCATACTATGATTCCATCTCAATAAATTAATTATAATCTTAAAGTGATAATTAAACAATAGATTCACGATATGAAAGTAAAACGCTTACATATGTTTACTTTATTTATTAACAGTTGATTTTAACTTCTCAGCATTTCGATTCAGTTTTTCTACTGCCTCAACATACTCTTCTTCTAGCTCATCTATAATGTCAGCCATTGAACTGATTTTTGTAATTGCCCCAACGCCGTGACCAGCAGACCATATTTCTTTCCAAGCCTTCGCATTCGATTCATTTTTCATTCCATCGAAATCGACTTTATCTTTCTTTTTCAATGTTTCAGGATCAAGACCAGCCTTCACAATGCTAGGAATTAACATATTCGCTTTAACGCCAGAGAATGCATCAGTTAGGACGATATCATCTTGCGTTGCATCGACTAACATTTGACGATATTCATCATTTGCTAAGCTTTCCTTTGCAACAATGAAGCGTGTTCCCATATAAGCTAAATCAGCGCCCGCAGCTTGTGCAGCCAAAATACTCTTACCAGTTGAAATCCCACCTGCTAACACAATAATGCCGTCCCAGAACGTACGAACACTATCAACGAACGCAAATCCATTTAAATTACCAGCATGACCACCAGCACCTGATGCAACTAAAATTAGTCCATCTACACCAGCCTCAGCTGCTTTTTTAGCAAACTTCATATCACTAACATCTGAGAATACTAGTCCACCATAACTATGTACAATATCAACTACTACTTTTGGAGAGCCTAATGAAGTAATGACAAGCTCAGGCTTATGTTTTTTCAACAGCTCAAGCTCTTCTTGTAATCTACTATAAGAGCTATGAACGACTATATTCATTGCCCATGGTGCAATTTTACGCTCCGGCTCATTTGCGCGTGCCAAAGCAAGATGATCATTTAATTGCCCCATCCATTGATCAAGTACCTCAATTGGGCGAGCATTCGGTGCTGGAAAAGACCCAATTACACCATTTAAACAGGCTGCCTCTACTAGCTCAGGACCAGAAACTAAAAACATCGGTGCAGAAATAGCTGGCACCCTCAGTTGACTCCACCATTTTTCAGGAATTTGTTTACTCATCTACATGTCCCTCTTTTCTTTACAGAATATTCTGATTGTTAATAATGATACATTAGTAAACTATTCTTTTCAACTCTGTCTCTGCAAAAATGCTTTTTGAAGGCTATACGAAATAGTCAGGCTAATAAACTTGATATACAAATATAATAAAGTGAATAATAAATAAATAGTCTATTAAGTTCAATACACTAATAGATTCGTAAATTTAATAATCTTTTACTTCAATAGTAGATAGAAAAATATTATTAGAATTACAGTGAACCATAATATAATTAATTTATACTTTTTAGTCCTATACTTTCTCTTAGCCCGTTCAAAATAAAAAAAGGAAAAAATTTCTCCATCTAAACAAATTGTGACAGAGTTCGACCAAAGAAAATTGTAGAATAGTCACATATAAGTAAATAATGTAATATAATTGTAATATTCTAATCTAAATTTCAGTAAACATTGATAGATGGACTACTTGGTTATGGGAGGAATTTTTTTGGAAAGTACTTTAAATGTTAAAGGAAATAATATTCAAAGGGGAAGATCATTTAAACGGTCTTTGCCCTGGCATTTCATTTTGATCGGCATCATTATTATTATTACGCTCATCATAGTGTTCAGCTATCGGGCTAACCATTTTAATGCTCAAATCAAGGTAAACGGCATAAATTTAGGTGGACTGAATGCTGACCAAGCACTAATAAAATTAAAAACTAGCGAACTTAAAAACATCGTTTATGTTGGTGACCAGAAAATCTTGGATGGAAAAGATACAAAAATGAGCTTTACGGAAAATGATCTGCCGGCTATTAAAAAAATAGTTAAAAACCAGCGCACGTTTTTTCCTTCTTCAAAAGAAAAAAATTATTCTTTAATGCCGAGTAAACGAGATGAAGATCAAATTGACACAATGAAAAAACAGATTGAAGATAAACTTCTCACTCTTAATAAGAGCTTAAAAGCTCCAAAAGATGCGACTGTTCAATTGAAACAAGGCAAAATTATTGTCTCTAAAAGCATTAGCGGTGAGCAATATGATATCGACCGTCTATTAAAAGACTATAATGGACAAGGATATACTAGTATAATCCGTCTAAAACCTGTATACATACAACCAATCAAAGAAGACAATCAAATTGTGAAAAATGAGAAGAAAAAACTTCAAGAACTACTAGGGCGTACAGTTCAGTATAAAGTTCAGGATAAAGTTTATTCTTTAAATGCGAGTGAATTAATTCAAAATGCTTCTGTGTCAAAAGATATGAAAGTTACGATTGACTCTAGTAATCTTAAAAACAAGATTGCTGAAGTAAATAATTCTCAATCTACATTAAATAAAAATTTTACATTTAAGACAAATTCAGGATCTGTTATCTCGGTTAAAGGAGAAGGCTATGGCTGGGCATTAGATGTTGATAAAGAATCAACACTAGTTCAGCAGGCTTTTGAAACAGGAGAAAAATCGATTTCTCCTACTCATATTATCGGAAATGGCTGGAACAATGAAGGTTATGGATATAATACGACCGCAAACAATGGAATTGGCGATACATATGCTGAAGTGTCGATTGCCGAACAGCGTATTTGGCTTTATAAAAATGGCAAATTGGTGATCACAACGAATGTCGTTACTGGTAAACACGTCACTGGTGAAGATACTTCAAAAGGAGTTTGGTATATCCTTTTTAAACGAACACCATCGACCCTCAGGGGCTCACATGTAGGTCTTGGTTCCTATGAGGTTAAGGTCGATTATTGGGCACCATTCACAAACAGCGGACAAGGTTTCCACGATGCTAGCTGGCGAAGCAACTGGTCAAGCAATGCCTATCTAACTGCAGGATCGGGTGGCTGCGTTAACACTCCACCTAGTCTAATGAAAACCGTATATGATAATCTCAGCACATATGAGCCAGTAGTCATCTACTAAAAAATAACATAATCAAAAACACTGAAACCCTATATACGTTTCAGTGTTTTTTTATGATTAGTTTAAGATTGTTACTTTCACTTGTTTTCTTCCAAAATTAATCGCGTCTTGTTTATTTGGAATAAATACATCAATACGATTTCCTTTGATGGCACCGCCAGTATCTCCAGCTATTGCTACACCATAACCTTCTACATTCACTTTACTTCCAAGTGGGATTACACTTGGATCAACGGAAATAACTTTTGTATTTGGATTCTTTTTTAAGTCAATTCCAGTTGCTGTAATGCCAGAACACCCATTACAAGAAGCTGTATAGGCAGATGCTTCCATTATTATTACTTTTGATCCAGCCGAATCTTTTGTTTTAGATTCACTTTCTTTTGTTGTTGATGTATCAGCTTTTGTTGCCGGAGCACTTTCTTTTGCTGCTGGTACACTCTCTTTTGTTGTTGGTGCACTTTCCTTTGTTGTTGGTACACTTTCTTTTGTTGTTGATGCACTTTCCTTTGTTGCTGGTACAATTTCCTTTGTTTTAGGAACATCTTCTCTTGATGCCGATGCAGTCTTTGAAGATTCTTGTACTGACTTCACTGTTGAAGTAGATTTAGAATTTTTTGCAAGATTTGTATATGTCATTTTTGAATGAGCTATATTTTTTACGCCTTCAAAAATTACTAGGTTTAATCCTGGTTGAATTAGATCCGTATGTATATTGTTCCATTCTTGAATTTGCGATACTGTTACATCATGATTTTGTGCAATATCCCATAATGTATCACCTTTTTTTACTTCATAATGTTTTTCAGGTGCAATGATTAGTTTATCCCCTGGATGAATTAAGTCTGAAGTAATCCCGTTTAACATTTTTGTATTTTCAACGGTGGTATTATTTGCACGTGATAGATCCCATAAGGTATCCCCTTTTTTCACTTCAACAGTAGCAGCTTGCACATTAGCACTTACAGATACTGAGAGTGCAGCAGCTGCTAAAATGGTTGTAACTTTAATTTTGTTAATCATTTCTTTTTACCCTCCATGTTCCTTTATTTGCTAATTTTCACTAATCGTAACATAGATTTTTCTCAAAAAAAGTAACAGGGAGATGATAAATCATTTCCTTTCATCGGATGTTTATTACAAGTATTTAACTAAAATTACTGAGCTAACAGCAAAAAAATGGCTTGTTCTCAACTTCTATTCAAGTTAAATTGCCCGGACTACTCGGTATTTAGCCCTTCCATTTATTCATTAATGACTATTACAAAATCTGACGAAGGAAATTACATAAATTACAATAGATAAACAATTTCAACAATGCGTTATTTCTTTAAATGCTCTGTTTGAGTAGATTTGTTGATTTTTTTTAAGTAAATTGTTGTTTAGTTAAACAACGAATATTAAATTAAAAAGGAAAAGAGGTAAATGAGATGCTTACTCATTTACCTCTTTTTTTAAAATTTATGATACATGCACTTATTTTGATTCAATTGAATTAGCTGGTAATTTATCAAGCTCAAGATGATTTCTCAAACTATTTGTTATAGCATTTACGCTAGTTTGATCCGGCATATAATAGTAAATTCTGTTAATATAATCGTCTTTTCCTTGCAATTTTAATGTCGTGATGTTTTTAGGATTAGCGTCTTTCATGTCATTGAATAAGTATAAGCCTTCAGACAAGCTCATATTTGTTTTGACATTTTTACTAAATACATTTGCATAGTTATCTATTTTAAATAATGTTTTCGGAGACTTTAATTTATCTATAATTGCCAGCATAGCTTGTTGTTGACGTTCTTCACGTCCAAAATCACCACGTGGATCGCGCTTTCTCATTCGAGCATAGGCTAAAGCTTCTGTTCCATTTAGATGTTGATTTCCTTTTTTGAAGTAAACCTTATAACGTGGTTTAGTATCCGTATATTGCCAAAAATCAAATGGGACATCAACATCAATTCCACCAATTTCATCGACAATATTTTTAAAACCACCAAAATCTACAGTAACATAATAGTCGATTGGGACATGTAAAAAGTTTTCTACTGTATTTACAGTTGATTGAAGACCACTGTTATATGCACCATTAATTTTAGTTTTTCTTTTTTGATCTGGAATTTCCACGTATGTATCACGAGGAATACTCATTTTTTGTATTGTTTTATCTTTGGGATTAACAGTTACTAATATGATGGAATCAGTTCTACCACCTTTACCCTTTGTTGCGTAGTTTTCAATTCCAAGAAATAAAATAGAAAAAGGTTGAGTTTCTTTTATTTCTTGTTTACGTAAACTTGAGTGAAGAAGTTCACCCTGGGTAGCATTCTGTAATTTATAATATGTTCTTATTCCCTTATATCCAATAAATGCTATAAGAATTAGAACGATCAATAGCAATATTTTTAGAGACTTTCTTTTTGTTTTTCTGATTTTATTATTCTTTTCTTTCATTTGTTTAGCAAGAGCTCCTTTTGAGATATTTGTATGGGGCCATTAACTTGAATGAGAATATTTAAAGCATTACTTATATACGGTGAACTAACTAAGAGTTATTCAGCATATTTAGTATTTCAAGGCAAAAAGATTATTTTATATCCATATTGTTAGCGGCATTAGGGGAATTTATTATATTTAATAGGTAACAAATTTTTTTGCTGGTATTGTTACTCGAACTTTATAGACTAATTCAAAAGTATGTCGATCAAACTAATTAACAACCCCTCGAAACAAGAAAAAGGACCTAAATTAGGTCCCCAACACAAAATTAAACGCGATATTCATCCGCTCGCCAATTTTTAATATTTTGTTTAATCTCTTTCGAACTCAGTCCTTCATTTACTGCTTTTTCACTTAACGCTACAAATTCTTCATCACTTGCAAATCGTAATGCAATGATTTGCCCCATTGTTAATTGAGGATTTAATGGTTTACCTGTTAGCGTAAAGTGACGAAAATTTTCTTCCATTCGAATGACACGGTCTTGCACTTTGTTGGAATAAAGTCTTGTTAGAAAAAACGCAACAACTAATAAAAGCGAAGTGACTAAAATAAATACTGCTAACCAAATGTTATCGCTATTTTTTATCGCGCTACATAAGTTAACGATTGAACCAATGATTGTGATTAATGCTAATGGTGCTCCAAAAAAGTGGAAAACTGGATGATATCTAACGTGATGATCTAAACTTTGCGGTTTCATATGTACATCTCTCCTCTAAATATGTTTTATGTACCCTATTCTAACATTATTAATCTTACTACTTATTTATCATTAAAGAATTTTTATTTACAATAAAAAAATCTAATAAGTCAAAAAAACTTACTAGATTTGAATTTAAATTAAATCCTTTTTTCAGACACTGCTTCGCTTATTACACTATACATATTTTCAACACCTTCATTAGAAGATTCAAAAGTATAAGCATTTTCTTTTAAAATTCCTAGGCTACTTGCTTCTTTTACTACATCTATATTTGCTCCCATGAATATAAATTCCCAATTATATTTTTCTTGTTGGTGATGGATCAGATGTTTCACTTTATTATACGTAAATTCAACGCTCGCATTCTCTAGCCCATCAGTAGTAATAACAAATATGACTTTACCCGGTCTTTCCATCTCGTTACATAAAGACAATCTGTTGCCTACATTTAAGATGGTTTTACCTACTGCATCTAAAAGTGCAGTAGTCCCCCTTACAAAATACTCTTTATCCGATAATTTTACTTCATTTGCATTGCGCCCATTCCATAAGACTTCATACTGGTCGTCAAAAAGCACTGTTGTTACATTCGTTTCTCCATCAAAACTACTTTGTTTTTTTATAAATGCGTTAAATCCACCGATTGTATCACTTTCCAGCCCAGCCATTGAACCACTTCTATCGATTAAAAATATAATTTCTGTTTTATTATTGTTCATTCTAAATCAGCCCCTTCATTCTTGATGTTATAATAGTAACTGAATTAATTAGTAGGTAGGTCGCCTTAAAAGAGACATTTTGGAAGGGGGAATTTAACATGCTTAACCAAGAATTTTTGATTGAATTACAACAATATGTAAAACGCCATTTAGATGAAGTAAAAATAGAAGAAATACATTTTAGTACAAATGAAATATATGCTACTGAGCCTTTAGAAAATATAGAGATTGAAGCATTTATTAAAAATAAACTGAAACCAACATTTAAAGAGCTGTTATTTAACTTTATTGATCAAAAAAATGTCAGTGACCCATTAATCTATAAAAAGGCTGGAATTGATCGAAAACATTTTTCAAAAATCCGCTCCGTTCCTAATTACCTTCCAAAGAAAAATACAATAATTGCTTTATCACTAGCACTTGAACTAGATAAAATTGAAACGAGCGATCTCTTAAGTTCTGCTGGCTATACATTATCAGACAGCGATTTAAATGATTTAGTCATAAAATATTTCTTAGAGAAAAACATTTATGATATCGATTTAGTCAACGAAGCATTGAACCACTTTAATTTAAATCCACTAATAAAATAAAGCAGCAAAATAAATAAAAAAACATCTTAAATCACCTTTTTCCAAAGTGATTAATAGATGTTTTTTTTTAAGAATATTTCATATTTTAGAAACTCACTTGATCTCTTCCATTATGCTTCGACTTGTATAATGCCTGATCTGCTTGCTTAATTAACTTTTGATAATCTTGTTCCGTTTCAGCAATTACTGATGCTACACCAATACTTAATGTAACTAATTTTTTCTCTGATTGCTCATGTTCGATCTTTAATTTTTTTATATTTTTACATAATCGATTACCTATTTTAATAGCATCATTCAGATCAGCTTTCGGTAATAAGATTGAGAACTCCTCTCCTCCATATCGTGCAACAATACCTGACGAGCTTGCCGTCTCTAATTGCAAACTTGTTGCTACTTTTCTTAAGCATTCATCACCTTTTGGGTGACCATACAGATCGTTATATTTTTTAAAATAATCCACGTCAATCATTAATAATGTCATTGGGAATGATGTTTCATAGGATTGGGAACATCCAGTTAAAAGTTGTTTTTCAAAGTATCTACGGTTATATAATCCAGTTAGACTGTCAACATTTGCAATGTTTTCCATTTTCTTTAATTTTATTTCTGTATTACGTGTTTGATAAGCGATAAAATAACTCATTAATAATGCAGGAACAAACATTAAAATCCAAAACCCAATCGTTTGAAGTAATCTTCCTAATACAATTTCACCAATCGGTCTTAGCATCCATTTATCGATTAAATAAAAACCGATACATCTAAACAAAATGATAATAGTGGTTAATATAAGAATTCTTTTCTTTTCTTCCCATTTTTGATAATTCATATAAAATCCAAAAAATAAAACAAACAGAAGCAAAAGTGAATCAATTAGGTAAACATAATTCAATCCTTTAATAAAATAAAAAGCAATCATATCAAAGAAAAACATAGTAACTAAGGTAATATTTCCAAAAAAGATTGCTGCAATTTCCATTCCAAGAGCCCTAATTTGAATATTTGTTCCATGGTCCGTGATAATCGGGAAATTTATCAATACAATCGTTAATATACTCAATAGAATCCCGATAAAAAATTCTTGAAATTTCGATTTCCCTGCAAACTTTTGTCTTGCTTCTCCCCATAAGATCGAAGAGGTTAAATAAAAAAAACTAATGATGATTGTATGGGTTATGAAAATATTTTTAAGAAGCATAATCCCTCCAGGAATTATCTTAAAATAAATATGAATTTTTAAATGGTGTACAATCCATTTATTTTCTACTTCGTTGATGACGATTTAGAGATTATTTTACTTTTTCAATATAGTTAATTTCTCCGTAATATTATATTAACATACTCCTCATTATCTTTGTGTACAATTTTTATACAATACAACAACGATATTGAATAAAGATTATATAAAAAAGGCGTCTTTAAGCCAACTCTGACCTTAAAGCGCCCTTTTTAATCCTTCAGATCTCTTTTGTCTATTCAACAATTCCAGTATGTATTATATCTAACTTAACCTTTACATTAATTTTTGCACTGGAATACTGTTTCCTCCATTTTTTCACATCAAAGTCTCTTTGATGTGCTTCTAATTTTGAGCCAAAACCAATTGGGTCAACATTATTTTTTTGAAGAAGTGATATAAGGTCCCGAGCATTTTTTTCGATATCCCTTTCGATTGCTTTTTTTATTTCTTTAATATGTTTTGGGAATAATATTGGTTTATCACCAGTATATTCTTGAATTCTAGCATTCATATTCAATTGCACTGTAAATTCTGGTTTCCCTTTTTTAATTTTGACATCAAATTTACTTCTTGATACTAAATTATCAATTGCTACATACTCTCCATCAATATTGAACTGATGCAATCCTTGTTTATAATTTTCTTTCATCGATTTAAAAATGAAAACATATTTCCATGGAATAATTGTTACGAGTTTATCGTATTTAAAAAGTGCAATACCAGTTATTTTCATCTTGTCATTCACAATTTTTAACACAGGTAAAAACGGGTCCTGACCTACTTCAAAATATTGATAGACGAATGTTGCGAAATCAGTGTACGGAAACGGTCCAGTCTCTGAATTATGTAGTAGTAGATCATAAAGATATAAAGCTATGTTTTCCCTTTCATACTGCTTTAACGAAAGTAAATCGCTTGTTTCGCCATCGACTATAGCTACTTGAATCACACTCCCAACGGCCGGATCTCGGTTAAACGTATCAATGATTGGAAAAATACCTCTTTTAGCAAAGTCCATACTAAATGTTACAACTCGAAGCTGACCTGATATTAACCGATACCTCATTTGACTATCTAATCTTTCCCTTACTTTTTTTATTGTTTCTCCATCTGCAGAAGACACATTAAACTCAATCTGTCCAGATGGTCGAAACACAGGAAAAACAACAGTCCCTTTGTATTGATGGGGATTCGGAAGGTCGAACCCTGCTGCTTCAATAAGATTTAGTTCATTAACATTCGTAGAAGGTACAAGTGCACACCCATTTAAAATGAATGCAATACAAATAATAAAAAATAAACTATATTTTTTCATGTTGCTTTCCCAGACTTAGTTAACATAAAAATGATTGAAAAAAGTGGTATATAAATATAAAAGAGATATAGAGAAAATCTACTAGTATAATCAGCAAAAGCATTAATTTGATATCGAGTTTCAAGTAATTGGCAAACAATAAGACAAATTACACTTATCAATATTAATGTATACTTTTGCTTCCACTTAAAAATTAATTTTAATCCTCTGCTTGTACTCCATAATAATAGAGCTAAAATTGAAATCACTTTAATTAAAAAACTAGAAATTAGTAAATATTCAAACCTTTCTAAGAATGGTAAATGAATTAAACTAGCAATATAGATTCTCGCCCAGATTACATGTGCAATTTGCCTTTCACTTAAAAGTAAAAATGTTGTAAAAGCCGATAAAGTGAAGACTAGAGTTGAAAAAACAACCCCCCATTGAGCAAATTTTTGCGAAGAATTTCCATTCCGAATAAATGGAAAGACCATTAGTAGTACTTCAAACCCTGCCATTGTATAAATTGACTTTTTTGCAGCCAATAACAAATCTTTAAACGAATGATCAAAAATAGGTAAAATATTATCCATATGAACATATCTAGGTGGTAAATGAAATAGCAAAGCATAAAGGAGTGCCGTAAAGATTCCAGATAGAAATGCAATGCCAACTACTACACGAAACCCACCTGATACGATGTAATAGCACAATAATAAAATGATAATCGCTAATAGCCACGTTGTTATTGTCGGAAACATCCAAACTTGAACGATTTCAATATATAATCTAAGAACAGAAATTGCTAAAACTAGATAATAGGTTAGAATGACTAAACTTAAGGTTGAACCAATAATATTACCAAAAAATTGTTTATGTGCATCAATAATATCTCCTTGTGCCTTTGTTAACATTTTATACATAAACCATACTACTGCATTAACAAAAAACCCAGCAATTATTACACTGATCCATGCATCGTACCCAGCATCTTGTGCAATGAGCCGTTGAAATCCTAAAACACCTACTCCTATTTGAGAGCTTGTAATAATAAAAAACAGGAGGTAAGGTGATACCTGTTGCCTTCTATACGTTGCCATGATCATACCTCCTCATTATTATTCATCAAAATCACTAGGTGGACCTGGACTTTTTTTATCATTTGTTGATCGAAATAGACTAGCTGGCCTCAAAGTTGTCGGCCTTTTTTTCTGCTTTGCAAATGGTAATCTGATCCATAAATCATTGATTGTCGTTTTCCTAAACGGGTATGCCCCAATATACGGTCTTCCTAAAGAAGTTAATCGAAGTAAGTGAGTCATTAAATAAATAAACCCCATAAAAATTCCTAAAAGACCAATCAACTGAGCCATTAATATAACTGGAAACTTCATAAATCGGATTGTATTGTTAAACTTATATATTGCAGAAGTGTAGGAAGCAAGTGTACCTAAACCTACGAGAATTAAAAGAATATTACTTGTTAACTTAGCTTCAACAACCGCTTGACCAATAACAATCCCACCAACTATACCAAGTGTTTGCCCAATTTTTGATGGTAAACGAAGACCTGCTTCTTTCACAAGCTCGATTGTAATTTCCAAAAATAAAACCTCAAGGATTGGTGGGAATGGAACCGCTGCTCTAGATACGATTAATGATTCAAGTAAACGAGGTGGAATGAGTTCGTAATGATAGCTAAGAATCGCAACATAAAAAGCCGTTATGAAGATCGAAAGTGCAAAGCCAAACATTCTAAGACATCGGAAAAATGTAGCAAGTACCCAATTGACATAATAGTCTTCCATTGCAATAAATGTTTCGTCTATTAAAGCAGGTGTCAAAAGAACATTTGGTGAACCATCCACAACAATGACAATTTTCCCTTCAGTTAATCCTGAGACTGCACGATCAATTCTTTCAGTTGGAATAGATTGTGGAAAGATCGAATGTGTGTTATCCCCAATCATAGATGAAATAAAAGAACTATCAGGAATATGATCATATTGGATATCATTGATTCTCTGAGTAACAGTATTAATGTTTTCCTCATCAGCAATTCCGCTTAAGAAGATTACCGCAACACTTGTCTTAGACAATGTCCCCACTACTAGTTCCTTCACATGAAGATCTGAAATAGGTAATTTTTTTCGAATTAAATTAATGTTTACATCCATATCTTCTACAAATCCAACCTGTGGACCTAAAGTAGTAGCTTCCATCAAAGGTGGGCCAATTGTTCTTGATATGTTGTTTGTAACATCAACAAGTAAACACTCTGTTTTATTATCCCCGTACAGAATTGCAACATAGCCTTCTAGAATCTTATTGATTATTTTCGTATTATCCGAAGTTAATATAAGTTGTTGCACTGGAATTTGAGATTTTAATTGTTGTAATGTCAGATTTTTTGTTAAATACGGAAGTACTTCATTATGCATGATTTCAGACCTAATTAATGTTCGAAAAAAATAGACCGAATAAATATTTTGATTTTCTATGTCACTTGAAGTTATAAAAGAAATGAAATCATTTGATTTCGATAATTCTTCAATCCAATTATTTTTGGTCGGATCTTCTTTAAGATGATCTTTATTATTTCTCATACTGATCCCCTATTTAACTTTTATTTTATGATTTGAAATGAGTATGAGTATTATTCAAATTAATGGAAAAAAATTACACACCTTAAAGAACATACAGAACTATTTAAACTTAATTCCCTGAATAGATTTATTTTTTAAAAATGAAATAACTGATTCAAAAGGTTAACAATTGGATTTTTATTGTATACTAATTAAAGGATTAAATAAGGAGACCTTTTATGAAATGGTTAATACATTTTTAGTAGGAGAATAAAATGGCAAAAGAGAAAACATTAGAACAAATTGCATATGAAAAATTAAAAAGTTTGATCCTCTCAGGTGAGTATCAAACTGGTATGCATTTGAAAGAAACTACACTTGTATCTGAATTACAAATGAGCAGAACACCGATTAGAAGAGCACTTGGAAGACTTGTATCTGAAGGAATGTTATCACATAATAACTTTCATGGAACGACTGTTACATATACTCAATTTACTTTACACGAAATAATAAATATGATTGAAATACAATGGTGCTTTGCTGTATTTTGTGTAGAAAAATCCCAAAGAAAGCATACTCCATTTAATGTCAAACTACTTAAAGAAATTACTGCCTTGATGGAAAAAGCATATAGTCAAGATGATGCCTATAATTATCATAGAGCGTTAACAGAGTTTTATAAAACATTCATACAAAACTCTCAAAACAATTTAATCATCGAAATGCTAGATAATCTATGGAAAAGGTTTACTGAAGAAGCAACATCATCTAATGTATTTAACGTAAGAAAAAATAGAATTCCACATACATTAGATTTATATAATTCTCTTATTGATCGTGTGGAAAAATCTGAATTTGATAAAGCAACTGAAATTTTAACTCAACTGAAAGAAGAAGCATTTATGGATTTAATGTTTTAATATGAATGCAATAAAAACATCTAAAGCTTTTAAGGCTTTAGATGTTTTTTTATTGATTATCGAAAATTAACTAATAAAGATATTTTTGTATACAATTTTTACACTAAAATTAATATAAATTAACTTACCTTCTTCATAATTCTTTAAACATCCGCCTACTTCATATATCACTTTGCTTAATTCAATTAGATATTTCCCTTTATTACCATATAATTGAATCAATTATTTTTCTATACTATTTAGTCAATTTTATTGTATACTTTTTGTATAATATTAGTTTTATTGACTTGTAAGTATAATGAGTGGATTTATAAAAAACCCACTCTTGTTTATCTGTGCAATAAAATAACACTAGAAAATAGGATGGTGAAATACTTGCCAAATAATATAACACTAGAGCAAAAAGCCTATGAAGAAATTAAAAAATTTATCATACAAGGTAAATATTCTCCTGGGACATATATAACTGAAGCATCACTTGTAAAGGATTTGAACATGAGTAGAACCCCTATCCGAAGGGCGCTTGTCAAATTGGAATCAACCGGTTTAGTTAAACATTTTAAAAACCAAGGCTCAATGGTCCAAAATATTCAAATTACAATGATTGATATCGTCAATTTTTTAGAATATCGTTTATTTTTAGGAATTGGCAGCATTGAAAAAGCTAAAAGGAAAATGCTTGTTTTTCCAATAAATGAAATGAATGAATGCATTCATTTATTGAAAAATGCGGTTGCTGATGAAGAGCATGATTTATATTTCGAAGAAGCAAATCGATATCATAATCTTATTTTACAAACAAGCCAAAATGATTTAATGATGGAATCGATCGGAACTTTACAAAATAAATTTGAGATTATTGCAAATAAATATTATTCATATAGAAGAAGTTCAGTTCAAAATCATATTAAGCAGTACGAAGAATTAACTAAATTTTTTGAAGAAAAAGAGTATGACCAAGCTTTGAAGCTGTACAATGAAATCATGAAAGAAAAAATACAATCATTATTTTAGAAATAAAAAAACCTTATTCATAAATCAGAATAAGGTTTTTGTTTTTTATTGAATTAGTACTTAAAAAAGAACACTCTAACAACTTAAGCTGTTACATCTCGTTTTGAAAATACAACTAATGATAATCCTAGGAAAATAACAAAATAGACTAATAGCATAATTACTGAGAATGTCATTGTCATCCCTTCAACTGGTGGAGTACCATTGACGTACTGCATTAAGTTTGTATTGGCAAATAAGATAAACTTTGTCCAGTCAAAGAATCCTGACAAAATAACTGTTACCGTATTTCCGACTGTTAATAGTAAAATTGAGATACCGATCGCAATTGTATTGTTCCTAAATACTGTTGAAACCATAAACGCCATCGTAGCAAGCATAAATGTTTCGATGAAACTCATTACATAAAGCTTTGCAGAATAAACAAGTCTACTTTGCTCTTCAACATGGCCATCAACATATGCTAAATATGAAGTATTCCCACTTCCTGTACCAAAAAGTGCTAAACCTAGTAGATTCGAAACGACAAATAATATAAATAACAAAGCAAAACCAAATAGAATACTAGTTAAGTACTTTGACATAATTATTTTTTTTCTAGAAAACGGACGAATTAGTAATAGCTTAATCGTACCCCAATTAAATTCACTCGCCACTATATTGGCAGAAACGATAATCGTAAATAGTCCTACTAATATAATTAAACTTGATGAAGTATCCATAAAAGTCCAAACATTCGTCTTTTCATATGGTGATATATTATGCTCTATTCTGTACTCATTAATTGCAATTGATCGTTCTAAAAATGGTCTTTGAGGGTCATTTTTATCACTTATACCTTTTAATTGTTTTTTATCTTCTGCTGTTTGTACTTGTAATGTTTGCTTCCAATTCTTATCTGCATTTTGCTCTTTTTTATGTTCATTATATTTTACAAAAGAACCCATTGCACCTACAAGTAAAATAATAAGAGCAACCATCACAATTGTACCTGGTCTTTTAATAATCTTTATCCATTCATTTTGAATCAATTTTAACATATTCTAAGTTCCTTTCTTTTGGAAATTCTAAAGCACCAACAAACTAAAGAGTTGTTAAACATTCGTAATTTCTAAGAAACGATCTTCCAATGTTTTTGCATTTGCCTTAAATCCATATACGCGAATGCGATTTTCGACTAATAACTCAATTACACTCGGTACATCTTCTCTCGTTAATTCAATATGTATCTCTCCATCAACTAATTGAGCATTATGTTTAGATAATACTTTAAGTGCAGATTCGTGATTATTCACTTCAATTGAATACGTTTGGACATCTTCAGTAGTAAGCTCTGTTACAGTTTGTACATCTACAAGCTTACCTTGTTGAATAATACCAATTCGATCACACATCATTTCCATTTCTGCTAATAAATGACTCGATACAATGATGGCCATCCCTTTTTTCTTTGTAAGAAGCTGCAGGTGATCCCTCATTTCACGGATACCCGCTGGATCAAGTCCATTCGTAGGTTCATCAAGAATTAAAACTTTCGGATCATGCAATAAGCATTGAGCTAAACCGAGACGTTGTCTCATACCAAGAGAATATGTTTTAACTTTTTGACGAATAGCTCCAGTTAAACCAACGAGCTCAACAACTTCATCAATCTTCTCTTTTGTTACATTCTTATCCATTCGAGCATATTGCAGTAAATTATCATAACCACTTAGAAATTTATACAATTCTGGATTCTCTACAATTGCCCCTACATTCTTAATTGCTTCTTCAAAGTTGGACTTAATACTATGACCATTAATGACAACGTCACCTTCAGAAATATTCATCAAACCAACCATCATCCTGATCGTCGTCGTCTTACCAGCTCCATTTGGACCTAAGAATCCAAAAACTTCGCCTTCAAAAATATCAAAGCTTAAATCAGAAACAATCTTCTTCCCTTTTATTTCCTTTGATAAGTTCTTAATTTGTACAATTGCCTTTTTCATTTCGTCCTCCTTATTTCCAATATTTTCTAAATTTCTAATTCTATTTTAACAAAACTAATTGAAATGCAAAACAGTCTAAAGTCTGAGTTTGTTAATAAATGACAATTACTGTTACGAAAATATGAAAAATATTACATTTTTCATTTATTTTGTAATTTTTTCCAGAATTGTTTTTATTTTTTCGTGTTCAAATCTTAGGTAATTTTACATACTTAATTTTTACTATATTAGGATTTCATAAGTTCATAAGTACCGAAATAAAAAATAGCCTTATCCCTTTTATTTGGGTTAAGGCTATTTTCTAGGAAATTAACTTTTTGAAATTTGAGCTAAAATTTTATACTTTTTGTGGTTGATTACAGTGTGATCATGTTCGTAATAATTTCGGTGGTTACGATCAGTTCTCATATCAACAATGACAGAGTTTGAAAGAACTTTTGTTACAATTCCTTTTACTAAACCCGACTTGATCTCTTTTACATTTTCCTCTTTTGGCATAAATTCGATTTCGTCACCTGGTCTTACATAATATTTATTCATAGTTATGATTGTTTTATTATTTTTACACATATGTTTATCACCTTTTTATTTACTTTTATTTAATAATACAAAAATATCAGAATATTCAAAAGTGAACTGGATACTAGATTTCATCGTGACGATGTACCTATAAATCTATGTAGATATAGTTTTGGATGACTAGTTCTAATTTCGGTGAAGTGAATATAATTTAGCGCCATCATTTCTACTTGATCTCATTGATTTCAATGATGTATTAAAAGTATGTATCTCGCCTTAAATATAAAAAAGACTGTAAACAAATTCGATTTTCATCGATTTTGTTTACAGTCTTAACCCCTTTAGTTCTACGTTCGATTGGCTTGCTCTATTACCAATTATAATCTAAATAGATCCAAGCAAAATTGAATCATTAACCTTTAGGCAAAAAGCCTAAAGTAGATTCTCTTTTAACTAATGCAACTTCTAGTTGATATTCTTCGGTGTCATTTGTATTTTCAATTAGATGGATTAATTTATTAGTGGCAGCAACGCCTATTCGATAAATGGGTTGGACAATTGTACTGAGTTCTGGTTCTACCATTTCGGCTATTTTAATTCCATCGAATCCAATAATGGCAATGTCAGTCGGAACATGGATCTTTAACATTTTTAATGCCTTTAAAGAGCCGATTGCCATCAAGTCATTTGCAAGAAATATACCATCTACATCTGGATGATCCTCAAGCAACTTTTGGGTTAATTGCTTGCCACTTTCCATCGTAAAATCCCCTTGGTAAACAATTGGTTCTTGCAATGGAAAATAATTTTGCAAAGTATCTCGATATCCACTAAGCCTGTCGATCGCAGGAATGAAAACATCTGGACCACTGATATGAGCGATTTTCTTGCATCCAAGCTCATACAAATGTTCGACGGCCATTACAGCTCCTTGATAATTATCAACGCCTACTGAATTAGCCGTAAGCGTATCGACAGCGCGGTCTACTCTAACAAATGGTATTTGTAAACTCTGTAAGCTTTTTAGGATTTCTTCATTAAATTCAAACGAAGCTAAAACAAAACCATCGATATACCTACTTTGAAACTCCTTCCAAAACTTAGGGTTTTTTAAATCATCATTATTTGAATTAACTAGTATTAGACTATACCCTTTTAACTTAGCAACTTCTTCAATTGCGACAACCAATTCTGGAAAGAACGGATTGGAAATATCAGGAATAATTAAAGCAATTGTTTTCGATTTTTGTTTCGCAAGTCCTCTAGCAATCTCGTTTGGTTTATAATCAAGCTTTTTCATTACTACTTTAATTTTTTGTTCTGTTTCCGGACTAATATAACTTATGTTATTTATAAATCTAGATACCGTAGCTACAGAAACACCAGCTTCTTTTGCGACATCTCGAATCGTCGCTTTCTTATTCTTCACTAGATTGTACTCCCCTAATATGTAACAGATTTTCGATTATTTATTATATTTTTATTCTGATTCAATTAAACGTTTTACTGTATCAGTAATCGTTAAGCCCTTTAAGTGAGGGACACAGAATCCTTTAAGTGTATCAACACTATCTATCCAACTTTTCGAAATCGATTCCATTGCGTTCATTGCCCCTGCCAATGCTCCGACCATTGCCGGCATACTATCGGCTTGTTTTGGTAACATAAGCGATAGCATGATACTCTTTTCGAAATTTCCTTCTGTAGCAAGAATTATAGCATAGGCAACTGCTAATGTCTCAGGAGCAATATTTCCATAGTTATAAATTGAGTTGACTAATTGATTATTCCAAAGCGGAATAGCAGCAAATCCATCATTATTCGTTGAATCCAAAATCGAAAATGCTTGGTTAATTTTTCTACTTAACCATGTATTTTCGGGGATTTGTTTTAAACCCTCATCAATAATCTCCCTTGGTGAAGCTCCACTAAGAGCAATTGCAATACTTGCAGCCATTGCCTTTGCAGCATATACTCCATCTTCTGCGTTCGTAATGGATGCCATTTTTTCTGCGACTGCTGCCGCTTTTTCAGGATTCCCATTAAACTTAATGCCAATTGGTACTGCTCTAGCAACAGCTCCATCATCGAAATGATGAGGATTGTCATTTCCAGTTGCAGGTGGAATCAAGCCTTTTTTAATATTTTCAATCGAAGCACGCTCACTAATTCCGCTCCAAATTTCGCTTTCGTGATCAACAACAAGCTTTTTCCACTGTTTAAAAAATTCTTCATCACTAAATTGATTACTTTCAAGTAATGTAAGTGCGGAAATCATCGCAAATTCAGTATCATCAGTACCTGAAAAATCTAGAATACTTTCATTCATTGCATGTGTAAATGGTAATGAGAACTTATTAATCTTATGTTCATCAGTCTGTTTACTAAAGTCCCAAAGGCGATTCCTTCTTCTAGTAGGTAAAACCGACGTGCGATGGTACATTGCCGGAAATCCTAATGAATCTCCAACTGCGAGTCCTAAAAATGCTCCACAGGCTTTACTATATAAAGTTTGGTTATTCATTAAATCCTCTCCCAACTATGACATCTGTAAATTTTTCACTTAAATCACGAATGTCAATTCCTTTTGTTTTCTTTACACATACTCCTTTAATAACATTTATTCTACTCTTCCAGTCTTCTGGAATTACACTAGCACCGTTTAATGCCCCAGATAATGCACCATTCATTGATGCAATCGTATCCGAATCACGACCAATATTCGTTCCACCTAAAACAGCTTGTTTATAATCTCCCTTGGACGCAGCGAATACACCATACGCTAAAGCCGTCGCTTCAGGTGCAACGTCAGCCCATGGATAATAGAATATCGACACTTTATTGTAAAGCTCTTCCATTGCTTCTTGTACATTGGAATATTTCATCCCTATATTTACAGCTTCACTTATTTTACGATAAGACCATGAATCTTTCGGTAATACGTCTAGTCCATTTTGAATAACCTTTTCCCACGAATCTCCAGTCATCGCATAAGCAACACTAGCAGCAATCGCCATACCACAATAGACCCCATCCCTGTCGTGGCTAATTCTTGCTTCAATTTCTGATATTTTTGCAGCTTTTTCTGGGTCTCCAGCAAAATAAACACCAACTGGAGCGATTCGCATGGCTACACCATCACTCCACATTTCATGATTATCCATACCAGAATAAGGAGCAACTAGACCTTTTCTTAAATTAAAAATCGCATCAACTTCGCTAAAACCTCCACCTTTAAACCCACCGTTTTGGTCTAATAAGTATTGGCTCCATTCATTTGTCATATCGCGATAAGTTAAATTTTCACCATATTTTAGTAAAATTAAGGAAGTTAACATCGAGTACTCTGTATCATCTGTCCCAACAGGATCTTCTGAAATGAAACCATCCACCCAATTGTATTTCTCTCTAATTCCCTCTAGCGTCATCCCCTCAGTTGGCGCGCCAAGTGCATCACCAACAGAAAGACCAATTAGACATCCATATACTTTTTCGTAGATTTCTTTTCGATTCATTCTATTCACCTCGTTTAATTAATCAAAAAATGTGTTTGATTGTATTAGAAAAGGCAGCTAACGCTACCTTTCATAAACACCATCTTTATAATTCCTCTACAGCAAAATGAGAGATTATCGATTCACCTTGCTCTAACATTGCAAATCCGATCATACCTCGATTAAATCCATCGTGCTCAAATGAGAGGATTTCTTCATTATTAATAGATAAGTTGATTTCATTCCCTATGCACTTCAGTTCAAACTGATACTCTTCTTCATGTTTCCATTCAAAAGGAACAGAGTATAACCGTTCAATTCCAAAATCGTTCACGATGAGTGAAACTTGATTTTTCCCATCAAAGCCAGCTTGGTAGTGACGTTCTACACCAGACGCTCTAAATAGTAGATTGTGAGAGTCACCTTTCTTTGGGAAAATAGATGCCTGTACGATTACATCCTTTGTATAATAGTTTCCTGTAAATGATGCACAGTCTGTTAAACTACTAACCTTCATTTTTCCGTTTTCAAGAGTCCACTCTCCTCTATGATGAGAAAATGGAGTTACGCTAAGAAATTCAATTGCTTGCTTAGAAAAATCGATAGAATAGCATGACTTTCCAAAAATCCTGAATTCATCAACATACAATTTACCAAAAGCTCTTTTTGTTAATTCAGACGGACTTTCAATGATAAAGCCTACTTCATCTATTAAATCTCCACCAGTATCTGGAACGACGAATTCGATCGAATTCCATTCATCATCTGTCAGTTTAATAGAATTCAGTTTTACCGTTTCTTTCGAATAAGATTTTCGTACATAAGGTGTTAAAATAAAGTCTTCACCTTGAATTTTATCTGAATAAATTTTTAAAGAGACATTTTGTCCGCTATAAATCTGAGGTGCAAAAGTTGGTTTATATTTTTCATCATTAAATTCTTCTCTTCGGTAGAACGGTTTATAGAAAACTTTACTACTTTCACCTTTTATCATTCTGTCGATAAAGATCTCAAGTGATCCTTTTCTTTGATACCCTTGTTCGGAGCTGTGTCTTAAAAAGGTTTTAAAAGGGAAGTCCGTTCGGAATCCATGAGTTGAACCTGGTAATGTGAAATCAAAATAAATTTCTTCTTCTAGATAACTATCACTTAATTCAACAGGTGGCTCTTGATTTGCCATCTTGTATCCTAAGATTGCTAGAGATTTAGAGAACGTAGGGATATCTAAAATATTTAAATAACCAGAAACACTTGAAGTGGCAATAAAATCATTAATTGGCTTTCTATAAACATCAGTTATACCGCTTATTCCGGTGAAAACGCCTAAAATTGTCCCAACGTTGCCAGCATTACAATCTGTATCCCAGCCGCACATTGTTGCAATTTCAATTGTTCTTGCAAAATCACCATTTCCATAAAGTAAAGAAAGGACACATACACCTGCATTTGGTATGATATGACAAATTCCTGGGTATTTATCATATCCCCATTCGTCCTCAAGATATTGACGGCATAGGCGGAAGTCGTTTGGCACCTGCTTATGAAAATCAAGAACCGCTCGAACAACTAAAGCATAAGTAGAATCTTCTGGAATCTCTTTTAAGCCAGCATCAATAATCTCACTGATCGATTTTGCAGAAAATGCTTGTGCAATACATGCTGCAATAAATCTCGCCCCGAATAACCCATTTTTGTCGTGTGATACGCTTGCTGCAATCTCAGCATAATCAGCTGCTTTTTTCGGTTGATTTGGAAATAATAACCCCCAGCTATCTACGAATATTTGTCCGCCAATTTGCTCTGCAAGGACCATTCCATTTACTTCAGCAGAACCTGATTTTGGCGCGGAAATACCTTTTTTCAGATTATTGTAGGCTGTGTGTTCTGTACTAATCCCCTCGCCGCCCCACCAAAACATTCCGATTCCTTCACGTGTATAGTTAAGCCATGCACGGCCAACGTCTTCTGGAGTTAATTCACGATCTATTGCATCATCATATAATGCGCGAAGGAAGAACACCGGCCCATTTGCATCATCATCTGCTGAGAACGTTTGATAATCTTTTAAATATCCCTTTATATCGCCATAAACGTCTTGAATTATTTCTGGTGTCCACTCAGTAGGCTCTACTGGAGCACCAAGTCGGATTCCAGCATTCATTCCTAAAAATCCAGCATATACCTTCTCTAAATAATCATTCGAAATCATTTCATTCACTCCACTTCCAGGTTACACTTATGCTCACAGCAATCTTTTTCTTTGTTCATTAACACTTAAATCTTGTAAAATAATCTCTTTTGCAACTTCAGCAAATGTATCCGATAATTCGGTTAAGTTCATTTTATTTTTTGATTCTAATAGTAAAATATCTTCCTGTTGAATAATTTCAGATCCATATTTTGCGCCAAGGATCACACCAATCATTACGCCAATGGAATCCGTATCACGCCCCGAATTTACACCATCATAAATTGATTTGTAGAATTTACCATTATTTAAAACGATAAATGCCAACGCCATTGGTAGCTCTTCAATTGAAAACAGTCTACTCGGTGTATAATGATTTGATGGAATGCCCACTTTCTCAATTTTTCGATGGACATCATCTTTCATTGGTGAAAATTTAGCAATGACGTTTTGGAATGTTTCAATGACTTGATCCATTTCTGCATGCTCTGAACGTAGTATTCTTGCCGCTTCAGTCATTTCAATGATCGCTTGTTTTGTACCGTCTTTTGCAAAGTAGATAGCCGTCTCAACAATTTCATCAATGCTAACATTTTCTTCAAAAGCCTTTGCTACACATGCAGCTAAAACACCTGCTGCTTCAAGCCCGTAACTGCTTTGATGGCCCATCGCAAATAAAATAGCTTCATCATAAGCTGCTTTCGGATTGCCTGCATTAACGATTCCAATCGGGGCTATGTACATAGCTGCTCCACAATTAATCATGTTTCCAATTCCAGCTTCCCTTGGTTCACAATTCGCTAAAACATGACGCATGAATATATATTTTTCAGGATAAAAAAGTCGATCAATAATTAATGCTTCACGACCAAATTCAGGAATATACGTCTTCTTAAAAGCAATCTCTTTCACGAATTCATTCCCAACATCGTAAGCATCAAGATGTCTTTTTTCCTTTAAATAAACATTAATTAAGGCTGCGGTCATCAAGGTATCGTCTGTTACGATACCTTGTCCGCGCATTTTACCAAGCGTTACTTCATATGGAGCATCTTCTTTATACCAACTTGTATTCAATGATTCTACTCGTCTATATTTCTCTTTTATTTCTTCATAGGTTAACTTTTCAATCGGAGCCCCAAGTGCATCACCTAAGGCAGTTGACAGAATAACACCTCTTACACGATCCTGAAACGATACCATATTAAGAACTCCTTACTTTATATTGTCATTTGCATATTTAGTAAGCTCATCTCCACCAGCTTTTTTCCATTCTTTCACAAATTTGTCAAAGTCACTTACTGGACGTTTTCCTGTAATAATATCAGTTGCGTACTCTTTATAAAGATTTTCCATCGCATCCCAATTTGCTACAAATTTCTCTGGCAAAATAAAACTATTATCTTCTGTATAAGATTGTTTAACTAAATCTTGTGATTTTAAAGCAGGCTCGCTTAATAGTGGTGTTTTTAATGGTTGCTCTGTTTTAAATTCTGTAGGTTCCCAATATCTAGCAAACCATTCACTATAATATTTATCTGTTAAAGCAATTTGACCATTTTCAATTTTATATTCTTCATTCTCAAATCCAAGTCGATCTAACATTTGACCTTTTGGACTTGCTAAGTAATCTAAAACTTTGAACACTAGATCTTTATGTTTTGATTGAGAAGAAATCGCATAACCACGAGATTCTTTCGTTACATCTGTCTCTCCAAAGCCTTGATAAATACCTTTTGCAGCCGGAAGAACGACTAATTCAGCTTGCTTACCATTCACTTCAGTCATTTTACTATTGTAAAGATCGATAACTTTACCATTCGTTCCAGTAATAATTGCTGCTTCACCATCATAGAAAGCTTTTTCTTTTGTATCCCATTGTTTTGTTAAGTATTGAGGATCTAAGATCCCATCTTTATAAAGCTTACTATAGTAAGCTAGTAATTCTTTTTCATTATTTGATACTTTTGAGTAAACATATGTGCCGTCACTATTTTTTAACCATGTTTGGTTAATTCCAAATGCCATTTTAAACATAGAATCTAATTCTGAAATATCTCCTGCAGCTGTTAAACCATAAGCAGGTTTTTTAGCCCCTCCTGAATGTGTAGAAACTAATTCTTTTAAAAACTTATAATAATTATCTGTTGTTGGATTTGCCATTAATTCTTGAGAGCTAGCCATTTTGTCAAACCAGTCTTTTCGAATAACAGGTGTCTTTTTATCAAGAGGTTTAATCCATAATAAGTAAGGATAATTTTTTAATCTTTCTTCGTTATATGGTTGAAGTAAATTTTTAATATACTTAGACTTATTAATATATGGAGTTAATTTTTCTAAAAGTTGTTGTTGTGCAATTTGTTGATCTCCACCTTGGAAATAAATTAAATCTGGAATATCTCCACCTGTTAATAGTAGATTTAATTTTTCAGCATAATCACCTTGTGGAACTTCTACTAGTTTAAATTTCACATTAATGTTTTCGTCCCTTTTTAAGGCTTTTTCTAAGGCATTGTAATATTTTACTGAAGCAGGATTTGATGGTGAGTCGTCTTTTGCAACCACACGGATAATTGTTTTTCCATCGGCTGTTTTGTCATTCCCATTCGTTGCTTTATCATTCGAACAAGCAGCTGATGTAAATACTAATAATGCACTAAAAATCAACATAAGTAATTTCTTCATTGTTTTTTTACCCCCTGATTTAATGTGTGTTATTTTTAAAAATTAGACTAGCTATTAGTCTTTTACTCCACCTTCAAGCGCACCTTTAGCGTAATATTTTAAAATTAATGGATACAAAATTAGTAAAGGTATCATTGAAATAATGATTGTCCCTGCTTGTAGGGAAGAAAAATCTAGGTTAGCAATTTGTTTATAAGACCCACCAGTTAAGTTTCCTAGCATTGAAGTATTATCTCTCATTACAACAAATTGTCTTAGCACAACTTGCAATGGCCATTTATGTGGATCCGTAATATAAATGGTCGCTCTGAAATATTCATTCCAGTGATAAACCCCATAAAATAATCCCAATGTTGCAAGTGCAGGTTTTGATAGGGGTAGCATAATTTTAGTAAAAATTTTGAAATGTCCTGCCCCATCTATTCTTGCGGCCTCTAAAATACTATCCGGAACATCTTCAAAGAATCTCATTAAGATGAATAAATAGAATATATTAATTGCCTTGTAAAGAATTAAAGAAGAGTAAGTATTGAGTAATCCAAGATTTTTAACAAGTAAAAATTCCGGGATTAATCCTGGTTCGAAAACCATTAGAACAATAAGGAAAACCATGATAATTTTTTTTCCTACAAAGTTCGTTCTAGCTAAAACATAGGCTGCCATTGCAGTCAAAAACAGGTTTAATGCAGTACCAACAATTGTGATTAAAAACGTGTTGAAAATACTACGTATAATTAGTGGATTTGAAAGCAATATTTTATAATTAATCAAAGAAAAACCTTCTGGCAAAATACTTAAACCTTTTAATTTATGTACTTTTAAAGGATCGGAAAGGGACATTGCCAGTAAGTTTAAAATTGGAATTAATATTGATAAAGATAGTAAAAACAACACTAAATAGATAACCGCTCTTGTCAAATTAATCTTCTTCAAATCTACACCTCCCTTTTACCAAACACCTTTACCTGAAATCCTTTTTGAGATAAAGTGCGTTCCAAGAATTAAAACTACGCCAATTACACCCTTAAATAAACTAGCCGCTGTTGCATAGGAGTATTGAGCATTTAAAATACCAATTCGGTACACATACGTATCTAAAATATCTACAACACTAATAACTGAGTCATTCATTAAGTTAAACACTTGATCGAATCCAGCGTTTAAAAAGAAGCCTAAATTTAAGATAAAAACAGTTACGATTGTACTTGTTAGTTCGGGTAAAGTAATATATCTCATTTGTTGTAAACTTGATGCACCATCTATCCGCGCTGCCTCATATAGAGATGGGCTGATTTTCATAATTGCTGCTAAGTAAAGAATCGAGTCCCATCCAGCAGAACGCCACATTTCTGAAAAGACTAAAACCCAACGGATATGACTCTTACTAGTCATAAAATCGATAGATGGTAGATGAAAAAAGTTACGAATAACATTGACACCACCATCTTGTGGATTTAATAGACTAATCCAAATTCCGGCGATGACAACCCATGATAGAAAGTGAGGCAAATAAACAACTGATTGAACGTACTTTCTAAATGGTCCTGTTCGAACTTCATTGATTAACAGTGATAAAATAATCGGAATCGGAAAAATAAAAATGATTTTCATCGTGCTGATAATAACCGTATTTTTTAATACATCTAAGAAAGCCGGTGAGTTAAACAAAACTTTGAAATGCTTCATCCCTACCCACACATTGTCTCCAATAATCCGATAGTCCTGAAAAGCAAGCTTCATTCCTAGCAAAGGAATTACATTAAAAATAAAGAAATAAACAATTGCCGGAAGAAGCATTAAATAAATGACCCAATCTTTTTTAATTTTCGATAACGTGGTCTTTACCTTCATGTTTCAACCCCTCTTTCCATAACAGGTCTACTTCACTTCGATATGGCATACCGGTTTGAGCACCTTTTTTCGTAACAGATAATCCTGCTACGACGCTTCCGAATCGGATACTGTCATAAAGATTTTCCCCTTCAGAGACCGCTACAGCAAACCCTCCAGAAAATGAATCTCCTGCACCAGTTGTATCGACTGGTTCTACTTTTATAACGGGTACACGAATAATTTCTTGTCCATCATAATAAACAACACCGTTCGTTCCACATGTAATAATTAATTGATTTGGATAGTTCTTAAGTATCTCTTCCATTGGAAGTTTGCTATTAAAAACGATTTCATACTCGTGTTCATTTGGTGTTAAATAGGTGATCTTTTCTAGTAAATATTTTTCTATTTTTTGAGCAGGAGCAGGATTAACAATTATTATTTTTCCTTTTTCATGTAGAATAGGAATCAAATACTCCAACAACTCGATCGGTGTTTCCATTTGGAATAAAACGACATCATACGCAAGCAATTCGTCTAACACTCTAGTAATATAGTTAACATCTGTAAAATCATTTGCCCCAGGTACAACTAGAATTCGATTCTCACTATTACATATTTCTATAAATGCAACACCAGTATGGCTTCCTTCTACAAAATTTAAATTTGTTATATCTACTGTTTCATTTTTCATATTTTCGATAAAGATTTCGCTAATCTCATCTTTACCAACTGAGCCAAATAATGCTACTTCAGCACCTAAACGAGAAGCGGCCACAGCCTGGTTAGATCCCTTACCTCCTACAGATAAAAAGAATTGGTTTCCTAATAGCGTTTCACCTATTTCCGGTAATTTTTCTGCTTCAACAAAATAGTCGATATTAATACTACCTACAATTGCAATCTTCCTCACTAGTTATCTCCGCCTCATCAAAAGTAATCTTCATTAGCGGTGCATGTTGTTGCGCACCATATACATCTCTGTCTCCTACACTTCCTGAAGAGACATCTCTTTCTATCGTAATTTTGATTCCCAAAGCTTGGTCAAAGAAAACAAGATGGTGAACCTGTTCTTCGCGTAAATTATATAAATGACAAATTGTCTGTTTCGTAATCTTGCCTGAATTTTTTACTAGTTGATAAACTCGTTCTGAATCAAATAAAATGTCCAGTGTGACTTCAAATGGACCTGAATTTTTACTTCTAAGCACTTTCGCTAAATCAAATAATGTAACCATTACTTTGCCCTCCTACAAGTACTCAACTCGAAACGGATTGTGATTAATTTCCATTAAATGATAAATAGAGAACTCGTATACCGCTCCAAATTCGACATCACTTGGTGCAAATGGAAATGCTAGATTCCCTGCAGTAGACTTACGCTTTTCATAACCAAAGTGTAGAAAGGTTGATCTGACTGTCGCACATATACTATTTGCTAGTTCTTGAGTCTTGGCAATAACCTCAAATAAAACACCAATTTCATGGCCCTTAAATGACTCTATTTCTTTTGAGCCAAGAACTGCATCCATTCCATAATTTAAAAAGTTAATTTTGTAATCATTTCGGTCAATCTCTGGATAATATTCAAAAACTTGTTCCATTACTCGGTCTTCAATTTCATGAATATTTTCGATTAAAATTGGATCCCTAATCCCTGCCATAACAAATGTTCGATACGCAGCCTTTTTTGCACCTTCAAGTTTAATAAATGTAGTATCTTCAGGAATGAAACGGCTTTTCGAAACTTCTACAACGCCATTTCCAGCATCATGAAACTCACAATCACTTAAATCTAGTCTAAATCCAGGTCCGTGTAATAAGTATGGATGTTCTTTTTCATAGAAAGTATGAGCTGCCACACTAATCGGCGTGCACTTTCGTAATGGATTTAATGATTCGACTGTGAAAGAATCTTCCTTTAAAACTCCTAAAATACTATCCTTTGTAGTTCCAGGTTCGGCACACAGTGCACCACATTCTAAAATTTTACCTAAATGATATGCTAGTCCTGGATCTTTTTGATGATAGATCCCAATTGCCGCAAATGGCGATGGATCATAAGCCCGGCCGCATATGATAATATCACTATCATTCTCTAAAGCTTCTAAAATAGGTTCATGACCCATTTGGGCAACAATTTGAATGGTTTCTTTAATCGTCTCTTCTTCTAATTCAGGAATATTCTGACTTAAAGGTTTAATTTTATGAGAACGATTTGCTTCAATAATTTCCTCCTGTGTAAAATCAGCCCAAATCACTGCGATCTTAGCACTTAATTCTTTATCTTTTAATATCTTCTTTATAATTGAAATCGTTGATTCTACATGTGGTCGCGCTCCCGCTCCACCAGCAGATCCAATAATAATTGGTATTTTTCGTGGAACGCCATTTGTAATGATTAATTCTAAATCTTTCATTAATGCTCGTTCACTAACGATTGAAACACCTGCACCTAATTTATGAGGACCGGCATCCGTAGATCCAGCATCAACGACAATTCCATGTATTTTATCTTTTAGTCCATTTAAAAATGAAGCGGCTGGAAATCCATACCCAAGCATCCCACACGGGGACAAGATTTTAATTTCTTCTGACATCATTTCTACCTTCTAACATAGTCATTTTTTGTTTATGTGTAACCGGTTACATATCCTGTAAAAATAAAAGCTAATCTTAAGATAGCATTTTTACAAAACTTATATGTAACCGGTTACATAAGATAATCATAATAACGAATTCTCAATACGTCAATAACTAATTTCAAATTTTTTAGAATTACCTGATTATTTTTTCATGAAATACAATTTCATCAAAAGAAAGAAGTCCTTAAAAATAAAGTTTCAAAAACAAAAAACTCATTCGTATTGAATGAGTTTTGCTAATCAATATTACCTTATGGGAAACAACTTTTCCAAATTCCATTCATTTTTACAGTTTGTAAGCCTTTTTCCACACAATCTAAAGCAGCTCGTGCTGTATCACTTGGACGATTTCCACCAATCCAAGAAAGATTTTTATGGAGGAATACTATCATACGCATTTCAAACCCGTCAATAAAATTTGCAAACTGACCTAAATAGAAGTGATAACTTAATAAATATATGCATGAAATACCTCCATAAAATCACTTGTTTTCTATATTTTATGACCATTCTCTCTTAAAAAATTATACAAAAATAGAATTTTTTATGAAAAGTTGTTTTTTTATATCTTAAAAATAATAAAGCCGTTATCTTAGGACAACGACTTATAACTATATATTATTAAATTGAAATATTAATCCAAAATCTCATGTAATATCTTTTATTAGCTTTCTTTTAACACTTTCCTCATTAAAATTAATCATTATATTTCATACTTAGTAGACCTTGTTTGAGAAGAAATCGAATGAGTCGAGATTATTCCATCTTTATTTACCTTAATCCCATGTAAAATCCCACCATATGCAGCTGCGCCATCAATACAAATCTTCGTTTTACAAGGTGAATACCAAATATCGAATTTACCTTCAGTCTTGTGAAGTATTGACGTTGGAGTATGGCCAAAAATAATTGTTTTATTTGTTTCATTCTTTCCGTAATGGAACTCATCGCGAATCCAATAAAACTCCTTCTCAGTCGTTTCTTTCCAATCTTCAAGATTCAGATCGACTCCGGCATGAACGAATACATAATTTTCCCATTCGAAATACAATGGTCTAGATTTAATAAATTGTAGTTCAGATTCAAATTGCTCTTTCATTAATTGCGCTACTTCATTAGGGCCTCTTTTATTTGTAATTTCAAATTTAAAAAATGAATTAATTGTTTCTAAACCACCTTGTCCGTAATAATACGCTTGTTTAAACTCAGGTTGCTCTAGCCAGTCCAATAACATTTGCTCATGATTTCCTAGTATAACAACCGCTCCATATTCTTTTTCTAGTTGCTGCGCCCTTATCAATACCTCGTATGGATTTTCACCACGATCTACTAAATCTCCTAGTAGTACTAACCTTTCATTATCTGGATTCCATTGTTTAAGTAATATTTCTAATTCATTTGTGCTTCCGTGTATATCTCCAATTGCAAAAATCGCATCCTTAACCATACATCCAACCCTTTCTGTAAACCTATTATTCCCATTAAATTGTTTAAATAATATAAATAGTTTAACAAATATGAATTACTAAAGTAAGTTATCCGTCTTATTGCTTTTTTACGTAATAAAATTTATTTTATTGTCCAACTTTGAACTAGGATAGTTTTTTTACCACAGGGAATAATGAAAAGGTAAAATTTTGGTAAAGGGGATTTTTGAAATGAGTAATGAAAATAAAGATTTAAAAAGTAGTGACTTTTTTATTGCAGATTTAACTAATGATGCGAAGAGTAAGATTGAGAATTTGGAAGAGGAATTGGATATTACTTTGGTTGCTTATGATTGTAAGAAGTGAGTTTTAGATAATAAGGTAAAACGACTGCTATTAGTTAGTCAGTCGTTTTATTTTGATAATTGAAGTTATTTTTTTCTTTTACAAAATAGAATCCTGTTCCATTTTCTTGCGGAACAAAACCTTGCTGTGCAGAAATATTTTCAACCCTGTTTTGCTCTTCAACAGTAACTGTTGTAAAGAAATCTCCACCACTAAAACCTTCAGAATAATTTTGTTCTTCTACAATATGAACACTTTTTGAAGAACCGCTAATTTCATTACTGACTGGTTTTAAAAAGAAAATCAACAAAAAAACGATCACAGTAAAAGTTAAAATAAGAAATAATATTACTCTAAAAAACTTCTCTATTATACTCACCTATTTCTTGATATTACTATTTAAAACCATTTAAACCCCAACATATACTATGTTAATCCAAAGTGATGAATTAAATTTAAACTTAGACCAATGTTGACCTTTTCTTTCCATCTCCTATCTGATGAAATGATTGAAACCAGAAAACTAAGTAGGCTTAATAGGATACTAATACAATTTAAAATTAAAAATATATTGAAGTTGTTAAATCCGTTGAAGGTGACATGTGAACTACCCACCACTTAGTTAACCTTCCGGCCTACTTAAGAGGGGGCTTCTCGACTTATTGTTGCTTTTACTAGCCAACGAAAACTGACCGAGCTAACCCTCTTGTTCCAAGAGTTTTTGCTTCTATGCTAATAATAATAGGCGAATGCCTTCATTTTTGATATTGACGGCTGAATTGTAGTCACGATCTGTCGCATAACCGCATGAACAATGGAAGGTACGTTCAGATAGTTTCATCAGTTTTTCTAAACCACAACAAGAACACTTTTTAGTGGAAGGGAACCACTTATCAATTTTCACAAGCTGTTTTCCTTGTTCTTTTAGTTTGTACGCTAAGAAAGCAGTGAACATACCCCAACCATTATCTTGAACGCTTTTACCAAAGTGAAGGCCTTGAGACATTCCTTTCATGTTCAAGTCCTCTATCACGACAGCATCAAAGTTAGAAGCTAATTCTTTTGACTTATGGTGAAGGAAATTTTTGCGTTGGTTCGCTACTTTCTCATGAAACCTAGCCACTAATAGACGTTGCTTATTCCAACGTGCAGAACCTTTTTTACGCTTAGACAGAATGCGTTGTGCTTTTGCTAATTTTTCTGACATAACACGATAGTAGCGAGGATAATTGGCTTTCTGATTCTCGCTACTCACATATAATTCAGCCATAGCGAAGTCTAATCCTATAACGTTTTTCACTTCTTTTTGTACAATTTCTTTTTCGTATTCAGTCAAAATAGAAACATAGTATTTACCGGTAGATGTCATGGAGATCGTGCATGACTTGATTATGTGGTCTTGTGGAATTTTTCTATGTTGTCTGATTCGTACCATTTTTAGCTTTGATAGTTTGATATGGCGAGCAAATAACATTATATTTCCGTTTACGAGATTGGTTGTATATGAATTTCTACCCTTTTTGTTCTTGAATGTAGGAAAGTCATTGTGACCACTAAAGAAATTCTTATAAGAAGTTTGCAAATTTAGTTGAGCGTTTGCCAAGGCTAAAGAATCAACTTCTTTTAACCACTCAAATTCTGCTTTGTATTTTGCAGGAGTTGGAAACTTTTGTTTCTTTAGTTGTTCCTGATCATCTTTGTATTTCTCGTATGTTTCTTTTCGTTCTGCCAACATTTTGTTGTATACGAATCTCACACAACCGAAAGTTTTTCGCATAAGAAATGCTTGTTCTTCTGTTGGGTATAACCGAAACTTATATGCTTTATTGTGCTTTGCCATATCATTCCACCTCCCTTTTGACCTTGATTTTCAATGTTTTTTTAATGGTATCTATTGGAGCACCTCCTGTTGTTAGCAGACAAAAACTTCTTGGCTAAAGCCAACCGAAATTCATCTCCCACCTACTCATTGGGCTATCGACCTTCATATTCTTTGAGGATGGGAGACTTCTTTCGGAAATCCATTAAAATGAAAATTGAGTAACTAAAAATAAGATAGTAGAAACTTTTCAAATTTAACCCACCCCCGAGAAAACGTTTTGTTTTTTGATTATATTAACATATTAATTTCTGGTAAAATGTTCTAAATTTGAAAAATGTATGAAGATGAACTAATTATTAACGTTTGTTCCTTAGATTGTAACAATTACTTATAATCTCTTTTATATTAGATGTTATATTGAATTTGATTGATCGAGTACAAATCGAAGCTGTAATTCCACTAATTTATAAAGGAGAATCCAAATGAATATGGTTACAAAGATTACATTAAGTTCAACTATCGCTTTATTTGTGGTTGGTGCAATTTATTCTACTAATACGCCTAATAGAGTGATTATTTCAAATGCAGAATATGGATTTGACATTAATAAAAAAGAAAATATTACAGAAGTAGCAAAACAATTGTTTGTAGGAAGAGTAGTTGAACAATTAGATACAGAAACAGATGAGGGCGGACCTTATACACCATATAAGGTTATAGTCGAAAATAATTTAAAAGGTGAATTGGAAGGAAATCAGGAAGTTATAGTTGAATAACGTATTGGTTATGAAAGTAGTCACAAAACTATAAGAAAGATGGAAGTCGATGATGATTTTTTATCTCCTGAAAATTCATATGTATTTGCAACAAGTAATATAAAAGACAAAGAACGATATAGAATAATCGTTCCGTTAAAAGGTAATGTAAAAATTAAGGGTAAAAATGATCGATTTCCAAATGAGGAAATTTTAAAAGGTTTTAAAGATGCTTTATAGAAAAATAAAGAAATACGTAAAAACTAAGTATTTTTATTTAATCAACTTACTACCCCTTTTTAATTATGTACTTACTTTTTTAATGTTAAAAGGTAAATCAAATTTAAAAAGTATTAGTGAAATTACTGAATTACTTAAAGATAATTATGTTGCAGCTTGGGAAGACCGTGAACAACAACTTAAGCATCACATTTATAATGATAAAAATAATAAAATAATTTTAAAAGTGATCTATAGCGACATAACGAACGAAATTGTTTGGATTGAAATTAGTTCAACAGGTTATACACATTCATCATAGAAAAATATATACATTCTGTTTGTCACAAAAGACTTTATTTAAAAAGAGAATCTACAAAAGATTCTCTTTTTTTAACTATATTTTGTTTTAAATGATTATGGCTTAACACTTTTGATCACAGTCCACCCACTATATACTTTAGTTGAGCCAACTGTTCGGTATGATCTTACTTTATAGTAGTATGTCTTTCCTGTAGTTAAGCCACTATTCGTATAAGATAATGACGTCGTAGTTTTAACTAAACTATATGTTCCTGTGCTTGAAGTTGATCTGTAAACTTCATAACCACTTGCTCCAGATACTGAACTCCATGTCGTCTTAGCACTAGTTGAATTAACTCTTGTTACATTAAAATTAGTTGGTACTGATGGAATTGGTTTTGCACTTACTACTGATGAATAGTTGCTATAGTATTTCGTACTTCCTAGCATTCTATATGATTTAATTTTGTAATAATATGTTTTATTTGTTGATAGACCAGTATTATTGAAGCTTGTTGAAGTTGTCGTACCTACTTTAGAGTAAGTTCCTGTGCTTGATGTCGCTCGGTATACTTCATATCCACTTGCTCCACTAACTGCTGCCCAACTTGTTTTCACACTATTGTATGAAGAAGAAGCTGCCTTTACCGATGTTGGAGTCGATAATACCGGCTTTGCACTTACTACTGACGAATAATTTCCATAAACTTTCGTACTTCCTATCATTCTATATGATCTAATTTTGTAGTAATATAGTTTATTAAATGTTAGACCAGTATTATTGTAACTTGTTGAAGTTGTCGTACCAACTTTAGAATATGTTCCAGTGCTTGACGTTGCTCGGTATACTTCATACCCACTTGCTCCACTAACCGCTGCCCAACTTGTTTTCACACTATTGTACGAAGATGAAGCAGCTTTCACTGATGTTGGAGTCGATAATACCGGCTTTGCGGATACTACAGAACTAAAATCACTGTATTGAGTTGATGTACCAGTTTTATAAGCTTTTACTTTATAGTAATAAGTTGTACCTGTATTTAAAGATGTATTCGTATACGAATTAGTAGAAGTAGTTGCTATTTTCGTATATGTCCCCGTACTAGAAGTAGATCGATAGATTTCATAGCCTGTAGCATCTTCAGATTGTCCCCAGCTTAATTTAACACTATTGTATGAACTAGCTGTTGCCTTCAAACTTGTTGGTGCTAGTATCGGTTCTTCATAATTTGGATCAGTAGAGAACCATCCATATACTGTTTGGTCTGAATTAGAGTCATATCCCATTCCAATTCTTATTAGAGGATATCCTACTGTTTTTTTCACTAAAATTCCGTAATAAACTTCTGATTCAGCACCAGGATATAATTGTACATTGTATTCACTGTATGGCTCTATTTCATCTGAGAAAATTGCTGTACTAATTGGAGTAATTTTTTGTCCAGAATTTGTATAAAAACTATTGTAACTAGATACCACTTCCGTACCATACAAAGGTTCTTCTGGGCCTGATACATATTTTAAGTCATAAGCCATCAATATCCATTCTTCATCTTCCGCTGGTTTCTGATTATACATATTTTCTTCAGCAACAATTTCATTTGCTTCTTCACCAGTTATAATATCGAATAATTGTAATTCAACCTCTCTAGGTGTATCCCACTCATATTCTTGAAGTAAAAAATTATAATTATACCAAGCACTATAAGGAGTGCTACGATCTCCTATTTCAGCAGAAGCCGATTTTAAATTAAATGAAAACATAATGATAAAAGTTAAAAATAAGTACATAAAATTGCTTTTTTTCATGATTTTCCCCCTTAAAAAGTTTTAATCTTTCATTCTATTGCACTACTATATACCTTGTAAATCTACCTCCTATATTTGATAACTTTATTATATAAAGTGAGGTGTTCAAAAAATTGAACATCAAAAAAGAGAATCCATAAAAGATTCTCTTTAACCTCAAAAGATACTCTTTTTAGTAAAAAATTAGTATTGTAGATTCATACTATACAACTTATTCATTTCCAAAATTTGCTCCTGAACTTTTTCAATTACAGATGGAGGACTTATTACTTGTGCATCCCTTCCCCAAGTTAAAATCCAAGTAATCAATCCATCACTGATTGCAGCTTTAGTAGTTAATATGAAATGTTCCTCATCTACTTGTTGTATTTCAGCCTTTAATCCAAAACGGTCAAAAACGACATTTAATAAGCTTTTTTTGAATTTAATTTTTACATAATCAGGTTCACCGGCAAACATATTAAAAACCGTACTCAAATATTCCTCAACGTTAAAGCGCTCATCTAGGAATTTTTCTTCTGATTTCTTAACCTCACGCATTCGGTCTACACGAAAATGTCTTAGTTTATCTTCGGGTAAGCTTCTCGTAATAAGGTAATAGTAATCATTTGACCAAATTACTGCTAGTGGTCTAACGAAATACTCTTTTCCATCGTGGCTTAATTCAAATTCTTTTTTTACATTGTATCGGCCATACTGAAATGTAAGTAGCTTTTTCTCCGCAATTGCTTGATGAATTTGATCGATTGAAAAGTGAATCCGATTGCTTTCACTTTTAATTGCTGCATCAGGAATAATACCGTTATGAAGCTTTTTTGCTTGATTTTCACTAGTTAGATTTTTTAATTTATCTATTATTTTTTTCGTTTCCTGTTTGTTTAAAAATCTTGAAGCCGTAACAGCATCAACTAATAAACGCAGTTCATGTAATTCGAATAGTCGCTCCTGATGGCTATAAGTCGTTGCCTTCCCATCTGAAGCGTTTTCAATTACATCAAATCCAACATCAATTAATACCGAAATATCTTTTAAAAATGTATTTTTACTATACGAAAAATCCTCTTCACCACTTGATAATTTCTTCTTTATTTCTTCAAAAGTAAACTCATGATCAATATCTGTTTTACTTTCTAGAAGTTTCATTAATTTATAAAATCGTTCACGGTTTTCCATGGATTCCTCCGTTATGTAGTAAAGTTCAAAAGATATATTATATATATTTCTTAATCTAATTTTAATTCTATCATAACTAATTTGTAAAGATTATAATAATAAATTACCTGTACGCATTTACTAAAAAATCTATGAAAAAACACTTTTATGAATATTTTATTTCCTCGATCGATCCCGTTTTTTCTAAATTTAAACAAAGTACCCCATAGAGTAGAATACTAAGTTGTCTACTCTATAGGGTACTATTTAAGGTGGAGATGCTTTTTTATTAGTTTGAAATTATTCCATCAGCGTACGTCCTTATATATTGTAAAAAATTGCCGATCGGCTATTATTAAGTATCTATAAGCAATCAAGGACTAACACTTTTGACTACTGTCCACGCACTATATACTTTGATCGTACCAACTGTGCGATAGGTTCTTACTTTATAATAATACGTCTTTCCATTTGTTAAACCACTATTTGTATATGACAATGCAGTAGTAGTTTTAACCAAACTATACGTTCCTGTACTTGACGTGGATCTGTAAATTTCATAACCACTTGCTCCGGATACAGTGCTCCACGATAATTTTATGCTAGATGAATTTACTCTGGTCGCATTGAAATTAGTTGGAACTGCTGGAATTGGTTTAGCACTTACTACTGATGAATAGTTGCTATAGTATTTTGTACTTCCTACAGTTCTATATGATTTAATTTTGTAATAATAGGTTTTATTTGTTGATAGACCAGTATTACTATAGCTTGTTGAAGTTGTCGTAACTACTTTAGAATATGTTCCTGTGCTTGATGTCGCTCGGTATACTTCATATCCACTTGCTCCACTAACTGCTGCCCAACTTGTTTTCACACTATTATATGAAGAAGAAGCTGCCTTAACTGATGTTGGAGTCCCTAATATTGGTTTTGCACTAAATACTGAAGAGTAATTTCCATAAACTTTCGTACTACCAACCATTCTGTATGCTTTAATTTTGTAATAATATGCTTTATTAGTTGTTAGCCCAGTATTATTGAAACTTGTTAAAGTGGTTGTTCCAACTTTTGAATACGTTCCTGTACTTGTTGTCGCTCGGTATACTTCATACCCACTTGCTCCACTAACTGCTCCCCAACTTGATCTCACACTATTGTATGATAAAGAAGCTGCTTTCACAGAAGTTGGAGTAGATAATGATGGTTTTACGGATAAGATAGAACTAAACTCACTGTAAAGTATAGGCGTATCGGTTTTGTATGCTCTAATTTTATAGTAATAAGTTGTACCTGTGTTTAATGATGTATTGAGATACGATGTATTCGTAGTAGTTGCTATTTTAGTAAAAGTCCCTGTACTTGATGTAGACCTATAAATTTCATACCCTGATACATTACCCACTTCTGACCAGCTTAAGTTCACACTATTGTAAGTGTTAGTTGTCGCCTTCAGCACTGGCTTACTATCCTCTACTGTAATCACATAAACTTCACTCATATTTCCAGCTTGATCGATCGCTTGAAATTCAAGTTTTACCCCTGCTTTTTGTATAGTGATAGGTATTTTAAAAATATATTCAAGATCAGTTACATCTTTTCCGAGCAATACTCCATTCGCTTTAACTGTGACTATGGAGTTGGGCTCAGCAAATCCAATGATTTCTTTCGTTAGATCTGTTACAGAAGTTATGGGGTCCGGTATTAGTGGAGCTGTTTTATCAGAAACAACAAGTACTGTTTCGTTCGTAAATCCATCTTTAACGGCTCTAATCGTAATGATAGTTCCTTCTTTTTGATACCCTATTGGATCTTCGAATTCACCATTCTCATTTGCTACAATACTTTTTAAATAGTTATCTGCCTTGATCCAGACCGTTGCATTAGGTTCAGTTCTTCCTTTTAAGATAGACGATGTATTAGAATACTCTTCCACATTTGGAGAAGCCATTCCCACAGAGATAACCGTTTTTTCACTTATATTACTATCTTGATCGATTGCTTTTAGGAATAGTTTTGTCCCTAAAAAATATTGATCAATGTTAAATAAATAAGTCCCTTTTTCATTCGTTTTAGCTTCCTTAATTAGCATTTCATTCTCATTATACAATTTGACAATAGTTCCTGGCTCTGATGTTCCCGTTAAAGAAGTTGAACTGGTGTCGATTGGCACAAATATTGGTTTCTCAGGTGCAATGCGATCCTTTATGTTGACTGATAATGGATCACTCGTATTTCCACTTGAATCAGTTAATATGATCGTTAATACCGTTCCAGCTTTTTGGATAGGAATGTTAACTTCAAACTGACCATTTACTCCTATTACACCTTCAGCTATAATTTGTTCACTATTTTTTACTAAAACTTTTGAACCTATTTCTCCAACTCCTCGAATACTATTCGATTGATTCGATACTTCTTCTAAGATTGGTTGAGTTGGCTTCGTTTCATCTAATACGATTGTAGAAACTACATTACTTTTCATACCATATTCATTTGTTACGAATGCCTCAACTTTTACACCAGCTGGTAACTTTCGATACGGCGACTGGAAATTCCCATTTTCATCGGCAACAATTTCAATTTTAGGTGCCCACTCATTTTGGTTAAACGTAACTTTAGCTAGTGGTTCAGCTTTTCCCTTTATGAAATCATCATGATCTTTAATTGGATACAATACTGGTTCAGTAGGAATCACTTTTTCAACTAGTCCCGAGCTTTCAGTTAAGTACGGTGTAATATTTACTATATAACTAGAATCAGGCAAAGTTATTCTTTGATTAATTTCACTTTCTACTGTAGTTCCCCAATAATTTTGTGACAAATCCATTATCCACAGGTCAGATTTTATAATATTTACTAAATCATAAATATTATTTTTAGTAAAAACGTTGGCAGTTGACGTGTTAATTCCTAATTTATTTTCACTAAACGTATTATGATAAAAATAGTTTACTAGAGACCAATAAGGTGCATCAGAATAAACTCCATATTTTTCAGAATGGGTTATTTGATTATTAATGAAAATGTTTTTATTCGAGTGTTGTAAATTAATTCCATCTTCAAGTGAGGATTGAATTTCATTTCCAATAATATGGTTCTCGTTACCATTTAACATGATTCCAGTTCGGTTAGAGTTAAGTCTATTATTTAAAATTTCATTATATTTACCTTCTACTTCTATTCCATGTAACGTACTATTGTTAATCGAACCATTTTCAATTTTATTATTTTGGCCATTGATATCTAGTCCAATTCTTGCATCATTTATCTCAAAATTTACTAAATGATTTTCTGAACCTAGCCATAAATCTTCATTAAAGTCGTTTGAGGTTTGTGCAAATTGGAAGATAACCTTTTCATCCGATGTACCGTTAACAGTTAATTTCCCATTCTCTGCAAGAATACGTGTGTTCTCATTAAAGAGGATCGTTACTCCCTTTTCGATTGTTAAATTTACACCATCAGCTAATACAATTGTATTAGTTACTCGGTAAGGACTATGTTCCTTTGTCCAAACTGTATTTGCTGTAATTTTACCTCCAACAACTGTTTCATCCTCGGCAAAAACGATTCCATTTTTCCAATAAGATAAAATAAGACCCACAACACAAAGACTGACTATTAATTGTTTAATCTTATTCATACTTCTCCCCTTCTTTTAAGAACTACATCTCGCTCATCTTGATAACTTAAACTGTTTTCTATGGATTCCTCTAAATTTTAGTATTTTCTTAATCTAATTTTAATTTTACCACATCGTTTTGTAAATATTATAGTTGGTAATATCCAAGACATCTTAACTAGAACTATTAAAATAATTCGCCTAATATTTTAATAGTTAATCTAAGATAAAAAAAACCAGAAACACCTTTAACAGTGTTCCTGGCTTTTGGTTTAACCTATATTAATCTAGTATTCAAGTACTCTTCCTGAAGGTGCTTTTTTTATTAAATTCCTTCAGAGTACGTCCTTATAAATTGTAACAAATTCCCTTTCGGCTATTATTAAGTCTCTTGGAGATTTTAAATCTTTTAGTGCGATTTGGCGTTTAAGGTTAATTGGGTAGTCTTCTTCAGAATTGCATGAAGCGTAAAACTCTATTACGCTACTCTCATTAACAGCAACTTTGATATATTCATATAAAATCTTTAAACATTTTTCACCTTCTGGAGTGATCCGTTTTTCTCCTTTAAGTGGAACTTGTTGAGACATCATACATACTTGATATTTATATTTGAAGTGTTTGGAGAAACTAAAAATTTTTTTCTTCTGGGTCATAATTTTTCTCCATATATAAATGTGTAAAATCTAGTTCATTTGCATAAACATTAGGAGAAATAGGATTGTCACCAAAGATACCATCTTTTAGTGGTATTGGTGAAGAAATAAAATGATACTGTGTCAAAAATAGATCCCCCTTTTCTAATTCACCGGTCCTCCATAGAAAGCGTGCACATTTGGAGTACGCTTTCTATAGAGGATCGTGATAATAAAATTTGCTAAAGCAGCAACACTCTTAGAGTGATTTTTGAAAGATATTAATCTCTGTATCAAACCGGAGTAAATAATTGAGTTAAAAAAAAGCAAAAGTTGAATACCTTGGCTTTTTAATCTTTTATTAGCTATTTTGTACAGGAATCAATTAGAAGGTTTTTTATTAAGTATTCATCTATTTCCTTTTGTAAGGGTTCATTAAAACTATATAGATAGATAAGCTTATTTACTCTAAAAACATAATCAATAATCTTCCCCGGAGATTGATATTCTTTAATAATTGTATTATTTATTTTTTTTGTTTTAATAGGTATAGAAGAATCTTTAATCTCTAAATCATTAGATGTATATATATATATCTTAATATCTTTAGATAATCGCACTTCAACATTTGGAGAAGTAAAGCCATTATCATGTAAATATACAACAGATGAATTATACCCGGTAGGAATAAGTAGAGTTTGGTTGTTTGTTTTTAGTTTTGTACTAATCTCACTTACATTTATTCTAGTTTTAGAAGTTGTACTGTCTGCAAATATTACGTACATCGTAAATAAAAATATACTAATACAAGGAATTAAAATAGTTAATAACAGTTTCATGAGCTTTCACAGCCTAACTAAAATGTATATTTTTAGGAAGTTCTAATATATAGACATAGAATATTTTTTAACTTTATACTGTTGTCAGTAGCCAGTAGGTGATTTTGATTTAGTATGCTCATGATATAGAGCCTTATGTCCTATATCAATAGAACAAGTCGAAGAACCTGATATACTTAAAGAAAAGGATTTACAATAACGTTTTTTAGGATCTTTTACATAATCTCCTTTAGTTGTACTTAAACACGGAGAAGCAAAATCACCTACTGCCCAGTCACAGTCACTCCAAGAAAAATTAATTCCAGATTTTACTTTATGAGAAGATTTGTCATAATATTTTTGATCCCCTAACCATCCATTAAATCTATTACATGTCACATAAGAATTCTTTTTATATGTGGCATCATTATGTCCTTCATGTTTAGTTATTTTTTCACCATTGAATCCGCCGGTACGTGGACCACTAGCTCTTGAAGCAACAGGATTTTTTGTACCGTCTTCTACATCTATTTCTTCTGGAGAGGTATCCATAAAAGTTAAAAAATTAATTTTTACTATTGGATTTAAATGAACATTCTCCTCTGACGTATCTATCTTTATAGACTGTCCTTCAAAGGAGGGATGATTTATTTTCATTTCATATTGGTCACCGCTCTTTAATTCAATGTCAAAATTCCCATTGTTATCTGTTTTGTATTTTGTTTCATTAATAGTAAACTCTGTTTCTTCTAAAGGATACTCGCGAATATAGCCATCCAAAGATTCTGTCCAACCTGAAGCTGCTAATAACTTTTTATCTTCTTCGCTTCCTTCTACATTCTCTAGATTTGTTGGAAATACCATAATAACTTTAGCTTTTCCAAAAACTCTACTATTCATCTGCTCTGCTTTTGTGAAGGTTGTAAAACTAAATAATACTAGTAAACTACTCAAAATTACTGTTAAAATTTTACTAAGTTTCTTCATGCTTATACTCCTTCTAATTAGATTTTTTTACAACTTTATACTCTTCTTTTAAAGTACCTAAAAGTTTTAAATATTCATCTCCTAAATTATTTGAAATATACTTATCTAAAATTTTATCTTTGTCTTTCGGCCAATTCATTTTATTCGAATTAACAATTTCATTAACAATAACTAAGTAATGCTCAGATTCTTCCATTATCATGGTCAGTTTTCCTTCCTCTATTTTCTCTAATTTTTTATAAATTTCATTTTCTCTATCAATTTCCATGCTTATTTTAACGTTATCCTTCAAACTTAAACTCTTCATAACTTCACTGATTGTTTTCCCTTCGTTATATAACTTGATAAAATCAAGAGCCAAATTATGATCAATTTTAAAAACGTCTACTTTTATAACTTTATTTGTAAATTTATTAAGATTCTCTTTATAATAATTTTCTAATGACTCTTCATCAATGTAATCTCTTAGTATTTCCCTTACAATTGGCTTGGCTTTTAGTAAAAAGTCTTTATCAGTTGGTTTAATTTTTTCGCCTTCAAACTCAAACTTAAGATTTTTTTCATCAGCTTTTGCCTCTAATAATTTTGAGTTTATTAAATCTTCAAAAGCAATATCATGGTATTTTTCTTTTACATAATCATTAAATTCTTTATTAGTTATATTTAAATTACCAACTTCATATATAACTTCTTTATTTGAACATCCAGAAATAATAAATATAAATAAGCCTAATTTTGCTATTTTTATTTTCATAGCCTTCCCCCAATTTTTTAGTAAAAATTTGAGTTAGTTAATATTTTCACTCTTCAGTCATTAAATGACATGATCTTCAATTTTTCATAAATATCATTTTATTAATGTAGCTTATCTGATGTTTTATTACTTTTCATTTTGTATCCCCCTTTCTTAAAGAGTTATAATTTCTTTCTATGTGAAAATCTTAACATAATAAATTTGTAGAAAATTATGGAATTTATGATAAAATAATGAATTTTTTTAGTAAATTTTTACTATTATAATTAATCTTTAAAATTTTATTGTCTCACTACTTTGACGAATTTCTTCCCTTTAGATTGATAGGTAATCCCGTTTATCTATATCGACCAATACTGTTTTTTTTTCATATGTCTAGTACAAAAGTCCTCGTCCAAAAAGACTAAAAACGAAATAATCGTGATATGAAAAAGTGAACAAGCATACACATAAAATATTGATTCCCAAAATTCTCCATTTTACATATTCAATAAAATTGTACAGGAGGTCAGGAATGATTGAATTTAAACATGTAAATAAGTTTTATGGCGATTTTCAAGTCTTGAAAGATATTAATCTCACAATCAATAAGGGTGAAGTTGTTGTTGTAATTGGTCCGTCTGGTTCTGGTAAAAGTACCTTGTTGCGTTGTATCAATCATTTGGAAGCAATTAATGACGGGACACTTACAGTAAGTGGGATTTCTGTTGGGGATAAAAAAACAGATCTCAATAAGTTAAGACGCAATATTGGAATGGTTTTTCAGCATTTTTATTTGTATCCGCACAAAACTGTGCTTGGAAATATCACTCTCGCTCCTATGAAAGCGCTGGGCCAATCTAGAGAAGTGGCTGATGAAACAGCCAAACATTTTCTTGAAAAGGTAGGCATTTTAGAGAAGGCGAAATCTTATCCTTCCCAGCTTTCTGGTGGACAGCAGCAGCGTGTGGCAATTGCTCGCGGGCTTGCGATGAAACCGGATATTATGCTTTTTGATGAACCTACTTCTGCACTTGATCCTGAAATGATTGGTGAGGTGCTCGATGTTATGAAGACCCTTGCTAGGGAGGGCATGACGATGGTTGTCGTGACTCATGAAATGGGTTTTGCCAGAGAGGTTGCCGACCGAATCGTCTTTATGGACGAGGGTCGCATATTAGAAGAAGCAACTCCGGCTGAGTTTTATGAGAATCCGCGTGAAGAACGGGCTCGCTTATTTCTTAGCCGTATATTAAATCATTAATAGGAGGTAATGGAATGATTTTAAAAAAATTCATGAAAATGGCTTTGGTTTCAACAACGGCCGCCTTAGTTCTTGCAGGTTGTGGTGGTAAGGATGATTCAAAAAGCAAAGATGCTCTTGCTCGCATTAAGGATGATAAGAAAATCGTATTTGGTGTAAAATATGACACTCGTTTATTTGGATTGAAAAACCCATCAACAGGTAAAGTAGAAGGATTTGATATTGACCTTTCCAAAGCACTAGCTAAAGAAATGTTTGGCGATGATGTTAAACCTGAGTACATAGAGGTTACGTCAAAAACTAGGGTTGGTCTCTTAAATAATGGGAAAGTTGATGCGGTAGTCGCAACAATGACCATTAATGAAGAACGTAAAAAAGAAGTTGATTTTACTGATGTTTACTTTAATGCCGGTCAATCTTTACTTGTTAAAAAAGGCAGTAAAGTTCATGGACTTGATGACTTGAAAAAAGGGACAAAAGTTCTTGCTGTTAAAGGTTCTACTTCTGCTGTAAATATTCGTCAGAAAGCTCCTGATACGACAGTACTTGAATTCGAAAACTATGCTGAAGCTTTCACAGCCTTAAAAGCAGGTAAAGGTGATGCCTTAACTACTGATGATTCAATCCTTTATGGTATGAAAGAAGAAGATCCTTCATTTGATTTAGTAGGTGGAACTTTTACCGAAGAACCTTATGGAATTGCTGTTAAAAAAGGCAATAAAGATCTTGTCGACGCTTTAAATAAAGCATTAAAAAGCCTGAAAGATTCAGGTAAATACGATGAAATTAAGAATAAATGGATTAAAAAATAATTATTGATGTTAGGAGCTGCAGTGTCCGTAATTTTACGGGCCTGCTTTTCCTAATCATTAGGAGGAAATCCTTTGATTGATTTCTCGATTCTAACAGAACATATGGAGTATTTTTTAGAAGGATTAAGAGTAACCATTTTAACTAGTTTAATCGCTTTATTATGTAGCTTTATTTTAGGGACAATTATTGCTGTCATGCGAATTGCTCCAATTAAACCACTTAACTGGTTAGGTTCGATTTATGTGGAATTTATCCGTAATATCCCTGTACTAGTGGTCGTGTTTTTTACTTACTTAGCTGGAAGTTTTAGTGGAATGGTTGCAGGAACAATCGGATTGACCATCTATACAGCAGCCTTCATTTCCGAAGCAATCCGTGCCGGTATTCTCTCTGTTCCAAAAGGACAAATGGAAGCTGCCCGCTCGACAGGTTTGAGTTACGGACAGGCAATGAGATTGATTATTCTCCCCCAAGCGATAAAAATCGTCATCCCTCCTCTCGGCAACCAATTTCTAAATCTAGTAAAAAATTCATCATTATTAGCAGTCGTAGCCGGTGGAGATTTAATGTATCAAGGCGATCTAATATCTGCAATGACTTACGTAACTTTTGATACTTATATTTTCGTAGCCTTATTTTATTTAGTCTTAACGATTCCATTAAGTATTGGTGTTGGCTATTTAGAAAAACGCTTGGCTAGAAGTAATTAAGGAGGTGGATGAATGGATTTTCTGCAGCCGTTCGCTGATGTATACACACTTGATCATATAAAATTTTTACTAGAAGGATTTTGGGTCACCCTTAAGGTCGCTGCCATTTCAATTGTACTTAGTTTCATTATTGGAGGACTTATTGGTACGCTTAGATATACGAAGATTCCTGTTGTTACTCAACTATTAACCGCGATTGTTGAGATCATTCGGAACCTACCTTTGCTATTGATTATTTTCTTTACTTATTTTGCTCTACCGGAAATCGGGATTGAAATGAAAATAATCACAGCCACAATCGCAGCATTGACGGTTTTTGAATCAGCAATGATATCAGAAATTATTCGAAGTGGCTTAAACTCGATTGAAAAAGGACAGATCGAAGCAGCACGTGCATCTGGACTGAATTATATCCAGACATTGCGTCACATCGTTCTGCCCCAAGCATTGAGACGAATGGTTCCTCCGCTTGTTAGTCAGTTTATTTCTTTACTGAAAGATACGTGTTTAGCTGTTGTTATTGCATTGCCGGATTTATTGCATAATGGACAGATTATTTATGCGCAGAAGGAATCTTATGTGATTCCTGTTATGGTGATGGTTTCGTTGATGTATTTTATTGTGAATTATGTTTTGTCGTTGGTTGCTCGAAGGTTGGAGATTAAGCAGTCTTGAGAAATCTGGTTCATTTATTGGGCCGGATTTTTCCAATGCAATTTTCCATATCATGCCATGCATTTAAACACAATTTAATTTTATTTATTCATCTTGTGACTGATTATTTAAAATCCTACGGTGCGCCTACACGCCCTACACCGTTCTCTTTTGAGTGATTTACTATCTAATCTACTTAATCTAGTAACCTTAAAAGCGTTAAAGATCAAGGGATGGCTTGTATTTTTTTAGAAAATCTCTAAAAAATCTCCTCCTTGTATAGAGAATTCGACTGATGTGTAACACACGCCAAGCGATAAACCAATAGCTATTAAAACAATATCAATACATAGTAACTAAATACTATAATGAAATTTCATAGTTTATTCACAATATAAGATAACTATATAATGAATTTATAGTTAAAATTAACTTAACTTTTATAGAGGAGAATATATATGAAAAAGAAAAAAAAGATAATGATTCCGTTATTAATAGCTACTGTATTAATAATCACTTCGTACACTTATGTAAAAATAAAACTGCATTTAACAAAAAATGCAGTTGAGGAATATCTTATTAAGGATAAAGGCATAAAAAAACAGGAGATAGAAGAACTTCATCCAGTTTTTGATTGGATTAAATCATCAGGTGATCGAAAATGGTCAGTTCGTGTGAAAATAAAAGGCGATAATGAATATTACGGTTATTATAAAGATAGTAAAAAAAATAAAATAATATTAGATCCACTGAGATAATAAAGAGCATCTATATTTTGCTCTTTTTTTATTTAATAGAATATACAAGGCTAAATCCATTATAACCTGAAATAAATGAATTTTTAAAATCATAGGGTTTAATTATACCAGGACGTTTCCAAACTCTACCATTAGGACTACTTTCAGGAATTTTATATTCTAGCCCAGCTTTCCAATAGGAATACCATACTATTTCACTACAATATGTATATGGATCAATATCTGTTGGATTTGTAGTAATTTTATAAGCAATTTTTTTATCTTTAAAATATCTTATTGCCTTTTGAGCTGCATTTGAACCTACAGCTGAATTATGATATCGTGCTACATAGGTTGTTTTATAATTTTTAGTCCATGTTGATATATTAATCACTTTTGGATAATAGCCTGGACCTTGAATGTGTAAAAGTTCTGTTGAATTGATTACTATACCTGAATGTCCAACTAATCCTTTAACACCTGCATCATCAGTTACTAAGATATCACCCGGTTTATAACTAAAAGCTGCTGATCCAACATTTGGACTCCAAATACTTAAACAAAAAATAATTGAAATCAAACTTAATATAATTTTTGCTTCGACTAGTATTGTTTTCATTATTATATTATCCTTTCTAAAATTGTGCACAAGGCTTTTGTAGTGGCAATTTAGGATAGAGTTCTGTCATATGGCTTTAAGTGTTTGTAAAAATAATGTAACTCCTAGAATTGCTAATTTTTTATAATCATCACGATTAATTGATTAGTAGCAAAATAGTTATATAGAATTTACAGTAAAATTTACTTATTTGTGAAAAAGTTAACATAAAGTTTTACAATTGAAATTCCCATAATATATCCCTTGACTTAATACTTAATTAGAATAATTTGAACTACTTTCTCTTTATATATTAAGAAAGTCAATTTTTCATTTCTATCTTTATCAAGAATACGTCATCGTTTCTCCTATTTCTTCAAGCGAGTGAATGTAGTTTTTACCGTACTTAAGATTCTTGTTTTGAGACCTTCCGAGACACCACCTATGATTTATCCAATATTTTCTTCTATTACCCCAAAATAAACTACCAGATGTTCAGTCTATGACTAGTGAAAAAAATGTAACTCTAAAACAATAAATTTTTCAAGATCATCACTCCTTATTAATAAGTAAATAGCAGTATAATTTTTAGTAAATTTTACTAACTTGTGAAAATGTTAACATACTAAGTTCTATTAAACTCATTATCAATGTGACAAATAATTGAAGATTTTGGAAATAAAAAATGCAGTCTTCAAAAATTTGAAGACTGCATTGATACTTTAACATTGTATTGACACTGTAGATAAACTCGATGAAAATCAGGTTTGCCAACAGTCTGAGATAGTTAGTTCCCTCTTGAGAGCCACCATTTTTTACTTCTTAAACCTATCTTTCACACGCTATTAAATCTTTATCGCGATCCATTTTTTTATTAGCGTCATATAGAGCTTTTGAAGCATACGGTTTATATTTAGTTTTACCGCCCTTATTTTTAACGGATGAACTACGGGCAACTCCACCCTTGTATACTTTATTCAATTCAGTACAGTTCTTAAATGTTTTCACAGCTGCACTAGCATCATCAGTTGAAATAATTGAATAACTTTGAATAAGTCCAATTGTAAGAATTCCAATAACAAGTTTTTTCATCTGTAATAACTCCAATCTATTTTTTTGTAACAAATGCTACCTAATTTATAAAATTTCTAGTAAAAAAATACGTTTAATAGTTTGCTAATAAACAAGGCGTATTTCACATTTATCTTAATCTATTTATAATTTTAACATAGAAAATCCTGTTATTTCAGTAAAAATTAACCAGATTTGTTCAGGAAGTATTTACTAAATTTAATAACTCTAATCAAAAATCGAGTAGGTCTTTCGTTTATTTGCATTTTATAAAAACGGTAAATTTTTCATATTTTTGTAATATTTTAGTAAAAAATATAGATTACACTCTGTTAATATTATTTTATAGAGATACTAATTGAGAAATTTTTTTTAGATTTATTGAAAGTTAGCCTGAAGTGATCATTATCTCTATATAAAATCTCAGTGGGAAGGTTAAGGTGGATTCTCCTAGTTATACCTCATGTGAAAGGCATATTATCGAGGTGGAAAATGAAAAAGTTATTTATATTTATATCTCTAAGTAGTATCTTGATTTTGTTGGGATGTACTAGTGAAAAAAATCTAAAAAGCACATCTTTAAACTCGATTACAATAAATAATATAAAAATATATGATAATATCAACGATGTAGATCTAAGTGGGTATGTTAAAAGTAATCGATTTTCAGAAGAGAATGCAAAATATTGCTTTGAAAATTTAGTAATCGATATAAATAAAAAAAATCAAGTAAATTATTTATTTGGCTTTTATAGTGAAAACAAGGTAATTATAAATGGTAAATCTAATTTAAAATATATCAGTGATATTACTGAATTACTTAAGAATAATTACAATGAAGCTTGGGAAGATAGAGGACAAGAACTTAAGTATCATAGTTACTATGATAAAAATCAGAAAATAATCTTCAAAGTAGTATATAGTATTGTATCAAAAGAAATAGTTTGGGTTGAAATTAAGTCAACTGATTAGACTGAGTGATGAAAAAATAAAAATTTGGATCTGATGCATAATCTCCTATTGTTATACTTAAACAATGAGCAGCAAGCTCACCTACAGCCTAATCACAATCACTCTAATAAATCAAAAAAAATAGCGAAGGCTTCCTCGGTTATCGAGAAAGCCTTCGCATATTTAAATTGCACGGATCTTTTCAATGTCCACTATAAAATGACTCTCTTCCATACCATTTTTTATTTACTCATCTTATGATAGATGATTTAATGAATCCAACACTTGTTTTAAACTCAACAAACGTTTCTGCAAGTTCTAATAATGCATCATGTTTTTCCCCAGTTATGCTAATTTATTACCAACTTCTTTTCTTTAGGTACATAGGTTACTTTTTCATAGCCTTCCTCCCAATATTCATCAACGATATTTGTTGGTGATGGGTTAATAATAGTAGGTTTTGATATTTTACCACCTTTTAAAATGACACTTTCGGCAAATGTACCACAGTTATTGGAAGTTAAAGCGTATGGCTCCCTATCTTTCTAGTATTCTTTGTATTCGGTATTGGATTCTTTCAATTTAGTCATCGCAAAGCTGTCCATATCTTCAAAATTTAAGTTTTTAAAATACGCGGCTTCAATTTTTCCATTTTGGCCAGACTTTGATGATAGAGTTGCTAGTATTCTGATTAACGAATCATCCGTTGCTAGTCCGTTACTGCCGATGTACGCATTTGGAACAGTAACTTTTCTTACTATCCCTCTTGTGCCATCTGTTGTTGGATATCTACCATACTCGTAATATCTTGTGTTTCCACTTTGGGATATTAATAGTACTCCTGCATGACCTAGTCCGCCAATTTTACCAACATAATCTATTTCAGTGTCAATTTTATAGTCAGGATAAACAATCAATAAAGCTTCTGCGTCGTATGTTTTTTTCTTTGCCTGAGGATCTTCTGCATAAGAAGCCTTTAGACTAGCAATCTTACTGCTGTCACCAAGTGCCTTTTTGGTTAAAATCTTATCTTTTTTATCCATACTTTACCTGGCCCTCACTTATCTGGAGACTCTTTATCACAACAGCAGCAGCTAGGATTTGGATAGAGCTGACTAAAAATAGTACCTTTTTCTATTTCCGATTTATCTAAAATTGATTTTGCAATTTCATATTTCTCAATCTCTTTTTCTTTTAAGTCATTCGCAAGCTTTTTCGTACGTATTTCCTCATCTTGTAACCCATGTGAATACGTATCAAGCGCATCACCTTGACCTAAAATTGAATCTACTATTACCCCTTCTGTTCTCATCACATGTTTCTTTACTGAAATAATAATACCTTGTACTAAAATTTCTCGTCCGGTTTGATCTTTATATAAGGAATATAAGGATTTAGAAAACTGATAGTAAGGATTAACCGGTTTGTTATCGAAGTCGAGTAAATACTTTTGTTGAATAAACGCTTTACCTGTGCTATTCCCATCTTCATCTAATGCAGTAGGTTGGTTATCTTGATAATCCTTAATAAATAAAAGCTGGTTTAATATCGCATCCTTAACTTCTTTTCTCTTTGAAGCATCATCGACAATAAATTGATCAATCAAATTATCAAGTTCAGGTAAAGTAAACTCTGTTTTGGATTTACTTTCACCGTTAAAAAATGCAAGTCTAAGATCAACCAAATGTTGAATTGTAATAAATTCCTGATTCATTTGGCGAAATACAAAATTTAATGTTCTACTTACATTGATATTTTCAATTTCTCTTACAATTTCAGTTTCTTCACCAGTGGATTCCTTTACTTCTGTACTTGTATTGATTTGAACATCTCTTTTTGAAGAAGCTTTTGCAGCATGCTTTGAAGTAGCATTTTGAAGATTTTTTGAGAACTCTTCCCTGGAGGAGTTTGAACCACCTTTCACACCTCCACTAACTTTTGCACTTCCCCATCCCCAAGATGCCTCAGCCTCTGCTTCTGCATGGTATTCAAAGCTTTCGGATTCATTCTGTTTAGTAGAGTTTTCACTTGAAACAGCATTTTCAAAATCTGACGAGCTTTCACTTGTAAACGAGTCAAGAATACTTGAAGCTTGTTTCGATGAAGTTTCAGTTTTGTGATATGTTTTAACACTTATTTTCGTTTTCTCACCAGGTAAAAGAGAAAATGTCTTAATTGTTCTTCCCGCTCCATATGCACCTAAAAAGGATGACAATTTATAAGTTTCAACTAAAACAATTCTTGGTCTAATAACTTTTGGTTTCGCTGGAATATAGTTATGGGCTAGATCACCAAACATATTTCTATATACATTTAACTTCAATCCACTTTTTATTTGAGTTGCTACTTCATCAGGACTTATACTCTGAATCCCATTTGACAATGATAAATTACTTTCTATTGATAAAGCCTTTGTAGGACTTTCAGCTAATTTAAGAAAACCTGAATTAAGCTTGGCGTTTGTTAGAATCGAGTTACCAATACCTGATTTGAATTCAGTTGCAATTTTGTCTTTTAATGCTGTTTGATCCATTGATTTCAGTTTGCTGAATTCTTGGTTTTCGTAATTTGCTTCTGACTTGAAACAGTCTGGTTTAAAATAATCAGTTGGATTTTTTCCTTTTGGAATGAAGTCTAATTCGATGAAGTTTTTTCCTGTATAGGATGTTGGTTCTGGTACGTTGTAGCTTAGAACTGGGACTCCTCCCTTTTTTGGATCTGGAGTTTGTTCTAGCTCGATCATTGGTTTGTTTGGCATTGGCATAGCTCCTTTTGGGTTGTTGATGGTAATTGGATAACATAAAAAAAAAAGTGTACAGATTTGACTGTACACATTTCTTAATTAGTATATTTTTTTGTTCTTATGATAGAACATTTTTGGTTTAATTTGGGAATTATTGTAGATTAAAGAATACTTGGCCTCCGACTAATTCCTCATATCTTAGTTGTGCTTTTTCGCCTTTTTTTACTAATTTTGCGATGTATCCTTCTTTTTCATTGCCTACATACATTTCGAAGCTAAATTCTGGGTTTGTTGTTCCAAAAATATTGCCACTGTATATATCTCCACTTTCACTAACAACGTTAAAATTCATGATTCCATCAATCATAAAAGCTAAATCTTCAGTCTTTGATTCTACAAATTTAACTTTTACTTTAGTTAAAATCCATTCATAACCTTCTGGCGCAGGATCATTAAATTCGTTCATGCTTTTTAATTTAGCGTAGGCAGCATCTCCGCGCACCACGTCTTCTACTGTTAAGTCAAACTTAATTGGAAATGAATCTCCATTGTCATTATATAATTCGTCATCAACAGTAGCAGTTTTCTTAAATGGAACTGGATTCGTTCTTGAACCAAGTTTGGATTGTTTTGGTTTTTCTACTTTCTTAGTTGTTTTTACTTCTTCTTTTTTTGGAGAGTCTTCTTTTACAGTCACATCTTTTGTGTCTTGCCCACATGCTGATAATAACGAAATTGTTAATAAAGTTGTTCCTAATAAACTTACTACCTTTGAATATTTTCTGTTCATTTTTTTTACCTCACTTTTAATTTTTTTGTTAATCTGATGAATTTTTCGAGTTATTTATCTTTAAGCGAATCTGGGTAAACGATTTTATCGATTTCTTTTTGAGTAGCTTGATCTTTTACTAAAATGGTAACTTTATACTCATTCGGATCTACACCGTTATATAGTTGATACATCATACCGGACATCCCAAATGTAAATGCGGCGAGTCCATCCATGCTATTTTCATATGCTGATTTGTCTACAATCAATGTAAACTCTGAAAAGTCGTTATTGTAAGTAATATCCTTTAGTGAGGCAAAATCTTTACTTTGTTTTGTTTCATTGACAGTTTTAATGATTTCCTCTCTTATACCTTTCATCATTTTCTTGTGTTGAGATTTAGACATTTTGTAGGTTAGTGATCCGTCGGTGTTTTTTGTTACTTTGATTCCTTCTTTTTCTGCATCGGCAATGACTTTATTTATGTCATCTCCCCCGAACATTGAAGCTGGTAATGTAAGTTTTACGTTGAATAAGCCTTTATCGACTGCTACTGATTCTTCTTTTGTCTTTGGATCTTTTGTTGTTTGCTTTGCTTGGTTGTTTGATGAACAGCCGGCTTGTAGAGTAATTAGAAGTGCTAATAATAGGTAAGTGATTTTTTTCATATGAAATCCTCCTTCAGTTTCTTTTAGATTAGGGTTTGATTGAATCTGGATTAATCTTAACTGATGGGATGGTCAGAAAATTGAGTGGGTAAATGAAAGTATTGGTTCTATTTGGGGGATTATTGTTTTTATTACTTTTTAGAGCTGAATACAAAAACCTACTCAAAAAATTGAGTAGGTTATAAATTAAAACAGAAATTCAAATGAATATTACATAAAAACTAAAAGATGTTATATAACTCGATATTCCCTTGTTGTGCAAAATTCTAATTTTAATTCAAAAAAGCATTTTTTTAAATCCGCTCTTCTAGAGTATACCTTTTAATCAAATAAAATTTTATATTTTCACTACACCTTTTCGAAAAGATTTATCCGATTTATCCTCATGATTATTCTCTTCAATTTCAACACCAACAGATTTGTTTATTTTATTTGCTTTTTCAATAGCATCTTGAATAATTCTTTCAGCTTCAATTAGAGCATTTTGAATAATTAAATTAGCTTCTACTTTTGCATTTTGGATTATCTTTTCATCTTTTAATCGATTTGATAACTCATTGGTTAATTCTTCATTCTCATTTTCATTAGCAAAAATTTCATTTAAAGTTTTACCCATTTTTTCAATCAAGCCTACAACTAGAGCATTTCCCATACAAAAATAGCGGAATTTTTCCGGCATACCTGTGTTTGTCCAATCTGATTCAAAACCATTTAGTCGTTCACATTCAATTGGAGTTAGTAATCTCAATCTTTTTGTTTGAGGATCCTCTATAACATGTGTACTTCTATTTTTACTTGATTCACTAGTTAATATTGTTCTTGCAGGTTTATTAATCGGATCAGGGAAGGCAATACTGCCTTCTCTAAACATATATTCAAACCCTTCTTTTGTTCTTCTAGGCTGTTCTTTAGAACCTTTCAAATATTTCCATTTATCTAGATTCTCACCCAAGTAATATTCTTCACCAACATCTGATACTAATATCTCACTTAATGGTTGAGGTTTAAATTCCATAGGTTGAAATTTTTCGGTAACTACTTGATCTCCTATCATTATTCCAGCTTCAAAAAAACCTTTATCATATGAATCAGAAATAGTTTGAATGTCTTTTTCAAGGGAAATTTGTTTACTTTCCTTTATTTCCGCGATAGGAAATTCTTTTGAGAAAAATCCATTTTCAGTTATATAATTATTCATTTCAAATAAATTATACTTTTCCTGCTCTTTATGGTAATTTGTATCTTTATGAAAGGCAAAAATAAAGACCCTTCTCCTGCGTTGTGCAAATTCATAATCAGCAGCATTAATTACTCGCCATTCCACACTGTATCCTAAATCACGAAAACATGCTAACATAACCGCAAAATCTCGTCCACGTTTTTTAGTTGGTGATTTTAATAGTCTATCAACATTCTCTAACAATACAAATGGTGGTCGATGTCTTTCTAAAATATTTCGAATTTCCCACCAAAGTACTCCTTTTTTTCCTTCAATCCCTTTTGCACCAGTTGATGCAACTGAATAATCCTGGCAGGGAAATCCACCCACAAGTAAATTGTGTTGTGGAATGGGAAAGTTTTCAGGATCCAAATTCACCTTTGCAATATCAATATTTTGTGCATTCACTTCTGGAAAATGACTAACATAACAATTATATGCATGCTGTACTTTTTTACCTGGTTCCCATTGATTTGCCCAAACAACATCCCAATCACCAGCTTTTTTTAGTCCAGCATGAAATCCACCTACACCTGCAAATAGTTCAATTACTGTTTTTTTCATAACTCCTCCAATAAAAACCGAACGTATATACTATTTTGTTTCTATTATACAACAACAGAAATAAAAGATCAAATAATTTATTTATAAATATTATTTAATTTAATAAAAAGACATTATAACATAGATTTTATTGATATTATTAACTTGAAATATTTTCTAAAAAAATGCGCATTACTTTCAATAAATATTTATAAGAGGGAATTTAATAAATTTTAAAACAGAACTTCTTATACTAATGACATAATTGGAAAAACATTTGGGGAATTAGATAAGTTTAATTGATTAAATAAAAAAAATGATAAAGGAGCATTAGGAAAGGTAGTTGAAACGGGGTTTTATGAATACGAATTAAATAATGACAATAAGGCTGATTTTGTTTCTCATTGGATAGAATTAAAAATTTCAGGATTTGAAGCAAATAAAAATGGATCAATTAGAGCTAAAAAAAGAATTTCTTTAAGTATGATTGATTATCATAAAATTATAATGGCAAAGCCTAGAGCTTTTTCATTAAAAAACAGTTATCTAACTGGTGTACTTAGAAATGGCAGAAATGCTGTTGCAAAAACTTTTCCAAATATTTTAAGTGTTAAAGATTATATTAAAAATGAAATGTCACCTTATTTTAATTTAAGTCAAATTCAAATTTTAGAAAAATTAAATGGTAAACATGTTGAAGGTAACATACCAAAAAGTATAGGAAAAATGATATCAGATAAAATTATAGGTAAAGATGATGAACTTTCTAGCAAAAATGATCTTTTTACTAAAACCACATATGTAATTAAAAATATTCCAATAGATAATAATTATAGTCTATTAGAACGTTTAACATTTCGTAATATTGTCCTTTCAGAATTCAATGAACCTTGGGAGAATTCTGTTTGGAAAAGTTATTTTGAAGAAGTTACCTTCATCCTTATATGCTATGAAGGTAAAGGAAAGAAAAATGGATATCGAGTTTTGAATGATGTTAGGAAAATTTCATTTTCTGACGAAGATATTGATAAGTTAGGAAAAAGTTATGAAATGGTCCGTAATGCTATTTTTAGGCATGATATAAGTTTATTACCTTATCCAAATTCATTTGATGGCCAAGTGCTTGAAATTGCCCCAAGAGGCAAAAAGGGAGATAAATCCTATGAAGATTTTTTTTGAAAAAGATGTTACTTAAACATGCTTTATGATTGGTAAGGAATTTATCAACAATAAATTAAGTTCTTCTTAATTAAATAAACAATTATTGGTTACTTTGATTTATTTTATTATAAATCATTTAGCTAATTATTTTTCTGATAAATATTACAATGATGTGAAAAATAGCAAAAAGAGGAGATTAAATCTCCTCTTTTTTTAATTTATTCTATCATTTAATGATGCAATATTAATAACAACAGGTTGGAATTGTTTTAAACTACCATCCTCCACTAACATTGGACCATATGAAATACATTGACCCTTTTGTAGTGAGGATAAAGTTTTTTCCCACTCTTTTCTTGAATTTGCATCATGTGAAAGTACTGAAGCTATACTACTTATCTCAGCATCTGGTGGTGCAAAATAAATCTTATGACTCGACATTTGAAGTCTTGATATTTCATCTGATGACAGTTGGCCTTTTAAGAATTGTGTTGCATACCATCCTGACCAGCCAAACTTTCTTCCTTCAGTTAGTATCTTTGCACTTGGTGATTTTTCACTATGATCAAGATTTTGTGCTTCATCTAAAATTACTGGTAATGGGATATTTTGTGATCCATGCTGAAGTTTGTAATACCATAAATCCCATAAAATAAATTCAGTAATCATCAATTGAACGTCTCGGGTAAAGCCTGAAAGTTGAATAATATACACTTTACCAGGTTCTTTTTCTAGTTTAGACCAATCTTGTTCAACAGTACTATTAAATGGATTTTTATCTATCATTGGATTCAATTGTGATAATGCAGTTTTAGCTGGTCCAGATGCATCCTCTTCTAACTTTTCTCGAAGCTTTTCTAGATTCATCTTATCGCCAATTTCATTCATTCCACGAATAATCGCTTGATAAATTGCATTTTGTTGTTGAATACCTAAATCTTTATAAATAGAAGCCAAAACATTTTTCATTCTTTCAGCAACATCTACGAAATCTTCATCAATGTATTCATTTTCATCTAATTCTTTAATATTTCTTTTAAATGGATTAATAGGGAATTTATCACGCGCAACCAGAATTTGTTCAACTTTATCTCCCATTGCCTCTTTAAATTCTGGTTCTAACTTAGATTTTTTAAAACCATCAGTGTAATCAAAGATAATACTTGAAATGTTTTGGGAGCTTAATTCCACCAACATACATTGTATGAAATAAGATTTCCCTTGACCAGATTTTCCAGAAATTAGTATGTGTCGGTTTGCAAGTTTTGGATGACCATACTCCCAATATATATCCTTATTAGAGCCCTCAATATTTCCAAGTAATACTCTAACATTTTTTAAAACAACTACTTCTTTCACTTGGGTGTTATCAACATCAAAATCATTTACATTAATTGGTGATATTGGATCGATGATAGGAGGATCATCAATTGAGTCAATATCTACAATTGGATTAACTTTGGGTTCAACCGATAAATCTATTATTTCAGGATGTGTATAGGTGTTTGCCAGTAACATTGTTTTTTGAATGTCGGTATTACCTAATTGGATTCTATCCTTTAGTACTTCAACATCCTCTATAACACCAGTATAACCATCTTCTTCCGTCAGCTCTAAAACTAGAACATCTTCATCCATCTTAGCTGAACGCCAAGTAACTTCTTTTCTAAAGGAAAGTACAAGACCTTTCCCTATGTAACGATTTAAATGATTTCCAATTTCATAATCATCATTTAATAATTTTGATTTATATTTTTCTACAATATCAAATGATTTCTCTGGCCAAATTTCATTCAATTGAAACTTTTGTACATTTGCCAGGAAAAGTTGAATAAAGAAGTTTCTAAAAAATTTGTTCTTAAAATTAACTTTTCCATCTGCGTTTACTTTACGAAGCTCTTTATCGAATAAGAATTTTGTTTTTCTAATTTGTTCTTTTGCCTTAGTAATGACTGAATCTTGATTTATTCCAATTTTAACTTCGATTGGATAATAATGCATAAATATTTCTTCATTATCAGTTACTTCCATACCAACTAATAATAAATCATCACTATGACTTCCTCTAACGCCCAGATTTTTTGCAGAAAAAACCCCTTCACTTTTGTTTAATTTAACTGCACCTGAAACCCTTAACACCTCTTCTAACGATATAGGAACCCAAGTAATGTTTGGATGGTCAAAAAAGCTAAGTGAATATTTTAAGGCAGAGATAATACTTATTTTTTCTCTTGAGAAATGCCCTTTGCTTCCAATTACTCTTAATAGCCATTCACCATTAATGGTATTAAATGCTCTTATTGCTTTATCAATATTTTCATCACTAGAATGTACATTATGCTCTAGAAGATATTGATTAATTACATTTCTATACTGATTTGCTTTGTCAGTAACTGTAATAGCCACATATTGATTTGATGAGTTAAATTGATCACTATAGTGAATTACAAGTAAGTCACTTTTTGAACGTTGGAAGAATTCTAATCCAACATTTGGATCAATAAATGTAACCCAATAGGATGACTCATACAGTTTATTTAGTTTTTCTTCATTTATTGCAGATGAAATTGTAACGATACTTTTATTTTTTGTATATGGATTAGCCCCACCTATTTCTAAATTCGAAGCTAATTCATTTAGGTTTTTTGCAGTTAAAAGTAAGTCATTTACATTATCAGCAATATTTTGTGTGCCGAATCCTGTTCGATATTCCTTTCTACCTTTAACTGATGTGATTGAAGACAACAATCCACTTAATGAAGCTCCCGTTTCAATTTCATCCATATTATCCTTAGCAACATAATCACTAGAATCCATTTTGATAAAAGAAATATGTGAAAATTGATAATCCTCACCAGAATTGATCTTATAGTAATGTATTTTTTCTCTAATGATTCTTAATAAATCAACCGGGTCTAAATTTTGGACTTCCAATTTAAAGCCTAGCATTTCTTCAATTTTATTTATATCATCATATAATGAAAATTGTTCAAATGAACTGATATAGTCGTCATCATTGTATAAAGCTACTTCAATTGGAATTAACTGGTGTGGCCCGTTCTTTTCTATTTGATTCTTAATGAAGTTAATAAAGCCTTTTAAAACCTCTTCATCATTTGTAATTTGAATAACATTTACTTTTAATGGAGAATTGGAACCCTCAATAAATAGATAGTTAAAATGTTCAATAAACTGTGAGATCTTTTCTTCGATAACCTTTGATAAAAATTCATTAGATTGACCAACAGTAACCTTCTTAATAGATTGATAAGTTGTCCATTCCCATGCGTCTTTATTTGTAACTGGTCTATAAATCGAATTATTTTCACCATATATATAAGGTAATAAGTTATATGGGTGCAAACGATCTAAAATTTGCGATTCAATTTCTTCATTATTTATTTCTTCATTTATAACTACCTGATAAGCTACATTTAATGGATGCAATGGAGTTAAATAAATTTGATTGTTCTCTTGAATTGTTCCTAATTTCATTAATGAAAGCTGACTATTATTTAAAATATAATTTTCTTTAATAGACATGATTTCATCGTTAAATGACTCTAAATAAATTTTAGATAGTCTCATTAACTCTGTATCCATATATGCCAAGCTTGGTAATAATTCATTGTTCTTATAATATTTTATTAGTTCAAAATAAGAATTAGATAAATTTTCGGATATTTCCAATTCTAGTTTTTCAATACCATTAATTGATTTCTTTGCATATTTAAATTGATCGTTAATCCATAAATTCTCTAACTCTAAAAATTCTTTAAACATTTCTCTAGGGTAATATTCTCTAGTACCCTGTTGCAGCTTATTGTTTAAATACTTAAAGTGAGCTTGATACTCTCTTTTTAATTTCCAAATCCTTTTTCCGAGGACTGGAGGTGATTTCATAGATAAATCCATTGCAAAAAATGGAATTTCTACATTTTGATACCATAATTTAAATGTTAAAATTCCATCATCCCAAGCAGGAGATAATGAAGATATCTCTAGACCTTCATCAATAGAATCTAAAGTAACAACTAAATCATCTTCGTCTAAAATCTTTTCGGAAACTGAACTTCCTGTTGCTCCAAATCGAATTGTTTCACCTTTATTATTAAGGACAATTTGTTTATCCTTTATATTTATTTCATAGAAGGTTTGAATACCCTTTAATACTTCTGGATTACATTCTACAATAGCAATGAAAAACTCAAACTTTGATTTTGAATCATTTTGATGAACATAGGTTACCTTTTCAAAACTAACAGCACCTACTTTAGGCTTAAGCTCTAATTTTAAAAAATTTCCAGAAACTGTACATAAATCCCTGCTCTTAGGGTGGATAAATTCTTTTTTCAGTCTTTGGTCAAATTCAAAATCGATATTAATAACGTCACTTTTATTTTCATTAAAAATAATAATATGACGTTTTCTTAATCCTGCTTTTGTTTCTTGAATTGGTCTATCCCAATATATCAAGTTTTTATTAATTTTAGCCTGAGTATTCTCTATATAAGTTAAGGCTTTTTTCGGTATTGTTGCATTTTCATTTGATTCTTTTACAAACCGGAATGTTTCATTTTTCCAATCATCTTTTTTTAATCTTGTAACACCTTTTTCATCGAAAAGCTTCTCTAATTGTTGGTCTAAATTTTCATACTCGTGAAAATGCAGAATTTTTTCATAGAATTCATGATTTTCCGCAAGTCTTTTGCGAATTTGTGAAGGAGTAAATTGCTCTATATTTTCATCATAAAATAGACCTAGGTTGTGGAAATCCTCTCTTTTTAAAGATCCTTGAGATAGTAATCCTAATACTTCTGCAAAATCAAAAATGTTCGGCTGAAGAATCATATCCTCTAATTTTTCATTTAAGAAAAATAGTGCTACTTCCTGCTCAGATTTTGAAAGGTTAGATTTTTCTATTTCCTTTTTCAAATTTTTGGTAATCGTTTTTACATGTAAAGGCATGCCTTCCTTTTGTAAATCACTACTACCACCTCTAATACTGTCCAATGTTTCATGACAAATGCTAAGAAGTGCAGTATTACTCCAGTCACCTTTTTGTTCCCCAACATTATTCCTTAAAGTTACAAGAAAATCAGGTGTTACATTATCAATTGTAGCAGCAATGACTACTCGAATATTCTTAATTACTAAGCAAAAGGTAGAATAAGCGGAACCTAACTCGTGCTTATAAACAAATTCTTCAGCATGTTCACTTTCTTTTAAAACGCTATAAATCTCTTCAACTTGTTTTTCATCATCAAATTGAAGATAGTATCTTTCCCCACCTTTAAAGGTTTCTGTTTTTAAGAAGCTTATAATTTTTTCTGATAAGTAATTATAAAATTGGTTTAACATATTGAGCATCTCCACTATCACTTTTTTTATCTAAAAGATTTAATTTATCAAATAGCTCTACAATTGCTTCTTTTGAGTATCTATCAAAATAAACACCTCTATCTTCTAGACCCTTAAACACGTCTTTTAAAGACTTTTTATGATCTTTAATTACTACTGCACTTAAAAGTAATAGTAAATCCTGAGACATATTAAGCATATATCCAAATGAACCTCTTGATTTTAGAAAGTACTTCTTACCAATTTGTTCTACTGATAAAGAGTACCTGCTTTTCGTACCTTGTTTAGTTTGAATTTTTGTATGCACTTCTTCTATCATTGCAAACAATTTGAAAATCAGACTAACGTATTCTATTGAATAGTTCTCAACTAATTCTATTTCCATTAAATCAGCATATTCCTTAATCCAATTTGTAATTTCGTTTTCTAACTCAGTTTTATCTGAAATTGATAGACTTTCAAAATTATTGATTAATTCAGGATATGAAAGACCTTTAGTTCCTTGTATAATATTAATTTGCTCGAGAGTATTACTATGAACTAGCAGGTTTTTAGCAGATTCTTTTATAAGATTATATCCTTTAATTTGCGAGCTTCTACTTTTATTTGTACCTTCCCAATCAAGTGTATAAAACAGCTCATTTACTTCGGAATAATTTGCATTTTGGCGTTGACTAAGCTTTAAGGACAGTTGTGTAATATAAAAGAAATAATAATAAGCTAGGAATAATTCAAAATGCTCAGTAAAATATTCTGTATGCTTTGTGATAAATAGAAAATCCTCATAAAACACATTGGAAATATGCTCTAATTTCCCAGTATATTTAGATATTTTTTCTTTATCCTCTAGGTAATCCAAATTTTCTAAGATCAATTTTGCCATTACGTGTTCCGATTCTGTTTTTTCAAAAAGGGCTTTTATCTTCTCATTTTCTCGCGAGTATATGTCTCTTAAAAAAAGTGCAATTTCTGATTCACCTTTTCCTTCGTCTCCATCAGTTTTTTGCAGATATTTAAAGATATATGGATGAAATATCTTCATTGAAGAGTTCTGATCAAGTAAATAATGCTTTATTAAGCTTTTAAAATAAGGTTTATCTTCAGAGTTTATTTCAACTTTTTCAGATATTTTATTTACTACTTCATCTAAATCTAATTTGTCATTTATACTTTGATTACTTAATAATCGACTAAACTCTCCTACAACACCTTCAAATCCTCTAGCAAATTTAGCTCTTTCAGGGTTCCTTGTTGGGAAAGGAAAAAATGGAGCAAATTTATTAATATTATGTGTTAACCCCTTTTTTTCAGGTTTAACACCTAAGTAATTTCTTAGCTGAATTGCGTTCTGATTAAAGTCCATAATTACTCCCTCACGAATGTAAATTGTCCAAAAAATCCATCATATTCTAGTTTAAACCTTAAATCCTCAGAAGAATGATGTACTAGTAGCTGTTCATTTTTATTTCCGAACTTCATAAGTTTATCAATAAATTCTACAAATTGAATTGCATCTTCTTTATCCTTTTTATTAGGTCGATATCCTTTTAAAACCATTAATATTTTTTCATATAATGGATAATCAATTTCTAGTAATGCGAATTTCTTACTATTAGGTTCCTGATAGCCTATTACAATATTTTTCTTGAAGCTATAAAAAATTTCTTCAGCACTCTTAGCCATGTTTTGTGAATATGGTCTAACCGATAGAGACTGTGCAATTTTAATTAATTCAATCGAATCATCAATATAGATATAATTACTATTTCTTTTTGGTTGACCCTTCCATTCAAAAACCGCTTTTAATACATCCTTATATAATTGTTGTAGTCCAGTCGGGTTTCCAGCATTAAATGCAAACAAGGATTTCATATAGCTGTTAAATACACAATCATTAAATACGCTTTCTTGTTCTTCAGTAAAACAGTAAGTCATCCTAATATAAGTCTTCATTAAAACCTTTCTAGTAGAAGCACTTAATTCATAAAACGCGCCTAAATCCTCTATTAAATTAGTCCATTTTTCTATACCTACTAGATTAAGATTTTCTTTAAATATAGAAGAAATGTTATTAGTTAGATTTAAATCTATAAGTAATTGATCTAGTTTTTGTGATCTTAAATGAATTGGATCTAATTTCGACATAACATTTAGAATTTGCGATTTATCACTACTTCCAAACAATAAATTTGGTAATAAAAATTCTGTTTCATCAATGATAGACGAGTATATTAGTTCATGTATATTTGAAGGTACAATCATATCGTGAATAAAATTTAATAAAGCTCTTGTTGATACAATCATTTTATGTTTTACTAATGCTTTTACTAACAGTTGCGCTATGTTTTCTTGTACCTCTGGTCTCATTAATAATTGATAGTTCATTATAACTGGACTAAAATACTCAGATTTATTATCTCTTAAGTATGCTTGATAAAAAGGATTATCATCTGAATCGTTTGTAATTTTAGATAGGATTTCTTTAAAGTAACTAGATTGAGGGCCATCTTCAGTAAGTTCAAATGGTTGATAATCACTAAAGCTTATTAAGTGAAAATTATCAATACTAAATTTGTTTGTAATTACATTCGAATCAAATACCATTGATTGTTCAATAAATTCAACTAGCTTTGTATATGAGTCATTAGCATATTTTGAAGTTAAGAAATTATGAAGTACTCCTAAATTAATTGCCAATATTTTCTTTTCATTAGATTGCTCTATTTTTTCATCTGAAAATGGAAGTAATAACTCAGCTAATGTATCTAGTGAATTTTTCATTGGGTCAAAGCTTTCTGTCGCGTCATTGTGAATAGAAAACTCATTTAATATTTCTGGGTAAGTGCTATTCATATATGCAAGCATGTGAGATTTCCCATCCCCAACGCTTCCACCTAGAATTATCAACTGACTAGAGCTACTTTGATAGGTATCTAGTAATAATTGATGTAAATCTTTTTGAATTGGTCTTTCCACATGAAGATATTTTTTAAATGAGCTAAATGAATTAGCATTCTCAACAGCTTCTTGTGATGATTCTTTTAATTTGGTAAGCTCATAAATCAATGAGCTACCATAAATTTCACCGAAGTTATGTTCATCCTTCTCATTTTCAATAATAATTTCAGAATCGCTTTCTTGTTTCTCTTTAGTAGGAATTAATTTTATGTAATCTTCAAATTGTTTACTAAGTTTATTTATAATGTTTTTTTCTAATTCTGACTGACTATATCCACCCTCTGCTTGAAAAATTGGATGACTGTATATAGGTGCAACAAATTTATGATCACCATATAACTCCATAAACCAAATTGCTATTTCAAATAAGTTCTTATGCATCTTTATTGCTTTTTCTAAATCAGCGTTTAAGTTTTCATGAGCTGCTTTGTTTCCTAAATAGCGAATCGAATCAAACCTTTTAGCAATTTCACTAGATAACAAACCCTCTCTATCTAACTTTTCAATCCTCTCGACTTGTTTTACATAAAGTAAATAATCAAGTCCCGCTTCTTTCTTTACTACTTCCTTAGATAATTGCTCTGCAAATAGTCTTCCTTTAACTAAAACTCCATTAGGATCCACATAAAATATTTTGTCAATATTCTTTCCTATTTGGGCTAATTCTGGATTAATTTCTTGTAAAAATTCAAAAGTATGTTTCGTCATAAGGACACCTCTTTAAGTCACTTTGAAATCTTAAATCTATTCCTTTTAGGATTAAAGTAAAATTTTACTTTTTCATACAAGTTTATTTTACTACGAATATTCATTCATAATAAAAAAATAGTTATAAATATTAAATATTTATTACAAAAAAGATTATACAAAAAGACCTAATCACTTTTTTGATTAGGTCTTTTCAAAAATACGGCTAACATCTTTGTCTAACTTCAATCTCGATTATTCTAATTTTTTAATTATAAATCATTAAAAAATCCAAGAATGGAATCTGTTAATAGAGTACGATTTAAAACATATTTCTAGTCTCACAAGATGTTATTTCTCTTATATATATATATTTATTTGTTCATGGATTTTGAAAAACGAAATTAGCTTTTGTTTTATTCCCCATTACTTATTTTCATATATTTATTGCCTTGTGTTAATTGTTTTTATATATTTATTGCCTTGTGTTAATTGTTTTTATTGAGCACAATTGTTATAAAAACAAACTCCTGTTTAATATTCAATAATAAATTCACTTTAGTAAACCTTCGGCTCAAAACTTGTTTCTAATTCTCCTAATTTTAGTAAATCATTTATTTATCTATTTATTTATTAATTTATTTATATCAAATATGCTGTTCAATTTTTTGATATCCATAAATTAATATTTTTTTCCGTTTTCTAAACTGAAATTAAAAAAATTTGTACCAAATCCGTTTAATATTAAGCTATAAAAATTTAATAACTCAACATTTGATTTTGTTGAATAAATGAGCATCTGTTTACTTGTAAATATTATCTATAAAATTTGTATTTGAAAGTTTTAGGTGAAAAAATTTCAGGATTCCTTAATCATTACAGTTTTTGCTTATTACTAATTTGGAGTTCTAACGTAAATAGATTTTTAATTTTTTGATTTTTGTCACTTCAATTTACATTTTCTAAATTTAGAATACAAAAGAACCTACTCAAAAAATGGGCAGGTTCTCTTTTGTTAGTACTATTTCATATATTTAATTTCAAGCTAAATACGGTTTTTCTTCAACAATCCTATTTCAGATTATCTTCTTATTCTTAACCCAGTCCTGTGACAATATTCCCTTAAGGCTCTAAAACGCATTACCTTAGTCAATCTCAATTTCATGCTGATTTTGAGGTATAGTAGGATCAGCCATCACAATCAATCCTTAATAAAATTTTACCTGGATAATTTGGATCTTTTACTGCTAAATCAATTCTAAATCATGAACAACCAAATTGCCTTTTGAAAATCAAATCCTCTTTGACCTAGCATATTATAAACATCTTATTCAAACGGAGAATCAAACTTTATCTTTAGTAGGATGTCTTTTCTACTTTGAAATAATAAATTATAAGTATTTCTTAAACTCATTATAATTCATTTCTAGAAGAAGATATAACTTAAGAAAAAATATAACGCAATGACAAAACAATTAGTAATATTGAATTATTTTCAGTAAGTTCATAATTAATAGATATTTCCCAATAAAATTACTATAATTAATAAGTGATATTTTATGAAAAAATGAAAAAAAGGGGAACTTTATAAAATTGGAAGACTTATATGAGATGAGTAAAATAAGTTTCCTCTCAATAACCAACCAAAATGAGAACTGAAGGTGATAAGCGCCGATTTAGAGCTTGAATAAATATAACCTATTCAGACAAAATGTTGAAGGTAATTTATAATAAAGTTGAACAGCAGATTAGAATTTTCTATTAGGGAGATGACGATGGATAGAGAATATAAAACAATTCGAGAAATAAAAGAACGTGGTGAAGCTGCTGTTGGTAAAATGATAAAGGAGCTTGTCAAACAGGAGAATGTCGATAAGTGGTACGCTAGCCCAAGAAATAAAGGTTGGCTTGGGAATGCAGTTGAAAAAGATTGGTTCGGGCTAGCGAATAACAGTCGACCTGAGGCTGATTTCAATAATCTAGGTGTAGAACTCAAATGTGCTGGGCTTAAATTTTTCAAAAAAGAAAATTCCTGGGGTGCCAAAGAAAGACTAGTTCTTAACATTTTTGATTTTAATGAAGAATATAAGAGGGATTTTCAAAATTCTTCCTTTTTAAAAAAGTCAAAGCTTGTAGAACTAATGTTGTATAAATATAATCCAGTTGATTTTTTTCAATTTGAAGGAAAGGAATACCCAATCTATCCAGATTTCTTAATGACCCACTCTATTCTTTTTAATTTGAACGACTTATTAGATGATGATTGGGCAATCATTGAAAATGATTGGAACATTATAATGGATATGATTCGTCAAGGGAGGGCTGAGGACATTTCCGAAGGTATGACACAATACCTTGGAGCAGTGACAAAAGGAAGTAAAGCTGCAGAGAACAAAACAACACAACCGTTTAGTGATAAGAAAGCACATAGACGAGCTTTTTCTTTAAGACCAACATACATGAAGGAAATTACGAAGCGAATTGTACAGGGCGAATTAAAGAGTTCCATCACTTACGATTCTTATCAAAATGACTATCCTGAATTACATAAAAAAATCGAATCTAAGCAAATTGGTACTCAAGAACATGTCATAAAAGATTTATCCGAGTTAAAACACAAAACATTTGAACAAATCATTATCAATCAGTTTAAACCGTTTTACAATATGGATAAAAAAGTCTTAGCAGAAAAATTTGGTGTTAGAATCAAAAAAAAGAATGACAAAGCAAGTTCACGGCTAATTGCGCAGAAGATGTTTAATCTAAAAGGTGATTTAGAAGAAACAGATGAGTTTAAGAAGGCTGGAATTGCTGTCAAAACAGTTACCGTAAATTCTAATCAGAGAAAAAAAGCATCCGAAAAAAGACTCACAACTGAAGGATTTAAACTTGAATCGGATGTTAGCTTCATCAAAGATATTAGTAACCTTGATTGGGAAGATACTCGAGTGTATGACTATCTTTCCACAACAAAATTCTTATTAGTCGTTTACGAGGAAACACCAGAAGGTGAGATATTTAAGGGCGCAAAATTTTGGTATATGCCAGAAAACGAACTCATGAGTAGAGTCAAAGAAACATGGGAAATAATTAAACAAACTCTCATTAATGGTGTCGAGTTAACGTTTAAACGTGTTAAGAAAAGTGCCTCCAATAAGAAAGGTTACAAAATAGAGAACAATCTGCCGAGCCAAGTGAGTGGTCCTCAAATTCTTCACATTCGACCTTCAGCTGACGAGTCAGATTATCTTGAAAGTAAAAATTCAGATCGGCTACCCTCTCCTGCAATTTGGAAGAATAGACCTGAGGATATGAAGGATATTTTGACAGATAATTATATGGTTAAGCAGGCCCTCTGGTTAAATAAAAATTATATGTACCAACAAGTAAAAGAATTTTTCGAATGAGATTACTTAATTTGTACTAATACACTGATTTCAGAAACCAATATAGATTCCAAAAGGTGTTTTGGAACAGACTAGGGGTTGAAGTGCCAAAAAGTACATATTAGTGAAACGATTGTGGCGATGAATATATTAAATGGTTGTTAGCTAATAGTTGACAACTTAAACTTATTAGACTTGCAAAAGGTATAAAAGACGTGATACTTAAAAACGGTAGATATGCCGAAATGTCTTATAAAATAAGCTGGGATTGCTACCCAGCTTATTTTTTTGTTATGTAGCTCTAGCACTTGATTATTTGGACATGGAAGAAACCATGCCCAGCTTAAATAATGGCTGAATTAGTATAAAAATAATGACAAACCCATTTTAAATGAATTTAAAATGGGGTTTGTCGACAGTCTGAAGCCCTCGGAAAGCTCTTTAAACTCACTGTTACATCTTTTAATTATCTTTTCTCACAAGTAGTGAACCGCACTAAACATGAGTTGAGTGCTGAATAAAATTTTAAAACAATCAGAAAAAGGCAATTTTCTGTTATTAATAAAACGAAAAATAGCCTTTTTTAATTTAAATACCTATATTTATTATTTTAAAACAAGATCGATTTAACTTGATTTGTTCTCACATTTATTCCTACTTGATAATCATTTACAAATACATCTTCTTTTACTTCTTCATTTAAATTAACTGTGTACACCTGATCAATCTCACCATTAAATTGCAAAAAAGCATACTCTTCATTTTCCGATGAATTATAAAAACGTATAACAAATTTATCTACTTTTTCAGCCTTCTTCAAAGTACTCAAAACCACATTCGCAGACCTCTCCCTAAAAAAGCTAAACTCCAAAGGCGTCTTCACAACAGACTCATTCAACTTCATAGCATCATAAGGAATCTTATTATAAGCAACAACCGGAGTTAAATACTCCTTAGCAATCCTCGCAACATTCTCTTCCTTATTATATGTCGCAATCGCAAATTCCAAAGACAACTTCCCAATCATCTGAGAATCCGGAGTAGGCAACTTAATCCCAGACGGTCGCCCTGGCCTACGAACCATCTCCTCTTTCCCAAGAAAACCAACACTCCTAAACAAAGTAATAGCTATTGTATCAAATTTTTCACCAACAATTTCATACTCCCTCGTACTGTTTGTTAATACACTAACTCCAAAATCATTATCTAATAATCCAACATAACTCAACATAGGATAAATTGGATCTGGCCTTTCATCCCAATTCTCTTCCTCCCACACATGAATTGACGAATCAACTACATCTCGTTTAATCGAACCAAATTGATTATCTGATACCGAGATAGCCGACGCAATATTCGTTGGAATTAATACCCTTAACCGATGATCCTTCGCTTGATTATCGATTTCAAATTTAACCTCAAGTAATCGTTTATGATTTGGAACATTCACTACAATATGAACATCGACAGCACTATCAATAATTTGTTTTTTACGTTTTACTAAATTTGAAGGAACAGCCAAAGTATATTTAATATCAATTGTTACCCCAAATCGATTTTGCTGAATTTTAGTTTCAGCTATAACATAATCACTATAAAGTAACTCCTCATTTAGAAGTGGAGAGTAATCATATTCATCCCCATCATCCCCACCATTTTCTAATCGAAGAACATTCGTAAAAATTTGTTTAATTTGCTTATCAAAAATATTCAATGTTCCATTTGAATTAACGGTAATCCTATAAAAATCTGTTTCAATCTCATTAGTAGAGTAAGTTATTTTTTTTATGACATCATCATTTTCTTCTACAAAATATGTCTTATAACCCATTGATGGAATATTATCCTTTAATTGGATTGTATATTCAATAAACGGATCATAATTTCCATAATGAACTATTTGACGATCAATTAAGCCTGGGTCAGTAACCTTACTTTCAATAATTTCGTAGTCTATTTCATTTGATTCATGATCAACTAGCTTAAATGATTTTAATTTTGTCATAACACTAGTAGTCACAACTTCAGTACGCTCATAAGGAAGTAAGTTAAAAAGTGTAATTCGATCATGTTCATTAGTAGTATCCATCGAATCAACAATTTTACGTTTATAAAAATTGATTAGTTGATCAACTTTTTCTTCAGCTAAATAAAAACGATTTAAAATTTCTCTGTGTACTTTATCAGAACAACAACAGCCAATACTATCATGTGCGTGATTTTTCATGATTTCTTTCCAAATTAACTCAATTAAACCTTGGTGGTACTCAAACCCTAAACGATAGGCGATAGATGCAAGTGGTTCTAAAATATTGGTAATTTTATTTTCAATTCTAGTATTCGCCGCTTTAATATCCATCCTTGTCGAGTAAATACTTCGATGAACACGCATGTACTTTCCATCTAGAAATTCGCCTTTCAACGTATCAAGGTCATTTTGTGTTTCAAGATTTTCAAAAACATTTTCATATTTACTTAAGAAAAAATCTCGCTCTGGATAAAGATTTTGAAGCTTTTCGATGATTGTAAAAATATTCTTTTGAATCGGCATTTGATCATGACCATTCGGTAAGATTATATGGTCACTAGTTGCTCCTCGATCAAGTACAGTGAAATACTTATCAATTCGACTTTGCAGTACTTCTTCATCCTCTGGTAAATACTTACCGATTGCATACCCTAGCGGAAACAATTGAACTAACACCTTTGAACCATCATCCGTCTCCCAATAAAATTCAGTCTTATTTGTTCCATGCCGTTGAGATGTCCCTCTCCAAAATATTGAATACTTAATATTAAACCCATTTAAAATCATCGGCATTTGAGCTGATTGACCAAAAGAATCTGGAAGATAACCAATTTTCATAGATTCGCCAAACTCTTCGCAGTCCTTCATTCCGTATAATAAATTACGAACAATTGACTCACCACCGACAATCATTTCATCAGTTTGCGTATACCATGGTCCAATTATTAATCGGCCTTCTTGAACTAGCTTTTTTACACGTTCTTTATTTTCTGGTTTTACTGCAAAATAATCTTCTAAAATAGCAGTCTGTCCATCTAACACATAGTAAGGATAATCAGGATTCGTTTCTAACATCTCCATAATTTCTTCCATATTATTAATTAATAGAATTCTAGACTCTTCCGTCGTAAAATACCATTCTCTGTCCCAATGCATATGTGGAACGATATGAACTTTTTTCATTTTGCTCCTCCACTCTTATGCCACATTTTGTTGTGATGCCTTTACTTTTATTTCTTTAACTATTTTTTGTTTTCTTGTCATAATCAATAAGTTTGTTGATATAAACGCACCAATTAATGCTGCTCCAAACCAAATGCCTGCAGCTACTATGGCTGGTTTACCTTGAAGTAAGGCTAAAGAGAAAATTCCAGCTCCAGGAACATTTAGACCAATATTAGAGTAAGCAACTATCGCTCCTGTGACTGCTGAACCAGCGATTAATGAAGGTATCACTCTTAGGGGATCTTTAATCATAAATGGAATCGCCCCTTCTGTAATTCCTGCTAATCCAAGCAACCATGTTTGTTTACCAATTTCTTTTTCTTGTTCAGAAAATAAATGCTTACCAATTATCGTTGCTCCAGTGACGGAAAATGCAGAAACCATTTTGACAGATGCAAATGCTGCATAAGGTACTATATTTCCACTAGCCATTGCACCGATACAGAATGTGTAAGCAGCCTTGTTTACTGGACCACCAAGGTCAAATGAAACCATTGCTCCTAATATTGCACCAAGTATAATCGCATTTGCTCCACTCATTCCATCTAGCCAATCAATTAGTCCCTGATTTAACAGAGCTAATGGCTTACCAATTACAAAAAGCATGATTGATCCAACAACAAGCGTTCCTATTACAGGGTAGAACCAGAAACTAACAAAGCCTGCAAAAGTTCCTTTAGGTTTAACTTTAACTTTTAGATACTTTAAGAAATAACCTGCCAGTAATCCTCCTAGCATACCTCCTAAAAATCCGCTGCCAATTAAATTTGCTGCTACCCCTGCTGCAAAACCTGGCCCTAATGCTGGTTTATCAGCAATCGAGTATGCCATATATGCCGCTAAAATTGGAATCATGATTTGTCCTAATAAAGAACCACCTAATTGGCGTAATAACCATAACCATGATCCTTCCGCTGCATATACATCTTGAAGACCAAAAGCTTGAGCAATAAAGACAGCCGCCGCTAACGTCATACCACCAGCTACAATAATAGGAATGATGTGAGAGATTCCTGTTAAAAGAGAATCCTTGACTTCTGTTTTGATAGATTTACGTTCAATCTCATGAACTGATTCTTCACTTTCGACTATTCCTGCTTTAGGTTTATTTTCTACTTTTTGCAATGCTTGCTCTAAAATACCTTTTGCGTTTCGAAGTGGAGAAGCTACAGATGTTTTTACTTTCGGAAGATGCTTGAATCGCTCTTCATCCTTCACTGCAACATCCACCGCAAATACAATCGCATCAGCCTTTTTAATTAAGTCGTATGTATGCCGATCTTCAATTCCATTTGCACCTTGTTTTTCAACAAATACATTAATTCCTAATTCATTACCTGCTTTAACTAATGCTTCCGCTGCCATATAAGTGTGTGCTATACCTGCTGGGCAAGCTGTAATGGCTAAAACGGTATTATTTCTATCTTGAGAGATTTTCTGATTAGTAGATTGTAAAGATGAATCAAGACGATCATAAAGTTCTTTATTCGTCATTGAATGAAGTAGATTATTTTTATACTCTTCATTTGATAGTCTTGTAACCAGTTCAGATAATAGAGTTAGATGTGTTGTGCCTTCCTCTTCTTTTGGAATCGCTAACAAAATAACTAATTCAACTTGATTTTTTGGATCAACACTTTCCCAGTTACTTATTGGCTTCTCAAGCGTTGCGACTGCAAACGAAGCTTCTTTTACTGCTGAAGTTTTTCCATGTGGAATAGCTAGACCACCTTCAAAACCAGTTGGAGATAAAGCTTCTCTTTCCATCACTGCTTTATAAAACTCTTCTTCAGAATGAATTTTCCCTTCTGATGCTAATTTCTTAACTAAAAATTTTATGGTGTCTTCTTTAGATGTAAATCCCGCTTTAGTACTGATCAAAGCTTCAGAAGTTAACTTTTTTAACTGCATTTTTGTAACCCCTTTCATTTATTAATGGACTACTTTGACTTCATCATAGCAAAAAAAAAATAAGAAGCTTGATACTTCTCATTTTTACACAGTTTTTAGTAAAATTTTATTTTTAATGTGTATTTATACACATCAATTCGATGCTTTCCAGTAAAACTCAGATAAAGCTCTAAGGACTAACAACAAGGGTGTTTTATCTGTAATATTGTATTCATTAAATTTTTTATTAGGAGAGTAGCAATACAATTTCAAATCTGCTATTTGTTGTAAAGAATTTTTACTAAAATGTGTAAGTGAAATTATTTTAATTCCCTTTTGTTTTGCCAGCTCCGCTACATCCAATACTTGAACCGTTTCTCCAGACAATGAAATTAAAAATAGTAAATTATTTTCCTTAGACTCTAATCTAGAAAGTTCATACAATATATCATGACGATGGAAGTAGTATTCAGTTTGTTTACCAACAACCTTAAGATTTTTTATCATCATTTCACAAAATGGTGCAGTATCACCTACTCCAAAGAAAAGCACCCTACGTGCTTCTTGAATTAATTTTGTAGTGAGAGCTAACTTATTTTGATCAATTAATCCAATTGTTTTATGAATGTTAAATGTTAGACTATCCTCTTCTGTAAAAACATCCTGTTTAATAATCTCCTCTTTTAAACAATTCTTCATCTGAGAAAATCCATCAAAACCTAATTTTTTTGTTAATCTCGTAATTGTATTAGGAACAGTAAACAATTGAGCAGCTAAATATTGTATAGAGTAGCCAACTACTTCTTCTTTGTTATTCAAAATAAACTCAATAATTTGATCATCAGTATCGTTTAGTTTATATTCAAATTTTTGAATCCTTTCCTCAAAATGTAACATTAAACAAACACCTACTTATTTATGTACTGTTTTTAATTTACTAGTATTTAACTTCAAAAAGAGAACAACTATAATATTGTTCTCTTTTCCTATTGTTCTTCCTTTTTATTTTTTACTTAACAATAAAATAACGTACTCTAAATCGTTTAAATCATATAAAGGTTCAATATAAGCTGTTTGATTTAAACCTAAATTATCAATTTTAGCTTCTTTTACTTTACCTATTTCAATACCTGGTAAATAGATTCCTCCTAGACCAGAGGTAACAATGATTTCTCCAGGTTTTAATTTATCATTTACATTGAAAAGAGTCATTTTTAAATAGCCAGTTTTCTCATCTGCCCCTTTAATTAGGCCTTGTAATTGATGATTATTTTTTGGTTGGACTGAAATATATGAGGTATATTTAATTGCACTTAATAAATCTACTTTTGAAGTATGATTCGAAACTTCGATTACTTTACCTACTAAGCCTTGAGAGGTTATTACATTTGTATTTATTTTCACTTCATCTTTTGATCCCTTATTTATTTCAACAAAGCTGTTCCAAGTATCAAAATCTCTTTTGGTGACGATTGCTACTTCAGCTTTGTAATTTTGACTTTCTTTATTTAGTCTTTCTTTTAGCATTTTTAATTCTTTATTTTCGAGCTTGTATTCAGTTATATTAGCTTTTAATGATGTTTCATTGCTCATTTTTTCATTTAGATAATCATTTTCTTTTTTTAATTTAATTAAATCACTGATATTATTAGTGTAATTTTCGAATGTCTTGCTTTTTGAGAATAGATACCCACTTGTAAAAAGAATGACGATTAACACCGTAATAATAATTATTTTTTTCATCGGTTTATCCTTTTCTTACCTGTTATTATCATGAATTATTGCAATTTCAATTTAAGAATACCATGAAAAATATCATTAATAAGAATGGGAATATGGCAATTTTGTGTTTGAAAAATTTTAATAGAATCTCCTATTTTTTCTTCCCATTTGTAACCAAAATTAAGAATAGAAAAAATAAAAAGCCAACTGCCGACAGTTGACTTTTGTTCCTATAAGTAATTTAAATGATTGTTTAAATCTAACCCATGAATTATTCATCAAATCCATAAAAAATTACTTTGCATTAGCATCAGGTTGATGAATTCCAAAAATATTACCTTCAGTGTCCTTGAAGTATCCTTGCCAAGCCATTCCAGGCAGTGCATATTTAGGCATTGCTACTTTGCCACCATTTTCAACAATTTTAGCTTCCGTAACGTCGTAATTTTCTACTCCCATTGTACATGCATATCCATTTAATGGTTGGTTTGCTTCAGGAGGAGCACTTTGGCGCTGCATTAAGGCACCATTGATTCCCATTTCGTCCTCATTACCTGTCACTGCACCATAGTATGGCATTCCTGCATATTCACTCCAATCTTGAAACGTCCAACCAAATACCTCTCCATAAAACTTCTTTGCACGTTCCATGTTATCAACATGAATTTCGAAATGAATTAATCTTCCCATAGTTTCCTCCTATGTTATACAAGAATTTTCCTAAACTCATCTAGTATGTACACTATAGTTGTTATTTATAATTATATTGGATATGAAAATAAATTCAATTTCCAAAGAAATATTTCTTTTATCATTTGTTCGACATCATTCTAAATACTTAGTTTTATCGTTAATCGTTCAGCAACAACTTATATACTAGTATTTGATATTTTATATCATCAATTTTTCAACCGTAGGAAGGTCAGCTGGAGCCCATTCAAGTTCATTTAACTCAGAAATTTCTTTCCATTCAATCTTCGCATGCTCATTAGCTACTGGCATACCGCTTATAATCTTGGCTTCGTATGTTATCAAATTTACAATTATATTGGGATACTCATGAATGACATCCTCAACTAATTCGGTTACAAATATTTCACAGCCTAATTCTTCTTGTATTTCACGAACCAACGCCTCTTCAGGTTTCTCATTCTTCTCAATTTTTCCACCAGGAAATTCCCAGCTATTTGGCATGTTCATTTCTGGTGAACGTAAGGCACATAGTATTTGGTTTTGATCGTTTCTTATGACTGCTCCAACTACTTTAATTTGTTTTTTCATTGATTCCTAATTCCTTTTAATTTAATTATTGCTTTATTATTTATACGGGCATGATACTATTTCCCACTTTTATCTAAAATACAAATTGCTTTTTCAATTTTAGCTAACGTCTTACCCATACCAAAATCAATTACTTTAGTGTGTGGCTGAGAGGATTTTCTTTTATTTTTTCGTTTTAATCCCATAATGCTCCTCCTTTATTATCTATTTTATTTTAACAAAGTAGGAACAAAAATATCTTCAAAAGTAAGAAGAATATGGGAACTCTTAATAACATCCTGTTTTCATCAGAGTAAGACTTCTTTTCATCCCTTTCAATTAAGTTAAGACACAATAAGAAAACTAAAATATTCACTTATAGTTCATTTTTGTTTAAATAAAGTCGTATGTTTTTCTGCTAACATTAAATATATCTAGAGTTAGGTTTGCAGAAAGACCATATTTAATAAAGGAAGATGCTCATGAAAACACTGTCACGATTTCAAAAATTATTCTTTTTAATTTGGATCCCTTGCATTATAACTGGAAACATTTTTTTGATTAAAGAAGATGGCTTTACTATTTCTATTTGGTATCAAATTATCCTCGCGTTATCTACATTGATATTTAGTTATGCTAATTGGAAAAATAGAAATCTCACAAGATTTTTAATTAATGTTAGTGTATGTTTAACTATTTCAACTTCAATATTGATTTATTACATTTAGACTGTTACTAAAATTCTAATACCCTACATAGCTCCATTTCTTCTATATAAAAACACAATCCCCATAACTGGATTGCGTCCTTAAAGTATTACGAACCTGTCGATCGATAATGCCTCACTCCAATTTGCCAAACTAGTAAACAGGGTATAATAAAAATAATCCCTGCTACTGGCGATAACATATACAGATACGCTTTCCCATCCGTTTTATCTAAAACATACATTAAAGGTAAGTAATTGACACATCCGAAAGGTATCACAAATGTAAAGAATTTAGTTACCCATTTCTGATAGATATTTAATGGATACTGCGCCATCTCTCTTCCGCCATCTGTAAAAATATTGACCACTTCGAGACCTTGAATTGTCCAAAAACACATCGTTGCAGCAAGGATAAAGATACCTGTAAAAATAAAGACCCCGCTTATGATCATTAAAATAATGGTTACTACTTTCATACTGCTCCATTCGATGGAGAGGTTATTTAATGCCCAAATCAAAACAATTAAACTCTGAAGTAATCTACCAATTCTAGTAAACTCGAATTTAGAACCCATAACTTGAACAATTGTACTTCTAGGACGAACAAGTACTCGATCAAAGTTACCGCTAGCTACTAGACTAGAGAAAGAGTCAAATCCTCGAGCAAAACATTCACTTAAAGCAAATGCCATATGGATAATAGCAAAACAAAGGGCTACCTCATAAAAAGTCCATCCTTTAATTTGCCCAAAACGTTCAAATAAAAAATAAAGACCCGCAAACATCGAGAACGGGATTAAAAACTGGCCACTTGTTAAAAGCCAAAATGATGTGCGGTATTCCATTTGTGATTTAAAGAGAATAAGAAGATATTTAAAATATAGTCCCATAGCGTCAACCTCCTTGGACCACGACTCTTCGTAATGCTTTATTAAAAGCGATTCTTCCTAGCCAAACAAGTAAGCTTAACCAAACAATTTGTATTACGATACCAATTACTGCTTCAGTTTGAGGAATATTTCCAGAGTAAACCCTAAACGGGAAATCAGCTGTCCATCGAAACGGAAGGAAATAAGCAACAGTCTGAAGCCAAGCTGGCATTAATGGAATTGGAATAGTTAATCCGGAGAAAAATTCACCAAAAACCCCAAACAGTAGTAAAGAGCCTATTGGTGACATCGTCACAAATACTGAAATATAAATGAACATTGAAATCGAAACTAGTAGAAGTAAACCAAAAATCAGTGCAAGTAAAAATAACACAAAGTTTAAGACACTTGGTGGTAACGTCATTTTATAAGGTTGAGGTAAAAGGAATGCAACAAGTAGGATCGGGAAACACCTTAGAATTGCACTCGATAAGCGTTGGGCTAAAAGTTTTGAATACCAAAATCCGTATATTTCGCAAGGTCTACAAAGTTCGTATGCGATATTCCCAGTTGTAATCAAATCAAAAAGCTCATTATCACGAAACCACAGCATGATGAAAGCTAAAAAGGATTGTTGTAACCATAAGTATGTAATGATTTCTTTTAAGGAGAGTGGTTGAGATTGTACAGTTTGACTATAAAAAGCTTCAAAGATCATGATGTACATGAATCCCCAGAAAAACTGTGTTGTTACCCCAGCCAATGCTGCTGAACGATATTGCATTCCGTTCAATAATCGTAGTTTTAGTACAGATACATATGGCTTCATATTTGAAACTCCTTGTAGAGACCAACGATAATTTCTTCAATTGGTTGTGCTTCAATCGTCACATCGAGTAGATCAACCTTACTGGATAAACTGGAAATCACGTCAGATATTTTAACTTGTTCCGTGTCTAAACTTAAAATTGCCCGTTCAGGAGACCATGAAATCATTGTGGTTCCAGGAATTTCAAATGGATTATAGTCCTCTCTATAATCTACCGTAATCGTTTTATGAGTCCCAAAATGTTTTCGTAATTCATTTAAGTTACCATCGAACAATAAACTTCCTTTACCAATTAAAATAACTCGATCAGCTAAAGCTTCAATATCATTCATATCATGCGTCGTAAGAATGACGGTAACGCCTTTTTCTTTATTTATCCTTTTAATGAACTCTCGTACGGCAATTTTTGAAACAGCATCTAGCCCAATTGTGGGTTCATCTAAAAATAAAATTTTAGGACTATGTAACAATGATGCTGCGATTTCACAACGCATCCTTTGTCCCAAGCTTAATTGTCGTACAGGTGAAAGAATAAGACTTTGTAAATCGAGTGTTTCAATCAGTAGATCAAGATTATCTTGATATTCATTTTGAGGAATTTTATAAATATCACGGAGAAGCTCAAACGAGTCTATGACGGGTACATCCCACCACAATTGAGACCGTTGCCCAAAAACAACACCGATATGTTTAACGTAGGAAGATCTTTCCTTCCATGGAGTGTATCCCATTATGTTACACGTCCCTCGATCTGGAACCAATATTCCGCTCATGATTTTTATCGTTGTTGACTTCCCTGCGCCATTCGGGCCAATATAACCGACGATTTCCCCCGGCTCAATAGAGAAAGAAATATCATTCAACGCTTCAACAATCGTATGCTCACGATAAAAAAGACCCTTCACTGCCTGCCTCAGTCCTGAAGAACGTTTCGCAACCTTGAAGGATTTACTTAAACCATCTACTGTAATCATTTTTTTCGCCTCCTAACATTTTTTGACTGGAAGAAAAATACTATCATCATACTATCGGCACGTCAATATCTTTTTCAGTTTATTCGGTAATTTTAGAAAAATAAATTTTTACAAGGAGATGGCAACAAAAAAAGAATGAAATCAATTAATCTCATCCTTTTTTAGTAAATCACTTATTCAAAAATTTGTTTGAAGGCGTTAGTTCTCTTGCTGACATGATAACTTAGTTTACTTGAATTCAACTGCCATTTCATCTTTAAATCCGAATAAGTAAGTAAAAATAAAGCCAGCTACATAAGAGATAATAACTCCAGTTAAGTATAATAAGATCTGATTCGTGTGAACTAAGAATGATAATGGAAGTCCTGAAACACCGACTGCAATTGTTGCGATATGGTAATGAGCCTGAAATGCTCCTCCGACTCCGGCACCTAAACATGCCGTTAAAAATGGACGTCCTAGTGGTAGCGTTACACCAAAGATTAATGGTTCACCAATTCCAAGCATTCCTGACGGTAGTCCCCCACCAATCGCACGTTTTAAGCTTTTTTTCTTCGTTTTAAAGTAGATTGCAAACGCTGCTCCGACTTGACCCGCTCCACCCATCGCAAGGATTGGTAGTAATGGGTCATCTCCAATGGAGTTAATTAATTCAAGATGAACTGGCGTCAAACCTTGATGGAGCCCAGTAACGACTAGTGGAAGGAATGTTGCACCAAGTACAAATCCAGCTACAACTCCTCCATAATCAAGAACATTTAGCAAGCCTTTTGTAATCGCATCCGATACATAACCACCAACAGGCATAAATACAAGGTATGTAACGATACCTGTAATTAATAATGCAATGGTAGGTGTGAGTATAATATCAAGAGATTGTGGCACAAATTTTCTTACTTGCCTTTCAACTATCGCGATAAAGATTGCTGCAAAAAGAACACCAATTAACCCTCCACGTCCAGGAACAAGATTGTGCCCAAACAAAGAGATATCTGCAATTCCAGGGTTGATGACAAGAATACCTGCCAATGCCCCAAGCGCAGGGGATCCACCAAATTCCTTTGCTGCGTTTATTCCGACTAAAATTCCAAGATAAGCAAACAGACCAGATCCGATAACAGTTAAAATAATAGCTAATTTTGAATCTGCTGCAAGCCATTCTGCTTGAACTATCGCTTTTGTAATACCCGTTATTAATCCTGAAGCTACAAGGGCAGGAATTAATGGAATAAAAATACTTGCGATTCTACGTAAAAAAAGTTTAAAAGGTTTTGCATTCTTTCTATCAATCTCTAATTTGTTTTTTGAAGCTACCTTATTCAAATCAAAATCAGTGGCCGCCGCAAGCAGTTTATCAAACTCTGCAGCAACTTTGTTTACAACACCAGGTCCGAGTATGATTTGAATCGTTTCTTCTTCTACAACTCCTAGAACCCCTTCTGTCTTTTTGATTGCCTCGATGTCTACCTTTGAATGATCTTTCGACGCTACACGTAATCTTGTCATACAATGAGTGGACGTCGTAATATTCTCCACTCCGCCTAAATGCTCTAATAAATGTTCGGCAATTAATAAGTATTTGCTAATCCCCTTTGCCATCTTCATAACTCCTTTCAAAATAATCCTACCTCTTAAAATAGTTTGAAATGTTTATGATAATAGTCAGCGTTGATAGATTGATAGTTTTTTAAATCGTCCATCCTCTCCCTTTCTAAAAATTTACATCCATAGGTTATTTACCATAAACAAAATTTCGATTTTTTTATTACAGATTTTGAAATTTTCTTTTAAATTTTACGCTTATGATATCGCTTTTATGACAAGGTATTAAGAGGAAAGAATATGATGAGTCTCTATCATGTATGGTTATATAAAAAAAGACGCATCCCATGTTAGTGGAACGCGTCAATAAGGAAGCTATATAAACTATATTTTCCCTATCTTCTTTGAAATTTCTTCTGCTGCTTTCATTACTTCTTCAATCAAGAACGGAATACGCTCCTGAGTAAAACGAAATCCTGGTACATTCACGCTTAAAGCAGCAAGCACTTTGTTGTTGTATCCAGTAATTGGAGCCGCAATAGCTGCCGTATCCTCTGTTTTTTCACTTTGACTTATTGCATAGCCATTTTGTCTAATTTCAACCAGTTGTTGTTTTAAAATCGATGTTGAATCAGGTGAAAGATTAAGCTGATCTAGTACTTGTTGAATTTCATACTCTTTCATATAAGCAAGAATGGTTTTATTGGGAGCACCAATATGTAGTGAAATTCGGATACCGAGATTTTCAGCAATTCTAATTTTTAAAGGACTGTCAATTTTATCAATCACAATTCCATCTATACCACTCTCAATATTTAAATAAATACTTTCCTCTAAATGGTTTGCCAAACGTTCCATTACTGGTCTTGCAACTAACCTGAAATCCATTTTATCCAGTTGACGGAGGCCAAGTTCCATCCATTTATAACCCAACTTGTAATGCTTGGTTTCAGGTATTTGAACAACAAGTCCATGTTGGATTAAAGCGTTTAGTAATCGGTGAAGCGTACCGAGAGATAGAGATGTTTTTTCCGCTAATTCGGTAATTTGCCAATTACTTTTGGATTCATCCGAATTTAGGATATCGATAATAAGCATAGCTCGGTCAATTGATTGGACCATGATCATAACTCCTATGACTCTTCACTTCTTATCTTGGGGAGTCTGTTCAAAAATCTGGGAATATTCCCCGTTAGGGAGATTCCCGTTCATTACGTACTGGTAGTATACGAACATTTCTTTAAAGATGCGTTGACTTTTAGTATCTCAGCTCTTCATGTTTTCATTTCGAACTTGCAAATGAATAATTGTGAGAGTAATTATTTTTTACATCTATCTTACAAGTTTATCGTCTGTTTTTCCAATTTATTTACAACTTTATTGATTCTAATGATGCATTAGACTTATTTTTTCTTATTTTTCGTTTTTTACCGCGACTCACATCCAAAGAATCTTCAAGCTTTTTAACTCCAAACGTTATGATTAACACAAGCGCAAGATAATATAAACCTACGACAATATATGTATTCATTTGTTCAAAGTTAGAGGCAGCCTCACTTAGTCCTGCTCCCCATAAATCTTGCATTCCTACATATGCTACAAGTGAAGAATCTTTTAATCCAATGATAAACTGATTACCAAGAGCAGGAATCGCCATTTTAAATGCTTGAGGTAGGACGATTCTTCTCATTGCTAAAGGTTGGGACATCCCAAGAGAACGGGCAGCTTCCAATTGTCCTCGGTCAATTGATTGAATTGAACCACGAAAGATTTCAGCAATATATGCTCCACTATGCACACCTAACGCCAATGCACCAGCCCAAAACTGCGAGAATGTAATAATACTAGAAAGTCCGAAGTATAAAATGGCGATTTGAACAATAAGCGGTGTCCCACGAATGACCGTAATATATAGATTAGCAATATAATTGAGTGCTTTAATCCGTGAGAGTCTGAAAAATGCAAATATAAGACCTATTCCACTTCCTAAGATAGTAGATACTATTGTCAATTTTAATGTTAATAAAGTTGCTACTAAAAACACATGAAATGTATTTAAAAATATATGCATGATGAACCTCACCCCTCATCTTGTCCTAAAAATCTTAGGCTCTTATTTTACGCTAGTATTCTATTATTATTTTTCTTCAAGAATATTGCGACCAAACCACTTTTGACTAATTTTTTCGTAAGTTCCATCTTTAATAATTTCATCTAAAGCCTTATTAATTTTCTTCTCAAGTTCTTTATCATCTTTCCTTACAGCAATTGCTTGATTATCGTGAGTTAGTGGTGTGCCAACATCCTTAATCTTAGCCTTTCCTTCTTTAATGACTCTAAAGCCAACCATTTGATCCGTAATAACAGCATCTAGTCTACCAGTTGGAAGATCCATAATAGCCGTCAGATCACTATCATAATCAACAACATTTTCTTTTCCAGTATATTTAATCGCTAAATCTTTATAAGGGCTTGCCTTTACAACGCCAATTTTCTTCCCTTTTAAATCCTCTGCAGATTTGATTTCCTTATTATTATCAGCGACAAAAATCTGAGAACCTGAAATATAATATGGATTACTGAAATCAACCACCTTCAATCGTTCATCAGTGATCGTCATACTCCCCAAAATCGCATCATACTTATTGGACACTAATCCTTGTACAATAGTTTCCCATGGGTTTGTGACTGGTACAGCTTTCATTCCCATTTTTTCTGAAAGTGCTTTACCAATTTCAACATCAAATCCAGCAAGTTTGCCATCTTCCTTAAAGTTAAATGGTTTATATAACCCACTCATCGCGTAATGAAATTCTTTTGAACTCGCTTGATTACTGGTTTTATCTGCCCCACATGCACTTAGAAATATTGCCCCTGCTATCATTGAAGATAATAAAATACCATGCCAATTCTTTTTCATTACACTTACCTCCATTATTTTTTAAATTATAAAATACTATTAAGAAATTGTTTTGTTCTTTCATTTTGTGGATTTTCAAAAAACTGTTTAGGTGTACCCTCCTCTAAAATTAGACCTTCCTCCATGAATAAAACTCGATCCGCTACACCTCGAGCAAAACCCATTTCGTGAGTGACTACAACCATTGTCATCCCTTCACTTGCTAACTGTTTCATAACTTGAAGAACCTCCCCTACTAGTTCCGGATCTAAGGCTGAAGTCGGCTCATCAAACAGCATAACCCTTGGGTTCATCGCAAGTGCACGTGCAATCGCAACCCTTTGTTTTTGTCCGCCTGATAACATATCTGGATATTCATCAGCCTTATCTGTCAGTCCAACCTTCTGTAGCAAAACATAAGCAATCTCTTTTGCTTCACTCTTTTTCATTCCTTTTACATGAATAGGAGCTTCAATTATATTTTCTAAAACAGTTTTATGCGGAAAGAGATTGAAGTGTTGAAAAACCATACCAACCTCTGACCGAATTTTATTCAAATCTGTTTTACTAGGTTGAACCAATTCACCATCAAAATAAATGTCTCCCGAATCATTGATTTCTAAAAAGTTTAAACATCTTAAAAGAGTGCTCTTTCCTGATCCGCTTGCTCCTAATAAAACAACCACTTCTTTTTCTTTAATCGCTAAATCAATTCCTTTTAATACTTGTAAAGGCCCAAATGATTTACTTACACTTTTGATCTGGATCATATTCATCCAACCCTCCCATCGAGTAAATAACAACACTTTTTCCACAATGCGGAAACCATTTCTATTTTATTAACATTATACACAATTCTGACTATTCCGTCATTAAGTAATTTACTTTCTATTATTGGAGTTAATCATGTAGCTAATTTAGTACAATTAGTTTCATTAATCTCTTTATGATTTTCAAGTTTCATATAATATTGGACGTTTAACATCACGTGACTACCAATTTCTAACAGATTTAGTTGGATCGTAATTAAATTTTAAAGACAATAAAAAAACACTCATTCATTTGTATTCATAAATAAATGGAGTGTTTTTATTAAAATTTGATTGCATCTAATCGAGCAATTTATTCTGACTAAATATTGTACCAACATAGATGTGGCAAGGTTTAATGCTGGTCTTTTTAAATAAAAATAAAATGAAATTAGTAATTTTGAATTTAGTTGTTTAACTTGGTAACACATGAGTAGCAGTATGTTTTTTGAAGAAGAATATGACTCTTAATACAAGAATGAAAGAATCTTACTCAAAGTCATCCTCTTCCTCTTCCTCATCAATAAATAAAGTGAGGATAGAATCTAGTGGTTCTGTTCCATTAGCAACCGCATTTACTTTATTAAGATATTCCTCACTAATTAAATGTTTTAACGGTTGTTCTACCATATTGAAAAACTTAAACGCCTCTATTGCAATCCGATCCCACTCAGCATAGCAGATTAAATAGTCATTTTCAGTCACTTTTGTTCTTGTTGTTCCTTCTTCAGGTAGACATTCAAACTTTTCATTTTGACCGAACGTTCCATAATCACTTGTTAATTGTTCTCCTGGTTTAATGTCTCTCGCAGCCAAAAGAAAATCATAAGCTGTATCTACACAATTTGGATTGAAGCTATGATTCATATATTTCGCGTGATCCCAATTAAGTACATGTATGTCGTCAGTATCTAAATAGGAATATTTATATACATACTCTTTTCGTACATCATCGAGACTTTCAATATATTCCACTGTCAGAACCAAATCCAAATCATCTTTAATCCAGACAATGGTTCCTTTATGGATTAATTTTGTTGCAAACACACCAACGCCTACTTGCTCACTTACATACCGAATTTCTGTATCCGGGTGCATCATTTTCGAATTCCTCCTTAAGATATATTAATAAATAAAATCTCATTTTTAAATATCACTGTCTTTATAAGGTTTCATTCTTTGTAGTAGCAACCCATCACTTTCTTCATTCTGTCCATATACAAAATGTGGCATATGAAATTTCAAGTACGATCCATACATACTATCCGTATTTAACAATAACTCATCTACATAATAGGTACCTTTTTTAAGCGAATCTAATAATAAACTAGCAACTCCGGCATATATTCCACAAGCAACCTGAAGATAAGTTGCATTTGTACCATAGCTTGCATATGCATCTTTATTATTCATTACATTATAAACAAATCTTTCTTTATCTTCATAAACAAGAAGGACACCAACTAAATCCTCACCTATTAAAGGTGCATAAGACGGATCTAGTAACATTTGATCAAAATCCCAAATTACATCTACATCCTCTAAATTATCACGAATCAAACTAGTAGTGTTTTCGTTAACACGATATAGAAATCCACTTTCAACGTTGAATAAACTTCCTAACGTATAAACTTCTTCATGAGGCATTAACGATCCGTAAAATACCTTTTCGCCTAAAGTCACTTTAAATTCAACAGAATACACATCATGATCAAGAAAAATAGGAGTATGTTGTGCCATAAACATCGGATAGCTTGAGATCGCTTCTTCAAGAAAACATTCTGGCGACCAAGTTGTATAAACAGTATTTTTTTTAGCCAAATTAGGGTTTTCATAAAATGAGGTATCGTGCTCTACAATATAACAAGCAAGAGGTTTTTCGTCAGCGTATTGATTCATTAAATCGATTGCCATCCATTGTACGACACCTGGATTCATGCCTGAACCAATAATCGCTGAAGTATTTTTAAAAGAAGGCTTTTTTTCATCAAATACTCTGAAACGTTCCATTAATTGAAATCCAGAAAAAAGAGTTTCATTTTCATCTATAAATGTATTTTCTAAAGCTGTGTCTATATACTTAACTCCAAGTTCATTACAGCATTCCAAAATTTCCGCGGTATCAGCCCAAGATACATCAACCACAATTGATGTTTGTGTTTCTTGAAGATGTTTTTTAAATAAAGGAATATGATTTAAATCTATTTCATGAAGAATCATATTATTTTTTAAATTAGGAGCAATATTTTCATAATAATTTTTATCTTTTTGTTTAATATCAATTAGATGTAGCTTTGAATTTTTTATAAAATAATGTATTGGATCGTTTTCGTTCATGTAGGCTTTATTAAAAATCGAAATTACCGCCTTTGCTACCCCTCCTGAGCTACCTAAAAGTGTAATTACGGTGTCTTCTCCATTCATATACTCAACTCCATCAATTTGTAAAGTTTATACATTACTCAATTTATGAAGAAATAGACAAAGTGTTTGGACAAGAAAATAGATAAAAAGCACTATTTTTCACACTATGGAGAATATGTTTCCAGTCTAATATTGTACTACTTATCCTTTTTGAACAGCTTTTTATTAACAACGCTCATTCACCCCTAACTAGGCGAATGCATATATTGTTATCCAATATATGTAACGAAAGGGGGCTATTCTCATGCATGTCGATTTAACTGCCATCCATTGGCTTTATGTAGCATTTATAGGTTTAATTATTTTATTTTTAATTCTTAGACGTGACACAAGCCTAGTCTGCCTCGCAGGAATATTTCTTCTTGGCTTGGTAGCTACTGAGTCACTATCTAGTTCAGTAAGCATCTTATTTTCTAGTTTCATATACGCCATAACCGAATTACTTTCTACAATTCTAGTAATCTCGATTATCGTTTCAATGAGTAAGGCTTTAACTGATAGTGGAGTGCATCAGGCACTCATCAGTCCATTTACAAAGGTGATGAGAAACGCCACGCTAGCTTATTGGACGATTGGTATTGTTATGATGGTTGTCTCTTGGTTTTTCTGGCCGTCTCCTGCAGTGGCTTTAATTGGTGCGGTTTTACTTCCAGTTGCTTTAAGAGTTGGGTTACCAGCATTAGGTGTTGCGATGGCAATGAATTTATTCGGTCATGGTATCGCTCTTTCTAGAGAAAAAGTGTGTTATTATAAGGTATATAAATATCTTATAAATTGGAGTGGAACACATTGTATAAACCGTTCTCACAAGCTGACTATAAGCCTTCTGATAAGCCTAAAGCCTTGTATTTAAGAAAGTCGAAGAAAGCTAGAGGAAAGACCGAAACAGAAACTATTGAAAGTCACTTAAAGCAATTGACTAACTTCTGTAAGGAACAGGGCTGGAATGATTATGTTATTTATAATGACTATGTGGCAAAGTCCACAGATCTAACCAGAGTAGAATATAAAAAAATGCTTAAGGCTTGTATAGATGGTAAGCATGATTTAATCATTGTTACAGAAGAATCAAGACTATATCGTTCAGTAAATGAACAAACAAATGTATATGAAGAATTGAAAGGCACTGATATAGCTATCCTTTCCCTACGTGAAGGCTACATCTTCCCTAACGATAGAAATCAGTTTCTAACTAATATCATTCGTGGTGCTATGAACCAGCAAGAACTTGAAAACTTTGCATATAGAATGAATGTAAAGGTTTTAGCAAGTGCTAAGGAAGGTAAATATGTTAATAAGCCACCTTTCGGTTACTTCAAAGATAAGGATGAACTGATACCACACCCTATTGAAAGCAAGACATTTAGGTTTATTGTGGATAAGGTTTTAGAAGGATATGTAATAGCTGAAATCATTGGACAACTTAACCAACTAGGATACACTACAAAGTCGGGTAAGAAATGGAAAGACGTTGGTACAATTACAAGAATGTTGTCTAATCGAGTGTATTTAGGTGAAAGTCACTATTACAGTAAGATGTTTGATGAAGATGTTATAAAGCGTGATACACATCAACCATTATTAAAGATTGAAGAATTTCAAGAAGTAAGTAACATGATTCGTTCACGAAGTAGGAATCCACAAGGTATTAGATACACTAAAATAAATACAGTGCTGGATAGATTAGTTGTATGTGGTATATGTGGAAGTAGACTTCCCCTTCATAAATCATGGACTAATAAAGATGGTGTAACGTCTTATCAGATTGGAAAGTGTCAGAAGGTTATTGGTAAATATAATGAAAAGAAATGTCCTAATAAATCAATCTCATTGAATGAACTTCTTCCCCACTTCTACAACGCTATTGAAATATACAAAAACTCGTTAAAAGAAGAAATACAAAGTGTAGAAGTAAATACAACAAGTGATAAAAAAATCGCTGTATTGCAACAAATTAAAGACATTAAAAGCAGTGTAGAAGAAAAACAGAAAGAATTACAAAATGCTAAAAGCTATTTAATTAAGGGGATTTTAACTGAGGCGGATTATGTAGGATTAGCACCAGGTCTAGAAAAAGAATTAAAGGAATTAAATGTAGCACTTGAGGATAACGAACGGCTACTTGCAACTTTATCAGATTATGATAGAAAATCTGTTATCCAAAACGCTATTGATTCCCTGAATAACATTCAAAATACTGAAATTGAACATCAGAATCGAGTTTACAGAGTAATTTTTGAAAGTCTTGAGTTAATAAATACAGCAGATGAATTTGAAATAAAGCTAAAAGAAAAAGACGTTTCCAATTAGGATACGTCTTTGTTTTTTTCCATCTTAGTTAATGAATATTTCACGATTATTTCAGCCGCTTGCTTATAGTTAGGATTAGTGGCTTTGATTATGGTTACTTTCGGTGTACGTTTATTTTTCATAATCACATCACCCCACGTAAGCCATAATATTCAGATTTATTATTTTTGTTACTATATTTTCTACTTCTTTTTATATCTTTCATATGTATCAGCACCTCGTTGAATTTGTTTATTCAAAGAAGCACTTGCGAATGACTGTCGTTTTAGGACTAATTAGTTTTTCTTTGTTTGTCCTATTAGTTTGTCTTTAAGTACCTCTCACTTAGGTACTTTCAATTTCAGTATGTTTTAGGACATTTAAAGATTAAGTAAATATTTGGTAATAAAATATGACTTTCAAACCTGTAAAAGCCCTACTTCTCACGAAACTACATAATAGGGAATTCTTTTATAGGTTTCCATCGGTGAATAACTACATTGGATTGATCTTTCCAATTAGTAAGGTGAGGTTTAAAGCCTTGCCTTTTTCTATTTAGATTTGAAATCATAAATTATTATGAATTAGTGAGGTGGAAATATTGAAGTTAACAACAGAAATGATACCTATTATTCGTAAGTGTCGTGGGCTGAGTCAAAGTGAATTCGCAGTTTATAGTGGCATACCCCAAGCAAGACTTTCAGATATTGAGACAAAGAAAATACCTATTTCTGAATATTACTCTGGGAAACTTTTACTTGCTATTGGGAAACTGAAATTCGATGAAAAAGAGTTACTACACATTACGGAACTTGTAGAAAAGAACAAATAAAATTAGAAGGTGGTTTTAATTATGGCAAATTTTAATCCTGAATTTATTCGTGCATTAGCACATGGAGACGCACAAGCACATGAAGAGGTTAACAAATTACATTTACCAGTACGTATGGCCATTGGCACTGCTGTTGACCAAATGAGACGTGACGAGAATATCGTCCCTATGAATAGTGGATTTTCTATCTACGAACAGAAAAAGGTCACACAAGAAGAACAAGACGCTTTAGGCAATGCAATAGCTGAACGACTTCAACGAGAAAAAGACGCTGAGGAATTGAAAGAAAAGATTAGACAAGATCACCTAGAAAAAGAAGTCAAATATAGAGTTGAACGTGCAAGGGCTAGCCTTACTTACTAAGGTTAGTCTTTTTATATACAAATAGAAAAGGAGATAATAAATATGTTAAATCATTTATTTTACGGTATGCGTGATGTAAAGAACGAATACACAATGAAGGGTGTTACAGCTAATGAAACAAGTGAGGCTATTGAACTTAATGGTCATGCTTGTGCTGTACGTGTGGACGTTGCGGGCTTAGTGGGTGACACTACTCTTTCAATTAAATTTGAAGAATCGTCTGACGGTGTGACTTTCAATGAGATTGGAACGTTCCCTATTCCTGTATCGCCTCATGGCGTTATGTTTGCTAAGAATAAAGACTATGTACGCTATGCACTTATCGTAGGTGGAACTACACCTAACTTAGATGTGACACTACGTTTCTAAGACGGTTACTTTGTTAAAGCATTAGAAGATCAATTAGAGATTCAAATAAATGCATCCCAAAACATAACCCTGTTGGCTACTGCTGACAGGGATTTTTTATTTAAAGGAGATACAGGAAATGGATTACTACGAGAGAGAAGAACAAGAAACAGTAATTATATATGAACCAGCTACAAATCAATGGGATATCTACACAAACGTTCCAAAGCATATTAAGAGGTTAAAAAACGACTATATAGCTACAGTTTTACAGGAAGAAAAGGACAGTGAGGGTAAAACCATTAGTCTACGTTTTAAGACAGAAAAACTACCTTCTAGCTACATATTTAATAAATAAAAGAAGTTTTAATCTAAATAAAAAAAACATTTTTCATTTTTTTTCTGATTAAAATAGTTACTTTTAAATATAAATACCACTAGCTATATTTCATGGCTAGTGGCTAAATTTTTATTTACCGTGACAATACTTATATTTTACTCCACTTTCACATGGACATGGTTCATTTCTTCCGATTTTTCTATTAAATAAATCAACAGGTTTATGTACTTCTAAAGCTGGTGGTGATACTTGCTGGTATGGTTGTTCTACATAATATTGATTTATTTCTGTCTTTGGATTTATTTCTATATGTGGCTTTATTTCTACACCACCCGTAAAAATATTTATTATAGCCACAATTACATATAGATAAGGCCCTAATTCTTTTGCATTTTGAGGAAGGTATTTTGCTAGAAATGATAGTTTTGGTACTTCATTTTCTATTTCTTGTTTAACTTCTTGTGATGTCGATTCTTCTTTGTTAGCTGTCTGAATTATAGTGAAAAACTTTTGAAGATCCTTTATAGTAGTTTCAGTGGCTTGTAAAACTTCAATTGCATTATTGTAAAAATTAAATACACCATCCGGTATTCTTGCCATAAAACCACACTTTGGGCATTGTGACTTATTTCCAATCATTGTTATACCCATTGAGTTTTCAAATGCAATTCCTGATGGAAAGATATTACCACAATTATCACAAAAAGCTGGTACCTGATTCATATAAAACCTCCCGTTAATTGATAATTCGATTATATCATAATTTAACAAATTTTGGATAAATAAGGTAGTAAGAACTACTAACTATGACTTATTTTTCTTACAATTTTTATATAATATCATACAAATTTTTAATTAGTTCATAGATTACTAACTATCCCTAAAATGGTTTTAAAAATATGGTGTATATTTTGCATCCACTAGACTGACCACTGAGGCATACCCCGCCCCCATGCCATACCCTATATCTAATATGCCATGACTGTGCTGGATACTATATGTAGTGTTATTATTGCCTTATACCGTCTGAACTTTGAATGTTGAATCATTGATTTGACACTGTTTCTCACGTTGTTTGATTGTCTCATTATTTTATCACTATTGAGTGAGGTTGAACTCTTATTCCCATTGGTCTAGTATTCTAATATCATATGTGTTGTGTTGTGTTGTTTTAAACTGGTGATTCTATTAACTTAAGTGGTTAATTTCTATTTGTTAACTATTTCTTTAATCCATTCTAATTTCTTCTCTACATTATATTCATTATCAAAGTTATCCATAGACTTTCTTAAAATATATTTAAATACCTCTGAATTATGTAAAGGTCTACTAATGCGATTAAGGTTATTTAATTTTTGCTTATATTCCTCAAACTCATTAAAAAAAGCTTCTGTACATTTAAAATTACAACTAATGATATGATCTTCTTTCATTTGGACTTTTTTCATTTGATCTTCCTTCATATTTCCACCCCTTCTTATGAAAGAATATAATATCCCATGGGAAAATACAATAAAATTATTTACTTGTTACAATATAATGTGATATATTTAAAGTTTGCATTTTTAACTTAATTTCAGTTGATGTTAATTCAGGGAAGTTAAGTTCAGGTAAGTTTAGGTAACTTAACAAACACGACTTAAAAATCCGTTTATAAAGGTACACCTTACTGGACGGTCTAAAAAGATATTCAAACACCGTCTATTTAACAGAAAAATAAACCTTTATAAACGTCTATAAAACAATTGACCTTTATGGACAGTTGACGTATATTTAGACTATCAAATAAAAGAACGGTGGTTTTAATTATGGGAATTAACTTTGCGTACATTCGTGTTTCGTCTAAAGATCAGAACTTAGATAGACAATTAGAAGCTGTTAAAGGCTATGTAACGGACGAGAAATACATATATAGTGATAAAGCAAGTGGTAAAGATATGGAACGTGAGGGCTTTCAGAATATGCTTAAAGCTATGAGAAAAGGTGACACCCTTTATATTAAATCCATTGACCGTTTAGGGCGTAATAAAGAACTTATTAAAGAGTATTTAGAACACTTCAAAAAAGAAGGCATCAGGGTTAAGATCATTGACATACCTACCACAATGCAAGACAGACCAAAAGAAGAAGAATGGGTAATTGACATGATAAACAATATCATTATCGAGGTTTTCACTTCAATGGCTGAACAAGAACGATTAAACATTAAACAGCGTCAAGAAGAAGGGATAGCTGTTGCTAAAGCTAAAGGAAAGCATTTAGGTAGACCAGTGTTAGAACTTCCTAAAGAATGGACTAAGTTATATAAGGAATGGGAAGCTGGAAGAATTACAGCTGTGCAGTTTATGGACGAGGTTAAAATGAAGAAGGCAACTTTCTATAAAAAGGTGAAAGAATACAAGGCTACACTATAACAGGTAACTTCTTTTTGTGCTTAAAAAATATCTGAGGGCAGACGTGTAAATGAGGCAAAGAAGCGTTTTTAACCCCTTACTTTGCACAAAAATGCACATTGTATATTTCTATCAAATCCATATGTACCAAGAGTTCACATCACTATCCAATTTGTGCATTACCTATAACCATACAGTCCCATTGATACGTCTCCTATTTCCTTGCATGGTATTTAAAATCTCAGGTAAAATGAACACCTAAAAAACGTTAAAAAGCCATTAAGACAAATCTCAACAGCTTTCCTTTTGACCTTATTTTTTAAAATGAATTTTAAAACCGTTAAATACTTCCCTTGCATTGTAAACTTCTGTTATATCACTTATATCACCAATATTAACTGTAATTGGTTCATCAGTTTCAAGATTTGTTATGACAACCCTATATTCGTTTTGATTTTCAAAGAATTTATCTTTCCAGAAAAAGATTTCGTTATTATTCTTCATATACGATTCAATTCTTTTAGAAGAGTTGACTGAATAATCATCGTATTTTACTAGATCCAACTTATATCCGTAACCTTTTTCATCAAAAACATTCATAACTCTTTCAATGAATTGTTTAGCGTTAATCAATACAACACTTTCCCCAAATTCATTTACCATCTTATCAATTTCGTCAGCCGAAAAGTCCATTTTAGTAATATAAGAATCTTCTGTCTCTTCCACTATTTTTAACTTATCAGAAGTCAAAGCAAACAGGCAATAGACAGGTGTTTTCTCAATACCGTCCACTCTAAAATTGATGTTTCCCCTCATACCAGATAAAGCTAATTCCCCTGTTTCGTTATTATACATTCTAATATCTACATTAGAATATACCTGAGAAGCCTCTAATAGATCACCGACACCTTTAACGCCAGATTCTTTTTCCATATCAATATAACACTTAAGGTTATTCATATATAAATTACCTTGAACTAGACTATCGATATGTTTTGTAAATTTAAAGAATGAAATAATATCTTCTTTATACTTTGGCACTTCTGACAATCTTGTTTTAGTTGTCATTCAAATCCCCCCTTTGCAAGTCTATTATACTATGATTAGAAATAATTCCCAATTTATCATTATTTTCCTCGTTATTATCAATCGTTAAAAAGCCTTATCTATCAAGGGTTTGAGAATTTAATAATCACAATTTTAATAATCCCTCTTTTAATGATTAACCCACTAATAATCCTACTTTGTCTGATTAACAAATTAGCACAGGTTAATCCCTATTATTGTGACTTTAACAAACCCAGTCGTATCAAGGGGTTTTGTTAATCCCAAAATTTGTGACTAATAAACACCTGTAAAACACATAGGGTTGCTACACTATAAGATATAAAGAACTAAAGATAATAAAGATTAAAAGATTATGCCTTACGGGTTCGGAACTAAAGTTCCTCACTAATATTACTAGTAAATAACTAATATCTTTTATAGCTATGAATAGTAAATATAGTTAATCCTTTTAAAAGATCATGGAATGAACGTAGTGAATGACATGGCGTAAGCAATATAAACTTAACTAAATATTGTCACCAGTTTAATAGCTGGATTTATAGATACAGTTAATACACTTTAACAGTAATAACAGCATCTCTCTTTCCCTCTAACGCTTAAAGGCTGTTAGAGGGTTTTTCTTTTTGTCCATTTTTACATAAAGATAAAAACTGTTAGACGTTGACCTAACAGCTTAAAATTTCATCATACACTCTCTTTAAAAAGACTTTATATTAAAGGGTTTTATCTAGTGATTACGTCATTCAAGGCGCACCTAAACTAACAGCTGACGCGGCAGGCATTCCGGTTTCGGATGTTTTACATGCAAGTATTCCACTTGTGATCGTAATGGGTGTCGTGACAACTGTGGTTGCTTTTTATTTCTTAAAACGAGATATGAAAAGAGGACTTTTAACAGTCGAATTACCTGAGGAAGATACAAAAGCCGAGGACTATCTTCTTTCATCTACTCAACAAAAATGGATGGCCGCTCTTGTTTTCATTTTATTTGCAGTAGATATTTGGGCAATGGTTCATTTCAATTTACAAGGTGGAGATGCTACAGCTTTAATTGGGGGTACTTCATTAATTATCCTTTCAATTCTATCCATGATGGGACATAAGAATAAAGGATTCGAAGAGGTAACAAATTATTTAATTCATGGATTCAAATTTGGTTTTAGAGTATTTGGTCCGGTGATACCTATTGCGGCTTTCTTCTATCTTGGGGATAGTGGATTTACTGCAATTATTGGAGATTACTTGCCAAAAGGATCACATGGAATTGTAAATGATTTAGGATTTGCTTTGGCGCATTCCGTACCAGTAAATCCTGGTGTTGCAGGAGTAACTTTAACAACTGTTGGGGCAATTACTGGTTTAGATGGATCTGGATTCTCTGGAATTTCGCTTGCTGGATCTGTTGCTTCATTATTTGCTACAGCTATTGGTCATGGGGTTGCAACTTTGACAGCTATGGGGCAGATTGCAGCGATTTGGGTTGGTGGTGGAACGTTGATTCCTTGGGCGTTGATTCCTGCTGCGGCTATTTGTAATGTTAGTCCGTTTGAGTTGGCTAGGAGGAATTTGTTGCCTGTTTTAATTGGTTTGGTTGTTACTACTGTTGTTGCTATATTTTTGATTTAAAAAAACAAGTCCAAGGAACATCCCTTGGACTTGTTTTTTAATAACTTTATTATTAGTAGATTCCCAGAATTAATACATTAAAGACTCTATATAGAAATACAAAAGCGGTTTCCACTCGTTTAATAATACACGACTAAATTCTTTTCTTCATCCTGGCGTTCAATTGAATCACCATTATTCCAATCAACTATAATATAATCTTCCCAACTTGAGTTTTCTTTTCTCATTTGTTGATTCTGCCATTCATGAAGTTCTTCGGCTTGGTACTCATCATAACCCTCCATATCTTCAGGCACCCAATGTTCTTGGTGAAAATAAAGTCTAAGTCTTCACCATAATTATTTCTCTTAAAACGATATCCTACACCACAAAATGGTAAACCACCCTTTATTTCACCGGTAAAATTCTTAACTTTTTCACTATAAAAATCGAATTTTTTTACTTGTCCACTCCAAGGACTGCCATCTTTAAATTCTCCATTAAATTCTTCTATTCCATTCCTTAATAATGTACCTTTATGTTTCTGACCACTCCTGAAAAGACCTTCAAATATTAACTTCCCATCGTTATTATAAGAAATACCTTTGCCTTCTTTTATTCCATTAACAAGATTACCTCTAAAAGCAATAACACCATTAGAATGGAATTTAGTAGTTAAACCATTAATAATTTCCCAATCTTTATATTCTCCATTAAAATAAAAGTGTTCTTCTAGTTTATTCTCAGTATCGAATAATTCACCTTTTATTATATTTCTTGTTGATCCAATAGTTTCATATTGATACTTATAGATTTTCGATAATGAATTAGAATAACCATATACTTTACCCGTCAAAAACATGCCTTCTGAAAAAAATCCGGTAGCTTTTATTTCTCCATCCTGTGAATAAAGTGTCCCTTTCCCATCAAACATTTTCCCACTCAGTCCAGAATAAAAATTTATTCCATTAATCATGACAGTAAAAGACGTTATACCAGTTTTCTTATCCGTTATTTGAGTCTGAGGAAAAGTCAAACTACAATTGGATCAAGTCCAACAAATGGCTTACCTAATTAGTAATTTGCATCCATTCTAGTACCTTTTTTCGATCATTCTAATATTTGGTAAGGTAAATTTCACCAAAGTTCCTGTCATATTTTTGAATATTTAATAACAATGCCTCTATTATTACTGGCGACTATTCCCAATTAATACAAATGCAAATTTTACTAAAATTTCACTGTTTGTTCACATAATCTACTATTCCACACTTATATCTCACCGAAATAATTAGTGAAATACAAAATTTCAACTAATGGAGGAGATTAAGTTGGTAACAAACTGTAAACAAATAACGAAATCATCTGTTTTAGTATTATGTGTAATTTTAATACTAATGATGATTATTCAACCAAAACAATCTTTTGCTAATGAACATGAAGTAAACCAAACAAGTGAAATGATTAGCACCTTAGAAAAATATATATCTGCTGAAGATAATCAATTTGAAATTAGTAAAATATCGAATAACGTATATATTGAGTTTGGAAAAGAAAAAATTGACAGTATTTTAAATGGGGTTAAAGAATTAAATACTTTAGCTCAAAATGGTGAGCTACTCATTACTGATAATGAAACTGTTTATGAGACTAACGATACTAGTTTTGATGTTCAAGGGGGAGTTAATAAAGTAGTATACAAATGGTATGGTAGAGTAAGGTACTTTAGTACTGCATCAGCTAAGGAGTTTGTATATCAGTGTTATAAAGTAGCAGTCGGTTCAGTGGCTGTAGGTACGGTTGCTGCATTTTTAAGTGCAGGTACTACTGCTATTTTTAGTGGTTTAACTGGGGCATATTTTACTAATTTAGCATTAGATGTTGATCATCGAAATTCTGGACATAAACGTGGAATTATATTACATGTGACATGGGCTTCAGCTTATTGGACGAGTAAACAATAGAGGTGAACAAATAAATGGAGAAGGCCCCGGCTATAATTGTCTTAATGCTAAATATTATAATATTTATATTAATTTTTAAAGGAAATAAAAATTATACATTAAAATTTACCGCTAAAAAGTTTGTATTGGGATTTCTAATAACTGTATTAATAATAAATTCAATAATATTTTTTATTTCGGAAATATGAAAAAGACATTTTGGATTTTAATATTAATATTAGTTGTCGGTAGTGGTTGTAGTTCTTCAATAAATGATAAAGAATATTATCTTAAACAATTAGATTTAGATCATCTTTTTGAATACTCTAAAGGATCATCACAAACAATTGCTTTTATTGACACGGGTATTTCAGAGCAAACAAAAGAATTATATAAAGATAGATTAATTGATACATTTAATAGTCTTGAAAACAACGATAATGTTATAGATTACCATGGTCATGGAACACAAATGGTTAGTATTGCTTCTGGAAATGGTAAGAAAGGTGTTTGGGGAATTGCTCCAAAATCTAAAATTATTATTATTAAAGCAATTAGTGAAAATGAAAACGAACAATCTAATAGTATAATAAGTGCTATTAATTATGCTATATCTAAGAAAGCTAATATAATTAATATGAGTTTTGGTTCATTTGTGACAAATCATAATATTCAAAAGCAAATTCAATTAGCTACAAAAAAAAATATAACTGTAGTTGCTTCAACAGGAGATTATGGTAATAAAGATTCTCTATTTCCTGCAATTATAGATGGCGTAATCTCTGTTCAGGCTAAAAATAAAAAAGGTACTATTTGGGAATACTCCAATACGTCAATAACTGATGTAGTTGCATTTCCTGGAATAGAAATAAATAGTCTTACTTTAGATAATAAAAAAGTTAAAATGAATGGAACTTCTCAAGCTACAGCAATAGCAAGTGGATATATAGCACTCCTAAGAGATTACTATCAAAAAAATAACATTAGTTTTGATAACGATAAAATTATAAAAGATTTGAAATCATTAAAATCAACTCAAAATAGTGATGTAGATTACTTAAAACTCTTTAAAAAATAATCTGTTCCCCTCAATGGCTTAACAACTAATATATATATATTTTTTTAAAATTATTAATCCCTCTGTACTCAACAAAATACAGGTTTTTCCTTAATTTGGTAGCAAATTGTGTGATATTTAAATATTTATACTGCTGTATCTTTATTTATAGTGGCGTAACTTCTCTTATTCCAAGACTATATGACACATTAATAGGAAGAAATGTGCTTTGACTGGGTTGGTTGTTACTACTGTTATTGCTATATATTTGATTTGACCACAAGTAATTTAAAAGTGCTATCAGATAAGTCAATTCAACTTACTTATCTGATAGCACTTTGCATTGAACGTTATTAATCTCATAGAACAGTTATTAATCTCTTTCTAAAAATGTAATTACTAAGAGGCTGACTCCATAAATAATGCAATCAGCCTCTTTCACTTAAATATCATATACGTTTTTAATTATTTGCTGGATTAGGTGCACTGCTTTCAGGTTGCTTCTGCACTTCTTCTGGGCTGAGCGGTTGTTTGTCTCCTGGATATGGTTGATCAAAACCTTTTGTTGCGTACCAAACAGAATGATTCAGCATATTGGCATTGACTTCATCTGGTGAAGCATGTTTTCCGGTAAATTGGTTTTTGTTTTTGTTAGACCATTCCGTCCATTTTTTTGAAAGTTCTTTTGACTCTGGTGTAACTTGTTCTGTATTGGCAAGTGCAGCTGTATTGGAGTTCGGCTGTCCGTTTAACGTATCAAGCGGTATTTGGTTAGGCTCGAAGTTATATGGTGTAAAGTCTGGCTTGTTTGTAAAGAGCTCGCTCATCGGTTCTGCAGCTGCATCATTTTGGTTCATAGCCGGGAGACCAAGAATTTGTTCGATACTTCTTACCATATTTATGACAGTCCAATAATGGCTGTCCGTAATACCTTTTTTCACCCATGGACTGATTACATGCGCAGGCTGGCGATGACCATCGACATGGTCTAGTCCATTTTGTGAGTCATCTTGAGTTATGAATATGACAGAGTCCTTCCAATAAGGACTATGTGAAATAAGGTCAACGATTTTACCAATAGCAAGATCATTATCAGCAACCATTGCTTGTGGTGTAGGAGAACCTGTTGCATTTCCTGCAGTATGGTCATCCATTACCCATAACGTGTTTAAAGCTGGTAAATCTTTATTTTTGACGTGCTCTTCAAACCGTTGCTTAAATATTTCAAATCGGTATTGATCTGGAATATTCGTATCAAAGGTTGGGAAAGGTTTATAAGTAATCGGCCCGAGAGATGGAATATCGTATGTTGCCGAATAGTTTCCTATCGGTACGTGAAGCTCTCCCTCTTTCTGTCCAGAAAGGATCTGATAATCTTTGTACCAGTCCGTCCATGTACCAAAAGGTGCTGATCCGGTGAAACCGGTTGTATCTTCGCCGAAGTTTTCTACAGATACGTTATTTTTTGCTGCTTGATCCCATAAGTGTCCTGTAGGTGCGTACGCCATCGGATCACCAGCCCCTCCAGGATAGCTTCTAACATTAGCTGAATCTGTTTCTTTATCCTCATAGTCCGTGTTAGTTCCTTGCATTACCCATTGATGTCCACTTGCTGATTGAATACCTGAAGTATATACGTTATCTAGGAGCGGGAAAGTACTTGCAAGTTTGTGAATGTTTGGAGTGACTGCTTTTGGGAACTGAGTTAAAGCTGGTTCTCCATTTCCTTTACCTAGATCTCCTAGAACCTGGTCATAAGTGCGGTTTTCTTTAATAATATAGAATACATGTTTGATTGTTGAAGGCTCACCAACACGCTCAGGCATAGCAACTGGTTTTTTATTATGACGAGGTTTTGCGTTCAGGTTCTTTAAACCAAACCAGTTGTTGTTGGCAAAAACCTGCTTGGTCCCTTTTGCAAGATCCTCGGTAGAAGGGAATGGGATTAATGAAAGAGAACCAATTTGAGCATATGACGATTTCCCAGTAACCTTAACTCCTTGAATCGTTAAATCACGTGCAGGTCCACGGGAACCAATACCATCCGCATTAGCAACAATTAACTTATTATTTCCAGAATCAACAGCGATATCTACGGGAAACCAGGCTGTCGGCAAGAGTCCTTGCAGTTCAGGAGTCTTTTTAGGTCCGTGCCAATCGTATACTGCAATCGCATTATCTCGGCCAAGGCTGACCATTAATTTGTTATCTATCATTTTCACAGCATTTGGTGCTGAGCCTTTAGCAGCTTTAGGGTATGGTTTGATGTCGATCGTTTGTGCGACCTTATTAGTTTTGGAATCAATGACAGAAATTGTGTCGCTATTTGTATTTGCTACAAATATGTATTGGCCCGACTGCGTCATACGTTCAGGTTGCACACCAACTTCGATAGTTTTTGTTACTGTATTCGTAGTCAAGTCAATAACAGATACTGTTCCTGTCGAAGTTGCACCTGTTTTAGGGTCCACAACCACATTTGTCCCTGAAGAATTTACCGTTGTGTCTCCTTCTTTTGCGGTACGGCCACCCTGGTTCGTTACATAAGCAAAGTTGCCTTTGACTAATACACCTGTAGGCGCATTTTCTACTGCTACTTTCGTTACAGAGCCAGTTTGAGGATCAATAACTCCAAGGCTGTTATCACGGTTTAGGGCAACTAGTAGCTTACCTTCTTGTGTAACCACTATATCAAGTGGATTAATATTTCCGCCGACAGATGCTTTGGGCAGATTAATACTTTTTTTGACGGATGGGGTCCCATCTTCACCTACTGACATAACGACTACTTTACCGGTTGTTCCTGATGAACCTGTTGCATATAGTTGGCTACCATCTGCAGAATAAGCTAATCCCCACATTTGGGAGAGGCCTATGGATAAATCTTGAGTAGTCAATTTTCCGGTCGAAAGATCGACAATATTAATTCCTTTTCCACCGTAATTATTGCGTCCAACGATCGTTGCTGCTGTCTTACCATTTGGATTTACAGCAACCGTAATCGGATTGCCCCCAAATTCAATTTGTTTTCCTGCTGGTGTGATTAGTTGATTGGCTGGTACTAATACGGAGCCGTCTGCCTGAGGACCAACGAGCCTGTTTCCAAAGGCATTATCATTTGCAGCATAAGCACCGGCAGATCCTAACAATACTGTACTTAAGGTAATACCAGCGAGCAGTTTCTTCTTGTTTCCTTTTTTCTTCATTATTCTTCACTCCTTTCTGAATCTTCTTAAAGAATACGCCTATTCTATTAATCTACTATTCAAGTTTAGTAAATTTATATAAAGGTTATATTTAGTATAGTTAAGTATTAATTAGTAAATTTTCCCTAAAAAAATAAGAGTCTTGGAATAATCACCAACATTAAAACATTGGTATATCAATATCCGTAGTCCTGGGAATTCTCAATTTCTTATCTAAATAAATTTACATAACTTAAATAAAGTTCAAGTAAATAACATAAATAATTTCTTACTAGGAAATTGAAGGCACCCCTAATCGGGGACGTAGTAGAACAATTTTTGCGGAAAAAGAGTAGAATGATAGGGTTTAATACTAAATGAATTCCAAAAGTCTAGCCCATCTATTCCTTTATGGACCAGAAATGATTGTATGAACCATTTGGACGGCACATTCTATGTAACTTATAAAAGTATTTCATCAATAGAAAAAAGAACCGTTTTTAAAACGATTCTTTGTTCACAGGATTTAATACACTTCTTAAACGGTTAGTTTAAATTTATGAATGATATGATCTAAGCTTTCGTTGGGACTCTGATCATAGTCTTTATGAAGCCATTTATACAGAATAGGAATCATAAATAAGCTCATAAATGTGGAGCTAACTAACCCACCAATCACAACTATACTGAGAGTTTGAGAGATAATAGTGTCAGTTTGAGATGATAAAGCTAAAGGCAGTAGCGTTAAAATTGTTGTTAAAGCAGTTGTGAGAATCGGCCTAATTCTAGATAATGTACCAAGGAATAGCGCTTCATCTAATCTGTGTCCTGCCAACCTATTTCTCTCTATTTTATCTACTAAAACAATACCATTTGTAACCACAATTCCGGTTAACATTAACAGTCCGACCAGGGCGGCCAGGTTCCATTCTAACTGGAAGATTAGCATACCAGCGACTGATCCAATGACAGCAAGCGGTATACAAATTAATACTGTTAAAGGCGCCTTCCATCCCCTGAATACAAAGCTGATAATGGAAAGGACGAGCAAAATGGAAAATGATAAAGCAATGGCCATCTCATAAATCATTTCCTTTACTTGCTCAGGAGCTCCTGCAAAAGAGTAATGGACTCCTTCGGGAAGCGGAGTATCCTTCAGTACGCTTTTAACTTGTTTGGTTACTTTCCCTACATCTCTAGAAATAATGTTTCCTGTAATAACAGCGTATGGATGACCATCCTTCTCTTGTATCACTGATGCATCTGTGATGGGAGTTGCAACCACAAGCTGATTTAATTTAAAAGTTCTTCCCTCTTTATTTATAAACTCTTCGTTTCCCATTTGATTTAATAATCGCAAGGCTGGATTTGTTTCATTGAAGGCCTGGGCGTTCTTACTATTCATATTCTTAAGATGTAAAACGATAGGATAAGTATTATGGTTAAGCGAAATCTCACCTATTGTTCCTTCAACAGTGTCTAACTTGAACCTATTTATTATCTCTACTAAATCCAGACCATTTTGTTCAATCATCTTTCTATTTAAGGTTAGTTGATATTGAGAAGCGGTTCCTTCTTCATCAGCCAAACCTTGCACAGCAAGGCCTGGTATCAACTTTAGGCGATTTCCAACGGAGACTGATAAATTTTCAAGAGTTTGGCTATCCGCACCACTTAGATTAATTTTTAATAAAGAGTCATCTCCTGAAATACTCTTGTCAGTTACCGTATAGATTGCTGTACTTTTAAGTGAATCCAACTGCATTTGTAATTGGCGAGTCATTCTAGTTTTATCTGCATTTTTTGTAATGCTTAGGGATAGGTTGGCTATATTCGGCTGCTGTATCCATCCACCTCCAGCATCAAATACATCATCTGATTGAGGAGTGTAAGAAGAACCTAAGCTGGAAGAAAATGAAGTAACGTTTGAATTCCCTTGCAACAGTCCTTCAACTCTCCTTACTTCTTCGTCTACTTCACTTAGCGATGTATTTTTGGGTAATTCAATTTGGATGCCAAGCTGCCCTGTATTATTAGTCATAGTCAGGAAATTTACTGGAAGCAAGGCTGAGGCTGCAGCCAAAATAACAAATAAACTTACAGATATTATACTAAGAAGCTTCTTTCTCTGAAAAATCCAGTCATACATCTTATAAGAACGTTGAGCCAGGAAATCATTGGGTGCCGTGGGTTTTCCCTTCCAGAAAAGATTATATAGAGCAGGAACTACAAGAACTGAAACTACTAAGGAAATAATAAGAGCAATAACAACAGACCATGCAAAACCTGAAAATGCTGCACCAACAAGTCCACCGACAAGGGCTATTGGAATATATACAGCAACCGTAGTGGCCGTAGATGAAACGATCGCCGGAATCATCTCTTTTACAGCCAGTGTAATGAATGAAAAGCTTTTTAATTCTTTTCCTTCTTTTACTTTTCTGTTGATATTGTCCAAGATCACAATCGAATCATCCACAACCCTTCCCATCGCCACCACAAGGCCGGAAACGGTAAGAATGTTAAGGGAGATTCCTAATATCTTTAAGATACCGGTAGTAGCTAAAAGACATATTGGTAGAGAGATAACAATCAATAATGTAGAGCGGACATTGCGAAAGAAAAGAAATACGCAGATCATGGAGAACAAGCACCCTAATAACCCCTCTTTAACGAGTCCCTGTAAGGAATGGTTCACCTGCTGAGCTTGGTCAAAAAGTATGGAAGCTTCTACATCTTTAGTTTTAATTGGTGTAATATCTTGTAGTCGGCTGTGAATGCTTTTCGACAGATTGCTAATATTGGATGAAGGTGTTTTTAATATATCCAGTACTACACTTGGTGTGCCTTTTGTTCTGGATATGGTCTGAAGATTAACAATCGAATTCGAAATATCCGCCACGTTAGAAAGTGAAATGGTTTTCCCATCTGCACGACTTATAGGCAACTTTTGTAGATCTGTTTTGTTTAGCCCCCAGCCGTTCACTTTTATGGGAACTGTCATCTGGCCGTCTGATAAGTTCCCTTCTGTTTCAGTTGTGTGTTGTTGTTTGAGAGAATTATTGATATCGTCCACACTAAAACCGGACTTAATTAAATCGTCCTTGCGAATTGAGATAGCGTATCCAGCGTTACCACCGCCTGACACTTGAATGTCCTTTATTCCGGGAACTGTTTTAAGTCCTTTTACCACTTCTTCTTGTACGGAAGTCCTCAGTATATTTTCGGTAATATTAACATTATTGCTTTTTAGACTGATCGTCATAATAGGAAGCGAATGCGTACTAAGACGGTTCACAAGGGGTTTATCAGATCCTTTTGGCAATGAAATTCCTTCTAGCGCTTTATTCACTTGCTGCTCTGCCTTTTCCATATCATATTTCATAGGAAAATTTAGACTGATAAACGAGCCCCCATTAAAGGAATTAGTTTCCACATCCTGAAGATTGTCTACTACCCTGACCGCCTCCTGGATAGGCTTTGTTATATATTCTTTAACCTGATCAGCCTGCAGACTCTGTGCTTTTACTGTAACCGTAAGTGTAGGATTATTAATTTCAGGTAGATAATCCCTCTGCATTTGAAAGGCAGATATTGCACCCCATACAAGAACGATAACAGTAAGGGTAATAATAAGGCCTGCTCTTCTAATAGAAGCTTGTAGTAAACGATTCATTTTCTCCCGAATCCCTCCTGTATAAATAGATTATTATGTACGTTTTACTGCGCCAACGAAACATGCAAAGCAGAATCGACAAGAAACCTAATCTGCCCTCTTTTTCAGCGAGTAGATGACCCGTGGTAGATGTGAAATTATGGGCATCAGTTCCACCATTTGCGTTAAAAACCCAGCCATCAAGCTTGTTTCTCTCTTTAAATCCCCTTTCTCCTTTTTAATAGATTAATCTCCATCTATTAATCTACAATTTCAGATTTGTAAAGCTATATAAATTCTTTGTTAATCCTATTAATTATTTGTCAGATAAATTTACCTTTTTTCAGGAAGCCAAAAGGTAGAGAAAGCCCTTCAAAACAACTATCCCTCCTCATCAATTGGAACAAAACTTAATGAGTTCCCTTCCATTACAGATCTAAATCCTCAAGTTCTTCATTCACTTGTCGAAAGAATATTTTGCAATAGTAAAGCTGATATCCGGATTCATTACTATCCTTTCGAAGAACAAAAAAAGCAACTACCACAAGGGTTAGTTGCTTACTTTTTATAGGGTCCTACTAATATTTATATCAGGACCAAAAAAACTATTAATTTAGGATTTATTTATAAGCCTATGATATTTTTGATATTTTCTCTTTCATTAAATTCACAATATAATTGTTATCACTTAATCCTGTGGCAAAATTCCAATTTACGTAAAAGTATATAACCTCATTATTTTTTAATACTAGCTTTATAGGTTTCGCTGATTTTAGAAAGAAAAGTCTTGATTGAGTTGTGAATAATGTTGAACTAACAGTTGCATCATTTTCCAATTTCAGATCAATAATATCGATCCATTTAATAGTTTTCCAACCTTTAAATTCAATTGCATCATCATGAATAAATAACTCTCCATGATGTGAAAGTAAATTTTTCACATGAAGTCGAGTCATTAATGATAATTTCTTTTCTTCAATTTCAATATTAGTTGCACCATGATAGATTAACTTTTTCATCTTCTCAACTCCTAAATACAATATGTAGCGATATTTAATCTATTTACATTGAACTAAAATGCTTAATTATTATATTCAATTGTCTTTTCTATTTGTTCTTCTGTAATTCCCAAGCCATACCAAGTTGGTGGTGGAAGTAAAACTCTTTGTTTGTTTCCATCTGAATATTGTATTGATGGTCTTAACACCGTCACAGCATAAATTGATTTTTGAAAATCTAACTTAATAGGAACTTCTTCTTCTTTTTGTTTATTTGCTTCGATAACGAATGGTTTAATATTTAATACCTGTTCACCATTCAATTCCGCATCAAATTTGTTTACAACAATTTTATCGCTCCCTTTATTTTGCAAACTATAAATGTAATTATTTTTTTCATCTCTAATAATGGGATAAAAGTTCCCTACTTCTAGAGGCTTATCGGAAGTATCTTCAATTACATTTATTTCTAATGCTCCAACATCATATTTTTTTAATCCACTTTTAGTTTGTATGGTTATATCCCTTATTTCTGTTTTACCTTCAGATTTACTGACAATATTAAGAATTAAAGTTTTTACATGGTACTCACCAACCTTAGCATTTCCATCTACTTCAAAACTCTCAATACTAATTGAATCTTCATTACTGAGATTGATCGAATAAATTTCATTAAACAAGTCTTTCTTATCACCAGAATAAATATAAGTAAAATTTAGTGGTGTAACTTCTCCTACTCCAAGTTTATAAGACCCATTAATAGGAAGAAACGTGTTTGAAATGGGTTTACTTATAACTTCATTAGTTGGGGATGATTTACTTTTCTTATTGAACATTAATGGTCCTGTAAATAATAAAACTAGTAAAAAGATTGGTAAAAAAATAAATAATATTTCTCTGTTATTCATGTTTCGAACTTAATTATCTCCTAGTATTTTTAGTAAACGTTTACGTATTTATCTTACCATCTAGTAAGGTAAATTTTTCTAAAACTCCTTGTCATCTTTGTGAATATTTTTACAATAAAAAGTTACTTCATGACAAATGAAATAGAAAAAATCACTATTCCTCCATTCTCTAGTATCTTCGTCATTCAAGAAACTCCTTTTTAGAAGAATTATAGTAACGTCTATATAATGGCATTCAATTTTTCCGTTAACTTCACATATTGTTCGATTATTCACATAATATACCTTTTGAAATATGATAAGCTTAAAGAAAATACTTTAAGGAGCTGGATTATGTTTAAATCAACAGTAATAATTAGTTTTCTTCTAGTAGTTATACTAAGTACCTATTTTCTAATACAAAGAGAGTGGCAAAGTGCTATAACAATTTGGGCTTTTTATGGTGGTTTTTTATCTATTGCAGTTTACTTTTCATTTTATCAAAAAAAGAAAAAAGTAAACTAATATCTATTCACCAATAAACATACCAATACTTGTTGGTACTGTAGGTTCACCCATTATAAAATTATATCGACTCAAAAGTTTTGACTCTGTAGGTTCTTCTATCACTAGAAGAGCCTTTGTTTTTTTAGGAAAATTATAATTAAAAATATTAGCCCTCTTATCCTCTAAACCTTTTAGCAATAAAGGTTTAGAAATAGCTTCCATTTCTTCGTTTAGTAAAATAATAGAAACCATTGAATTATTGGAAATGTTATTAATTCCTAATTGTGTAGCTCTGTCAAAGTTAGATGTATATTGATTTTTGGAAGATAATAGAAATACTTTATCCATATCTTCAGATAACCGATCTATTTTAATTGGATAATTTTTGATAAGGTATGTCTCGTTTTCAATGGGTAAATTTATATCAGGAAAACTCGTTTTTATTGATTTGTTGACTATACTTAAAGTAGTAAAATGAATAAACGATCCAGAATTTTTTAAATCTGAACTGGTCAAAGCTATGAAACTTAAATCTCCATTGTCCATTTTATTTTATGTTCAAAGATACATCCAACTTACCAGTAATATTTGTGTTGTTTTTTAATATAAAATAGTTTGCATTAGAATTATCAATATTAAATTTTAGCAATTTATTACTTACTAAACCTAATATATATATATCCTCCGGTTTTTCCATTTTAAAGTTCACCAAAAAGTGAGTATCTAATTCTTTTATCTTCTTCTTTAATAAATAGTAATTTAAAATTCCATTGTTTTTTGGATTGTGTATAATCTTTGAGTTTAACCCCTGTTTAGATGGCATGGTCATAGACTGGACCACATATGATTTATCATTTGTTTGAAGCGGTGTTTCCTTTTCAATGCTTACAGATATTATTGTAGCTACATTATTTGTATTCTCACTTATTCCATAAATAAACAAGTTATAAATTAAAAATAAACTTACACATACTGCTATTGTTTTAACCAAAAAATTTTTTTTATTCAACTTAAATACTCCTATTTTCATAAATTTCCTAAATAAAAAATACAGTGTTTTTTATACACTGTATTTTTATCTAATAAATTAAGTCGTTGTCTTATAAGAACTTGAACCTCTATAAGTTGAAGCTGGAATTTTCCCATAAGAATTCATTACTTCAACAGTATGACTTGTTTTTGTAGTATAGGTTCCTTTCGCAACAGTGAAATTCTTAGAAGCAGTAGCAGTAGCAGAAGTACTACTTGATGCTTCCTTACTAACTGATGAAATTTTAGTACCATAATTGTTATATAAACTTGCCGTAGCATAAACAACTACAGGACCTAGTGTATTATTTGAATATGTTTGACCTTTATAAGTAATATTTGTTGATGAATTAACATCAATCCCAGAACGACCATACATTACAGTTTGTGAAATAGATGTTCCGTATGTGTTTTTTAAAGAGACTTTTCCACCATAAGCAGCATTTACATTAGAATGTAGACCAAAACTAGAAAGCAAAAGTGAAGACAAAGCAGCAATACCAACTAACTTTTTCAAAAAAAATCCTCCTTTAATTTAGATTACAACATTTTAGACTTAACCAATTAGTCAACTTCATAGTAAACTAAAATACTTGTTAAATTATCCTAAAATAAGAAAATTTTGTGAAGATTAAACAATATCTAAATAAAGTCGTTTATGTTGTAGATGTAATACTAAGTGTTTTTGGAATTATATAAGGATGGATTATTTCAAAAATATAAAAGTCATGGTATCTTACTCAAAGGGCGTTCATATACAAAATTTTAGAGAAAAAGTGATCCCGCTACCTCTGGAATCACTTTTTTCATTGTCATATAAGTTAATTTATTACGGGAAGAAATGAACATTTATTGAAAAACTATTTAATCTTCACAAAGGTACTTTTAAAAGTAAAAATTTGTAAGGTTTTACTAAAACATTCACAAAAATTCCACTAAATTCATTCCCCAGATTACTATAATTAAAACATTATATATTACATAAAGAGGTGATCGATTTGATAGATAGGGTTTTCTAATCATTTCAAAATATAATAAAGAGGTTACTTAAATGAAAACTTATTTTACTAAACTTTGATGAAGATAACTGTAAGGTACCGGAGAACTATGATATGAATAGAAATCCTAAGAAAAAGAAGAAAAGTCTTTTATTAAAACTAAGTTTAATCCTAGTCATTCTAATATCAAGTACACTATGCTATGGCTTCTATCAATATAAAAAAGGTATTCAGCTAGGTGAAAAGAACACAAATAAACAAACTATTAAATTTAATTCTACTAAAATACCAAATAAAACTAACATTCTATTATTGGGAGAAGATGCTCATAAAAAAGGGGGAAGCTCTCGAACGGATTCAATTATGATCTTACAATACAATAAAAAACACGAAACAAAGTTAGTTTCAATTATGAGAGATAGTTATGTTTCAATTCCGGGATATGGAAAATATAAGATTAACGCAGCTTATTCTTTTGGAGGGGTTGAACTTTTACGAGAAACAATTCAACAAAATTTTGGAATCGAAATTGAATATTATGCAATAATTGATTTCAAAGGTTTTGAAGAAATGATTGATGAGATTGCTCCAAACGGAATAACAATTAATGTAGCGAAACCAATGGAAAGTCATATCGGAGTCAGTCTTCAACCGGGGGTTCAACAATTAAATGGGAAAGAGCTTTTAGGTTATGCAAGATTTAGGCATGATGCTAAAGGTGACTTCGATCGAGTTGTTAGACAACAAAAAGTACTAGATGCTATTAAATCCCAGGTACTTACTATTAAAGGAATTGCTAGTTTTCCTAAAACGTTAGGTGTGATCCAACCTTACATACAAACCAACATATCTGCAATGGACTTATTAAAAATAGGATCCGATTACATAGTTAAAGGTAAGGATAAAGATGTAGAAACATTACGAATTCCTGTAGACGGTGCTTTCACACCTAAAAGATATGAAAAAGCCGGTGAAGTATTGGAACTAGATGCTGAAAAAAACAAAGAAGTATTGCAGGTATTTTTAAATTAGATATTTGTTATAAATTAGACTATATGTCCCATTATATAGAAAGAAATGTGTTTGGTCCTATCTCTCCTTGATACGCTTGTGAATACATTCACATTTATTACTTTACATAAAATGTGAAACAACACAAAAAGCCCTAGCATAACCGGGGCCATATGTAATCAAACAAAGTGGCAATGCTTTCTATTCAGGCCGTTTAATCTGGATCTTTGTCTTTATATATTCAGTATGAGGTTTATCTTTCTTATCAACCCAGCTTACTTTTATAGAAATCTCACTTAATTTCGCTATTGCGTCTTCGAATGTCTCTTCAGGGAATAAGTTAAAACTTCTACCTGCAGAAATACCTCCTGGAGCCTTAATAGATGGAGAAATTATATATTCCTTAGAAATTGCTTTATCTGAAAAAGATTTTTTCATTAAAATGTTCGTAATCAACAAATCGGGAGTATACAAAACTTCATAAGCATTTTTTGGTAGAAGACCTGAGACAATGACATTTTTCATGTATGTTTTTGCGTTAGAAACTCTAACATCGATCTCTATCCTTCCCTCAGCAGACTGATAAGTTTCAGCTCCAACTTGAAAATTTTTACTATTCGATAAGAACTCAGATGGCTTCTTCTTCAAAATATCTGCCGATTCAACTTTCATCGAATCGTCACCATTTTCTTTTGTTGGAGAAGTTAGTTCTGTAGTGGTTGGTTTCGATTCAAGAGCTTCCATTTTTTCACAAGCTGTGAAAATCAACATAATTAAAACTGTAGCAATTAATATAATTAGTTTTTTCATTTTAAGAGAACGGAATATGGTCCCCTCTATTCCTCTCCTTCTTTTTTAGTTTTTGTACTTAATAAAAAACTTCATTATCAATTATAAGTTAATTTTAAAAAAACATAAAATAGTTTTACTTCTATTAAATACTAAAAGGACGCAAAATGCGTCCTTTCTTTAAAAACTATTATCTTACTGTCTCCAATTTAGTATCACTCAAATTCTTCCCCAAAAATCACTTAAGCTCCCCAACCAATTCCTGGAACACAGGATGCTCATGATACATAATATCATTATGCTTACCATCAATTATTTACAACTCTTTAGGCTCCGCTGCCGCCTCAAAAAACTGATTCGACTCATCAACAGGATGTAAAAGATTATCCTTACCATGTGCCGCAAGGAGTGCCGATCAGAAAGCTACAACTTTCAATAGAAAAATAATAATTATTACTTTTAAAAATTTCATAGATTAAATAACTCTATTTCGGCTGCCTTAGTTTTTCACATGTATTTAAGAATAAATCCCTCATACCTGCTCCCTTACAAGTATTTAACAGTGGCGATCTATAAGTATTTCCAATAAAATTAAAATATCGTTAGAAATGTAAACATACAACTAGATATCGGAGGAATATTGTGTCAAATTATAAATCTCAATTGAAACGTATCGTCGAAGGATTAAAACATACAGATCCAGCGATTCGACATGATGCAATTTTTGAATTAATTGAACTATCAGAAGTAGACGACCTACAATTTAATTTATTAACATTAGAATGGTTAGCAAAAGAAGCCGCTTATCCATATCCAACATCATTTAAGGTATGGGATGAACCTAGTTACCATCTAATCAAATTCATCTCTGATTTTGAAATACCTGAATTAACAGAGGCATTAATAAAATATTACCCTGAATATAGTAAGGCTGCTAAAGAAGAAGTATTCAGGTACATAACCTCTTTTGACGGAGAAGAGCATGAACTAGAAATCTTGGAATTAATTGAACAAGATATTCAAAATAAACAAGTTGTCTTACCATTAGATGTTTTATACGCCAACCCTGGCATCATTATTAAACTTTTAGAAAAACATACTCAATTATTTGAAGTGGAAGAATATAAAACTACTTTTTATCGATTGTTGTCATACTGTTTAGATAAAAATTATCTAGACCGTTTCAAAACAAAATACATCGCACCATTGTTATTAGTGGATTATCAAAAGCAAGTAGACGAATTTCTGCCTTATCAAAATGATTATGATATTAAGTTTGTGTATGGTTCATGGAAAGAAACCTATTTACAAATCCGTTCAATTATGTCGATTTATCTATCTTTAATGGAGTATTACTTTAATGATGAGATGACACCTTTTATAAAAGAAGCAATGTCATTTACTGACCCGTTTATTCGAACGAACGCAATTATTGCCGCTCTCCAACGAGACATTGACGTACCTGAAGAACAACTGTTGGACTGTGCAACAAATATAGAATCCACAGAATACTTTTATTGGGAAATACTTAGAATTCGTAAAGAACACTTATTCCCTATTAAAGAGAAAAAACAAGAATACTTTGCTAAAAGTCACTTGTTTTTATATATCGTGCAAGAACATGATTTTGTCCCTGAAACAATCGAGTTAATCAAACATCTTGATATTGAAAATGCATATAACCAACCAATCCGTTATTATTTAGCTTCCGTTTCACATGATGATCAAGTGATTCCAGCATGGGTAGGTGCCTATGCTCTAGAGGAAGAAGATGACTCTGTTCATATGTGGGATGGGACTTATTTAGAAGATGGACAGTTCAATGAAAAATCAATCGAAGAACATGTACAACTATTTATGGACAAAAGAGCGAATGAAAAAGAAGAAGATGCTTCGACTGTATACTACGTAGGTAAACCAAAAATAAGTAAATGGTTCTACGCTTGGTACGTCCTACTAGCTTTTAGAGGATATCAAGCATTCTCCACAATGGACCCAGTATACATCACTTTAACATCTTTACTTGCAGTTTTAATCGTTTCATATCATATTTATAAAACCAAACTAATAAAAAACAAAATCGAAATCGTCGGCAATGTTGTAAGGTATACTGAAAAAGATGCTCACTCTCAAATTTTACTAGAAGACATAAAAAAGATCACAATTCAAAAGTCTAACATGAAAACAAGAATGGTTGATCGCCGTTCCAAAGTTGTAGCCATTTACAACAAGCAAAACAAAATTGCATTAGAATTCCCTTTGGAATGTGTATCTTATGATGAATTTGCGTTTGTAGTAGATGAGCTGACGGATCATTTAAAAGAACAACCTCTTATTCAGCAACAATGATTAAATAGAAAAGCTTGTACCTACGATTACAAAGTAATCAATGGTACAGGTTTTTTATTTTATAGTTTAGTTTATTTGCAATAATGTACTGCTTTATGAATTAAGTGAACACCGTTTACATTTAGTAATTTCTAGTAATATTTTTTAAAAATTTTTACAATATTGTTTCTAAAGTTTGGATAAATAAAAAAAGGATTGAGATCTGAGTACTCAGAATTCAATCCTAACGACTATTTATGTACTTTTTAACTTAGCTTAAACGAAACTCCATTTTTCTGTTTTTTGTTGCCATTCCAATAGACTCATAAAAATGGATCGCATTTTGATTGCTCTCTAAAACACCTAATTCAATACTATCAACATTCAATTCTTTCGCGAAATCAAGAACAGATTGCATGAGTTTTCTTCCAATCCCCTTTTTCCTACTTGCATCATCAACACATAAACTATTAAGAAGTAAGATCTTCCTTGCATTAACAAATGAGTTTTCAAGTATTTCTTCTTCCTTCAAAACTGCTACGCCAACTATTTCAGTACCTAGAGTTGCCACTAGGATATGTTGTTTACTATCTTTTAGTTGGTTATTGAATTCCTCTTCACCTACTGGAGTTGAGTTCTCTTTGTATAGGTCTGGTCGTTCAAAAACGTGTAAATCGTGAACTTGTCTAAATAATGGTAATAATGACTCGTAGTCGTTTTGATTGGCATTTCGGATGGAAATCTCCATGCAGTTTCACCTCTTAGCTTGATTTAATTTTGCAGTAATTTATGACCATAAATAAAATTTTCTGCTACTTAAACTTCAGGATCTTCTTTTAGAATCCAGGGAATTTCAGCTTCAAAACTTATTTGTAAGACTGGATCAGGTAAATCTTCTGGCAAAAACTCTAATTCCTCTGAGAAACCAAATATAAAGTTCTCAATCTCAATTGTATTCATTTTATTAAAGTGTGTATTAGAACATAATTCGCCTTCTACCACTCTTCCAACAAAATAATAATTACCTATGTATAATCGTCTCATTGTTATTTCAGTTGGGAATTCTGAAAGATGCGCGGGTTTAACCGAATTAATTCCTAATTTCTCGAAAATATCATTTACAGTTGGCTTAAAATACTCTGTAGCTCCAAGATAATTTTTACAATATAAGCATTTACAGACTTCCATTTCTTTATTATAAAATTCTCGTGTTCTATCAATATCAACTTCGATTAACCAATTTCCTATTCTAATCTGGTGCAGCATAATAATCTCCATCCTGCCAATACTTTTCTTTCAGTACGAATATCCCATTTTACTACTTAGTTGTAATGTTAATTTAAAATAGAAAATATGATTCCCACTATACCTCATTTTTAATTCTTCCACACTTGTTGAACTTCAGTTTTAAAAAACTTTTTGTATTGGTAAATTTTTGGATTCAAATATCGCGATAATTGACTTAGTTGAAACAGACTTAGGAATATTAAATTTAAGATTTTTTCCGTTATTTAATGTCATTTTAACACTTCCATTATCATCCCAGCCTGAATGAAATGTTGGATGATTGTTGACCTGAATTGACTTTAAACTATTTAGATCAATTTTAAAATTAGCTTTTTTAGCTAATAAGGAATCTGGATTTTTTTCTATTTCTTTATCCATATTGGCTTCAAATACTGAACGTTTTTTTGCAAAAACTTTCTTCCTAAAAAAGGAAAATACCAGCCCTAATATAAAATGCTGTTCTTCAACTGCATTTTCTACATAAAATTGTCCACCTAGTTTTACAAAAATAAAACTAGCTTCTTTTACATATACCTTATAATACTGATCTGAGGTAAATATTCTAGGCTTAATTAAATAAATCGGTTTTTCAAGCATAAACCTTCCCCTAATCTTGAATGAATTAATACGCTTTCCATTACAGTTGGTATTAAAATTTAAAAAGTAACGTAATAAAAACGATACTAGAATTATCAAAAAAACACCCTTTGTTAATCTTTATTATAAAGATTTTATAAATGAAAGGGTGCTTAAAATTAAATTATTTAAATAAAAGGAACAGCAGTAGCAGCAATAACAACACACGTACATGCAAAAATTATTTATCTCCAATTATTTCCAATATATTAGCTACCAACTTTAGTCTGATTGGTTTGATATAACTTTTCCCCGCTGCCCAACCAAGATCAAATATTCCTTCTCCTATTAACGCAATAAAAAAAGCTGACTAATCAGTGAATACAACTGCGTTAGCCAACCATTATTAAGGAATTCCTCACTTTATTTCAGATCACAGTAAAATTTCTCTAATGCTCAATAAATTAACTGTAGAGTTCTCACTTTTATCTATCTTATGATAAATTTCCAATAAGCCACATCGTTTGATTTTCTCTAGCTTTAAAATTACAATGATAGCCTTTTACTTCTAGGTAAGATGGAACATTTATTTGCCACTCTCTTTGTAAGTAATTAGGGTCAACAATTGGAATCATTTCTTTTTTGAATTTACCACTATGATAAAGCCCTCGATAGAAATCATCTAATCCTGCTTTCGTATAACCAATGGATACAACAATATACTCCATATGGGGAAGAAAGAAGAAACACATAATTCGATATTCACTTTCTTTTACTGTTTTTAGATTATGTAAATTACTAACAAAATTAATAATCTCTTGTAAAAAATCCCTTTTTTTACGTCTAGGAATTAAATCAAACTCACCAATCATTTCGAACATTCGAAAATGAAAAGCGTCATACCCCTTATAAGTACTACTTGTTGAACGAGGAGTTGGTAGTTTTTTAGAAAGTTCCGCTATATCCCTTTTAAGGTTACGAATACGTCTTCGTTCTCCCCTTAGTTTCTTTTGTCTTGCCATAATTAAATACCCCGTTATTTCTTCATTTTTTGATGCTTTAATATCCAGAATTAATCTTACTCTTTCTTAAAAGAAACATCAAAGTTAAATATGAACGGTAGCGCTTGTATAGAACTGGTAGAATTTGCCCTAAACTAACAATACTCAATCATAAAATCAAATCAGATAATGGGGTATTAAGTTGGAAAGATTTTTTCAATTTCATTCAAAATTGGGTCCGTTTCACCTTTTTTCATTAAATCACCTATTAACTATCGGAATCATTTTGATTCTCAGTGTTCTTGTATTTGTCTTTAGAAAACAGATTCAGGACTCGGGGAAAAAACGACTTTTTCGTTTTTCTTTAGCATTTCTCTTATTGGCTTCTGAGATTTTTTTTCATATATGGCTTGTATATGAGAATGCTTGGTCGCTTAAAACGGGTTTGCCACTTGAACTTAGTGATATTACTGTCATTCTGGGAATTATAATGCTTCTGACAAATAGCTATAGAGTGTTTCAATTCATGTATTTTGCCGGTTTAGCCAGTTCCATTCAAGCCATCTTGACACCTGATCTTGGCCATTATTCGTTTCCGCATTTTCGATATTTTGAGTTTTTTGTTTCGCACGGTGGAGTTGTGCTTGCCTGCTTGATTATGGTGGTGGCTAGCAAATATCGACCGACCATACCATCCATGTGGGTGACCGTTCTCATTGTTAACCTTTATGCAGCTTGCGTATTTTTCGTTAACAAGTCGTTGAAAACTAACTTCATGTATCTCATGAAAAAGCCCGAAAATGCTTCTCTATTAGATTACTTAGGAGCTTGGCCATGGTATCTTCTATCGGCAGAATTGGTGATGATTGTGAGCTTTTACATTTTATATAGTCCGTTTTGGTTAAAAAGGAAAATGGAAAGAAATCGATAATTAGTGTTAGTGATTTCAAAGATAACTACAGATATGGCTACGTAATTGGAATTATAATTGGAGTAAGTCATATCTGCACGTTAATGGGTTCATTGGCTGCTAAAAATCCTCCCCCACCTATTTTACGTACGGTAACGCTCCCTCTCTAACGGGCTTAATATTATCGAAGTGGATGGACGAGTAACTGAAGGTAAAAGCAACTGGTCATAAAAATCTTCATCATACATAACATTCCAAGGTTGAATTCCAAAATATGCTTCAGCAAGATCATCAAGCACGCCACTTGAATGACTAATTGAACCAATTTCTGATTCCCCTATATGTTTCCTGTCAACCTCACTCTTATCTATCATTACATCTATATTTCCTACCACTTTCCAACTGTAATCATCTAAAGAACACGAGGTTACTGATAAAACTGAAATATAATTGTAATTGTCAGTCTCAAATAAGTCAGGAATTTTTCTAAAATTAATATCGAATAGCCCACAAACTGGTTCCGAATAGGAAAGCCATACTACTTGTCCTAAAGCATATGTATTATTGCTAAGTGAAATAAGAAATAAATCTCCTATAGACCATTTTTGTTTCTTGGGTCTCTTATGCGAAATTAGTTGTTGCTCTACTTTTCTTATTTCCTCTTTAGATAGCTCAAAATTAATCAATTTGTTCATTAAAACAACGATTTCTAACATTACCAAAGCATTTGAAGTCCTGATTACTACTTCACTGGATTCTCTATCAAACTCTATTTTCTTATAATCCTTTAAATCCATATTTTCACGTAGAATTTTACGAAAGTATTTAACCGCTTCATAATTTGTTTCCATTTTGAAAAAATCCGCTAAATCTTCTGCAATGAAAAAATATGAAATTGAAGGATTTGGTAGAAATACTTCTATTTTTCCTATAAATAGTGAAGAATGACTTTTATTCATATATATCAGCCTTTCAATCAATCAATCAATTGAATTCTATATTATCATTTCAACGGTAAAAATAAAAAAGCCACATTATGTAGCTTTTGAGTTTTAACATGTATGTACATTTAGAAGAAAAGTTATGTTAAAGATGCAATAGAAAAGAACTTCCAAAGCAGTCTAGGATTATTCAACCACTCTTTATTTTAGTTACAAAACATCAAAATTTTTACTAATTGTAATAGAATTACTTAATTCCTTTATCAGTTTCTCAAAATCTTTCAATAATAAATTACTAATGTAAATTTCAATTTCTTTTCCGGACTGAGTTACTAAGATGAATTTATTACTAATAATAAATGCTTTTTCTATTTCTTCAACTTTTATTAGTTTTCTAGAACTAAATATACCTTGATGATGGATAGTAAGTATACTATTCTCTAACCTCAAATAATCAATTGAATCAAGATTAATAAAAAATAAAGTTTTTGGAATAAAAAGCAAACTAAAGATTATGAACGGTAATAAAGGTATTATAAATAAAAAATATGTATGACTGAATACATCCCAAAATGAAAATACAAAAAATAGTATGAGTAAAAAAGATATAAAAATACTCAGTAAAATACTATATCCAACTATCTTTGCTTTGGGATGTGCTTTGTATTTTAGTTTCAAAATCCTTCCCTCTTTTTCTAAATTCTAAAATTGAAATTGTCTAGTAGTATATTCGTTAAATTCTTAATAAACTCCTTTCAGCTAAACTTCCATTTACTTCCAAAAAACCAGCATGAAGCAAAAAAAGCCACTCCTTTGACTTACAAGGAATGGCTATTGTATCTTGTTTATATTACTTAATTTAATAAATTTTTGTACCCATCCATGAATACATGACCTGCAAAGTAAAGAAATATAATTGCTGCTATAAAAGAAAAAATATTAAGTATTTTTGGTCCTACTAGGTGTTCTGCTTTCTTAACAGCGATTGGTAATAAAAGTGACCATAATAGATTAAATAAAAGGAATCCACCAAAAAAGTAAAAGATCTCGATTTTAGAGTGATTCTTTATTGTCGCAGAAATAATACTTCCTCCAACAGTTGCAAACCAAAGAAAACCAGATGGAGAAGAAGCTGTTAAGGTAAATCCTTTAAAATAATCTTTATAAATTGATCTTTTAACTTTACTGTTATCTGCTTCTAAGTTTAAGCTTCTTTGCTTAAACGCATCTTTTAACATAAGATAAGTCATATAAACAAGAACTAATGTACCACCTACCCAAAGTACATATCTAACGTAAATATTATTTAATAAAAGCGATAAACCTACAAGCGATAAAATTGCATAAAGTAAGTCTGAAGTAGTTGCGCCTAACCCCATATAAATACCAGGGGCTGTACCTCTAGTCAAACTCGTTTGTATAACAGCGACATTTGCAACACCTATATCAAAACATAAGGATGCTGAAAGAGCTAATCCAACCATAAAAAGTTCCATATTGATAATTCTCCTATATTTAAGCACTTAAATGTATATTATATAGTTTGTGAGAATTATTTTATATAGTTTTTAATTTATTCGAGTCTATACATATTTTATAAGAGACATAGAAGCTTATATGTAAGAGTTTTCAATAAAAAACAACTAATGTTTTCATTAGTTGCACAAGTTTTCATTGTTTATAAGTTATGATTTTAAAATATTATATGTAAGGCCAACTACACCAGAATTAAATGTTTTGTTTTCGACAAGTGAGAGGTTGCGTTTATATTCCGAGGCCTTAAATAAAGGTAGACCACTTCCAATAATAACTGGTGAAATAGTAATTTTAATTACATCAATTAAATCAAGTTCCATAAGAGCATGTGCAAACCTTGGGCTACCTAAAATAATAATATCTTTACCTGGCTGTTTTTTTATGTTTTTAATTTCTTCCTCAATATTTTCTTTTACTAATTTTGAATTATTCCATTCAGCTTTTTCGAGTGTCGTAGAAAAAACAACTTTTGATGTCTCTTCTATCCATTTAGCATGTTCAATTTCATATTCTGATGCTTCAGGGTTAGAAGGTACTGAGGTCCAATAATTTTCCATCATTTGATATGTTCCTCTTCCCCATAACACTGTGTCTACAGTACTTAAAATTTCTCTAGCATGCTTTTCTAATTCTTCATTGTAAGATACCCATCCAATATCCATTTGACCGTTTGGTCCTTCTACAAAACCATCTAAAGAAGAATGTAAAAATAAAATAACATTTCTCATAAAATCCTCCTATGTACTAAATTATAGTTGTTTTCTTATATTTATATAAACAAGGAATCACTAACTGTTTTTATTGTTTAGAAGATATTTTTCTTCTTAAATCCTTTTCTTATATTCTTCACTTTGTAAAAATTTTCCCCATTTCTAAATTAATCAATACTATCAATTAGACATTAAAAAACACCGACAAAATTGTCGATCATGTTCTTCACTAAGGAACCCGAAAGTTTAAGAAGATATCTTTAAAGTTGGAGATCAAAATCATTAAAAAACCCATTTAATATTTATTTGATTTTCTCCGCCAACTCTAAAATAATTCCTTCTGGGCCACGAACGTAGCATAACTTATAACTTTCTTCATATTGCTGTATTTCACTAAAGATTTCAGTGCCCTTCTTTTTCAGTTTGGCAATAATAGCTTCAATATCCTCAACTGCAAAGCAAATATGTCGGATACCCAGCGTATTCGCAAAAGGTTGCTGAATATCTCTTTCATCTGACGGCGTATAAAATTTGACCAGTTCGATCCATGCCTGACCATCTGGCATCCCCAATCCTACACATGCCGTTTTAACACCATTAAGCCCAATTATTCTGTCCAACAGTTCTCCATCCAATTCCCATTCAGCTTTCACTTCAAGTCCAAGATCAAGAAAAAACTCTTTAGCATCTGAAAGATCGTTTACATTTATACTCACATGATCTATTCTATTGATCTTCATGTCTTATACCTCCTATGTACCTGGTATTATCAATACATTTATTTGTAAGGAATGTTTGAAATTACAATTCGCTTAAAATAGGAAATATCCTTCTTCAATAAACCAGCCTCCTTTAGCAATATAAAAAAACCGACTTTTCAGCCGATTGTATTGTTCAACTAAAGTATGCTTTAGCTCAATAAGACTACTTAAGATTTGCCGAATGTAAGGCACGAATTGCATTAACAGCGTGACTGCCCCAAGTAAATTTCAAACTTAAATTTCCATTTCGAGATAGCCTTTTTTCATATAAAGGATACCTTTTTTAACTTCTTTATAAATATCTAATATGTCGTCAGATAAACTTGCCTACACTGGTACTTCTAAGTCGTAAGGGTTGAAAACTTCCCAATATTCGCCGTATTCACTAAAATAAATTAGAGGTACAACTATATGAAGGTTATTTATCTCGTCATTTCTTGGTTCTACTTCGGGAAGATAGATTGCTTTGGAATACAAATCTAAAAGAGATACGAGGAGAGATTTAATTTAGAATCTATCTGATTAGAAATCAAAATCTTCAATTATGCTGCAAAAGTGCACCGCCGACTGGAAAAAGTCATCCACCACATTATTTTTCATTTTACCTCCTAAAAACTTTAAGTATATACAGTTTAAATTCTTTACAATGATTCGAAATCCTTTTAAACTAACCTGCTAGATAAGTATAAAGGATCTGATTGATTAATCAGACCCCAAATTATGTGATAAACTATACACCTTTTTTAAATGTAGCGGGATAATGTTACTTATCCCAAATTTTTGTTACTTTACCGTAAATCTTCTCTCTAGTGACCCAACCATTTATATAGCCACGATTATTTCCAATTTGATATTGATTTTCACGAATTTTCAAGATTTTGTGTATGTAGTACTTCCCCTTTACTTTACAAAATACAATATCGTGTTCGGTTAATTCAGTTTCTTCTGTCACAGGAACTAATGTGACAGGTTGGTTTGATTTGATGATAGGAAGCATACTATTACCCGATTCTTTATGCCTTTCGATGGTTTGACCATTCTTCAATAATTCTGCGATAAAAGATGCTTTAGACATTAACTTTTCCCCTTCTTATTCATTTAAAAGAACGGAATATTAAATATGTTTAATCCCAAATATATTTGATCCAAATCGACGTTTTGATTATATGCTACTTATTACATTACCTAGCTAGTAACATAGTCACAAAGAAAGAGTTACATTAAAACCCGTGAATTTTAACTATAGCTAGCATTAGTTCATTGCTTTTATTAAGTTTATTTTATTTAGTACATCTTCCCAATCTGGCTCTTCTTTGGATGCAAAATTTAGACGCATTGGAATATTTTCTATTAGTTCTTTAAATTGAATTTGGTTTTTATCTAATTGTTTACTATCTATATATATATTTTTGGGGGGCGTATTCAGGGCGGCATCTATTTGAGTTTCCATTGATTTCTCAAATTTAATTAGGGTCGAGTTTAGTTCTCTAATTAAATCATCATATTCAATTACTTTCTCCCCCTTATTTTCCGTCCACATTTTTGTTCCATCACTTTCTTTATATTCTGAGAACCATCTTATATATATTTTTTCTTCCGACCTAAAAAAATAAATATCAGGTGCACCTATAAGGTATTCAGAATCTAATCTGCGAAGGTCAATCCATTGCCTTGCAACTTCATAAATTTCATCATACATTTCATTAGTCTCATTCCATTTGTTTTCTAGCCAATCAGACAAAGTTGAAAGATAGGATTCAAATTTATCAATAGTTTCAATTATCTCAAAAACTTTACTTGGAATAGAAACGGAAACAAAATCAAGTAACTCAATAATATCCCATAAAAGCCTTGCACATTGATAATCTACATAAGGAAGTGAAGGATTAAGTCCATACTTAGCAATAAACTCCTCACTATACCGAAATAACTCAACATTTTCGTCTATTGATATCCAATAATATGAGTCTGTTAAGCCAAACCAATGTAGAAAATACTGATTATTTTCTTTCCAAGGTTCTATTTCTTTTATCTCTTTTAATAAAAATTTTATCAAAGGAATATCCTCCGTTGTTATTTCATTTCTTTATTAAAATTGTTCTACAAAAGAGAGAAATGACCTCCTGCTTGTCCACTAACCTACCATTTAATTTAATAAAAAAGAGTACCAATTAAGTACTCGTGAAATTCAACTAAAGCATGCGTTAATTCAATAAGATATTATGCTTTTATTTTTACAAGAAAGAACATATCATTTCTTTTTTAGTTTATAAAGTGAATAAGCTACCAAAAGTAATCCAATTATTATAGCAGGCATAGCATTCAAGCTAATTCCCTCCAAAATTCCGTTGTATTCGATAATTGTAATAAAAAAGGAGTCATGATCGAGTCCTTTAAGTTCTTCAACTATTGCATGCTTTATTTATTTAACATATTCTAAAAAATTAGTTTATTGTTTTATCTTGAATTTAAACTTTTTTATTCTAATACAGGTACTCACCATCACTTAGCAAAGATTTTTCAATTTTTACATTTGATTAGCTTGAAAACAAGTTCTTGGTAAGTCATTAACTTCATATGCAGCATATACAGCAGACTCAATCGCACCTTGAATCCAACCGTGGTATGATGAGGCATGCTCGCCAGCAAAATGTACTCTTCCTTCTGGACTGGAAATGTAAGGAGAAAGTTCCATAGCTTGAAAAGGTTTAAACATAGCAAATGCCCCACCATAATTCGGATCACGTAGCCAGCTGAAACTTGTGCCAGTTTGAAAGGCATAATAAACCTGCTTGCCATGGATAGTAGCCAAGCTTTTTAATGCTTGTTTTATTCTATCTTGATTCGCTAAACTTTCCCAAGGTATCGCATCATCCTCCCAAGTATAACTAGCCAGCACAACTCCTGACCCTTTTGAACCAAGATCCCGACTAGGATATTGTGTATAAGTAATCGGAAGGTCAGAAGAGGCCATTCCACCATACATTCCTTCTCTTTCCCAAAAACGATTAGAAAACTGGATTCCGATTTTCGTTGAATTTACATAATGAAGTTGTCGAATCGCTTTCCATTTTTCACTGGAAAAAGAAGTTACTGGTTCAATTTCGACAAATTGCAATACAGAAAAAGGTATCGTGATAATCGCAAGATCTCCCGTTATTTGAAAAGACCCTAAGATTTTATGCTCTGAATGGATGGTTACTTGATTATCATGCTGAACAATTTTCTTAACCTTATGCCCGTAATGAATTTTTTCTTCTAATTCAGGGATAAAAGCTTTAGGAAGTTGATCAAATCCACCTGTTATCTCATAGAATTGGATACCAGGTTTAAAAAAAACCTTTACTTCATCTAACAGTTCAAGAAAAGAAAGCTCAGGAAATCCTTCTGATCCAAGCATGATTTTAAGAATTTCGACGGCACCTGTGGATAAACTCCGTCCAAATGGATTTTCTTTCAAGTAAAATTCCATCGAGTATTTATCAAACTTTTCGACAATCACAGGCCAATTTTTCAGTGGGTTTTGGTTATAAAAATTAATCACTGGTTCTAATGCGTATTGAAGCAATTGAATGGCGGATTTCCCCTTTTCGCTTGGGGCCAGCATAAAGTCCAACATAGCTGGGTTTTCCTCGTAATGCTTTAATCGTAGCTTGTTTCCTCTTAGAAAGATGATGTCATTAGGAGTCGAGTTGATAAAGGTATTAGTCGGCAGTTTGAATTTTTTGATATATTCTAATGTATATAAATGCGTATTAGGAATACGCATCGCACCTGCTTCAATATACTGTCCGTTTCTAAATTCGGATCGCATCGTAAAGACACGTCCTCCCAATCTTTCAGAAGCCTCTAAAATTGTAACATTGTGTCCAGCTTGTTTAAGCAAAGAGCCAGAGACTAGTCCGGCCATACCTGCACCAACAATGATGATATTCTTGGGAATATTGGTTTGATTTAGCCCATTTCTTATAATTGAAATAATTTGTTCAGAAGATAACTCAGGAGTTATGTAGTTTGACATATTTACCTCCTCTTTCTTGGCTTAATGTTATCTTTTAGGTTACTCCTTTTGATTAGGACTAAATTCTTTTAACTTATTTCTTTCTACTCTCCTGACTAATTAGCAATTTATTTATGATATCCATTAAATTATATTAAATTTCTTATGCAACTATACTGCCATTTTGTTGAATAAAAAAGGAACTAACTGATGTTTTATTTCTTCTAACAATTTTTAAACTACTTCAATTCTTTAAACGTAATTATTGTGGAATTTGCTCTAAATAATTTAACACGATAACACGGTTATTCGTAAATTCGGGAATAATAAATTTTAATATTTTCCCATTCTTTAATTTAAATTAAATTGTTCCATGAACATGAAAAAACGTATGAAAGAGTAGCCATTGGCTACTCTTTTAATTAAACTCTTAAAACCATCTCAGCCACACACTCTACATGTGTGGAGTGTATGTGGCAATACTAATTAAGGTGTTGGTGAGTTCCCACACGTTTTATAAAGCTTTATCCCTTTATCTGGGCCAAGGCCTGAAATATTTCAGTTCTCTTCTCTTGAAGAAACATTCAGCAGCTGAGTCTCCTCCAAAAACATGTCTTGCTTTACTTGATTAAAATATAACGTATCATGAATAATGATCATCGTACGTCACTTTTCTTATTTACATCTTTTACTTCCATTGTGCGACTTGTTCAATTGGGAGACGTACAGTTAGACGCCCATTATCGGTAGCTTTGCCGATAGAGATTAACATAACAGGAACATAACGGTCTTTATCTAATCCAAAAGCTTGAGCAATTTTTTCTTTTTCATATCCGCCGATTGGATTAGTATCATATCCATAAGCACGGGCAGCAAGCATTAACTGCATGGATACAAGTCCGCCATCCAATAAAACTTCACCTTTCATATCTTGACGTGAAATGGTTTCAAAATATCCTGAAATAGTTGCATGACTTCGTTCTTTATATTCTAAAGGTACATATCCCTTTTCTACAGCAGTGCCGTAGATTTCCTCGAACTTCTCAAATTTATTCAAATCGCCAAAAACAGCAATTACTGCTGAGGATGTTTCAACCTGGGTTTGGTTGTAACGAGCCAATGGGGCAAGTGTTGCTTTGGCCTCAGGGCTTTCAATCACAAGAAAGCGCCATGGCTGCAAATTAAATGTAGAGGGAGCAAGTGTTGCTAAGGTCAGAATCCCAGTCATCTCGTCACGGCTAATTTTTACTGATTTATCGTAATTTCTAATTGAACGGCGTCCAGTTACAATTTTATTAAAATCATTAGTTACTTGTGTTGTAGTTATAGTTGTCATTGTTATATTCTCCTCTTTTTTTGCTCTTTAAATAAGCATATTCATTTTAGAAGGAAGGATCGCTTACTTCGATTAAGAATTGTGATCCTCGCTAATTCATAATTTGTGTAGTGTTAAGACGTCTGCTTCGTTGGGAGGATCAGGATTTCGTGCGAGCAATGAGTTAAAGAGCAAATTGTCGACTGAGTCCTCTATTTTCGCCAGTGATCAGCGCAGTTTGTTATGATATATCCATGAATTATCTCTATACAGATATCTAAACTTACAAGTGTCACAATCATATTCTCAAATTTGACTATGTCATAGAATCACCTCCCTTAATTCACTTTTTTTGCCTGGATTTTCCCATCAGTAACGTTAGAATAATAACGATTAAATCTGACTGAATAAATCAATACATAGATAACGATAAGCGCAGCAAACAAATTTAGAATAACCAATGAGAAGTTCAAGCTAAAAAATTGAGTCAGCACTCCCACTCCAACAGGAGGAATGATGAATCCGGCGTAAGCGCACAAATATAACGCCGAAATAACTTGCGGACGTTCTTGCGGCTTCGGCAATTCCCCGGCAAACCTTAAAGCAATTTGGAAAGTCCATCCAGCGCCAACACCTTGAATGAACATGCCGACGGCAAGCAAAAACAAATTCGATGTCTCACCAGAAAAAACAATGATCCACGGTCCAATGGCTAGTAAAACGATTCCTATACGCATTCGCATAACAGGATTATTTATCCAAGGCAAGTACTGCATCAATGCCGCGACGCCCCAATTCATCAGTATTAATAACCCCGGTATAGAGTGATTAGAGGTGTGAATGACGGTTTTTGCAAAAGACGGAATCAGAGAAAATCCGATGCCGGCTAACATCATCATCGTAAAGCCTGGAAGTCCGATAAAAGACCAAAAGTGGGAGCGAATATTGTCGGGAACGCCGAGCGAAATCTTGGCTCTAGCCGATTTTTTTGATTGGGAATCTTCGTGTTTCGGTAGCATTTCCAGAATGACCAAGGAACTCAAGAGCATGGCGAGCAGAAACCAATATGGCAACCGAAGCGGCTGAAAATGTAAATATTGCACTACTAAACCTGAAATGGCTGGACCCAGGCCGGAACCAACGTTTACCGTTACCCCTGATAATTTGAGTGCCGAAGGCACTTTGTCGTGAGAAATTTGTTTTAATAAAAATGCACTTGCCGTGCCCATAAAAGCACCGTATGCGATGCCTTCCAAAATCCTCGCCGCATAGAGCATCCAGACGTTTTGACTCCAGATAAAGAGCAACGTCGAAGCGATGGAAATCCATATACTGGCGCGAAGCACCCGCTTCAATCCCAAATAGCTCCCTCTTGCTCCCACGATAAACAAGGTCGGCAACAAGATCACGGCATATATGGCAAACAAAACGGAAATTTCTAAACTGCTCATATGAAAATACTCACCATATAATGGGAATAGCGAAGAAATAAACGTTGCTCCGGCGGACATCATAAGAAAAACCCAAAGCATTCTTTTCATTTTAGTAATTCCTACTTTCTCAATTAAATTACTTACAATTAGGTAAGTTTGATTTATAGATAACCGCTGCCTTTTAACTTTTAAAGTAAGACGGCTAAGCTCCGATTTTTACCGGTTCAAATAATTTACTTTCTAAACCATTTTTTGATTTTCCCCAAAGAAAATGGTTCTTTGCTAAATTAACTTATTTATTTTTCCTCCATTCATTTTAGTTAATTCGGTATTTCTATAAATACCGAAATTAAAAATAAAATTTTACCGCTTTAACATTAAAGTAAAGCGGGTGCGTATTGTGCAAGTACTTCTCGTTGCAAACTGTAATATCTGAAGGTACCTTCTCTGCGAACTGTTAATAATCCGCAATCAAGCAATGGTTTTAAATGATGCGTTAATGTTGAATTGGCAGGAACTTGTAACTGATTTGCCATTTCCAGGCAAGCTAACTCCGATTGCTGTGAAAGTAATTTTACGATTTGTAATCGAGTTGATTCACCTAGTGCCTTATAGATTTTTACTGCATTATCATCGTTCACCACTAAAAACCTCCTTTCAGAAATTCTTATTTTCTTATTTCAGTATTTCTAGAAATATTGTATTTAATTCGAGATGATATGTCAAGAGAGTACCTATCCCTGTTCTTATTCAACTATACTGCCATTTTGTTGAATAAAAAAGCGCTCGCCAAAACAACTCGTGTTGTACAACTACTATGGAAGTAAGGTGAAAACTTCCATTCACTACTATGGAAGTAAGGTGAAAACTTCCATTCACTGTGGTGAATTATTGATTCATGGTTGGCTAACGCATTGCTTTAGTTGCATAGGGTTTAATTATTTAAAAACAATCCAACTATTTTAATCACCTCAATTTCACCCACTCTTCTTGAACCTTCCATAAAATAACCTTTGGTCCCTAACTTAATCTTATGTTTATGAATTTCCTCCCTTATTTCAGGCGATAAAATCCACATCCTTGCTGTTCCCGTTTGTTTAATTGAAATTTTGTCATCTAATAGTACATTTCCATCATTATCCTCAAATTCAGGATGTATCATATATATACCCGTTTTTTTATATCGTCTTCTTGATAAGCAAAATCACACCTATAACCTTGTATAGGCATGCTCTGTTTTCCACCTTCTTCAGGTGAATAAAATCTATATTGAACATTAAAGTCTTGAGGGTGTCCATTTCTTTTTTCGTATGGAGTCCACATATTTTCACCTTATTAATAAAGAGTTAACATTTCTGCAATTAATATAGAGTTACCGAACTCCTTCTTCAACTATACTGCCATTTACTTCAATAAAAAAACGTGTTGCAGGTAACTCATGATCTTCAACTATCGCATGTGTTAGTTCAACATGAAAATAATATTTTAAGGCTCTTTTCTTAAAGGTTGTTGCTTTTATAAAATAAAATATTAGTAAAGGAAAATTATTGCTATTTGTAGAATGATTATCATTGAACGAAAAAAAGAAACAGTTCAACTGCAATAAGTTAGCTGGAGGTGAGTACGCTTGCGCGAACTACTACGAGAACTACTATTCGGCATAATTGGACTATTTGCTTTATTTCAATTGCGCAAAATCAAGAATAACTATAAAAAATAAAAATAGCAATGGGAGTTAAGTTGAATAAGACCTCTTTAAAATTCATACGATGCAAACAGCCTTCTAATATGCAAGTTCACTTATTCATTATTTTTTCGGTCTTATTATCCTTATCGGTTCGATTGGTTTTTTCATCTTTACTTAGTCAATTGAAAGACTACGATTCAAATCACAATAAAAGAGCGGCGAATCAGATGGATTCATCCTCTTATTTTTTTATTTTGTAATATCTTAACACTGTTTCGTAAAGTTTATTGCTTTAAAGGACCATTTATTATAGAACTAAACTGCCATTAGCTGTATAAGAAAATCAACATCTACTTTAACAAAGCCAATTAAATAGAGCCACAAATGTGACTCATGATTTTAAGAATAATTTGTTGAATCTGTAATGTAATTATTTTAATTTGTTTCTTAAAATTTTTTTCATTAACTCATTTGAAATGATTAAAGCTTCACTTTTGCTATTAGCTGGACCTGTAATCATCCATCCGTCTTTACTTGACCAACCTTTCCCATTATGATCTTCTCTAAGTTCCTCGATCGTCACTTTGTTAAAATCTTTGTTGGCAAAGAGAATACCATAGATATCGAATTTTGGTTGTCCATTTTTAAAGTAACCATATTCTATTGTCCCCATGCCATTTTGATCAAATGCTATTTCTAAATTGCGATCTTTATTTGGATTAAGATAATTAGCACCTTTTACATCGATTAGCCCTACAAACTTTCTTTTTCCTAATAAAGATTGATGAAGTTTGCCCTTTAGTTTTATCGTCACAGAATTTACTTGATCATGACCTGAACCTAATTGATATTCAACACCCTTTATTGACTCATTTACAGTCTTTGGAATGTAATAATAAACACCAATAGCAACTAAAAAGACTAGAAATATACAAGAAACAATGACCTTTTTCAAGAAAACCACCTACATTCGTCAACTTTCAAGAGTTCATACCTTTTAAAAAATGAGTCGCACCAATTAGTGGTTAAAAACAAATATTGTTAATTAATTTTTAGAAACAGGTTTCTCTTCCCCTTTTTCTTTACTTTCATCAATATTAAATGAATCGATAAATGAAATAAAATTTTTATTGAAATTAGGAAAAAATTGATATAGTACTCCTATACTAAATAAACCCCATCCTAAAACTCTGAAAAAATGAGGACCAGTAAAAGTATTAAAATATGTCATATAGACAAAAAAGAGTCCAACTAATATATACTGAGCACACACAAGATTCCTCAAATTCATTCCACCTTTTTACGGTTTCTCATATTACTTAAAATAGATTTTTTTGAAGATAATTCATTAATACATTCGATATGCATTAATTTATTCCTTTTTATTCCAAAACAAGATTGAACAATAAAAAACGGTCTGCCGAAGCAGACCAATTTCCCATTGAACTAATGGGCTATAAGAAATATTTTAATACACCTTTGGCTTCTCTATAATTAACCACATATTTTCTTCATCATAACCACTAACATTTCCTGTTATTTTATGATGGGGATAAAGGTTTTCAGGTTGCGTACTTTCTTTACATTTAGTATAGTCAGCGACTCCAATTACATTTTCGGCAAAATTAACTATTACACCTTGAGGATAAAAGACTTCGATTATACCTTCAACCATTAAACCAATTGGATATTTCTCCTTTGTAATATTCCAAGTATTAATTAGAACCTCAAGATATTTATTCCATATTACATAAAATTCATTCTTGCTAATCTCACTACCACCGTCATCAATCATTTCACTTACATCTAATAACCCTTCAGCTAAATAATAATGATGTTCTTCGTCTTTACGGTTTGACGCTATGTATTGGTTTTGTTTAACTGCAATTTGTTTGATTGCATAGCCATTTTCTACTTCAATATATGTAGTACCTCTAATATATTCATCTTCCCAGCTGAAATAATGCTTCATAAAGCTCATCCCTTCGAAGTATCTTCTCCTAATAATAACATTTCTAATGGATCTTAGACTTCACGAATTGAAAACTCCGATTCTCCTATGATTCTTCATTATACAAAAATCCAATTCGTTTTTGAGACTATGTAACTAGCTTAGTAATGCAATAAAAAGCATATAATCAAAACGGTGATTCTGATGGATACAAAATTAAAAAGGAGAAGGATGTTTTTTCTTGAGGAAATCATCTTGCATTTATAAGCTATTCTTTTGTTCGAATTTATAAATTCAATGAAAGAGGTGAGTGCAATAAAATCATTTTTAAAACTAATCTTAATATTATCTTTTGGCCTGGTTTTAGGCGGGTGTAGCTCTCTGGCAAATTACTACAATAATAAAGGCTATAAAGAAGAACAACAAGGGAAGTATGACGCGGCGATTTCTAATTTAAACAAGGCAATAAAAAACAATCCTAATATGTGGGAAGCTTATAATAATCGGGGGCTGTCATATCATCACAAAAAAAAGTACGATCAAGCCATTGCAGATTACAATAAGGCAATTGAATTGAATCCGAAAGAATATAAGCCATATGGCAACCGCGGGCTTACCTTTTACAATCAGCAAATGTATGATTAGGCCATAACAGATTACACCAAAGCCATTGAGTTGAATTCAAAAGATTACATTTTATATTACAACCGCGGGCTTGCCTACTACCAAAAGCAGATGTATGATCGGGCCATTGCCGATTATAACAAAGCCATTGATTTAAATCCGAAAGATTATTTGTCATATAACAATCGAGGGCTTACTTTTTACGATCAGAAGATGTATGATCAAGCCATTTCTGTTAAACAAGGCGATAAAATTAAAACCTGATTATGCAACATCATATAGTAACCTTGGGCTTGTCTATCTGGATAAACAAATGTACGATGTGGCTATTTCTGATTTTGACAAAGCTATTGAATTAGATCCAAAACATTATAAGGCCTATAACAATCGAGGGCTTGCCTATTACTATAAACACATGTATGATCAGGCCGTTTCCGATTATAACAAGGCCATTGATTTGAATTCAAAATTTTACCTGGCATATAACAACCGCGGGCTTGTCTTTTACGATAAGCAAATGTATAAACAGGCCATTGCCGATTTCAACAAGGCCATCGATTTAAATCAAAAAGACTACCTGGTATATGACAACCGAGGGCTTGCCTATTATAATATGAAGATGTTCGATCAGGCCATTTCTGATTACAGCAAGGCCATTGATTTAAATCAAAAAGATTACCTCGTATATAACGACCGGGGGCTTGCCTATCAAAGCAAGCAGATGTTCGACCAGGCCATTTCTGATTACAGCAAAGCCATTGATTTGAATTCGAAAGATTACCAAGTATATGACAACCGCGGGTATGCCTATCACAGTAAGCAGATGTACGATCAGGCCATTGCCGATTACAACAAGGCGATTGATTTGAATTCAAAAGATTACCTCGTATATGACGACCGCGGGCTTGCCTATTACTATAAGCAGATGTATGATCAAGCTATTGCCGATTTCAGCAAGTCAATTGAATTGAATCCCCAATTTAAACTTGCTTACAGTGATCGCGGAAATGCTTACCTAAAAAAAGGCATGAACAAAGAAGCGATACAGGATTTTAATAAAGCAAAGTAATCTATATTTATTCAATAAAAAAGGAGTAGGATTTGCCTACTCCTTTAATTTGTTTTGTTGTAACCAAAATCAATAATCCAAAGAAGATATCAATTTCTAAAAATATTTTGTTCAAATCTCCAGTTTTTCATTTTCCTTTCATTATTATGTGTGATTATACAAATGTACTTTAATTCAATAGAAAGGAATTCAATTATGGAGACAAAACAAAAGACAATAAATACTATGCTTAACAAGGTACCAGAAGTTACAATATTTTTCTGGATTATTAAAGTTCTATGTACAACTGTTGGTGAAACATTTGCGGATTTCTTGAATTTTAACGTTGGTTTGGGTTTAGGACTTACAACGGTCCTTATGGGTGTTGCATTTTTTATCTCTTTATTTTTTCAATTCAAGGCAAAGAAATATGTTCCAAGTACTTATTGGATCACTGTTGTACTAATAAGTGTATTTGGTACATTGGTAACTGATAATTTGACTGATGCAATTGGCGTACCTCTTGAAACAAGTACGATTGTATTCTCCGCGCTACTTGCATTAACGTTTCTTTTTTGGTTTCTTAGTGAAAAAACACTTTCGATCCATTCAATTTTCACAAGAAAAAGAGAAATATTTTATTGGTTAGCGATTCTTTTTACATTTGCACTAGGTACTGCTGTTGGGGATTTATATTCTGAACAACTTGGACTAGGATATTTTAAAACTGGTGTAACAGTTATTGTGATCATACTTTGTGTTTTCTTAGCCTGGAAGTTTTTAAAACTTGATGGAATGTTAGGGTTCTGGATTGCGTACATTCTTACACGTCCACTTGGAGCATCACTAGGAGATTATTTATCACAACCAAAAGTGAATGGTGGGTTAGGCTTAGGAACAACAAGTACAAGTATCATTTTTCTGGTCGCAATTTTAGGAATCATTGTTTTCCTTGCTGTTTCAAAAATTGATATTTCATTATATATTGAAAAAATAGATGAAAATAGAAATAAAAATAATATAATGACACAAACTATTTTAGCACTGTGTATTTTCTTAGCAGTTGGTATCGGCGGTTATATTAAATTATCATCAAATGTAGCTTCTACTGAAACATCATTATCTGGTCAATTAACAGAATTTGCAACAATAGAAAATAAAATGTTGTCGGATGTGAACTCAAAGAACTTTAATTTAGCTAAAAAAGATGCTGACAGTTTGGAACATAATTGGGATACGTCAGAGGCTAAACTTAGAAAAATAGATAGTACTTCATGGACTAAAATTGATGGTACGATTGACGTTGTATTAGCAGCAGCTCGTACATCAACCCCAGATGTAAATAAATGTAAAACGGCAATTAATCATTCTCTTGATGTAATAAACGCTGCAAATAAATGAAATACATTTAACATGATTAAAGAAAAAGCATTTCTTGTATGAGAAATGTTTTTTCTTTTTGTCAAAATGAAAGTATATTCAATAACAATAATAATATAATAAAAAACAACAGAAATTTATTGTAAAACGATAAATAATATGTTAAATTCATATTGTCATTAAATAAGTGAGGTACTTAATTATGAATGGTAAAAGAAGTTCAACTACTTTCTTAAAGGCAATTATTTTTCTCGCTGGAATTGCAGTGCTAGCTTTATGTATATTTTTGGTACCCCGTTTTGCGAATTTCGCAGCAAAAATGTATCCAAATATTGCAGCAATGAAATATCTCGTTTTCATCGTGTTGTATGGAGCTGCTGTGCCTTTTTATTTTGCTCTCTATCAGGCTTTCAATCTTTTACGGTACATTGACGACAACATAGCGTTCTCGGAATTATCTGTAAAGGCGTTAAAAAATATAAAGTACTGTGCGATTGCAATTAGTGTTATCTATGTATTAGGTATGCCACTCTTTCATTTTATAGCGAAGAAAGTTGACCCTCCTATTGGATTTTTGGGACTGATCATCATTTTTGCTTCGTTGGTTATCGCCGTTTTTGCTGCTATCCTCCAACAACTTCTTCAAGAAGCGATTAACATAAAATCAGAAAATGATTTAACGGTCTGAGGTGGATGGTATGGCAATAATTATTAATATCGATGTGATGTTAGCAAAACGAAAAATGAGCGTAACGGAGCTTTCAGAAAGAGTTGGAATTACGATGGCGAATCTTTCCATTTTGAAAAATGGTAAAGCAAAAGCGGTTCGTTTTTCAACATTAGAAGCGATCTGTAAGACATTGGATTGTCAGCCAGGTGATATTTTAGAGTACAAAATCGACGAAGACACTCAATAAAAACAGCATACAAATTTATTTTAATTTACAGGAATCGATCGAAAATTTAAGGGATAGCTAAATTGCTATCCCTTCTTTACTGTTTACTACTTTTAGTTAATCAAGGAACACTTACTAATGCTTTATATCTAATACTACTGCCATTTCTTTCCCAAATCGATCGCCATGATCAATAAATCCTATACTTGAATATAAATTATGTGCTCCTAGGTTTTCAGGGTGATATCCTACAACAATTCTTTTGGCATTTGTTTGTTTAATCATCTCATCGATCATTAACTGAGTAGCAATTTTACCAAGTCCTTTTTGTTGAAAATTCTTATCTACCATTATTCTATAGATCCAATAGCCATCTAGCTCTTCTTCAGTAGTATTAAACATTAAAAATCCAACCGCTTTACCTTCAAAATGAATAGCATATGGCTTTAGTGAAGGTTCAAATTTCGATTGTGCAATCGAGATGGCATTCGGTTCGATGTGACTCTTTTGATCTTCAGCTACCTCTAATAGACAGCATTCATACCAATTTTCTGCATTTAGTTCCACAAGTACTACGTTTCTGTTCTGCATAGTTTCTCCTTTGTTCCAATTATTTGAGCTGATTTGCTCCAACCATAATTTTAACAAATTTTCCCAATATTGAATCAGGACGTTTATCATATTTCAACTATTCTATTAGTATACAGAAGACTAAAAAGGATTCTTAAACAAAAAAATAACCTCTCATCACTGAGTGGCTATTTCTTTAACGATTTCGATAAATTTTTTACTTATAATTGAAAGCTTTTTATTTTTTGGATAGATTACCCATAAATCCTTCACAACGAATTCATTATTTTCTTTGTAAGGAATAGATCTTAAGTTTCCACTTAGAATGTAAGGATGATATTTAGCGCCTGACTCATGAGAATATACAAATACATTATGTTCTCTAACAGCCTCTGTAAGTATATTCATACTGTTTGTCGTTACTCTTATTTTATTTTTATTTTCTTTAATTAATTTAGAATAATAATAATCAGAATAGATTGAATAGCATGCTGTATCCATTTCTAATACATCAGCTTTTGTTACGTAGTCAAGATGATAGAGAGGCGAGTTTTTTCCTACAATAACGTGAACACGATCAGTCCGAATTAATTCATAGTTAATATTTTTTTCACTCTTTAATATCTCTAAATCTTGAGGGAAAAAGCAAAAATCATATTCAGTGTGTTTAATTGTTTCCATTATTAGTGGTGGATCTTTTTCCTCGATTTCAATCGTTACATTCGGATGTTCATCCTTAATTCTGTTCATTGCTTGTAGAAGTACTGCTGCGAAAGTAGGAGCAGCTACTATTTTCAAATGAATCTTTTTATTATTTTTATAATCATACAGCTCTTCATTTAACTTATTGATAATTTCTAACACTTCACTAGCTCTATTTATTAAAATCTTTCCTTCTTCTGTTGGAAATGTTCCTTTTCTTGAACGGTTAAAAATACTTATTCCCATTTCATGCTCTAATTGGGAGATCGATTGACTTAGACCTGAACTTGTAATATGCAATTTTTCTGCAGCCTTAATGATTGATTTCTCGCTTGCAACTTTCACGATGTATTCCATTTGCTCGAAATTCATAAATTCTCCTCGAATAAGAGTATACACACTTATATTTTCTTTCAATTGAAGTTGTATTCATTCTAGCACGAAAAAGTAGTACAATTCAAAAACGCATCATGTGTGTACGCCTAATGTGGAAGTGAATTCGACTTCTACTCTTTTTGTTCAACTTTTGCATGCGTTCGTTCAACAAGAATTAAAAAGAGAGAAACTCGTTGGAGAAAGAGTTTCTCTATAAAATAATTGAATAATAGGTGACATTGGTAAAAAACAAAAACAAGAAAGTAATCTTATATAATTATTATATAATAATTAATTATAATTGTTTTAGTTATTCGCCTTTAAAATGGAAAAAATTTACATTTTTTATACAAATTCTCTTCCAATATTTACTTTGATAAAAAAATCCTTATAACTAAACTGCCATTATGTTGAATAAAAAAATCTTTATAAATACAATTCCATTTCACTATCTTTTTTAGTAAAACCCATTTTTTTATATAGTGGCCGTCCATCCTCTGAAGCATGCAACCAAACTCGTTTAACTCCATTTTTTTTACATTCATTAATACATTTTTCAAGCAATCTTCTAGCTAATCCCTTACCACGAAACTCAGTGACTGTATACATATTTAAAATATAAGCTTCAATCCCTTGCAAATTCTCTAAATAAGGTGGTCTTTTAAATAAGACCATCCCACTAATACTAACTGGTACTCCTTTATTTTCTACCATAAAGGATATAAATTCATTTTTTGAAAGTGCAGTATTCAAATATTCCCTAGTTGAAGTTTCGATCAGTTTCTCCTCTTCAAGAGACTTCAATTCGCCCAATTCATTTAAAAGCTTCAAACGTAAACTTATTACTTGCTCGATATGTTCATGAGTTACTTTGATAATATTGAACAATTAGTCACTTCCTTTTTTCTGATTTTCTATAAGTAAGTAAAAATCTCCAAGCATTAATTTGAATGATATCTAGAATTGTATGTGCATCAAAGAAAAAATGATTCAAAAGGTCAAATATTTAAGCCCTTCAAACCAGCCTCCCACTAAACTTTCTCAGAAAAATACTTATTCATCTTATATAAAAGACTTTGTCTGGATATCCCGAGCTTTCTAGCTGCTTTTGCAGGCTGACCAAGCGAATCATCAAGAGCTTTTAATATGTACTTTCTCTCGATTTGATCTAAAATATCTGGTAAAGGGAGATCGTCATTCACTGATTCAATTAAACTTTCATTCTTCATTTCACGTATTTCTCTTGGAAAGTCCTCAATTACAAGAGTTTCGCCGTTACATAAAACGACTGCCCTTTCAATTGCATTTTCTAGATTAAAAAATATTGCTTTTATATTTGTTACAATATTTATACATAAAAAAGATACCTAATTTGGCATCTAAAATTAAAAGCGAACAAATATCCCCGTCTTATCATCAGAATGAATCTTACTTTTCAACTCTTCCATTTCTAATCGTTTTGAATATTCATCCAAACCAATCTCCTTAATTACTTTAAAAGAATGGATCAAATCAAACTTCGGATGAAATAATCCATCACTGATTAGTAAAATTGACTTTAAATTTTTTGTATTTATAGATCCCGATTGAATATAGTTTCCGACAGCTTCGGTTCCGTTTGCAACTGAATAACCATCAACTGTATTAGCCATACTTCGATTATAAATAAGTTGATTTTTAATAGACTGGTAGTATGATTCATCTGGTAAAACTAGCCCTTGTTTCCGCTCTTTTTCTCGTCTCATTTTTGCCCTAATACTAATATCTTTTACTGTATCATTAGTTAAGATATTTATTTGACCATTATGGTATTCTGCTAAAATCATACAATCCCCAAGTTGAGCAAATGATACCTTTTGCTTTTCAATTTTTATAATGGCAACACATGTTGACCACCGTTCCTCTGGACGGTTTATGTCTACATTATTTAACTTCATTTCTTTCATTAGTCTTCTATTTGCTAGAATAATTCCTTCTGATAAAGTCATTTCAGCTCTGAAATGATTTTGAAAATACTTTCTAAATAAATTTGAAGCTATATATGCACCATTCATGCCATCAGCATTCTTAAATAGAGAAATTGGTGTTGCTCCATCAAAAACCCCATATACATTTATCTCTTTGTTTACTACCATTGCATCCTCGGACACATTTTTTGAAAGAGATTTTCTAGCAGTAGTACTAATCTCCATATTTTAATCACCACCAAACAAATGAATTTGCAGGTCTTTAAATTAATATGGAACACAAAAAGGATTATGTACTTTTATTTTAATTCTTAAAAATTTGGCTTTATTATCAAAACTTTGTAGAACCCACTATTTCCATGATCGGCATAGTTTCCAAAATTTAACAAATTTTCATACAAATGAAATATCTCGTTAACAAAAACTTATTATACTTAAACATTGTTGCGTGTAAGACAACCAAATACAAAAAAGAAGGTGTATTATGAAAAAACGTATTCAATCAAAAAAGCTATTATCACTAGTTGCTGGAAGTGCACTTGCAATCACATCATTATTTGGCAATGATCAAAAAGCATTCGCATGGTCTGACGAGGATGTTCATAATCAGGATCATAGTACACATCATTTTATCGTAAATGGCAGTGTCAAGCTTATAGCTGATAATACGAATCCTGCAATCAACAAGCCTACAACTCTACTTAATCAGTTTCGCGATCGTTGGGAGCAGGGCTTATACGATGCAGACCATATTAATCCTTTTTATGATACTGGCACATTTATGTCTCACTTCTATGATCCAGACACACAAACAAATTATACGGGAGTTTCTTATCCAACAGCTCGTCAATCAGGAGCGAAGTATTTTAATCTAGCATCGGATTACTATAAAAAAGGTGATTTTTACAATGCATTCTACTATTTGGGAGTATCTTTACACTATTTTACAGATGTAACACAGCCTCTACATGCTTCAAATATTTCCAATTTAGATCATAACGCACCGGGCTATCATTCGAAGTTTGAAAATTATGCGGAAAGTATTCAAAGTCAAATGACGGTGCCAGATTCAGGTTTATATAATTGGATCGCTTCGACTGATCCTGAAGCATGGATTCATCAAGCTGCGGTACAAGCAAAATCCGTTTTACCTCAAGTTTGGAATGATACGATTATTAATTACTTCTGGCAAGCAGCTTACAGTAACTATTATTCTGCCATGTGGAAAAACGAGGTAAAAAATCCGACTCTTGTTCAGTTAAATCAAGCAGAACGAGAGACTGCTGGATTCATAGATATGTTTTTTCGCGTAAACGGTGTAGAAATGCCTGTGACGGTATATAAGGAAAATGCTTTTGGCGGTGCATCAGAAATATTAGGATCAGGTAATTATGATTACGATCAGCTTGTAAAAGGTATTGGCAATGATACCATTTCTTCTATACATATTGCACCGGGCTATCAAGTCACTTTATTTTCCGATGCAAATTATAAAGGAGCGTCGATTGTTCTTACAGATGATGTTAATGATTTAGGTAACTTTAATCATCAAGTATCAAGCTTAAAAATCGTGAAAATCTCAGCAATTTCTAAGTAATCCGATACAATACATGCCGAGTGGTAGTAATCTAGTAATACATTACTCTATTCATTCGCTTCTAAATAGATTGATTTGATTCCCTAGCTTACATATAAAAGACCTAAAATGGATAAGGATGATATAATTTAGATACATCTAGAAGTAAAACACGGAGGCTTTATGAAAAAAATTATATTTATTATCTCATTGTTTATCGGTGCTTTTTGTTTAGGTCTATATGATGCACCATCTTATGTATTTGGAATCTTTTATGTTGCAGTTCTTTTCTTATTTTTTTGGACAATGTTTTATCCATTTTATTTTTCAAAAAACCTAACGCGGATCGAACGCTTTCTAAGTAAGCAATCGAAAAAATCAATCCTTTATTTTCTTTATTCTGTTACAAACCATATGCACGATGAGATCGAACAGTCGTATCAATACGTTATGAAGAAACGAATTAGCCCCTCAAAAAAAGCCATTTATCAAGTTGTTTACGGCTTTTCCAAAAAAGATATACGATTTATTAATGAACGTATTGATTTCATTAAAGTACCTGAGTGGAATTCATATTACAAAACACTTTTATTTATTGAAGAAAATGAACTAGAGAAAGCAAAAGCAACAAAGGACTCAATGCGTTCAAAGAAATTTAAAAACTTACTTGAGTTCGAACTATTACTGAAGAAAAACAAACATGAAGAAGCAAAAACATTATTATCTCAATTGATTTCAAATTCAAGAGGCTATCATTATTACATATTATCCAAGCGCTATGAAGAAACATTTAATACAAAAGAGAAAAAATAATCATGCTAAACGGGACGGTATATCCGTCCCTCTTGTTAAAAAATATCCCTAGTCGCAGACGCGCCTTTTTTTATTGAATTAGAAATAGAAATAAGATTATATAAAGGAATATAATAAATTATTTAAAAATAGTATAGTCCTATCGGATAAGTCATCATATAATAGTAAAGGTATTATTTATACGAAAAAAGTGAGGTGGAACATTTTTATGGGTAGTCCCAGTATAGGTGATTCGGATAATTTACCGACATCAGAGGAAGTCATACAATTGAATATCCGAGGAGGATTACATCATAAAAATGTAATCCAACTTTTATAAGCTTTTGAAGGCTTCCTCTAGAAAAGAGGAGGTTGGAATATGGTACACAACATTTGGAAGCAAATTTACTTTAAAAAACAAGTTGAGAAACCAAAAAAAATTCAAGGGTTTGATATTGATTTAAACCATGAAAACTTATCACGTATTGACCGATTAGTGGATCGTTATGAGTCAGAAATTCTGCAACATTTAAATAGTGATTACACCCAACGAACAAAATTGTCTGAGAGAATCGCAGATAAAATTGCTCAATTTGGTGGCAGTTGGAAATTTATTATTTGGTTTAGTTGTACACTTGCTGCCTGGATGATTTGGAATAGCTTATCGATCACGAAAGCTTTTCATTTTGACTCTGCGCCTTTTATCTTGTTGAACTTATGTCTATCTTTTATTGCAGCATTTCAAGCACCAGTCATAATGATGAGTCAAAACCGACAAGCAGTACGCGATAAGCATGAATCCATTATAGATTTTGCAATAAATTATAAAGCAGAACAAGAGATTGATGACATGCAAAGTCGTCTAACCAATATAGAAAATCAATTAGCAGAGATTAGAGATTTACTTAAGCAAAGAAATTAAAAATATAAAAGAAAATATATAGTTTGAATCCCCTTTTAGGAGACAGTCAAAAGAAAAGATTGTTCTCTCCAATGGAGGGGATTTTTTTCATGTGGAAAATTGCTTCCATTATGTAACTTATATTTCAATTTTTCAACACGTTAAAAAGACACCTCCAAAATAGAAGGTGCCTAATTCCATATTAAACTAATTCATTAACCTCAACCTTTGCCAAATCTCCAGCAGCCTTTACCCTTACACGAGTCGCATTACCTGGCAAATAAGCCAGTGGCACATCCTCAACATCAACAATTACCAAGTTATTAGGATCTGCTCCCGCTTTTATTGCTTCTTGCTTTGCCTCATCCTTTGCCATTTCTAATGCTTGATCACGAGTTAATTCTACTAATTTATAAATTCGTTCTACTTGACCACTTACTTGTGAAATAGCTGCGCCAATTGCATTCGCTACACCTGAATGTTGCGGACGAATAACTTCTGAAGCTCCTTTTAAATTTTCAGGAAGTAGGATGCTACCACCACCAACTAGAATAACCGGCACATCTTCTGCGCTTGTTTTCATCTTATCGATTGCTTCTTCAACTAACTCGACCATTTTCACATACACTTTATTTAATAATTCTTTATCTAGATGAGCTACTTTTGATGGATCACCTAGCTCGACTTTGCCAAGGGCAACTGCTACGTCTGTTGTAGTTAACGTATCTCCTCCGAAAATTAAACTTTTTTCTGGAAGGCGATAGCCAACACTATCAGGCCCAACTGTGAATTCTCCATTATCCTTGATTCGAATAATCGTTCCTCCGCCAAGTCCAATTGAAATTAGGTCAGGCATACGGAAGTTTGTTCGCGCTCCGCCTATTTCTACTGCAAGAGAAGATTCACGTGGGAAAGATTGAATTAAAACACCAACATCCGATGTTGTACCTCCTACGTCTACAACAATCGCATCTGAACTTTTAGTCAGATAAGATGCTCCACGTAATGAGTTTGTCGGACCGCAAGCGATTGTAAAAATAGGATATTTCACAGCATATTCTACAGACATTAATGTACCATCATTTTGTCCGAAAAATACTTTTGCTTCAATCCCTTCATTATTTAATGCATTAATGAATCCATCTGCCGCTGTTTTTGCAACATCTACAACTGCGGCATTGATAATCGTAGCATTCTCTCTTTCTAGTAATCCTACTGAACCAATTTCTGATGATAGTGAAATAGCTACATCATCTCCAAGTACTTCCTTCATAATTTCACTTGCTCTTTCTTCGTGAGATTTTGAAACAGGTGAAAATACAGAAGTAATTGCTACCGAATCAACTTTTCCTTCAATTTCATTTGCAATTTGATATAAATGTGCTTCGTCTAAAGAAACAATTTCTCTTCCATCAAACTCGTGACCACCACGTACTAAATAGACATATTTACCAAGTGCTTCACGAAGATCATCAGGAACACCGACTAGAGGTTTTACTGCTAAAGTTGCAGGGGCTCCAATCCGAATCGCTGCAATTTTATTTAATCTCTTTCTTTCAACAATTGCATTTGTACAATGTGTAGTACCTAGCATTGCGTATTTAATTTGTTCTCTTGGTACATTCGCGTCGTCGATAATTTTCTTCAATGCTGTATAAATTCCTGTCGCAACATCTTCTGTTGTAGGAGATTTCGTTTCAGATACTACTTGATTATGGTCATCTAAAAGAACTGCATCAGTATGCGTTCCACCAACGTCAATACCAATTCGATATGTACTCATTATAATGTCACTCCTTTTTTAACAAGTTCTTCTACTGGTATATAGTCAACATCGTAGCCAAAGTATTTTGGTCCTACTGTTTCAATTCCTTTTTCAGTTCTCCATTTTGGATGACAAGGAATTCCGACTACTACACATCTCGCGCCATATCGAATACCTTCTGTTGTAATTGGAAGTCCTGTTTCTGCATCAAGTACAGCAATTAAATCTGGTGTGACACAAAGTAAACGCTGATCTGTTTGTGCCAGTAAGTGCTCATTTTGGAAACGAACTTCTAATGTTTCCCCTTTATATTCATTAATGCCCTCAAATGTTGCGATCCCTTTTGCAAATCCGCTTTCAGTTTTTCTGTTAATATCTGTTACTTTTCCACGGAAAAGTTCAAAGCCTTTCGCACATTTTAATGCCTCTTTAACTGGATCTGCATTGTTTTCTTTTGCAAGTCTGATTGCTTTTCCTAACTCTTCTTCGAGTTGAAGAATGTTACGGATTCCACTATCTTTTAAATTTTTTCCAGTCATCGGGTAAATGGCAGTCATGACAGAACCACCCATTTCAATTGTTGCTGCACGGGCAATCCGTTCAGTCCAAAGATTATTGATTGTTGATAGTACAGAATTATTCCCTTTCTCATCGGCAAGAACCATTGGTGTAGCCGAAATACCGTCTAAGTAAAATGTAACCATTTGTAATTCTGGAAATGCTCTTCCCATGCCGTCTACATCCACAACAGGTAAACCTAGCTTCGCTGCAAGGGCAAGAGGAATCATCGAATTTAGACCACCAGCCTCGATTGGCATCGTTGCATATATTTTCTTTCCTAAATAAGATTCAAGGTTTTGAAATGCACTAAACATCTCTTCACCACTTGGAACTTTTTCAAGCAATACGGTTGGAGCACCCATCATCGCTGATGGAACAATTAATGCATCATCCGGCACTTCATCTACATTTAATAAAGTGATTTCGCCATATTCTTCAATCGCTTGTAAAGCCATTAACTTACCTATGTATGGGTCTCCCCCTCCTCCTGTACCTAGTAAAGCAGCACCTACAGCAATATCTTCAATTTCCTGTTTCCCTATTTTTCTCATTTTTAGAATACCTCCAATATTCAGAAATTTTATGCGGTAATTTTTTCATCCACTACTCGCTTATTTTTAATTGCTTTTAAAATTAAAACACCGAAGTAATAAACAATTCCACTTAATACAAGTGAGTTAATTGATGGAATTCCAAATTTTATAAAATAACCAGCTGCAAATCCTGCTGCCCATGCAATTAATGTCACTGGATTAATCTTTTCTGGTTCAGCTGGTAAAGTTCCCTTTTCCTTACTCTCATCCAACGCTTTTCGATAGGTCTTTAATACAAAGTAATCAATGACCATAATTCCCGCAATCGGTGGAATCATGACGCCAAGGAAAACTAGAAAATCTACAAAACGGTCAAGAATACCAAGAATGGATAATAATGAACCGATTAATCCAATCACAAGTGTTACAATTCCACGATTCACTTTAACTTTAAAAATCGTATCGATAATATTCGTAAATCCTAGAGAAGAAGAATATAAGTTCAAGTTATTGATTTTTACAGTAGAGAAAACAACAACTGCTGCACCAATCCAACCAGATGTTTGTAGCATAATACTCACAACATCATTTGTTTTTGCTGCATGTGACATCAATACCGCAATCATACTAACGCCTAATTCACCGACAAGAGTACCAATCGTAGTCATCCAAAAAACATCTTTACCGCTTCGAGCAAAGCGACTAAAGTCTGGCGTAATAACAGCACCAATCATAAATCCTCCAGCAACCAATGTTGCACCAACGCCAATTGAAAGTGACTGACCTGGAGGAGGCGTTCCTATTAAACTAATAATTGAATGATCACTAAGAACTTTATAAACTCCGAATCCTACTACGATCAGAAAAGCAGGAACTGCAATTTTCGCTGTTAGGCTTAATAGTTTAAATCCAAAAATAACTAAGACAGTTACACCTATACCTGTAATCGCAGCAGCAACAGGAAGAATCAATTTACCATTAGTCGCCTCGACTAATCCATTTGCAAAAACAGAGTTCTGTACGCCAAACCAACCAATACAACATATGGAAACAACAAAGCCGATAATACTGGAGCCATATCTACCGAATCCAGTCCAACGGGATAAAAGACTAGTAGAAAGTCCTTCGCGTGCCCCTGCATAACCTAATAGAAAACTAACAATTTGCAACAGAACACTTCCGAACATCGTCGCCCAAAACGCTTGCCAAAAAGTCATCCCATACCCTAATGAAGCACCCAACATAAACTGAGACAATGTTGCCAAAGCACCAACTCGCACAAGCATAATATCCCACATCGGTAGTCGCGCCGATTGTGGAACCCTTGATAGTGAATAATCATCTCCAATATTTGACTTATTTCCCATTAATCTGACCTCCCCATTATTTTTCACCAGTTAGTAAACCTTTATTTATTGTGAAATTCCATTCCAAAACTGATTAAATGTTAGATCCAATCTTGTATAAATCTCCTCTTCACTATGTCGATGCATTTGCCAAAACAGCCCGTCCATTATGCATTGGAACGATAAAGCTAACGCATGACAATCACTATCTTTAATTTCCCCTTTCTCAATCCCTAGTCTAAAAATTTCAGAAAGAATTTTATACTCATCTTGCTCCATTGAACCAAAACGTTTCATAATATCTTCCTTTATAAACTCTGGTGGAGATGTCATGAGACGAACTAATATTTTAGCTTTTAGTTCCTCTTGATACTGAAAATCAATCGCTGATTTTAAAATAGAGTAGAGTTGAACTTTAGTAGATTGATTGCTTTTAAAATGTGACTCAACGATTGATAAATGTCCATCCAATGTTTCCTTATATACAGCTAGAAAAATATCATCCTTTCCCTCAAAAAAAGCATAAACAGATGGTGCCTTAATCCCAACTTCATTTGCGATTTCTCTAAGTGTCATTCCAGAATATCCTTTTTTTGCGAATAACTTTGTTGCTGCTTCCTTAATACTTTCTTTTGTTGATTTTGTTTTAATAGTCATCCTTTATACAAATCCCCCTAATTCACCTAACTAATGTACGTTAGGTAATGAGTTAAAAAATATAGTTTCTTTCCTTTAACTCAAATATTTATATTATCTACTTTAAAAACTCCTAACTAATGTTTGTTAGGTAATGAGCGAAAAATATTACAAAAACCACCTAACAATCGTTAGGTAAATAGGTAAAAAAATAAGATTACTTTCTAATCTACCTAACACATGTTAGGTAACGAACGAAAAAAAATATGACTTCTAACTTTTACTTTTTTTTGAATCCCTCCATTCACTAAAAAATATATTGTAGCTATATTACCACCACAAAACACAGAATACAATGATTTTTCAGAAAATACTTTAAATAATTTATGAAATTCTCAGGACATCATTAATAGTTTGTTTCTAATAAAATGATCGCTTTTTTTAAAACCTAATTTGCCTACTTACGAATTAATTGATCTACAATTTTTTGTAAATTTTGTGTAATCTTGCCTCTTTCACAATGAAATTTGATTTATTTTTCCATATTAGTGTTATACTTAAATTATTAAATCCCTATTATAGGAGGAATGAAAAATGAACGAACAAGAATTAAAAGAATATCGTGCAAATGTCATTTCATCACTAGAGGAAGAAATCACTCACTACCAAAACTTAATCAAACTAACAAGACATAGCAGACTGAAAGAAAGCCATACATATAATCTTAAATTCATGCAAGAATTATTGGACGCTGAAAAAGCTGATCAAAATAGTTAATAATTAAGAGGTGCCTTCTATTTGGAAGGTGCCTTTTTTAATGTTGAGAATTATGTATATGCGACTTTCATTGATCTTTAGGCTAGTTTGATCATTTTGTACTTACATAAAAAAGCCCTCATTGGCACATTAAAAGGCACCTCCCAAACGGAAGGTGCCCCTCTCAATCTTTATTTACTTCAATCCAAAAGCTTTAATAATGTCTTGATTAATACTATTACCTGCATCATCCCAAGCACTTGCTCTTAATGATACAGTAGATGCATTCTTACGGTTTTCGATTCTTGCTTTCCAGCTATCTTTTTCACGATTTAAATCAACTAGTTCCCAAGACTTGCCTTCATCATATGAAACTTCTAATGTTGCACCTTTCATTTTACCATTTCCTGGTGCACCAGCTACTTGAATAGCTTTCATTTCTAAATCAATCCAACGACCTGATTTTGCATTACCATTCATGTCAGTTTCTACATTGTAATCAAGCGAGATTAATGGAAGTTCTGTTTTATATTCTTCTTCTTCTTCCTTAGACCAGAATGTCCACTCTGTATGTGTTTTTACAGAATTATCGAAGCGTTGTGGGTCGCGCCAAGCATCACTAACTACTTTATACTGTGTATTTGCAGTTGGATACTCGTTAAATGAGTAGATTGCTTGTCCTTTTGCTTCTTTTACTAGTTTAGATCCTTGGTATAGTTTTAATGTTTGTGAACCTGGGTAATTAGTTTCTGAACCTGTGCTTCCAACTCCAGAATCAGCCCATGCAGGAATGTTAATGACTAAGTTGTTTCCTGTACGATAAGGTTTCCAGAAGCCATCACCTAAACGAGGACGAGCAACTGGTGAGAACCACTCTTCATCTAATGTTTGTCCTGGTTTGTAAGTTGCTTTCGGTTGACGTACTTCCCAAGCTGCATCTAACACACTAGCTTGATGATACCAAGAAGTACCTTTTTGAGCAGAAACCCATTCAGTACGAACTGATGGTAGATTTAATTTAAATTGGTAACCTACTCCATTAGGTCGGTATGATGGAATATCCCAACGGAATTCACCACCAGCTGTAGGTTGATCTGATTTGTATTCAGCATTAATTTTTACAAGGTCGCTCGCTTTAGGTGAATAAGTTACGTCTTTTGGAATTGCATTATCATGGTTATCAACAAGATCATAAACGTATTTCGTATTAGGAGTACCTTTTACGTCAAGTGTTGCTTTTTTGGACTTCGCAGTTTCAATCAGTTTTTTACCTTCTGTTTGACTGATTGCTACAACCGCGATTGGAGAATCTGAAAGTGAGTAATCTTCATTTTCAACTCCAACATATTCACTAATTTCTTCTGGTCCATCATTTACAGTAATAACTAGTTTTGCACCTGCTGCATATGCTGCTGCAGAGCGCTCCATACCAGTTACTTCATCACTTCGATCAACGATAACAGCCTTACCTTTAACATTTAATCCCTTATAATCCGCTGGAGCACCTTTACCTACATAAACAGCATCAAAGTTGTATTTTCCATCTAGTAATGTACTTCCAGCTTGTGGAATATCATCTAATTCATTGCCTTTGAAATTAATTGTCATGTATGGTTCAATCAATCTCCAGCGCGTGTTAAATGTAAATCTTCCATTTTTAACTTTCTTAGTTGGCTCAGCATACATCTTATCAACTGTAACCGGCATCACATAGATGTCACTAACATTGCTGCCATCAATTTCACGGTAATATTCCATTTTTCTAAAACTTGCTTCTGTTTTATTTGGTACGTTTGCTTTAATTTCATTCGCTTTACGTGCATCCAATGTTACAGTTTGAGGACCATCTAAATTAATTTCAGGATTTCCTACAAGTGCAACGCCAGCGTGGTCAGTATTAGTATCAACATCCATCATTGACATTGCAGAATAAGTTCCTGGTTTTAGACGTAATTCTGTTGTACCGTTAACTGCAATAAAATCTGGAACACCATCTGGGCCAAGTAGGTTAATATACGCCAAAGTAGGGTTACCGTCGCGTCCAATTGCTTTTAACGTTAATGGATATCTTTCCTCTTCTTTAATCATAGCTAGTGAAGTATGCACAACTGTTTTACCATCAACATTTGCTGAAATCTGACCTTGATAACGTTGTCCATTAGCACCTACGTTCGGATCGAGTGTAACAGTAACTTTTGCACTACCTTTTGCCGGCACAGTTACTTTGTTCGTTGAAAGTTTAAATAAACCAGCAGGTGCATCTGCATCGCTATTATCAATAATTTTCGCTGATAGATCTAACGTCACAGCCTGATCACTGTCGTTATTGTACGTAATTGTTTTCTCTTTCAATCCATCATTATCATGAGGCCAAGCATAGAAACCAAAATCAAGTGAACCTGTCGCACGCAAATCACCAAGAGTCGCTGCTGCAACATCAAGACGTCCAGTTCCACCTTCTAACGACTTAATATCATCTAATTTTTTAGTTGTACTCATTAATGCATCTTTCAGCTGTGCGCCTGTCCAATCAGGATGGCGTTGTGAAAGAATTGCTGCCGCTCCTGCCACGTGTGGCGTAGCCATCGACGTACCACTCATCGAAAGATATGATCCGCTTCCTTGAGTTGAATATTGAGATCGTGCAGCAGTAATATTTACACCCGGTGCTGTTAGATCAGGCTTTAATCCTTCACTACCAAAACGAGGACCTTTTGATGAGAAGTAAGCAAGATTATCTGATTTATCAACTGCACCAACTGTAAGTGCCGCATCTGCTGCTCCAGGAGAACCGATTCCTTCACGTCCTGTATTACCAGCTGCAATAACGAACAGAGAGCCTGTCTCAGCACTTAAATTATTAACTGCTTGTGCCATCGGATCTGTACCATCACTTGACTCATCGCTTCCTAAGCTCATGCTTACAATCTTGGCATTATGTGCAGCCCATTCCATGCCATCAATAATCCATGAATCAAGTCCAAAGCCTTCATTGCTTAACACTTTCCCTACAATTAGGCTTGCTCCTGGTGCTACACCTTTATATTTTCCACCTGATGCTGCCCCTGTACCTAGTACAGTAGATGCAACATGAGTACCATGTGCATGGAAATCGCGTACATCTTGATCTGGAACAAAGCTTTTTGTTTCTTTTATTTGACCAGCTACATCTGGATGCTGTGCATCGATCCCTGTGTCAAGAACCGCTACTTTAACGCCACTTCCGTTGTAACCAGCATTCCAAGCAGTAGGTGCCCCAATTTGTGGAACACTTTGCTCAAGCGTTGCTTTAACACGTCCATCTAACCAAATTTTTTCAATTCCAGGTGTAACTAATGACTTTGTAGATTTGGTAGAATCCGCAGATTTAATATTTTTCTTAACATCTTGCCAAAACTCTTTCGAATCCTTCTTCTCTGTAGAAAGCGCAGCCCCATTTATACTTTCAAGTTCATGTGTTTTCGTTGAAGCTTTTAATGTAGGTTTCACGCTTGAGCGAGTTTTTGACTCTGAATATTGTACGATAACAGGTAATGTCTTTTGAGACGCATCATCATATCCATCTGCTATAAGTGCTGTGATATTGAATAGATTTCGATCTAATGCACCAGAAGCTAAGTATGGCATCGCTTGTTTCGGAATAACATATGTATCCTTATTAACCGTCATGATATGTGAACCACCATCAGCTTTATCCGCTGGCTCAACACTGATCACACTTTGTCCATCTGCAAACTCTGTTACAGTAACAACATCACCTGTAATAAGCGTTATCACATGCTTCCCTGTACTTGCTTTTGCGTTAATTCCTTGAAGTTTCGTTTCTACAGCACTACTATTTGTTAAATTTGAAACATGATTGCTTGTCCCGGCAGCTAACGCTTGAAAAGTCGGAACAGCAATAAGAGCTGTCGTCATCATCGCAGTAACATACTTATTTAACCTTGGCTTTCCTGTCATCTTACACTCTCCTATTCTGATAAAATAAAAAAAGCGACTTCTCATATGAATCTATTAAAATCGAAATTAATCGTTCATATCCAAACCACTTCTTAAAAAAGCACTCTACATTATCAAAATATAAAGAAAATTCAATTATTGGTCAATTGGGTTATTGAGGTCTTGATTTACTAGCATTTTATTAAAACATACTAATTTTTCTAATCGTTTTTGAATGAAATTAACCCAATTATTCAAAAAATAAAAAACCACCCGCCATAGAAAGAGTGGTTACCATTCAAATCTAGTTTTTTGACACTTTCTGAACCTAAAACCTTAATCATCAACCTCAAATTTATAAGTCTTTTTTATCTTGTTATACTTGTTTCACTAACAATTCACCTAAATAAATTCCAATTAATGTATTTTATAATAAACATCTTAATAGCGCTCCAATAGAAGCATTATTTTCAGAATGATTTAACTTCCACGGTATGTACTATATCCCCATGGCGTAATCAAAAGAGGTACGTGGTAGTGCATATTAGTATCTGCTATACCAAAGCGCAACGGTATCTGATCCAAAAAAGGTGGCTCAGCGAGATCTACTCCTTGCGTTCGAAAATAACTTGCAACGAAAAAAACTAATTCATATACTCCTGATTGAAAATCTTGACCAGAAATAATAGGAAATTCAACTCTACCGTTATTATTAGTATGCATTGTTTGTATCAAGATACGAGTGACTCCTGATTCTACACGCCACAACTCGAGTTTCATTCCACTTGCTGGCAGTCCACGACTTGTATCCAAAACATGCGTAGTTAGAGCTCCCATTTTAATCTATCAGAACGTTTCATACCGTCCCATCTCCTTCTAAGTCTTTGCGGGTTATAACTATACATTGAAAACCATATGGTGGCCTTGGTTCTGTGAATACTGAACCTTTTGAGTTTGGAATCAATTGGACTACTGTTTCCCAAGTACGGTTGTTAGACTCAAACTGAATTTCATCCAATTGAGGGAATCGTTGTAGAACTCGAAGTCCTATTTCCCAAACTAAATGTTGAATCGAACGGTTATCTAGTTCATGAAATACTGTTTGTGCTATATCTCTAACTTGTTCTGCTGCTACATAACGAGACCCATCCGTTCCAATGAAATCAGATTCTTCATTGTATCGCCAACTAATATTTAGATAGATAAATAAAGGACGGTCATGTGCTTCAGGCAATGTTGTATACTCGTCTCGAATAAACCCATAGAAAGAATTTCCGCTTACCTTGATCAATTGCAAATCGTTAATACCGCTACTATGTTTTACTACAGTATTACCATTATTTGTACGAGCCACTTCAATTGTAGCTGTTGCATATTCATTCCGTGAACGTCGGAAAACAAGACCACTTTCTAATCCATTTCCTGTAGGAACAAGTGAAGAATCAAACGGGATCTCATTTCCGGTAATTTCGACTGCGCTTATATGAGAGTATTTTTCTAGAAAACTCTTACAAACATAATCAAGAAATCCTTCCATTGTAGAACCTTCATATTGTGCCAAAAGATGTTGGATAAAGTTTTTCATTGAATCTGTAGCAATTACAAGGCTATTGTCACCTTTACTAAAAGAAGTTAAGAAAGCTGCACCCTTCAGAGCGATTTTAGCATTCATACCGAAGATGATGTTGTCACGTCTATTAAATTCAGACTCTGGAATGACTTTAACTCCAGTAAGAGGTTTTACGTAAGTACGGTAAACATACACATCTCCTTTACCGTAATACAAAATTCTATCTCCGCGCATAACAATTACCTCCTCAAGCATTCCTAATTAGATCACTTAATCGGAAAAGTGCAATTTTATACACCTGACGCAAAGCTTCTTCTAGCTCTTGATTATAAGGATATCTGACTCGTTCTACCATTGCATTTCGGATACTATCTTTACTATGACCACGTACAGCGATAATAAAAGGAAATCCGAATTTCAGTGTATATGTTCGGTTGAGCGCTAAAAAAACCTCGTACTCTTCTTGCGAAAGTCTGTTCAATCCAATTTCAGCCTGCTCCTTAATAGAAGCATTAGCCATCTTAACACTAGCAGCCAAATCTGGATGTTTACGTAACAAATCGATTTTTGCTCCTATAGAAGATTCCTCTACTACAGTCATCATATCTTGATGGAGTTCAACTAAAGAAGAAAATGGTCTCTTTATCCACGCTTGCTCAGCCACCCAAGGTGAGTGCTCAAAAACCCAGCCAACTGTTTCAGTAAAAGTAACTTTATTCATTTGATTGAGACTCTCGAGTGTTACTTGTTGGATAGAAATCAATCCTTTCTTTTAGTCCAACAGACTCATTATAATAATGCTTAAGTACCTCATACATGTTCTACTAGGATTTCATACTTTAGTAATCTAGAATCTTCACATTTTTTGTCTTTATACAATCAAGATGTTTTATGGAGTTTATAAACAAAGTTATAAAACGATAAGACCTTCTCTAATATATGTTTTCTGTAAAATTTTTAGTCTTGTATTTATATAATGATTAATAGTTTAGTCATGCAGTTCTAGTGAAACAATTGAAATATTATCAAATTGAGGGACAAACTATGAAAAAAGGTAAGTAAAAAAGCTATAAATAAACGAACAATCATTTGTACAAATTATGATCTTTTTTATAGGTGCTATTACAATTTTTTTTTAGAAAAAATGTACTACAAAATACAAAAATAAGGAATTAAAAAAAGGAATGTAAGATAAACCAATACGCTCAAATTTATCTACCTTCCTATTATTTTTGCTTTTCATTCTTTTTCTTAGTAATATAGAAAAGTTGCTTTCACTCAATATTACTAACCTCCAAAACAATCTCAATCTTCCTTTTCTTCTTCTCAATCATTTTGGCAATAAATTCACTAAAATCTTCTTTATGGCTCTTTTGGTTTTTATTTGTATCACCACTAATTGCAGCGATTCGATAAAGGATCTTTAATTGTTCCATATGCTCATTTAGACTCATATTTGATAAGTCCTCATACTGTTCAATGAGCCTTTTTCTAAAAATAATTTCTAAGTCATCGTTTGTGGCGGTTTCGTTTGAAGTATTTTTTCTAATGTAAATTTTATCTGTAAATAATTTATCGGAGCCTCTTTTAGCAATAAACGGGATATATCGATTTTGCTCGGGGATATAAATGATGAAGAAGGTTTTACCACTAAAATACCCGTACATTTCATTCTCATCGTAATCAATTTGTTGAAGATGATAAATTAGAATAGAAGGTAAATAGCCATTTAATTTTCTTTGAAAATCGGTTGGATCTTTTAGCTCTTCTTTGAGGATTCCTACGGGGTGATTATCATCATTTACTCCAAAAATAATTGATCCTCCACCAGAATTCGCCATTGCAATTATTAATTTTGCAATTTGATCCTCTCTAACGAATGTTTCCTTAAAATCCAATGCATTATTTTCTCCAAAAGATTGTTCAATCAGATTTTTAAGAGAAGCAATATCAAAATTCTTGTCTGCATAATTAAATGTATTTAGAAACTCCTGTTTATAAATCGGCCTTTTAACCATAATTCCACCTAGTTTCATATTTTTTAAAATCTAAACTAGATCTGTTATTACATTTAATGTTAGGAAAAAAGAAATGGCACCTAAATATCGTAGAATTTTTTTGGTAAAAAATATAAAGAAAACTCGTCGATTGGCGAGCCTTTTGGCGAAGTCAGAGGCGTAGTTGCATTTATACTTAATTCCTAAAATTGGCAACCACGTCGATTCTTCTTCCCCGCTGCCAATTTATACTTTCTTAATGTGCAAAAAACCAAAGCATATTGCCTTGGCCTCTAATAACAATTATCTAAAAATCGCTAGGAAACATTCTTCGTTTAAAGTGATATTCAACTGATCGATTATTAAACAGATTACTATAATTCACCTTAATCTTCTTAACTTCTAATTGTTTAATTTTCTCTTCTAATGACTTCTTATCCTCATTAGTTAATTTTCCATCCTCTGACAAACTAGAAATTTCATTTAATAATTCCTGAATCATTTCATCACGAAATTCTTTTTCTTCGTTTTGTTGATAAATAGTCATCTTAGTATGAAGAATTGAATTGACCAATTCGTCAGCCCCACCCGAAAGCCTATTTAAGATTAAAAGCTGTTCATTTAATATCTCATTATCTAAATCATAGGGATACCTTAGTTGATGATCTATTTCGCTCCAACCTTCTTCAAAGATCGTTCTTACTTGAATTTCAGCTAAATAATTTACTTTTGTCATTTGCGACTTAATCACATAATGCCAAGATCGATATCCGGCATCATGAACTAAAAACTGGAACTTTTCTTCTTCAATATGCTGTTCGCTTGTCATATCTCCTAAGCGATGGTATATAGTCGCTTTCTCATGTAAATTCCAATTTTGTCTAATTGTTTTGTCTATATCCGCAGCCTGGTATTTATATAAATGTAATGCTCTTATACCAATTAGATCTGTGATTTCTGATTTATAATTCGAAACATTGATCTCATATGATGAGTCTGATTTTTTGCCTTTTATCGTCTTTCGAATAATCTTTTCGATTAAATGATCAGGATACTTAATTCTTGATTTCACAGTATGAATTTCAGGATTTTTACGAAGTATTTCCGAAATAAAAGTAGCTACAGTTTCAAGATTCGGTATTTCTGATATGTATTCATTATAAATTTCAATATATTTTGACCAGTCTAAACAGTACTTTTCAAAATCCTGTTCATCGATTTTATATTTTTCAAAGAAATACTTTTGATTCTCTATTAGGCTCATTACGTTTTCTCCTTCTAACAATTCCATAACCATATCCTACCATATTTCTGGAAAAAACATACTTTTACAGTACAGAAATTGAGAACAAAAAAACATTACTTTTTTTGCATTAAAGGATTATTTGATTTTGTTAAATCCTAAACTTAAGTTTTAAACCCTGTAAGATTAATAGTGTCATTAAAATAGAACAGACAGGATTAATGGCTGTTCTATTTTTTTACCAATCATATTATTAGATAATCGAACAAATGACCTATTTTGAATATACGTTCGTAAAAAATCTATCTATTTTCTAAAAAAACTACTTACATTAGAATAGATGTTCGTGTATAATAAAAACATCCAAACAAAACAGAACATACAATCTTAAAATTCAGGACAATTAAAGCCTAAGAGAACTTAAAAGTAGAACAAAAAAAGGAGATGTTAAAAATGGAAATTATCATTCTATGTAGTGTCTTATTATCTTGGTGTATTTTAGAGGGTTTTAACAAATTTGTAGTAAATCGTTGAAAGCACTGAAAGAGATTCTTTATATTACTTTAGAAAGGATAAACTCTCTTATTCCTTAAAACTTAATTCAAACAAAAAATAAAAGTGCTCTTCTACTAAAGAAAAAGAGCACTTTTAGATTTATTATTTAGCTATGTATTCCTGCAATTCCTTAATAAGAATTTCTGCGCCGTATTTACTTACTACAATCTTTCCACTATCAAACGAGAAATTTTTTTCATCAATAACTCCTGTTATCATACAAGCATTACTCGAAACAAATTGTTTAAGGATAATCTTTTGTTCCTCAATAAATACTTCAAATGGTTCATATTTATTTAAATTTAACATTTTTCTTAATTCCTTTGGTAAAACAATTCTTCCTAAGTCATCTAGTCTTCTGACAATTCCACTTAGACCGGAATTGTCATCATATTTTGTAAGAATAATCATACCTTCTTCAAAATGAATCTCAAAAGGAGCATTGTTCTCTAAATTCATTGTATTTCTTAGTTCTTTCGGTAGAACAATTCTTCCAAGATCGTCTAGTTTTCTAATAATTCCAGTTGATTTCATACTTGCAACTCCCCATTTATTTCTATCTCTTTATATACTCAATATAATTCTCTCTATTGTTACATTGAGTTTAGTTTAATAATACCAAATTATTTTAATTTTCTCTCTACTTATATCGACTCATTTTTACAAATATTAATACAAATTAAAATAATTTTCTTGATTTTTTATAGTTAACTTCCATTTATTTAATCTTTAGTTTTTTGTTTTGGTAAAATTATGTAAAATTTCTTAAAAGATTCAAAAAGAGATGAGTTAATCAATCGGTAACGAATTACCTTTAATTAACTCATCTCTCAAAATAAATCTTTTATCTTGTATATCCACCGAGACTTTGTTCAGCCATTTGTACTAAACGTTTTGTAATCTCTCCACCTACTGAACCATTTGCACGAGACGTTGAATCTGGACCTAAATGTACTCCAAATTCTGTTGCAATTTCATACTTCATCTGATCGATTGCAGATTCAGCATTTGGTGAAACATATTGATTTGAAGATCTGTTTGCCATGATATGTAGCCCCTTTTAATAAAATTTTCTGATATAAACTATCAGATTGCTGTTAGTATTTCATATTGAATTGAAAATATTCATCATATAAATATTTCTGTAACTTTTTGAATGTTTCATCCAGAAATTTTATTGCAAATAAAGTATCCATAGATATTTAGAATATAAATTTATCTGCAAAGATTGTCAGATTATTTCCCAAAAAATAAATTAATTGATAAATATGATTGAATCAGTAGTTAATCACACTTAAACAGAACTCCCATATATTATATTGATATAATTCCATTTTCTGAAAGGTAGGTGTAACAAAATGAAAGTAGATGGTATCTTTGAAGGAGGAGGAGTTCGAGGAATCGGGCATGTTGGTGCTATTTGTGCTTTAGAAGAAGAAGGTTATGAATGGGCACGTTTGGCAGGCACTTCTGCTGGCGCTATTGTTGCTGCTCTTCTAGCATGTGGCTATTCAGGGAAAGAATTAAAGGAAATTATGAATCATCTAGATTATAAGAAATTTATTACAAAAACATGGTTGCACTTTATTCCTTTAATCGGACTAGGATTAAATATCTTATTTAAAAATGGGTTATATAAAAATGACTTTGAAGAAGAATGGTTAGAATCTTTATTATCCAAAAAAGGAATTCGTTATTTCGATGATTTAGAAGAAGGAAAATTAAAAATCATTATTTCAGATATTAGTAATGGTAAAATGGTCGTTTTACCTGATGATTTACCTGATTACGGCTTATCAGTAAAAGATATAACAATTTCTCAAGCTGTTAGAATGAGCGGTACAATCCCCTTTTTCTTTCAACCAATTAAACTAAAAACTCCTAATTATGATTATCCAATATTAATTGTTGATGGTGGAATTTTAAGTAACTTTCCAATTTGGATTTTCGATGACCATCAAGAATGGCCGACTTTTGGTTTTCGCTTAATAAATGAAGAAATTATTGCGAAACCGCTTGATGCTCATAACCCAATCTCATTTTATAAATCAATATTTATAACGATGAGACAAGCACACGACATTCGTCATCTAACAACAGAAGTAAATGAACGAACAATAAAAATCCCAACTGGTGATATATCAAGCACAGATTTCAATTTAAATAAAAAAGAAAAAGAAGCACTTTTCACAAATGGATACCAAGCCGCAAAAAAATTTCTTGGAACTTGGGATTTTGAAAAGTTTAAACACAACTATCCACCTGAACCTTACTGTCATAAGGTGAATAGTCTGTAGAAACTTAAAAACGTAATCTTTTCTATATATTCATAGAAAAGATTACGTTTTTTTGTTTTTCCTATTTCCAGTCCATTAGGTTATCTCATTTAATCCTTATTTTAGCATCCCCTTGAATATATTCAGGATAAAACGCAAGCTTAAGCTTTAATGGATTAACGTAATCTTTAGTAGAAATTGTAATTCCTACTATTTGCTTACCACCATCATGATATTCAGTTGATTCTCCACTAGTTTCAACTTCTTTGCCATTCGCATCAAAAATTGATTCAACCAATGAGTAATGAAATTCTTTTTTTGTATTTAAGGTGAACTTCAAGTCTGATCCTTCTTTTTTTAAGTCTGTTAAATAATTTCCTTTTGGCTGTTTAAGAATTTGTTGTTTCTCAGTATCAACTAAAATATAGTCCTCATCCTTATCGACTGCCTGTAGTTTATTAATTACCAAATATAACTCTTTTGGATCTTTAAAGTAATTACTCTGTAAATAGATAATTCGTTCATTATCGCTAAGAATATTGGCAGTAGTTCCATTTGTTATTTTAGACCATACTTCGCCATTTTGATCAAGAAGTTTAAAATCAGTAAAATCTAGTATTTTCTGAGTATTATTTGAATCCATTTTTACTTGTACAGCTACACGGAGAGGATAAACTGTAACTTTTTTAATTGTTATTTTTTGCCCTTCAATCATTACTGTTTTATTTAGTTCGTATATTTGCTTTGTTTTTTCTAGATTTTTTAAAGAGAATGGAATAGAAAATTGCTCTGAAACCTCCTTACTCTTTATCTTTAAATCTAAGTAAAAATCTTGTTGCTCGTTTGTTTTCTGAAAAAAATATTCAATCTTACTAGTATAAGTATTTAACTCATCTTCTACTGGAAGATCAAATGAAGAAGAATGTTCTGGCAATTCTTCATCATTACTTGGTTTTAGACTCACTTCTTTTAAAGTAAAATTATGTTGTGTCTCTTTTGCATCAATCGTGTAAAAAATCACTATTCCTTGCTCATCAGCAATTACTGAATCAATCGTTACCTTAATTCCGCTTTTCTCTTGTGAAATATTAATTTCTTGAGCATATTTATTTTCTACAGCTGATATTAGTCCCTTATCGTCACGTATAAGCTTAACGATTTTCTCCATACCTGGAATATTTGTTAAATAATCAGCAAAGGTTGGCGATACACGAATACTTGTAAGAAATCCCAATAGAAGAATAGCAGCTGCAACAATAGAACAGATTTTAGATTTCCGTTTAGGATTAGTTACCAACTTAGTTTCTTTAGCTTTTTGAAGTCCAATTTGTATAGCCTCATCAATTTCATCAATAGGTAACTCGACGTTTTCATATTTTTCTTTCCACTTTTTTAGTTCATTTTCTTCTTTTTCAAACACGGCCTTTTTCTCCTTTCTCTTCAAGGATTCCTCTTAATGACCTCAATGCTTTATTCAACCAAGTCTTTACTGTACCTTCCGGACGATTCCACATAATTGCAATATCTTTGATTTTGACATCGTGAAAATATTTTAAATGTAATAGCTGTCGCTGTGTATCATCAAGCTGTGACATTGCTTCTTCTATTTCAATATAGTTATAGTCTTCGTTCGTACCTAGCTGTGAAATATATTCATCGTCGAAAGTTACTCTATTATTCTCCTTAATATAATCCTGACAGTAATTAATCATAATCCGAATAAGCCATGTTTTTACATAACTTGGTTCTCTCAATGTTTTTATGTTTTGATAAGCTCTAAAGGTTACTTCTTGAATTGCTTCAATTGCCTCATCTTTATTCTTCAAATAGGCTAATGCAGTTTTATACAATGATATTTTATGCTCATGCATAATTGTCAAAAATGCTTGCTCATCTCCTTTGATAGCCCTTTTCACTAGACTATGATCCTGCAATCTCAATCCCTCCATCTCGATGTTCTATACATTAGACTCCTGAGAGCTAAAAAAGTTTTAATAATTTTCAATTTTTTTGAATCAATTTCATAATCCATCTTTTATTAAGCTTCCATCTACGGATTTTGATTGCTAACTTTTAAAAATCAAAAATAACATACAAATAATAGTTTTGTAGATTTTTCTTAAATTCCAAAAGGAGTAATATGCTATTAAAAAGTGTAAAAAAATTAACAATAATGACAATATATATTGGCTAATTCTACCTTTTTAGATGTTAACATAATTTCGTAAACGTTCACTAAAAAATAAGAGACAGTTTTGAAAAAGACTAATTCTCTTTTAACTTCTACGGTATATTTTTTGTCGGTGCAACAACCTATTGGAAACAGGAGGATAATATTATGAAAATTAGCAAAAAAAAATATTAATTATAACTACTTACATAATGTTTACCGTATTGATTATAGTTGGTCCGGAGTTTCATAAGTATAAATTGTATGTTCTTTTCTTACAGGTATTATTTTTTTGTACAGATCCATTTTTATTAATATTTATAGACTGGAAGAGAAAAAGAAGTAAAGATAAGGCTGAAATCAACAGTAAATCGAAATGAAATGGAATGGTTTTACGTTTGTAGATCAATGGAATTGAATTAGCATTTAAGTAGCTTATATATAAGACATAAAATCTTTTAAAAGAATCAAAATAAAAAGACATGAGTATCTACACTCATGTCCTTCACTACATCTATAAATCTATCTATTTCTGTTTTTTCGATTACGTAAGAAAGCCGGAATATATGAAGTTGAATCTTCCTTCTCATTGTATCGACCATATTCTTGTTGTTCATTATAGCGTCCGTAATCTTGTTGTTCTTTGTAACGATTATTATCTTGTTGTTCTTTGTAACGATTATTATCTTGTTGTTCTTTGTAACGATTATTATCTTGTTGTTCTGTGTAACGATTATGATCTTGTCGTTCTGTGTAACGGTTAAAATCTTGCTGTTCATTAAATCGGCCATAATCATTTTGTTCATTATAACGCCCATAATCTTGTTGCTCATTATAGCGATTATGATCTTTTTGTTCATTGTAACGTCCATAATTTTGCTGTTCTGTGTATCGACCAGAGTCTTGATGATCATTATAGCGACCGTAATCTTGCTGTTGGTCTACACGATATCTTTGATCTTGTTGGAATCGTTGCTCTCTATTGTATAAGCTAGGTGCTTCTTCTATTGGTCTAGAAGGAGTTCTTACCATTTTCTCTTCTTTATCCGCAAATCCTGTAGCAATTACCGTTACAATAATTTCATCTTTTAAGTTTTCGTCGATTACCGAACCGAAAATCATATTTAATTCTTCATGAGATGCTGAAGCAACGATATCTGCAGCTTCTTGTACTTCAAACAGACTTAAGTTACGTCCACCTGTAATATTCATAATTACACCATGAGCTCCATTAATAGAAGTTTCAAGTAATGGAGAATTTAATGCCTTCTGAGCAGCGATAGTAGCGCGATCTTTACCTTTTGCAATACCGATTCCCATAAGGGCTGTCCCTTTATGAGACATGACCGTTTTAACATCAGCAAAGTCAAGATTGATTAATCCTGGTACTGCTATTAAGTCGGAAATCCCTTGAACCCCTTGTCGTAGTACATTATCCGCTTCACGGAATGCTTCGAGCATCGGTGTTTTTTTGTCAACTAGCTCCAATAATCGATCGTTTGGAATGATAATTAAAGTATCAACCGCTTCTCTAAGTTCCTTAATTCCACCTTCAGCATTTGTTGCACGCTTTTTACCTTCAAATTTGAAAGGACGAGTTACTACTCCAATTGTTAAAGCTCCAAGCTTTCGAGCAATTTTCGCAACTTCAGGTGCTGCACCTGTACCTGTTCCGCCACCCATTCCAGCTGTTACGAAAACCATGTCTGCTCCTTTTAGTACTTCTTCAATTTGCGACTTACTTTCTTCAACAGCTCTTTTTCCAATTTCAGGATTTGCACCTGCACCTAAACCACGCGTCAACGTAGCACCAATTTGCATTGTAATTTCAGCTTTTGATTGTTTTAGTGCTTGCGCATCTGTATTAAAAGCAATAAATTCAACGCCTTCTACACCGTCTTCAATCATTCGGTTAACGGCGTTATTTCCGCCACCACCAACACCAATAACTTTTATTCTTGCAAACTGTTCTATATTTTCAAATTCAAACATGATCATTCCTCCTCGTCATACCGATTACATAATTTCACGTTTTTCAAAGAACCATTCATTTTCATTCTAAGATTTATCTTTTTATGTACGATTTAGTAGATTAGAATTATCCAATTCACTTTAAGACATAGAATTGTCCTAATTCCCCTAACACTACTATACAAGAAAACTACTTGTTATCTTTTTGATAATTTTTCCTTAATATACCTTTAACTAAAACATGTATTTTAACATCTTAATGTAATATCTCTATTAACTTCGTAACAAACTTTCATTAAAAAGTTTGTACAATTAATATAATTCTTTCCTTTTTGATTGAATCCTTTAAGAATCTATTGATTTGTGAGAAAACAAACACTACACAATATATTTTGTTAAAACATTCACAAACAATACACTTATTCGCACGATGTAACAAGTATAAATTGGTAATATATACATGTATAAGGAATTAATTCCACATCTATTTTAAAAATAAATTTATAAAGGAGAGAGAATGAAAAAATTATTTACAAGTTTAATTGTTATAGTTTGTATATTAACAAGTTTCTCTATCCCGATCAAAACGTCTTATGCCTATAATACTTATGGCCACAAACTAGTTAATGGAGTAGGTCATTATGGACAAAACAGACAATATTATTTTCTAGATAGTTCATTAGGTTCAGAAAAGCAAAAATTTAAAGATGCTATGAATAAATGGATTTATGGCACTATTACTACACCTATTTCTTTTAGAAAAACAACTACTAAATCATCTTCTGTTATAGATGTATATAAGATTACTACAAAGGACGATGGAACGGCTGGAATGACATATTTTATGTATGGAAAGAAAAACGTTGACGCTTCTAAAAGTGATTGGTAATGGGCATATATAGATTTACAAACTGGAACTTATAATAAATTAACAGATTGGCAAAAAAGACTTGTTCATGCCCATGAACTAGGACATGCATTTGGCTTAAATCACACAAAAGTTTATGGAAATTTAATGCATCCAAGTGGGAACCAGTCATCTACTAACATCCCATTAGATGATCAATTTAAAGGTATCAATTTCATTTATAAATAAGGAGGAATTGAATTGAAAAAAAATATAATTATATTTAGTGTTTTAGTTATTTTATCCTTTAGTTCGCTAGTTTACTATTATATTAATAATCAAAAACCAAATAAACAAAACAATACGGCAAATATAATGGAAGAAAATAAAAACTTTAAAAAAAGTTCCGATGACAAAAAATTTAATCCTTCAAACAATCAATTAAATAACCAATCGAATACTAAAATAGAAACCGTAGTTGCTAGTGCATCTCTTTTTGGTAACTTTGATAGAGTTGAGGACTTAATGAAAGATTCCGATTTAGTCGTAAAGGGTACTGTAAAATCCTCCGAACCGTATGTCATAAAAAAATAACTATGGAATCGGAAGACCATATACTAAACTAACTTTTAAAATCAAACATGTTATATTAGGAGACAAAAAATTAAAGGGAAAAACAATATCGATTTTAGAATATGGAGGAATAATCTCTAAAAAAGACTTCGGACTAGATAAAAAATTCGAAAATATATCTAAATCAGAATTACAGGAAAAACTAGAAGTATCGATAGAAGGTATCCCCAATTCTAAACCTGGACAAAATATGGTCGCTTTTTTGGTGGATGATCATGATGCCATAAATACGGAGTCTAAGTTATATGGAATCAGAGGGGCATACAAGGGCAGATTTACTCAAGAAGCTAAGACGAAGAAATATAAACGTGGTATGCCTAAAAATGTAACGATAGAAGAAGAAGGAACGGAATTGAAAATAAATAATGCTGTTACAGAACTAAATGATCAACTAGAAAGCTAATTTTATATTTTTTCATAATATTAAAAGGACTTGAAATAACCAAGTCCTTTCCACTTAAAATACGGTAGTTAACAAAACTCTCCAAATTAAAAAGAAACGACAAAAAAATATTTGTCGTTCAAATTTTACTATTTTTCAATTAATTCCGTTTTATTATCTTCAGTCCAATTTTGAATTCCATCATCTTCGTCTAATTCAATAATTACGTCTGTTACACCTTTTTCTTTCATAATTTTTTCTTCTAATCGGTCTTTTATGTCATCGGCTTGAGCTACTGTTAAATTAGGGTCTAGTTCAATTTCTAATTCAACATGTAAATCTTCCCCCTCTTTGACAACCGTAAGAGCTTGAATATCTTTGACATCTGGATCTTCCATTACGATTTCACCAATCTTATCTTCCATTTCTTCATCGGATTCTCCAATTACACCTGCTGCATTATCAAGAAATACTTTTCCAACAACAAGGAACATCAAGATACCGATGATGACGGAAGCAATACCTTCCGCTTGATGAAATGGTGTAAAATAAGCAATGATTACTGCAAGCATTGCTAATAATCCACCTAAAGTTGCTACTGTATCTTCTAAGAAAACTAATTTTGTAGCTGGTTTCGCTTTTCCTAAATTAGAAATTGCCTCTGTAACCACTCCAAAACCACTTGTTGTTATTCCTAATTCATGACTAATTTCTTTCATTGCTTTGTAAAGTACAATTGATTCAAGTATTACCGAGACTCCTAATATAGCCAGAGTAATAAATAAACCTGAAGATTCGGTTGGATGTACGATATGATGGATTCCTTCAACAATCGTTTCATACGCCATTATTCCTACTATTAATACTGCTCCTAGCAAAACTAAATTTACAAGTCGACCAAATCCGTTTGGAAACCGATCTGTTGGTGCCTTTTTACTTAATGCTGAACCACTAAATACAAAAAGTTGGTTTGCAGTATCGGCAGCACTATGCATCATCTCAGCAAACAGTGCAACACTTCCAGTCATACCAAAGCCTATTCCTTTTATAATTGCTATTACAGCATTAACAATAGCTGCTAATAAAGCAGATTTATTACCCTTTTTTAAAAGCTGTAAAAATTCCTTCATTCTATACTCCTCTTCACTAATATTTTTATATTATGTATTTTTATATTTTTTATTAGCTGATCAGGAAAGTTCATTAAATTCGAACTAACAATAGTTCATTTTTTACTTATTTGGAAAGATATGTAATTTAATATTACCATAGGTTCTCATTATTCTTTTGTATCTTCAACAAAAATATTTCTGTTCGGCTAAAATTATTTGAGGAATTTTCTTTAACAAAACGAAGGTTCCTCTATAGACGAAAAAACAAATAGAAATCCAATAGATAAATCGCGATAATTACCAATGTTAATCCTATTAACAAATAGAATATCTTATTTAAAAGCCTTTTTTTAGTGAAAATGGAAACCCATAAACACAATAATCCTAATAAAATGATAGGTATCGTAAGTAACAAAATCAACATCTACCATCACATCCCCTAACTGACATTCTATTGTCAGACTTAATTAGCTCTTGAACCAAAAAAGCTTTCTTAAAAGACAGCTTTTAGTAATTTATATGCAATTAATGAAACGTATTAGTTCAAATTCATTTTTAACCTCTTTTCTACATAGATAAATGTTCAAATCTATTCCTCATCAGTTCATAATAAAAAAGAGAAAAATCATTCAATCTAGAAGATTTTTCTCTTTCCTAGTTCAGGAACAATTATTTAATCAATGCTTCATACACAGCAGTCGCCACGGCTTTATATTGTCCCGTAGCAAAGTCATCACCTACAAATTTGTTCGGATTTATTAGTGGATCAATTACAGGTGAATGTTTTTTATTTGTCAATAAGACAATCCCTAAATTATTATCTGGATCTATAATGGTCAGAGTGCCTACCCAGCCTGTATGTCCAATCGCATTTGGACTTGCATACAACCCAAACGTAGAGGACATACTTGGGGAGCCATTTCTTCTCCACCCTAAGCCATATGTTGGATTTAAATCGGAAGGTGCTGAAAACTGATCAATCGTCTTTTGATCAAATAGTTTTACTTTGCCATATCCACCACCATTTAACATTACTTGCAATAGAACCGCTAAATCGCTTGTCGTAGAGAACAGCCCCGCATGACCAGATACGCCACCCATTGAGTAGTAGGCCTTCTCATCATGCACTTCTCCCTGTATTGTGTATGTACGAATGTTTGGAAAAGAAATGATACCGTCACGTGAATTCCCCATTAACTCGGTTGCCGCGAAATCTTTCGGTTTGAATCCTTTTTGCAAAGGGTTAAACATTGTGTGTTTTAGACCTAATGGCTTATAAATCGTATTTTCTACATAGTCGTCTAGTCTTTGGCCAGTTATTTTCTCAATGATAAATCCGAGGATCATATAATCGACGTCACTATAAATGTTTTTCGTACCAGGTACGTATTCTAAAGGTGTTTCAGCAATTTTCTCAAATGTTTCGTTACGGTCTTGTGTATACAAGGAACCTGCTACAGTAGGATTGTGATATTGCGGATCAGCTGGAAAACCAGCAGTGTGGTGTAAAATATCAATTAAGCGTAGGGTATCTTTCCCTTTAATCAAATCAGTTGATTTGTCTTTAAAATTTGGAAAGTATGATTGTACAGTTGAATTCAAGTCTATTTTCCCGGTACTAACAAGATGTTGCAAAGCGAAGTTAACTGCATACATTTTAGTGTTTGATGCCAAATCAAACATTGTATTAGTCTTCATTTTCTGAGGATGTTTCAATGGTGATAGCCCATCGTATTTTTTCGAGTACCCATAAGCAGTGTTTTTTACAATTTTTCCATCTTTAATAATCATTAGAACTGCACCCGGAAAACCATTGTTTACATCCTGCTGGATCAATTCATCTACTTGTTTTAATTTCTCTGATGAAAATCCAACCTCCTCAGGACGTTTTACTTTGCTCAACACGGGAAAGTTATCACTATGTTTGATTTGTTTCATTCCATTCACCTCTGCCTGGATTGAGGTTTTCTCTACATTTGTTTGAGCATAGCTGACAGAACCTGTTGTAGTAACCAAAGCAAGCGATAGAGTTGACGTTACAATACTACGAGTCATTCGAGTCAATTTAAATCTCTCCTCCCATTAAATGAATTATCCAAACTTCCACATGTAAAATCTCTGAAAATAAAATTCAACATTTTCTCACTCTTAATTGAAAGAAAATTCCAACTACTAGTAGTATAAATTCGAGATTCATAGTTTGTAAAGTCTGATTATTTTACAGTTGGAATATGAGATTCTAAAGTACTAGTTAACTAAATGAGATTCTCAAAAAAATAGTTTCAAAAGTATGGTGTAGATATATTAAGTCTTTCACTAGTATATATTTGAACCTATTTGATATACATTTTTTTTAATCCATTCCAACTATTTTGCTCACTTACTCTTCAATTTTATTTAGTTTTAATCGATAAAGTTCTTATAAACCTTTCAATGTCTAAGGTCATTATCAAAAAAACGAGTCCTAATAATGACTACTTCTCAGGACTCGTTTATACCATGATTATATTAATTTAGATTATCAATAATACTTTGTAATGTTTTCCCATTCTCAGTTGATTTCGGTTTGTTTTGATGAGGCACTGTAGGATTTTCCTTAAGGAAGTTTTGTTTTATATAATTCATGTCAGTCATATCAATTTTACCGTCAAAGTTAATATCTCCTTTGCGGTCATTTGATCCCCAATGCTCTTGTAGATAGATTGCATCTAGTATATCGATCACATTGTCTTTATTTACATCACCAGCGCTCACTAGTTTTTTATCAATAAATTTCTTTTCACCAATATTACCATCTAACCCTATATAGAAGGACTTTTGTAATGTGAAATGTCCTGGTATATCTAGCACTAACATTAATGACTCACCAGATGGTAATGAATCCACTTGAAAATTAGGAGTATCCAGTACTTTTCCAACATACTCCTTACCGTTCTCATTAACAACTTTTACAGAAGCACCCATTTTGGAGTAATCAAAAAGCTTGACAGGTCCAGTAACCGCGACTTTATAGACTGCTTCCCCATTTATTGTCCCTATGACTTGAGAATTCATAGTATTAATTTTAACTGACGGATCTACCCGCCCACTAGCTGATTTCACATCTGATAAGTTTGTAAAGTTTGCTTTAGATAAAGTGAGTTTCGTATAGTCGTTAAAGTATTTATCATTTTTCACTGTTGCGATTAGCTTCATCATTGATAAAACATTTTCTGGACTCCAAGATGTATCTTTCGCCTGTAAGTTGACTTTAATTGTGCCGTTTTCATTTGTCACAGTTATATCAAAATGATTTTTCATGTTTTCAACTAGTGAGATATCCGTGAAGATAAGCACATTTGGGTCGTACTTAAATTCTAATTCCGCATTTTTAAATACGCCTTGATTCATAGCATTTACATCAAATGTAAGTATTTCACCTTGAGATACTTCTTTCTTATTTGCAATACTTGTCACGTAAGGGGTTCCTTTTTTGACAAAATAATATTGCAAAGAATTTGTTTTATTTCCTATATAATCCATTGCATATAATTCAATTGGCAATACATTTAAACTACTAGGTATATTACTTCTATAAAATGTAAAATTACCGTCTGCATCAAGGGTTTGTGTAGTCGGATAATTCGTATTGTATTTATAATATAGCTTATTATTTCCTTGTGATAGATCGGAACCTGCCGCAATTAACTCTTTTACTCCTTGATCCATTACATTCCCTTTGATTTCAATCGGATTATTAGGATCTACTTCAATGACACCATCAGCTAAATTAGTTTTCATTTCAGGCTTCGAATTATCAACCGAAATCGGCTTTTCAATAATGATTTGTTTTCCGCTTTCTTCTGTAAACACAAATTTCACCTTATAAGTACCTGGTTTTACTTGAGTAGGTTCTATGCCTATAGCCTGTTCTGTTGTTACACCTATAGGATAATAATCTCCATCGAAGAAATTAGATAATTTAAGATCCAGATTTTCAGGGATTCCGATCCCATCATAATATCCAAGGTAACCGAAATCCTTAGAATTTGAATCTGCTAAGAAAATATCAAGAGAGCGTATGTGAGAATTTAATTTGAAATTAGCAGATGCTAAGCTGTTATATGCCAGATTTCCGTTATTAACCGTTGTAATTCCAGGAGTTATGTTTAAATATTCAATACCTTCTTTTACTTTGCGTACAGCAAATGGTATTTGATATGTTTCGTCCGGTTTTAATACATTTGTAAAAGTAATATAACCTTCATACAAACCATATTTAGCTGATCCTGGTAGTTCAATCGTTGCATCTATATTTTGCTTGCTTTTCCCTTTTACTAATACAAAGGATTTATTTGTTTTTAGAGATATACCATTCGCAGGTGCATCAAGTGAGTCTCTTAATGTTTGATAGTTTATATCAATTTCAAATACTTTTTCCTTATTACCATTATTTTTTATGTTAATGGTCCTTTTATCTTGTACTGCTTCACCATTTGAATATTGACTTCCAAAGCTTAATGCTCCTGTTAAATCATCTACCTGTACTTCTTCATTATTATTAATATTAGTTGTTTTACCTTGCACTTGGAAAGATGCTTCCGAATTTATTGCCTTAAGAGCATTTACACGTCCGGCACCAATTTCAAAAACACTATAATTTCCATTCATGTGATCAGCCGTATTCATTAAAGTCGTTTTTATGTCAGCAGGAGTTGTTTTTGGATTTTCCTCAAGTAATAGAGCCGCCACTCCGGTTACTTCTGGTGTTGCCATAGAAGTTCCAGATAGAGGAGCATATCCATATTGATACATTCCATCATACTTATCACCATAAACATATGGCGGAATTGTAGACATAATACTCATGCCTGGTGCAGTTACCTCTGGTTTAATATCATAGGTCATTAACGCAGGACCACGGGAGCTAAAAAATGAAAGTGAATCTTCCGTATAAAGCACCTTTTTTTGAATTGTTTTAAATGTATACTTTGCTTTTTCACTTTTCAAGATTTCTTTAAAAGCTTTCCCTTGTTCCCCACTCAAAATATAAGCATATGTATTTTCAATTGCTATCGGGAGCTTGTCAGCAACGAATCCATTAGAAGTACTATACATAAATACAGCAGCTGCACCGTGTTTTTTCGCAAATCTTACTTTATCCTGTAATGAAGTAATACCAGTTGAAACTAGCGCAATTTTTCCGTTTACATTTTTACTATTAAAATCGGATTCTTGTCCAAGACCCACATCAACGATATTAAAACTTTTACCTTCTAATTTTCTAGGATCTTCTTCAAAGCCATTTGTAGCGTAATGAATTTCAGAATCTACTACAGTACTAGAACTTGTAAATGTACCTATATAATTGTACTCAGCAACTTCTGGATTACTAGATCCAACTGTAATTCCAAGTGCTGAAGCAGCTGGAGCGCCGAGAGTGTACATTGCACCACCATCATTACCAGCAGCTAATATACAAGTAACGCCAGACAATACCGCATTATTAATTCCTATTGCTAATGGTGAATATGGATCATTATAATTTGCACCTAGTGATAGATTAATAACATCCATTTTGTCTTTCACTGATTGCTCAATACCAGCTAAAATATCTTCAGTAGAGCCAGTACTGTATGGACCAAGGACTCGATAAACATAAAGTTTTGCGTCTGGCGCTACGCCTTCCATCGCATATTTTGATTTTGCTTTCTCTTGACCAGCGATTATACCTGAAACGTGCGTTCCATGATATGTAACATAACCAGATGAAGTCCCTCCTGGCTTACCTGCTTTTACCCAATCATCAACTGTCGTTTCCATTGGATCACTATCATTATCGACAAAATCGTATCCACCTTTATAAGCATGTTTTAGATCTGGATGATTATAATCGATTCCTGTATCAAGGACACCAATTTTGACATTTTTTCCAGTGATTCCTTTTTTATGAAGCTTGTCCACTCCCATTATTTCTAATGGAGATTTTCCACTATACGATGCTGTCCCATTTTCTTTAAGAGGAGAAATAGGTTCAATTAACTGAACTTTTTTATTTTCAAATACACTTTTTACGACTCCGGATTGAAGTAGACTCTTAACTTGATTCGCAGGTAGTGTCAATGAAACGCCATTAAACGCTTCTTTAAAAGTATCTTTTACTTTATATTTAATCTTTAGTTTTGATAAATCTTTTTTAAATTGGTCATGAGATGCTTCTAATTTTTTATTCGCTTCTTCGTGAGTTAAAGACTTTCCTTTTAGCTGTTCTAGCAAAATTGAAGTATTTGCTGTTTGTTGCTTGAATTCGACAATTACTGAAATTTCTTTTGAACTATTCAAGTCTGCTTCTGGTGATATATTTAGTCTTTGTTTACTTGTTGAGGATAAATTTTTCAGTGCACTTCTTTGCTCAGAAGTTAATTCATTTAAAAATTGATCAATCTTCGCTGTAGTTTCTACATGATGGAGAGTATTTCCATTAGATTTTGACACTAACCCTAAATTTGCCGCCTTTGCTGTTTGCGCTGTAATTAAAGATGTAGCCAATACCGTTAAACTTAACACTTTCCATACATTTTTCACGTCATATCCCTCCATGAATTCGATTTAGTCCAAATTGCTCCAATATAAACAATGTAGGTGCACGAGGGCTAGAGGATATTAATAATTGCCTTAAAAAGGGACGCGTTACTACTGCTTTGCTCAGACTTATCAACTCCATAATAATTATAAATTTTCTTAAAATTACAATTACATTATAAATAGAGTTGATTCGATTGTTATTTTGAATAAATCATTCAACCGCCTATATATTAATCGATTTATTTCTGCAAATTTTTTTTAATATGGAAAAGGGTTACGAAAGGAAGTACCCAATGATTTTAACGAAAACAAAAAAACTCTGAATACCTATGTATAGGAAATCAAAGTTCTGAGAAGAACATTCATTAGTTAAGCATGATTCTTATAAATGAGATTAAAAATACGCTTGCTGCTATAATAAATAAATTTTTCTTTAATGGTTTGTTTTTTACTTTTAAACCATTGACCAAAATTGATATACCTAATATAAAAATTAAATATGGCAATAAGTTTATAAAAAGAGTAGTAAAATATCCATATATAATAATCACAAGTACTAATAAAAAAGTTATCATGGCTAAATTTCTAACCATATTTCAGCCTCCTAATAAAATAATATTGTACTTTTTAATTTTAACTAGGATTGATAGGATTTAAATTTTGCGAAACTTTATCAATCTAAAATTTTTATATGAATATGAGAATCTCACTAATAATCTAAGTACCTGGCATATCAATTCACTGAAATACCTTATATTATTAAATAGTTACTCTCAATAAAATAAACTAAAAAAGTCCCAAGTAAATTGATTTTACAAGGGACTTTTATTTTTATGAAATTATTAATTTATGCTTCTACAACATCTACAACATTAGCTTGCTGATAAACTTCTTTTTCGAATTCTCCTGTAGCCTTACTTGTTAGGATACCTGATGTCATTGCGCCACTGACGTTTAGAGCTGTACGGCCCATGTCAATTAGTGGTTCAACTGAGATTAGTAACCCAACGATTGCGATTGGAAGATTCATAACTGATAGTACGATAAGAGCTGCAAATGTTGCTCCTCCACCGACACCAGCTACACCGAATGAACTGATTGCTACGATTAAAATTAGAGAGATAATAAATGATGCACTTGTTGGATCAACACCAGCTGATGGAGCTACCATTACAGCTAGCATTGCTGGGTAGATACCAGCACATCCATTTTGACCGATTGAAAGTCCAAACGAACCTGCGAAGTTTGCAATTCCTTCTGAAACACCAAAATCTTTTGTTTGTGTTTTGATTGTCATTGGTAATGTTCCAGCACTTGTACGTGATGTAAATGCAAATGATAAAGTTGGTAAGGCTTTTTTCACATATCTTACTGGGCTTAGTTTTGCAAATGATAATAATAATAAATGCACAATAAACATTACGATTAAAGCTACATAAGACGCTATTACAAACTTACCTAGTTTTACAATTGCATCATAATCACTTGTTGCTGCTACTTTTGTAATGATTGCTAAGATTCCATAAGGTGTTAAACGAAGAATTAACGATACGACTCTCATCGTTATTGTATAAAGTGTATCAATTATTTTAGCAAAAAACTCTGCAGTTTCAGGCTCTTTACGTTTTACTCCTAGGTAGGCAATTCCAATAATTGCTGCAAAGATTACAACTGCAATTGTAGATGTTGCACGTGCACCAGTTAAATCTAAAAATGGATTACTTGGAATTAATTCAAGGATTTGTTTCGGAATTGTCATCGCTTCTACAGTTGGCACACGTCCTTGTAATTCTGTAATTCTAGCAGTCTCTGCAGCACCTGCTGATATTTTGAATCCATCAAGTCCAAATCCTAAAGCGGATCCAATTCCAATAGCTGCTGAAATAGCTGTTGTACCAAGTAGAATCCCAATAACAAGGACACTAATTTTACCAATATTTTTAGTTAATTTTAATTTTGTAAACGCTCCGACAATCGAAACGAATACAAGCGGCATAACTATCATTTGTAATAGTTTTACATAACCGCTACCAACGATGCTAAACCAGTCGATTGTTCCGACTGTAACGTCATGTTCAGTTCCATAGATTAGATGAATAATATAACCAAAAATAAGACCTAAACCTAAACCAGCGAATACACGCTTTGAAAAAGATACATGCTTCTTTTGCATAAAATACAAGCCATACATAAGTACTAATAAGATAACAACATTTACGCAGATAAGAAATGTATTCATTTTTCTCCCCCTTTTCTTTTAATAATTTAATTTACGAAAATATTAATACAAGTATTCCTATAAATCAAGTAGGAATTGTTATATTTTTGTAAAATTCCTACTTTTTTATCATTTAGATACAATTTATCTAGAAATCTATTACTACTTCATTAATAGCGCTTCACCATTTTCGTCAAATGCATGCTTAAAATCAAAAGCAGTAGGAGTGGGGCCATTTTGAATATAATAGTCATATCTTTTAAAGGCCTCTTCCCACGAAACATTGCATTGTTTCTCGGTCCACCATACAACATATGAAAGATGTTTCTCTTTATAAGATTCCATCCATTTACTTCGATCTTTCAACGCTTGCTTATGGTGTCCTGAGTACGTAAAACGATATAAGGATTCTAGATTCTTCCATACCGTTAGTGTAAGTATAGGATAACCGTCCCCCTTACTAGCTTCCTTAGGGAGAGCGATTCCATCAGATGAAAACGCATCAATCATGTGTCCTGATTTTGTAGCCTGACGAAAGACGTCATTTCCTACAGAAAAAAATTGACGAGAGGCAGAGTGGTCATATGGGTGTTTTAGCCTACCAACTGTATAGATTGCAACAAAAGCCATAAATAGTCCTCCATAGACAGGTTTTATTAAATTTATATTCAAGTAAGCTTTTATTTCATAACTAATTCTTTTTTTCAATATTTTTATATTTTGTAGAGAATTGGATTAAGTCATACACTTTGTGGTCTTTATTGAATATCGAATTCAGTGTTCTGTTGACAACAAAAAAAGACAATCAACTAGGATTTCTCCCATTTGATTGTCTTTTAATCATACGATTCTAGTTAATTCCTAATTGCGTTTTAACAAGATCGATTGTTGTACCTTGATATTTCTTAACTGGTTTTGGAGCATCTGTTACGGTTGGATTTTTCATCATATAGTTTTGCTCAATGAAGGCAAAATCTTTTTCATCCGTTGTACCGTCGAAATTAATATCTGTTGCACGATTAGTTGTACCCCAGTTTGATTTCATCGCGATTGCATCCTTTACATCAATGACATCATCATTATTGACGTCTCCAGCAATTAGACTAATACCACCAATTAATTTTGCTTCTCCAAGTACACCATTTTCGGTAGTTTTTCCAATCGTAAAGATCGCTTTCGTTGTGAAGTGACCTGGTACAGCCATTTCAACTGTAAATGGTTTATCTGACAATGGAAGATTGAATACTTCAAAAAACGCCTCAGGATGAACAGTAACATTCGTATAAACATTATTTTGATCATCCATTACTTTGATTTTAGCTCCAATTTTTGAGTAATCGTAAGGAGCAATCTGCATTCCTTGTGGTGTAAAGTAACCTTCAGGAATTAATTTTGCAGCCATTTGTGAAAACGTAGGTAATACTCTGAACGACTTCATAAATCCAGGTGCACTTTCTGTTGTACCAGATTTATTTGTAACACTTGCTTTTAGGTCTTGAAGTTCATACCAGCCCTTGTTAAAGTTATCACTCTTAGCTTTTACTTGAATATCAAGAAGTGGTACTTCACCAGAAACTGGCTTTGTTAACTCCACTGTTACTTTCATATGTTTTCCACTCGTTGAATTTGATTCTTCAGTTGTTACTGAGCTAATTTGACTTTTTGTTTGTGAGTTTTTCAATACATCCACAATTTCAAAGTTGTACGGCGCATAGTCAAATTCAAATGATACTTTATTTGTTTTATTTAAGTTATGTGCAGATAGAGTAGTTGAAACTGTTTCGCCCGTTTTAATCGTTTCTTTATTCAAGCTACCTGTTACATATGGACTACCTTTTTTAACAAAAAGCGTTTCATTCATTCTTCCAAAATCGCCATTTGACGCGGAGTCCATCGCAAATGAGTAATATCTTGTAAAATTAGCGTTTGGATTTAATTTAACTTCACCTTTGTAGTTACCATTTTCGTCAACAGTTAATTCTTCTGAAGGTGATGCAACCCATCCGTATGGGCCCATAAATGTATCATAATAACCTACAACTGAGTTATATGACTGATCGATATCAAATCCCATTGTCTTCATATCTTCAATATCTTTATCAAACACTTTCCCTGAAAACGGAATTGATTGTTGACCATCTTCATATTCGTAAACTCCGAATGGTAGACTATGTTGAACAGTCGGATTATTGTCCTCGATATAGACTTTTGTTTCGGAAGTAAAGGTCTTTCCTTGATCATTTCGTCCAATAAATTTAATTTTATATAATCCTGGTTTTGCTTGCACATACTTGTAAACTAGTGGACTATTTGGATCTGCAGAGAACGGAATATAAGTTCCACCAAATCCGTTCGCCACGCGATACAGAACGTTTTCGTCTGCAGCGATTCCATCTAATGTTCCAATAATTCCAAGGTCTTCATTCGTTTTTGTATCTGTCAGTACTACGTCGATATAACGCATATGAGACTTCAATTGGAAGTATAGATCTGTACGTGGTCTCGTAAATGGGTGATTGTCATACGTATTACTAGTTAATGCATACGGAAATGCTCCAAGTTCTTCAATACCTTCCTCTACAAAACGTGCTGCAAACGGAATCTGATATGTTTCATCTGGATTTTGTTTATTCGTGTAAACAATATATCCTTCGTATGTCCCTTTTTCAGCATTTGCTGGAATATCAATAAATACTGCATGTTTCTTTTGTTGGCCTGGCTTAACCTTTAGCTCTGAATCTACTGTTATCTTTACATTATTAGCAACAGCATCTTTTGATATTCTTGAAGACTGGTAGACTACTTTTACATCAAATGTTTTCGTTTCCTTGCTATCATTTCTTAATACTACATTACGATGATCTTCTCTATTTACCCCTGTTGAAGTAAATGTTCCAAAGCTAATTGCTCCTGTCGTTTCCTTAATCGTTTTCATTTTATTGCCAATCATTGTGTCAGTAGTATCTAGTACCTCTAAATTTGCTCCAGCATGTACTGCTTCATATGCATCTACACGCCCTGCACCAACTTCATAAACACTATATTTATCGTTCAGTGGATCTGCAGTATTCATTAAGTTAGCTTTTACATCTAAAGGTGTATAATCCGGATGAGCTTGTAAAATTAAAGCTGCTATACCAGCTACATGCGGACTTGCCATTGATGTTCCAGATAAACGTGCATAAGCATGTTTATAGTCACCAAGAGATGCACTACCTGCGAAATGTGTTGGCACTGTAGAAAGAATATCTACTCCTGGTGCAGTCACTTCAGGTTTAATATCATACGTTACACGTGCAGGACCACGTGAACTAAACGGAGCAAGTTTGTCCCCTTCTGTCTTAACTTCACCTAATTTTTCAACTGAATAGGAAGTATCGCCTGCTTTTACTTTTTGTAATAAATCTAGTCCTTGGGCATTTGTTAAAGCGAATGTAGGAATATTTGCAACACCTTCACCTAAATAGTTCGGAACATATCCTTCTTTCGGATCATTATTGTAGATAAATAGTGCCGCTACTCCTTTTAGCTTTGCAAATTTGATTTTGTCATTTAATGTAATGCTACCACGCTGAACCAATGCAATTTTCCCTTTAACGTCCTTACCATTATAATCAGCAAAAGCTCCATAACCTGTATCTACTACCGGTAAGTTTTGTCCAACAAAGCTTTGAATTTGGTCTGTAAAACTCTTCGCCATTAAGCGAATGTCTGAAGCCGTTTTTCCAGTACTTGTTTGAACCGAACCTTTAAGTTCTGCAATCGTAGTCGGTACACTGCTTGCCCCAACAGCTAATCCTAATGGTGCATTTCCTGGTGTTCCAACCGTATACATAGCGTTTCCAGCATTTCCAGCTGCTAATACAGCTGTAACACCTGACAATACCGCGTTATTTATTGCAAAGGCAATTGGATTCATTGGATCATTGTAATCAGATCCGAGTGATAGATTGATTACATCCATTCCATCACTTACAGCTCGATCGATTCCTGCGATAATTGCCTCAGATGATCCTCTTCCGTATGGACCAAGTACGCGATACACATATAAATCAGCGCCAGGAGCAATTCCCGTAACTGAATATTCAGAGTCAGCTGTCCCTTGACCAACGATTGTTCCAGAAACGTGAGTTCCGTGTACCGTGTAATATGTTGCCCCTGCATTAACTTCTAGCTTTTTTGATTTTTTCCAATCATCATAGGTTGCTTCCATAGGATCATTATCATTATCGACAAAATCATACCCACCTTTATAAGCAGCTTTAATATCTGGGTGATTGTAGTCAACTCCTGTATCGATTACCCCTACTTTTACTCCTTTACCTGTATATCCTTCTTCATGAAGCTTGTCCACTCCTAAAAATGGATTTACATCTCCTTCTGGAAAATCAGCACCAGTTTCAGTACTTTCTTGTTCAACAGGAGGATCAACTGTTATTTCTTTACTTTCCCATACAGCTTTAACAGCTTTTGATTGCATTAATGCCTCCACTTTATTGGCAGGAATTTGCATCGATACACCATTAAATGCATGCTTATACTTTTGTTTAATCGTGTATGGTGTTTTATTTTTATCATTTTTAAAAATGGTTGATAAATCCTTTTGGAAATTTGAATGAGAATATTCAACTTGTTGATTTGCCTGTGATACGCTTAATGATTTACCTTCAGCTTTCGCAGACATGACAGCAGTTTTAGATGGTAATGTTTTAAACTGAACGATTACTGTAATATTCTCATCACTGTTCAAATTAACATCCGGACTGATTTGAAGACCAGATTGATCGCTCATTTTTAATTGCGTTAAAGCTTTTCTTTGCTCTGGCGTAAGCTTAGATAAAATGGATTCCGTATTCATTGCAGCTTGTACATTAACTGGTTTGATTCCAGATGACGATACAAAGCTTCCAGCAATCAAACTAGTTCCTATAGCAAGTGCAGTAACTGATTTCGTAATGTTTTTTCTCATCTCGTTCTCCCTTTTCTTTTAAGTAAGCAATGATAAAACAATTTGTTACAGTTTCAACTTCCATAGACTGTCTTTTATTACTGAATGTTAAGTGTCTTAAGTACACTTTCTAAATTTTGACCTTTATAATTCTTTTTCGGAGTCGGTGCATTCGGAGCTGTCGGATTTTTCATTAGATAATTTTTCTCTACAAATCCCATATCTGCTGCATCTACTTTTCCGTCAAAGTTAATATCAGCCTCACGTTTACTTGACCCCCAATACGTTTGGATATAAAGTGCATCAAGTACATCGATCGCATCGTCTTTGTTTACATCTCCAGCAATTGCAGTATTATATTTAAATAGCATGCGTTGCCCTATTAAACTACCATTGTCATTATCGCTAATCATGAAAGGTTTTCTTACAGTGAAATGACCAGGAATGTCCATGATGAATGTTAAAGGTTTATTTGTAATTGGGAGTTTTGATAGATTGAAAGATGGCTGTTTTGAAATGACAGCATTATAAGCAACTCCATTCACATCAACCGCCTTAATTGATCCACCAATCATTGTATGGTCAATACCAAAATAAGGAGTACCATTTCTCATTAGTCCTTCAGCCTTTACATCACCAAACGTCTCAGAATAGGTTGGAACCATCGAAACATAAAAACTTGCACTCGGCACTTGTAGTACATTATTAGAAGTATCTGTATAGGATGAAATTAAACTCGCAAGCATAGTAGGTTCTTTGATGAATTTATCGTCTCGAACTTTTAATGTAATATCTACTAATGGAATATTACCTGACGCATTTACTGCATCTGGTAATGTCGCAGTGACTTTCATGTTTCTTAATGTACCACTGTCAGCAATTTCCTGATTAATCGTAACATTACCGTATTTGCTTGCTTCTGGATTCGGCTTAACATCAATTAGATCAAAATAAGTTTTTAAATATTTAAAAGTAAACTCAGCTTTTTTTAGATCTTTTATGTTGTTCATCGATAATGTGTATTTAAATGTTTCACCCATTTTCACATCTTGTTGATCTGCTTGAGATTTTGCATATGCCGTCCCTTTTTTTACAAAGAAGTATTGTTTAGGGCTACGGTAATCCTTGTTTGTTGCTGCATCTAGTCCGTACATTTGCACTGGTAAAAGTGGTTTTGATTCGAGCATAGGAATGTCAACTGAGAAAGTCCCATCTCCATTTACAGGCATTGTTTTATAAGTTGCTTCATTGTAGCTATACATTAGCTTGTTAGCGGATTGAGTAAGATTCATCCCATTCGCATTCATATCAGCAATTTCTCCATCAAAGATTGACCCTTTTAGTTGGAATGTCTGCTGTCCAGGTTCGTATTCATATACTCCTTCAGGTTGATCGACTTTGACTGTTGGCTTTTCATTATCAATGTATACAGGTTGTTCTTTTACGTAAGTAGTACCATCATCTTCAGTTGAAACTAATTTGATTTTGTACGCCCCTGCTGGTGCCATGACAGATTCATCTGCAATAGGATTTTTGTCATCATCAGTCAGTGGATAGTATGTTCCATTAAATGCCTTTTGTAAGTAATAAGTTACGTTATCCATTAATGGGATACCGTCAATTTGGCCAATATATCCTAGCTCTTTATTTGTTTTTGCATCTTCTAAAACAAGATCGACATATCGCATATGAGATTTAAATTCAAACATAAGACTCGCATTATTATTTAGTGCTAAATGGAAGCTATCCGTTTCTGTTGTAAAGACATTTGGTGATACAACCATCCCATAGATTCCTTTTTCAACAAGGCGAACTGCGAAAGGTACTTGATAAACTTCATCCGGATTCGATTGATTTGTGTATGTAATATACCCTTCATACGTTCCGAGTGAAGCGCTTTTTGGAATAAAAATTGAAACAACAGTTTGCTTTTTAGAAGCTGCATTTATTTTAATTGTTTTATCGGTTACGATTCCTACTCCATTTGCATCTGCATCTTTAGATCCTAGTTGGTCCTTTTGAAACTCTACCTTTACATTAAAAGTTTTAGCTTGTTTACTATTGTTATAGATTGTAAGCGTTCGTTTATCTCCTACATTTTGACCATTTGGCGCCAATGTACCGAAACTAATCGCCCCTGTTTTTTCTTTAATTTGCTTTTCCTTATCGTTTTTAATTGTAGGTGTTTCAGCTGAAACTTGAACTTCAGCATCAGAATGAATTGCCTCATAAGGATCAACTCGTCCTGCTCCAACTTCATATACACTGTATGCATCTTTTAATGGATCAGCCGTATTCATTAAAATGGTTTTTATATCAGCTGGTGTGTAATTCGGATTTTTTTGAAGTAATAAAGCAGCAATACCAGCTACATGAGGTGTTGCCATTGATGTTCCTGATAGTTGTTGGTAAGCGTAATTATAGTTTCCAATATAATTCGGACCATTTATATAAGATGGAACCGTTGAAAGGATTTGTACACCTGGTGCTGTTATTTCTGGCTTAATATCATAGGTCACTTTTGTTGGACCCCTTGAACTGAAAGCTGCTAAATGATCTCCTTCAGATAAAACTACTTCTTTTACATCATCAAAAGAGAAGGAAGCCTCTCCAACTTGTTTTAATTGGTTATAAATTGCAGTTCCTTCCTGTTTTGGTATGAAAAAAGTAGGAAGATAATTAGGATTTTTACCTAAAGAACCTAAAGAGCTGTAAGTTTGATCAGGATCATAAAGAATAACAGCTTTTGCACCATATTTTTTTGCAGTTGCAATTTTTGTACTTACATTTGCATAAAAAATATTCGTCAAGACAATTTTTCCAGCAACGTTTTTGCCTGCATAATTTGCTTCAAGTCCCTTATCTACATCAACAATTTGTAGCGTTTGTCCTTTAAAATCAGCAATAGGATGGTCAAAATCCTCTGCATTGATCTCCATCATAGAAGCAGGTAAATCACCTGTATTCGAATGCAGTCTTCCTTTTGGCTGTAATGCTGTTGTGCGAACATCGCTTGCCCCAACAGTTAATGCAAGAGCCGCTGCTCCTGGAGAACCAACAGTATATGAATTGCTTCCTGCATTTCCTGCGGCAACGACTGCCGTCACACCTTGTAGTACCGCATTATTAATCGCAACACTTGTCACAAACAGTGGGTCATTGTAATTAGTTCCAAGTGATAAATTTATTACATCCATACCATCTTGAACTGCTTTATCAATCCCTGCCATGATAGCATCTAGTGTTCCTGACCCATATGGCCCTAAAGCACGATACATATATAAGTCTGCATCAGGCGCAACACCTACTAATGCATTCGGTGAGTTGTTTTTCCCTCTAGCCGCAATCGTCCCAGATACGTGTGTACCATGTTCAGTGTAATAAGTATTTCCGCCACTTGACCCCGGTTTCCCAGCTTTCACCCAATCATCGTACGAAGTTTCCATTGGATCAGCGTCATTATCTACAAAATCATATCCACCTTTAAAGGCATCTTTTAAGTCAGGATGATTATAGTCAATACCTGTATCAATTATGCCCACTTTGACTCCTTTACCTGTGTATCCTTCATCGTGAAGCTTATCAATTCCCAAAAATGGCATGCTATTTGGCATTTTTGCATTGGAATTGTATGATTCATTTGTACTATTTGACTTCATTTCCACAGGCGGATCTATATGTACTTCACTGTCACTCCAAACTGCTTTTACAGTATTTGATTTCAACAATGATTTAACTTGGTTCGCAGGAAGCGTCATCGAAACACCATTAAAGGCTGTTTTATATGAACGTTTAATTTTAAATGTCTTTTGTTTCAAAATCTTACTTGCATCTTTTTCGAAATTTTCATGTGAATCCACAACTAATTGATTAGCATTTGATGAAGATAAGCTTTCACCTTGAAGCTGAGACTCAAGCATCGCAATCTTAGATGGTTTTGTCTTGAATTCAACGATGACAGAGATTGGTTTATCAGATTCTAAATTGACATCCGATGAAATTTGTAATCCAGTTTGATCGCTTGTTTGAAGTTGCTTTAAAGCTTGTCTCTGAGCTGGAGTAAGTTTTGATAATACTTGCTCAATTGATGAAGTAGTTTGAGCATGTACATTGGAAACAGCAGATATCGGTACAAATGTACTGCAAATTAGCCCCATACTTAGCGTCAATGGAGTGATACGATTGGTAATCTTCTTTCTCATCCTTCTCTTCCCTTCAATTAGATAGTCTTACGCGTTTTATTATAAAAAGACTTTATGGAATTTTACTATTTTGAAAATTCTGTCAAATAAACAAAAAATGTCTCCTTATGTTGTTTAATGACAAGAAAGACGAGTTTATTAATACGGCCGTGAACTTCGTTGTTATATGGGCTATTACTCGTAGCCCTCCTTTTCATGGTCAATTTCTTGCTCGGGATCGTCATAATCGTCACTAAAAATAGTAGAATATGAGTGCAATTCACGGAGAAACACAAAAAACCACAAGGAATAATTACCTTGTGGATATTGTTCTATTTAGACTATCAAGTTATCTACTTAGTATTTGTATGTATTTTCGTTCATGCTCCGAATTAATTTTATGTCTATAATTCCAGTACATCAAAAGGCACTTTCCATACCCTTTCGATACACCTAGTTCTATTGCGGTAATGGCAACATCCAAGATTTCATGTATTCCTTCAGTAATTTTATTTCTTGCACACTGATATAAAGCGTGTGAATAACGGAATTTCAAATGCATTTGCTGCCTAAATGGCTCTTTACTTTTAGCCAATTCTTCAAAGATATGAACATATCGATTTAACAAAAATTCAACATCTTTAATTCGCCCAAGTTTTATATAAACTTCTAAAATCTTAGGTAAACCAACAAATATATCTTCCCTATCTTCTAACCAGTCAAGGTACGTGTCCACATATTCATATTGTTCAAATTCTAAGTATGCGATAAATCTATTTCCATCAGCTAAGTCTCTGTAATATTCATTAACTTTTGAATAGCGATCTATAATACATAAAACCTCTTCCAATGAGCCACCTAGACGAAGCAATGCAAAACCTTGATAAAGAAGTGCTCTACCATAATAGTCTCCGCCTTTGGAATATTTCTCCAATGTTTTTGCATAATACATTACCTTTTTCCAATTCTGGCGGATATAGCAAGTAGCCATAATCCATAAATAAGTTGATAATTGAAACTCCTTAGTCAAATTTGTTAAATGTCTCAAAACATGTACTTCAGCATCATGCCCTTTTTCCGTTATCCTGACTATACAATATTTTCTATAATAACTTTTCGCCAACTGAATTGAATTATGTTCAGGCAAACTCTCAATAATGCAATCATAAAGCGGTAATGCCTCCCATACTTTTTTCTCTTCAAAAAGCTTTTCTGCAACTAAAAAAATAATATTTAAATTCTTCTTAAGAATCACTTTCTGACTTTCATCTAAAACTTTACTAAAAATAATAGTAAGTTGATCTTTATATCCAAAAAAACCACATTTATATAAAAATTCCATACTTCTTCGTTTATCTAATACCCCATTTTCGTTAAAACATTCTTCAATATAATCTAAATATAAGGTACCTTCGTTCAGATTTAAAGCTGCAGTAATGCCATCTAAATTACGTAAAGAAAGTGTTTGTTTATGATTTAAAATACGGCTAATTTCGGTCAAATGAATACTAGAACTTCTCGCTAATTGAGTTAGATTCATGTTTCTTTCTTTCATATGATCCATTATCTTGTGGAACAATTTAAGATTCAACTGACTACCTTCTTTCTAGCATGAGTTTGAAAATCTATTATGTACTTCGATAAAATTTAAAATTCTTAAAATTCTACTATATTAATTAGAAATCTCTAATGGAGAACTGTCAAGGTGGCATATGTACTAATCTAGCAATTGCATGTGACATTAATCATAGAAGTGCATATTCAATAAAATTTTTACAAAGTTTCATAAAAAAATTAAAAACGACTACCCTTAATTAGGACAGCCGTTTTTTCATTCAGTCTGAAAATATTAACTTATTAATTGATAAACATTGAAAATTACCCAAATAAAAATCACTAACCAAATCATCAAAATGAATGATCCGACTATCCAATTTTTAGGTTTACCGTTTTTCATCATTTCTTCTGCTTTCATTTCACAGTCAACTATTACATTACCCGGTATAAGCTTTAAAGAGATATAAATACCTAAAGGAATGAGAATTACATCGTCTAAATAGCCTAAAATTGGAATGAAATCAGGAATTAAATCTATCGGACTAAAAGCATATGCTACTACACAAACTATGAATACTTTTGCATACCACGGAACACGTTCATCCCTGCAAGCAAAATAAAGTGTGAAGATTTGTCGCTTTAAATTCTTCGCCCATATTTTTAGTTTTTTAAGCATTTTATCTCCTAAAATTGCGTTTACTTTAACTCATTATATCAAAGCGTTTTATCTATAATGTAAAAAGAGTCGCGAAATTTAAAACAAATGTTTTACTACTAAATCTTGAGCAAAAATATAAACAAGCCATCCTATAATGCCAAGTCCGATTGAAGCAACTAAATGAAATGAGTGCTGAAGCGCTACTCCTATAATTAATAACATAACTACCGTACCCGGAATCCCAAGTACAACACCATACGCAAATTTACTTAAAGTTTGTACTTGTTCGCCCTGAACATTTAGCCAAATTAAACTTAATAGACTAACAATAGGTAATGCCGCAATCAATCCACCCTGTGTAGGGAATCGGCGTGCTATTTCAGTTATAACTCCGATTATAATTGCTGAAGTAAATATTTTAATAATCGAGTACATTTTGAGCCCTCTCTTTCATTAAATTAAAGGCTTTCAAAATCGTTTCTCTTTCTTGTTCTGTCATCTGTTCAAAAAGAAGCTGTTGAAGCTTTTCTTCATTTAAACTTGAGTTTTGTAACAATACTTCTTTCCCTAAATCAGTCAGCATTAGGATTACTTTTCGTTGATCAATCTCACCACGAGTTTTATAAACATATTCTTTTTCTAGTAAACGTTTAACATGTTCTGACGCTGTATTGTGAGAGACTTTAATTCCTTCAGCAATATCTTTTATTCCTACTTCAGCTTCTTTATCGATAATTTGTAAAATCCGAACACTTTGGTGCGTAATATTTTCTTTATGCTTATACCGTAAAAGATAGTAAATATCAGTCCATAATTGGTTCAGTTGTTTTATTTCTTTATCCATTTCTATTCTCCTTGTATCGCATAATACGATTATATCTTATAGATAGATTATATCTTATAATACGATAGATGTAAAATGGAAAGTCAGGAGATAAAAATGAGGGTGTGCCAAAAGTCTAATGGATTTAGTAGAGTTTGCAAATAAGTCTTAATGAATCGCAAATTAGAAGTTTATCTGAGCAAATAAATGATCCCAAATTAAAATAAACTATTTTACATTAAAAAAGAGACGTCCTTCTGTCAGTTAACCTGACTTATGGAGAGTCCCTTTCAAAATCCATATATACTATCTTAAATCGAAATAGGTGGCAATGTAGTTCCTGTTTCAAGCAAGCTTTTTAAATTACTTAAAATTGCTGGCCAGCCGTTATTTAATCCTTCAAACGTGTCATCACGATCTACTAAATCAGTAGGCTCTAGATTTTCATGTTTCAACGTTAATCTAACTGTCGACTCTAATTCTTTCAACACAAATGTAACGATTGATGGTTCTTTACGATTCGTCGGATCGTTTGTGTGATTCCATGTAAATGAAAGTAAACGATTTGGTTCACATTTCAAAATAGTTCCGTAGTCTGTAACCTCTCCATTACGTAAATAAGAAACACTTGATCCTACTTGCCAATCAGATTCAATTGCAGTTCCGAAAAAGTATTTTTCAGTAAATTGAGTACTTGTTAAAGCTTCCCATAGTTTTTCGGGTGTAGTTGCGATGTATGTAACATAAACAAATTGTGGTTTATTCATTATTGATCCTCCTCAAGTTCATTTTTCAAATCACTCAATGCCTCTAAGCGACCATGATCGTACTTGTACATCCATCGCTTGGAAATTTCACCAATTGGTACAGGATTTAGATAATGGAGTTTATTTCGACCATGCCATTCTATTACAACAAGATTTGCTTCTTCTAGTAATACTAGGTGTTTTGTGACTGCTTGTCTACTCATATCAAGATGTTGACTTAATTCACTTAATGTTTGTCCGTTATTTATAAATAACTCATCAAGCAATTTTCTACGGCTTGAATCGGCAAGTGCTTTAAAAACTTTATCGATTTTATTCACCTTCCCATTACATATATAATAAGCAACTAATTAGTTGCATGTCAAGTTCACTAAGTTCCTTTTTGAAATTAATAATTTATTCTCTTTATTGAACAAAATTCATTTTTCTAAACAAAAAAATAGCCGCATTAGCGACTGAATTATCATTTATTAACTTTCTAACTTTTTTTCATTTTTCCCTTTTTTCACTTCCTCAAATTGCTCGTCTTCCAAATCTTCTTGGTTATCACGCGTAACTTTTGCAACCATAAATGAAGATACAATAATTCCAATAGCTCCCATTAAATAATATCCCTTTACATACAATGGTTCTTCTAAATGGTAAAGTCCAATAAAAGTTAGAACACTAAAAATAGAGAAAGATGCCCAAGCTAAAAACGTAAAATATGGAGTATTTCTCCTTCTTTTTTTCAACTTTTTTCCCCCCTATTTTTTAGGTATTACTATTTTAATAATTTTCAATAATTGTTAGAACATAAAACAGATACCAATATTTGGAAGATTTATCAAAAACAAAAAAAGAGAAATCGCCGAAACAATTTCTCTTTTTTTATTTTATTAACTCGCAAGATCATTCGAAGGTCTATCAGTTTGTCCTCGTTTCCCAGGTTTAACAAAAATCATTGCAACCATTCCTAATGTTACTGCGATTGATGCTGCGATAAACATTGCACTATATCCATGTTTTGCTACTAAGGTACCTGTTAAGGTTGGTGCAATAATTGTAGCTAAGTTTGCGATGAAATGTGTTACGCCACCGAATGTTCCAGCTTTTTTAGGTTCCGTATCTAATACTACTGTCCAATAAATTGAGTTTGGTAAATAGTTAAATGCATTACCAATACACATTAAGATTAGGACTGCTGTAGCACTGTGAACTGTTGGAATCAGCATGAAACAAATTGCTGTAAAGAATAATGAAATAACTGTGAACCAAGATCTAGCAATACGTAAATTCCCTGTTTTTCTAAGAAGTGAATCTGATATTTTCCCGCCTAGTAATCCTGTAAAAATAGCTCCAATCCATGGAATCATCCCAACGAATCCTAGTGATGCTAATGAAAACCCGAATTCATCTTGTAAATATTTTGGCGTCCAAGTAAGTAATAATATATTTACATATAAAAAGGCAAAATAACCAATTGCATTCATTACTAGATTAGGATTTTTGAAAAAATAATACCATGGTGTAGATTCTTGTTCACTTTTTCCACTAACCGGATTATTCAAACGGATTAACTCAAGTTCTTGTTTTGTGACGTTTGGATTTTCTTCTGGCAGGTTTGTAAATACTTTAGACCAAATAAATGCCCAAATTAAACCAACTACCCCAAGAATAATAAATGTCACTTTCCAACTTGCAACTGATAATAGAGCAACTACGATTGGTGCAGTAATCAGTGCTCCTACTGGTGTACCTACTAAACCAAGGGCAACTGCAAACCCTCTTTCTTTCGGAGAAACCCAGTTAGCCATTGTTTTATTCATTGTTGAGAGGGTAGGTCCTTCTGCAAGTCCAAATAATACTCGGAAAACTGCAAATCCAGCTAAAGCTGATCCACCAAATAAAGTCGCACCTAAATTACCAGCAAATACGGTGCCTAATTCAAATATTGACCAGGCAGTTGCCGCAAGTAACCACATAAATTTAGGACCTTTTTTGTCGGCGAAAGCCCCACCAAATAATGCTCCGAATATATACCCATACCCAAAGTAACCTAGGATTTCCCCCCAACTTATAGGACTTAATCCAAACTCTTTAATGATCTCTGCCTGTGCATATGCAATTGCACCTCGATCGATATAATTTACAATTGTGATCATAATGATCATAAAAATGATAAAGAATCTATAATTATTTTTCATTAAAGCTAGTTCCTCCTATTAAATTTATATCAGAAGGGACCCCCATTGATTTATCATTTTCTACTTTTACTTACACAATCTTTACGCCTTTTTTCCAAACAGATTTCACATGGTTAACACCAAATAAATATTGTAATTCTTGATAGTTTTTAACATTCCATAATATAATGTCCGCTTGTTTTCCAACTTCAAGTGAGCCGATTTGATCTTGGCGATTAATAGCACACGCAGCGTTGTATGTTGCTGCTGTTAAGCTTTCAGCTGGAGTAAGTCTCATTGAAATACAAGCTAAGTTCATTACAAGTGGCATGGAAGTTGTTGGTGAAGAACCTGGATTGCAGTCTGTTGAAATAGCTACAGCTACCCCTTCATCAACCATTTTTCTTCCTTTTGCAGCATCTTCACGTAAATAAAGTGCTGTTGCAGGAAGAAGACAAGCAATTGTTCCTGATTTAGCCATTGCAGCAATACCTTCATCAGAAGCTTTTAATAAATGCTCGGCTGAAATAGCTCCAACTTTTGCTGCTAATTCCGCTCCGCCATACGGTTCAATTTCATCAGCATGAATTTTTGGAATTAGATCATATTTCTTACCTGCTTCTAAAATTCGCTCTGATTGTTCTGGCGTAAATACACCCTTTTCGCAGAAAACGTCATTAAATTCAGCTAGTTTTTCTTCTGCGATGATTGGTAGCATGTCGTTAATTAAGTGATCAACAAATTCGTCTTCTCGTCCCTTAAACTCTTTCGGCACTGCATGAGCACCCATAAATGTAGGAACTAATTCAACTGCATGCATATATTTTAATTTTTTCATAACTCTTAACTGTTTTAGCTCGGTTTCTAAATCCATTCCATAACCGCTCTTACTTTCCACAGTTGTAACGCCATGTGCAATGAATGAATCTAGACGACGCATCGTTTGTGCCATCAATTCTTCTTCAGTCGCTTCACGAGTCATGCGGGCAGTCGCATGAATTCCGCCACCCGCATTCATAATATCCATATATGTTGCACCTTCAAGACGCATTTCAAATTCACGCTCTCGGCTTCCACCATACACAACATGTGTATGTGGATCCACTAGCCCAGGAGTAACAAGTTGGTTTGATGCATCAACTACTTCTGCTTCATGAATTTTTTCTGCATAGCGATCTTGAATTTCTTTTGTTGTACCAACAGCTTGGATAACTCCATCTTCAATCCATAAGCTACCGTCTTCAATTAAACCAAGCTCTGACATTGCTTCCTTTGAGCGAGGTCCTTTTATTTCAGATGCAAGCGTTGCTAATTGAGCTGCATTTTTAATCCAAATTGGTTTTGTCATTACTTATCAGTCCCTTTATCTAGCATTGGAATATTTACTCCTCTTTCACGAGCAGTTTGTTTAGCTAGCTCATAACCCGCATCAGCGTGACGAACTACACCCATTCCAGGGTCTGTTGTTAGTACGCGCTCAATACGTGCTTCTGCTTCTTTCGTACCATCTGCAACAATTACAACACCAGCATGTAAAGAGTAACCCATTCCTACTCCACCACCGTGGTGAACTGATACCCAAGTAGCTCCACCAACTGCATTAATCATTGCATTTAAGATTGGCCAGTCTGCTACTGCATCTGATCCATCCATCATGCTTTCAGTTTCACGATTTGGAGATGCTACAGAACCTGAATCTAGGTGGTCACGTCCAATTACGATTGGAGCTTTTAATTCACCACTTGCAACCATGTCATTTAAGATTTTACCGAAACGAGCGCGCTCTCCATAACCTAACCAGCAAATACGAGAAGGTAAGCCTTGGAATTGAACTTTTTCCTGAGCCATACGAATCCAATTACATAAATGCTCATTATCAGCAAATTCACGTAAAATAGCTTGGTCAGTTTTGTAAATATCTTCAGGATCACCTGATAATGCTACCCAACGGAAAGGTCCTTTACCTTCACAGAATTGTGGACGGATATAAGCTGGAACGAATCCTGGGAAATCAAATGCATTTTCTACTCCTTCATCCTTCGCAACTTGACGGATGTTATTACCGTAATCAAATGTCACAGATCCTTTTTCCATCATTTCAAGCATTGCTTTTACATGAGTTGCCATAGAAGCTTTTGAACGAGCAACATAAAGTTCTGGATTTGAAGCTCTTAATTCTGCAGCTTCTTCTAATGACATTCCTGATGGTGTATAACCGTTTAATGGATCATGCGCTGACGTTTGGTCAGTTAATACTTCTGGAATAAAGTTTCTAGCAATCATTTCTGGTAAAATATCAGCAGCATTTCCTACAAGTCCGATTGATAATGCTTTTCCTTCTTTTTTCGCTTCTTCAGCAAGACGAATTGCTTCATCTAATGAATCTGTTTTTACATCCGTATATCTAGTTTCGATACGACGATCGATTCTAGTTTCATCTACATCGATCCCGATACAAACTCCGCCATTCATTGTAACAGCAAGTGGTTGAGCTCCACCCATTCCACCTAGACCAGCAGTAACAGTAATTGTACCTGCAAGTGTGCCATTGAAATGTTGTTTTGCTAATTCAGCAAATGTTTCGTAAGTTCCTTGAACAATACCTTGAGAACCGATATAAATCCAGCTACCTGCTGTCATTTGACCGTACATCATTAAACCTTTTTTATCTAATTCATGGAAAGTATCCCAATTAGCAAAAGCAGGTACTATATTTGAGTTAGCAATTAAAACACGTGGTGCATCAGTATGAGATTTAAAAATCGCTACTGGTTTACCAGATTGAACTAATAGTGTTTCATCGTTTTCTAAATTCTTTAATGAATCAACAATCGCATCGAAGCACTCCCAGTTACGAGCTGCTTTACCAATTCCACCATATACAACAAGATCCTCTGGACGCTCTGCTACATCTGGATCTAAATTATTCATTAACATGCGAAGAACTGCTTCTTGTTGCCAACCTTTTGTATTTAATTCCGTACCTCTATATCTAACTACTTTATCGACTGTAACCGTATTCATAATTTAATACCCCCTTGATGTGATATTTTCAGTCTAACACGAATTTTCCGATATTTTATTATAAAATAGTGATTATTTTATATTTTATTTCACATCACTTAACTTTAATTTATATTTTTATAAACTATTTCATTTTCTATTAATTAATTAGTCTATTTTAAATGAAAACTATCACTATAATAAAAGGATAAAATAAGTGATGTTGAATAGATTAATTGATTAATTCGAAAGGCGGTATCTTCATGAAATCAGCTGTTTCCCCAATAGTTAGTAAAGTTAACTATGTTTTTATCCATGTTAAGGATCTAAAAAAATCAGTTAATTGGTATTGTAAACTCCTTGGTATTACGCTCGATAGAAGCCAGATTGAATCCCCAGTTTTCAACATCCAGTAACAGGTACTACTGGACTTACATTGGATGACCATACTTTTGTATCCTAATTTTAAGTTTGAACCTTCAATAAATGTGTTATTTAATTTCCACACTGAAGATATAGACGCTGCTTATAACTTTATGAAAAAAAATAATATTACAATCGTAAAAGAAATTGAACGCATTGGAGAATTTGCATATTTTAACTTTGAAGATTTGGATGGGAGTATATTAATGATCTGTACTAGTTAAAATGAGAGAATAGTCGAGGAAAATGTAAAATTCAAGCCTGAATCATCGATATAAATTCGACGACACAGGCCATTTTTAAGCATTTTTAAATAATTTACGGATCATTCTGATTTGGCCTCGGTGATTGATTTCGTCCTCAAATACATGAAACCATTTAAAATAATTTGTAGCTTTTGCTCTTCCAAACTCTGTCTGCTCATATAACCACTCATCTGAAAGTGTATTAAATTTTGCATAAGTTTCTTCTCGAACCGAGTTTAAAAGATTAATATAATAGTCTGCATCATTACCTTTAATCGTCTTTCTAGCATGATCATCTAAATCTAAACCAGGTAACCATTTCTCTTCTTCTTCCGAATTTAAATCTCGATTTTCAAATGTATTAAGTTGATACCAATACTCAACTCCTGCCATATGAGTTAATAACATTCCAATGGTATTACCTGTTGGGGTATGTAAATAATCTAACTCCTCCACTGTAATATCTTTAATAGCTTCCAAAGTTGTATATCTTACATAATTCATCATAGAAATTAATGTATTAAAATCTCCTTTTACACCATCTTGTTCTCCAACTAATAGTAAGTTGTTCCATTCGTACATAGTTGCAACCCCTTTCATTTTTTTCTACACAAAATTTAATTTTATAATAATTATTCAATAGAAAAAAGTTAATTATAATGCATCAGCATGAAGACGATGCTTTTTACAGCAATTACACTGAAATAAATAACCTTGTAAATTACCATCATTTTTTAAAGCATCTTTAAACTCCTGAATGGATAATCTATACTCTTCACATAACCTGTTTAGATCAGCCTCTAATTCATTTTCTAAATGCTGAACTTCTTCCCATCCAACATAATCAATAATCGAACAAAAATCTCCACAATGACTAAGCCAGTATTCTTGTTGCCACCCTACATAGCCAGGATTTCGATAAATTAATTCATCTACATATTCTTCACAATCTACTTCATCACATGATTCTATATCTTGAAATTCCCCATCATATTTTTGGGCAGCTGAACCATCTGCGATACCCCATGGACAAATTCCTTCAACATCTTCTTCTGAGAAAAATGGGCCTTCATAAACAAATTTCCGTTTCTGCTCGCATACAGGACAAACTGTAACTTCTTCAACTATGACACCTAATTTTATTGGATTTTGGATTGTATTTAAAAATTGGTAGTTTCACTATTTTACCGCCTTTTATCTTGTTAGTTTAACGCTCTAATTTTATTACGGATACATTATACTAATACGACAAAAAAAGACTACTATATCAATAGCAGTCAATTGGAGGTATACACTAGCGGCTTAAACAAATTCCTACAATCCTGATCGATAAACTAAAGGAGTACATCCCTCAAGTTGTTTGAACTTTGCATTAAAATATGATTGGTGAGAATAGCCAATTAATCTTGAAATTTCATCTAGTGGTAAGTCTGTTTCATCTAATAATCGTTTTGCTTCTCGAATTCGCACTTCATGGAGCGTCTCTCTAAACGAATGATTTGATTCGGCCGCAAAGCGACGGCTTAGTGTACTTTTATTAATTCGAAGTGCATCAGCACAATCCGTTAAACTCCATCCGGCATCCCAATAATTCGATTCAATTAACTCTCTTGTTTTCTCAACTAATGTACGATGGCCTTCTTGGGAAGAATCATGCCCTTGTAGCAACAGACTTGTTGTAAAATCAAGCAATTCTTGAACAATTTGATAGATGATTGGTCCATGTACAATTTTTTGGAAGATGTCATAATAAGTTCCTTCCCATGATGCATTTTGAAGATTATTTGACTTCATATATCTTCTTATTTGTGCAAGTACACTTGTTAATCGGATTCGAACAATTTCTGGATCTGGGTAAGGTTGCTGAAAGGTTAAAAATTCTCGTTCCATCCAGTCTCGAATCGCTTTTGCATCTCTTTTTTCTAGCATTTCAATCCAGTGGCGTTGCTCTAGAGGTGTAAGGAATGGATCCTTCTCTTGAAATGGCAATGGTTCGTTTTCAGCCAAAATAATATCATAACCTTCAAAGAAGATTCTCCGTGTTAACTGAAGTGTTTGCTCGAAAATATCTTTTAATGTTTCTTCCTGAGCTCCAACTTTCATTACGATCGCAAGAGGCTCATCCATCATTTCTTTCCAACGAGCAAGAAATGCATTATATTCGTCCTGCAATAACACTTCATCAACTTCGTGTACACATAAAATAAAGTCAGACCCTACGAATAAACGATTTTTCCCGGTAAAAGGATTTCGTTCTAATGCTTTATAGACAAGGGGTAGCGTCCCTGAATTGGGTGTCAAAAATGCAACCATCGTAATCGGGCCATCATACATTCGTTCATTCAAAAAAAGGTCAGGATAATCTATATTAAATGAGCTTATTTCTTCATTTAAGTTTCTAGTAAAGTATCGCTCTTTATTACGAATTTGATAGCGTAATTGTTGAATATGCTTAATTAAATCAGTAGGAGAAAATGGGCGAAAAAGTACATCTTCTGCACGATATTGTAATGCGAGATAGGCTGTTTGAAAAATTCGCTCGGATGAAATCCCTAACCAACGAATTGAAAATTTTTGGATTAATTCACCAAATCGTTCACCCTCATTTTTCCAATGATCCATATCAAATATGACTAGGTCAGACTGCTGCTTTTGAATAGCCTTTTCAAATTCACCCATCGTTTTCCAAGAAACAAGGTTAATACCAGTAAAGTGCGATTCCACGACCCACCGAATCCCTGAAGCTTCTAACTCATCCTTTGCGACTAAATGAATTTCCATCGTGTTACACCTTCACTTCTAACTTTTTCTATCATAATAGCAAATTTATTTTTTTTTGTAGAATAAAAACAACTAATAATCAAAATTTTTATAAAAAAATCAATTAATAGTTTTTTGAAGTTTAACAAAAAAAATAGACTACACACAAGGTAATAGTCCTAAAGGGAAGAATAAGTTTAAAAAAACCACTTTTTACGCGGGACAGCATAATATTCCCCGGCAACAAACTCTTGTGGAACAGCTTTTTCAATTCGTACTAGATCCTCTGCACTTAAATATAGATTCGTCACTCCTAATGTCTCTTGAAGCTGTGTTCTTTTTCTAGCTCCTACTAAAGGAATAACATTTTCACTTTTAGAAAGTACCCAACCTATAGCAAGATGAGAAACAGGTACTTGTTTCTCAAGTGCAATTTCTCGCAAAGCCTCAACCAGTATTAAATTCCTTTCAAGATTTTCGTTGGTAAAACGTGGAGCTTTCATTCTCTTATCATTTGAACTTAGTCTTCGCTCTTTTGTCCAAGACCCACTCAACAATCCTCTTGAGAGTACTCCGTATGCTGAAAGTGTTATTCCCAATTCTTGCAAAGCCGGTAAAATTTCTAACTCGATTTCTCGATTAAAGAGCGAGTATTCGGACTGTACCCAACTTAGCGGATGAATTGCGTGTGCACGGCGGATCGTTTTAGCTCCTACTTCAGAAAGACCTATATGACGTACATAGCCTTCCTTTATTAATTCACTAATTGCTCCAATCGTTTCTTCAATTGGTATGTTTGGATGAAGCCTTGCTGGTTGATATAAATCAATATATTCTACTCCGAGTCTTTTTAAAGTATATTTAAGAAAGTCTTTTATTGCTTCTGGTCTATTATCTTCTACTCCAAATTGGTACCCTGCTCCGCGATGTTTACCATCAAACTTTACAGATATAAACATATTTTTTCTACGAAACCCCTGTAGAGCTTCTCTAATTAATAATTCATTATGACCTTCACCGTAAAAATCTCCTGTATCAAGAAGGGTTATTCCACTTTCAAGTGCTTCTTGAATTGTCGCTATACTCTCATTACGATCTGCTTCCCCGTAAAGCCAAGACATTCCCATGCACCCAAGACCAATCTCAGAAACTAAAGGACCATTTTTTCCAATTGACCTTTTTTTAATAAATCTCCCCCCAATCCTCTACCTTGCTTTGTCTTACTTTTGATTAAACGGTGTAACAGGAGGCATAATATGTACTTTTTTATTTGGATAGATTCTTGCAATCACTGTTGATTGTGATAAACGTTTAATATCCTTGCCGGGTATTTCCATCGATACGCCATTTAGTGCAGTCTTATAAACATGCCTAATCGTATACGGTACATGTTGATCCTCTAACAGGGTTTTTAATTCTTCTTGAAATTTCTCATGACTTTCTTCTACTTGCTTAGTTGCTTCTTCCAGAGTAAGTTGTTTTCCCGCTGCCTCTGCTTCCTTAACGGCTACCACAGCAGGCTTTGTTTTAAATTCAATAATAATTGAAGTCATTTGATTAGTTGAAAAATCGATTGATGGATCTACAAAAAAAGAAGGGTTCATTGTAACATTCGCCACCTTTGTCTCATCTGAAATTTTAGTTGTATTAAATGTATTTCCATTACATCCGCTCATGATAAAAAGCATTAAAATAAATAAAATACTTCCTCTATAAAAATTCTTCATATTTACTACATCCCCTTCAAAAACTGTTTAATAAAAAAAGACAATCTATCAGGATTTTATCCTTTAGAGTGTCCTTTCAAACATTATTTTGCGTAGATAAACAAAGTAAAGGAGTAACGAACATTTATTACATCCTATAGTTATCATTCAAAAATTCAATATGATAATTAATAGTCCTTAAATATTGTTTTGTTGTATCTTTTGAAAGACTTTTAATCCTCTTTAACATATGAACACTTAATACTTTTTCATTGTTATAAATTCTATATTTTTTTAAAGTTGAAAGTCTATGATTATATTGACTCGCTTTTACTTCATTTAGTTTTTTTACATTTATTAGATAATCTGTAAAGTTCATAATTGCCCCTCCTACTTGTATAGAACAACGATTTTTCGTAAAAAGAACTAGTCCTATTATTAAAACCTACTTAGGACTAGTTCTTTCTATCATTCTATTTAGCATGTTTACTAATTATACCTCTAAAGTTTTATTTGTTTGATCCTTCAAGATTCATTGGTACTATGAAAAAAGCAAGTACACTGCACGCCCCTAATTTTGTCATCATAACTTTTTAGTACGGAGGTAAAACAACCAAAATCTATGAAGCTTTTTTTTTGTTTCAAAACAACCATTATATTTTTAGTTATAATTAGCGTAACAAGGATGCAATTAAACGGAGGGTACTTTTATTGGATGGAATTCTTTTTAAATCAATTTACGCATTATTAATAGGCTTTGAAAGTGGGATCATTGGTGGAGTTACATTACTACTAATATTGCAAATAAAAGGGAAATAAAACTTAAAAATGCTATAACATTAAGAAACTATGTAAAACCTAAAATATAAACCACACAAATTTGAATCACAAATACTATTGAACAGAGGATGCAAGTGAAAAAGAATTCATACAAAGTTAGGTGTGAAAAATTTAAATAAATTAATTATTGTAAATTTGCTAAACGGCATACTGGCATAATGAAAGTTAACTAGCACCATTATACTTTTAAGACAAAACTAAAGACCTAATCTAAATGGATAGGTCTTTGGATAATACTTTAATTTAATTGATTCATCGTCACAGAAAAGATATAGCTTTGAAACTTATCGCAGCCTTCATACCTAAATCTCTTTCCGTCTTTTTTAAACTCTCTACCATCTTCTTGAAAACCTAAATCGTGTAAAACGTCTTTAATTGAACCATTTTCGTAATCTTTTCCAACCCGGAATTCGATACTCAAGTAACTCACCCTTTTACTAGTTTTTCTACTATTTTGGTAATTTTAGGGTGATTTTATACTTGGTTGACTGATTACTATTTATTCTTTAATAAAAACATATTTTAAATGTCTTCCATTAATGATATTGATTAAAATATAATCAATTGTTCTGGTAGAGGATGTCTTTTGGACGCTGCTAAATCCATTTCATTCACTTTTACATGCATATGAAAAGGTTCCGTTTCAGTTTGGTATTTTGAATCATGGTGTGGTTCTGAATGGTACTTGATAATAATATTTCCGTTAACATCATAATAATCATACTGAAAAAATTCAATAATACCTAATTTAATAAATTCACGACATTTTAACCGAGAGTAATCATCTAATAATACAATTTTTTCTACGAAATCAGGTTCAGTGTTCAGTGAATTTCTTATTTCTAGAATGATATCATCATAATCTCTTTCGATACGGCTCCAACTAGTCGGTCTATAACCCGTACTCATCGTGCAACCTCTTTCTAAAATACCTCCAAACAGAAGCATCCGATTCTTCCATCGGTGTCATTTCTGCAATTGGTTTTAATCCTAAAGTTTCTTCATAAAGCCCTTTATATTTAATTTCAAAAGCTGCGTTTTGATTAATCAAGAATACTTTTTCATTTTGGTCCATATCACTAGATTCTGGATTATCTTTTTCCCATTCATCCACAATTTCTTGAATTTGATAGACTTTTCCAGTCAAGACGAGAATAGAGAAACGTGTACTTAAACTAGTAACTATCCTCCACACATTTGAAAATGCAAAGACAGACTATGCTCTAATCCCAGTAGAAAATTACTTTAAACTTCGAAATCAGAATAGTATTCACCTACAATGTACAAATTAAGACTGGTAACAAATGTAACTTTGAATGAGGTGAGGAAAATTGAAGGAAACTACCGATCGTCGCTCTAACTTTATTGATCAAGAGGGTAACTTAAATTCAAATATTGAATTACTTCAATCTTTATATCCTACCTCAGATTTAGAAGTAAAAAATGTAATATTAAGGGAGAAAAAGGGTGTAATCATTTATTTTAATAGCTTAGTAAATGAAGAAAAAGTAGATCAGTTTGCAACGAATATTCTTGAATATAAGGAAGACCTTTTCCAATTTTTTTACAGTCATACAACTGCTACAAAAAAAATAGATGACATAGAGAATTCATTACTCGCAGGAAAAAGTGTTATTTTAATTGACGGCGAAGTGAAAGCATTTCTATATTCTGTTGAGGATTTTCCTATGCGTCCCTTTTCTCCACCAAGTATCGATAATTCGATTAAAGGTTTAAAAATTTCATTTGTGGAGATGTCTCAACATAATTTAGGATTGCTACGACGTTATATTCAGAATCGCGATTTATTATTCAAAGAAACAAAAATTGGCATGGAAAATAAAACTAGTGTTACCCTCGCTTATTTAAATGGTGTAGCCAAGCCAGAATTAGTTACTGAGATTGAATCAAAACTTTCTACAATTAAATTTGACTCGATTCTAAACGCAAGTCAATTGGCTCAAATGATGGAAAAGTATCCGTTATCATTTTTGCCTCAGCTTGTCACGACTGAAAGACCTGATATTGCAGCAGAAGCAATCCAAAAAGGAAAAGTTGTGATCGTATTAGATCGATCATCCGAAGTAATTATTTTGCCTGGATCATTTATTTCGTTTTTTAAAAGTATTGATGACTTATCGACAAGGCCAGTCATTACATTTTTTATCTTTTTCCTACGAATAATCGCTCTTTTCATCACACTTTATTTACCTAGTATCTATATTTCAATCGTATCATTTAATTATGATGTGGTTCCATTAAAATTAATTATATCGATTGGTGAATCGCGTGCTAACGTTCCTTTTGATCCGCTTGTAGAAGCAATTATTATGGAAATTACGCTTGAATTATTAAGAGAAGCAGCTATTCGCCTTCCTACTCCAATTAGTACGACGGTAGGGGTTGTTGGTGGAATTGTTATTGGTCAAGCCGCTGTTCAAGCCGGAATTGTGAGTAATATTATGGTAATTGTCGTAGCATTAACTGCTATTTCATCTTTTATTATTCCTAATTACGACATGGCTTCAAGTTTACGCATTTTACGATTCCCAATTATGATTATGGCTTCATTTTTTGGAATTATTGGGATCGTATCAAGCACTATGATTATATTAGGTCACGGATTGAAATTATCTAGCTACAATGAATCTTTTAGTCAGCCGCTTTCACCGATGAACTTTAAACAGTTAAACAAGAAATATCAAAACAGTGCATTATCAATTCTTTTCAATCAACATATAACGAATCAAAAAAAGAGGAAATAATATGAGAGTCGTCGCACCTAGAGTTACGTTAGTTCAATTTGTTTTACTAATATTTGGTGTACAAGTTGGAATTGGGGTGATTTCTTTACCCCGAGTATTAGAAGAAAAAGCTGGAACAAGCGGATGGATTTCATTATTAATAGGAGGTTTTCTCTCTTTAATCATTAGTATTGCAATTGTAAAACTACGTGAGAAGGACCCTAACTGCTCATTTAATACTTACCTTACTCATAGTTTCGGGAAAGTGCTTGGTACAATCTTTACCATTTTCTTTACCATTTTCTTTCTTGGAATGGGGTTTGTCGTTTTTTTGCGATCAATCTTATTTATCCAATCATATATTTTACAAGAATCTTCATTATTTATACTTTTAGTATTGTTTTTAATTCCGACCTATCAATTCGTGACAGGTGGTATTCAAATTATTGGAAAATATGTTGAAATTATTTTTCCAATCGTTATCTTTTTTTTAATTATGCTACTCTTCACTTTAAAGCAAAGCAATATACATTTCATATTTCCAATAATTAAAGATGGATGGGGTCCGATTTTTAAAGCTGTCCCTACAACAGTTACAGCCTTTTTAGGAATTGAAATTATTTTCATTCTCTATCCTTATTTAGAAGAAAAAGAAAAAGCACTTAAAGGTGTTTTGATTGCAAATGGTATGATCACCTTTCTATATTTATACGTTACGATCATTTGTTTTGTCGTATACAGTCCTGATGAAATTGGGATGATTTTTGAACCTGTTTTAGATATTTTAAGTGTCATTGAATTTCAATACGTTGAAAGATTAGACTTCATTCTTTTTTCATTTTTTCTAATGGTTATTTCTAAAACCTGGATTATGTATATTTGGATTGGTGTTACTAATTTGGCGGAAATGTTCCACCAAAAACGGATTGATTATTTATTCATCGGCCTATCGTGTGTTTTTTTATTTCTTACAAGTTTCTTCATCCCAACATTTAAACAAAATAATCTTTACATGCAGCTATTATCTACGTATGGTTCAATCGGAATGTTAATAATACTATTTTTCATTTGGATTCGTTCATTAGGAAATAAGGTGATTAGATGAAAAGTCTAAAAATCGCAACGATCAGCTTGTTATTACTTGTCCTTTTAACAGGTTGCAAAAAAACAGTAAATATTGAAGACATTACAATGGGACTAATTTTAGGGATCGACACCGATGAACAAAATAAACAACTTAAGGTTTTTATGTCCAGTCCCGTCTTTAGTGATGAAGCAAAAGAAAAAAATGAACAAATCATGGTAGATGCTTCATCCGTACGGGAAGCTCGTAATATATTTGATACAAGGGTAACTGGCGTGTCTACAGGTGGAAAGCTACAGGCCTTTTTTGCTAGCAGAAAATTGCTCGAAAATAAAACTTGGACATCTGTATTAGATTTATTCTATCGTGAACCAAAATTAAGACAAAATGCCGATTTTGTTTATTTTGATGGAGTTGTTTCGGATCTTGTGGATTTAAACCCAAAAGATAAGCCTAGATTATCAATTTTTATCCCTCAATTAATCGAAACGGCTGATTTTCGTAACGTTACCATTCGAACAACGATTCGAATGTTCCATCTGATGCAGTTCGAAAAAGGAATTACACCATATTTACCAAAAATGTCAATTAAAGACGGGGAACTTGAAGTTAGCGGTGTAGCATTGTTAGATCGACATTTTTTACTAAAAAGAATTCTTTCCATACAAGAAACACAGTTTTTACGAATGCTACAAGGGAAAAAAAACGGTCAATTGTCCCCAATAGTTGCTACAACTAGTGGAAAGAAAGGAAATGAAAATAACCAGTTAATTAACTTAAGGCAAGCAAGCTTTAATGTAAAGGATATTAAAAGAAAAGTTGATTGCAAATTCGATCATAATCACTTTAATTTTAAAATTGCATTAACAATCCCCATTATGATCACACAATCACCTTTTCCGCTAAGTGACAAAAAGGTTAATAAGTTAAGTAAAGAAATTAGAACTTCATTGGAAAAAGATTTAAACAAATTTGTCCAGGATTTACAGGCTGATGAAGTTGATCCGATTGGCTTAGGAATCTTAGCAAGCTCCTACGAACATAAACAGTGGAAAAAAGTAAAATCAAAATGGCCAGAGGCTTTAAAAAAGTCAAAGATACATGTGAATACAAAGATTGTAATTGTTGATAAGGGCATAACGATGTAGAAAAGTAAAGCTAGAAGTCAAAGAATACAAGCAGGAAAGTAGAATTTCTCTACATTTTCTGCTTTTTTTGTATTTCAGCCTTTTCCTTCTAAATAAGCAGATTATAATGATTTACTAATATAATAATTTCATTACTTTTTCTCTCTTTATACTCCATTTTCTTGAGTTAATTTTAACCAAAATCATACATATTCTTAATAAAATTCGATTTTTTATTTACCATTTTTTAACTTAAATTGATGCTTTTTGACTATTTTAAAGATTCTGAATTAATTTTTCTTCGATATTTCCGCTTATTTTTACCTCACAAAACGCAAAAAATGACGAATTTTGTAGTTTGATAAACCAGTTTTTCAGATGATACGATGAATTCCTCAATACCACATTGTTAACCAAGGGGAGGAATTTTTAATGAACAAAAAAGTTTTAGCGGTTGGATTATCTGTAGGTTTGGCGGCAAGTAGTTTATCAGTAACTAATACATATGCTGCACCAAAAAATGTATTATCAAAATACAAGTACAACAAATCAGTAGGATCTCCTGAATTCGTTTCTGGACAGCTGACAAAACCATCAGCTAAGAGTGCTGAAAGTGTTGTAAAAGGGTATGTAAATGCTAACAAAGATAAGTTCAAACTTGGTTCAAAATCCGCAGAAGAATCGTTTATTGTTGAGTCTAGCAAAAAAGATACTTATGGTACCGCACTTCGACTACAACAAGTTTATAACGGTGTTCCTGTATGGGGATCTACTCAAACGGCTGTAGTTGGAGATAGTGGTACTCTAAATGTTTTCTCTGGTACAGTTATTCCAAACTTAGATACTAAAAAAGGGTTAAAATCTACTAAAAAAGTTAACGCTAATAAATCTATCAAAATCGCAGAAGCAGACCTTGGATATACTCCTGTCTATGAAAAAGACCCTACAGCTCAACTAGTAGTTTATACAAATGGTGATGATGCTACGTATGCTTATGTAGTAAACTTAAACTTCCTTTCTCCTAAGCCTGGAAACTATAATTATTTCATTGAAGCTTCAACAGGAAAAATTTTAAATAAATATAATAGTATCGATACAATGGACAGCATCCATGCTGCTAGTAAATCAGCTGGAGCATCAGTTGCTAAACCAACAGTTTCTGGTACAAATGTAACTGCAACAGGAAAAGGTGTACTTGGTGATACAAAAACATTAAATATGACTTTATCTGGTTCAACTTATTATTTACAAGACAATACAAGAGGAAACGGTATTTTCACATATAATGGATCTAATCGTACTACTCTTCCTGGTACTCTTTTGTCAAGCACTGACACACTACTAAATAGCACAAGTGAAGCTGCGGCAGTTGATGCACATTATTATGCTGGAAAAACATACGACTATTATAAAACTGTTTTTGGACGTAATTCATTTGATGGTAATGGTGCTGCCTTAAAATCAACTGTCCATTATAGCCGTAGTTATAACAATGCGTTCTGGAACGGTTCTCAAATGGTTTATGGTGATGGTGATGGAACAACATTTACTTACTTATCAGGTGGACTTGACGTAGTAGCGCATGAGTTAACTCACGCTGTTACAGAAAGAAGTTCGAACTTAATCTATCAAAATGAATCTGGTGCATTAAACGAAGCTATTTCGGATATTTTTGGAACTGTAATTGAGTTCTATAATAATAACAATCCAGATTACGAGATTGGTGAAGATATCTACACACCAGGTATTGCTGGTGACTCACTTCGTTCAATGAGTGATCCAACTAAATATGGTGATCCAGATCACTACTCAAAACGTTACACTGGTACTTCTGATAATGGAGGCGTTCATACAAATAGTAGTATCATCAATAAAGCTGCTTACTTAATTGCAGTAGGTGAAACTCATTACGGTGTATCTGTAACAGGCATCGGTAATGATAAATTAGCTAAAATCTTCTATCGTGCAAATACTGTTTACTTAACTTCTTCAGCAACATTTAGTCAAGCTCGTGCGGCACTTGTACAATCTGCTGCTGACCTATATGGTGCAAGTTCTGCTGAGGTAACAACTGTTAATAAAGCATTTGATGCAGTTGGTGTAAATTAATTTCAATTTACATTTTGAGTTAAATAAAAAGCCGATTTCCTTAATAGAAGGAAATCGGTTTTTATAATTTATAGCACTAGTAGATTAGAGACCTAACTCTTCCTTAACAATCTTTAATGTTTTCATTTTATATTTACTTTTTGGTATTGGTGCATTTGGCACTGAAGGATTTTGCATTAGGTAGTTCTTTTCTACAAATGCAAGGTCTTTTGCATCTACTTTACCATCGATATTAATGTCTGCATTTCGTTTGTTTGTTCCCCAGTAAGTTTGAATATATAGCGCATCCATTACATCAATTACATCGTCGCCATTAACGTCTCCTCCAAGTAATTTAGGAAGATCAATCTTTTTAAATTGACCAGCCAAATCACCTGATTCACTTTGCATTCCAATTTTGAAATTATAAATACTTCTAAAATGTCCCGGAACTTTTACAGTCATTCGGAGAGGTTTGTCAGTAAGTGCTAAATGTAAAGCTTCTATTTTTCCAAACTTAGTAAAGATTTGATTATACGTATTCCCATTAGCATCTTGGACTGAAACATCTGCTCCCACTAAACTGTAATCTCTTCTACTATCAAACTGTCCACTACTAGTTAATAAACCTTCCGCATATAATACAGATTTCATTTTCGAATAAGTCGGAACTAAATCAACATAAGGTGCATTTGTGATAAGAAAATTACTCTTACCTGATCGGTCTATATATGATCCAGATGTATATACAAGAGAACTATCAGGTCTTATTTCAAAATTATAATCTTTTACTTTATACGTAACTTCCACTAATGGGATATCTCCATTTAAAGTTTGTGTATTATTATCAGTAGCTTCGACAGTTACACTACTCGCTGAAGTCTTTGTCAGTTTCACTTCTCCAAGTTTATTAGAATCTGGATGAAGTTCAATGTTTTCAATATTTAAGTAGTCTGAAGCAACACTTAAGTTTACATTTCCCTTTTTAAAATTGACAGCGTTTTTTAATACGATTTTTGCTTTAACAATATCATCTGCTTTTGCAGTATCTCTATCAACAATCGCAGTCAAGTATGGTGTACCCTTTTTCACAATTTTAATTGTCTTAGGTGTGACACTTCCGTTTCCTGCAGAATCGGTTACAACTAATTTAACAACTTTACCACCTAGTCCAATCGGTACATCATATTTAAAAGTACCATCATTATTAACAGGTATTTCAAGTGGTTGTTCCCCTACTCCTACATCGTAAACTTTGTTAGCAGACTGGTCCATTTTCATTCCTGCTGCTTTATAATCCTCAATATCTTGATCAAACACTGATCCAGTTATTGTAACTGATTTTTGCCCTTCCTCATATTCAATGATATCCCCTACTGGTCCATCGATTGTAAATTTAGGCTTTCTATTATCAATTACTAGATCACGATATTCCGTAAACTGTTTACCAGTGTCAGTTGTAGCAAGCATTTTAATTTTATAAAAGCCTTTATCTGCTACAACACGGGTTGAACTTATACCAGAAGGGGATGAATTATCAAACGGATAATACGTACCATTAAAGAGACCCAAGTTAACTAGATCACTTTCATTTATACTAAATCCATTGACTGTGCCAAGAAGACCTATTTCCTGATTCGACTTTCCATCTACTAAAACGAAATCGATATTTCTAAAGTTTGATTTCATTTGAACTTGTGCATTTATAAGATTAATTATGTTAGGACTTGAATAAGAATCTCTATACCGATTTTCTGATATACCTAGTGATGATGTTTCAAATACGCTTATTCCTTCTTCAACAGCATGTACAGCAAAAGGAATCTTATATGTTTCCCCAGGATCATTCACATTTGTATAAACAACATATCCCTCATAATTACCTTTCTCTGCTGATTTTGGTATAAAAATGGAAGCCTTTGTATTTTTTTGAGAATTTGCAGCCAGTTTAATAGTTGGCTCAATAGTAACCTTTACGCCATTTTTCTCAGCATCTTTAGCTCCTCTTAGCCCTGTTTGAAATTTAACTGCTACATCAAATGTTTTTGGTTCATCACCTGAATTTTTAACTACAATTTTACGTTCTTCATTAACATCTGCACTTAGATCGACTGAACCAAAACTAAGTGCACCTGTTTCATCTTTAATCGTTTTTTCTTTTCCATTTTTTATCATTGGCGTTTGATTTTGAACTTTAATTTCAATTGAAGAATGCACCGCTTTATATGGGTCAACTCTACCTGATCCAGCCTCATATACGCTATAGTCCTTACTTAAAGGATCAGCTGTATTCATAAGAATTGTCTTGACATCGCTTGGTTGTAAGTTTGGTTTTGCTTGAAGTAAAAGTGCAGCCATCCCCGCAACATTAGGTGTTGCCATGGACGTACCCGATAGACGTTCATATGCATATTTATAATCGTTTGGCGTATTTTTATTAATGATATAAGCTGGCACAGTTGAGAATACCCCAACACCTGGTGCTGTAATTTCAGGCTTAATGTCGTATGTAACACGAGCTGGTCCACGTGAACTGAAATCTGCTAATTCATCTGCTTTTGTTTGAATTTCATTTAGTTCATTAAATGTAAAAGTACTGGCCGCATTAACTTTTGATTTCAATGCTAACCCTTGGGCATTTGTTAATGTGAATGTTGGAATATAATCTAAACCTTCACCTAAATAGGAAGGTATTAGCCCTTCATCTGGATTATTATTGAAAAGTAGAGCAGCTGTTGCACCATTTTGTTTAGCAAACTTTACTTTGTCGCTCAAAGCTATATTATTCCCACGACTTATTAATACAACTTTCCCATTTACATCTTTGTTTTTATAATCTGCCGATGCGCCAAAACCAACATCTATGATTGAATATGTTTGACCATTTAACTGCTCCGGATGATCAGTATATCCTTTAGCCATTTCTTGTAAGTCGGCAGGAATTGTTTCAGTACCTGTTTGAAGTGTACTCTTATATGTATGTACATTATTTGGTTCATTACTTGCGCCTACAGTCAGTGCAAGAGCTGCCGTACCAGGAGAGCCTAAAGTGTACATATCATTTCCGCTGTTACCAGCAGCAATTACTGCTGTAACTCCGCTAAGGACAGCTTGATTGATTGCGATACTTGTAGAATATAAAGGATTATTAATTCCTGCACCTAAGGATAGATTAATAACGTCCATTCCATCTGCTACAGCTTTATCGATCCCTGCCATAACATTAGCTTCTGTGCCTGCACCATAAGGTCCTAATACACGATAAGCATATAAATCTACATCAGGAGCGATACCTTCCATTTTGATGTCACCGTCATTTTTCCCTTGTCCAGCGATAATTCCTGCTACATGCGTTCCATGTTCAGTATAATATGGTGCACCTGTTGCCCAGAAAAATTCTGCCCATCCAGATTTTTTCCAATCTTCATATGTTGCTTCCATCGGATCGTTATCATTATTAACAAAATCATATCCACCTTTATATACATCCTTTAAATCTGGATGATTATAGTCTATACCGGTGTCAATAACTCCAACTTTAATACCTTTTCCAGTAATACCTTCTTGGTGAAGTTTATCTACCCCTAGAAATGAAAGAGCAGATTTATTACTCAATCCTCCAGTTTGCATTTCTTCTTGCGTATTAGCGATTTCTGCATGTACTTCTTCATTACTCCAAACTGTTTTAACAGCTTTCGATTTTAATAGATTTTTAATTTGATTTGCTGGTAAACTCATTGAAACACCATTAAATGCATATTTAAATGAACGTTTAACTTTATAATTTACATTTTTACTATTGTCATTTGTTAATACTTGTCCTAGGTCATTCGCAAAAGTTGAATGATCTTGATCAACTAGATTTGACGCCTCGTTCATTGTTAATGACTGGCCTTTTAAGCTTGATTCAACATGTGCTATTTTTGCGGGTTTATTTTTAAATTCTACGATTACATCTGTTTGGTTTGAAGATTCTAAATCAATATCAGGATTTACTTGTATTCCTGTCTCATTACTTGTTGACAGCTGATGAAGTGCTGCTCTTTGAGCTGGTGATAAATTCGCTAGCATTTCATCTACTTTCGAATAAGTTGCAGCTTTTGATGAGATTGTTACATGACTTAAGGAGCCAACAATAAAGCCAGACGATAATGCTAACACTGAAAAACTTTTGACAAACTTACTTCTAGAAAAATGTTTTCCCATTCTCTACCTCCTAAATTTCAGAAACAAAAATCACTTTTATTATTTATTATTCCGAATATTCAGTCAATCGGGTTATTCATCCCTTAATAAATCAACATCTAAATGATTTTCGACGTAATCCGTCAAGAAATTTATAAAAAGTTGATTAACTTTAATCCTTTTTGCTCCAGGGGAGAAAAAGGGCAAAAAAAGAGACTTCAAAAAAATTGAAATCTCTTTTACATTGAAATTGATTTTATCTATTTTTGAGCTCACGGTTGTATATGAGAAACCTTTGTACCGTTCAAGAAGTTCAGTAATTCACTAAACGTATTTTGAGCGGCTTTCGTATTCATTTGGAACTGGTATTCATGACCTAGTTTTCCTTCTGATTTACTGTAAAAGACTTGTTTAACACCTGTTCTTTTTTCTAGTAATGTTGCAAGTTTTTTACCTTGTGATTCAAAGGAACCTGTATTTCCGTCAGTTATAAATGTTGAAACAAATTTTTCTGGTACATTTCTTAAAAGTGATGATTCCTTTGTCATCTTTTCATCTTCCCAGTTGTATTTTCCAAAATAAGCCCAGCCAACTCGCTTAAATACAAATTTCATCAACCTTGATGAAGCGTGCGTCTGAACTTCTTTCATATCATAAGGACCACAAAGAAGTATTGCCCCACGTATTGTATTTGGATCGACGCTTTGACCTATTTTAGCTGTATTGGAGTAGTTTTTATTCATTTGAATGCTTACAAATTGTGCTGCAAGCTGGGCTCCAGCTGAATCTCCAGCAATATAAATATTGTTCAAATCCAGTACATATTTACCAGCGTTTTTTTTAATAAATCGGTACGCTTGATCAATTTGTTGTAAAGGTATTGGATAAGCAACACTCGGAGCTAAGGGGTAATTTATATTCACTACATTATACCCATGACTCGCTATATACGTAGCATATTTCCGTACATCATTTTTATCTCCCGCTACAAAAGCACCACCATGGATCCAAAAAATGGTTGGAACGTATTTTAAATCACCCTTATACCTAATCATGTCAAAAGTACTGCTTTTATATTTTGATGAGTACTCAATATCAGTATCCATTCTTGTTTTTTGTTTTGCTATACCATAATCAGCTGCCTCTACTTCAATTCCACCGGCAAAAGACTTTTTCAAAAACCATGTTACTGGTCTTGGGGATAGAAATATCGATCCAACACCAATTATGATCATTATAATTAAACAAATTCCAATGATTTTAAAATTGCGCTTCATATTTATCCTCCTGATAAAAGAGTTAACTGAAGCTTATTATTCGATTTTCCAAAATTATCATACATGAAGACAGTATTTAAGCCAGTATTATCCATATTCAAGCCTAGCCACTAAGTGTTCGCGCTTTTCAACTTTTATCTAATCTCTTTCACGTATTAGATTAATAACATTTTCTTAAGAGCATTGTATATTCCATGTTCATTGCAGCTATCTGTGATTAAATTAGCTTTCTCTTTAACCGCAGTTTCAGCATTTCCCATTGCAACACCAATTCCTGAAAGTTCCATTAGTTCGATGTCGTTCATTCCATCTCCGAAAAAGACGATATCTTCTTGCTTAAATCCATTTTCTTTAGCGATTTTCAATATTGTTTTTGCTTTCGAACCTTCTTTAGGGATGACATCCGAGCCAAATTGGTGCCAACTCACATATCGGAAATCGTTGATATCATATTTTTGAAGATCTTCAGTCTTGCAAAAAAGCATAGCTTGAATAATAGAATTTTCTTTCCAATACATCTCATCAAAGTCAGGGATAATCAATCCTAGACTTTCATAGGCCTTAGTTAATGATTCTCCGGGTTCTTCAAAATGTCTTTTTACCCCTTTCAATGTTTGGAACACAATCTGATCATTGTTTTCCATCGCAATTTCAATTAGTTTCATAATAGATTCTTTTGAAAATACTTCCTCATGAGCTATTTCATGACGTACATACCCTACTGACCCATTACATAAAACATAAGTATTAATTTCAAGTTCGTCGACGATGGATATTGCAGAAGTGTAGTCTCTTCCTGTCGCGATTACGATTTCATGTCCATTTTCTTTAAGAGAAACCAAAGCTTGTTTAGTACTGTCTAAAAACTTCATTTCAGTCGTTAGTAATGTTCCATCAATATCAAAAACAATAAATTTTTTACTCATTTTCTTTCCCCACATTTTTCTCTATTTTTTATCTTTAATTATGCTTCAAATAGAATCTCTTTCTACAATTCGATAAGATATTTTTACTTTTTTTCTAGATTTCGCTATTGCAAGGCTACAAGCTTGTTCACCGACTTTCGTTAATTGGTGATCCACTGTAGAAATTCCCATACCGATACCAATTGGTTGATTTTCTTGACCAATGATTGCTAAATCAGTTGGGATTTTCAATTGTTGCGATTTTGCGTATAAATACATTCCACCAGCCACTTCATCGCCATTTGCATAGATAGCGGTTGGCTTTTTTTGTAAATGCAAGAATTTCTTTGCAGCTTCATAACCGTCCTCTAAGCAATGACATTCTGATAGATGGTATTCAGGTTGAAGTTCACCAAAAATCTCAGTATAAGCATCTATCATTTGCTTCGTGCTGTTGCTCTCTAGCCTAGCTGTTGTGAATGCTACCACATCATGCCCTTTGTTTTTTAATAATTGAAAGGCATCTAAATATGAAGAATAGCGGTCCATATAGGAACAGCCAATTTCCTTGTGTTGCGTATATTCACAAGCTACGATTGAACCATATTCGCTAAAAGGAATGATTGTTTCCCAATCATTTGCTCGTGAAGTGATAATGATGCCATCATACAGCTTGCTTTTTAATTTTTGTAAATACTCCACTTCTTTTTCTTTACGATAATTTGAAGGAAGTACCGTTATCAAAAAATCTTTCTCTAATGCCTTGTTCAGAATACCGTTTAATATTTGATCAAATGCTGGATTGTTGTTATATGGGAGAATAACACCTATTGTCCTTGTTTCTCCCCGAATTAAATCAATTGCATTTTTATTTGGTGTATAGTTCATTTCTTCAATGACTTTAAGAACAGCCTCTCGTTTATCATTAGCAACATACTTATAATTGTTTAGTACCCTAGAAACAGTTGAAACGGATACACCTGCTAATCTTGCAATATCGTTAATATTTGCCATCTTACACCGCCAACACAGAATAAATTTTAAGGAATTTTACATATTTAAATTCAATTTCTTAAAACCATTTATATAAGGTTTCTTCCTCTGTATGCATCAATATCGTAATCTTCGTTTCTCCTACAAAAAGTGTAGAATGTTCAATATCTTCCTCAAATCAGAAAAATTTTTTACTATTTAAAAGTTTACTGCTTACAATATATAACCTTTTATAAGTTAAAAACAAATCTTCAAAGATTTCCAATAACCCTGTAAGGTCAAACAATGGATGTTCATCGTGATAAAAGTTACCCTATTAAGTTCATCTTTTTTCACATCTCGTTGAAAATCAGCTTACTATCAATCTAATTTATGAAATGGATTTCAAGTCAAGAGAATAATCAAATTAAATTTCATATATGCTACAATAAAGCAAATTAAGGTTTTCATCACTCGATTTATTGAACAAATAACCATAAGAAATATAGGAAAATGACAATAAAAAAAAGTTGGGATCATCTTTTTGATTGATTCCAACTTTTTTTGTTACTATTTTTGGTTGCGTTGCATTGCCTGCTTCTCCAAATACTTGTACATCTTTTTCATATTTTCTGGTGCGTCCAATGGGTCTTTTACAATCATTTCAATAATACAGAGTCTTTCGGAACATTCAATTTCAGCTTGGTTTATTGCCTGTTCAAGCTCTCCATAAGTACGAGCAATAGCAGTAAACGCATTGCCTCCAAAGGCTTCAGCTAATTTAGTGTAAGACCACTTAGGGATTTTGTTGTATGTTTGATTTTTAGTTTTAACATTTAAATATTTTTCGATCGTATAACCGTCATTGTTTAAGACGAAAATTATCGGTTTACAGCCGTAATAGAGCATCGAACTAATTTCTTGCGCAGTTAGCTGTAGTGCGCCATCACCTGTAAACAGCAACACCCGACGTTCTGGGGCTGCGATACAAGCACCGAACGTCGAGGGGGTTGCATATCCGATGGAACCCCAGCCTCCTTGCCCAAAATATGTAATATTACTAGGCAGTCTCACCTCCGCCATTCCATTGTAGAATGTCCCAATTTCAACGATCATAATGTCGTCCTTTTTCAGCATACGTTGAAAAAGTGGATAATAGCCGGCCGCCTTAAGTGGTTCATCGTTATTTACATTGTATTGATCGTATGGAAATGACACTTTTCCTGGCAATCCTTGGCCTTTATAACCCACATTTTGTACTGCTTGAAGCATGTCCGTAGCAAGAACTCTCGGATATACCGCCTCAGCAATCTTGACTAGATCCGATTGGATATTGATGGTCACCATTGAATTCAGTTTTGCGGTAAAATTCGCTGTATTGGTGTCTGCTAATACCAAGCCAATCGCAATGATACAGTCTGCATTTTCTACCGTACTTTGAACCTCAGGACATCCAAACGAGCCTAAGTACATTCCGATATAATTAGAATGGGTTTCATCGAATGCCCCTTTACCGAACATCATGGACGCAACTGGTATATTCATGTTGTCTGCCAACTGCAGAACTGCAGCCTGAAGGCCAAAACGTATGGTTTTTACATCCGCTAGGATAACCGGCTGCTTTGCACATTCTAGCAGCTGACGCACATGATTTGTCGCAGCCTGAAGAGATTTTAAGTTTGACGTATTTAGTTGTGGTGTTGGTTCTATCCGTTCCATAATCGGCTGATCCACTAAATCATCGGCCACTACGAGGTAAACAGGCTGTTTCTTTTCTTTTGCAATGTGAATAGCAGCTGGAATTTCAATCATGGCATTTTCAGGTGTGAGTACAGCACTATAGGCAGTTATCTGTTTATACATATTGCGGAATACATTAAAATCCCCATCCATTAGAGTATGGTGCATCAACTTGTGCTCTTTTTGATCTTTTTCTTTTGGGGAACCAACAATGTGAATGATCGGAACATTTTCACTATAGGCTCCAGCAATCGGATTGCATGCATTCAACTCCCCAACCCCAAACGTTGTAATAAGAGCGGAGATCCCTTTGATTCTTGCGTAACCATCTGAAGCATAACCCGCGTTTAGTTCGTTCCGTCCTTCTATAAACTGGATTCCGTTATATCGCTCCAAAGTATCAAGAAGTGAAAAATTATAGTCCCCTGCGACGCCGAAAATTTCTGTAATACCCTCTTGCTTCAAGCAATCAAACAAAAACTGTCCAACTGTTTTTTGGGCCATTCCAGCATATGTGTCGGTGTCGGAACTAACTGTATTCTTCATTTTATCCATTACACACTCACTCCTTTTTTCAATATCAGTAGCTTGTTTGAGTTTCCAGCACCCTTTTTATTCGTACCCTATCATAGAACAGGCTATACGGTTGTTTGGAATATCCATTTCGATTTGTATGGTCAGTTCTTTACCAACAAAGATTTTAGCAAAGTAGCCAACGAAGAATTCCAGGGAAAATAAAAAAATAGTACATGGACGAAAGAAAACGGTTGGATGATTTCAGGACTAGCGAAAACTAAACGCGAGGCTTTGGTCACTTCAAATGAGTTAATGAATTTTATGTACAAAGGCAAATTAAAATAAGGTGTAATGTCATTTCTTGTTAATTATATAAAAGCTAAAAATGTAAACAAAGTAACTACCATATTCATTTAAGAGGATGGATTATAATTGTTCTTAGTTTTTCGTAATACTAGTATGAATGAATAAAAAGGGATGCAAGCTCTAAAATCAACCGCTCAAAAAAGAGTGGTAGGGAACCAATTAAAGATAAACTTTTTAAGCATTTTTAGAAAATAAATAATTTTTTTTGAAAAAATAGATTAATTCAAGTGTATGAATCTAGTAAAAATATGTTAGATTTGATGATGAACATAAAAATATGTTTGTGTAAAAAGGTTAGGGGATATAGGTTGGATTTAGAAACAGATACTGGAGGGGAAAATGAAAAAGATACTTAGTATTTTTATGATTGTTTTTATGATGACTATTCACTTTAGTAGTCTCACATTTGCAGAAGAAATGAACACACCAATACAAAATGGTAATCCGATTACTTCACAGATAACAGAAGGAACGAAACACATATATGAATTTACAACGAATGAAGATGGAGAATACTACATCATACTCGATAATACAGTTGGTAAATACAATCTAACTCTTTTTGATAGTGATGGGAAGACAATTTCAACCACTTATAATGGTGGTTCGAATCCAATTCTTAACTTAAGAGGAAAACTATTAAAAGGAAGCTATACCATACAAGTAGAACCACGCGATTTAAGTGGGATTTCAATTGGTAGCTACCGAATTAAAGCGACATATGCAGCTACGTTTAGTAGAAATGAGGTTACATTTGAACCGAATGAAACCATGCTAACTAGTACGATTCTTAAAAATGGAGAATATACGAGCTCAACTGCCGAACATTATCTTGATAGAGATGTCTATCAATTGACAACAGACAAAGCAGGGAACGTATATATTGCAATTGATGAAATTGTCGGTAATTTTAATTTTAATCTTTATGATAGTACCGGAAAGTACGTAGACCATCCTAACCAACCATCGCCAAATGGTCTTATCTATTTTAGTACGAACGTTCCACAAGGTACGTATTATCTTTATGTTGACCCATACTATACAGCTGGACAAATTGCTTCCTATCGAATAAAGGCAACATTCCCATCTTCATTTACAAGAGATAAAACTACTTTTGAACCAAATGATACAGACGAAACAAGTATGCCATTAACATCAAACCAATATTATTCTTCAAGTTCTACGAATATGAATGATAAAGATTTTTATCAGATTACGACAAATAAATATGGTTTTGTCCGTGTTGTACTCGATAATACCGTAGGACTGTTTTCGATGTGGCTTTATGATAGCAAGGGAATGCCTTTAAGTTCATACGGCTCATATGGCTATACGCAAAATTCAGGTGAAAAGATACACCTCAATTTAAATCTAGATAAAGGTACGTATTTTGTTCACATTGTTCCGATTGAACCACCTGGAGTAGATTTACCTGGAACAACAATTTCCTCTTATCGTATTAAAGCGGATTTTCTAGATAAAACACCAAGTGTAAACCCTGTTTATCATATTGATACGCATTTAACAGGGGCAGCTGAAACTGGTACGAAAGTGTCTGCAACTGCAGGAGGTAAAAATCTTGGTGAAACTATAGCAGTAGATGGAAAGTATAAGATCACGATTCCAGCTCAAAAAACAGGAACTGTCATCGGCGTTTACACAGTAGATGAAATCGGAAATATCAGTACGACTGCAAATACGACAGTAGTTGATGCGACAATTAAGGCTGTGTCTAGTTCATACAACAAGATTAAAATCACTTGGAACAACGTACCAGGAGCTAATGGATATGAAATATTCCGAAGTACTTCTAGTACAGGTGCGTATAGTAAGGTTGGTACAGTGTTAAATGAAAGTACGACTACCTTTACAAACAACTCTGTTACTACTGGTGCCATCTATTATTATAAAGTAAGGCCATACCGTACTATTAATGGAACGAATAGTTATACTTCCTTCACAAAATACACGAGCGGTAAAGCTATCCCAGCAACACCTAGTACACTTTTGGTGAAAAAACTGAGTTCCACTTCAATGACCTTATCTTGGTCAAAAATTGATGGAGCAAGTGGCTATCAAATCTATCGTTCAACTTCACCGAATGGAACATTTAGTTTGGTTGGTACAAACACTAGCGGAAGTCTAACTAGTTTTAAAAATGTGAAGTTGACAAAAGGGAAAACCTACTACTTTAAGGTAGTTGTTTATCGTACAGTTAATGGAAAGAAAGTACTAAGCCTTCCAACCTATGCTAGAATTTATAAAAATTAATAATAACAGTTAACTCATTGTGGTGACTAACCGCTCGATTTTCACTTTTAATAAAATACGATACGGCTGAGGTCATACGTAAAAAATAAGTAAGATATATTACTAAACAAATTTCGAATCACGGATGATAGCAGTTTCTTTTAAGAGAATTCTAAATGAATTCTCTTTTTTGTTTGTAATTACCCTAGATGCTATTCAAAAAGAAAATAATCAAAAAAGTACACAAATTACAACCGGAAAGACAATAAAAATTCCAAAAGATACGGTATCACTGAAGTCAGTTAGCAATGCGAAAATGGCTAGTTCAACTTCATCATCTGTCACATTTAAATGGACAAAAAGTATTTCATCCGATGTACAGTATTACAAAATTTTCTCAAAACCAAAACAACGCATTCATTATATCTGATGTACAAAATACCAAAAGTACTCAAAAAAACACATTCGTTACAACGGTTCCTAGTACGGATACCAGCGTGACAATAACCAGCTTATCGCCAAATACAACTTACTCATATGATGTAGCAGCGATTGATAGTGCAGGAAATACTTCGTCAGTGGTGACAATACGTGGAAAAACGACTCAACCAGCGATAACACTTCGCTCAAATAACGTAAGGTTGATTCAGTAATATTGAACTTTGCTGCAGCTTCACTAATTGAACAATATTTCACTGATAAACCCCAAAAACATATCTTTTTTTTTCAACATGAATATCATACGATTTAAACTATGGTTTAAGTCAACAAAAGAAAAAAATAAGATCGACTAGTTTGTCGATCAAAGTTGGTTAATATAGGTATGAGTTTTTTGAATACGATTTTATTCTAGATCTCTACTAATCGCTCTTCCTGCTTGTCTACCTGAAAATAAACAACCGCCTAAAAATGTTCCTTCCATTGCACGGTAACCGTGTACGCCGCCGCCGCCGAATCCAGCAACTTCACCTGCGGCGTATAGTCCAGGAATTGCATCACCCGAAGAATTTAAAACATTACCATCTAAATTTGTTTGAAGTCCACCAAGTGTTTTACGACTTACAATATTTAAACGAACAGCAATTAACGGACCGTTTTTTGGGTCTAAAATTTTATGAGGAGTTGCAACACGAATTAATTTATCACCAATATAATTTCGCGCTCCCCTTAAGGCTGTAATTTGTAAGTCTTTCGTAAATTTATTATCCATTTCACGATCACGTGCAATCAGTTGACGTTCAATTTCATCATAGTTTAGTAAATTTTCCCCGGTTATCTTATTCATGCCTTCAACAAGCTCTTCTAACGTGTCTGCAACGACAAAGTCCTCTCCTTTTTCCATAAAAGCTTTTACAGGTGCTGGTATTCCTGAAGTTGCCCTTTTCATCACTTGTTTTATGCTTTTTCCAGTTAAATCAGGATTTTGTTCCGAGCCTGAAAGTGCAAACTCTTTTTGAATAATTTTTTTCGTTAAAATAAACCAGGAGTAATCATAACCAGTTTGTTGAATGGCTTGTAATGTACCTAAAGTATCAAAACCAGGAAAATTTGGTGCAGGGAAGCGTTGTCCTCGTGCATCTAACCAAATTGATGATGGTCCAGGAAGAATACGGATTCCATGATTGCTCCATACGGGATTCCAATTTTTTATACCTTCAGTGTAATGCCACATTCGATCACGATTAACAATTCGACCACCAGCATTTTCAGTAATGGCAAGCATTCGACCATCAACATGTGCTGGTACACCAGATATCATCCTTTTCGGCGGGGTACCTAATCGACTTGGCCAATTTTGGCGTATTAAATCAACGTTCGCTCCAATACCGCCACTTGATACTAAAACCGCCTTTGCCCCATATTGAAAGTCACCAATTACTTCGCGAGAGCTATCTTCTCCTCGCTCTGATTTACTTGGTTCTAATAAAGAACCACTTACTCCGACTACAGATCCATCATTTGTTAGTAGTTGATCTACCCTATGTCGGGATCTGAATTCTACTAAACCTTTTTTCATATGTTCGCGAACTCTTCGTTCGAAAGGAGCAACAATTCCAGGACCTGTACCCCATACTACATGAAATCGGGGCACTGAATTCCCATGCCCTTCTGCAAGGTATCCACCACGTTCAGCCCATCCAACGATTGGAAAAAATCTCACCCCCATGTCATAAAGCCATCGCCTCTTCTCACCTGATGCAAACTCGACATATGCCTCTGCCCATTTCTTTCCCCAATAATCCTCATCTTCTCGATCAAATCCTGCTGTTCCAAGCCAATCCTGCCAAGCTAATTCCCTCGAATCCTTAATTCCTAACCTACGTTGCTCAGGAGAATCTACTAAAAATAACCCACCAAATGACCACCAAGCTTGACCACCTATTGATGCTTTCGGTTCCTGGTCTAGTAACAATACACTTTTCCCAGCATCAGCCATCTCAGCAGTTGCTACTAAACCAGCCAATCCTGCTCCAACAACAATCACATCGAATTTCTCCATCCAAATTCTCCCTCCTTTTAAGCCTTCTAATCTATCAAATTATAAATTTATTTACAAAAACAGTTTTCTAAATTTTCAGTTATCAATTAAATAATACAGCAAATAGCAAGATAATAAAAGGAAAGAAGGTCCAATAATGCTGAACCTTCCTTCATATTTCAATGCTTCTGTTAACCAGAAAGCTAATGTACATTTTTCTTTTTAAATCTTCCACCACGTACTTCTGCAATATCTGAAATTGCTAAAAAGGCACTTGCGTCAATGTCATCAACAATGGTTTTTAATTCCGCTTCTTCTAATCGGGTGATAACACAATAGATAACTTTTGTTGTTTCACCTGAGTATGCTCCTGTACCATTTATGTATGTTACACCACGGCCCATTCTAAAAAGAATTGCTTCTCCTATATCATCACTTTTGTCACTAATAATCCATGCTGATTTTGATTGTTCTAATCCTTCAACTACGATATCAATTGTTTTAAATGCGACTAAATATGCAATAATTGAGTACATTGCTCGATCCCAAGAAAAAATGAATCCAGCAGCTCCTAAAATAAATAAGTTGAAAACCATAATGATTTCACCAACGGAAAAAGGAATCTTACTATTAATAATGATCGCTAGAATCTCAATCCCGTCTAGTGCTCCACCAAATCGAATGGCTAATCCTACTCCAACACCTAAAACCATTCCTCCAAATATCGTTGCAAGTAATATATCTTCTGTAAAAGCAGGAATATGATGAAACATACTTGTTAAATAAGAAAGAACAGTGATGCCAAGTATAGTCGAAATTGCGAAAGTTTTCCCTATTTGCTTATAGCCTAAATAAAAAAAAGGGAGGTTTAATACAAAAAGAAATACGCCAAGTGGTAGCCCTGTAAGATGGGAAACCATAATCGAAATACCTGTTATTCCGCCATCGATAACATCATTTGGAACTAAAAATATTTCAAGACCTGTCGCTACAAGTAAGGAACCAACTAGCATAGCGATTGTTCTTTGTAAAATCTTCATTTTATGAGATTTCCCATTTGTTGAATGTATTACTTCTGCCATCTCAAATACCGTCCTAACTTTTTTGTAAAATTTTTCTACATTTAATATTTGCTCATATGCTCAATTTATACTAATTAAGTTCATTCACTGGACATTCACAATTTGTTCAAATATAATTAGCTAGACAACTATTTTAATTAGCTAGCTAACTAACTTTTCAAGGAGACTTTTTTATGCGCAAAAAGCAGCCTTTCTTTTTTTTATTAAATCAAACTACACGTCAGTTTTCGAAATCATTTAATGAGCATCTCGTTCCTACTGGATTGTATTTGGCACAATGGTCCGTTATTCATTATATCCATTTACATGGACCATGTACTCAACGAACAATTTGTTCGAATTTGAATATTGAGCCACCTACACTGACACGAACACTACGCAGAATGGAAGTTTTAGACTTAATTGTTCGCAAAGAAGGAACAGATAAAAGAGAAAAAATGATTCATCTAACTAATAAAGCTATAAATCAATTTGATAGTTGGAAAGAGCAAATCATCTCATTTGAGAATGATGTTATTAAAGATATACCAGATGAAGAGCTTGATATTGCACTTCAAGTTTTTCAAAAAATGATGAACAATATGAAAGCGTCGGAGGTTACTAAACAGGGGGAATAAGTTTGAAAAACGAGCGTTTATGGACAAAGGATTTTCTAAGTGTAAGCTTAAGTGGATTTTTTGTGTTTTTAGTATTTTATACGTTGATGGCGACATTGCCGATTTTTGTGATTGATAATTTAGGCCAAGAAGATAGTAAAGTTGGTCTTGTAGTAACATGCTTTCTTATCGCCTCAGTTGCAATTCGTCCATTTGCAGGCATCTGGCTTGATACAATTGGTCGCAGAAAAATACTAATCATTTCATTAGTTTTCTTTACATTAACAACATTTTTATATCCTTTTATAAATAATTTTGCATTATTACTTTTATTGCGTTTTGCACAAGGGATTGCTTTTGGTCTAGGAACAACTGCAACAGGTACAATAGTTGCTGAAATAGTTCCTATATCACGTAGGGGCGAAGGTATGAGTTATTATAGCTCATCCATGATCCTTGCAATGGTATTTGGTCCTTATCTTGGTATTAATTTAATGAATCATTTCACCTTCCATATTTTGTTTTTTGTTTGTGGATTCTTCGCAATTCTTTCACTTATTTTCGGTCTTTTCATTGCGATTCCTAAACAAACATTAAAAGCAAAAACTCGAATTAAACCATCACAATTAATTGAGCGTTCAGCATTACCAATCTCAATTACTTCAGCAATTATCTCTTTTGGTTACAGTGGTATCATTTCATTTATCACATTATACGCAAAAAATTTAGGTTTTGTAGATGTTACTAGTTTCTTTTTTATTGTTTATGCAGTTTTCATTTTAGGATCAAGACCTTTCACTGGTAAACTATTTGATCGTAAAGGAGCAAACATAATTGTTTATCCTGGGATCATCTTATTTACGATTGGTCTAGTTGTCTTGAGTTTTTCAACTGTACCAACAATCTTTTTATTTTCCGCTGCATTAATCGGTCTAGGCTATGGCTCAATCGTACCTAGTTTTCAAACATTAGCGATTAACACTGCTGCCCCTGCTAAAAAGGGAATGGCGACAGCGACATTTTTTATGTTTTTTGATGTTGGTATGGGAATTGGCTCTTACGTACTTGGAATTGTATCTGCGAAAACATCATTCCATATGATGTACGTAATAACTGCAATTGCTGTATTGTCAACGACTGTCATTTACTATTTATTGCATGATCGTAAACAAAGAAAAGCTATAGATCTCGAAAATGCAGCCGCATAAACTTAAAACCCACCAATATTTTGTAGTGACCCCATAAAGTTAGACTGGTTACTTCAATTAGGCAGCTTGTTGGGCATGAACTCGGTATTTTACTGGGCTCATGCCTTTTAATTTTGCCTTAATTCGTTTGTTATTGTAGTAATCTATATATTTAGCTAGTTCTTGTTTAAAGTGTTCAACACTGTTAAATTCTTTTAGATAAAGTAGTTCAGATTTCATGATACTAAAGAAACTTTCTATTACTGCGTTATCGTAACAGTTTCCTTTTCGTGACATACTCTGCGTGATGCCACGTTTAATTAGGGTAGTACGATATTTTTTCATTTGATAGTGCCAGCCTTGGTCTGAATGAATTAGTAGTATATCGGAATTTGTTAAACGTTCAAGAGACTGTTCTAACATAGTTGATACAAGTGAATAAGTTGGACGTGAACCAATTGTATAAGCAATTATTTCACCGTTATATAAGTCCAACATAGGTGAAAAATATAGCTTTTCTCCAAATAATTTAAATTCAGTAATATCTGTAACCCATTTCTTATTTGGTTTATCTGCTTGGAAATTTCTATCTAAAATATTAGGGGCAACCTTACCCACTTCACCTTTGTAAGAGCGATATTTCTTTACCTTTACAAGTGATTTTATCCCTAGTACTTTCATGAGTCGTTGAACTTTTTTATGATTTATTTTATAACCACGATTAGTAAGCTCGTCTCGAATTTTACGATAGCCATAACGACCTTCATGTTCCTCGTAAATTTCTTTTATCATTACTTTTATCTCTGTGTCTGGATCAGGACGTTCTAGATTTTTCATCCAATAATAGTACGTTCTACGCGGAATACTGGCGAGCAGTAGAAGTTCTTTTAACGAAAACTCATGCCTTAATTCACAGACAACTTTTACTTTGTTTTGTTTCGTGATTTTTCCTTGTTTTGAACTAAGGCATTCAACTTTTTTAGATACGCATTTTCCATGCGTAAACGTTCTATTTCAGCTTGAAGTTCTTCAACTGATCCTTTAAGTGGAGTTGTTTTCTTTGTTTCTTTTTTCATGGAAGATCGCCCCTTTTTCTTTGATTCTAGGGCGTCTTGTCCTTGTGATTCAAATTGAGTCCTCCATTTACGAATCGTTCTAGGGGAAGGAATATTGAAAATTGCAGCTGCTTCATTCGGTGACGTCCCATGGTCATTCATATACTTTAATACGTCTAGTTTAAACTGTACCGAATAACTTGTATATGACTTTTTAAGCAAGCCATCAATCCCATTTTGCTTATATTGAGCTACCCAGTTTATTACTTCAGTATGGGACGTTCTAAATAACTTACCAATGGAGTGAAAACTTTCTTTGCCTTCTAAATATCGTTTAACTACCGCTAATTTATGTTCAGTAGTAAATTTTGTCATAAAAAATGCACCTCCAAATGTTAGACGTGTCTAACATTTGGGGGGCACTTCATTTTTGGTGGGTTTTCTAAGTTTACATCGTTATTCCTTTATCTATAACAATAATTTTAACTTTTACTTTTATATTTGATTTTTGATATGTATTAAGCCAATGATTCTCATTTTTTTCCCAATCAGAATATTGAAATGAATGAGCAAAGATGCCAAATCCGACTGGATCAACTTTATCTTTTTGAAAAGAATGGACTAAATCATTTAGTTCTTTTTGTAATTTTTTTTCTATCGCTTTTTTTAATATAGCTTCCGATGAATTCGTCAATCCTATTGGAGATTCTGTAAACATGATTGGCATTGTCAAATTTACATTAAAACTATAATGACCATTAGAATATTTTTTATCGATTTTTCGCTTTACATCTCTAATATAAAAACTAGTTTCTTCATCTGTAAAGACATCATCTACATCTTTTTTAAATTTTTTAAGCTCCAATGCAATAACTAATTGTCCCTCTAAATGATCTTTTAAAATTTTTAACAGTTGTGTTTCATTCATTGATAAGGTTCGATTATACAAATTATTTTTGGTTAATAAAGTTGTCCCATTGACTACTAAATGTTCTCCTTGTATTGCTAGTTCAGGTACAAGAGGTGTAATCCCCTTTTCATAATACATTCGATGAAACTGTCGTATAGACGTTCTGAAAGCAACATTTCGAAAATCTGCTGTTTGTATTAATTGAGGAATATAGATTGGTAACGGTGGTTTATCTTTTGGGTTTAAATTAAAAACATCGGCAAGTGGACCATTTATAAAAATAAGATCTGCATTTAATCGAAATTTGGGATCTCGAAAAAACATATCCATAATTGAAAACCAATTTTTATGTTCAAGTACTCTTGACCCTATTAAGATTGCTTGAATTTTCCCCCCACCAGTAACACCACTAGCACGCGTATCAAAATAATTTCTAGATTCTTTAATCGATAGAGTTTGAACGTTAAAATGTTCAGTTTTCTCTTTTGTTTCTCCACTAAAGACCGGACTTGCCATAAATACTTCTACTTTATTTTCGTCGTTTACATCGATTCCTAAAATCATCGATAATGTGACATCTTCTATATTAACTTTCCCTCTGCAACCTGAAACGCCGATTACTAAAAAAATACTAAGCAAACATACTTGAAAATATTTCAATTGATTTTCACCTTACTTAACCTATTTTTTATAAAACCGCCGACCAATAACAATATGGGAATACCGATCGTGATGTATAATCCAGAAATCATTAAAACATGTAAATGATTAGTTGTATTTGTAAATGTCGGAACTTGAATAAATGTAAGGATGATAATGATGATAAAAAGAATAATAATGACAATAGGTAATAGTCTAAATTTAAATAACTCTGATAACCCATTCATTCCAGCCCAAATAAACGTAACCCATGATTTCGAAATTATCATTAAAAATAATGAAAATAAAATGAAATCTAACCTCTCAACATATTGAAATTCAATTACACTTAAAATATCGATTACTGGCTCAAATGTCATTTTGATTTCATAAGGACTATAAATAACAAAACAAATAATTGTTACAAAAACGTAGGTAAAAGTCGTTAAAGCATTTCCAATAATAACGCCTTTTATCGCCTTTTCCTTCGATTTTAAATATGGATAATAAACTAGAATTAATTCAATGCCTAGAAATGAAGTCGCCGTTAATGGAATTGTCTTAAAAATCGGCATCCAGCCATTCTTAATAATTGGTAAAATAAAATTTATATCAGCATCTTTAAGCGTGAATAGCAGCATGAATAAGGTAAAACAAGCAATTGGAAAAATTGCTTCTATATATTTTGCAATTAAATGAATTCCTCCACTTATTAGCTGATATGTTGGAAAAAGAAATAACACTAATAAAATATAAGTTCTTGTTTCTTGAAGTATGTAGGATTGAATATATAAAATCGCTCTAACTAATGCGAGATATCCTCCATATAGAAAATAAATTGCTTGTAACAAAACTACGATTGATCCAATAATTTTTCCTAGATAAAAAGTAAAAAAACCTATGTAGTTTAAATTAGGAGCCTTCTCTCTTAATTTAACAAATACAATGCTAATTAAAGTAGAAATTATCCCTCCAAAAAGAATTGCAATCCAACTACTAGTACCTCCTTTTAGAGCTAGTTCTCTAGGAAGTGACAACATTCCAATCCCTACTTGAATACCAAAAATCATTAAAATAAATTGAAATTGTGTAATTTTTGACTTCGTAATTATCATGAAAGAATCCCTTCTAACATTCATTCTTCATTACGTTTATTTTGTTTTTTCCAAAGATAGTTTAAAGGTACTCTTATGATTGTATCTTTAAATGCATCACGATTGATTGGGGAAAATGGCAATGTATAAGGTTTGTTATAGCTAGATAAGCTCAAACCATGGATCATGAGAATCATTGTACTTACAATCAAACCGATTAAACCAAATAATGATGCCATAATCATAATTGGAAATCGAATGACTCGTAAACTAGATGCCATTTCATAGTTTGGAATAATAAATGATGAAATAGCAGTTAAAGCTACGACGATTACCATAATATTACTAACGATTCCTGCTTGTACCGCTGCTTGCCCGATCACAATCCCGCCTACAATGCCAACTGTTGTACTAATAGGTGCTGGTAGCCTAATTGCTGCTTCTCTTAACATTTCTAAGGTTATCTCCATAACTATGGCTTCAAATAAAGGATCAAATGGAACCTTTGCCCTAGATTCCCCAATTGATAGTAGTAATTTTAAAGGAACGATCTCATAATTAAATGAAATAATTGCAATATAGATTCCCGGCAAAAAGATTGTTAAAAAGAATGCAACTACTCTAAGTATACGATTAAATGAAGCCACCATCGCTCTTGCTGAATAATCATCAATCGTTTTAAAAAATATTGCAAAATTAATCGGTAAAATAATAACCTCAGAAGATCGGTCTACGATTAAAACCACTTTTCCTTCAAGTAATGTCGTAGCTGCAACATCCGGCCTTTCTGTTGTAAAATATTGAGGAAAAGGAGAAAATGGGTTCCTTTCCATTAATTGCGCTAAATGGTTTGCATTTATAACAGAATCAAGTTTTATTTTTGAAATATCTTGTTCTACACCAGATAGTAAATCTTCATCTACTAAACCATCAATATACGCTATTGATACGATACTTTTATTCTCATTCCCGATTTCAACTTGCTTAATTTGAAAATCACGGCTTTTAATAAATCTGCGAAGTAAAGCAATATTTGCTTGATCAGTTTCAACAAAGGATATTTTTGAACCTCTTAAAGAATTATCAATACTTGGAGGTGTATAGGCTCTTTGTGGCAATTTTCCAGTTGAATAAACAAATGCAGCTGGATCGCCTTCTACAAGGAGAATACTTTTACCATCCAATATTACTGTTTCAATCTCTAAGATTTGATTAGTACGAACCGTATTATTCGATATGAATAATTCTATTTCTTCTGTATTTGAACTTATTGTATTAATAAATTGAGAGATTTTTTGTTCATCGGCAATACTAGACAAATAGCAAAGCACAGCCTGCTTATCTCGAATTATTAAGTCTTTTGTTACTAAATCAGAGGTAGGAAAGATTCTCTGGATAATGTTAAGGTTTTCTATTAAATTTCCTTCAGTATGAATAACGGAAGAACGTAAATTATATTTTCTTAAACGCTTCTTTTGTTCATTAGAATAATCCACTTAAATCTTCCATCCTTTCATAAATTTCCAGCTTACTATCAGCTAATCAGTTTTATCAAAAATGACTTAATTTATACTTGAAAGGCTAATTGGGAGATAGTTGGATTTCACGGAGAACTTTCGATACAATGAACTATAAATAGTTGTGATGGAGGAAAAAAATATGGCGATTTTAGCCAATTCAAAATTTACCAAATATAAAACGTTAATATCCTCTTTATCTCCTTCACTTGAAACTGGTACATTAAAAAGTGAAAAATTTCTAGTAGATAAAGATGAAATGAAAAATATAGAAATTTATTATGCTCCTTTTGAGTACATTAATGAGCGAGCTAAAGTCATCATAGTTGGAATTACACCCGGCTTACATCAAATGAAACAATCTTATTCTACTGTCATTAGACTTAAAGACGAAGGAATGGATGAGGAAGAAATTTTACATGAAGTAAAAAAGAATTCTAGCTTTGAAGGACCGATGCGAAAAAATTTAATTGCTATGTTAGATGAATTGGAATTACATCATTATCTTAAATTAAATTCAACTAGCGAACTTTTTAGTATAGCAAGTCATTTAGTACAAACGACCTCTGTCATTAAATACCCTGTTTTTTATAAAGGAAAAAACTATAATGGTTCAACTCCGAATATTTTAAGAACCGATCTACTTAAAAAGTATATTGTTAATAACTTTGCGGAAGAAATCACAAGACTAGAACATCCTCTCATTATCCCATTAGGAGTTAATGTTTCAAAAGTTTTAACCTATTTAACAACGAATGATTATTTAAATTCGGACTCCATTTTATACGGATTTCCCCATACATCTGGCGGGAATGGGCATCGCCATAAACAATTTGCGGAAAATAAAGAAGATATGAAGAGAAAAATTAAATTATACTTTGAGTAATTATTAAAGGAGACCCAAAATGATTTTACATATTATTGGAAACAAAGACTGGCAAAATGCAAATAATTCAGGTGAATATTCACCTGATAGTTTAAACAACGAAGGCTTTATCCATTGTTCAACCCTCAAGCAAACTGTTGAAATCGCAAACTTATTCTTTAAAGGTGCAACTGATTTGAAAATACTTTGTATTAATGAGGAAAAAACAAAATCAAAAATAGTCTATGAAGATACTGAAAACTTCGGGCAATTATTTCCTCATATTTATGGACCATTAAATTTAGATGCTGTTTTTAAAGTTGTTAATCTCCATGCTGACGAAAATGGACAATTTATATTACCAAATGAATTAATAGAGCAAAAATAACAAAAAACTCATCATCACGTAACAAATCACTTAATAACTTTTCCCTGTTTTGTAAAAAATATTTAGTAATTTGATAGTGATCTGTATTTTCATAATCAATTCTAGAAATTTCTCCATGATCAAAGCTTAAAATATCTGCATTTGGATAACCAAGAAGAATTGGAGAATGCGTTGCGATAATGAACTGTGAATTTTCGTTTTCGACTAAATCATGAATTATTTTTAAAAATGTTAATTGCCTAGCTGGAGACAACGCTGCCTCTGGCTCATCTAACAAATAGATTGCCATTTCATTAAAGCGATTTAAAAACAGGGACAAAAATGATTCCCCATGTGATTGATTATGGAGAGACTGTCCTCCGTAGCTACCATATTTTTCATTTGCTGGAGCATCTAATTCATCTAAGTAAGTAGCAAAATTATAAAATGACTCCGCTCGTAAGAAAAATCCATTCGAAATTTTCGGCAACCAAGAAAGTCTAATGTAATTTCCAAGCTGTGACTCAGATGCAAAAACTTCATAATTATTATGACGTCCCCCACCTGCTGTATTAAAATCACATTTATCAGCAATTGCTTCCAATAAAGTAGACTTTCCAGAACCATTTTCACCTACAAAAAAGGTTACATTACTTCTTAGGTTCAATTCATCAAAAGATTTAATTGAAGGAATTGAAAACGGATATTGGTTAAAAGAATTAATATCATCGCGCAAAAGTGTAATTTTTTTTAAAAACATTTTCATCACCTATGAAGATTATATAGTAATTATGATCCTTATCTAAAAATTTATTGTGGGGAGGTACAATATATTATTGTCTTGAACAGTAATTGAGACATCTCAGCTGAGTTTATTATTGTAGTTGGTATAATCCATCCAAAATTAACGGATTTTACGAATTTTTTATTCGTTTTAGTAAAAATAAAAGCATCTTTACATTGAAGGTGTCTGCAATCGTCCAACTTTCAGGTCAAAATACCCGATCCCCTAATATAATTTACAATTTGTCACTGTTCTTTATTTAAAGTTTTTAAAACCTTTTTTCTATTAAAATAAAAAAAGAGGGTTCTCCTAAGTAGTTAGACTGTTAGGATTCCCTCGTTTTTTATGAAGGTCAATTAGATTGAATCAAAATACGGCACTAAGAGCATCCCTATAAATCACAATCGCTCTTACTACGTGAAAAATAGCTACTAGAATAATAGTTACTTCATAAGCAGATACTTTAACTAAATCGAATTTTTTGCGGAGTACAAATTTCCGAAAAAGTGCTGGGAATCCTTCATTCAGTTTTAAACAAATAATATAGAATACTAGAATGACAAAATATAGGAAGAATCCCATGTCAGCATACTTCCAGTTGACTAAATGAGCAAATAAACTGCATAACCAAATTATTAATACATTAACAATACAAGCTAGAATCCAATTGGAGAAAGAGGATGTCGTATAGATCGTTTTCATCAAGATCACTTCTCCTTTAAATCATCTGTAGTCAATTTTTACGCGTGTAGTCGTTCTTTTATGCGTGTATTAAAGACTTTAAATTATGTTTTTTATATAAAGTTTTGTTGAAGTTATTCCACATAATTGTGCTGACTTTTAATTCATTTCTCATGTTAAAATGGGATTATACTTACAAGAAAAGGGATGAACTACTATTAATCTACAAGAAAAAATAAAAAATCTGCCGTTATCCCCTGGCGTTTATTTAATGAAAGATTCAAAAGGTCAAATCCTTTATGTCGGAAAAGCTAAAAGCTTAAAAAAACGCGTTCAATCTTATTTTCAAAATTCAAAGGGACATTCACCAAAAGTGAAAAAACTGGTAACTCATTTAAAGGATTTTGACTATTTATTGACTGATACTGAATTCGATGCATTCATGCTTGAGTGTCATTTAATTAAAGAAATTAAACCAATGTATAATCGTATGATGAAAAGTCCACAATCTTTTATTTACTTAGTTATCAACTTAAATAAAAAAGTTCCTTCATTTGAAATTAGCTACGAGCCTATTGAAAGTGAAAATGTATTAATATTTGGTCCTTTTACAAGTAGAAGTACGGTTGAAAGAGCAATTACCGGTATTAAGGAATGCTTTAAAATTAATTGTGGGCATCTGGCAGTTAAGAATAGCGCATGTTTAAATTATTCATTAGGGACTTGTAATGGAGTTTGTGTGGGTGGATCAGCACTTGAAGAGTACAATATGATAATTGATAAAATTATTCGTTTTCTTAATCGTACTGACGTGAGTCTGCTTGAAGAAATGGAAAAGCTTATGTTATCAGCATCTGAACAATTTGATTTTGAGGCTGCAGCAAAATACAGGGATTGGGTTGAAATGGTAAAGTCTTTAACTAATAAAGAAAAACTAATCGAATTTACTGAACAAAATCATAATATTATTACAATTGAACAATTAGAAAACAACAAATTTAAGTACTTTCTGATCCATCGGACACAAATATTGCATGGTGAATTGGTAGAAATTGAAGACGATTCATTTGATCAGTTGATTGAACAAATGTTTTCAAATTCACTTGATTACTTCAAAAATAATAATAACCAATCTTCTAAAGATGTAAGCCGCGATGAAATCGACGAAGCTCAAATTATTTACAGCTATTTAAATAGTAAGAATTGCAAGCATCTAATTGTTCCAAAAAGATGGCTTACTCATACAAGTACTAAATTAACAAATGAGCTTCAAAAATTAGTTAATTTCTCTTAATAAAAATAGGCCCGAGGATATTTTCCTCGAGCCATTTTTTATCCTTTTACCTTCTCAAACTGATTCCAGTTAATTGATTTCTCTAATAAAATTGAAAGAATGACACCCATAATTAGTCCATTTGTTAAAAATGGTTGAACAATCATTGGTAGATTTCCAAATGTACCAGGAGCAATATTCATTAAGCTTACCCCAACTAAAACTGGGGCAGCCAGTCTAAAAATTGTATCTGATGTAAATACTTTTCCATTTGTACTACTAAAGGCCGTTCCAAACAATTGAAGATATGCAACAAATAATACCGCATTTCCAACTGTTACAGGCATAGTTGCTAAAAATGAAATTAATGGTGGAAGTACGCCAATTATTGCTAGCAGTGCTCCCCCATAAATGAATGGTTTTCTTTCATATATTTGTGTACTTTGCAAAAATCCCAGTGATGATGTAAATGGAGTGTATGGAACAATTCCAAATAATGCAGCAATAATTGTAAAGGTGCCTGTGAAAAATAGTGAAAAGCGATATTGTTTCGTACTCGCTTCTTCTTTTAATAAATCAGACGCAGCTTTAATTGATGCAAATGTATTACTTAAATTCATAATTCCTGCAAAAAATGAAATCGCAATTATACCTATTTCTAAATTTGGTGCTCCTAAAGGGAATAAAGAAAAATGCGCACTTGCTGCCCCTACTTCTTTTACATCTGATCCAAATAAAATCGAGTAGAATAACCACCCTACGATAATGCCAATTAATATTGAAAAATTGCTAATAATACGAGAACCTTTTAATTTTAAAATACTAACAAATAATACGATGCATACAGAGAGTATACTGATTGATATACTGATTTCACCTTTACTCGTAATTCCAAGCATTCCTTTAAAGAATACAAATATGAGCTGGAATGAAAGTAAAAATAAATAAACTGTCATAACCATTGGGGTAAAGATTCTTTGAAGAAATGAAATCAAATTGAATGCAGATAAAAGTAATGTAACAATACCTGCTGCAATAAATCCTGTTGCCATTCCTCCTCCAATTTCTATATAACTTAACCCAAAAGCAGAGGCTGATAAACCTAAATTCAGCATAACTCCCCATAATAAACCAGAATGCCCCTCCATGACCGGATATTTATGACCAATCCATCCTTGTAAAACGGATGCAATACCAGTAAAGATTAGTGAACTTCTGATCGTACTTTCAATAACATCTGAAGGCAAATGAAATGCAGCTCCTATGGATATAGGGACTACAATCGTATTCGCAAAAATAAAAAATAGCCATTGAACCGATGAAAAAAGAGTAGTAGAAACTCTAACGTTTTTCATAGTTTCCTCCTCCTCTTGCTTAAAAATTCTTTGTGTCTTTTATATAGACTTGCTCATTAATCGCCTTTTTCCATTTTAATGAAGTTGAAAGAAAAACACCAATAATAATGAGTGCTCCACCGAAAAGTTGAGATGAAGTAATATTATTTTTTAAAACAATCAATCCAACTAGCATTGCAACAAAAGGTTCTAAGTTAAGAAACATAGCCGCTTTTGACGCTCCGACAATTTGAATTTGATGATTCCAAATTAAAGTACAAATCCCATGCATAACAATCGCTGTTACAATTAATAGTATCCAAGGCACCGTTTCCTTACTCAACGCCCCAGTTGTTTCTGAAAAAAGCGCAATCGGTAATAAACCTCCAAAACCAATAAAATTCGCGTAAAGCGTAATCGTGGTGGATTCATAGTTTACCGTTAGCTTTTTAATCATAATAATTGAAATTGAAAACGTGAGCATAGTTAGAAAAATCCAAATCAAACCAATTGTAATTTGAAGCTTTTGTCCGTTTGTAATTACAAAAAAGACACCAATAAAAGCTATAATTGAACCTAATACAAAACCTTTTGTTAGTCTTTCCTTTAAAAATATTGAAGCTAAAAAAGATGTAGTAAGAGGAGCAAGCGCAAGTATTAATGCGGAAGTTGTTGGATGGGTTGTTTCTAAAGCGGAATAAAATGACCATTGATTAATACAAGTACCAATTAACCCTAATAAAATAATCATAAACCAATCTTTTGTCTTAATCTTTTTCCACTTTTTCTTCATTAATGCATAGAAAGCCATAAATAGTAATATAAAGCACAATCTTAACGCTGACAATAATATTGGTGAAAACTCTTTTACTAGTATTGAACCAAAAATAAAATTACTGCCCCAACAAATTACACAAAAAAGTAATAATAGGTAAGAACGAACCATTTTACAGCCTGCTTTCTCGAATTATTTTAAAGAAAACTCGTCGACTGCGACCCTTTAGCCGAAGACTGAGGAGTAGTTGCACTTATACTTAATTCCTAAAATTGGCTACGACGTCGAATAATCTTTCTAGTTCCCTTTCTTTATGTGAAAAAATGAAAAAGGAAATCTAGATAATTCTAGAGATCCTTTTTCTTCTAATATTTAGGCTTTTTACAAAGCTTTGCTTCATATTTTTCCGAACAGGTTAGGTAGTTTAAAGTCTATGTTTGGATGTTTATTTTCCTTGGGGAGGCTTTTTTGGCATCCTTTTTTGATCTTAGCTAAGTGAGTTTAGCGGAAGCCCACTTAACTTTTTCCTATCCAATTCTTTCTTATTGCTCTATTTATTTACGAATCAGTCTTTCTTCACTTAAGGAACCACTAACGATCTTCCCATTATAAATTACTGCTTTTCGATTTGCGCGTCTAGCAACAGCCTCGGCCGAACAGCTTGCGTCAACTAAAACTAGATTTGCAGAATCACCTATTTTTGGCCATACTTGATTCCCTTCAATATCTAAAGGAGTTTTTCCACCTGTAATATATTTTAATGTTTGCGCTAGTGATACTTCATCAATCCATCTAAAGCGCTCAGCTAGTCTTCCCGCTCTTTCAAGAATATCTCCTGTTCCGAGTGGAGACCAAACATCAAAAATATTATCATTACCCACAGCTACCTCGACTCCGCGTTCATTTAGTAAATCAACTGGAGGCATTTGTCTATTAATAGGTACACTTGTGACAATCGAAATTCCTGCGTCTCTAAAGCTGTTTGCCAAGTCAATTGCTTCTTCTCTTGGAACATCACCTATTCCAAATGCATGACTGATTGCTACTCTACCTTCCCAGCCTGCTTGCTTAGTAAATTCTACTATACGCTTCATCGTAAATGTTCCTAAATGACCTGGATCATGTAAATGTATATCAATATCCGCATCAGCTTCAACTGCTAAATTATAAAGCTGATATAATGACTCTTCGATATTTTGGTCTACAACAGCAGGATCAACTGAGCCAACAATTCCTGCTCCATTTCTTAATGCTTCTCTCACATAATTGAACGCATTTGATCTTAATAAACCATGCTGAGCAAATGCAACAACTTCGGAGCTAAGTCGGTTCGAATAATTAGTTAATGCTTGTTCAACTTGTTCTAAATTTCTTATTCCAACCTCTGGGTAAATATCAACATGCGTTCTCACATGTGTAGAGCCTGAAGCTAAAAGAATTTCAAGTAAAGCTTCTGCCCGCTCCTTAGTACTTGATGCAATTGTCGGTAAGGCCATTTTTTCATATTCAAAACGTTCAATCACACTAGAAGTTGGAGTACAAGCTCTCCATACATCACCCATTAACGTTTTATCAAGATGTACATGCTTTTCAATAAATGAAGGTAAAACTAGTAAACCTTCTGCATCTTGAACAGTAAATTCACTAGTAATATCCGTTTCTTCTTTTGTTATCCGAGTGATCTTTCCATTTTCAATAAAAAGATGAAATAATTCAGTAGCAGTACCGACCACTTTTCCGTCTTCTTTTTCAAATCCAGTTTCTAATCGAGCATTTTTTAACCAATAGCTAGATTTCATGAATTTCACCCCTTCTTGTAATCAATTGTTACTTTATTTCAAAGCTGATTCGTAATTCAGTCCACCATAAACAATATTTCCATTAGCAATTACAGCAGCACGTTTTGCACGTCTTGCTACAGCCTCAGCAGAACATGATGCATCTACTAAAACCATGCTTGCTTCATCACCTACATTTGGCCATAACTGGTTACCCTTTTCATCAAGAGTCCTTATCCCACCTGTAATAAATTGCAATGTTTGAGATAGTCCGTATTCATCTTTCCAATTATATCTCTCAGCTAATCTACCTGCTTTTTCTAACATATCTCCTGTTCCATGTGGAGACCAGGAATCATAGAATCCATCACAACCTAAAGCAACTTGTACACCTTTTGAATGTAGTAAATCAACAGGAGGCATTACTCTGTTAATCGGAACAGTCGACATAATTGATACGCCTAAATTTGCTAGTTTGCTAGCCATTTCAACTGATTCATTTTGCGGTACGTCACCTAGCGCAAATGCATGACTTACTGCTACGCGATTATACCAACCAGCTTGTTCAATAAATGAAACTAGTTTTTGAATTGTATAAAAACCAAGATGGCCTGGGTCATGAATATGAATATCTATATCAGCATCAAACTGTACTGCTAGATCAACCATTTCAAATAATGAAAGTTCAATATTTTGATCAATACCACCAGGATCTAATCCTCCGACAATCGTTGCTCCCTCTCTCATCGCTGTTTTCATAAATGATTTACTATTTGTGCGAAGTAATCCATGCTGAGGAAAGGCAACAATTTCGTGGGTCATTTTATCTTTATACGTATAAAGTGCTTTTTGAATTTCTTCTAAATTTTTTAAGCCAATGTACGGATCAATATTAACATGTGATCGAACATGGGTTGCGCCACCTTTTAATAATAGATGAAGCATTTGTTCAGCACGATGTTGACCTGTTTCAGCTAGTTCAACAAGTTCAGCTGCTTCTAAGTTTAATCTCTCTACTAAATTTGCAGCAGGAATACAAGCCTTCCAAGGAAGTCCAAGATAAGTCTTATCTAAATGATTATGCATTTCTTTAAAAGCCGGTAAAGCCAGTAAATTTTTTGCGTCCTGAACTGGTAGATCTGTTTGTAATGGAAAATTAGCCAATTGTAATTGTTCAATTTTCCCATCATTAATTAGTAAATTGTAAAGAGTCGTCTCAGTACGATCAATTTTTCCATCTTCAAATACAAATCCACTATCAAGTTTTACATTCTTAAGCCAATATGATTGATTCATCTCATCACTCTCTTTAATAAAACTTAAACTGTTGTTGATTCAAGATTTGAAATTGAACCACTTACAACATTACCTTTAAAAATAACTGCAGCTCGTTTTGCTCGTCTCGCAACTGCTTCAGCTGAGCAAGTAGCCTCTACAAGTACGATGTTTGCTTCATCTCCTACATTTGGCCATGCTCTTTCACCTTCATTATTTAAAGGAGTTACTCCGCCTGTAATAAATCCAAGACTATTAGCAAGTGTTTTTTCTTCAATATATCTAAATCTTTCAGCAAGTCGTCCAACTTTTTCAAGATTATCTCCAATTCCAAATGGCGTCCAATGATCTGTAATGCTATCATTACCTAGTTCAACTTTTACACCTTTTTCACTTAGTAAAGGAATTGGAATTGTTCTAAAAATTGGAACCGTAGAAGTAATTGAAATTCCTAAATCAGCAAATCTCTCAGCAATCGCAGTAGCATCTGGAACAGAAAGATCTGCTAAACCACTTGCATGACTTACTGTAACTCTTCCTTGCCATCCTGCTTTTTCAGTTAATGTCGCTAATCTTTGCATTGTAAATAATCCAAGATGATCTGGATCATGTAAATGAACATCGATATCAGAATTTGATCCAACTGCTATTTCCATAATTGTCTCAAGAGAACGTTCGATGTTTTCATCGATTGAAGCTGGATCAACTCCACCTACTAGATTTGCTCCATATTTCATTGCTTCTCTTACTAGTTCGACAGAGTGACTTCTTAATAGTCCGTGTTGTGGAAATGCTACAATTTCATGTGTTAATTTATCTTTATATCCTTCTAAAGCTTGCAGCGTTGCTTCTAAGTTTTTTAATCCGATAACTGGATCAATATTACAATGTGTACGAATGTGAGTCGTACCGTAACTTAATAATAGATCTAGCATCTTTTCTGCTCTTTCTTTAGCAGTTGGCAATAATTTTGGTAATAAAATTTGCTCTTCTTCAATACGTGTTTTTACACCATTTGTTGCTGGCATACACGCTTTCCATGGTCCACCATAATAAGTTTTATCAATATGAATATGCATTTCTTTAAATGAAGGAACCATTAGAAGGCCTTGCACATCATATTGAGGCAATTGATCTGTAATTAAATCACTAACTAATTGAATAGAAGCAATTTTTCCATTTTCAATTTTAACATTGTACTTTCCAGTTGCAGTTCCGTTGATAACTTCATTGTCATTATAAGTAAAACCATTTTCCAGACTCACATTTGTTAACCAATACGATTTTGACAATATACTCACCCTTCCATCCCACATTAAATTTTGATTCTATTTTAATTATAAGTGTGTTTGAAATATTTTGATTTTAGTATATTTACATATTTTTAAGGTATTTTTACTAATTACTCTCTCGTTATTAGTGTTGTTGCTACAGGATGCTCGCGTTCCATCGGGCATGATTCTTGAGCCTCATCCGTGAGCCTATGGGGTCTTAAGCTTCCCGCATCTCCTAAAGGAGTCGAGCACATCCGTTCCAATCAATTTATTAATCACGGAAAAGATACCTTTAGGCACTGTTATACTTCCTCATGAACCCTTTATGAGGAAGTTAGTTTCACATTTTTACTGTTTTACTTCCTCATGAACCATTTATGAGGAAGTTAGTTTCACATTTTTACTGTTTTTCTTCCTCATTAACCCTTTATGAGGAAGTTAGCTTCACCTTTTTACTGTTTTTCTTCCTCATGAACCTGTTATGAGGAAGTTAGTTTCACATTTTTACTGTTTTTCTTCCTTATGAACCCTTTATGAGGAAGTTAGTTTCACATTTTTACTGTTTTACTTCCTCATGAACCCTTTATGAGGAAGTTAGCTTCTTCTTTTTACTGTTTTACTTCCTCATGAACCCTTTATGAGTAAGTTAGTTTCACATTTTTACTGTTCTACTTCCTCATGAACCCTTTATGAGTAAGTTAGTTTCACATTTTTACTGTTTTTCTTCCCCATGAACCCTCTATGAGGAAGTTAGTTTCACA
>NZ_JBCMJM010000009.1:0-166746 GCF_050457485.1 Gottfriedia acidiceleris
CAACTTATTCATCAAAAAAAAGTCTGCAATAAAATCTAAACAAATAGCCTTTACTAAGAGTATCCTAACAGATGTTTATTAATCAGTTTTTAGGTCAATTAATATCGAACATTAATTAATAAACTAATCAACTGAATTTGTTTTTCTAAAAATTAGCTCTTAATATTTTTAACTTCTGAAAAAAACATTACTAGTGTTATTGGAATCATAAAATTGCTCAAACATATTAAAATTTATAACCATTAATAGATAGCTCAACCAAAAAATGAAAATTTCATCATTAATAAATGTTCATTTAATGTCCGTTTTCTCTATTGACCATTTTAAATTTCAACACTCTGAAAACAAGGTATACTTACATACCTTGTTTTTAATTTAATTATTTTTAAGTACCTTCTCATCTATCATATAATGCATTGAATCTTTCATATATTAAATAAAAATGGTTATAAAATAAATAAACTCATTTATTCTATTTCTAGTTCTTTCAGCTTTAAATTTAAGATAAAATAGGATATGTTAATATAAATGTAAATAGAAAGTTTGTGAATATAGATCAAAAAATTGGAGGAGCCGATTTGGATAATGAATTAAACTATAAAACAATCATTCCAGAAAATATACCGAATGAACGTAAGGCCGCCTTAAAAACCCTTGGCTACTATTTTTTAATATTTATTGTTGGTTTAAACTTACTAATCTTGATTGCTTCAATTTGGGGTATGATTTTTGTTAGTGTTGCGGATATAAATATTACTGAAAAACAATTTGATAATCTTGTAAATACCGTATCAATTTATTCGGATTCAATTTTTGGTGTCCTCAGCTTATTATGGCTCTATTATTATACGAAGAAAAAAGGACTTCTAACTTTAAGACGAATAAATATAAATGTGATTGACGTTGTGATCGTTTTAGGAGCATACGTGGTTCTTATGGCTTCTTCACAACTTCTTGATGTTATTTTTCAACATTTCAATTATTCAATTGCTACTCCAGATAACCAAAAAGCAGTGGAAGGCTTATTACGGACTAATCCAGTCCTTATGATTATATCTGCCGTAATTCTTGCACCAATTAAAGAAGAATGGATTACACGTAAGTTAATTATTGGTTCGATTTTTAAAAACTCTCCAATCATTGGATTAATTGTAAGTTCATTTGGGTTTGGTTTATTGCATATGCTTGCTGGCTTTTCAATCTATGCATTACTATCTTATTCTTTAGCTGGTTTAATTTTTGGTATTATCTATATCAAAACAAAAAAAATCGAAGTTACGATTTTTGCCCATTTTTTAAATAACTTAGTTTCAATTATTGCTTTTTTTATTGTAAACTAACAAAAAAAAACGCTCCTAGGGGCGTTTTTATTATGAGGGTAACAACAGTTTTTAACGCTATTTATTAAAAATTTATAAAAATTTCACAATACGTTCTAAATGAACATCACGCATTGTGTTTAACTATACATGAGGTGAGTAATGTGAAATTGATAGATGGTATTGCCGAAAGTAATAATCAAACTCTTAAAGACTGGGATAAAGCAATGATACTTGCAAAGAAAGTGAGATTGAAACCAACTAAAGTACAAGAAAAACAATTATGGAAATCAGTGGGAACTGCTAGATGGGCTTATAACTGGGCATTGTCCAAACAAGAAGAAAATTATAAAAACGGTGGGAAGTTTATTTCTGATGGCATATTAAGAAAAGAAATAACTGTATTAAAACAAACTGATAAATTTTCTTGGTTGTATGAAGTATCCAATAACATTACAAAACAAGCGATAAAAGATCTTTGTGAAGCGTATAAAAAATTCTTTAAAGGGTTAACTGATCAGCCACGATTCAAAAGTAGAAAAAACTCGAAACCTTCTTTTTATAACGATAATGTGAGGCTGAAAGTAGATGGGAATAAAGTATTGATTGAGAAGGTCGGTTGGGTTGTAGTTTCTGAATGTATACCAGTTGAAAAATACTATAATCCTAGAATTAGTCACGACAGAAAATACTGGTATCTTTCTGTAGGCATTAAAGAATCAAAACCAATTGTTGAACTGACGAATGTCTCACTTGGAATTGATGTAGGAATTAAAGAGTTAGCCGTTTGTTCAGATGGCATTAAGAAGAAAAATATTAACAAAATAAGTACTGTGAGAAGGACGGAGAAACGTCTACGTAGGTTGCAACGTCAAGTTTCTCATAAATATGAAATGAATAAGGAGGGAAACCGTTTCGTCATAACAAGCAACATTATAAAAATCAAAAAGAAGATACAACACCTCCATAGAAGGTTGACAAATATCAGACTAAATCATCTTCATCAATCCACGAGCGAGATCGTGAAAACCAAACCATATCGCATCGTAATGGAAATTCTAAATATTAAAGGGATGATGAAGAATAAGCACCTTTCAAAAGCAATTGCAAAGCAGTGTTTATTTAAATTCAAACGCCAAATTCAATATAAATGTGAAAAATATGGCATTGAATTTGTTGAAGCTGATAAATGGTACCCATCTTCTAAAACGTGTTCAAGTTGTGGAAGTTTAAAACTTGATTTAAAACTGTCAGACCGATTATATAAATGTGAGTGTGGTCATGAAATCGATCGAGATATAAACGCAGCAATCAACTTGTCACGATATAAATTAGTAAACTGACACCTAGTCGTCTTTACTGATATGTAGGATTCGTTGTATCCGAATTTACGCCCTTGGAGTGTTAGATCAAACGAAAGTAGCCTAATTGGCAAAATCGGACACGTAGAAAAGGGAAGTAAACAAAATCTATAAAAATAGTAGATATATATTGATTTTTATATTTTTTTGGCAACGGTGTGAAATGAATTATTTATTAATACTAATCGGAGGATTTTTTGGAGCAATTCTTCGTTACATAATAGGTCTATCAATCCATCCACTTTCAAATGGATTTCCAATTCAAACATTTTTAATTAATATCATTGGATGCTTCTTTTTAGGTTTCTTTTTACCAATGGCTAAAGTTAAATTAAAACCTGAATATACTTTACTAATCGGAACAGGATTTACTGGAGCATTCACTACATTCTCTACTTTTTCACTTGAGAATGTAATTCTGATGGATGAAAAAAAATTACTAGTAAGTTTAGTCTATATCATCTCAAGTTTAGTTGTAGGAATAAGTTTGGCGTATCTTGGTTTTAAAGTGGCTGAGAAATTCAATAAAGTAAAAGGAGTAACCTCATCATGATTGTTATTGTTGGAATAGGTGGGGGAATCGGAGCAATTTTTCGCTATGCCCTTGGAAACTATGTTAATAAAAAAGTTAAAACAAATTTTCCTGCTGGAACATTCGTTATAAACATACTTGGATCGTTTATTTTAGGTTTAATAAACCATTTATATCTCGACAAATCGATTTCTACTACAATGTGGCTGTTTATTGGGATAGGAATATTAGGTGGGTTTACAACCTTTTCTACTTTTGGTTACGAAGCGATTCAATTATTACTTGCAAAAAAGTATAAAACTGCGTTATCTTATATCATTTTATCTACTATTATTAGTATTTGTAGCGCATATATCGGTTTTCATATATTTAGATGAACCGGAATCTAAAACAAAAACCTCTGATCCCAGAGGTTTTTTTATTTTCAATTTTCACCAGCCGAAATCTAATGTTTTACCGGTTTCTACATATGTTTTTACATTACTTAAAATCATTGGCCAGGTAGATTTTGTATTTTCATATGAAGGGTGATTGTCTGGCCATTGGTCGTTAAGTAGTGTTAATTTTGTGCATTCACCCATCTCTTCAAGTGTAAGTGTAATTCTAGTTTCTAATTCAGCATGATTTTCACGGTATACTGGGCCAGGATGTTCAGTATAGCTCATCATTTTGTGGGGCTCAAATGCTAGTATTTTTCCATAAACATGCACTGTATGATCTCCATCTTCTCCTGGTCCAATATATTCATATTTTGCTCCTACTTCAAATGTTGATTTTAAAATGCAACCAAAAAAGATAGCCTTTGTTCCTTCTGGCGAAACAAATATGTTCCACACTTTTTCCGGTTTTGCTCCAATATAAAACTCATACTTAAGATCTTCCATTTTCTCATCCTCCATTTGTTTTATGTGTAGAATGATGAATTGACTCTAGATGACACTTCCATTATATACCAAAAAGTGGTTCAACTTATTATTTCATTTGTTTTCAAGTATTTATATATTAAAATTAAATCGTACGAAATTTATTTAATCAATTTTAATGAGGGGTGACAAGATGAATATAACTTATGAAGTGATTGACGAGGATCACATTGAGTTATGTAGAGATTTATGTAATGAATTAATGACTTTTCAGAAGGCAAAAGCGAAGATAAAACCAGAGTTATTTGATCGTATGAATTTTGATACACGTATGGTTCCTTCAGTAAAAAAAGCTATACATAATTATATTGTCATCGTAAAAGATGAAGATCAAATCGTTGGTTACGTTTATTCGAATATTTCTCTAAAGGAAGTATACTCAAGCGAATTTGCAACTTTTTTTGACCTTTCATCAGTCCATAAAAAGAATGTTGGTTGTCTATCTCAATTTTATATAAAAGAAGAATATAGAAAATATGGAGTAGGCTCTGTACTATTCAAAATGTCAATGAACTGGCTAAAACAATTTGATGATGTAGAGGATTATTTTATCTATGTTTCAAACGGAAATGAAAACGCACTAGAATTTTATAAACGCAAGGGATTCTCTGTTAGTCATACAATATTAGATGGTTTTATCACGGTACTAAGAAGTAACGATCAATTTCAAACAATTTAAGAAAATTATAAAATAAAGGGTTGTCTCAAAATATCTTTTGAGACAACCCTTCTATTTTTATTTACTATTAAAATGCCCAGTTACCATTTCTCATGATTGGTTCAACTGTACCATCTTCTTTAATTCCATCGATGTTTAATTCCGCTGATCCGATCATAAAATCAACGTGAGTTAAACTTTGGTTGATTCCTAATTTCTCTTGCTCTTCTGAAGGTAATTTTTCTCCATCCTTCATATTGTTTGGATATGCTTTACCTAATGCTAAGTGGCAAGAAGCATTTTCATCATATAATGTGTTGAAGAAAATTAAACCTGTATTTGAAATTGGTGAATCATGTGGTACTAATGCTACTTCACCTAGTCGGCGAGCACCTTCATCAGTATCTAATAAGTGTTGTAAAGTATCATAGCCTTTTTCAGCTGTGAAATCGACAACTTTACCATCTTTAAATGTTAAAGAGAAGTTCTCAATTAAATTTCCACCGTAATTTAATGGTAAAGTTGCTTGAACAGTACCATTTACACCATGGCTATGTGGCATAGAGAAAACTTCTTCAGTTGGAATATTAGGATTAAACCATTTTCCATCTTCACTATTCGCTCCGCCACCTTTCCATACATGATTATCTACTAGATCTAGTTTCAAATCAGTACCAGGTGCTGTGTAATGTAAAGTTTTGTAGCGCTTGTCATTTAATTCAACAACTTTTTCTTGTAAGAAATCGTTATGTTTAACCCAAGCTTCAACTGGATTTTCATTGTCTACTCGGCAAATTTTGAATACTGAGTCCCAAAGTAATTCCATCGCTTTATCAATTGATTCATTTGGATAAACTTTTTCAGCCCATTCAACACATGGAATAGCAACGATTGACCAACGAATTCGGTCAGCCATCATGTATTCACGATAATTATGTAGTGCTTTGCTAGCTGTTTTATTAAAATTTGCAATACGTTTTGGATCGATCCCTTTTAATAATTCTGGGTTTGGTGAAATTACTGATAAAACAGCGCCGCCATTTTCAGCTAATTCTTCCATTGCTGTTACTTTCCAGCCTGGGAATTCTTCAAAAACTTCATCAGGAGCTAGTTCATATTTAGTACGAGTAATTACATCATCATTCCAATCGATGTTTACATTTTTAGCTCCAGCTTCGTAAGCGAATTTTACAACTTTACGAACGAATTCTGCAGCTCCGATTGGTGCATTTATTTGTAATGTTTGTCCTGGTACGATATTAACACCACTTTTTACCGCAAGTTCAGCATATTTTTCTAATGATTTTTCAAACTGAGACATTGATATCCCTCCATGTTTAACGAATTAAAAACCTAACCTACTAAATTATAATATAAAGTTCAGAAAATTGGTACACAAAAGAGACTGACTATTCATTTTTATTTGAAATGTCAGAGAGACCTTAGCAGATTAGCAAATGACTTGATTAGTTGTCGCTATTTAACCAAAAAAAGCACTTTCGAAAAGTGCTTTTAAGTGTATAGACAAAGTCCTAAAAACTTGATTATTTATGAAACAATATACGTCTCATAACCATTAACATTTAAAAACTTTTCAGCTTTCTCTCTGTCATTTTCTGTTTGAAGGCTTATTCTTAGTACACCTGGTAAGCCTTCACGTGATTCAATTATCCTTAGATTCGTAATGCTTACTTGGTGAATCGATAAGATTGTCGTGATGTTAGCAAGCTCACCAACTCGATCTAAAACGTCTACATACAAATCAAAATAACTTGGGATTGCGCCATTTGCTTTTGCTGGCATGTTGTCTCTAAAATCTTTTGATTCCTTGAAATAATGAAAAATATCTTCTTTATCCTGGCTTTCAACAAGTTGATACATTTGTTTCATATCATCAATCCAATTCGAAATTAATGAAAGTAATGTATCCTTATTTTGAATAACAATATCCGTCCACATTTTTGGGCTGCTTGATGCAATCCTAGTAATATCTCTAAACCCTCCGGCAGCTAAGGCTGTTACTAAAGGCTCGTCCTTCGAGTAAGTTTTAACTTGCTTAACAAGATTAGAAGCAATGAGATGTGGAAAATGGCTTACCACTCCGGTGATTTGATCATGTGTTTCTTCATCAATTACAACAAAATGTGAACCTGTTCCTTTAAGCCATTCTTTTAATTCATCAATTTGATCATTTTTAGTATTTTCACTTGGTGTCAAAATAAAATATGCATTTTCAAATAAATGAACTTTTGCACTTTCGATGCCAGTTTTATGCGATCCTGCCATTGGATGACCTCCAATAAAGCAATAACCTTTATCTGTAAGAGTCTTTGAATGCCTCATAATTTCACTTTTCGTACTACCTACATCAGTTAATATGACATCATTCTTAAGTTCATATTCACTTAACATATGTATATATTTTATTGACTCCTCTACAGGACAAGAAAAAATGATTAGATGAGCCTTCTCGGCACAGTCTTTAAGCTGTACCGAGGTTTCATCTAAAACTTGAATTCTTTTACCAATTTCAAGTTGTTTTTCGTTTATATCATATCCAATTATATTTACATCATGAACTTTTTTTATTGCCAAGGCAATTGAGCCTCCGATTAATCCTGTGCCAATTAAAAGGACGTTCTTTTTCAAGGCATTCACCGCCTATCCTTCATTAAGTAATATTATTTATGATTGAAGTTTTGCACGGAAATCTTTTAACTCAAACATAAATTCTTCAAATTGTGGGATATTCATTTGTTGAGCTGAATCTGATAAAGCAACTGCTGGATCAGGATGTACTTCAGCCATTACTGCATCTGCTCCAATTGCTAATGCTGCTTTTGCTGTCGGTAATAGTAAGTCCTTACGACCTGTAGAATGTGTAACATCTACAACTACTGGTAAATGTGTTTCTTTCTTCAGAATAGGTACTGCTGAGATATCTAATGTATTTCTTGTAGCTTTCTCGTAAGTACGAATTCCTCTTTCACAAAGAATAATTTGGTCATTTCCTTGCGAAATAATGTATTCTGCTGCATTAATAAATTCTTCAATTGTTGCTGACAGTCCACGTTTTAATAATACTGGTTTATTTACTTGACCAACTGTTCTCAGTAAATCAAAGTTTTGCATATTACGTGCACCAATTTGAATTACATCAACGTATTCTAAAGATCTTTCAACATCATTTGGGTTTAGAATTTCACTTATTACTGCTAAATCAAATTCATTTGCTACTTCTCTTAAAATTTGTAGCCCTTCGTATCCAAGTCCTTGGAAATCGTATGGAGAAGTTCTAGGTTTAAATGCACCGCCTCGCATCATTTTTAAACCTTGTTGTTTCATAGCTTGTGCCACTGCACGTACTTGTTCATAGCTTTCAACTGCACATGGACCCATAATAAATGATTGAGAACCATCACCTAGGACAATATCATTTTTCACTTTAACAATTGTATTGTCAGGCTTTTTCTTTCTTGAAACTAAAAGAGCTTTTCTGTGATCATCCTCTTGTAGTTCTAAGCTTGCTTGGAAGATCGTCTTGAAAATATGTTGTAAAGTTGAAGTTTCAAATGGGCCTTCATTTACATTTGCAATCATATCCAAAACTTCACGCTCACGAACTGGATCAAAACGCTTAATACCATGTTTAATCTTTTGCTGACCAATTTCTTGAACAACTTTTCCACGCTCGTTTAATAATTCAACGATTTTTAAATTAATCTCATCAACCTTATCACGTAATTGCACTAACTCATTATTTGTACTCATTTCTTTTTCCTCCTCAAATTTTAAATGTCTATTCCAATACCACTTCTTTTATCAAGAAGTAAGTATGTAAAAAATGAAAACAAAAAGTCCCTACTGAATAAACAGTAGGGACGAATTAATTAATCGCGGTACCACCCTAGTTGTGAACAAAAATTCTGTTCACCACCTTCATTTTGTTAACGATCAAAATGACCGTTTCTATTTTCATTAAATAAAAATAGAAATTGCTCCAAGAATGTAATTCAGCATACCTTATGTACTGACTCGCAGCCTTCGTCAGCTCTCTTAAACAGGGAAGTTATGCCTACTGTGCCCTTATCAACGCAATATATTTAATTGTCAAAAGATTCATTAAAAAAGTTATTAATGAGGATTATAAAGCACTATTAAATAGGCTGTCAATGCATTTTTTTTCTAGAATATGTAACGATTTTAAAAAAGATACATCATCATTGAAATGGTAGCGCTTACTATTTTCAACATTTTTTTTACATGACTTACATTTTTTTTATGGTACAGACACACAGAATTTGTACATTACATAAATATATAAATAACAACTAACCTTACCTTCCTTAGGAGTGATTATATGCCTGGTTTATTTACCGCCTTAAGTCTTTTCTTAAAAGAAGTGTTTGTGTTTGTTTCCTATGTTAAAAATAATGCCTTCCCTCAACCTCTTTCACAAGCCGAAGAAACGCTCTATTTAAATCGTATGGCAAATGGAGATGGAGAAGCACGAAATTTATTAATTGAACATAATTTAAGACTTGTTGCTCACATCGTCAAAAAATTTGAAAATACCGGAGAAGATGCGGAAGATTTAATTTCGATTGGCACAATAGGTTTAATAAAGGCAATTGAGAGCTTTGTTCAAGGTAAAGGAACAAAATTAGCCACATATGCTGCTAGATGTATTGAAAACGAAATACTTATGCATTTACGTGCTTTAAAGAAAACAAAAAAAGATGTCTCCCTTCATGATCCGATAGGTCAGGATAAAGAGGGCAATGAAATTTCACTTTTAGACATATTAAAAACTGAGACAGAAGATGTAGTTGATCAAATTCAACTTAATATGGAATTAGAAAAAATCAAGCAATATATTAAGATCCTAGACGACCGTGAAAAAGATGTAATTATTCAGCGCTTTGGTATTGATATGGATAAGGAACTAACTCAACGTGAAATCGCAAAGAAATTAGGAATCTCAAGAAGTTATGTTTCGAGAATTGAAAAACGTGCTTTAATGAAAATGTACCACGAGTTTTTAAGAGCTGAAAAAGAAAAGAAAAAAGATAAAAAATAAACCACTTAAGATGAATATGACCTCCAATTGTTAGTCAGTTCTAACAATTGGAGTGAATTCATTTTTAGTGGTTTTATGCTTGCTCTTCTTTTTGCATTTTACGTTTAAAATAATTGGATGTCAGAAAGAAACCTAATGCAACTATCAGCATTGTAAAAACGATACTCTCGACAATTAATATTTTATGTTGGGTTAATCCGTCCTTTGGAAGGAGAGTCCCGATATAGAAAAAAGTAGCCAATGCTGTTGTTATTGCTCCAAATGTTTTAAAATCGTTAACCTTCGCCTGTAGCTTTTTTAAATTCACGAATACTACACCTTCCCTTCTTGTTGACTTAATAACTTTAACATATTTTATACAAGAAAAGTGAAGGTAATTAAAGGCAGTATATGTAGAGATTAGTAAGTATAAGAAAAACTAAAGTCATAAAATAAGTATTGTCTTGTTGATTTCCACTACAGGTTGCTCGCATTTGTCCACAGCTCTTATAGAATATTGAACACAGAAAAGAATCAAATAATTGATGCAACTGAATAAAGTAATTTTGATTTATTACTATATCGCTAAAATATAATAACTTACTAATTAATTTTATTTCAGCTCAATTCCAGAACATATTTCAACACAAAGAAGAAAGAGATTATTCAAAATCCCTTTCTTCTTTGAATGTTATCACTATCTCAGCAATAAATTATTTTAGACCATTCTTAATAAACTCGATCGTACGTTCAGTTTCCTGTTCTTCGTTCCAAAAAGGTGTATTTTCTAGGACGATTGAAGAGATAACTAAACCAATTACCGTTGAGATAATTAATCTTAGTACTGTCGGTATCGGTAGTTCTTTTATTTGTCCTTTATCGATAAACGATTGTAATACAGTAGCTACTTTAGGGTACATTTTATCTTTAAAGAGTCTTTTTAGCTCTTCTTGCATATCGTCTTGGAATGGCATTTCTTGTATGATTATTTTTACAGCTGCCTTATTTTTCTTTGCAAACTCCATGCGATTTTTAATAAGCGCATTAAGAAAATCTTCAAATGTTTCGTATTCTAAATGAAATACTGCTTTAGAAAACCGATCCATTTCAAAAGGAGCAATTGTTTTTACTAATGTCGGTTTGATGATACTTTTTAGTAAATCCTTTTTTGTTTTAAAATAACGAAAAATAGTACCTTCAGCAACATTTGCTTTTTTTGCGATTTCATTGGTAGATGTACTAACAAAACCTTTTTCTGCAAATATTTCAATTGCAGCTTCAAGAATTTTTATTTCTTTTTCATTCATTTCTTGTAATTTTTCTTCTGGAAAAAACTCTTCTAATTTAATTGGTAACACTCCTTAAATTGAACGCTGTTTCTTTAAAGCAACTATATTTAAAGAAATAAATACTATTGAAAATCCAAGTAGGATTAGTAATTGAATTACAACATCTGAAAGCGACTGTCCTTTTATCATAATACCTCTAAGCGCTTCTGCTCCATATGTCAGTGGTAGAATACCCCCGATAAATTTGAACCAATTTGGTAAAAACGCCGTTGAGAAAATACCTGAAAAAAGTATTTGAGGGACTGCAATAACTGGAATAAATTGGACAACTTGGAATTCATTATTTGCATATGCAGATAACAGCATTCCAAGTGTAAGAGCAGTTAGAGATAATAAAATATTAACTACGCAGACTTCCCATGCACTTCCTACATTATACATATCTAATACACTGATTGAAAAGACTGTTATAATGATCGATTGGATTAAAGCAAAAAATCCAAAGCCTAAAATATAACCAACTACTATTTCCCATCTTTTGACTGGTGTGACAAGTAATCTTTCAAGTGTTGTTGTTAATCTTTCCCTTACAAATGAAATACCTGATAAGATAAATACAAATAAGAACGAGAAAAATCCAATAAAAATTGGTCCAATTGAATCAAATGATTCCATATTTTTACTACCATAAATTGGGTCCATTACAATTTTAAGATTAGAAGGTGTATTTTCCTTAACTGCAGATTGAATAGCATCCATTACTGCAGTTGTTCTTGCTTTATCTGTCCCTTCAAACTGTACAACTATTTCTCCAGATTTAAATAAGACAGCACCATCAAGATCCATATTTTTCAATTTTTCTTTAATGTCCGAAGGTTTTACATTTTTTACATTCGCATAATCTTTCACAATTTGCTCAAATGCTGGAGGTGCGTCTACAAGGGCTAAAGTTGGTTTCGTATCATCCTGTTTTAAGATATACGAAAATAAAAACAATAATACGATAGGAGCAACAAAAATCATTGCAAGAGATCTTCTATCTTTTAAAAATTGTTTTATTATTCGTTTAGAAATTGCAAAGACTCTCATGAGCTCACCTCAGTATTAAAATATAGGTCTTCGATTTTACCTGTTTTTGATTGCGAGATTAAATTTTCAGTAGTATCTAAAGCAATTAATTCCCCTTCTCTAATTAATCCGATACGTTCACATTTTTCAGCTTCTTCCATGATATGGGTTGTAATGATTATCGTAGTACCTTGTTTTTTCATTTCAAAAAATTGATTCCAAATTTGCTTTCTTAGTACTGGATCAATTCCAACTGTTGGTTCATCAAGGATTAGTAATGTAGGTTTATGGAGGATTGAAATGGCAAGAGAAAGTCGTTTTTTCATTCCCCCAGAGTATTGATTAACTTGCTTGTTTAATGAATCCTCTAAACCAACGATTTGAGCTACTTCTTGAATTCTCGACTTAAGTTCTTTCCCTTTTAAATTATAAAGAGCACCAAAGAAACTTAAATTATCAGCTCCGGTTAAATCGCTATATAATGCATCAGATTGTCCCATATAGCCTATTGACGGAAGGACTGTGAAATTAGGCATTTCATTATTGTAAACTAATACTTCTCCTTTTGAACTTTTATCGATCCCAGCAATCAATTTGATTAAAGTTGTTTTACCAGAACCTGATGGGCCTAAAATCCCAAAAATCTCTCCTTCTTGAATGTTCATTGAAATATTTTTTAGTACAGCTCTTTTTCCAAATAAACGATCAACTTTTTGGATTTGAACAACATTGCTCATCTTATTCCTCCGTTCAAGTCTAATTCTTTTATAGTGCCCATAATGAGTGAGTACTCACTTTATAACTTTATCTTAATTCACTTTTTATTGCTAGTCAACAAAAAGTGAGTACTCACTCAATTGTATTTTAATAAAAAAAGAAAGATGCCTATAAGACATCTTTCTTTAAAAGATTTATAACGCTTTAATCATTTCCTCAACCATTAATGTTGAATTAACAGCTGCCGTATGAAGGAATTGATCAAATGAAATATTTGATTCTTTACCTGCAATATCTGACAATGCTCGTGTTACAACAAATGGTACTTTAAAAGCATAACAAACTTGAGCGATTGCAGCTGCTTCCATCTCTACAGCATACAGATCACCAAATTTCTCTTTTACAAAGTCTACTCGTACTGGATCATTCATAAATGAATCACCAGTTACGATTAATCCTTCAACAACTTGGATACCATTAATTTTTTCAGCGCATTTTTTAGCGATAGTCTTTAATTTGTCATCAGAAAGGAATGCAGCTGGCATACCTGGAACTTGACCATATTCATAATTGAATGCGGTAACGTCTACATCATGATGACGCACTTCAGTTGAGATAACAACGTCGCCAACATTTAAGTCAGTATGAAGTCCGCCTGCAGATCCTGTGTTAATAACAACGTCTGGCTGATATTTTTCTAAAAGAATTGCTGTTGCCATTGCGGCATTAACTTTACCAATTCCAGACTTTAATAAAATTACTTCTTTTCCTTCGTATGTACCTATGTTATATTCTGAGCCTGCAACTTCTTCTTTTCTCAGGTTGTCTAATTTATCACGTAATACATGTACTTCTTCTTCCATTGCTCCAATAATAGCTATTTTCATTCTTTAAATTCCCTACTTTCTCTTTCAAACTTTAATCATTTTACCATATAGAGACATATCATTCATCTTTAAGAATGCGTACAACAAAAAACACTTTAAATCTAAAAAAGTTTCCCAAAAAGGAGCTCGCTTCCATGTGGCGTAACCTTATCGTTTGCTCCCGTAGAGACTCAATCTTTTTAGCTTTTAATACTTTAACTCTTTTACTTCTTGTACCAAAATAGGGAGCCAGCCTTCTTTTACAACCCAATGTAAGTATATGACATATTTATAGCTTAAGTCGTTTGTGGCAACGTATACATTTATACTTTGCTGATCGTATCCTTGACTAATATGCCAAATTGAATAATCTTCTTTTGTTAAAGAAATCGCATTTGATACTGCTTCTTCCATTTCATAAAAGTCCTGAGACTTATGACTATAATGAACTTTATGAGGCTCAACTTGTCTTGTTTTATTAGGTATCCATTCTTTTACAGTCGATTCTAAAATATTTTCATCATTTATTGAATCTTTAATAATCTCATTTACTTTTTCTCGATATTTCGCTTGATAAGGATTCGGTATATCTGTCATTTGCTTTGGTTCTTGAGCAATCGTAGTAATCTGAGCTTTTGCAGTATTAGGCTCTATCTTTTGTTGGTTGACGATTGGTAATGTTATTTTTATCCCTAAATAGATGATTCCAAAAAGAAGTGGAATAAGTAGTATTCGGAAAAAATAATTTCCTCTTCGTACTCGTCTTAATTTTTGGACCCTTTTGTTTGGTTCAATTGAAGACATTTACAAAATCCTCCAAAAACAACTAATTTTTCCCTATTTTAACATAGAGTTAATTAATTAAAAATAGCTATTTTGTGTGGTTTTTATCAAAGTTATATATAGATTTTATTAAACTTGTAACAGTGTCAGAGGTAGATGTAACTTCGTTTGAAACATTTAAACTAACTACTGCGAATGCATATCTCGGCTTATCATATGGAAAATACCCTGCAAACCATTTGTTTTGTTCAACAATTTTACCATCTACTACTTTTGTTTCTGCTGTACCACTTTTCCCTGCTAAAGTGTAAGGCAAACTAGTATATCGATTTCCTGTTCCTTTTGCATCCGTAACTACACCTCGAAGTAACTCTCTTAATTGTTGCATTGAATCTGGAGCTAGATAATCATCAGCTAATGTCTGTTCTGGGAATTTAAACATTTCTGTACCATTTTTATATAATACAGAATCTACTACTTTTACTTGTTTTGGGCTACCACCTCGTGCAATAGTAGCCATCATATTAGCTACAGCTAAAGGGGATACTTTTACATCCTGTTGCCCAATGGAAGTATTTAAGAGCTTATCACTTAAATAGTTTCCTACAAAATAAGTTGGTTTCCCTTCATTTTGTAATTGACTAAAATTAGACTCATGATAGACAGATCCTGTCCATCCTACTGGACCATCTAATCCTAACTTTTTAGCATATGTTTGAAACATATCTTTATTTTTTAAAGTTAATTGCTTACCTAATTGGCCAAATGTGTAATTACAACTTTCATAGAAACTTTGTTGAAAATTTAAATTTCCTTTTCGCTTTTTCTCTTCATCTTCGTATTTACCGACTAGATTATTATTACAATTATACATTTGATTTTCTTTCACAATTCCTTGATCTATTGCGGCAGCCGCTACAACTGTTTTAAAGACTGAACCAGGTGTACTAGCTAATAGTGCATAATTAGTCGCTGTATTATCATTCGAGGAAAATAAATTTTGGAAATTCATTTTTGGTCGGCTAACCATTGCTAATAAATTGTTAGTCTTTACGTCAATTAGCACAGCAGCACCTTTTTGAAGTTTAGCTTGGTCAACAGCTTGTTCTAATATTTGTTGTAAATCTTTATCTAATGTAGTTGATAGGGAAACTGGATAAAATGGATTACTAGGTTTCGCATATTTTACTTCATTTCCAAACATCGGTTTACCTAAATTGTCTACGTGAAGCATTAAATTAGATGTTCCATCAGATTTTAAGAAATCTTCAAACTGAGCTTCTAAACCAATTACTCCAAATTCTTTAGGCTTATAATCTCGATCACTTTCATACTGTTTTTCATATTGTTCTTTATTTTCTCTAGCTATTCCAATTAGGTGTTCTGCCAATTGTTTATCGTCTTTGTCTTGAGACAACATGGAAATTAATCCAGAAACATGTAAATTATTTATTTCATCAATTTTTTCCGATGTTAATGTTTTTGTCATTCCTTCTAATGTAAAAGGCTCTTTTTTACCATTAAACTGATTTTTAATATTTGCAACCGGTACTCCTGTAATCGACGATAATTTTTCAATCGGCCAATCGATTGTTTTTAAAAATGGAAATAAAATAACTTTTGGAGTGTAAGCTGCACTTAATAATTTTCCATTTCGGTCAAGTATTTTTCCACGTCCATTATCAATCCGAAACTGAAATGTTCTTTGAGCAACACTTCGTTCAATTAAATTTACCTTTTGTGGGCCAAAATTCTTTTGATGAAGTACACTAATATCTAAACATCTGTATGCGATTAAAAAAAATAGTAACGAAAATATAATTAATATGGCTTTTATCCGTCTATGCATATAAAAAACACCTCATCTACAGTGTAGACGGGGTGTTCTTTTTTCAAACAATTAAATTGTTGAACAAATCAAATTATTTAACAGCAGTAATTCTTACTTGCATATCTCCACCTGGAGTATTAACTGTTACTTCTTCACCAACAGTTTTGCCTAATAAGCTTTTTGCGATTGGAGAATCATTTGAAATTTTACCTTCAAATGGGTCAGCCTCAGCACTACCTACAATTGTGTAAGTTTCTTCGTCACCAGCTGGTAATTCTAAGAAAGTTACAGATTTACCTAAAGTTACTGTATCTGATACATCATTATTTTCAGTAATAATTTCAGCATTACGAATCATATTTTCTAAAGTTGTAATACGACCTTCAACAAATGCTTGCTCATCTTTTGCAGCATCGTATTCAGAGTTCTCTGAAAGGTCACCAAAGCTACGAGCAATTTTAATACGCTCTACTACTTCAGCACGCTTTACTGTTTTTAAATTTTCTAATTCTTGTTCTAATTTTTGTTTCCCAGCTAAAGTCATAGGGAATTTTTTTTCGTTAGCCATTTTGTACACTCCTTTTAGTATCCACCGTTTCTTTTATGTAGAACTTCTAAATATCTGTTTATACAATGTAGTTGTACAAACAGTGTATGAGAATAATTAATGAAACATTCAACTTATGAAAACGCATTCTTTTATATAGAAAGATGAAGAAGTGAGTGCTTCTCCATCTTTCCAAAATTATTTTTAGGAATTATTCTCTCATATGAACGTATTATAATACACTTACTCTTTCAAGTATAGTCTGAATTTTTGTAGCCATTAAATCAATAGCCACAAAGTTCTGACCACCTTCTGGTATGATAATATCTGCGAATTTCTTAGATGGTTCACAGAATTGATTATGCATAGGGCGTACAACATTTACATATTGATCTACTACAGAATCAACTGTTCTTCCACGTTCTTTTATATCTCGTTGTATTCTACGAAGGATTCGTAAGTCAGCATCCGTATCTACAAATATCTTTATATCCATTAAGTCACGTAAACGCTCGTCTTCTAATACTAGAATACCTTCTAAAATAATAACTTCTTTTGGCTCTACAGGGATTGTTTCTGAAGATCTTGTATGAATTGTATAGTCATATACAGGTTTTTCAATTGCTTTGTATTGCAATAAATCTTTTATATGCTCAATAAACAAATCATTATCAAATGCTAATGGATGGTCATAATTTGTTTTCAATCTTTCTTCCATTGGTAAATGCGTTTGATCTCTATAATAAGAATCTTGCTGAATCATTAAAATTGAATGACCTTTAAATTGATCATAAATTGCTTTTGTTACAGAAGTTTTACCAGAGCCAGTCCCTCCAGCAATTCCAATTACAATGGGCTTATTCCCCATACTTCAATCCCTCTTTCTTATCAAACTAACTTTTTTCTCATCATGTTGTAAGGATAAACTTTTTGATCCACTTTAATTTTTACAATTTCTAATGGATGTCTTGCAGCGTCTACTTCTGTTTCATCTTCATTAACAATTACACCAACTGTTTGTTTGAAGTTTTCAATTTCAGGCCCAAAGAATTCAATTTGGTCACCTGGTTTGAAGTAGTTACGTTGTTGGATTGTTGCGATACCAGTTTCATCATCATAGTCTAATACAAGACCTGCAAAATCATACGTTGTTTTTTTGCTATGATTTCCATACATTTGCTCTTTCATTCCTGGGAATCCTTCAAAGAATGAAGAAGCAGTGTCACGATTAGCACATTTATCTAGTTCTTCAACCCATTCTTCTTTAAATTCAAAGTTATCTGGGTCAGCACAATATGCATCAATTAATTTACGATAAACAGATACAACTGTTGCTACGTAATGAATTGATTTCATACGTCCTTCAATTTTTAAACTATCTACACCCATTTCAATAAATTTAGGAATTGAACGTAATAAATTTAAATCTTTCGGGCTCATTGCAAATGGTGCATCTTCTTCAGCAAATAAAGCATTTTCTGTTGCATCTGGATTTTGTGACTCAGTTTGAACTAAATCGTAATCCCAACGACATGATTGACAGCATCCACCACGGTTCGAATCACGTGCAGTCATATGATTACTCAGTGTACAACGGCCAGAATAAGCAATACACATTGCTCCATGAATAAACGTTTCAATTTCAACATCTACTTTTTCTTTTATTTCTTTTATTTCTTCATAGCTTGTCTCACGTGCTAATACTAATCGATGTAATCCTTCTTCTTTCCAGTACTGTGCAGCACGATAATTTGATAAAGATTGTTGTGTACTTAAATGTACCTCTAATTTAGGTGCAGCTTCTTTACATGTTTCAATAATATATGGGTCAGCTACAATAATACCCGTAACTCCTGCAGCTTCAATGCCTTGTAAATACTCAACTAATCCGTCCATGTTTTCGTTATGAGCAAATATATTTGTTGTTACATAAATTTTCGCATTAAATTTGTTTGCAAATTGTACTCCTTCAGCCATTTCTTCTATAGAGAAGTTATCTGCATTCGAACGTAAACCAAACTCTCTACCACCAATAAATACAGCATCTGCGCCATATCTTACTGCAATTTTTAATTTTTCTAAATTACCAGCCGGTGCTAATAGCTCAGGTTTCTTCACGATTACACGTTTGCCATCAACTATTTTATCTAATTGTCCAATTGCCATTATTAGTCCTCCTCTTTAATACAGGTAAGATACAAGGTTCTAGTTCTAGAATTCCCTGTCTTTCCTGCTTTTCCATCATATATCCTTACCTCTATTAATAAACTGTTTCTTTAAAGAAGAATCCTGTGTCCAGTGGTCTGTTTACAGGTTGGATTGCTTCGATTTTGTCGAAAAGTTCGTCTTTGATTTCTTCGTAAGCTTCACGGTCTTCTACACATAGGTCTATAGCTTGTCTGTATAGTTTTGTTACTTCAACGATATACTCTGAAGATTTTAAGACACCGTCAATTTTGAATGAATCAATACCTGCATCAACTAATTCTTCTAACTCGTTAACAATACAAATATCATTTGGACTCATAATATGAGTTCCATTTTGGTCTTCAAAAATTGGATATTTATTATTACGCTCGTGGTCAACTAAGAACATATTATCTTCATATTTCTTTTGCTCAAGGATTTCTAAATTCTTTCCTTGGTATTCAAAATAGTTACCAACAAGTGAACGTTTTGATTGGAACATAGCAGTCATGCCATGTACTTGTACTTCGATTTCTACTTTAGCATTTTCTTTAATTTCAGCGACAGCTTCAAAGCTTAATTCTCTAGCTAATACCGCACGTTTTGATCCACGTTTCCCCCAGTAATTACAAGTAAACCAGTTTGTAGCCGTTGTTTCTGTATTCCAGTGTAATTGCATATTAGGTGCAATCGCACGTACTGACATAAGAACTGCAGGATCTCCGAATACAATTGCATCCACATTTGCATCTCTTAAAAAAGAAATATAATCTTCAATTTCATCAAGAATCTCATTGTGGTAAACGCCATTCATCGCTACATATACTTTTACATTTTTTTTATGTGCAATTTCTACTGCTTCTTTTACAGCTTCACGATTAAATTCGCCCGCTAAGCGTAATCCAAAACGTTGTTCACCAATAATAACTGCGTCTGCACCAGCATCAGCTAATTTATCTATATCATTTAGATTAGTTGGCGTAACTAATAATTCAGGCTTAATCATTATTAACTCCCCTTTTCTTACTAATAGCAACTCCATCACCAATTGGTATAATTGTCGAATCATACTCAGGGTGATTCATTAGCCATTCATTGTAATTTTGAATCTTTTTTATTAAAGCTTTCTTTCGTCGATCATCAACTAAATCCGCACTTTCAGCAACTTGGCCTTTAAATAAAACATTATCTGAAATGATAACACCTCTGTCCGATAACAAAGGCTCATACAATTCAAAAAATCGTTTATACTGAGCTTTAGCTGCGTCGATAAAAATAACATCAAATTGTCTGTTCTCAGGCAACTTTTCTTTTAAAAGTAAAGCATCACCTTCTAAAAGGAGAATTCGATTACTGTATTCACTTCGCTCAATAAACTCTTTTGCTTTTCGAATTCTCTCTGCATTTCGCTCCATTGTAACAATCTTCACATTTGGAAACTCTTTTGCCATTCGAATACTTGAATAACCTATCGCACTACCAATTTCAAGAATGGAAGTTGGCTGTATTAAATAAAGTAAACCAAGCATAAATTCCATGCCTGCTTTATCCATTATCGGCACATGATGCTCAAATGCATATGTTTCCATTTCTTCTATAAAAGGTTCTCTATGTTTATAAAAATTCGCCAAGTATTGACGAACTAAAACGTCATTCATTGCTTATAAAGCCTCCAATAGAAATACAACCTTGTCTTAAAACAAGGTGTAAGTAAAATTTCTGTGTATCTGAATTTTTTTAGACCCGTAATATTCTAACATAAAAAAAAGACCCTTGGCTAGTACCAAGAATTGTTGCAACGCTTTCACTATTTTTTAATTTACAAAATTCCTCAGTAGACTATTTATACTACTGAGGAATTTAATATTTGGACTTTAAGTAATTATAAATTGTCAGCAAGTAGATTACTCGACGTGGTTGCCAATTTTAGGATAAAGTATAAGTATAACAACGCCTCTGTCATCGCCTAAAAGGCTTGTTACTCGAAGAGTTTTCTATATTATACAAGTATTTCCAACTTTTTATTTTATATGCTTTTCTTTTTCAGTATTGTGCTCTGCTAACGATTTTGTAAAGATCACTTTACCTGTTTTATCCGCAAGGAAATATAAATAATCTGATTTGGCAGGATCAAGTGCAGCTACTATACTTTCAACGCCAGCACTTGCGATTGGTCCTACTGGTAACCCTTTAACGTAATAAGTATTATAAGGAGATTTAACTTCTAAATCTTTATATAATACACGTTCTTTATGTTTACCCAGTGCATACAAAACTGTTGGATCCGTTTGCAATGGCATTCCTATTTTAAGTCGATTATAAAATACACTTGAAATTAACTTTCGATCGGTTGTACCAGTTGCTTCTTCCTCAATTAACGAGGCCATTGTTAATGTCTGATGAGGCGTAAGTTTTTTGTTACTCATTTCTGCTTTATATTGATCTAAAATTTTCACTGTTTCATTTAGCATAGGTGTGATAATTTCCTCTAAGCTCGGAGTAAAATCCCCATACATATATGTTGAAGGATATAAGTACCCTTCTAACGGATAGCGAATTCCAGGTTTAAAAACATCATTCGTTATTAATTGAGGAAACTTTTTTTGTAGCCCTTGAATAAATGCTTTATCATTCAACTGTTTTAGTACAGCTGCTTGATCTAATTTAAATCCTTTTGCAATAATCGCTGCGATTTCGTTTATTTGAGAACCTTCAGGAATCATTAAATCCTTAACTGCAACTTGATATTTACCACCTACCTGTAAGTGGTTTACAATCGTTGCAACCCCTTGGTTTTCGCTAAAATGATAATTCCCTGATTTTAGACTAGCGTTGTTATGCAACTTCACATATAGTTTAAAAATTGATGTATTTTTTATTAAGTTTTTCTTTTTAAAAATTGCTGCAATATTATCAACAGAGCTTCCTTCAGGAATTGTTACCAATTTAATTTGTTTATTTGCTGAATTAACAGGTTTTAACATATATTTATAAGTTGCAAAACCCGCTCCAACTACGACAATACAAGCAATAATAAAATATGTAAAAATAAGCATACCTCTGCTTTTTTTATTTGTATTCTTGTATCCATTTTTATCAAAATCATTAAATGACAAACTTATCTACCTCCTTTTCCACGTTATAGTATACTACAAATATGTGCTAAATCGGCAATTTTCTACATAAAAAAAATGCTAAACACTTTTATAAGCGCTTAGCATTTTTAAATCCAGAGATATTATTCTCCTTCTTCTTCGTCAAAGAAAGTGTTTAATACTTCTTCAACCATTTCCCACTCTTCGTCAGATTCGATTGGATATAACTCTCCATCTTCACCATCTTCTGCAGGAATGAAGCTAGATGCATGATAGATTGGGTCTCCATCTTCATCAAACTCTTGTCCAACTGGACTATAAATTACGTATGATTTACCATAATCATCTGATTCAAAAGTCATGATAATATTACAAAGAATCTCATTACCTTCCTCATCGATGATAGTAATTTGTCTGTCTTCACCGTGTTCCATTTATATCACCTCAATTATTTTAATCCTTTTATGTATAAGTGAATAGTTGGAGGGGCCGACCAATAAGTTATCATGCAAATACTCTTGTTGTCGGCCAATCTCCATTCTTCTTTATCACTTTATACTATCTAAGTAGTTTTGTAAAATAACTACTGCTGCCATTTTATCAATTACTTGCTTTCTTTTCTTACGACTTACGTCAGCAGAGATTAGAAAACGTTCGGCAGCCATTGTTGAAAGTCTTTCATCCCATAGTATAACCGGAAGATTGAATTCTTCTTCAATCATTTTTCCAAAACGAGTACAAGCTTCACCGCGTTCTCCAATACTTCCGTTCATATTTTTAGGTAAGCCTACAACTATTTTTTCGATTTCGTAGCTGTCGATAATTTCTTTTAGTCGGTCTAGTCCAAATTTCTGACGTTCTTCATCAATTTTGACTGTCTCAATACCTTGAGCTGTCCAACCAAGAGCATCACTTACAGCTACACCAATTGTTTTAGTACCTACATCTAGCCCAAGTGCTCTCATTAATTATTCTCCACGATGTTGTTGTAAGTAAGATTTTACTAATTCCTCAATGATTTCATCACGTTCTAATTTTTTCATCATACTTCTTGCGTCATTGTGACGAGGAATGTATGCAGGATCACCTGATAATAAGTATCCTACTATTTGATTGATTGGATTATAGCCTTTTTCTTGTAACGCGTCATGAACCTTTAACAAAACTTCATTAACTCGTATATCTTGACCTTCATCTTGCAAACTAAACTTCATCGTTTTATCAAATGAATCCATACAAAGCACCCCACTTATCCGTATATTTTTAGCTAATTACATTGTACCATTTTTATTACGCAGTTACGAATCAGCTAAAAATTTTTATATCTGTTATTGTACACGATTTTTGTATTATTTTGAAATCGTGTTCATCCATTTTTCAACAAAAGCAACAGCCTCGTCTAATTTCGAAGGATCTTTCCCGCCAGCTTGAGCCATATCAGGACGGCCTCCGCCTCCTCCGCCACAAATTGAAGCAGCTTCTTTTATTAGATTTCCTGCATGATATCCCTGGCCTACTAAATCTTTTGTAACACCAGCAATTAAGTTTACTTTACCTTCATTAGCAGAACCAAGTAATACAACAACAGAACCAATTTTATTTTTAAGGTCATCAACCATTGTGCGAAGACTATTCATATCTGCTCCATTTACTTTAGCAGCAACGAATTTTACTCCATTTACTTCTTTCACGTTATTACTAATATTTCCTGCTTCAATATTGCTTAATTTTGAAGAAAGTGACTCATTCTCTTTTTGTACTTGTTTTAAATCTGATTGTAAAGTTTCAATACGAGCAACAACGTCTTTCGTATTTGATTTTAATAGGCTAGCTGCCTCTTTTAGTTGACCAATTTGTTCTTGCATATATTCGTAAGCTGATTTGCCAGTTACTGCTTCAATACGGCGCGTACCAGCTCCAATTCCTGACTCAGAAATTATTTTAAAAGTACCGATTGATGCTGTGTTATCAACATGACATCCGCCACATAGTTCAAGACTATAATCCCCAACTTGTACTACTCGTACTACATCACCATATTTTTCACCGAATAATGCCATTGCTCCCATTGCTTTTGCTTCAGCAATTGCTTTTTCAGAAATTTGAACTTGAATGCTTTCCCAAATTTTTTCATTCACAATTTTTTCAATTATTTCAAGTTCTTCAGACGTTACTTGACCGAAATGTGAGAAGTCAAAACGTAAGCGTTCTTGGTTTACTAATGAACCAGCTTGATTTACATGAGTTCCAAGTACATCCTTTAATGCTTGGTGTAATAAGTGAGTAGCTGTGTGGTTCTTTACAATACTTGAACGGTTAGCTTTATTAATTGTTGATTCAACTTTAGCACCAACTGATAACGCACCTTCAACAACTTTCACTCGATGTAAATTTTGTCCGTTTGGAGCTTTTTGAACATCAAGCACTTCTACTTTTAAACCAGGAGCAGTTAACGTTCCACGGTCTGCAATTTGACCTCCACTTTCAGCGTAGAAAGGAGTTACATCAAGAATTAAATGAGCTTCTTCGCCATTTGCTACATCTTCAACTTTTTCTCCGTCTTGTACTAGAGCAAGAACTGTAGATTCAACCGAACCTTCGCTATAACCTACAAAAGTTGAAGTTTCCTTGATTTCACGGAGTGCTTCACTTTGTACCTGCATTGAGTCAACATCTTGTCTTGCAGAACGAGCACGCTCACGTTGTTTTTCCATTTCAACTTCGAAACCGTCATGATCTACTGTTAATCCTTCTTCTTCTGCATATTCTTCCGTTAATTCTATCGGGAATCCATATGTGTCATAAAGACGGAAAACATCTTCACCTTTAATTACAGTACTACCTTTAGCTTTTGCATCCTTCATTACATTTGTAAGAAGTGATAATCCTTCATGTAATGTTTCATGGAAACGCTCTTCCTCATTTTTAATTACTTTTTGAATGAACGGTACTTTTTCTTTTACATTTGGATAGTAGCTTTCCATGATTTCTGCAACAACTGGAACAAGTTCAAACATAAATGGACGTTCAATACCTAATTTTTTAGCAAAACGAACAGCACGACGGATTAATCGACGTAAGACATATCCGCGACCTTCATTTGAAGGAAGAGCGCCATCTGCAACAGCAAAAGATACTGTACGTATATGGTCAGCAATTACTTTAAAAGCAGTATCTTGATCTAATTGTCCATTTCGATATTTTTGACCAGAAATTGTTTCAACAACATTGATAATTGGCATAAATAAATCAGTGTCAAAGTTTGTGTCTACTTCTTGTAGTACACTTGCCATACGTTCTAAGCCCATACCAGTATCAATGTTTTTGTTTGGTAATTCAGGGTATTCTTTGCGGTCTAAACCATCTTTTGAATTAAATTGAGAGAATACAATATTCCAAATTTCTAAATATCGATCATTTTCTAAATCCTCTTTTAATAATTTAATTCCAATGTTTTCTGGATCGTATTTTGTACCACGATCATAGAAAATCTCTGTACAAGGTCCACATGGTCCTTCACCAATTTCCCAGAAGTTACCCTCTAACAGGATGATATGCTCAGGATCTAATCCTAATTTAATCCATAAATCATACGTTTCTTTATCTTCAGGATAAACAGTAACGTATAATTTTTCTTTTTCAAAGCCAAACCATTCAGATGAAGTTAAAAGCTCCCAACCCCATGTTACAGCTTCTTCACGGAAATAATCTCCGATTGAGAAATTACCTAGCATTTCAAAAAATGTATGGTGACGAGCTGTTTTCCCAACATTCTCAATATCATTTGTTCGAATTGATTTTTGAGAATTTGTTATCCTTGGATTCTCTGGAATTACTCGACCATCAAAATATTTTTTTAATGTCGCTACACCACTATTAATCCATAATAACGTTGGATCTTCTACTGGTACTAAAGATGCACTTGGCTCAATAGAGTGACCTTTTTCTTTAAAGAAGTCTAAGTACATTTGGCGAATTTGAGCTGCAGTTAGCTTTTTCATTATATTAACCTCCATTTAGTAAATTTATAATGTTATAAAAACAAAAAAATCCCGTCCCTAAAACAGGGACGAGATGTACTCGCGATACCACCCTGATTATGAATAGAAAGCTAGTTGCTTAGGCAAAATGCCTCGAAGTCTATTCATCACCTCAAGAGACCGTAACGTGGTCTGACGCGTCAGTGATTAGCTGCATTCAGGAGTAGCTTTTCTGTCACCCTTCATTAAAGTTTCTCTCAGCCTAGGAAACTTCTCTCTTTTGCATAAGCTTAAATGGTTTAGTGACATACTTGTTCCTTCAAAATTTTGCAAATATAAATTGTATGAAAAAATAGTATCATTGTCAAAAATGAAAGTCAAGTTGAGAGACGTTCTTTTCTATTACTGTAATAGCGAATAACAGAAATAATGACAACTAATAATGGAACCGCAATTAACAAACCAATAAAACCAGCTATTTCACCTGCAACTAATAAAGAAAACATAATAATAACTGGATGAGTATGAATTGATTTTCCAATAATGAGCGGTGAAAGGACGTTACCTTCAATCAATTGTAAAATAATTAAAGTAATACCTACTCTAATTAATAAACTTGTCCCTTCCGAAGCGGCTAGAAACAAGGTTGGTACAGCTCCAATAACCGGTCCGAAATACGGAATGATATCTGTTATTCCTATGACCACTCCTAATACTAGAGCATATTTCATTCGAACAATCCATAGAAATATTGTTGCTAATCCAAACAGTAAAAAACAAACTAATATTTGACCACGAATATATTTACCAAATGTATTATTAAGTTCTTTTGCTAAACCTTTTGCTTCATATCGCCATTTGTAAGGGATAATTTTCCAAAACATATTCGATAAAACCTTATAGTCTTTTAAAAAATAAAAAACGATAAACGGAATGATAAAGAGTGAAATAATATTATTTACTAATTGCTTCATCCATTCACCAGATTTATTCAATAATGATAAACCCGATTTTTCAGCACCATTAATCATTAAATCAATACGATTATGAAGAAAAATTGGCATCCTCGAAGTCTTTCGTTCGATTTTTGATAAAAAATTATCATATAATGCCATTACTTTAGGAAAAGCTCTTAAAATATCTTGCCACTGTTGTTTAAAAATAGGGAGTAATAAATAGAGCCCTAGTACACACCCTCCAAAAAATAATAAATAGATCAATAAAATCGCAAATACTCGTTTTATCCCTTTTCTATGAATGTATTCAATTGCTGGATGTAACAAATAGGAAATTATTAATCCAATCAAAAATGGAACCATCGATTTTGCAACACCAATTACAATATGTAAATAAACCGGTTTTAAATAATAAAAAACGATTCCAACTAATCCAATTAGCAACAATAAACATAATCGATATATCCACTTTAACTTTAAACCGTCCATAAAAAAACCTCCATACTGATAATAGTATGGAGAATTTCAATTAAATTATGTGAGTCGTTATAAATTTTGCGAAGTCTTCTCTCTTCACGACATTCAAAACACATTTAGTTTTTGCCTCTTTTTCAACGATTGTTAGTTCTTTTGGAAATTCATTCTCTACACCAATTGTCATATAAGCCAATTTCTCTTGTGCACGCCTTGATCTAATATTTGACTCTTTTGCTCCAGCAAAAACATAGTCCATTTTCAACTCGTTAAAAGCAATTTTTAAAATTTCAATTTTTGAAGCTTCATTATAACCTTGTCCCCAAAATGGAACCCCTATCCAAGTGCCGATATGACAAATTCCATCTCCTCGGTCAATGTGCTTTAAACTTGTTATACCGACAACCACATCTTGCTCATTCAAAATTATCCGATTTATTACCTTACCTTCTAATTCCTGCTGAACAATATAGCTAATAAATCCAATTGTATCATCAATATGATCTACTTTTATTCCTAAAACATCTTTCACACCTGGATCTGATGATAATTTAAAAACCTGCTCTGCATACTTTAAATCATTCTTAACAAGCTTAACTCCCACTCCCATATTTACCATCTCTTTTCCATGTTTTTATAAATGTTAAATGAAGATGTTCATTTTCTCAATGAAAAAATTTTAAATATATTTGGAATATAGGATTAGGATTGGATGAAATACATTGAAAAAAACAAAGCACATGTCGTTAATATGGTTGAGCAGTTTTATTTATCAACAAACTCTTGTAATTGTTTATTCTTGAGAAGTTAAAAATAATTAAGAGTTAATTTTAGAAAAACAAGTCCAAATGATTATTATTATAAGTTGATGCTCGATCTTAATTGAACTATAACTAATTAACAAGGTGATAAGCTACTCTAGTAAAGGATATTAAATTAGGTTTTTAGTTTAACTTTTTTTGATGAATAAGTTGATTGTAACTAAAGGGGTGCTTGATTCCTATGGGATTAGCGGGAAGGCTGAGACCCCGCAGGCTTGCCGTAGGTAGAAAAATAATATGTCCTCCCCACTTTAACTATAAAAATCAAGGTTATTTTGGGAATTGATTTTTCGAAAAAAGTAAAGTTTGTTCAAAATTTACTTTTTCAGTGGCCTCAAGCGAGCACCCAGTAGTGGAAATCAACATCACTCGACTCCTTTTACGAAAATTTGGTTATCACTCTTTTTTCGATAGTAAAAAAGCACATGCCTCTAAAGACATGTGCTTAAAAAAATTAAAGCATTTTTTTCAATGACTTTCTCATACGTTTCATGTTCTTTGAAGAAAGCCATTTGTTATCGTACATTAACTTCATCGCAAGTGCACCTGCACCTAAACCTAAACCTAATAAAGAGCTTTTTCTAGCCATCAATTACCCACTCCTACATACTAAGTTTTCGATCCTCTTCGTCAAATAAATCATCTAACGAACTTAACGTACCATCTTCTTCAACTTGGTGGGTATAAATTATGCCTTTATTAATAGTTAGTTCAATATAACATCCCCAACAATAATATTGATTTACACCTATTTTCCCTAAGTCTTTACTATGACAATTTGGACAAATCACAACGCTCGCTCCCTTAGCCTAAAAAAGGCAATGTTTCTAAGCATTGTGACCAAATTTTCATAAAAATATACGTTAGTACAGGAATCGTCTTGCACTATATATTCTTAGTCATTTACATGAAATCATAAGGTGAAAGATTTGGTAATTCGTCTGAAAGCTGAAATGGTAAATCTTCGTTTAGTTGTACTTCACCATTTTCAATCCCTTTTAGTTTCATACATAGAGTAGTTTGTCTTTGACCATCATCTGTTCTGCCAATGCCTTGAATAAATGCATCTTGTTCACCGCACATGATTAAGAACTTCTTACTTCTTGTCACAGCAGTGTAAATTAAATTTCTTCGAAGCATTCGATAATAACTTTTGACAATTGGAAGCACAATAATATCAAATTCGCTACCTTGCGATTTATGAATTGAACAACAGTAAGCAAGAGTTAATTGAGAAAAATCTGGTCTAGTATAAGTCACTTCATTTCCGTCAAATGAAACGATAATAATATCTTGTTGTTCTACATTTTCTTTGGCGAAAAAAATGTTTACAATTTCACCCATATCTCCATTAAAAACATTATTCTCAGGAACGTTTACGAGTTGGAGAACTTTGTCACCTGTTCGAAAAGTTGTATCACCAAAATTCATTTCACGTTGTTTTTCTCTTTTAGGGTTAAACACTTCTTGTAGCCCTTCATTTAGAGCATCAATTCCTGCTGGACCACGATACATCGGTGCTAATACTTGGATATCTCTTACAGGAAAACCTTTTTTATTGGCGTTTTCACACACTTTTTTGACGACTTCAACAACTTGTTGACTTGAACAACCAATAAATGAACGATCTTTTCTTTGTTCAAATAAATCCTCGGATATTGTTCCATCTTTTATATAATGTGCAAGCGTAATAATCGAAGAATCTTCTGATTGACGGTAAATATCTTTTAATCGTACAGTTGGAACTGTACCAGAGTTTAATAAATCCTTTAAGACTTGACCTGGGCCAACAGAAGGTAATTGATCCTCATCCCCTACAAAAATGACTTGGCAGCCTTCTGGAATGCTTTTTAGTAATTGATTCCCTAACCATACATCGACCATTGAAAACTCATCAATGATCAGTAACTTTCCATTTAAAGGATTTTCCTCATGATGGCTAAACTCACCTTCTCTTGTCCAACCGAGTAAACGATGGATTGTTACTGCCGGTAATCCAGTTGCTTCACTCATTCTTTTTGCCGCTCTACCTGTAGGTGCAGCAAGCAAATAAGGGAATGGATCTTCTTTCGGATAGGAATGCTGATCTAATGATAAATCATGGATTGTTGAAAACAGATTAACGATTCCTTTAATAACTGTCGTTTTACCTGTCCCTGGTCCACCTGTAAGGACCATCATCGCTGACTCCATAGCTTTTTTTATTGCTTGCGCTTGGGAAGGGGCATATTTTACATTCATTTTTGATTCGAGGTCTTCTAGCTCTTTTGCAAATCTAGTTTCAGTCATTTCTCCTAAATCTGGAGCATTGCTTAATAATTTTTGGATCGCATTTACAATGCCCTTCTCAGCGTAATAAAGAGCAGCTAGGTAGATTCTCTCGTCTTCCATTACTAGCTTTCCGTCAGCTACCAATCGTTTCATTTCCCGAGAAATGTCGACTGCTTCGACAAGCTCTTTATCCTGTTTCATTAATAATTGTCTAGTTTCATCAATAAACTGATCTTGCGTTATATAAACATGTCCTTCTTGCATAGATAAATGTTCTAAAATATAAATACAACCCGCTCGTATCCGATCTGGATGATTTCCTGTAATACCGATTGCTCGACCAATTTCATCTGCTCTTCCAAACCCAATCCCATCCACATCTTCAATTAATTTAAATGGATTTGTTCTGATAACATCAAGAGTTGATTCATTATAGGTCTTATAAATTTTAATCGATAAACCAGTTCCAATACCGTAGCTACTTAAAAAGCTGATTACTTTTTCAAGACCTTGATGAGATAGTATTGTTTCATAAATTTCTTTAGCTTTGGATTTTGCCAGCCCGGGAACACCTTCTAAGCTATCAGCATTATCTAAAATTTTATTAATTGCACCTTCACCTAAATGATCAACGATTTTCTCAGCCGTTTTCTTTCCAATTCCTTTAAATAAATCCGATGATAAATATTGAATAACACCTTTTTTAGTAGATGGAAGCTCTTTTTCAAATGATGAAATTTGAAATTGTTTACCATACCTCGGATGGTCTTTTACAGTCCCTTTAAATGTATATGTTTCATCTTCATTCATCCTTGGAATATTCCCAGTAATGGTCATTTCCTGTTCACAATTTGATAAATTTGTATCAACTACTTTTACCTTTGCAACAGTATAAAAATTTTCTGCATTATAAAAGATGATTGTTGTGATATGCCCTTTAATATATGGTGTTTCATCAACAAACAATTCCATTTCACTTTGGGTTTGCATTTCTCCACCTCCCCGAACTAACACAACTAAACTAGCTTCATTCTACTTCTTTATTTTCAATTACTTTTAAAGCATGCATAGCAAGCATATGATCATCTTGACTTTCAATCGCTTTATTAAAATGGTCTTTCGCAGTTGTAATTTGATCATTAAACATCGCAATTATGCCTAGATTATAATGTGCATCAGCATGAAGTTCATCTAATTGTAATACCTTTTCTAAATTAATTTTTGCTTCATCTAACATTTCTAATTTAGCTAAAGTAAGGCCATATTGGAATAATGCGTCTACATCTTTATCATCTAGCTCAATCGCTCGTTGGAAAAATGGAAGTGCAAAACGATCTTCTCCATTATTAACACAGCATAATCCAATCATAAAATGGACATCACTATCATTCATGCCAAGTTTCACACAATGTTGAAAATGTTTTTTAGCTAATTCAAACTTTCCATCTTCAAAATATACTGTTCCAACTGCATAATGCGCTGCTGCCAATTCCGGATCAATTTCTAAAGCCTTTTCAAAAAAACGACAAGCTCGTTCGACATCTCCCATCGATAGTAAAAGCTGACCAAAATTAACATACGCTAATGAATTAGTAGGATTTTCTTCAATTTCTTTCGTTAAAAAACTAGCTGCATCCTCTAAGTTTCCCTCTTGCAGGGCTGCTACTCCACGTTCAAAATTATTCATATATGACACCTCTATGTATTTACTTTCAATTATTTTGGATAGACTCCATTTTCTATACTAATCAGTTTAAGAAACTTAATATATCTATTTAACACTATCACACCATAGTATACATTTCAAAGGAACGTTTCTTCAAAATTTCTATGATAAATTAAGGATTTCCATTCAAAAAAACAACCCCAACCATTATGATTGGGGTAAATAGATTTATCTTAAATAAGTTAGTTCATTACCATCGATAAATGCACGATCAATTGTTCCGCCACCTAGACAGTCTGTCCCGTCGTAAAATACAACTGCTTGTCCTGGAGTGATTGCACGAATTTTTTCGTGGCAAAGAATTCTTACTGAGTTATCATCTAAAATGTGAACTGTTACTTCATTATCTTCAGAACGATAACGGAATTTAGCAGTACATGTAAACGAACCTTCTTTCGGTTTATTTGATGTCCAACTAATATCAGAAGCAAGTACTTCATTACTATAAAGTAACTCATTATGGAAACCTTGTTCAACTAATAAAATATTATTTTTTAAGTCTTTTCCTACAACGAACCAAGGGTCTCCATTTCCACCTATTCCAAGTCCATGACGTTGGCCAATTGTATAATACATAAGTCCATCATGTTTACCTTTAACTTCCCCGTTCATTGTTCTCATTTCACCAGGTTGTGCAGGTAAATAATTACTTAGAAATTCTTTAAAGTTACGTTCACCTATGAAGCAAATTCCAGTACTGTCTTTTTTCTTAGCTGTCGCTAAATCTGCCTCTTCAGCAATTTTACGGATTTCTGGCTTTAAATAGCCTCCAAGTGGAAACATAACTTTCGATAGTTGTTCTTGACCAAGTTGATTTAGGAAATAAGTTTGGTCTTTATTACTATCAATTCCTCGTAACATTTTATATTCTCCGTCACGGAACTCAACTCCAGCATAATGACCTGTCGCTACATAATCTGCTCCAAGCTCCATTGCATGTTCAAGAAATGCTTTAAACTTAATTTCTTTATTACACATTACGTCTGGATTTGGTGTTCTACCTTTTTTATATTCATCTAAGAAATAGGTAAACACTTTATCCCAATATTGCTTTTCAAAATTCACTGCATAATACGGAATTCCTATTTGATTACAAACTGCAATTACATCTTCATAATCTTCAGTTGCTGTACATACGCCAAATTCATCTGTGTCATCCCAGTTTTTCATAAAAATACCGATGACATCATACCCTTGTTGTTTCAATAAATATGCTGTTACAGATGAATCTACACCACCTGACATTCCTACTACTACGCGAGTGTCTTTTGGATCTTTTTTATTCATAAATAATATCCCCTCGCACTTTAAAAATTTATATTTTAACTAATCGTTTTACAATTGAAGATACACGTTCTCCAAGTATACGGATTTGTTCGTCTGTATTTCCATAACCAAAGCTGAACCGAACCGAAGAACGGATTTTAGGTGAATCTATTCCAAACATTTCAACTAAAACATGTGATGGGTCAATACTACCAGCTGTACAAGCAGACCCGCTTGAAGCTGCTATACCTGATAAATCAAGGTTTACCAAAAATGATTCAATTGAAATATCTTCAAATGATAAGTTTAACACATGTGGTGCAAAAAACGACTCATTTCCATTTTTTTCAAAACGAATTCCATTTTCTTTTAGAACATTCATTAAGATTTCATGAAAACGTAAATAGTTTTTTATACGTTCATTTCTTTCGATGTGAATTACTTCTACTGCCTTAGCTAATCCAACAATACCAGGAACATTTTCTGTACCTGCACGACGTTTACGCTCTTGCTGTCCGCCATATTGTAATTGTGTAAAAATTGCATTCTCACTTACATAAAGAAAACCTACACCTTTAGGTCCATTAATTTTATGTGAGGAAATGGATAAAAAGTCGACACCAAGTTCTTCAACATTAATTGGAATTAAGCCGTAAGCTTGTACTGCATCTGTATGGAAATGAGCTTTATGGTCACTAAGAAGTTCACCAATTTCTTTAATTGGTTGAACTGTTCCGATTTCATTATTAACCATCATAATTGATACTAAAATTGTATCATCACGCAGTGCAGCCTTTACATCCTCGACATTCACACGACCTGTATGATCAACAGGTAAATACGTAACCTCAAAGCCTTCCTTTTCAAGAGCCTGGCATGTATGTAATATAGCATGATGCTCGATGCTAGAGGTAATAATGTGCTTACCATATTTTTGATTCGCATAAGCAGCGCCTAAAACAGCAAGATTATCGCTTTCCGTTCCACCGCTTGTAAAAATAATTTCGTTAACTTTTGATCCTATACTATTAGCACAAATCATGCGTGCAGTATCAATCTTTTGACGAGCTTGTCGGCCAAATGAATGAATACTAGATGGATTTCCAAAAGTCTCTTGCATTTCTACAACCATCTTTTCAATTACTTCTGGATGCATTGGAGAAGTCGCAGCATGATCTACATAAATACGTTCCATTTTTATTAAATCCTTTCTTTATGAAGCGTTCACCTATTTTGAACGCACTAAAATTAAATATAAAACATATAGCCATTTAAATCATCAGATTCTAATTTTGCTAAATCCTCAAGACTCGTATGGTCTAACACTTCATTAATCGCTTTTTGAACACGAGTCCATAACTCTCTTTGTGCAGGATTTTCATCTTCAAGATTTTCGATTGGAGATAGTGATCCTTCAAGTGCAGTTATCACTTCACCTGCAGAAATTTCATTCGGTTCCTTTGTTAAAATATACCCACCATATGCTCCACGAATACTCTTTACTAATCCTGCATTACGTAATAATGAAATAATTTGTTCTAAATAATGCTCAGAAAGATTTTGTGCTTTCGCAATACTCTTGAGTGAAATTGGTTTATCACAATATCTTTTAGCTAATTCAATCATAACTGTCAGTCCGTATCTTCCCTTAGTTGAAATCTTCATTAATTCACTCCGTTCAATAAACTGTATCTCTTATTTTTATCAGATTTATCCTATTTTTAAACTGTAGTAATACAATTATTGTACACTATTTATTCTATAAATTCACATGACATGAAAAAAATGCACTAAACCAATTGGAAAAGTGTAATATCGATCTATGTAATTAACTAGTCAGGTCAGTTTCCCATTCTCACTATTTATCTAGTAATCTAAAATCCAGAGGACAATGATTTCTCTAATTTACAAAAAAAAAAACACCCCAAATGTTATATAGTTTAGCTATACGACATTAGAGGTGTTTTCTATTTTAGTCTGTTTGTCTTTATTTTTTCGTTTGCTTAACTTTTCAATTTACCAGCACGTACGAATTGAGCAGCTGCCGCTTTTTCATCGAAATCTTCAACATTTTTTCTAGATTCTTTTATGTTGTTTAAAAAGCTTATGACTTGGAATTCGATACTTTTAATTTCGTATTCAGTATCAGCATTTAATAAATCCTCTAATAAGTCTAAATAAATGGCTTTCTCTTCGGGTGTTAGCACGAGCCTCATTACATGCCTCCTTCATCTTTTGCCAAGTAAATTATTGAAAATACTACACAATTTGCTTAGAAATATTATGCAGTGAACTTACCCTTTCCCGTTCAGTGTTAAGTGCCCTGCTTAAAAGAAAGCTTTGAGATGAAAGACCAGCTAATATACAGTATCCGATTACCATACGCATATCTTTTAACATGTTTTCTGGTATAAATAAAGAAACAAATAATGTCGCGGCTGTTGCTCCAAATAAAATATCTGCAAGAAAACCTAAATAAAAGCCTTTCTTTCGTCTCACCGGGAGCATAATCGTACCTTTGTTAAACAGGATGTGAAAAATAAATCCGGTCACTCCACCAATGACAACCGCCAGGACATAGAGTTTAACCATGTTCATCCTCCATTCTTATTTTTAGGTACAAAAAAAATTCCTACTTTCGTTTCGAGAATAAGTTAATCGAAATGATCGCTAGGATTGGACAAGTTCTATATAAAATATGAACAGCTTGTTCTTATTATTATAAAAGCTTAAAAATAAATTATCAAAACAATTTGTAAAATTTATCCAATTGTGACAAAAAATAAGGTAAAAGACCTGAATTTTTATTTAAACATATAGACTACAAGACTATTTAACTATTTCTCATTACCCTTATTATGATATATTGGAATTAAAAAGAAGCTAGAGGAGGTTTTAAGTTGGCTGTACAAAGAAAATTCAAGAAAATAGTAAATCAATTACGCCACCAAGATCTATATCAGCGTGCAAAAGGCATAGACCAACTTAGAAAGTCTCTTCGATCAGGTGCTTCTATTGAATCATTAATTTATTTATTAGAAGAAGCGGGAAGCAATTTCCCGAAATCAATAGAAGATTGGGATGATGGAAGCTATCACTTAGTTGGATTTTGTTCAGAGTTTGCACTCCAAGAATTAATAACTCCAATCGAAAAGAATTTTGAAGCATATAGTGAACGAGCAAAACTTCAAGCTCTTTATTTATTAATAAGTCTGAAATCAGAATTAGCTAGAGATGCTTATATACGAATCATTGAAAAAAATAGTAAACGATACTCGCTAGATATCGATGTTCAATTCATTTTCGAAGAGACAGATTGGGCTCCAGAACTTGTAAAAAAACTATTACGTTTAATCGAAAATGAAGACACTGCAGTTTCAATTTTCCATCTGATTCTATTGTGTAAAAGAAATTCAATTTCTTTACCTTTTTCATCCGCTGAGAACGATTATATAATCGAACAAATTAAAATTTTATATAAGCTTAAACGAGGTTCATATTTAAATTATGATCAAGATTACAACTTAAAATATGTATACCAGGCTTGGAAGGAATCTTACCTCATCGTTCGAACAGAAATGGGTATTTACCTTCAATTAATGCAATATTATTTTGACGATAGCATGAATGAATATTTAAAAGAAGCACTTGAGTATAAAGATCCTTACTTAAAAGTGGATGCTGTTATTTCACTGATGGAACATGGCGTACACATTGATAAAGAAATCCTTGATTATTGTGCTCATAATATTGAATCTGCGGTATGGTTTTATACAAAATTAAATGAATTTTCAAAGAATGATATATACACATTTACGGAAGAGCATCAACATAGTTTTGTGAAAAACAGACTGTTTCTTTATTTAATTACTCATGAAGATTTTGGTGTGATTCCCGACGAGATAGAAATTATAAAGCGTTATGATACTTCAAACTATTATGAACAAGAAGTAACTTATTATTTAACTAAATTTCGTAGTCAGCAAGAAAATTGGGAAGAAAATGATTGGATGGCGGCATATGTAGGGGCTTATATTTCTGAACAAATTCCTAGTCCACGATTTTATGATGAAACAATTACTGCATTTACAAAATGGGATAACTATACTGAGGATGAACATAAAACCCAACTTGAATTATTAAATAAAGAAGAAAACGATAAATTAGGTCAAGAAGTCATTTTGGAATCAAAGCCAAGCTGGCATTTTGGTACTTATTTTCTCGGTTTTCTAACTGCTGTTAGAACAGGTACTGCTTTTGGAAATCACGATCCTATTTATTTTTTATTACTAGCTTTACTATGGATTATTTTCTTATATAAAGTGTATGCAACAATTCAACTTCGAAAAGAGTCTAAATTAATTTTAACAAGTAGACAGCTAACCTTAAAAAAAGGGAATGAATTGAAGTCGATTGAGCTTCATAAGATAAACCGGATGACAATCGAACTCCGAAAATGGGGTAAAAACGAAGGTAAAATGGCAGCATATCAACGAAAAGTAAATTATATTGTTTTCTATGATAAAGATAACGAAGAGATTTTATCAATCCCTTCAACTTTTATTAAACCAGATCTACTTTTCTTCGAGATAAAATTATTAACTAGTCATTTAGTTGATTCTCCAACTATAGAAGTTTTTGAAAATGATGTTAGTGCTTAAAAGTCGAGACTTAATCTCGACTTTTTTTATTCATGTTCCGTTCATATTAGGTTGTTATGATATTACTTAAAGATTTAAATACTTAACTACATATTAAATATCAAACTAAATATCGGGGGACAGGTTTTTTTATGAATTCTAAAAAAAGTTGGTGGATTTTATTTATTATTTCGCTTTGTGTCATTGTTCCATTTATGGCTCCTTATTTTCTTATAGATCCAGGGAAAAGTCGTATCCAAATTAGTTCAACTTCAATTCAATATCCTGCTTTAATTACACATATCTTTTTTGCATTTATTGCTTTAATTGCTGGATTTTTACAGTTTGTAAAAAAGATTAGATCTCGTTATCCGAGAATCCATCGAATGATTGGAACTATTTACTATACTAGCGTTTTTATAAGTGGAATTTTGTCATTGATAGTAATTTCTTATATTGAAAATTTTTCAAAGGTTATGTCTTTTCTTGTTTTAGCTATACTTTGGATTTTCACTACAATTAAAGGTATTTATAGCGCTAAGAAGAAAAATTATATTGCTCACCAAATCTGGATGACTCGAAGTTTTGGAATCACTTTAGTAGCAGTAAGTGGTCGAGTTTTAGTGCCATTTATATTATTAGCCTACTTTTTGCTAAATGGATTGCATCTACCTGGTGGAAGAGAACAAATGGTTGAGGAAGCCCTAAATGTTAATATTTGGGTAGGGTTATTAATAAATTTAATCATAATTGAGTGGATCATATTAAAAAGGAAGGTAGATTAAGCGACCAATTTCGCTTTATATCTACCTTCTCTTTTATTAATGACTTAATTATGATTTTTCTTAAACTGCTGTAATTTTTCAAAAATAGCCCCGTAACGTTTTTCGTTACCTGCTTCTTTTGGTTTATAGTAAACTTGATTTACTAGTCGATCTGGAAGATATTGTTGATTTACCCAACCGCCAAAATTACCTAAAGGATGATCATGCGGATAAATATAACCAATACCATGCCCCATATCCTTTGCTCCAGCATAGTGAGCATCTTTTAAATGTGCTGGGATATCATCATGTAGCCCACTTCTCACATCATTTAAAGCTCGATCAATTGATGTAACACTGGAATTAGATTTGGATGACAAACAGAGCTCAATTACTGCATTTGAAAGAATAATTCTTGCTTCAGGAAATCCAACTTGCTTTGCGGCTTCACAAGCCAGGACGACCTTCCATGGGTCGCCAGCTAGTCCGATATCCTCATAAGCAATCACTAATAATCTTCGAATAATGCTAGTTAAATCGCCCGCTTCTATGAGCCTCGCCAAATAATAAAGTGCTGCATTTACATCACTTCCACGAATACTCTTTTGGAAACCAGACAATGTGTCATAATGAAAGTCTCCATTTTTATCATGATTAAAACCTTTTGAACGAAGAAATTCATCAATAATTTCATCTTGTACTACAATCGTTCCGTCTGACTCTTTTGTAGAACCGTATATGATTGATTCCAAAACATTTAATGATGATCTTGCATCTCCGTTTACTCCATGAGCAATTTTTAAAATTTGTTCCTCTGAAATTTGGATTTGCAAGTTTCCTAATCCTCTATCCTCATCTCTCAAGGCTTTATCTAATAATTTATAAATATGTTTTGGTAAAAGCGGTTCTAATTTTAAAATGTGGTTACAGCGAGATCGTATTGCGCTGTTAACATCGTGGTATGGATTCTCAGTTGTTGCCCCAATTAACGTGATAAATCCGCTTTCTACATATGATAATAAATAATCCTGTTGCAGCTTTGACCAACGATGAATTTCATCTGCAAAAAGAATGATTTCACCGAACATTTTCGCCTCATGAACGATATCCTCAAGTTCTTTTTTACCAGAAGTAGTCGCATTTACAGTTACAAAACGTTTATCAACAGTACCAGCAATTGCATGGGCAAACGATGTCTTACCTATTCCAGGTTCCCCGTGTATTAACATTGAAGGAACTCGTCCGTTATGTATTAATCGATATAACGCTGATTCTTTTCCGATAATTTTTTCCTGACCAATTAATTCATCAATCGTTCTTGGTCTCATACGGTATGCTAGAGGTTCATGACTCATTTTTCTCCCTCCTTTATAACTCTTTTTACTATTGTAATTGAATTGGAAACATTTTTCATCTGCACCACGCAAATATTTCTTTTTACTAACAATTTATTTGGTGAAGATAATAATAGATGAAATAAAGAAGGTGAAAAAATGAATGCCCCAAAAACAAAATGGTCACTTGAAGATGAAAACACATTAATTGAACTAGTTGAAAAATACGAAAGTAAAGGTAAATCGAAGCAAGAAGCATTTGAAATAGTAGCAAATATTATTAATCGGACAAAGACAGCATGTGCTTCTAGATACCGAAAACTATCAAAAGATCATTTTAGAGAAATGAACAATCCTAAAGAAGTTACCAAAATAAATAAGCCTATACATCCTCCTTCACTGAATATTGAAATGGTCATCCAATTCTTAATGAATTTCGAACAAAAGCATCAAACTTCGGAGGAAAATACGGAGTTAAAAGAAAGAGTAGTTAAATTAAAAATTGAAAATGAAAATTTAAATAAAAAAATTTTTAATCTAAAAACATTAATCCAAAAGAAACAAAATGTATTGATCAATCTAACAGAATAAATTTAGACAAAATAATGTAAAACATTCACAGTATATTATCACTTGTACTATTGTATAATGAAGTAACAAAACGCAAGCAATAGTAAGGAGTATAATGAAATGAATTGGAAAAAAGGCGGTTTATGGATTATTATATTTTTTATTATTAAAGGTACGTTTTCTACACTTTTAATTGTTACTGGTGCTAAATACTTTAACTTAACCTATATTCAAATTCTACTTCTTGTAGTCGGACTATTAGTTATTTCTCTAATTGGACGTCAATTTGTGAGAAGACGTAAAAATAGTGCTAAAAATGAGAAGGATTTAAATATGTAACCCCTTATAGACCCCCAAAATAATTGAGGGTCAGTGTGTAGACAAAGTACAAAAAACTTGATTTTCAGACTGATTGCAAGCCCTGGTCTTTCGTGGCGCGAAGTCCTAGTGAGAATGGAATTACCCGACGGTAATGAGCACCACTTAACAGGCCAACAGGCGAAGCAACGAAGAAAGCGAGCTTTTTCGTGCAATTTGAAACCCCCAATAAATTTGGGGGTCTTTTTTATTTATTAGGCTTACGTTTATTCATTTCAATCGATTCCATATCGTTAACGACGCCATCTTTGCCAATCTTACCATTTTTCTCTACAACATTATTTTTCTTTTTATACTTAACATTAATCCGATTGGATAAATTATCTACATGATGCTGTTTTGAATCTTTTTCCACGTCACTTGTACTATTACAAGCAGTTAATATTGTTAAAGATAATCCGAAAGTACAAAATACTTTCAAGGCTCTATTCAACATCAAACACCTCCTATTGAAGGTAGTTTTTACATTAATAAATAAAAAAACTGTAGGAAATTAATTCCTACAGTCAGCAATGTTAAAGCATTGGTTATTCTTTGCCTACACGCTTAATTTCAATATCCTTTATTAATTCACGTACTGCATGACTAGCTGCGATTAAGCCAGCAACTGATGGTACAAAGGCGTTTGATGATGGTGGCATTTTTGCTTTACGAATTTTTGTATTTTCATCTGGTACGATTTCTTTTCGTACATCTTCACGAATAACAATAGGACTTTCATCTGAATAGACAACTGTTACTCCTTTTTGAATACCTTCTTTGCGAAGTTTAGTTCGAATAACCTTTGCAATAGGATCGTGAGTTGTTTTTGATATATCAGCAATTTTAAATCGAGTTGGATCCATCTTATTAGCAGCACCCATACTTGAAATAAGTGGAATTCCGCGACGACGACACTCTTTAATTAAGTGAATTTTATATGTAATTGTATCAGAAGCATCAATTACAAAATCTAATGGAATTTCGAAAAACTTTTCAAATGTTTCCTCTGTATAAAACATTCTATGTGTAATTACTTCGCACTCAGGATTAATCTCAAGAATACGTTGTTTCATCATTTCTACTTTAGGCTCTCCAACTGTTGATAATAAAGCATGAATTTGTCTATTCACGTTTGTAATATCAATAACATCTTTATCCACTAATATTAAACGTCCGACTCCAGAACGCGCTAAAGCTTCTGCAGAAAATGAGCCAACGCCTCCAATACCTAAAATAGCTACCGTACTGTTTTGTAATCGCTCTAAACCTGCTTTACCAAAAGCAAGCTCATTACGAGAAAATTGGTGTAACATTTATTCAACTCCCACTATCTTAATCAGATTACAATGATTTAAATATACATGATACAAGCTATTTACATCAAGCTAGAATTAAAGAAAAACATAATTTTTCTTAATCCTTCAACAAGAAAAAGGAAAGGATTAAGAAAATTAATTCCTTCACCCTTCCTTTTTATTTTACTCTTCTACTGTTGTTTTTAACGCTAATTCTTCTAATTGTGCAGAAGAAACTGGACTTGGTGCATTTGTTAATAAACAACTTGCTGATGCTGTTTTAGGGAATGCAATTGTATCACGTAAATTTGAGCGACCAGCAAGTAACATAACAATACGGTCTAAACCTAGCGCAATTCCTCCGTGTGGTGGAGTTCCGTATTCAAATGCTTCCATTAAGAAACCAAATTGCGCTTGTGCTTCTTCTTCAGAAAATCCTAAGCATTTGAACATTTTTTCTTGTATGTCTCTTTCGTAAATTCGAACTGAACCTCCACCAAGCTCATAACCATTTAGTACTAAGTCATAAGCTTGAGCTTTTACACTACCTGGATCTGTATCTAATTTATCAATATCTTCACGAACAGGTGAAGTGAATGGATGATGAGCAGCAAAATAACGATTTAAATCTGCATCATATTCAAGTAATGGCCAGTCAGTAACCCATAAGAAATTGAATTTAGATTGATCAATTAAATCTAAGTCTTTACCTAGTTTTAATCGAAGTGCACCTAAGCTATTTGCAACTACTGAAGCATCTGAAGCTACGAATAAAATTAAGTCTCCTGCGTTTGCCTCTACAGCCAATTTTAATGTAGCAAATTCCTCTTCACTAAAGAATTTAGCGATTGGACCTTTGAAACCATCTTCTTCAAGTTTTAACCAAGCAAGACCTTTTGCTCCATAACGACCAGCATATTCTTGAAGACCATCGATGTCTTTACGAGAATAATTTGCTGCTTGACCTTTTACATTTAAACATTTTACTTGGCCACCATTTTCAACAGCTGAAGTAAATACTTTAAATCCACTTTCTTTAGCGAAAGAAGAAACATCAATTAACTCTAATCCGAAACGAGTATCAGGCTTATCAGAACCGTAGCGATTCATTGCTTCATCATAGCTCATACGAGGAAGTGGTGTAACTAGGTCAACACCTTTTGTTTCCTTCATCATTTTAACCATCATTCTTTCAGACATTTCCATTATTTCTTCCTGAGAAAGGAAGCTAGTTTCAATGTCTATTTGAGTAAATTCAGGTTGACGGTCAGCACGTAAATCTTCGTCACGGAAGCATCTTGCAATTTGGAAATATCGTTCAAATCCTGAAACCATTAATAATTGTTTAAAAATTTGAGGTGATTGTGGTAATGCATAAAACTCACCAGGATGTACTCGGCTAGGAACTAAATAGTCACGAGCTCCTTCTGGTGTACTCTTCGTTAAAATTGGCGTTTCAACTTCTAAGAAGTCTTCACCATCTAAGAAATCACGAATTGATTTTGTAATTTTTGAACGTAATTTAAATGTGTCATACATAACTGGACGACGTAGATCTAAATAACGATATTTTAAACGAAGGTCTTCTGCTACCTCCGTTTTATTTTCAATTGCAAATGGAGGATTCTTAGCTTTATTAATAATCTCAAGCTTTTCAACAGAAACTTCAATTGCTCCCGTTTCAAGATTTGTATTAGTTGTACCTTCACCACGAGATACTACTTTCCCGTGAACGTGAAGAATAAATTCATTACGTACAGTTTCAGCTAGAGCTAAAGCTTCACCTGAAGTTTCAGGATTAAAAACGATTTGTACAAGTCCAGAACGGTCACGTAAATCAATAAAAATTAATCCACCTAAATCACGTCTTTTTTGTACCCATCCTTTAAGTGTTACACTTTGACCAATATGTGATTCTCTTAGTTCTCCACATAAATGCGTTCGTTGTTCCATTTTCAATTCCCCCATTTGTTTATTTAGAGCTTACGTATTTTACAAAGATGTCTAATGCAACTTCTTCTTGTACACCAGTCTCTTGGTCTTTTAAATTAATGACTCCTCGAGATAATTCGTCTTCCCCTAGAACCGCTATATATTTTGCTTTATAACGTTCCGCTGCTTTGAATTGCGCTTTTATTTTTCGATCTTGGTAATCTTTTTCACAAACAAGACCAGCTTTACGCAATTGATATAAAATAGCCGTCGCTTCTTTTTTCACTTCTTCGCCAAGTCCAATTAGGAATACATCCATTTCTTGTTGAATTGGAAGTTCGATTCCTTCTGTTTCAAGAGCTAATATTAAACGCTCGATACTTAATGCGAAACCAATACCAGGAGTATTAGGACCACCGATTTCTTCAACTAATCCATTATAGCGGCCACCACCACTTAAAGTTGAAATTGTACCGAATCCTTTACCTTCTAACATGATTTCAAATACAGTGTGATTATAATAATCTAAACCACGTACTAAATTTGCATCGATCTCAAACGGAATTTTCATAGCTGTTAAGTAAGATTGAACAGCTTCGAAATAGTTCATAGATTCTTCATTTAAATAGTCTAAAATCGATGGTGCAGTCTTCATTGAAGGGTGATCGTGATCTTTTTTACAATCTAAAACACGTAATGGATTAGTTTCTAAACGATTATTACAATCACTACATAGCTCATGTGCTACAGGTTTAAAATGATTCACAAGCGCTTCACGGTGTGCTTTACGGCTTTCTAAGTCACCTAAACTATTAAGAACTAACTTAACATTTTTCAATCCAAGACCACGATATAAATCCATTGATAAAGCTAATACTTCTGCATCAATAGATGGATCATTACTACCTAAAGCTTCTATACCGAATTGTACGAACTGACGATAGCGACCAGCCTGTGGTCGTTCGTAACGGAACATAGGACCGATATAGTACAACTTAGTAGGTTGATTGCTATTACCATACATTTTATTTTCAACATAAGAACGAGCGATTGACGCAGTTCCTTCTGGACGTAATGTTAATTGACGATCTCCACGATCAGTAAATGTGTACATTTCTTTTTGAACAATATCCGTTGTATCTCCAACTCCACGTTGGAATAATTCAGTATGTTCAAAGATTGGTGTACGAATTTCGTTATAGTTGTATCGTTTGCATAAGTCTCTTGCAAACTTTTCAATATACTGCCATTTTTCAATCGTACCAGGTAAAAGATCCTGAGTACCTCTTGGGATATTAATCGACATTTTAAATCCTCCTAAATAATAAACCTTTATAAATACAAAAAACCCTCGTGCCTACTGAAATAAAAACAGTAGGGACGAGAGTTATAAGCCCGTGGTGCCACCCTAATTGAAGAACAATAAACTGTTCTCCCACTTTCATCGTTAACGCCGATTACGTTTATCCTTACTAGAAATCGTTCAGGATAAAGCCTCGGGAGTGTCTTTCAAATAGTCTACTTGTGGAAATGCTCTCAGCCACGGCATTTCCTCTCTCTACAAGAGATTCTATCTTACTTTTCTCCGTCTATGGAATGTTACTATGTATCAATATGTTATTTAATATCTTACGTTCGGATACAACAAATGTCAAGAACAGTTAAAAATTTTTTACGAACGCTCCAACTGTCTTTTCAAATCACGCACTTCTCTTAAAGTTAAACCAAACTCACTTGCCATCTCTAATGAATTGGATTCTTGTCCCCTATTTTGAAACTCATGAAAATCCATATTCAGGACACCTTTTCTACCTGATCCTAGACTATTTCGATTATTTATTCTCATGCTGCAGTCTCCTTCCAAGTATGTTGTTAATATGTTGTTATATAGGATGTCCAAATAATTAATGGATTAAACAATTAAAATATTGTTGAAAACTTAGGCTAATTTTTTGGGGATTAAGCAATTTAAATTAGTTCTAAAGATTCAGACAAAGTGAGGTGGAATTTAATTAAATTTAAGTAGTTTTTAACGTAGATATTATTAGATATAAGAAATAATTAGTTAAATTTAATGATATTGTTTGCCATTAGATGTTTATTTGCAGATTGGGTAATTTTAATTGCAGTTTTGAAAAATTATTTGTAGTTTTACTGATTTTATTAGTAGTCTTGAGAATTCATTTACGGTTTAACTGATTTATTTTGCAGTTCCTTTCCTCAAAAAAAACCATGGTACACACCATGGTCTAATGAAATATTCTTAAACTAGATTGAATGCTTTCAACTGATCCGTCTATGAAATACATTAATCCGTAATAAACTAGGATGATTAAAATAACAAATAAAAGTGCTTTAAAGAAACTTTTGAGGATTGTAAACAAAATTACACCAGCGATAAGGATTAACACGATTGTAATTATGTCCAAATAGTTACCTCCTCTAAATTCTTTATAAGAACCCGTGTACTTCAGTATATTCGCTAATTGAAGTTATTATTTTAATAATTAATTCTATCAAAAAAAAATGCCTCCTTTTTGGAAAAGGAGGTTAAAGATTAGCTTATTTACTTTCAATCATAATTGTAATTGGTCCCCAGTTTGTAAAGGTTACATCCATATCTGCACCAAAAATACCGGTTTGTACTTCATATCCTTGTTCGCGTAAATATGAATTAAAATATTCGTATAATTCATTTGCGATTTCTGGTTTAGCTGCATCTGTGAAGCTTGGACGTCTACCTTTTCTCGTATCGCCATATAAGGTGAATTGAGAAACGGATAAGATCTGGTCTCCAACATCATTTAATGATAAATTCATTTTTCCGAGTTCATCTTCAAAAATTCTTAGGTTTACTGCTTTGTCAGCACAATATTTAACATCTTCTATATTGTCTTCATGCGTTATTCCGACTAACAATAATAACCCTTTAGGTATTTGACCTACTACTTGTCCATCCACTACAACTTTTGCTTCTTTTGTGCGCTGTAATAATACTTTCATAAGTGGCACCTCCTATTAGTGGAAAATACGTCTCACAGAGTATATGTCTGGAATTTGTTTAACCTTATCCACTACTTTTTGCAGGTGGTTTATATTACGAATAGATAAACTCATTGTAATAGTTGCCATTTTATTTCGATCATTTTTTCCTGTTACTGAAGAGATATTAGTTTTTGTTTCATTTACTACTGAAAGAACTTCATTTAAAAGACCGCGGCGATCGTAACCGAAAATTTCTATATCGACGTTATAATCACGTTCAAACGTAGGGCTTTCTTCCCAATCAACTTCAATAAAGCGATCTTCTTCACTATCATTTAACATGTTTACACAATCGCTTCTATGAACTGAAATTCCTCTGCCTTTTGTGATATAGCCAACAATATCATCACCAGGTACAGGATTACAGCATTTTGATAAACGGATTAATAAATTATCTACACCTTTTACAGATATACCAGCATCTTTACGACGTGATGGAGCTTTTTTAAGGTCCGAAGAAAGTTCTTTTAATCGGTCTTCTAGCTCAATTTCAGTACGTTTACGGAATTTATCTGTTAAACGGTGAGCAATCTGTGTTGCAGTAATTCCATTGTATCCAACAGCTGCATACATATCTTCTGCATTAGAGAAATTAAATTTCTCTGCGACGCGTTTTAAATTTTCAGACGTTAATACTTCTTTTAAATCACATTCTAGAGCTTTAATTTCTTTTTCAACTAATTCCTTGCCCTTTTCAACATTCTCTTCTCTTCTTTGCTTTTTAAAATATTGACGTATTTTATTTTTAGCATGTGAAGACTGAGCGACCTTTAACCAGTCTTGGCTAGGTCCATATGAATGCTTCGATGTCATAATCTCAACGATATCACCGGTTTTAAGTTTATAATCAAGTGGTACCATTTTTCCATTTACTTTTGAACCAATTGTTTTATTTCCGATTTCAGAGTGAATTCGGTAAGCAAAATCGATTGGAACAGATCCTAGTGGTAATTCGAAAACATCACCTTTTGGAGTAAATACAAAAACCATATCAGAGAATAAATCCATTTTTACTGATTCCATGAACTCTTCTGCATTTGTAGAATTATCTTGCCATTCGATAATTTCACGGAACCAACTTAATTTATTTTCTAACGTTTTTTGTGACGGAAGATTTGCATTATCATCTTTGTATGCCCAGTGTGCTGCAACACCATATTCAGCAATTTGGTGCATTTCTTGTGTACGAATTTGTACTTCTAGTGGTTCACCTTTTGGACCGATAACAGTCGTATGAAGAGATTGATACAGATTTGCCTTAGGCATTGCAATATAATCTTTAAAGCGACCAGGCATCGGTTTCCAGCATGTATGAATAACGCCTAAAACAGCGTAGCAATCTTTAATACTATTAACAATCACACGTACGGCTAATAAGTCATAGATCTCGTTAAATTGTTTATTTTGCTTAGCCATTTTATGATAAATGCTATAGATATGCTTAGGACGTCCAGAAATTTCTGTTTTAATTTCGACATCTTCAAGTTGAGTTGAGATTTCGTTAATAACCTCTTCTAAATATTGCTCGCGCTCTGCTCTTTTTCGCTTCATTAAGTTAACGATTCGATAGTATTGCTGTGGATTTAAATAGCGTAATGCCGTATCTTCAAGCTCCCACTTTACTTTACTAATCCCTAGTCGATGAGCTAGCGGTGCAAATATTTCTAACGTTTCATTTGCAATTCGCATACGTTTTTCTTGAGGTAAGTGTTTTAACGTTCTCATATTGTGAAGGCGATCGGCTAATTTAATTAATATTACTCTCAAGTCCTGTGCCATCGCTACAAACATTTTGCGATGATTTTCAGCTTGCTGTTCTTCCTTCGATTTAAACTTGATTTTACCTAACTTTGTTACACCATCTACAAGCATAGATACTTCTTTGCCAAAATGGTTCTCTAAGTCCTCTTTAGATACTTCAGTATCCTCTACAACATCATGAAGAAACCCAGCACTAATGGTTGTAGCATCCATCTCTAAGCCAACAAGGATACCCGCTACTTGAACCGGGTGTATAATATATGGTTCACCTGACTTACGAAATTGCTCACTATGTGCGTCACGAGCATATTCATAAGCACGTTTAATAAACGCCACATCATCTTCTTTTAAATAATGGGTCGCTTGCTCTAAAACCTGTTCTGCTGTCAAAACTTGCTCAGTAGCCATCTAATCACCTTAAATCATTATTTCTTCTATTATCATGAAAATTTCGTTTTTTGTAAAGCAGGAGTCGTCAAATTTCATTTTTTTTTGCAGATCTTTGATAGAAAAAGAGCACTCTGATTAATCAGAGTACCCTGTTTGGATAACATTATCATATGTTAAAAATTAATAAGTCATTAGTGTAAATATATCATAACCTTCTAATTTTTTACGACCTTCTAAGTAAGAAAGCTCAATTAAGAAAGCAATTCCTACTACAATTCCACCTAATTCTTCAACTAGTTTGATTGTAGCTTCAATCGTACCACCAGTCGCTAATAAATCATCAGTGATCAGAATACGTTGACCTGGTTTAATAGCATCTTTATGCATTGTTAACGTATTTGTACCATATTCTAAATCGTAGTTGTAGCTAATAACTTCACGAGGTAATTTACCTGGTTTACGAACAGGTGCAAAACCTATTTCTAAAGCGTAAGAAATTGGACAACCAACGATAAATCCACGAGCTTCTGGTCCAACTATTAAATCTACATTTTTTTCTTTTGCATAAGCTACAATTTGATCTGTTGCTTCTTTATATGCTTTTCCATCATTCATTAATGACGAAATATCTTTAAACTGAACGCCTTCTTTTGGCCAGTCCGGTACGATCGTTATATAATCTTTTAAATTCATTAAATAAGTGCCTCCCCATTTTCGGAAAAATGACTTTTCATATTTTGAAAAAATGTAGTTAACTCATCACATTTTGAGTACAGAAACAAACGTTCTAGTTCAATACTAGCTAATTTTTTTGCATACGTATTAGATAAAGAGAGATCTTTCTTCTCAGTTTGTGGCAACAAACGAATTTTCCCATCCTCTATTGTAACAAATTCTAAATCAAAAAACACCTTTGTCATAAAATCGACTTGTTCTTTTTTCCATCCCATCTTACGACATAATGCCACTTCATACATGTTCATGTCAAATGGATTGGTATTTGCTAAGATTGAATAGTATTTTTTAAAACTTTCTCTACTCGGAATTGGTGAGAAGAAATGTAATTCTTCTTGATTAAAAATTAAGTAGATGCGTTCTGATAATCCTTTTCGAAAAACCACTTTCAAATCATTTTCAGAATTAGGTAAATCAAGTAGGATCACATAATTATTTTGTATATTAATATCTAAGTTTAGTACATCTTCATATGCAACAAACGTAGAAATAGGATATTTAGTCTTTAAATTTTCATATTCATTTGAAGATTGATGTAAAAATATGAATTTTTCTTCGGTATGAGGTAAAGTTAATCGATGTGGCTCTTGACCTCTTAAGTCAAATAACTGCCAATGATTTACTTTAATATCATGAATCATTAACTGTGGCTTTCGTTTCCCATTCCATTCGTTAATAGAAGCCATTCCTAAACAGGATATTTTTGATCCACTCGCAATTTCATTAGCAACATGTCCAAATCCAAACCCTACAGCATCAAGGAATGTAACGTCATCTTTTAGTTGTACTTTAAGATGTGTACCTTCATTACCGATTTGTTTAATATTTAGAGCATCAACCTCGTTAATTTCTAAAACAGGTTTTGGATTATGCATACCAAAAGGTGCCAGCATATTTAATTCATTAATAAATGAGATTGAAACTTCACTAGCCTGACATATTAAATCGACTTCTTTTAATGGGATAAAATCTTCCTCTGTCATAATTTGATCTGCATATTCATTTAAACGATGTCTTAATAACTCGACATCTTCAATTGCTAACGTCATACCAGCAGCAAGTGTATGACCCCCAAAATGAGGTAAAATATCTTTACATTTTGTTAAGTTTTCAAATAGAGAAAAACCTTCAATGCTCCTTGCAGAACCTTTTGCTATTCCTTTTTCATGATCAATACTTAGAACAATTACTGGTTTGTAAAAGCGATCAACTAATTTCGAAGCAACGATTCCAACTACTCCTGCATTCCAGCCTTCTTTTGCGACAATAATTACTTTATTTGAACAAGATGAATCAAGTTCGTTAACTTGCTTAATTGCCTCTTCTGTCATACGTGAAACTAATTCTTGTCGTTCCTTATTTAGGATTTCAATTTGCTCTGCTCTTTTTTTAGCAAGTGCTCTATCATTTTCTAAAACTAAGTCTACTGCAGGCTTAGCATCACCAAGTCTACCAACCGCGTTAATTCTAGGACCAATTGCAAATCCAATTGTTTCTTCCGTAATTGAATCTGTTGTAGTTCCGCTAATTTCTAAAAGAGCTCTTAGTCCTTCACGCTGAGTTTGCTTCAGTTGCCTTACACCTTTTTTTACGATTAAACGATTTTCATCAACTAATGGTACTAAATCAGCAACCGTCCCAATCGAAACTAGTTCCAAATATTCCTCTGGCTCCCTACCTAATAATGCGGAAGCGAATTTAAACACAACTCCAACGCCTGCTAATTCTTTAAAAGGATAACTAGGACTTAGCTTTGGATGAATAATTGCAAAAGCGTTTGGTAATTCCTCTGGTGGTTCATGATGATCTGTAATAATTACATCCATACCTAGTTCATTAGCAAAATTAACTTCCTCAGCTGCAGAAATACCTGTATCTACAGTTATGATTAATGAATAACCTTGTTCGTTCGCCCATTTAAATGCATTCTTATTTGGACCATACCCTTCAGTAAAACGATTTGGTATATAAAAATCTACATTTGCTTCTAGTTCGATTAATGTTAAATACAATACTGAAGTACTGCTAACCCCATCTGCATCATAATCGCCAAAAATTAATATTTTTTCATTTTCTTCAATCGCTTGAAATACTCTGTCAATTGCAATATCCATACCCTCTAATAAAAACGGGTCATGAAAGCTCATTTGATCTTCATATAAAAACTTACTTGCTGCATCTACTGTATTAAATCCACGAGTAACAAGTAGTTTAGCTAATAGAGGGGAAATCTGTAATTCTTTACTTAATAATTGCTCTTCTTGGTGATTCGATAATTTCGGTTTCCAACGTGCTTTTGATTTTAACAATACTCTCACCCCTAACTGTACTATTATACTAAAGTAAACTTATTGGATGAAAGAGTTATTTTTATCATTATATGGATTAATATGGACAAATACATTTTCCACATCTTTTTGTTCCATCAACTTTGCTTTAACATTTTTACCGATCTTATGTCCTTCTTCAACCGTTATATATGGATCTACAGAGACTTTTATATCGATTATGACATAATAGCCGTGTTCTCTTGCATAGAGAGAATTTATCTCTTTAACACCTTCTACGTTCCTAACGATTTCTTTATATGGTTCAATATCTTCTTCATGAAGGACATGATCCATTGTCGTATGTATTGATTCTGCTCCAATATCCCAGGCCATTTTTAAAATCATAATAGCTACAATAAGACCAGCTGCAGGGTCTGCATATAAAAGTACTGGCATATTAAATTTAGTACCAAGAATTGCAATACCAATACCAACCATAGCTGCAGCAGATGAGTATACATCAGAGCGATGTTCATATGCATTAGCGATGATTGCATCACTATTTAACCTTTTCCCTAAAGCATATTTATAGCGAAACATCCATTCTTTTAAAAATATAGATATAAAAGCTGCTAATAAAGCGATTAGCTCTGGTGGATGCACGGGCTTAAAAAATGCAGTTATAGAAGATTTAGTTATTTCAATTCCAACGATAAATAATAGTACAGCAACAATAATTGCAGCGATTGATTCAGCTTTACCATGGCCATAAGGATGGTCCTCGTCCGGTGGCATTTTAGCAGCTCTTAAACCAAATAAAACTGCTAGCGAACCGACCACATCTGACGCTGAATGTACTGCATCGGCCATTAACGCTTTACTATTTCCAATATATCCTATAATTGCTTTAACAATTGCTAGAAGTAAATTTCCATATATTCCAATGTAAGCCCCTTTCTTGGCTTCCTTATAACGCTCTTCCTGTTCCATATACTTTACCTACTTCCCTTTTTCTTACTCTAAAAAATAAACTTATCATTATTAACACATTATATTAGTATCTTCAAATCATAATGAATTTAATACAAAAAAGAGTATAAGCATGAGCCTATACTCTTTTTTAGACTGCCCGTCAAACGCTCGCTTTCTTCGTTGCTTCGCCTGTCTGCGGTGCTCATTACCGTCTAGGGTAACTCCGCTCCTCACCAGACTTCGCGCCTTGAAAGACAAGCGCTTGCAATCAGTCTGAAACTCAGGTTTTTTGGACTTTATCTACACACTGAAAAGAGTATAAGCATGAGCTTATACTCTTTTTAATTTATTTAGCTTCTTCAACATCGATTACTTGGTTTTTATCAAGTTGGCGACCTTTAATAAATAACCAAATTTGTGAAGCGATAAAGATTGAAGAATATGTTCCAACAACTAAGCCTATTAATAATGCAAGTGAGAAGTTAAGAATTGCATGACTTCCGAATAAAAGCAATGCAAGTACTGCTAATAGTACAGTAAGAACTGTTTTAACAGATCGGCCTAAAGTTTGACGAATTGATTCATTTACGACTTGTTTCAATTCTTCTCTAGAACGAATTTTCTTCTTTAGCTTCATATTTTCACGAACTCGGTCAAATGTAACGATCGAGTCATTAATCGAATAACCAACAATCGTTAGAACCGCTGCGATGAAAGTGATATCTACTTCTAATCTAAAAATACTAAATACTACAACAATGAAGAATGCATCATGTAGTAGGGCAATTACTGAAGCAATTGCATATGAGAATTGGAAACGTAATGATACATAAAGAATAATACCTGCTGATGCGATAATTAATGCTTTAATAGCATTAGCTGCTAATTCTCTACCAACAACTGGATCAACAGTACTTACGTTTGGTTCTACCCCAAATTTAGTTGTAAAATCCTTTTTCAAATCATTAATCTGATCTTTTGTTAATACACCTTTAAATACGATTGAACCTGTTTTTGCATCATTTGTAGAAACAGTAATACTTTCAGGCTTCAAGTTCATTTTTGAAATTTCATCATTAACAACTTGTTTTGTAACAGCTGATTTTGATTCAAATGTTACACGTGTACCACTTGCAAAATCAATTCCTAAATTTAATCGGAAAATAGAAAGTATAATAACCCCGACAACTACTGTAACGATTGATAAATAAACAAATTTTCGACCAACGCTTACAAAATCGACTTTATCATATTTTGTAGGAGGATGTGCTAAGTTATGATTTAAACCAAGAATTTCACTTTGTTTAATACCAAACCATGTTTTCTTATTATTTAAGTAACGACTTTGAACTAATAAAGAAAGTAATAAACGAGTACCGAATACTGCAGTTAAAAAGCTTACTAAAATACTAACAATTAAACTTGTTGCAAATCCTTTTACTGAGCTTGTACCGAATGAGAACAATACTACAGCAGCAAGTAAAGTAGTAATATTAGCATCAAAAATCGTTCCAAATGAACGCTGATTACCTGCACGATATGCAGATGCAACTGATTTTCCTAGTTTTAGCTCGTCCTTCAATCTCTCAAAAGTAATAATGTTGTTATCAACCGCAATACCAACACCAAGTATTAATGCCGCAATACCTGGAAGTGTTAATACCGCATTCATGCCGTCAAATACAAGTAATGTTACGTAAGTATAAGCCATTAACATGATGCTTGCGATTAAACCTGGTAAGCGATAGAAATAAAGCATAAATAAGAAAATAACTGATACACCAATAATTCCAGCAAAAATTGTTTCATGTAGAGCATCTGTACCAAATTTTGCACCGATTGATGTTGAATACATTTCTTCAAGGTGTACTGGAAGAGCCCCTGCATTTAATAAATCTGAAAGTTCTTTTGCACTTTCAACTGTAAATGTAGAACCAACAATAGAAAGTGAATCGTCGGTAAATACTTGATTTACACTAGCTGCAGATAAGAATTTAGGCTTTGCTTTTGCAGATTCCTTTTTGAAAGAGTCTTCTCCATCTTTGAAATCTAACCAAATAACCATCATATTATTTGGGGCACCCATTTTTAATACTTTACTTGTAACATCTTTAACCTTATTAGCATCCTTAAACGTGATTGATACACTAGGTTTACCCATTTGGTCAAATGTTTGCTTTGAAGCGCCTTCTTTTAAATCCGCTCCAGTCATTAGAACCTTATCATTTACGTCACGAATTGTTAAGTTCGCTTCCGTAGAAAGAATATCACGTGCTTTAGCTTGATCTTTTACACCAGCTAATTGTACACGAATACGATCTTTCCCTTCGATTTGAATGTTTGGTTCACTTACTCCTAATACGTTTACACGTTTTTCAAGAGCTTTTGCTGTACTTACTAAAACATTTTTGTTAATTTTGTCGCCTTTCTTAATCGGCTTAACTTTGTAAAGTACCTCAAAGCCGCCCTGTAAATCCAGACCAAGCTTAATATTTTTCGCGGTACCAAATACAGTTGTGCCGATTACTGCTGCTAATACAGCAATAATTAAGAAGAAGGCAACAATTCTGTTACGCTTCACCATGTTGTAAATTTCCTCCTCTAACTAGTTCAAGTTCTAGTACGAAAATGGTATGTTTTCATTCTTATATTATACAAATGCAATTTTTTTATTGTCAATTAATGGTTAAACTGACTCCCCAAACTGCCAAGTAGGTGATTTAAATGCTTCGATTCGAATATAATTCATATAATCGTTTACAGTTAATGAGAGTATGTCTTCTACCAGTTGAAAAAGCTTTGGTTCGTCCTCTTTCTTTCGCCATAAGGTTCTTTCGAGGCATTCCCATAAGTCATCCTCACTGACAGTATCGAATCCAAGCATTCTAAATTCATCCAGTTTACTTTCAATTACTACCTGTAGCTTAGGTTTAAATTCTGCAGCTTGTTGATGAAAAGTCGACATACTCTTCCCCCCTAATTTTCTGTATTTTTAGAAAAATGATTTTAGACCTTCACATTCATTTCCTAGATGTTGAACTAACTTGTCATGCTTGCCTACATTTCTAGCATATATATAATTGTAAATCATTCTAGGCTGTTTGAGAAGGTGGTAAAAGTAATGACAAAGCAAACGTTTTTAAGAGGAACGTTTTTTTTACTTATTGCAGGGTTCATCACAAGAATATTAGGATTTTTTAATCGAATTGTTGTAGCAAGAATTATGGGTGAAGAAGGCGTAGGATTATTTATGATGGCAGTCCCGACACTATTTTTGGTCATGACGCTTACACAGCTCGGCCTACCAATTGCCATCTCAAAATTAATTGCAGAAGCAGTTGCTCAAAATAGACAAGATCGTATAAAAAAGATTTTAGCTGTTTCAATGTCAATAACTGGCATATTAAGTATTATTTTTACTACAGCCATGATCTTTTTATCCCCTTTCATCGCTAGAAACTTATTAACGGATGAAAGGACTATGTACCCATTAATTGCCATCGCTCCAGTTGTTCCAATTATCGCAATCTCATCAGTTTTACGTGGATATTTTCAAGGCGTACAGAATATGCGACCTTCTTCCTTTTCCCAAGTTATTGAACAAGTTGTTCGTATAGTACTAGTTGCAGTTTGTACTAAAACTTTTTTACCATATGGAGTTGAATTTGCCGCTAGTGGCGCCATTATCTCTTCTGTATTAGGAGAATTAGCTTCTTTAATTTATATGCTTTATGTTTTTAAGAAAGAAAAAAATGCAAAGTTCATTTCAGGATTTAAGAACAATATTAAAGATGGAAGAAAAACGCTTAGCGACCTATTAAGTATTGCATTACCAACAACTGGAAGTCGTTTAATTGGTTCAATTTCAATGTTTTTAGAACCAATCGTTGTCTCACAAAGTTTAGCGATTGCAGGGGTAACCGCAGCTGTTGCAACTAAACAATATGGATTACTTGCGGGATACGCTTTACCTCTATTACTTTTACCAGCGTTTATTACTTATGCACTATCTACTTCACTTGTGCCAGCGATTAGTGAAGCAATGGCCAAAAAAGATCGTGTAACTGTTGAAAGAAGATTGCAGCAAGCACTACGCTACTCAATGATCGCTGGTGGTTGGTCCGTTGTCATTTTATACGTATTTGCTTCACCGATTTTAACACTAATGTACAAAAGTGACCAAGCTACGAATTTTATATTACTTTTAGCACCTTGCTTTATTTTTTACTATTTCCAAGGACCACTACAAGCTGTTTTGCAGGCACTTAATCTTGCAAATTCAGCTATGATTAATAGCTTTGTCGGTTCAGTCGTTAAAATCGCTAGTATTTTATTACTGGCTACAAATCCAAAGTTCGGTATTAACGGTGTTGCCTTAGCTATGAATATTAGTATTGTAACGATAACAGTTCTTCACTATTTCACTGTATTAAAGGCCATCAACTTTTCAATTTTTGTTAAGGATTATGTTTATTGTCTAATCATTTTAGGAATTTGTATTTATGTCGGAAAATTCATCAAAGAATATGTAGTTTTTTCATCTTCATTATTAGCACAAACCTTAGCAAGTATTTCTGTAGTTACATTAATGTATATCTTATTAATACTATTATTTAACTTAGTTAAGAAAGATGAGATCATCCGAATCCCATTCTTTAAAAAGCTAATTACAAGATAATTGACAATAGAATAGACCATAACAAAACCACAAAGTAATTAATGTACTTTGTGGTTTCACGTTGTTGAAAAACAACCTTGTCAATTAAATTTAAATGTCCTGTTAATTTCCACTACGGGATGCTCGCTTTCCATGGGGCATGAACTGAGCCTCCTCGTTCCTGCGGGGTCTCACCCTTCCTGCATCTCCCATAGGAGTCGAGCATCCCTTCGTTCCAATCAACTCTTCAAATATAAAAATTACACTTTAAATCATAAGAAAAATCATTAATATAAGAAATGCCCTATATAGACTATTTTAGTAGAAAAAAGGTTTAAATAATTTTTTCAGCGAAATAACATTAATTCAATTAAAAATGTAAAAAAACTACTTAATCAATGAGAATCAGAAACTTTATGTACCATGTTAAACATAGTGTTCATACTTTTCATATTGACTCTAAAGTATTTCAACACTATGACCGCAATATTTACTGTTCTTTCCACTTCTGGATACAGTTATCTCTAAAATCCTTCGTTATACGTCTTTCTTATCAAAAAATATTTCTCCGCCTCGTAAGCTACAATAAGATACTTGTTTAAAATCATCATAACCATGGATTTTCAACTGCTCTAATAACCATTTTTTATCTTTATGGTACTGATTTAAATTATCTTCTTGTACGACACCGTCTAATATTAGTGGAAATGTAAGTGAACTATAATTTATATCACCGTTTATTTCCTTTTTAAATATTGACAATTTCCCTGTAGGCTCTAGTATTGCATAATCGACATCTCTTACATCTCCAATGTCCTTCTCTCTAAGTTGTAGTAATAAATCATCAAATGTATATCTCTGTTTTTTCATTTCTTTCTCTAGTACTTTTCCCTTACTAATTATCAATACTGGGTGTCCATCCAATATTTTTCTGAACATAACACTTTTCAACGAGATTAGTGAAAAAATTATTTGTATAACCACAATTAAAAACATTGGATAAATCACTTTTATAATCGGTTCATTGTGGGTTTCAATGCCGATAGCTGCTATTTCAGTTAACAGAATATAAACAACTAAATCTAATAAGCTTAACTCTCCAATTTCTCTTTTTCCCATTAACCGAAAGAAAAATGCAATAATTAAATAAATTAAAATGGTACGAATCGTCATAGAACCTAATTCCATTTTACTTACCCTCACATCCAAAACTTGTTGATTTTAAAAAAAATATTCTTCTGCTAGCGCTTAACACCTAAAATATGAGTCCAAATACAACTAATTTTCCATAAAGAAAATAATAGTAGAATTTTGTTCATAATTTTACTATTTCTAATTGCTCTATAAGTATTCTAAAAATTCATCTCATGAATATGCTTGTATTAAAAGAGTGTACAAGGGGGAATATGAATGAAAAAAACAGCTGTAGCTGTCTCTTTTGGCTTTTTAACTATTCTATTATTAGTATTGTCAATTAGTTTGATTTTATCATTATTACTTAAACTAACTTCACTTACAGAAGCAAGTGTTACAACAACAACTCTTATCCTATCATTTATCGTTATGTTAATTGGTGGTTTTGTTACAGGTGCTAAAGGGAAAGAAAAAGGTTGGATTCTTGGATTATTAACGAGTGGAGCGTATTCTATTTTTGTATTTTTTGTACAGTTTCTTGGCTATGATCGAACTTTTTCACAGGAACAAATAATGTATCATGGGATCTTCTTAGGTGTTTGTATGTTAGGGTCAATTTTTGGAGTGAATGCAGCAAGTAATAAATCTTATAATAAATGACTTAATTTAAATTTCTTTCAAAATAAACAAAACGCTAGTTTCCATAATGGAACTAGCGTTTCTTACGATACAATTAATCAAAAATTAAGCTTGTGTTCTTGTTTCACGAATTGCGTTTTTTTCAAATACCATACGTGATCCATCAGCAGTTTTTAAAGTAATTGTATTATTTTCTTCGTTAACAGCATCAACTAAACCATGTAATCCACCGATTGTTACAACCATATCGCCTTTGCTAATTCCAGCTTGCATAGCAGCTGTTTGCTTTTGACGTTTTTGTTGTGGACGGATTAGTAAGAAGTAGAAAACTATGAACATTAATATTAGAGGTAAAATCCCCATTAAACCATTACCCATCTTAATCTTCCTTTCAATATGTAAATTTTAGAAGTTCCTAGCGTTCGGCTTATTAAAACCGTATTGTTCAAAAAATTCTTCTCGGAAATCACCTAAACGGTCTTCGCGGATTGCTTGGCGAACTTGTTCCATTAATTGTAACAGAAAATGTAAGTTATGGTAAGTAGTCAAACGCATTCCAAACGTCTCTTCGCATCGGATTAAATGACGGATATATGCTCGTGTATAGTTTTTGCATGCATAACAATCACAATTAGGATCAAGTGGAGTATAGTCCTCTGCATATTTTGCATTCTTAATTACTAATCGACCTTCACTAGTCATACATGTACCATTTCGAGCGATACGAGTTGGAAGTACGCAGTCAAACATATCCACTCCTCGAATTGCGCCATCAATTAATGAGTCAGGAGAACCTACACCCATTAAATATCTTGGTTTATCCGTTGGTAGTAAAGGAGTTGTAAATTCTAAAACTCTATTCATTACATCCTTTGGCTCACCAACAGATAATCCGCCAATTGCATAGCCTGGGAAATCTAAAGAAACTAAGTCTCTTGCGGATTGTTTACGAAGTTCTTCGTATTCTCCACCTTGTACAATACCAAATAATCCTTGATCCTCTGGTCTTTGGTGAGAATTTAAACAACGCTCTGCCCATCTGCTAGTTCTCTCAACTGAGCGTTTCATGTAATCATACTCAGCAGGGTATGGTGGACACTCATCAAACGCCATCATAATATCAGAACCTAATGCATTTTGAATTTCCATCGCCTTTTCTGGTGAAAGGAATAATTTATCACCATTTAAGTGATTTCTGAAATGTACGCCTTCTTCTTCAATTTTTCGGAATTGACTTAAGCTAAATACTTGGAATCCTCCTGAATCTGTTAAGATTGCACGATCCCAGTTCATAAATTTATGTAAGCCACCAGCTTTTTTAATAATCTCATGTCCAGGTCTTAACCATAAATGGTAAGTATTACTTAAAATAATACCTGATCCCATTGCTTTTAAATCTTCAGGAGACATTGTTTTAACAGTGGCTAAAGTTCCAACAGGCATAAATGCTGGAGTTTCAAATGAACCATGTGGAGTATGGACAATTCCTAATCTCGCACCTGTTTGCTTACAAGTTTTGATATGTTCATAACGAATTGCTGTCATTTTTCGATTCCTTTCAGTTCTTAAAGTATTAACATTGCATCGCCAAAGCTAAAAAAGCGATATTTTTGCTCTACTGCTTCTTTATAAGCAGATAAAACTGGTTCTCTTCCAGCTAAAGCACTAATTAGCATAATTAATGTTGATTTTGGTAAATGGAAGTTCGTAATCATCCCGTCAATTCCCATAAATCTATATCCTGGGAAAATGAAGATAGACGTCCAACCACTAGCCCCTTCAAACTTACCTTTATTAGCTGTAGCAATTGTTTCAACTGTGCGAGTAGAAGTTGTTCCAACAGTAATAATTCTACCACCGTTTGCTTTCGTTTCATTTAACAGTTTAGCCGTTTCATCAGACATATAGTAGTATTCCGAGTGCATATCATGTTCTTCAATAGATTCTACACTTACCGGTCTAAATGTACCTAAACCTACATGCAACGTAATAAATGCTAACTTTACACCTTTTTCTTGAACTTTAGCTAAGAGTTCTTTTGTAAAATGTAAACCTGCCGTAGGTGCCGCCGCTGAACCAATTTCTTTTGCGAATACAGTTTGATAACGATCTTTATCTTCTAATTTTTCTTTAATATATGGAGGAAGTGGCATTTCACCTAGTTGGTCTAAGATCTCATAAAAAATCCCATCGTATTGGAATTTTAATTTTCTTCCACCTTGATCACTAGAACCTACACATTCTGCCTTTAATCTTCCATCTCCAAATAAAATGATTGTACCTTCTTTTACTCTTTTAGCTGGCTTAACTAATGTTTCCCATACATCCTGCTCTTCTTGTTGAAGTAATAATACTTCAATTTGAGCACCTGTATCTTCTTTCACACCAAATAATCTAGCAGGCATGACTTTTGTTTCATTTAAAACTAAACAGTCGCCCTCTTGTAAATAATCTAACACATCTGGAAACTGTTTATGCTCTACATTTCCAGACTCTTTATGTAATACCATCAGTCTCGATGCTTCTCGGTCCAACAAAGGAGTCTGAGCAATCAATTCTTCAGGTAAATCAAAATCAAATAAATTTACATCCATTTCTATACACCTCATAAAATTCAGGAGTAAGGACAAAGGGAGGTTATCTACAATTCCCTTTTCCAAACTCTATTTATTCCTACTCATTTATTTTCTCCCAAATAGTGAAAAAATAAGTGAAAGTAAAATACTTATGATAATACATGTTACAATCGGAAAGTAAAACGATACATTTCCTTTTTTTATAAAAATATCGCCCGGAAGTTTCCCTACAAATCGAATAAACAATCCAACAACTAATAAGATAATTCCTAACGTAATTAAAATTTTTGACAAATCAATCATTGCTCCGGCACCTGCAACCCGAAATGTTTGTATGTTAAATCAGTAACAATTCGTCCCCTAGGAGTCCGCTGAAGAAATCCAATTTGTAGTAAATATGGCTCATATACATCTTCAATCGTTTGTGACTCTTCACCAATCGAAGCTGCAATTGTATCAACCCCAACAGGACCGCCTTTAAATCGCTCAATAATAGCTAGTAACAATTTATGATCGATATGGTCTAGACCCGCTTCATCAACCTGCATTTGAATTAAAGAGTCTTTTGCTATTTCAAAGGTAATGATTCCACTCCCTTGAACCTGAGCAAAATCTCTAACCCTTCGTAATAAACGGTTTGCAATTCGAGGTGTACCTCGAGACCTTCTAGCTACCTCTAAAGCAGCGTCATTTTCAATTTCCATTCCAAATAACTCCGCTGTTCTTTTTACGATCAATGCTAGCTGTTCAACTGTATAAAATTCTAACCGATTTAATACTCCAAAACGATCTCTAAGTGGTGAAGAAAGAAGACCTGCTCTAGTTGTTGCACCTATTAACGTAAATGGTGGCAAATCAATTCTTACCGACCTAGCAGTTGCATCTTTTCCAATTACGATATCAAAGAAAAAGTCTTCCATTGCTGGGTAAAGTACTTCTTCTACTGTTCGAGGCAGTCGGTGAATTTCATCAATAAATAATACATCACCTGGTTGAAGTGAAGTCAAAATAGCTGCTAAATCTCCAGGACGTTCAATCGCTGGTCCTGAAGTCGTTTTGAATCCAACACCTAGTTCATTCGCAATAATTGCTGCTAAAGTGGTTTTACCTAATCCAGGAGGACCGTATAATAGAACATGATCTAAAGACTCATTTCGCATTTTTGCCGCTTCAATAAAAACTTGCAAATTCTTTTTAACTTTATCTTGCCCTATATATTCCCTTAAAGATTGAGGCCTTAGTGAAAGCTCTTGATCAAATTCCTCGCCACTACTTTCACTTGATAAAATTCGGTCATCCATTTTTCATCACCTCTTAGCTTGCAATAGTAATTGAAGTGCTTTTTTAATATATTCATCAGTTGAAAGTTTTTCATTCTTTAATAACGGTACGATCTTTTTAACTTCTTTTTCCGCATAGCCTAATGCTTTTAAAGCTTCAATTGCATCATCTAATGAAGATGCCGCACTTTCTTTCTCTTCAATAGCATCTAGGTCAGTAAATAAATCGACTTGAACTGCTCCAAAGACTTTTTCAAGTTTACCTTTTAAATCGAGGATCATTTGTCTTGCTGTCTTTTTACCTACACCAGGAAATTTTGTTAAAAATACTTCGTCCTCTTCTTCTATCGCATGAACAATTTGATTTGGCTCTCCAGTCGCAACAATTGCCAAGGCACCTTTAGGACCGATTCCTGACACACTTAACAATTTTTGAAATAAAGTACGTTCATCTAGTGTTTTAAAACCATATAACATCATAACATCTTCTCTTACATAATGATGAGTATAAACTTTTAAGATTTCATTTGAAGGTCTAAAAACATATGGATTAGGTGTAAATAATTGATAGCCAATTCCATTATGATCAATTACAATATATTCTGGTCCAACCCATTCTATCTTTCCAATTATGTATTCGTACATGGTTTTCTCCCCTTTTTACATGTATTCCATTGTACCATAGATAGAAGAAGGAAAAAAATAGTCGGCTGTCGAAAATAAAAATTTTATACATATGATTTAACTAAAAAGTTTATATAAAAATGACTAATAAATATAGCAAAATTTTAAAAGCTCGATACTTAAGAAAATCCAAAGGGAGGCTATTCGATTTGGACATGTTTCCAATTCTAACTACAGAGAGACTTTATTTAAGAGAAATTAAAGTCACTGATCTTAATCGTATGTTCAATATTTTATCAAGAGAAGATGTCACCAAATATTATGGACTCGATGCGCTAAAAAATAGTAGTGAAGTATTGGACGTAATTCATTATTTTAGAGAAATGTATGAAACGCGCAATGGCATCCGTTGGGGAATGATTGATAATAAAACAAACAAATTAATCGGAACATGTGGATTTACTGCTTACCAAGAACGAAACAAAAGGGCCGAAGTTGGTTATGAGCTACATCCAGACTATTGGAGAAAAGGTTTTGCGACAGAGGCTCTAAAAGCATTATTATCATATGGTTTTGATGTTCTCCAACTAAATCGAATTGGAGCAATCGTTTATCCAGAAAATCTCCCTTCCCAAAAACTTCTTGAAAAAATAGGATTTACGAATGAGGGTCTACTACGCGAGTATTTAATACAAGGAAGTACAGCGCATGATACTTATGTTTATTCAATTTTGCGAAGTGAATGGGAAAGGACCCCGGAAAAGGAAGATAGAAATAGAAAAAATAACTTGAACCATAAAAATACAAAAAATCCACAAGGAAAATAAATCACCTTTGTGGATTATTTTTTATATTTAGATAGTCATTACCGATTGACCACAGTCGAATTCCGATATTCAATTTACGATTCTTTCATACTCTTTTAAGTAATGTAATAGATAATCGTAATGATCTTTGGTCGAAATTTTAATCCCTTTCTCAAGCTGCTTTTGTTTATTTACTTCTAATTTATTCGTATCTATTTGAAAAAAAGATTCAATAATATTATTACCACTTGGCGCTCCAATATATAAATTCAAAAATCCATTTGAATTTATTCCTAAATAACCTTTGGACTTTAAAGTAGGTGAAAGATCATTTATTTTTTTCATTAATACGATTTGATCATCATTTTCTTCTATGACTTTCCAACCCTTAAATTCTTTTTTTACTTGCCCCAGGGTTTTGTGTTGATTAATATAAATTTCCTCAATCACTTCACCGTTTATATATACTTTATGTAAAATGATTGTAATCCCCTTTTTGTTAGAACTATCATGAATATCATTATGAGCTGCCAATGTTTCAGTTTGTGCCGGTATTAATAAAGCTAGTAAACAAACAAATATTAAAATGATCTTTTTCACAAACATCCACTCCTTTAGACAAATTCATACAAGCTTTTTTAGTTTGACCATTCCTTTTATCTTTATCCAAGATGTTTGAAATTTTTATATGTGGCCATTAGTCTTTTAAACAAAAAAACCTAAAGAGTTGTCTTTTTAAGAAAGGGGGATGAAAGCTAATGATCCTCATCTTTTCTAATTAAAAAGAATCTCTTCTTTTTTACTTTTTAATATTATCTTTAATGATCAGATGTATTTTCAAATAGCGATATAAAAAAATTAGGTGCCACTTCAATTTTCTTATGGAATTTAAAACCAGAAGTTTTGTATAAGTTAATGGCTGGTAGGTTATCTGATCCTGTTGAAACAATTACCTTTTTCTTTTTGGCAATTTCATTTAAAAAATAATTAACTAATTTTCTTGCAATTCCCTGCTTAAAGCAACTAGGATGTACAACCAATCTACATATTTGATATTCATTATCGCCTTCTGAATAGGCCAAAAATCCTTTTAAATCATGTTCAATCACATAACCGATAAAGATTTCTTTGGAATCTCTAATACTTTCGACATTGTCCTTTAATTGTGGTATTCCTTCAAAATTGATTAACTTTGCCTCTACCTTATATGCAGGTAACTGTACATTTAAAATTGAGGTTGCCATTTTTTTATCTTTATTGTCTAATTTAAAAATCAAAATTTTTTTCCTCCTAATCCCCTGACACTTAATCCTGCCCTATTGATAAACCATTTAAGATATAAAAGTTAAATAACTCTGTAATTTTTTTAGGACTTAGTGCTTCATGCTCTTTCTCCCATTCGATTTTAAGTGTTGTATAAAGTCGAAACATTACTAAAGCAGTTATTTCGGGATCACATTCAACAATTTCTTTCTTTGCGATTGCCTCTTCAATTTTTTTCTGTATGTATAGAATGATTGAATGATTCAATCGTTTTAAAGCATCATGTACTATAGTCGTTCCAATTTCTTTTTGTTCCTGAAGTAACTTTATTGTTAATTCATGTTCATTATGAAAGGCAATAAAAACTTCAATCCCTTTATGTGCTTTTTCGATGAATGAGTCTTCATCACGAATGGATTGTTCTGCTAAAAATTTCATTTCAGTAATCAAATTATTGATAATTTCATCAAACAATTCTTCTTTATTTTTAAAGAAAGTATAGATCGTTCCCTTACCAACATTTGCCTGTTTTGCGATTTGACTCATTGTAGTTGCTTTATAGCCAAAGATGGTAAATGACTTTGTGGCAGCTTGTAAAATATTTTGCTTTTTCAAAAAACTCACCTCAAATTCTCTTAATAACCAATTGACCACTTCGAACTTTTGGTCAATATAAAAATCACTTTACCATATTGTTTAACCCTCATCAAACGAATTATTTAACTATTCTAAGAACTAAAAGTAACAAAGCCTGGTGAAATACGCCCCCCTAAAACTGAACACTTTAAAAAAGGAAGAAGCAAGAGCTTCTTCCTTTTCAATGTAAAAAATTGATTTTTATCGGTTTGGATTAGTTGCATCCTTAACATCATTTTTTACATTTCGATACATATGTTTAACATTCTCTTTTGTATCGTATAATACATTTTTAGTGGCATTTGGAACATTATTTGTAATGTTATTTAAATTATTTCTAATTGTTCCATCGAATGTTACATATACTTTTTTACCACTTGTGTATGGTGATAAAGCGTCTTTGATTTTAGATCTAAATGCACTTTCATCAACATTCTTATTTACTAGATCTACTGCAACAAGAACCTGATCACCAACAGCTACCGTGTTTGCTTTGTCTACATTTGACATTTGTTCTACTCGTTTAGAAATTTGGTCCGCAAACTTTCGTTCACCTGCATTCATATTAGTATTTGTACTAATATTTGTATAAGGGACAAGAGGAGCTGTGTTTAAATCATTATTATAACGAACTTGATCCATCGTGTAGTTTCTATTCATATTGTTGACATTTCTTCCATATGTTCCATCATGGATTACGCCATCATTAGAATACTCACTACTTAAACCTTCATTTATACGATCATTTCCGTAGTGATTATTTTTCTTTGTGAAATAATCTTGGTTATTAGGATAGTTTACGTTTTCATAACGATAATTAACAGCATAAGGGTTTGTCGGTCTATTGAAGTTTACTTTTTCATAACCAACATTTCTTTTATGGTCATTCATGGCATTATTGTTTGTTCCACAAGCAGATAATGTTAAAGCTGTTAGCACCGTACCTGTAGCAACGATAAGTCCTTTTTTATTCAATATAAAACCCTCCCTTTAATTACACCCAATTGTAATACTAAAGTTGTATTACAAAGTTAGGTTTACCTTTTTAGGTGGATTTTAAATTGTTAATTGATGGTTTGAAACTCATTTTAAGTAAAAAACGGCTTAAAAGGCTGTTACATTAGAAATTAATTTCGACTCCAATTAATCCCTGTATAGAAATAGTTAAAATAAAAAAAAGACGACTAGAAATTAATCGCCTTTTAAAATAAAATTCTTTATTGTTCATCTTCCTCGAAATATGGCACTCCGTATGAAGATTGATTTTGTGCATAAGGAGTAAATAATTGCGAATTTGGATCAAAATAAGGTTCTGATGCATCACGATACATTGGTGTCGGTCCAGCAGCATACGGTGAAACAACTGGTCCGCCTTGGAACTTTGGATAGTCCATAGCTGGCAATGTTTGTGGGAAGTTTTCATTTGGTCCCATATACGCAGGCAATGTTTGTGGGAAGTTTGCGTTTGGTCCCATATATGCCGGCATTGTTTGTGGGAAGTTTGCGTTTGGTCCCATATATGCTGGCATTGTTGCTGGGAAGTTTTCATTTGGTCCCATATATGCCGGCATTGTTGCTGGGAAGTTTGCGTTTGGTCCCATATATGCTGGTAGTGTTGCTGGGAAGTTTTCATTTGGTCCCATATATGCCGGCATTGTTGCTGGGAAGTTTGCGTTCGGTCCCATATATGCTGGTAGTGTTGCTGGGAAGTTTTCATTTGGTCCCATATATGCCGGCATTGTTGCTGGGAAGTTTTCATTTGGTCCCATATATGCTGGTAATGTTTGTGGGAAGTTTGCGTTCGGCCCCATGTATGCCGGTAATGTTTGAGCTGCATTTGGATTCGGTCCCATATATGCAGGTAGTGTTTGCGCATTATTTACTGGCATTGGTGCTGGTAATGGTGTAGGAACTGGTGCTGGTAATGGCATAGGCATCGCAGTTGGCGGAAGCGGTGCTACTGGTGCTACTGGTGCCACTGGTGCCACTGGCGCTACTGGCGCTACTGGCGCTACCGGCACTCCTCCAGTTGCTCCTGGTGCTTCTCCAGTTACTCCTGTCAGCATCGGCATAGCTCCAAAACTCGGTAATGTTGGTAATGCTCCTCCTTCTCCTCGAGGATAAAATGGGTAGTTAGCGTTTGGTCCCATATACGCTGGTAGTGTTTGCGGTGCATTTGGTCCCATATATGCTGGTAATGTTTGTGGTGCATTTGGTCCCATGTATGCTGGTAATGTTTGTGGTGCATTTGGTCCCATGTATGCTGGTAATGTTTGTGGTGCATTTGGCCCCATATATGCTGGTAGCGTTTGTGGGAAGTTTTCATTTGGTCCCATATATGCTGGTAATGTTTGCGGTGCATTCGGTCCCATATAGGCTGGTAATGTTTGCGGTGCATTCGGTCCCATATAGGCTGGTAATGTTTGCGCCGCATTTGGATTTGGTCCCATATATGCTGGTAATGTTTGGGCTGCATTTGGATTTGGTCCTACATATGCTGGTAGTGTTTGAGCTGCATTTGGATTTGGTCCCATATACGCTGGTAATGTTTGCGGTACATTCGGTCCTGCGTATGCTGGAAGTGTTTGTGGTGCATTCGGCCCCATATATGCTGGCAATGTTTGTGGTGCATTATTTGGCCCCATATATGCTGGTAATGTTTGGGCTTTATTAGTAGCAACTGGTGATACTTGCGCATTTGGTTTTCCTGTTGCCGCTGGTGATACTTGCATATTTGGTTTTCCTGTTGCAGCTGGCGATACTTGCATATTTGGTTTCCCTGTTGATACTGGTGATACTTGCATATTTGGTTTCCCTGTTGCTGCTGGTGATACTTGCATATTCGGCTTTCCTGTTGCTGCTGGTGATACTTGCATATTTGGTTTTCCTGTTGATACTGGTGATACTTGTGCGTTCGGTTTCCCTGTTGCTACAGGTAATACTTGTGCATTTGGTTTTCCTGTTGATACTGGCGATACTTGCACATTCGGTTTTCCTGTTGCTATTGGTGATACTTGCACATTTGGTTTTCCTGTTGCTACTGGTGATACTTGTTGATTTGGTTTCCCTGTTGATACTGGCGATACTTGTTGATTTGGTTTTCCTGTTTCCACAGGAGATACTTGCGGACTTGGTGTTGACGGAGATACCAATGATCCTGGGAAGTAGTTCTTTTTCTCTGACATGCTTTGTCCTCCCTTGGTGTTCACATTTAATTTATTATCATTTATCGGAATTTTAACTGCCACTGGCGAAACAACTTGCGGTATGTTCGCATTTGGTTTTCCAGTTTGAACAGGAGATACTTGTTGATTCGCATTATTCGTCGCAGGTGATACAGTCGGTTTTGCAGGTGGAATAGGTACCTGAATTACAGGTTTTACTGTCGGTGTTACCTCTACATTAATATTTAAATTATTATCAATTGGCTTTGTATTCGGCATGACAGCAGGTTGTGTCTCTGCTACAGGTTGAACTGGTCCTTCTTCTACCTCCAAAGCAACACTTGGCTTTGGCAGCTGTACCTCCTTTTTAGAACCTAATGGAGCTGGTTTTTCGCTCCTTTCTGGCACTTTTATTTTCATGCCAGGATAGATCATATCTGGATTACTTAGTTGGGCATTTAATTTAACTATCTCTTCATAGTCGATGTTATATTTTTGAGCAATGCTCTTAAGGGTATCGCCCTTTATTACTATGTGAATTCTCACCTTTTCCCCTCCTGACCAATTGCCTCTACGTTGGATTGTACATTAGTACCTCACAACAATGTATGTCTGAATATTTGTATTTATGATAGAAGGTATTTTAATTTATGACGAGTAAGCTTGTATAAGTATTTACTTTATTCTTGTTTTTTCTATAAAAAAATCATTTAGCCCAGATTGAACTAAATGATTGTAAATTTTTGATGATATTTTATTTTTAAGCAAGCTCAAGCATTTTATCTAATGCCTTAATTGCATCTTTTGCAGTTTGTTTATCAACTGTAATAATATTTTGGATGTTACCTTTTTCGATATTTTCCAACGACCATAATAAATGTGGTAAATCGATACGATTCATCGTTAAACAAGGGCACATAAATGGATTTAATGAAATGATCTCCTTATCAGGATGATTTTTAATAATTCTTTGAACTAGATTCATCTCAGTTCCAATTGCCCATTTACTTCCTGCAGGAGCAGCTTCAATTTGGTCAATAATATATTTAGTAGATCCATTGTCATCACTTGCTGCTACAACTTCTCTAGAACACTCTGGATGCACAATAATTCTCATATCTGGATGATTTTTTCGTACATTCTCAATATTTTTCACTGTAAAATTCTCATGAACAGAGCAGTGACCTTTCCAAAGTATTACTTTGATGTTATTTAGATCGCCCTCATATTCTAAAGTGTCCGTTATTGGATTCCAAATTGCCATATGCTCTAATGGTACACCTAATTCAAATGCTGTGTTTCTACCTAAATGTTGATCAGGTAGGAACAATATACGTTCTTTTTGTGTGAAAGCCCACGAAACAACCTTTTTAGCATTAGATGATGTTACGGTTGCACCATCATTTCTACCGACAAACGCTTTAATAGCAGCTGTTGAATTAACATATGTTAACGGTAAAATTGTGTCTCCGAATAGCTTCTGTAACTCTACCCATGCACGATCAGTTTGATGGTGATCTGCCATATCTGCCATTGAACAGCCTGCTCTCATATCAGGTAAAATAACAATCTGTTCATCTTCCGTTAAAATATCTGCCGTCTCTGCCATAAAATGTACACCACAGAATACAATATATTTCGCTTTTTTATTATTAGCAGCAACTTGAGCAAGTTGTAGTGAATCTCCAGTCGAATCTGAGAAAACTACAACTTCTTCCTTTTGATAATGATGACCTGGAATGAAAAGAGCATCACCTAATCTCTCTTTTATATCTTTTACTCTTTTTTCCATTTCCTCAGTTGATAATGTATAGTACTCATCAGGAATTTGATATCCTTCATTTTTTTGTATCATATCTAAAACGTTCATTATCCCCACTCCAATCCCTACTTTATTACAAGTAGAAGCTAATATCTAATGCTTTTGCCGAATGTGTTAAACAGCCTAAAGAAATAACATTTACACCACAGTTTTGAAAACTTGCTAAATTATCTAAAGTAATTCCACCAGAAGCTTCCGTTACAATCGTTTCTGGAACAAGCTTAACGAAGTCTTTTATTTCATCTGGCGTACGATTATCAAACATAATGACATCTGCACCAGCTTCAATAGCTTGAAGAACTTGATCTTTGTTTTCAGTCTCAACTTCAATTTTGACCATATGACCTAATTTATTTCGTAATGAATCAACAGCATTTTTAATTGAACCTGCGTAAGCAATATGATTATCTTTAAGCATCACTGCATCATATAAACCGAAACGATGGTTCGCTCCTCCACCACAAGTAACAGCATACTTATCAAACAAACGTAAACCTGGCATCGTTTTTCTTGTATCGACAAGTTTGATTTTCTCGTCGTTTAATGTTTCAACTGCTTTTGAAGTAAGCGTTGCAATCCCACTCATTCGTTGTAAAAGATTAAGCATAACTCTTTCACCTGATAATAACACTTGAACTGGTCCTTCTATTTCTGCAAGTAACTGCCCTGCCTGAACAGATTCACCATCTTTAACGTGTAATGTTACTTTTATATCTTCATGAAGTAATTTATAAGTTATTTCGATTAAATCAGTACCCGCAATTACTCCATCTGCTTTTGCAAGTACTTTTCCAGTTGTTCTTTCATGCATTGGAAAAATATGAATTGAAGATAGATCCCCTTCTCCAATATCCTCAAGTAAAAATTGCTCAATCATTTTTTTAGCTTTTAATGTATTCATGAATTTCTCTCCTCAAATATTAGCTGGTTGATCTATATTTTCTATAAAATGTGAGCCGATGCTTTCTTTTCTTCTTATTGCAGCTTCTGCAACTAGTTTCCCAGTAATTAACATATTGTATCTTTCAATTTCCTCTTTGTTCATTGGACGTGAATCATCTGTTTTAGACTCTAAGAAGTAAGAAAAATAGGTGATTGCTTTATTTAAATCGTCTTCATTTCTTACAATACCGATATACTCCATCATTATTTCTTTAATTTCATCTTTTGTTGGTAACGTTCTAAATCTTGGTATCATGTATTTTGGTGGATTCTCATTTATTTTAGTTAAAGGAAGGTCAGCAATAAATTTCGCAACCTTTTTACCAAACACAATCCCTTCCAATAAAGAATTACTAGCAAGTCGGTTTGCACCATGCACACCTGTACAAGCAACCTCTCCTGCTGCATACAATCCTGGAATTGTTGTTTCTCCATTTGCAGATGTCTTTACCCCACCCATGTGGAAGTGTGCGCCTGGAACAACTGGAATCAATCCTTTTTGTAGATCAATTCCATTATTAAGAAGATTGGCAGTAATTGTTGGGAAACGTTGTTCAAATCCATCAATCATTACGATCGATAAATAGATTTCTTCCCCGTTTTGCATTTCATTAAAAATCGCCCTACTAACAACATCTCTTGGTGCTAAATCTTCAAAAGGATGAATACCTTTCATAATGCGACGACCAGTTTTCGTTATTAAAAAAGCTCCTTCACCTCTAACAGCTTCTGATACTAGACCTTTACATGCCCCATTAATGTAAAGCATGGTAGGATGGAATTGAATAAATTCCAAATCAGCCATCTCACAACCCGCTCGATATGCCATAGCAATTCCATCTCCGGTTATGGCCTTATTATTAGAACTAAATTGATACATTGCTCCAATCCCGCCAGTTGCCAGAAGTGTTGTGTTTGCAAAACAAGATTCTAATTCACCATTTTCATTAAGTATATAAACACCCTTACATTTTCCATCTTGTATGATTAAATCAATAACCATTTCATGTTCAATAATCGTTATTTTATCTTTTATCCGAGCATAAACAGTTTCAACTAAATGCTTTCCAGTAGCATCTCCGCCAGAATGTAAAATTCTATTTTTCCGATGGGCTCCTTCTCTACCAAGATGAAACTGACCTAATTCATCTTTATCAAACTCCATGCCAATAGAAACAAGATCCTTCATAGACGTTGTTCCGTTCTTTACTAGTTCTTCTACTGCTTCTATATTATTTACATTACAACCCGCTTCGAGCGTATCTTGTTTATGAAGTTCCCAAGAATCATCATCAGACATTACAGCTGCAATTCCACCTTGTGCAAGCATCGAATTGCTGTCCCAAATTTTCTTCTTTGTGAATAGAATCACATTTTTAGACTGACAAATTTTCTCAGCAGCCATTAAAGCAGCAATTCCACTGCCAATAATGACAACATCTGCAGTTCGCATAGTTGCCCCCTCCATTTACAGTACATCTATTTAAATTTTATCTTATAGATAAAAAAGCTGTCTTGACACCTATATTTACATATATTTAAACTAATGACAAGAAATTTTTTTTTAATGCGTAAAAAAGGAGACTTTAATTTGATTTATTTAGACTATGCTGCTACAACTCCAATGAGTGAAGAAGCCATTGAGACATTTGTCACTGCCTCTAAAAATTACTTTGGAAATGAGCGAAGTTTACATGATATTGGCTCAAAGGCATCACTATTACTTGAAGCATGCCGCACGCAATTAGCAGGATTTATAAATGCTAGCCCCGCTTCAATTTACTTTACAAGTGGAGGAACTGAATCAAATTTAATTGCTATTCAAACCCTCTTGAAGAGTACAAAAAAAGTCGGAAAACACATATTAACCACAACATTAGAGCATTCTTCAATTAGTAATTATTTAAAAGTACTGGAAGAACAAGGATATGAAGTTTCTTATTTGCCAGTTACAAATAGCGGTATTATCTCATTAGAAGTGATTGAAAATGCAATTCGTGAAGATACTGTATTGGGCATTTTTCAACATGTAAATTCTGAAATTGGAGCAATTCAACCAATTACCGAGATTGCAAATTTATTTAATTCATCAAATATTTTACTACATTGTGATTGTGTACAATCATTTGGAAAAATAGCAATAGATGTCTCAGAATATGAAATTTCTAGTCTTAGTATTTCAGGTCATAAATTATATGGACCAAAAGGGATCGGAGCCCTCTATTTAAATCCTAAATTAACTTGTCAACCTATCTATCCCGGTACATCCCATGAAAGTGGGATTCGTCCTGGTACTGTTAATGTCCCAGCAATTGCATCATTCGTAACAGCAGCTGGTCATATAATAAAAAATCAAGACGAAGAGCAAAAGAGATGTCACTATTTAAAAAATGTTTTAAAATCACAATTACAAGATGTTCAACATCTTGTAAAATTTGAAGGTTCTGATGGAGAGTGTATTCCAAATATAATTGGAATGAGGATCATTGGACTTGAAGGTCAGTTTGTCATGCTTGAATGTAATCGACATCAATTTGCCATTTCAACGGGAAGTGCTTGTGCAATTGGTATGCAGAAACCTTCAGAAACGATGTTAGCAATCGGAAGAGACCCTCATGAAGCAAAACAATTCTTCAGAGTTTCAATCGGGAAACAGACAACAGAAGAAGACTTAGTCAAATTTTCGTCTGTGTTAAAATTAATCATTAATCAAAATTTTTAATCGAGGAAATTAAAATGAATAAAAAACTTTTAGGGGAAGAAAGAAGAAAGAAAGTTTTACAATGGTTAAAGGAGTCTGAGTCGCCCTTATCAGGCAGTTCCTTAGCTAAAAGAGCAAATGTTAGTCGACAAGTTGTTGTAGGTGATATTACACTTTTAAAAGCGAAAAATGAGCCTATACTAGCAACTGCACAAGGTTATATTTATATACATCCTAATAAGGAAACAGACAAAATTAGAAAAGTAATTATTTGTCACCATACAGCTGAAGAAACTCAAAAAGAACTAGTAATATTAGTCGATCACGGTGTTACAGTTAAGGATGTAATGGTGGAACATCCCGTCTATGGATATATCACAGCTCAATTACAAATTGCGAACCGATATGATATAAGCTTATTCCTTCAAAAAATGGGAGAAACTAGCTCTGTCCCACTTTCTAATTTAACGAATGGAACACATCTTCATACGATAGAAGCAGATAGTGAACAGCAACTTGAAAGTGCGATCTTGCAATTAAAAAATGAAGGTTTTTTGGTAGACATGCCATAATTGTAGGTTTAAGTGGATTGAAAAGGTATTGGTAGATTTCTCTAATTCAAACTATAAAGGGGTTGCCTCATGTGTCAGAGTAGGGGACATATGGGCATCCTTTTTTTATTGTAGAGCAGGGGTATCTCAGTCAGACTTTAAATTGTAGTTGATGTTTTCGATCTTGTTGTTGATCATTCCAGCAAGCTTTAATCAATTTTTTAGTCGAAATAGGAATAATTAGAGTAAAATTACTCCTTTATCTTTTAAAGGGTCCTATTTTTGTACAATGTGAAGTCAAAATACCTTTATTAGTAACTTTATCTTATTTGCGATTCTTGGAAATTTATTTGCTGTTTTGCTAAGTTTATTTGTGATTCTCAAATTTTAATTGTGATTGTGTCAATTTTATTTGCGGAGATAGACTTCTTATTTGCAGCCATTTATTTATTCATAAAAAAAAAGAGGGTGCTGGGCACCCTCTTTTTATATAGAAATTTATTAATCGATAAATTCGAATTCGTATTCAGAAATTTTAACGATATCTCCATTTTTCGCGCCACGTTGACGTAGTGCTTCATCAATCCCCATTCCACGCATTTGACGTGCAAATCGACGAATTGACTCTTCACGTTCAAAGTTAGTCATTTTGAATAGTTTTTCAAGCTCTTCACCTTTAACGACGAACGTTCCATCACTTTCACGAGTAATCTCAAAAGTAGGTTCTTCTTTTTGATATTTATATAGAACTCGTAATGGTTTATCTTCCTCTTCGTCATGAAGTGGGAATTCTGGAGTTGTTTCAACTAAATCTGCAACTGTAAATAATAAATCACGTAAACCTTGACGTGTTACCGCAGAAATTGGGAAAATTTGAACTTCATCTCCAACTTGTTCTTTAAACTTAATTAAGTTTTCTTCAGCTTCTGGAATATCCATTTTATTTGCAACGACTACTTGAGGTCGTTCAGTTAAACGTAAATTATATTCTTTTAGCTCTTGATTAATTGTTAAGTAATCATCATATGGGTCTCTGCCTTCAAGACCAGACATATCAATTACATGAACAATTACACGTGTTCTTTCAATATGACGTAGGAATTGATGCCCAAGTCCAACACCTTGATGCGCTCCTTCAATTAACCCTGGTAAATCGGCCATTACAAAACTACGATTATCTTCAGTTTCTACAACACCTAAATTAGGCACAATTGTTGTAAAATGATATTCAGCGATTTTTGGTCTAGCAGAACTCACAACAGAAAGCAATGTTGATTTACCAACACTTGGGAAACCAACTAATCCAACATCAGCTAAAACTTTAAGTTCTAATTTAATGTCTCTTTCCTTACCTGGCTCACCATTTTCAGCTATTTCTGGTGCCGGATTTGCAGGCGTTGCAAATCGACTATTTCCACGGCCTCCACGGCCTCCTCTTGCAATAATAGCTGTTTGACCATCCATTGTAAGGTCAGCTATTAATTCACCTGAATCAGCATCTGTTACGATCGTCCCAGGTGGTACTTTTACAATCATATCTTCTGCATTTTTACCATGTTGATTTTTAGACATACCATGTTGACCACGATCAGCTTTAAAATGACGTTTATAACGGAAATCCATTAATGTTCTTAAGCCTTCATCTACTTTAAATACAACATTAGCTCCTCTACCACCGTCTCCACCAGCAGGGCCACCTTTTGGAACATATTTTTCACGACGGAAGGCTACCATACCGTTTCCACCGTCTCCACCTTTTACATATATCTTGACTTGATCAATAAACATAAATCCACCACTCTTTTATTTTTCCAATTTAAATTCGATACTGCACTCTTCTGTCTCACAAAAATATGACATCATTCTAATTTTTGAGCTGTCATTTGATGATGAAACAATCCACTTCAACATATCTTCTTTCTTTGTTAGTTTACCTCTGAAGTCAAAAAAGAAACTAACTGTTTTATCATTTATTTCAATTGTTAAACTAACAAAATTTTCCTCATAAATATGTACCCAAGATTCTAGTTTTTCTAAAAAATTTTGAATCCATACTGTCATCACTTCGTCTAAATTTTTAAGCGAACATGGTTCTCCTAAAATTTCATAATCTAGTACAATTGTACGAGGCTTCCAGTTATAGGTAATGATAAATTCTGCAAACTCTGGAATTTGTAACGAACAAATTTTAGCTTCATTCAAAGAATCAGCAACAATTTTCGTAATCGTTTCTTCTAGCTGGTCAGATTGACCTGTGGCCATATATCCTTTTATTAATTGAATTCGATTTAACCAATCATGACGTGAATGTCTCAATACCTCTAGAACGTCCCATTTCTCCTGCATTGTATTCTCCTATAGGTTTACATTTTTGGTATTTATGAAGGTAATAAAAAAAGTTAGACTCGGCAATTTGATAGATCATTTTGAAAGTCTCAAACTAGTGTGTAGCTTGTAAAATGCCGAGTCCTTGGAGCATATTGTTTGAGAGGTTGCTATAACAACACTTTTTTATGTTGAATAGTAATTTATTATAAATAAAAATGTCTTAAGTACAGAAAAACTCTAACCTAAAAGGTTAGAGTTTCTAAGTTAGTTTCTTAAGCTTCTTGAGCTACAGGGTATACACTTACTTGTTTGCGGTCACGGCCTAAACGTTCGAATTTAACTACGCCATCAACCTTCGCAAATAATGTGTCATCTCCACCACGACCAACGTTTACACCTGGATAAATCTTAGTGCCGCGTTGACGGTAAAGAATTGAACCACCAGTTACGAATTGTCCATCAGCACGTTTAGCGCCAAGACGTTTTGACATTGAGTCACGACCGTTTTTTGTAGAACCTACTCCCTTTTTAGAAGCAAATAACTGAAGATTTAATTTTAACATGGTTACACCTCCTGTTTTACTCGTTTATAGTGACATAGTCACCGTAACTTGCAGCGATAGTTTGTAAAGATACGATCATCGCTTCAAGGATAAGTTGCGCTTTTTGCATATTATCTTCATTTAAATCAATCGGTAATTGATACTTCAAGAAACCTTTCTTATCATCAATTACTGTATTTAATTCGGAATCTATACGACAAATTGCTTCCAAAGCATTTACAGTTCCTACTGAAACTGCTGATATACCGGCACAAACAATGTCAGTCCCAGCATCAGAAAAAAATGCATGTCCACTTATTTTAAAGGAACCTATACGTCCATCTTTTAAACGTTCAATTGTTATTTTAGTCATTACTTAAAATTAAGCGTTGATTTTTTCGATAACAACTTTAGTGTAAGGTTGACGATGACCTTGCTTACGACGGTAGTTCTTTTTAGATTTGTATTTGAATACAAGAATCTTTTTAGCTTTACCGTTCTTTTCAACTTTTGCAGTTACAGTAGCTCCTTCAACAGTTGGGCTACCAACTTTGATGTTTTCGCCACCTACGAATAAAACTTTGTCGAATGTTACAGTTTCACCTGCGTTAGTATCAAGTTTTTCGATGTAGATTGCTTGACCTTCTTCAACTTTGATTTGTTTACCACCAGTTTCAATAATTGCGTACATAATTGCACCTCCTCAATAGTCTAAGACTCGCCACCAATAGGCATGCTAAAAATAGCAATTTAATACCTATTATGCGCGGTTGTAGCACGGGTGCGCTACAAACAATAACATTATGATGTTACCACGGGGCATGTCGAATGTCAACAACTACTTCAGTTAATGACTGTTTCTAAATAGCTTGTTATTTCCTTGGTCGTACCAGTTCTAACTATATTATAAAATGGTGTTTTTGAAGATATAATTTTTAAACAGATTTTTATAAACATTGCTTTTTCTAATCTTTGTACATGATTATTCTGATCTCCATTTAACGCTTTTGCGACATCCTCACTACATTCAACAAGTAAAGCCTCAATATCACGACTTGTTGAGAGCTCCCAAAGCGCTCTTTCTAACTCAAAAACAGTCTGAACTGTGTTTTTTACAAGCCCACTCCCATTACACTCAGGGCACTTTTGATGTGTTGCTTCGATATGTGAATGAGCAGTTCTTTTACGTGTTAGTTCAAATAAACCAAGATCAGAAAATCCAAATAGCTTTGTATATGCTCGATCATTTTTAAAGGCTTCCTTTAATTGATCGCCTATATTTTTTTGCTGTTCAACGGACTTCATATTTATAAAATCAATAATAATCATTCCACCAATATCACGAAGCCTTAATTGGCGAACAATCTCAATTGCAGCTAATTGATTTGTATGATAAACAGTTTCTTCACGATTATTTTTCCCGCTAAATTTACCTGTATTTACATCGATCACTGTCATAGCTTCAGTTTGCTCGATTAGTAGAAATGAACCATTTTTTAACCATACAATTTGTTTAAAAGATTTCTCTATTTGTTCTTCAATTTTAAATGCCACAAAAATATTTTCATTTCCTCTATAACTAATTATTTGAAGATCTTCAGGCAAATAATTTTTATAAGCAGCTAAATCATCAATGATTAATTCACTGATTGTATCTTTAGGATGTAATTTAAAAAACTTAGTAAACAAGGAATTCGCTTCCCATACACATGTGATTTTTTTAAAGCTTTGATTTTTTAATGAATCATAAAATGTTTGAAAGCCTTTTAACTCATTTAAAATCACATCTGATTCAGCATTTTCACATGAAGATCTGAAAATTAGCCCCTCATTCTCACTAGTGTAATCTCGGCCTAATGAGTATAATTTATTTCGTTTCGATTCTTTTTTTATTTTATTTGAAACAGCAACTTGTTTTGTAAGAGGGAAATATACAACGTAATCACCAGAGAACTCAAGATTATTTGTAAGCTTAGGACCTTTCTCATCAAACGCATCTTTTATTACTTGTACCAAAATATATTGTCCTTTTTGGAACTTTTTTCTTATTAATTCGTCTTTATTGATTTCAGATTCTTTACCCTCGATTGTATCTTCGAATCTCATAAAACCATTTTTATTTAAACCAATATTTACAAAAATTGCATTTAATTTCGGCATTACTTCTTGGATTTGTCCTACATATATATTTCCTACATATGTATTTTGGTCTGCAGAAGAAAACCATTCAACTAGCTGGTCATTTTCAGTTACAGCAATTCTTTTCTCTGAATGTTTTACATTCATAATAACTTTCTTCAAATTCATCTTCCTAACTATGTATAGTATCTATCACATTTTATTCATTTAAATAGAAAAAAGCTAGTTAATACAATTTGATTAGTTAGTCTACTCACATGAATATTAATTGAATATTATATTAAGATTTCTCTTACTTTCTTCTTTAAAGAAACGTTATTTTACCCTTTCTTTTACTTAATCTCGATTTAGATAGGAGCGATTATATGGATATAATTCTATCAATTCTTATTCCAACCGTCCCCGAAAGAATGGGGTATTTAAATAAAATTATTAATGAATTAGATAAACAAAGTAAAACATATCCAGTTGAAATATTAGTACTTTTAGAAAATAAAAAAAGAAGCATTGGTGAAAAAAGAAATGTTCTAATTGAGTAAGCAAAAGGAGATTATGTAGTTTTTATAGATGACGATGATCGGATAGAACCAAATTATATCGAATTATTGTGCTTAGCAATCAACGAAACGCCAAATGTTGACTGTATTGTATTTGACGTTTTAGTAAATTTTAATAACCAATTTTCTAAAGTTTGTAAATATGGGAAAGAGTTTGCACATGGGGAAGATGGAAATTATTATTATCGAAAACCAAATCATTTAATGTGCTATTCAAAAAAGATTGCTTCGGCACATAAATTTCTTAATATCAGTTTTGGAGAAGACGATGAATGGGGCAGACGAGTTTCAAACGATATAATCATTCAGAAAAGGATCCCTTCTATATTGTATTACTATGACTATATTCCAAAAGACTCCTCGTGGTATGTATAGTAAGAATTAAATATATTTAATTAAAAAATGGCCTCACCTAGAGACCATCTTTTTTTGTTTGCTATTGGACTGACTCATTTAATTTTCAACACTATAAAGATGGCTTCATATCAAGCCATCTCAGTTTATAGAAGTGTATAAAATAAATGAAATCTAACTAATTAATTCTTCAAGCGAGTAGGTTGCTTTCTTCTCAGTAAAGTAAGCATGTAATAATTCATTTTCATCTAACATTTGTTGATTTTTTTTATCAAGAGTAAAGACGACGTTGTATTTATATCCTTTTTGAAAGTTAGAAAAAACTTGAAATAATTTTGTTTCTTTATTCAAGGAGATCGATTTGATTTTTTGGATATATTGTTCGTTTCCATAAAACCGTTCCATTAAAAAACGTATAACAACAAAATGCCTATTTTTCCACTCACCCCATAAGGAAACGATTAAAAATAATAGACAAATCCAAATTGTAATATTCATAGGCTGAATTATGATTGTAAGTAATGAGGATAACAATAAAAATACAAAAGATGAGTACAAGCTATATATATGAGCTCTAACGAAAGGAAAGATCAATGAAAATAACTGATAGATTAATTTCCCTCCGTCTAATGGCCATATTGGTAATAAATTAAAACAAAGAATACTAAGATTGTAATTGATAAAAAGTGTATAGAGGTTTTCAGGCATTAAATTCATTTGAAATAGGAAGTTAGCGATTATATATAAAGTTAAATGTTGAATGGGGCCAGAAATTGTAACAATAAACTCCTCGTAAGTCGGTCGATTTCCATGTTCATCAAGATCTACAACTCCCCCAAACGGAAGTAGCGTAATTTTATTTATTCTCCAATTAAATGAAGTAGCAGCAATGGCGTGACCTAATTCGTGGCAGAAAATTATAATTGATACAAACAATACTGACCAAAAATTAGCTGTCATAATACCAATACATGCAATTAATAAATACAGTGGATGAACTGAAATTTTGGAAGGAAGAGTTAGCCATTTATTCAAATGGAATCACCTGTTTCGGATCTATAAATTTTTCCCCCATTTTAATTGCGAAATAATAAGTACCTAGATTCCCTTCATCATTGGATGATACCGTTCCGATAACCTTTTTACTATCCACTTCGTCATAAACTTTTACATTAGTTGTTCCTAATTTTCCGTACCAAGATTCTGAACCATCGGCGTGTTGAATAATGACCGTATTCCCTAAATTATCTTTCTTTCCTACAAAAAGTACTCGACCTTTTTTGATTGACTCTACTTTTTGGTTAGCTTCAGTTTGAATCAATATCCCTTGGCCGTCCGTTTTAAAACTTTGCAGTACTTTACCACTTGCAGGAACAGCATAATTATCATTTCCAACATTCTCTTTTTGATCATTTAATTGCGGTAAAAAAGCAATAGGACTACCAAACCGATCTTCATACCATTTCTGTAATGAAGCAAACTGAAATTCACTTTCATAAACTTGTGAAAGACCATGCCGAACTTGAGATGCCATAGGTGAGTTACTTTTTAAGATGATGGCTAAAGCTAGTACAATAATCGCGCATAATAAACTTCTAAACATAAAGTTAGAGTTATTCATTATTTTCTTACCTTGCTCTTCTACCAAATCATCATAAGTATAAGTGTATCCGCCCTCAGTATTTTGCACTTCTTTTACCGGAAATTTGCTCATCAATTGATTCGGATTTCCCCATTTTTCTTCTTGTTCACGCCGTTTAGCAATCCGCTTTCTTATATCATCTACGCGCTTACTCAAAGTGTCACCTCTCCTCGCAACCTAGTTATTTAATTTATATGAATCTATAGGACAACTTATGAGTAGATAATTTGAAAAGTGGACAAAGGTATTAGACAGGATTTTGGAGGTGATTAAAGAGGAAATTTGAAAAATAGAAAAAAGAAAAACACTTCGCTTTTTACGAAGTGTTATCGGATACCAAATAATTTTTTCACTTTAAAGAAAATACTCTTTTCAGTTTCTAATGATTGTAATGGTACAGATTCCCCTAGCACTCTTCTTGCAATATTTCTATATGCAATAGAAGCTTTTGAATTTGGATTCATCGCTACAGGTTCACCACTATTAGTTGCCTTAATAACGTTTTCATCATCTTGGACAATACCAATTAAATCTACAGCTAACATTGAAGTAATTTCATCAACATCTAAGCTATCTCTATTTTCCATCATATGACTTCTAATACGATTGATTACTAGTTTAGGAGGCTCAATATCCTCTTGATCTAATAATCCAATAATACGATCTGCATCACGAATTGAAGAAACTTCAGGAGTTGTGACAACGATCGCTTTATCTGCACCTGCTACTGCATTTTTATATCCTTGCTCAATACCAGCAGGGCAGTCTATTAATATATAATCATAGTCTTTTTTTAATTCATCAACAAGCTCTCTCATTTGTTCAGGAGAAACAGCAGTTTTATCGCTTGTTTGTGCAGCAGGTAATAAATATAAGCATTCAAAACGCTTATCCTTTATTAATGCCTGATGCGTTTTACAGCGACCTTCAACAACGTCCACTAAATCATAGACGATGCGGTTTTCTAATCCCATGACAACGTCTAAGTTACGTAGGCCGATATCAGTGTCAATTAAGCACACTTTTTTTCCAAACATCGCTAATGCTGTTCCTAAATTTGCTGATGTAGTTGTTTTACCAACTCCACCTTTACCAGATGTAATTACTATAGCCTCTCCCACAGTTACATCATGCCCCTTTCTAACCTTGTCAAACTAGGTCTAAGATGAGTCAGAAATTGAATGCGATCGACAATGATTTGGCTGTCTTCGTTTATATACGCGCATTCCATCTCATTGCCTTCATCACCATAATGATCCGGTGCTCTGTTCATTATGCTGCAAATTCTCAACTGCATTGGTCTCATTATTGATGCCGCAATAACTGCCTCCTTATTACCATTAAAGCCGGCATGAGCAGTACCTCTTAGTGCACCCATAATAAAGATATTTCCACCCGCAATAACAGTTCCACCTGGGTTAACATCACCGATTAACAGTAAATCACCTTTCACTTGGAGAATCTGACCGGATCTTACCATTCTACAAATAGGTACAATTTCCTCCCTTTTCATCCATTCAATAGCTTCTTGCTTCGAAATCACATTACTTTCGATTGTTTCAACCACAAGATTATTCTTTTTACGAACAATTGAACGAATAATTTCATCTTGTTCGGGAGATAGAAAACGATTTCCTATTTTTAAACGAACTGCAAGTAAGGGACGATCATTGCTCTCAAACAAGTGGGTAGACAGTCTTTCTTCAATTTCATCTACTAAAATTTGAAAAGAACATGTATCATCGAGGTGCAGTGTTAGACCATCTTTCGTTCCTTTTATTGTAACATATTGTTGCCTCTGTTCCATGATAAGTGTTCACCCCGATTGTATAATTCGACATGCACCCGAAAAATCCTTTATTTTTCCTCATTATTTTCACTAATCGTTCTTAATAATGATGAGAAAGGATATGCAAAAATTAATATAAATAGTGCATTCAGTAATAATGTCGGAAATAATCGATGATTCAAGAAGTATGTATTATTCATATTAGTAAATCCGAACAACGCATTTAATCCGTATACTAAATATTCTAAGGCTGCTGTCCATATTATAACAAGAATACTTCGAACGAATAAATTCGCGTAAAGTATTTTAATTGCTTGACTTATTAAAAAGATAAATAACGGAAAAGCAGCTAAATATATACCTATAATCTCTGTATAAACAATATCATAAATGAATCCAAAGATAACACCATAAATAAGTGCCTTCTTCGGATTGTAATATAATGTAATAAATAATAAACCAAAAAATAAAAAATGTGGAACAATTATCGCATTATGACCAAGAATGTTAGGCGATACAGTTGATACATAAATATTTTCTAAAATAAACAGAAATGTTAAAAGGAGAGGTAAACCATACTTACTCATTTACTAATTACTCTCCTTTCTGTAACTGATCAATTGAACGCTTAACAGCTAGTACATGATTTATGTCATTAAAATCTGCTTGCGGTTTAATATAGGCTGTTTGAGTTAGCCCATGTTCATCAGGCACAACTTCCTCAACTTTACCTATTGGTAGATTAGCTGGGAAAACACCACCAAGACCTGAAGTCACAACTATTTGTCCTTTTTTTACTTTTGCATTTGAAGGAATTCGTTTGAATAATAAAGCTTGTTTCTCAACATCATAACCTTCTATCAAACCAAAAACCGTATCTTTTTGCTGAATTTTAGCAGAAATTCTATTTGTACGATCTGAAGAACTTAATAATTGTACAGTTGATGAAAATTTAGAAACATTTTTAACTTTACCAATTAAGCCTTTAGAAGTGATAACTGCCATTTCTTTTTCAATTCCACTTATTGATCCTTTATCTATGGTAATGATTTGTTGCCATTTATCCGGATCTCTTATTGTTACTGTAGCTTGAAATGTATCATAATCACTTAAGCTTTTTTTGATTCCAATCATGTCTTTTAATTCTTTATTTTCTTTTTCTAATGCTTTCTCACGTACAGATAATTCAACATATTTATCGAGCTTACTTTTCAAAACTTGATTTTCATCATATGTATCTTTTAAGTCCGCCATATTATTAAATAAACCCGCAATAAGTTGTGCGGGCTTATTAAATACTTTTTCAGTCAAACTTACTGTATCTTTAATAAACTGCTCAGGAATTGAAAGGTTTCTATTACTTCTTAAAGAATAACCTAGAAGTGCCACTAGTAAGATAATAGCAGCTAAGACAATCATTAAACGTTTATTTTGAAAAAATTGTGGCATTCTTACACCCTCTTATAACAATTCAACTTTTTGTTCTAACGATTTCATGAATGTAATCCTCACTAATTGTAGTGAGGATTACAAATTTTAACTAATCTTCTTATTAAAGAACTTATATAGAAGTTCACTTTTTTAGAAAACTAGCTTATTTTTTAAAACATTTTCCATTCAATTTTATCGATATTGATTTGAATTTGCACCAAAATTCTTTTTGAAAATATCGATATTATCTAACGCTTTACCTGTACCCATTGCAACACAGTCAAGAGGGTCTTCTGCAACTATTACAGGCATATTTGTTTCTTGAGCAATTACTTTATCAATATTACGAAGAAGTGCTCCACCGCCTGTAAGTACGATTCCACGATCAATAATGTCTGCTGCTAATTCAGGTGGCGTTTTCTCTAAGGTGTTTTTTACAGATTCAACAATTGCCGCAACTGTATCACTTAATGCTGTTGCAATTTCTTCACCATGGATTGTAATAGTTTTAGGTAAACCTGAAATTAAATCACGACCACGAATATCCATTTGTTCATCTGATTCAGTTTTGATAGCTGAACCAATTTCAAGCTTTAACTGTTCGGCAGTTCGTTCACCAATTGATAAGTTATAGTTCTTTTTAATATATTGAATGATCGCTTCGTCCATATCATCACCGGCAGTACGAATCGATTGACTTGTAACGATACCACCTAATGAGATAATTGCAACTTCAGTTGTTCCTCCACCAATATCAACAACCATACTTCCAGTTGGTTCCATAACCGGTAAATTAGCACCAATTGCTGCTGCAAAAGGTTCTTCAATTAAGAATGCATCACGTGCACCCGCTTGTCTTGTTGCATCGATAACGGCTCTTTTTTCAACAGCAGTAATACCTGATGGTACACATACCATTACGTAAGGTTTACGTGAGAAAAATCCGTTACTTTTTTGAGCTTGATCAATATAGTGTTTCATCATTGTTGCTGTTGTTTCAAAATCAGCAATTACACCATCTTTCATTGGTCTAGTTGCAACAACATTTCCTGGAGTACGACCAATCATTAGTTTTGCTGAATTACCTACAGCAACAATTTGTTTCGTATCCGTCCTTAAAGCAACAACAGAAGGTTCTCTAACTACTATTCCTTTTCCTTTTACAAAGACTAAAGTATTCGCAGTACCTAAGTCTATTCCTAAATCACGAGTAAATCCACCTAATCCAAACATATGTATCTTCCTTTCTAAAACGTACAACTTAAATTCATATTTAAAGTATCTATACTATATTCTCTTATCGTTAGTAAATAACAGGTTTTTATCCATAACTTACATTATAAAACAATTAGCTACTAATGAACACCCTTAAACGTAACCTTTTTCTTTTAAACTGACATACTTATGTTCACCAATTATGATATGGTCTAGTAATTCAATTCCAATTATTTTTCCACATTCAACTAATCGTTTTGTTACTTCGATATCTTCTCGACTTGGAGTTGGATCCCCACTTGGATGATTGTGTAAACAAATAATCGAGCTTGCAGATCTACGAAAAGCTTCTTTAAAAACTTCACGAGGATGGACGATTGAAGCATTTAAACTACCTTTAAAAATAGTTTCACGGGCAATAACTTGATTTTTCGTATTTAAGTATAAACATACAAAATGCTCTTGTTCAAGAAATCGCATTTCATCCATCATAAATTTAGCACAATCATCTGGACTTTTAATCATAAATCTTTCGTCATATTGAAGACGGTTAATCCTTTTTCCTAATTCAAAGGCAGCAATTAACTGTATAGCTTTCGCTTCACCGATCCCTTTAATATTTGATATTTCTTCAACAGACGCATTCATTAATAATCTTAGTCCATCAAATTTCAATAAAAGTTCGTTTGAAACTTTTAAAACCGATTCATTTTTTGTCCCAGTCCTTAATAAAATCGCAAGTAAATCCTGGTTAGACAAACTACCAGGACCAAATTTTAACAATCGCTCTCTTGGCCTTTCATCTTTCGGAAAATCTTTAATGAGAAGCGAATTTGACAAAGTATCACCTCAAATCAAAAGTTAGAAATTTAGTTCTCTTAGTTTTTTCTTAACTTTATTGATCGGAAGTCCAACAACAGAATAATAGTCGCCGTCAATTTTCTCTACAAATGTTCCGCCATATCCTTGTATGCCGTAAGAACCAGCTTTATCCATCGGTTCATTAGTATCGATATAATCAATTATTTCTTGATCACTTAGTTCACTAAAGGTAATTTTTGTACATTGATAAAAGCTACTACTTTTACCTTCATTAATAATTGAAACTCCAGTAAAAACCTCGTGTGTTTTTCCAGATAGCATTTTTAACATGGCAAATGCATCTTCTTTTGAGGTTGGCTTACCTAGTTTTTTATCATTATAAGTAACGATCGTATCAGCACCGATTACTACTGCATTTGGAAATTTATTGGATACATCTATAGCTTTTTCTTCCGCCAATTTCATTACTATCTCAGAAGACTGTAAGTTCTGCTCCATTACTTCTTCAACATCACTAGTTTCAATGATAAAAGGGATATTTAACATGCTAAGAAGTTCTTTTCTTCGAGGAGATGCAGAGGCTAATATAAGTTTTTTCATTTTATTCACCTATTATTTTTTTTAAAAGGAAGGATACATGACTATCCTACCCAGATAATCACTATAACACAAATTAGTAAAAAACACTTTTCGTTGCCTATTCGTTATTAAAATGTAATAAAAATGAAAGTTTTGTTAAGTATTAAAATACTCTAATAATAAAATTTCATTTTTAAATATTTTATGTCCAAACCCAGTCTTTTCGGAATAAAATTTGCTTAAAATTTGAATAGATATAAATTACAATAAGAAGTTTTTAATGATAAATATTAATTTCTTTCATTTTATTTGTAATAAAAAATACAATAACAAAAATTATTTGTCAGTGCATTCACGCTGCTAAAAAATAATCTTCAAATTTATTATCAAATTTTCGTAAAGGAGTAGNNCAATCAACTTATTCATCAAAATAAGTCTGCAATAAAACCTAATCAAATAGCCTTTAATTAGAGTAACATAACAGTTGTTTAATAAACTGTTTGTAGTCAAATAATAACTAACATTAATTTATAATCTAATAAATCGAATTTGTTTTTTTAATTAGCTCATAATATTTTTAACTTCAAAAAAAAAATTACTAGTGTTGTTGAAATAAATAAATTGCTCAAACATATTAAAATTTAAAATCAAGAATAAATCATCAAAAAATGATAATTTAATCATGAATAAATGTTCACATAGAGTACGTTTACTATATTGACCGTTTTATATTTCAACAAACTAAAAATACACTAACAAAATTTAATTTGTCAGTGTATTTTTTTGTTCTTTTAATATTTTAAATAAGGATAACATGTCATATTGGACTGATTGGGTTACTTTATTTAGATTTTGCTTACTGTTTGAGGACATTACTTTTTCAATGTTTTGTAAATGCTTAAGTCCGCTTAGTAATTGCTTATTTTTAATATAATCTTTTTGCTTACTCAAAATTAACATCGTTGAGCTTATTTGTTCAAGTTGTTTTTCATTATTAAAGTTTTGATCTGTTAAGTACGATAACATAAAATTAAATGTTTCCACTTCAGCTTTATACATATCTACTGATTGTTTTGGGCCTTTATATACTTGCCCACCAACTGTTTCTTCTTTTAAATAAGTACTTTTTAACTTTCTCTTCACTTCATCTGCTAAAAACGTGCTATCTTTCCCGCTCAAAGCAATAACGACGAAAAAATTATTATTTTTTTCATAAATGACAGGGGTAAAGCCATTTGTAGATACTTCTTTTTCATTTTTCTTCGCTGATTCCATACTTTTATACATTCCAACTTGTGCCAGATCAAACTTCACTGCTGGAATCTTCATTTGTACTTGATTCGTTGCAGTACCAGAAACCGATACACTATTTTTAGTTGGGGTAAGTGCATCTGGCTTTGATTGTTTAAATATACCTAAAAATACAAACCCAAAACATAGTCCTATTAAACTTGCACCTATAATAGAAATAATAATACTTTTCGAAGGTGACTTCTTTGTGAAAAAAGAAATCTTCTTTTTCTCCTTCACCTTTTGCTCTGGCTTAATCTTTTTCTTCTTTTTAACATCATCTAAAACGATTACTTTTTTCCCTAACCCATCAGGAGTTGGTAAAACCCATCCAAATTCCCCGTTCTTCTCCTCTACCTGATCCTGGGAAGTCACGGCACCTTCTTCAAACGCTTTTTCCTCGCCATTAATTTTAATTGATATCTTTGAGGACTTGTCCATATGAATCCTCCTACTACTTTATTTTAAAACGTAAAAAAATACTAACATATAATTCCAGAAAAACACGCCGACATTTGTCGAGGGCAAACAGGTATCGTGCAACAAAAAATTACAAAAACTTGCTCATTTTTTATCTACATAAATAAATAACCACCGTAGGATTTCCCGGTGGTTATTTGCTATACATTGCCACTTTATTTCTTCCAGCATTTTTTGCTTTTGAATACATAGCTCTGTCTGCACATCGAATTAAGTCTGACGGTTCTGTCGCCACAAATGGTGCAACAGCTGCACCTATACTTGCTGTTACTGTTAATTTAATTTGTTGATCTTCGTTAGTCATATGATTTGTAATGTAAAATGGAATAATTTCAAGAGATTTTCTAATTTCTTCTGCTAAATCATATGTTTCTTTTTCACTATGATTTACGAGCAGTACTGAAAATTCTTCTCCACCAAAACGAGCAACTAAACCACATTGATTCACTACCAGTTTAATCCGTCTTGCAACTTCAAATAATACTTCATTACCTGCTTGATGACCGTATCGGTCATTCACTCTTTTAAAATAATCTAAATCAATTAGAAGTAATGAAATTGACTTTATCTTGAATGCTTTCAACCGGTCAAATTCATCTTTAATTTTAGATTCGAGATATTCAAAATTATATAAGCCGGTTAAAGAATCGGTTTCACTTCTGATTTTTGTTTGTAAGTAAAACCTTGCATTTTCAACCGCAATTGCGAGATATAATGCAAGTATTTCGATTAGAACTACTTGGTATTTTTTAAAAGCATTTTTTTGTTCTGATGCAATTGTGAGTACACCAACTACTTCTTGATTTTTTATAACAGGGATTGATAATAAACTTTCTGCTTCTAAAAATTTCAAATGATCATTTGTGTACCATTGTGATCGTCTGTTAAAATTATATCTTCTTTTTTCAAAAAATACTTTTTTAGATATTGAGCCATCAAGCGTATCAAAGTAAGGACAACTAAATATTTTTTCATCACATTTATTTTGAAAATATCTTTTTAATTTAAGCGATTTATCTTCAACTATACATAAATTTCCATATGAAACTGGAATTAAAGTAGTTAATTGTTCAAAAAACTCATCGATTACTTCCTCTTCTTCCATTCTTTGAGACAGTTTTTGACTTATTTTCATCGTTTGCTTTAAATATTTGTTCATATTTAAAGCAGAGGATAAAGAGTTTAAAATAATCATTAAGATAATATAGTAAATAGTTATGTAAATTATCGTAATATATCCTTTTGTCTCTAACATTAAATATAGACTTATTCCGATTGGATACATTAATAGATAGATAAACAAATCCCACTTAAATTCTCTATTAATTAATTTCATTTCTCTTTTATACAAGTGAATCGTAATAAAATAAATAACGATTTGATTAATCCAAAAAGATGCAAGTGTGTAAATGAGGATTGGAATTAAGCTGTTCAATATTTCTTTAGTCCCAGTAGGTTCAATCTTTCCCCCAACTAAATAATAAAGAAGTGCACTTCCAATAGAACATAATGCAAACATTAACGAATTAAGCGGCATTCGGTAGAGGGTTTTTTTCGTAATACTCAATCTTATATACAGAATCGAATAGGCTAATTGACTTATTAAAAGTTCTGCAACTAAACCATAAGATAAAAAAACCAAAATTGATATTCCAAAAATAAAAGAAAATGTAGCATCATTAATTTTAATCGGCATATTGGCTACAATTAGAAATAATGCGATTATAATTAAAAAATTTGAACGATCTATATGTCTAAGAGGGCTAACCATATTAGCATAATAAAATATGATAGGCATTAGTACAATCCATGCAATCCAAATCAACCTATTACTATGCTTACTAATCAAGACTATGGGCCCTCCTTTACAATTCTAAGCGAATTTTTTTAGCAAATATCTTCTCACTACTGAGATAAAATATAAAGAACCGGTTATTAACAATATCTCGTTTTCCTGTATATCCTTTATATTCTTATCGATTGCAATAGATAAATCACTTTCATATTTTATATTAAGTGTATTAGCATTCGAAATTAATTCGTCTTTATTCATCGCTCTAGGAAAATCAAAAGTTGTCATTACAATATTATTTGTTATTTCTCGTAATTCTTTTAACATCTCTCGGGCATTTTTATCTTTCAAGGCAGAGAACACAATCCTTATTTCCTTATCAAGAAAACGGTTATTCATCGTCTCCACTAAACTTTTAATTCCTTCAACATTATGTGCACCATCAATATAAATGACAGGATTAGAAGCTATTCGTTCTAATCTACCTGCTTTTTGAGCTATTTTTAATCCTCTTTTGATATTATCTTCACTAAACTTCATTCCATATTTATTTTGTAATAATTGAACAACACAGATTGCGCAAGAAGCATTCCTAATTTGATGGTTTCCAAGCATTGATAACTCAATATGATCAATTAGCCTGTCATTACCTTTGTAATTAAACTTTTCATAAAGTGAATCTTTCAAAGGAGAAGCAAAAAAATGCTTTCCATATTCAAAATAATCAGCTTCATTTTTGATTGCAGCATTTTGAATAATCGTTAAAGCGTTTTCTTTCAATTCTGCTGTAACAATTGGAATTCGCTTTTTAATAATTCCTGCCTTATGCTTAGTGATTTCTTCTATTGTTTCACCAAGAATTTGTTGATGATCATGGCCAATACTCGTAATAATACTAATTAAAGGTGTCATTACATTTGTGCAATCCTCTAACCCACCTAAACCAGCTTCTACTAAAAATATGTCATGTTCTTTTATTTTACCGAAAAAGTAAAAAGCCATTGTTGTAATGATTTCAAATTCAGTTGGAGCACCACAAGGTAACTGTTCAACTTCTTCAACAACTGGAATCATACAGTTTACTAGTTGAATAAATTCTTGTTCACTAATCATTTCACCGCAGAACATGATTTGTTCACGATAATCTAATATATATGGTGATGTAAAAGTTCCGACAGTATACCCTGCATCTAATAAAATACTTTGAAGGAAAGTAATTGTAGAGCCTTTTCCATTCGTTCCTGCGACATGAATTGCTTTGACATTTAGCTGAGGATTTCCTAGTCTAACTAGCATTTCTTCCATTCTTTTTAGTCCAGGTACAATGCCAAATTTTGTTCTGTTATACATCCATTTCAATGCTTCCTCATATGTATTAACCATCTTAACCCTACCTTTATAGTAAAAACGACGAATCATTAACTCAATTCGTCGTTTTTATTTGACTAACTTTTATTGCAGTCAATTAGATTGCCTGCTTAAACTACTTATTTACTTAGTTCTGCAATTCGAGCTCTTACAGATTCTTGTTTTTCAAGATAATCTTTTTCTTTACGACGCTCTTCTTCAATAACTGCTGCAGGAGCTTTCGCTACAAAACCTTGGTTACTTAATTTCTTTTGAACTCGTTCAACTTCACTAGTCCATTTTTCTAATTCTTTCTCTAAACGTTTTTTCTCTTCTTCAAGATTAATTAATCCTTCTAGCGGAAGATAAAGCTCAGCCCCACTAATTACTGCTGACATCGATTTTTCTGGTGCAGTTAAGTTAGTAGAAATTGTTAATTCTTCTGGATTACAAAAGCGTTCAATATATGAACGATTTTCTTCTAATGCAGCTGCAATCGTTTCATCCTTTGCAGAGATCATTAGTTGAACTTTTTTGCTCATTGGCGTGTTTACTTCTGCACGAATATTACGAACTGAACGAATTAACTCAACTAATATTTTCATCGTTTCAGAAGCTTCTTTATTTGTTAATTCCTCTCTAACTGTCGGCCAAGCAGAAACTGTAATAGACTCCCCTTGGTGTGGTAGAGATTGCCAAATTTCTTCAGTAACGAAAGGCATAAATGGATGTAAAAGCTTCATTGTACTTTCTAATACGTGTGCAAGAACTGAACGAGTCATGTTTTTTGCATCTTCATTGTCACCGTATAAAGGAATCTTTGCCATTTCAATATACCAGTCACAAACATCGTCCCAAATGAAGTTATAAAGTACACGGCCAACTTCACCAAATTCATAACGATCGATTAAAGTTGTTACACTTTCAATTGTTTCATTTAAACGAGTTAATATCCATTCATCAGCAACAGATTTTTCTTTCGTTAAATCGATATTTTCATATGTGAAGCCTTCCATATTCATTAAAGCAAAACGAGAAGCATTCCAAATTTTGTTTACAAAGTTCCAAGTAGCTTCAACTTTCTCAATACTGAAACGTAAATCTTGGCCTGGTGAACTTCCTGTTGTTAAGAAGTAACGTAATGAATCTGCTCCATATTTCTCAATAACATCCATTGGGTCAACACCATTACCAAGCGATTTACTCATTTTACGTCCTTGCTCGTCACGTACTAAGCCATGAATTAAAACATCGTTAAATGGACGTTTACCAGTAAATTCAATTCCTTGGAAAATCATTCGTGATACCCAGAAGAAAATAATATCATAACCAGTTACTAATACATTTGTTGGGAAGTAAGCTTGGAAATCCTTACTTTCTTCATTTGGCCAACCTAAAGTTGAGAATGGCCATAATGCTGAACTGAACCAAGTATCTAAAACATCGTTATCTTGATTCCAATTTTCAATATCAGCTGGTGGCTCTTGATTTACATAAATCTCACCAGTTTCTTTATGGTACCAAGCCGGAATACGATGTCCCCACCATAATTGGCGTGAAATACACCAGTCACGTATATTTTCCATCCAACGTAGATACGTTTTTTCAAAACGATCCGGTACAAATTTTACGCTATCATCAGAATTTTGTAATGCTACTGCAGCATTAGCTAGTGGTTGCATTTTAACAAACCATTGAGTTGATAAATATGGCTCAACAACCGCTCCGCTACGTTCACTATGACCTACAGAATGCATATGTTCTTCGATTTCAACAAGAACACCCATCTCTTGTAAATCTTTAACGATTTGTTTACGGCATTCAAAGCGATCCATACCATTGTACTTTCCTGCTTTTTCATTCATCGTACCATCTTCATTCATTACAAGAATGCGAGGTAAGTCATGACGGTTTCCAACTTCAAAATCATTAGGGTCATGGGCAGGAGTAATTTTTACAACTCCAGTACCAAATTCCATATCAACATAATCGTCAGCAATAATTGGAATTTCACGATTAACGATTGGAAGTGTAACTGTTTTACCAACCATTGATTTATATCTTTCGTCTTCTGGATGAACCGCAATAGCAGTATCGCCAAGCATTGTTTCAGGACGAGTAGTTGCAATTTGAATTTTTCCAGTTCCGTCTGTTAATGGATATTGCATATGGTAGAATGCACCTTGAACATCCTTATAAATAACTTCGATATCTGATAAAGCTGTTTTTGTTGCTGGATCCCAGTTGATGATATATTCACCACGATAGATTAAACCTTTTTTGTATAGCTTAACGAATACTTCTTTTACTGCATCAGATAGCCCCTCATCTAATGTGAAACGTTCACGAGAGTAATCTAAACCTAAACCGATTTTTTCCCATTGAGAACGAATGTGTGAAGCATATTCTTCTTTCCACTCCCAAGCTTTTTCTAGGAATTTTTCACGTCCTAAATCATATCTTGATAAGCCTTCTTCTCGTAATTTCGCTTCAACTTTTGCTTGTGTAGCAATACCAGCATGGTCCATACCAGGTAAATAAAGTACGTCATAACCTTGCATTCGTTTAGTACGAGTTAAGATATCTTGTAATGTTGTATCCCAAGCATGACCTAAGTGTAATTTTCCAGTTACGTTAGGTGGAGGAATTACGATTGTATATTTCGGCTTTTCTGATTCCACTTGTGCTTCAAAGAATTTCCCATCTAACCAAAATTGGTAACGATCTTTTTCAACTAAATTCGGATCATATTTTGTTGGTAATGATTTTTTTGTAGTTTCCATTCGGATTCATCTCCTCTAATAATTATTGAAAAATAAAAAAACTCCACTCATCCTTGAAAAGGACGAATGGAGTTGAATTCGCGGTACCACCTTTTTTTGTCAGAAAAAACTTTTGTTTAACTGACACACTTAAAAAAGATAACGGATCATCCGGTAACTTCTAATCACTAAAAGCTTTCGAAGTCACTGCTCAAGGGCGACATTCCAACTCTATTTTCTAGAAACCTCCCACCAAATGGTTTCCTCTCTGAAGAACTAGTTCGTTGTACTCTTCCCTATCATTGCATTTCATTATGAATATATGTAATAGTCTACAAAATTTACTTAAGCTTAGTCAACATTATTTCTAATTTCTTTCTAGATTATTCAATATGTGTCAATATAGTACCACATTTTTTAATACATAAAAAAAATACGACAAATAATTGTAATGATTATTTAACATTCTGGTATACTAGTACTTATTTAATTATGCGATAATTATATAGTATGTAGATATAATTTTTAGGGGGATATTCATGGGTTTATTTAAAAATACATTAGCTCGTGTTCTCGGAATCGGTGGAACGAGAATCGATACAAAGCTTGAAAAAACAGAATATCAAGCTGGTGAACGAGTAAAAGGTGAATTATATATAAAAGGTGGTCGAGTTAAACAAGAACTAGATTCCGTCTTTTTACATGTAATGACTGAATATCAAGTTGAATCAAATGATAAGATTGTTAATAAGAATGGTACTTTACAAAAATTTATCGTATCAGTTGATCGTATAATAAATGCAAATGAAGAAGTTGTTATTCCTTTCTTTTTCACCTTATCTGAAAATACACCAGTATCACTTCACAAATCCCATATTTGGATTAAAACTCATTTAGAAATAGAAAAAGCTGTTGACCAATATGATGCTGATGGCGTACAAGTAGTTCCTTCAGTAGGCTTAAAAACGGTAATCCAGGCACTTCAAGAAGAAGGATTTGTATTAAGAGATAGTGAAAACAAAAAGAAATATGGAAAAATTATTCAAGAATTTGAATTTTACCCAATGAATGGCGAATTCCGTGGAAAATTAGAGGAGGTTGAAGTTAACTATTTAAGCTTTGACAAAACAGTCGACTTAATCCTTCAACTTAATCAAAAACAAAAAGAAACAACAGGTAAGTTTTCTAAATTCTTTGGTACAGATGAAAATAATGTTCGAATCTCTTTTTCAAAGGATCATATTACGGACAAGGATTTTGTACGTAAAAGTGTAGTAAACGCTATTAAACGTCATGTAAAATAATAAACATAAAAAACATCTATCCATGTTGCTAACATTAATGCGGTGATTGGATAGATGTTTTTATTTTCTCTCTTAATTATGCAGTTTGAACTCATAAACCATCTATAGATTTCTCTGCTTCAATATCCTCTTGTATTTTAGAAACAAAAAATTCAATATTAATCATATGCCAGTATGCATTTAATAAATCTCTTACATTGTCTTTTTCATTATTAACCCCGGATCGCTTTAAATAATTAGAAATTTTGGAAGAAAACTGAGTTGGATATGCCATATAGCTTAAAAATAACATTCTTTCCTCTTCTCTTAATGAAAAATTCTTTTCATACATTTTAAGCCAATTATTACGATCAGGTTGCTGAATAGGATATGTTTTAAAAGAATTCTTATAATAGTTCGATAAATCTTGAATTGGTGTAGTTTCTTGTGCATTTTCTAGATTGATAAAGACACCTTCACCTCTTTTATTTACAAGAAAATGGGAAATAGATAAATTTCCATGGTTCATGACAACTCTCGTATTTTCAGTTTCTTTCATTTTTTTAAACCATTCATCTAACTGTCCCTTAGCAAATTGATGTGCACTTAATATTTTATGAAAATACGTACAATAGCTTAGTTCATAAGGTGACATATACCAATTACCTTCTGCAACTTCAATGAAATTTTCCAATACTTCTTTATCTTTACTCCACCTTTTTGTTAACGTATCATAGTGGATTTGTAATTGATCTTTATCTACCTTTTTCTCTTTTTGTGTACTGTTGTGCATCTTACCTAGTGATGTAAACATTCGTTGAAAATGCAAATTCTCATCTGACTTTTCATCAACACTTTCAATCCACGGCATTAAATAGTAATGCTTCGTATTAAATTCAACAATATAATCTCCACTCTGGGTATGATATATTGGTACAACATTTCGAAAGCCTTTATCTTGTAAAGAACGAACATTTTCAATCAAATTATTTCTATAAACTCGATTCACATTTGCCTCTTTTAGCGCAAATACACCTTGATTCGTATAGATCTTAACTACCTTACCAACAGTTTCAAAATAATTTGGTACAATATGATACTGTGCTAAAATGACGCTTATTTCATCTTTAGGTTTTCTATACAAGATGCGTCACTCTCACTTTCTAAATGCGTAAAAGCCTTGTATTAGTAGACAAGTGTCTTAACTAATACAAAGCTCTTACCATATTGTTATTGTTTTATAGCAGTTACAGGAATATAAATGATTTGCCCTTCTGATAAAAATTCATCATTCAAGTTATTAACCCGATTCAACTGCTGAGTTTGTAAGTTATATTTTTTAGCGACAGATTCAATTGTATCTCCATTTTGAGCTAAATATAGTTTTAATTTAGTATAAGAATCTTCTCTTCCTTCGCCAGTAAACAAACTTGATAGTAGATTGTCACTTTTAATGCTTCTTGCTTCGCTTACTTCTTCTTTTACTTCCTTTTTACCAACTGGATCAGCTTTTATTTCTACTTTTGGTAATTCAGGTGGTGGTGCTTCTTGTTGCTCCACTTGAGCTTGATAATAATCTGCATAATATGGTGGTGTTTGACGAACATCATTTGGATTCGCGAAATTATTTTCTTGATTTACTTGAGGGAATGGATTTTGATAGAATTGCTCCTGATTTTGATAGAATTGTTCCTGATTTTGATTATATGCAAATGGAGCTTGCTGAAATTGTTGGTTAACATATGGTTGATAGTTTTGCTCTAAAGTTCGATTATATAGCTCTTCATATTTTTCTATTTCTTTTTGAGCATTGTTTTCATTATTAACATTTTGCAAAGTGCTGAAATCATTATCTAAGAAGCTAGGTCTACTATTTAATGAATTGTTTAAATAACTGTGTACATTAAAATCATTATTCAAGAAACTAGGTCGCTCATTATACGGATTGTTAGTTGCCTGTGCTGTATTTTCACTTTGACTAGCTTCTACATCATTATTATTCATTAAGAAGCTCGGGGTTGTATCCACTGCTTGTGGTTCCATTGCTTGTGATTCCATTGCTTGTGGTTCCATTGCTTGTGGTTCCATTGCTTGTGGTTCCATTGCTTGTGGTTCCATTGCTTGTGGTTCCATTGCTTCTGCTGATATATTAAAGCCTCTAAATACTTCTTCGTATTCTTCCTCTTGAGCTTCTGATTGCTCTTCTAACTGCTCTGACTGCACTAATTCCTCTGACTGCTCTGACTGGACCATAATTTCAATATTAGATTGTTCTTCTACTTGTTGTTCCTCTTCATAACTTTGTTCTTCGCTTTCTTCTAACTCATAATAATGTTCCACTTCATTTTCAACTGCTTCGACTCGATCTTCAACTACTTCTTCAGGCTGAAAAACCTCTAAGTAAGTAGGTTGCCCAGGATATGTGTCTTGTTCTTCTTGCTCATCATTCTCTTCAAGGGATTGAATCCAATCACTGCCGTAAAGATTATCTTGTTCACTTGATTCCTGTTCTGAAGTTGGTTGATGGAAGAATTGGAATTGTTCCTCTTGTTCTCTTTCTTCCTGATACTCATATCCTTCATTTCCTTCATTACTTGAGCGATATTCGTTTTCGTATGCGTAGTTATTATATTGCTCATACCCTCTTTGTTCTTGATAAGTTTCTACTGCTCTATTATGGTCATGTAGACCAGAAATACATAAATCAGCAGCAATTTGAATACTACCTTTTTCAGCTATTTGATAATCAAATGTCTCTACTGAAACACATAGATTTTCTAGATCAGTAATCCTAGTTAATGGTATTGAAATATCTACAGGGAACTGATGAATCATTTCACAACTTCCATCTTCAAGAGCGATTACATTTTCAATCATTCTTGAAGGTGCTAATTCTCTTAATGAGTAATAATCACCTTGATTTGATAAATCAGGTGTGTAATTACCTTCTAAGGTTAAGACACCCTTCACTTGAACATATTCTTCAAATTGCTGTATAGTAATGTCTGGATTTAACGAGAGTGACCTTACCTCTTTAACTTCCTGTCCTTTTTGGAACCAGACAGTTTCTTTCAATGAAAAGCGAATATTTGTTTGATTTTCTGAAGACACCTTAATGTCCTCCTCTCATCGTCCAATTTGGTCTATGACATTACATTTTTATGAAAGAAACGAAAAATTTATGAAGAAAAGATTGTTATTTTATATTAAGAAAGGTTTAAAAATCGCAGGATTAAAGAAAAACAGTGAAAAGATAATAGGAAAAAGAAAAATTAAAAGCGGCATTTACGAAGCACTGGACGAATAGTATCAGTAAAAACTGAAGAAAGAAATGGGCAACAATGTTATTGAAATTATTTACCAATTAGTAGATGGGTAAATAAAGGGTGTTTTTCATTTACTCGATCATATTTATAATGGTATGGGTAATTTTACATGTTAATTGCTATTCTTGGGATTTTAACTGCAGTTTGCTTTTTTAGTTTCTCCTCATCTATTTTTACATAGATCGGCATCTTATTTGTAATTCTCCTATATATCTATTTGCAGCTTGAACTTCTCTATTTTTCTCTACAGTCGTTCTACTGAAGCTTTACCAACTCTATTTTCTTTAACAAAAAATGGTGCCCTAAAAATAGGACACCACCTTAAATTAAACTAATTGCGAAAATGCGTATTCAGCAGCTGCAATCGTTTTTTGAATATCTTCGTCTGTATGTGAAGTTGATAGGAATAGACCTTCAAATTGTGATGGTGGTAAGAAAACTCCTTGTTCAGCCATTAGTTGATAGTATTTAGCAAACATTTCTAAATTAGAAGTTTTTGCTGTTTCGTAATTTTCAACTTTTTCGTTTGTGAAGAAGAATCCAACCATTGAACCTGCTCGATTAATACAATGTGGAATATTGTATTTTTCAGCTGCAGCTTTATAACCTGCTTCTAGCAAATCAGCTTTACGGTTAAATTCTACATAATCTTCTTTTGATAGCTGACTTAATGTTTCGTAACCAGCAGTCATCGCTAAAGGATTTCCTGAAAGAGTTCCAGCTTGATAAATTGGGCCACTTGGAGCAATTTGATTCATGATTTCAGCTTTTCCACCATATGCACCTACTGGTAAACCTCCACCGATAACTTTTCCTAAGCAAGTGATATCAGGTGTTACACCAAAATGACCTTGAGCACAATTATATCCTACACGGAAGCCAGTCATAACTTCATCAAAAATCAATAATGTACCATATTGAGTCGTAATTTCTCTTAAGCCTTCTAAGAAACCTTCAACTGGTGGAACAACCCCCATATTACCTGCAACTGGCTCAACAATAACCGCTGCTAGGTCATCTCCATATTGTTCAAAAGCATATCGTATACTTTCTAAATCATTATAAGGAACAGTGATTGTATTTGATGCAACACCTTCAGGTACACCAGGACTATCTGGTAATCCAAGTGTAGCTACACCAGAACCTGCTTTAATTAATAAAGAATCACCATGTCCGTGGTAGCATCCTTCAAATTTTAAGATTTTGTTTCGACCAGTAAATCCGCGAGCAAGACGTAAAGCACTCATTGTCGCTTCTGTTCCTGAGTTAACCATTCGCACAACTTCAATCGAAGGCACTCTTTCGATAACAAGTTTAGCTAATTCTGTTTCCTTTAATGTTGGTGCCCCAAAGCTAGTACCAGTTTCTGCTGTTCGCTTTAAGCCTTCAACTACACGCTCATTTGAGTGACCTAAAATCAGAGGTCCCCATGATAATACATAATCAATATACTCATTTCCGTCTATATCATATATTTTAGAACCTTTTCCATGACTCATAAAAATTGGTGACATATTAACACTTTTAAATGCACGTACCGGACTATTTACTCCTCCAGGAAGTACTTGTTTTGCCTCTTCAAAAGCTTCAATTGACTTGTTATATGATCTCATTTATTATTACTTCCCTTCTGATAACCATCTGCAAGCATCTTTAGCATGATAAGTCATAATCATATCTGCACCAGCACGTTTCATACTAATTAATTTTTCCATTACAACTTTCTCTTCTTCAATCCAACCATTCAATGCAGCAGCTTTAACCATTGCATATTCTCCACTAACATTATAAGCAACGATTGGTTGGTGATAGTTATTTCTGATATCACGAATGATATCTAAATATGAAAGAGCTGGTTTAATGATTAAGAAATCCGCACCTTCAACTGTATCTGATTCTGCTTCACGGAACGCTTCTAAACGATTTGCAGGGTCCATTTGATATGCCTTACGATCACCTTGTCCTGGAGCGCTTTGAGCTGCCTCACGGAATGGTCCATAAAATGCTGAAGCATATTTTACTGCATATGACATAATTGGAATATTATCAAATCCAGCCTCATCTAAAGCATGGCGAATTGTTGCTACGAATCCATCCATCATATTTGAAGGAGCAATAATATCTGCGCCAGCCTGTGCTTGACTAACTGCTGTTTTTGCTAATAGTATTAACGATTCATCATTATTAACATACCCATCTTCTAAAACTCCACAATGGCCATGATCTGTATACTCACATAAACATGTATCTGCAATAACAATCATTTCAGGATATTGTTCTTTCGTTTGTGAAATCGCACGTTGAACGATTCCAGTTGCACAGTACGCTTCAGAACCTACTGCGTCTTTTACATCAGGAATACCAAAGAATATGACAGATTTTATACCTAATGATACAATTTCATCCATTTCTTTTTTTAATTCATCTAACGAAAATTGAAATACACCTGGCATTGAACTAATAGGGTTTTTAACCCCTTGTCCTTCAACAACAAAAAGAGGATAAATAAAATCTTCTTTATGTAAATGAGTCTCTCTAACCATAGAGCGTAATGCTTGTGTACTTCTTAAACGACGGTGACGATCAAACGGAATAGAATAAGTCATTTTTTTCTCCTTCTTTTTTAAAGACGATCTGATTAATCAATATCATCTACTATTTTTTTAATTAAAGCCTCTGTTGTAAATTTACTAGGAACAATAATATTATTCAAACCTTTTTCTCTAGCTTTTTGTGCGGTTACTTCACCGATACAAGCAATTTGAATGTTTTTTAAATCTTCCATACTAATTTTATTTCCAATCAAAAAACAAAACTGTTCTACACTAAATGGATTCAAAAATGTAATCACATCCAGTTTTTTATTTATTAATAAATTTAACAGTTCATTTTTAATTCCTAGATTTGCAATGGTCTCATAAACAGTTAATAAATTAACTATATGACCATTTTCTCCTAGTATTTTTGGTACGTTATCACTCGCTAAAGAGCCACGTAAAAATAAAAATTTTGTTCCTTTTTCTACTATGTAACTTAACTCAGAAGCAAATGTTTTACCAGTAAATTGACTTGGAAGGAAAGCTACTTCAAATCCTTCTTCAACTAATCGGTTCTTTGTTTTTTCTCCGACAGCACCAATTTTTTTTTGAAGAATTTTTTGTTTAAGCTCCTTTGTAATATTTTGCACAAAGTAATTTACTGAATTAACACTTGTGAATAAAATCCATTCTGTATCAAGAACTAATTTTTCCAATTCATTAATTGTAATATCACTTTTAACTATTTTTTGAAGTGGAAGATTAATAGGACATCCACCAAACTGATGAATTAATTGATTGAATTCATCAGCTTGTTGCTCTGCCCTTGTCACTAATATTTTCATTCCATTTAAGGAATTATTCATCCGCAGCCTCTTTTACAGAATCAATAATATCCTTTGCTCCACGTTCAATTAATAGATTTGCAGCTTTTTCTCCAATTTCAGTTGGATCAGTACCTTTAACAGTTTCTTTTAAGATGATTGTTCCATCTGGTTTAGCTACTAGTGCAGTTAACGAGATTTCATCTTTGTCATCGATCGTTGCAAATCCAGCAATAGGAACTTGGCAACCACCTTCCATTTTATGAAGAAATACACGTTCAGCTTCTACTGTTGTATATGTTAATTCATCATTGAGTCTATTTAGTAATTCACGGATTTCTGTATCATTTTCACGACATTCGATAGCAAGTGAACCTTGGCCTACCGCTGGTACACAGATTGTTTCGTCAATGTATTCAGTTATACTTTCTTCAGCCCAACCCATTCTTGTTAAACCAGCTGCTGCAAGAATAATCGCATCGTATTCATTATCCTTTAGCTTTTGAATACGTGTATCGATATTTCCACGAATCCATTTGATTTGTAGATCAGGACGAACTGCTTTAATTTGAGCACTTCTTCTTAAACTACTTGTACCGACAACTGATCCTTCTTCAAGTTCCATTAATCCTTTTCCACTATTTGATAGTAGGGCATCTCTAGGATCAACGCGTTTAGGAGTACATCCAATCATTAAACCTTCAGGTAAAATAGCTGGCATATCCTTCATACTATGTACAGCTAAATCTATTTCACTCGTTAACATTGCATGTTCAATTTCTTTAACGAATAAACCTTTTCCTCCAACCTTTGAAAGGGTTACATCAAGTATTACATCACCTTTTGTAACGATTTCTTTTAACTCAAATTCATAATCGGGTGCTACCTCTTTTAGTTTCTCTACAAACCATTTCGTTTGTGTTAATGCTAGTTTACTTCTTCTTGTACCAACTATAATTTTACGCATTGTTACATCTCCTTACGTACTCCATAAATGAAACTTTGAATATAGATTTGAAACAACATAATTTCCGAACAAAACTAAGAAGCAACAGATGTTAAATATGCAAAGAGATTTGCCATAGAAACGGTTGCTTACCTTTAAATACATAAATGTACTATACATGATTAAAACGAAAAATGAGCCTATTACTTTCATGTCATACCAAACAAATGTGTGTAATCGAATACTTGCCCAAATAACACCTAAAATAAGGGAAGTTAGCATTAGCGGAACTCCAAATAAGTTAAATGTAATAAACATTTTTTCCAACTTACCTAAACTCCCCAACTTCTTTAAATGTGTAGACCATTTCTTCTTTTTTAATAAAACATATTGAAAAATGTACATAACCGAAAAAATAAAGGACAGGGTAAATGCACCGTATGCTAAGAAAGCAAGTCCAATATGGATATATAATAACTCCGATTTTAACTGATCGACTAATGTAGCTGTTTTACCCGCCTTCGGAATTAAAATTGATAATGAAAATACTAAAAATGAAACAACATTTGTAAAGAAAACTAAGTACTCTAGTTTTACTACCCAATTAATAAACAGTGATAGTGATATGATAATCCATACATAAATATATAGCCCTTCCCTGGAAGTAATAAAGGAATATAAACTGTATTGGCTAATGGTGTAAATCATTAAAACAGAAGAAAACACCCAAACAATTGCTAGCAAATAAAATGCTACCCGACTTGCCATCCTATTTGTATCTATAAAATCTATAAAAGAAAAAACGATACTCCATGCAAACAATAAGATTAATAAGTGATAGATAAAACTACTTTCCAAAAGCGCCACTAACTATACCTCATAAAAAACCTAAGTTTTGTTTTAAAGAAATAGTCTCTTTTTCTTGATTAGTTTGCATGTGTTTTTCATCTTTAGATTCTTGTAAAATTTCATCTAGACTAAATATTTCTTTAAAAAGGGCAATTTGTGCTTCTGAGTGTTTTGATGTACCCATTTCTTTTGCTTTCATAATTGGGTCTCGTAAAAGTTGATTTACGATACTTTTTGTGTGCTTTTGGATAATTTTTAAATCTCTTTCAGATAAATGAGGAAGTTTTCTCTCTAGACTACTCATTGTATCTGCTTGAATATCTAACGCCTTATCACGTAATGCAGAGATTACCGGAACAACACCTAGCATTGATAACCAAGATTGAAAAATATCAATTTCTTCAGTTATTGCCTTCTTAATTTTTACTGCCTCACGTTCACGTTCTGCTAAATTCTCTGCAACAATTCCTTGAAGATCATCAATATCATACAAGAATGCACTATCAATATGATGAATTGATGGTTCAATATCTCTAGGAACAGCGATATCAACTAAGAATAATGGGTTACCTTTTCTTGATTTTTCAATTCGACGAATCATTTTTTCCGTAATCACGTATTCTTTTGATCCAGTTGAACTAATAACGATATCCGCTTCTTTCAAAGCATTTTCAAGTGATTCTAGCCCTTTTCCGATCCCATTGAATTGGTCTGCAAGTCTAACTGCATTTTCAACAGTTCGGTTAATAACTGTAACTTTTCCTACTCCTTGAGAATACAAGTTTTGTAAAGCTAAGTTACTCATTTTCCCTGCTCCAACAATCAATACATTGCAGCCTTTTAAATTGCTAAAAATCTTTTTTGATAGCTCTACAGCAGCATAACTTACAGATACAGCATTTTCACCGATTCCAGTTTCTGAGTGAACTTTTTTTGCAAATGTAATTGCTTGCTTAAATAATTGATTAAAAATCGTACCAATTACATGATTCTCTTGAGCAAGTAAATAACTATCTTTTACTTGTCCAAGAATTTGAGTCTCACCAATTACCATTGAATCTAAACCACTTGCTACAGTGAATAAATGGTTAATTGCATCATTTCCAGTTTTAATGATTAAATATGGTGATAATTCCTCATCTTTTAAGTCAAAACGTTGTAATAAAAAGCGTTTCATATAATATTGACCAGTATGAACTTGATCGACAACTGCATAAATCTCCGTACGATTACAAGTAGAAACAATAATGTTTTCTAAAATGCTTTTTTCTTTTTTTAATGAGTTCATTGCGTCCTGTAGTTCATTTGGAGCAAACGCTACCCTTTCTCGCACTTCAACTGGGGCAGTTTTATAATTAATCCCTATTGTAATGATGTGCATGCCCTAAAGCCCCCCTAAAAAACTTTGTACAAACTTTTGTTTTATATCTATCTTTGCTTAGCAAAATTTCATATCTATGTTCTACATCAATATGCTATCATAAATGTAATATTTTGTAGAATTATTAATCCGATTTATACTATTAAATGTACACAAATTTTATTATACAATAATTTTAAAATAAAAGTGATTACAAATAATGTTAAACAGGAGTTGCTATGAAAAAAAATCGATTATTTATTGGAATCCTATTAATTGGCTTTGGCATTTATTATCTTATTTCAAAATGGCAAGTCCCAGCTTTACATATTTTCACATTTTGGACGACTCCGATCTTGATAACTGGTATTGCACTTCTCGTTCAAGCTATTAAAGGAAGAGAAACTCATTATGTATTCCCAGGACTTGTCGTTCTTGGATTTGGAATTCATTTTTATGCCATCGAACATTTTCAAAATTGGCCAAATCATTGGTCCGTTCTTACTCTCATCATTTCAATCGGAATGTTACTACAATCTCGAAAAGGAAAAGGTGAGCTATTACCTGGTTTATTATTATTTATTATGTCTTTATTTTTCCTTTTTAATGAAAAGCTTGCAACAATGCTTAGTTCGCTCCAATCACAAGTCTCGTTTTTCCAGAACTATTGGCCAATATTGATTGCTGTTATCGGTTTGTATCTTCTATTTTCTAAAAAATAAACATACTTTTTTATACATAACTAGCAGTTTTTAAAAGGAGGAACATCTTTGTTATACTTCCTTGCACTATGGAAAAAATTTGTCTCTTTTAATTATGTATCAATTTTAATTCTATCATTTCTAATTGTTTCTTTTGGTTCAATAACTATACATATTTTAGAACCACAAACCTTTCCAACTTTATTTGATGGTTTGTGGTGGACAATGACTACTTTGACGACAGTAGGCTATGGAGATTTCTTTCCAAAAACAGTTGCAGGAAAATGTTTAGGAATGTTTTTATTTATTTTTGGGGTCGGTATTATAGGCTTACTAGTATCTAAAACTGTTGATTCCTTTTCTAAATATCATCGTTTAAAGCTGGAGGGAAGAATTGTGTATAAGGATCATGATCACTTTATTTATATTGGTTGGTCTAAAAAAACAAGAGATGCGATTGAAGAACTTTTCGATTCTTCACCGAATGCAAAAATTGTATTAATTGATAATCTAGAAACATCACCTTATGAGCATCCTCGAGTTCATTTTATTCAAGGAGACCCTTCAATCGAAAACACGTTACTAAATGCAAATATATTCGGGGCAAAACGGGTATGTATATTTGCAGATTCTACAATAGAAGACAGTGTTTTAAAAGATGGAAAAACGCTATTAATCGCTTCTGCCGTCGAATCACTATCATCTACAAAAAAAATGCCTATTCATACAATTGTCGAAATATCAAAAGAAAGCCATATCGTCAATTTTAAGCACGTAAATGTAGATGATTTTGTCTTATCATATGAATCTGTTTCACGTCTAATCGCTAAAACAACTTTACATCCTGGAACTTCAACAATTTTTAGGCATTTTTTAAATACAAAGTTTGATGGAAGCAATATACATGTAATCGAGCCTAATAAAGAATGGAAAACTTATGAAGATGCCTTTCTACAATTATTTGAAAAAGGAGCAACTTTGTTAGCGATAAATGAACAGTTAAATATTCCAAAACTAAGAGAGTGTAAATTGAATTCTACTGATCGTTTGTATATTTATTGCGAAGAGAATTTATTAAAAAAGATAACTAAAAAAGCTTTATAAATAGTTGTGGTGAGACCTGAACAAAAAAATGCTGGTGGCCCTTTTAGCCACCAGCATTTTTTATTTACACATACGATCAATTACTGACCATGCTTTTTCTTTACCCATACCAGTTTCAGATGAGAATAAAATTAATTCATCCCCTTCTTCAATCTGTAACTTTTCACGAACTACTTTTGCATGTTTATCCCATTTTCCTTTAGGGATTTTATCTGCTTTTGTTGCTACTATAATGACTGGGATTTGGTAATGCTTTAAGAAATCATACATCATTACATCATCTTCTGTTGGTGAATGACGTAGATCAACTAATAAAATAACAGCTCTTAATTGCTCACGAGTTGTAATATATGTTTCAATCATTTTACCCCAAGCTTCTCGTTCCTTTTTAGAAACTTTAGCATAACCATAACCTGGCACGTCAACATAGAAAAGCTGTTCATTAATTAGAAAGAAATTTAATGTTTGCGTTTTTCCAGGTTTTGATGATGTTCGGGCTAATGCTTTACGATTTAACATTTTATTTATAAATGAAGATTTCCCAACATTTGAACGACCTGCCAAAGCGATTTCAGGGAATTGTGTATCTGGATATTGATTTGGTCGGACTGCACTAATGACAATATCCGCTGTTGTTACTTTCATTTTTTCACTCCTACTATTGCATGCGCAAGCACTTCATCTAAATGGGAAACAGGTATAACAGTTAAACCTTCTTTCACCATTGGTGGTACATCTTCTAAATCTTTTTCGTTTTCTTTTGGTATGATAACAGTCGTTAAACCTGCACGATGCGCACTAAGCATTTTTTCTTTTAATCCACCAATTGGTAATACGCGACCACGTAATGTGATTTCACCAGTCATTCCAACCTCTTTACGGATTGGTTTATTTGTTAATGCCGAAATCAATGCTGTTGCCATCGTTATACCTGCTGAAGGGCCATCTTTTGGAACTGCACCTTCTGGAACATGAATATGAATATCATATTTCTCGTGGAAATTTTGGTCAATATTTAGCTCTTCTGCTTTTGAGCGAATATAACTAAACGCAGCCTGTGCTGACTCCTTCATTACATCCCCTAGCTTACCAGTTAAAGTTAGCTTACCCTTTCCAGGATATAGTGATACTTCAATAGAAAGTGTGTCTCCACCAAATGCAGTATACGCTAAACCTGTAGCTACACCTATTTGGTCTTCACTTTCCATTTGACCATAAGAGAATGTTTTCTTACCTAAAAATTCTTCAATATTTTTATCTGTAAATATTATTTTTTGTTTTTCGTTTGAAACGATCAACTTAGCAGCTTTTCTACATAGAGTCGCTAGAACTCGCTCTAATGATCTTACTCCTGCTTCACGTGTATAATGACGAATAATTGCACTCAAGGCACTTTCACGAATTTGCACAGTAGATTTATTTAAGCCATGCTCTGCTAATTTTTTAGGGAATAAATGTTTTTTAGCTATATTAACTTTTTCAAGTTCAGTATATCCAGATAAAGTAATAATCTCCATTCGATCACGTAATGGACCTGGAATAGTTGATAAATCATTTGCAGTTGCTACAAATAAAACTTGTGATAAATCAAATGGCTCTTCAATGTAATGATCACTAAATGTATGATTTTGTTCTGGGTCCAAAACTTCTAACATTGCTGATGCTGGATCCCCTCTAAAATCGCTCGACATTTTATCAATTTCATCAAGTAAGAATACTGGGTTATTTGTTCCTGCTTTTTTCATACCTTGGATAATTCGACCTGGCATAGCTCCGATGTATGTTCTTCTATGTCCTCTTATTTCTGATTCATCTCTTACGCCACCTAAAGAAACGCGTACAAAGTTTCTAGACAAAGCGTTTGCGATTGATTTCGCTAAAGATGTTTTACCAACTCCAGGAGGGCCAGCTAAACATAAAATTGGACCACGTAATGAATTCGTAAGTTGTTGAACAGCTAGATATTCTAATATTCTTTCTTTTACTTTTTCAAGACCTTCATGTTCATTATTCAGTATCTTTTCGGAACGATGAATATCCAATGTGTCTTCAGTTTGCTTAGACCATGGTAGAGCTACCATCCAATCTAAATATGTACGAACTACACCTGCTTCTGCAGCATTAGGAGGTAGTTTCTCATATCTAGCTAACTCTTTTAGTACTACTTCCTTTGTTTCTTCAGGCATATTTGCCTCTTCGATTTTTGTTAAAAACTTATCAACTTCTTCTGTTTTACCTTCACGATCACCTAGTTCGCGTTGAATAACTTTTAATTGCTCTCTTAAGAAATATTCTTTTTGAGTTTTATCAATATTTTTCTTAACTTGTAGGCCAATCTTTTCCTCAAGCTTTAGTAATTCTTTTTCATCTTGAAGGAAATTTAAGATAATATGTATTCGATCAGTAACATCAATTGTTGCTAAAATTTTTTGTTTTTCTTCTTCCCTTAATGGAATTGAATCGATCATTGCATCTGCAAGTTTACCTGGGCGGTCTTGCTTAACAATTGAAGCAATTGTCTCTGGCAAAATTCGCTTTGATAATTTACTGTATTGTTTAAAATGCTGCAATAAAGTTCTCATTAAAGCACGAAGCTCTTTAGATTCGTCTTCTACATCTGGATATTCTTCTACCTTTGCAGTTAAGAAATCATTTTGATCAATAATTGATTTGATTTTTCCTCTGTGTAATCCTTCAACAGTAATACGAACAGTGCCGTTTGGAAGTGTAATTTTTTGTGTTAATTTAGCTAAAGTTCCAAATTGGTACAATTCGTCTATCTTTGGATTTTCAGTATCTGCATCTATTTGAGTAACAACAAAAATTAAATGATCTAATTCATCAGCTTCTTGTATAGCTTTTATCGATTTCGTTCTTCCTACATCTAGATGTGCAATAGTGGCAGGAAATACACTAATTCCTCTTAAAGGTAGGAGGGGTACAACTTTTTCTTTTGTAACATTCATTACGTTACACCTCCATGTTTTTCATTCTATTTAGTTATTTTACCTTAACATATATATCATTTACAATGATATGCATTAAAAGAAATAAAGAAGCAGCACAATCAATCAAAAACTGACTTGAACATACCATAAATATATGTTTTAAGCGATAATCTTGTTTTAACTAGAAATACGAAGTAAGACTCGTAATAAAATTAAATCATATAGAATGAATTTCTACAAAATAAAAAGTGTTCGATCACTTCTTTGAAAAATAGAATGCAAAAATAGTTTGTATTCTTTATTTATTCAAAATGAAATGATTCGAACACTTATTTTTATCTACATAGATTGCGATTGATTCTCTTCAAACAAAGTTAATTGCTGGAAATCAGTTTTTGTTTCAGCTGGTAGTTCAAATTTCCAATTATCTTTAAAGACTTCATGGAGAACTTTTTCTATGCGATCTACTGCTAATATTTCTACATCTTTATATTGATGTAATGTAGCTTGATCGTTCTCTTTTGGAACAATAATTTTAGTTGCTCCTGCTTTAACGGCTGCCTTTACTTTTTCTGGAACACCGCCAACTGGTTTTACATCACCTTGAATGCTCATTTCACCAGTCAAAGCGATTGTATTTAATACTGGAACATTATTAACAGCTGAAAAAATACCAACTACCATTGCAATCCCTGCAGATGGGCCATCAATTAATGCGCCACTTGGAAAATTAATGTGAATCGTAAAGTCATCGATTGGTACACCAATTTTCCGTAAGATTGTCGTAACATTTTCTAAAGAGCCTTTTGCCATACTTTTTCTACGAATGGATTTAGCTTGATTACCTAAGCTTTCTTCCTCAACAATTCCAGTAATTGTAATTGAACCTTTACCGATTTCTTTTGCCTTCATTGCACTTACTTCAATCGGTAGTAACGCACCAATATTTGCTCCATAAACAGCTAAACCGTTCACCAATCCTACTGTTGGAGCTTCTGGAATTTTGTTAACAAGTCTTGGTGATAAACGACTTACAGAAACAACCCACCCAATATCATCTTCAATTAATTCTTTTCGCCCAGAAGTTAAAACCATTCCGCCAGCTAACTGAATTAAGTTAATCGCTTCACGACCATTTTTTGCATATGTACCTACTAATTCTAAGGCTTTTTCTGACAGGCTTAATTCAATTTTTTCAGCAGATCGTTTAGCTACTGCTTGAATTTCATCCTGTTCTAATTCTCTAAAAAATATTTCTAAACAACGTGAACGAATTGCCGGTGGGATATCTTCTGGTGATCTTGTTGTTGCACCAACTAATCTGAAATCTGCAGGTAAACCGTGTTTAAAAATTTCATGAATATGTGCTGGTATAGAAGGATTTTCTTCTTGGTAATAAGCACTCTCAAATTTAACTTTACGGTCTTCAAGTACCTTTAGCATTTTATTCATTTGAATTGGATGAAGCTCGCCAATTTCATCAATAAATAAAATCCCTCCATGCGCATCAGTTACTGCCCCTTTTTTAGGTTGAGGAACACCTGCTTGCCCCATCGCACCTGCACCTTGATAGATTGGATCGTGAACAGAACCGATTAAAGGATCCGCAATTCCTCTTTCATCAAATCGAGCAGTTGTAGCGTCTAATTCTATAAATACTGCATCTTGTTTAAAAGGTGTATTCGGGCTCTTTTTCGCTTCTTCTAATACTAGTCTAGCCGCTGCTGTTTTTCCAACACCAGGCGGTCCATAAATGATTACATGTTGAGGATTAGCACTGCAAAGTGAAGCTTTTAACGCTTTGATTCCATCCTCTTGGCCAACTATATCATCAAAAGTGGTTGGTCTAACTCTCTCTGCTAACGGAACTGTTAAAGAGATTGACTTTAATTTACGTAACTGCTCCATTTCTTTTTTAGATTCCCTGTCAATCGAAACTTTAGTTGTTCGTTGACCCTTTAATAAATGAATAAAATACAATGCAACGATTGTACCTAATGCTAATTGAGCTAATAATATAATAGTTGTTAAACTCATTCTTTACCCCTCCACTGAAGTAGAAATTAATTTTAGTATCGCCCTCTAAATGGAAGGATAAACCAAATTTTTAAAATTAAAGGTAAGGTTTACCGAGTAAAGTTCCTATGCAAATAAGACAGATTTAAAAAAATCATGTAAAAAAGTCAAAATAAAAAACCAAATGCAAATGCATTTGGTTCCTTACTTAAGCTAATTTATTTGCTTTTTTCTTTAACTCTAATTCTGTTCCATCTTCTAGTACAAGCTTAGGAGCTGCACCAGTTTTAACAGTTTCAGCTGAGATAATACATTTTTGAATATCCTCACGTGAAGGTAATTCAAACATAATATCCAACATAATCCCTTCAATGATCGAACGTAGTCCACGTGCTCCGGTTTTACGCTCAATTGCTTTTTTAGCAATTTCAGTTAATGCGTTATCCTCAAACTCAAGCTCAACTTGGTCAAGCTCTAGTAATTTTTGATATTGCTTAATTAAAGCATTTTTTGGTTTAGTTAAAATTTCAACTAATGATGCTTCATCAAGTTGCTCTAAATTAGCTAAAACTGGTAAACGACCGATGAACTCTGGAATTAAACCAAAGCGTAATAAGTCTTCTGGTAATACATGGTTTAAGATTTCTTTTGAGCTTAAATCGCTCTTTTCAGAATCACCACTGAAACCAATTACCTTTTTACCTAAACGGCGTTTGATAATTTGTTCGATGCCATCAAATGCTCCACCACAAATAAATAAAATATTTGTCGTATCAATTTGAATGAATTCTTGATGTGGATGCTTACGACCACCTTGAGGAGGTACGCTTGCAACTGTTCCTTCAAGAATTTTTAAAAGTGCTTGCTGAACACCTTCACCTGACACATCACGTGTAATTGAAGGGTTTTCAGACTTACGTGCAACTTTATCAATTTCATCGATATAAATAATACCTTTTTCAGCGCGTTCTACATCATAATCAGCTGCTTGGATTAATTTTAAAAGAATGTTTTCAACATCTTCCCCAACATATCCAGCCTCAGTTAATGAAGTTGCATCTGCAATTGCAAATGGTACATTTAAAATTCGTGCTAAAGTTTGAGCTAATAATGTTTTACCACTACCAGTTGGCCCAATCATGGCAATATTACTTTTTGATAACTCAACCTCATCAATTTTACTATTTGAATTAATACGTTTGTAGTGATTATATACAGCAACAGATAACGCTTTTTTCGCATTGTCCTGACCAATAACGTATTCATCAAGAATTTCGCAAATTTCTTTCGGTTTCGGAACGTCTTTAAACTCTACTTCCTCTTCTTTTGCTAGCTCTTCTTGAACAATTTCAGTACAAAGCTCAATACACTCGTCACAAATATATACACCAGGTCCTGCAACTAATTTTCTAACCTGAGACTGTGACTTCCCACAGAACGAACATTTTAGCTGTCCTTTTTCTTCGTTAAATTTGAACATATGTTCACTCCCTCTAAAAATTTCTAAAAACACTCAATATGTATGTAATCCCAAAAATATGTATCTTGTAGCTATATAATAGCATACAAAATAGACAAAGCAATTAATTACTACTCTAAAATTGTTTAAATTTTTAGAATATATATATTCTAATCTAAAGCCAATAATCCTTCTTTTGAAGAATTATTTTTAGTATAGCCACAATAATTTTTTAAAATCTGTATAACAGATTCTAACATATGTATATGTGTATTTTAAAGGAAACAGTTCACTTTACCAAATATTTCATTATTTAAAAACAAGGCACGAAAAATCTCGCGCCTTGTTTAAGTCAATATATGTTTATTTAACGCTTATTTTTTTCTGCTATCTACTAATAATTCAACAGCTTTACGGATTTGAATATCATCACGTACAGCGTCAGTTCCACCTAGCATAGTTACTAATTGCTCAGAAGGAATATTGTACATTGCAGATAAACGAGCTAATTCTTCGTTCATTTCTTCTTCAGTTGCATCGATTTTTTCAGCTTCGATGATCGCATCGATTGTTAAGTCGATTCTTACACGAGCTTCAGCATCTTGACGCATTTGAGCACGAAGATCTTCTTCTTTAGTACCAGTGAATTGGTAGTAAAGCTCTAAGTTTAATCCTTGTTGTGCAATACGTTGTTCAAAGTCTTTAACCATACGGTCAACTTGGCTTTCGAACATTACGTCTGGGATTTCAATTTCAGCATTTTCAGCTGCTTTTTGAACTAAAGCATCACGTAAGCTACCTTCAGCTTGAGATTTTTTAGATTCAACTAAGTCATTTTTGATTTTAGCTTTAAGATCTTCTAAAGTTTCTACTTCGTCGTTTACGTCTTTAGCAAACTCGTCGTTTAACTCAGGAAGTTCTTTAGCTTTAATTTCATGAACAGTTACTTTGAAAGTAGCAGCTTTTCCTGCTAATTCAGCACTGTGGTATTCTTCTGGGAATGTTACATTAACATCAGTTTCTACACCAGATTTAGTGCCGATTAAAGCTTCTTCAAAACCAGGAATGAAAGAACCTGATCCGATTTCTAGTGGATAGTTTTCACCTTTTCCACCTTCGAAAGCTACGCCATCAACGAAACCTTCGAAATCAATTACAGCTGTATTACCGTTTTCAACAGTACCATCTTCTTTAACTACTAACTCAGCTTGACGCTCTTGTAATGTAGTTAATTCAGCTTGTACGTCTTCGTCAGTTACAGTTGCATCCATTTCTTCAACTTCTAAGCCTTTGTATTCGCCTAATTTTACTTCAGGTTTTACAGTAACTTTTGCTTTGAAGATTAAAGTTTTACCTTTTTCCATTTGCTCAACGTCAACTTCTGGACGGTCAACTGGCTCAATACCAACCTCTACAACAGCTTTGCTGTAAGCTTCTGGTAAAATTACATCTAAAGCATCATTGTAAAGTGCTTCAATACCAAATTTTTGTTCGAAAATTGGGCGAGGTAATTTACCTTTACGGAATCCCGGTACATTGATAGTTTTAACAACTTTTTTGAAAGCTGCATCTAAACCTTTATCTACTTCAGAAGCTTCAACTTCTACAGTTAATAGACCAACGTTAGCTTCTAATTTTTCCCATTTAGCAGTCATTGTTAGTTCCCTCCAAAATTATCTAAAAAAATATATGTGTTTACGTATTTTCGTACTATACATGCCTGTCCATTTTTAATAAAGAAAATGCATGTATAATTAAGTAAATAGTCGTTACAACCATTCTATTATAACACATTACTTTTTTGTTTCAATATTTCCTAATTTTATAAGGAGAAAATATTAGAAATTTTTAATTTCGAATTTTAAATCAGTTTAGTTCCAAAAAAATAAGAACGATGACTTCCATTCCCTTTTGCTTGCTTTCCGTAAGGCTTGACCTAAGCCCCTCGTCGCATTCACTTCAATTAGAACTCGGTTTTATCGCCACTTCCATCACATTAAAATACCTTTTTTTACATAAAAAAACATAGAAGCGCCAAATGGTACATCTATGTTTTTTCCAACTATTTTATTTTATTTTATGTTAAAGTAGCCTTCATCTTCAAAACGTTTTACTAAAGCAATTGCACTTTTTACAGGAAAATATTCTACATTAAATAAGTCTTTTAATTCCTCTTCATCTACACTACGATCAAAAAATTGTTGGACGATGCAATAAAAACAAGCTGCCCATGTATTTATATCCGCTGGTATTGGGATAAATGGGAAGTAAATTGTTATAAAGTGTTGGAAGTGTGTTTTTGCGATTTCGAAAGCAGAAGGGTCTTCACTTTCTAATACGTCACTTAATTTTTTTAATATAGCATCTACAAAGATTTTATGTTCATCGACAGAAACCGATATATTCCAAATCATCCTCTGGTTTACTTTGTTAAGTTCAAAATCTTTATCGATTGATTGTTCTTGTAAAATAAACAAAATAAAACTTTGAATTAACGGATTTGCTTTGGTACTTTTTAATATTTCGCTAATTTGATCGATAACAAGATTACAATCTAAACTTCTTAATTCATTAATTAATTCAAGTTGCTTATCAATCGGCTCAGAATTTTCAACGATCATATGTAAATTAAGAACTTCACCCTTAATACCTTCACGATCTGAAATTACTTTCTTTGATAATGAGAGCATCGCTTGAAACTTATCCATCTGATTTTCATCAATCCGTTTTTGAGTGAGTAATTTTTTTATATTTTTTTGTAATTCTTCATATTCTTTTAATTGAAATAAAATGCTTATGTACACTTCAATTGCTTCATCACTCTCAAATGGCCCGAAAACTAAATCCTCACATCTTTCCTTAGCCTCCCTAGCCCGATTTCCTTCTAAAAGACACGCGACTGCCGCAAGCTCTGTTTGTGAATTATGCTCATTCATTTCTTTTAATTGATTACATAACATTAAAGCTTTACTAAAATTTTTTTCTTCTAATGCTTTTTTACCTAAATTTATTATCCGATCCTTCAGTTTAGGAAAAAAGACAATATTGTCTTCCATGCTACTCTCCCCTAACATTTGTTATTTCCTGCACAAACTAGTTATGAAAAAGTGTATCATGAATTAAAATTATTTAAAATATTAAAGATACGTGTATGTTTGAATCTGTTTTAGCTTTAGTACCCTAACGGCTTATTGCCAAATCTTTTCCATAGCTTTGGAAACTTAGCTTTTAGTTCGTCTTTTGACTTCCAATCGATCGTTAATTGTTGTTCAGGATAATCATAGCCTTTACTTTCAATTAGGGAATTGAACTCATTCCACAATTGATCATCCCAATCATCATCGCCTTTACGCTTGATTGTATACGCTTGTAAAGCTAGATCTAACATATCTTCCAATTCTGGCGTAAGTCCTTCTTCTTCATAAATAGGAAAGATGTATTCAGCTAAATAATCTGGGTCATTTAACGTTTTCTTGTAAACTTGTTCTCCTTGTCCGATTAACCAGGCTCTAAAATGTGCAAATGAATCCTCAGAACAGCCATCCATGATGATCCATGCAGCTCCTAAAAGATTTGCGGCATACGCTTTGGAAAAATAAGTTTCAAAATGAATTTCAAAACTAGCTATCTCTTCCTCTGATTGTTTAGCTAAATGATTTATTACCCATTCATACGGTTCTTCAACAATATGCATTTTGGATATTAAGCTCCAAAATTCTTTTTCATTCATTTATATCACTCCACTCTTTTATTTATACTAGAATAACAAATCTAGTATAAATTTAATGATGAATAAAACTTCTATTAATTCAAATGAATCGATCCTAATTTATATAGTAAACGTAATTCATCATTTTATTTCTTTAGTTCTTCAATTAAAAGTAGAACACAAAAAAAGACACTTATTTTACATTTCGTAAAACAAGTGTCTTTTGGACGTCCTGAGAGGGATTCGAACCCCCGACCGACGGCTTAGAAGGCCGTTGCTCTATCCTGCTGAGCTACCAGGACATATGGAGCGGGTGATGGGAATCGAACCCACGACCGAAGCTTGGAAGGCTTCTATTTTACCATTAAACTACACCCGCATATTTGTTATTTCTTTTTTATTTCTTTGCGACATCACCCTGTCGACATATTTTATTATAGTCACTATGCAAATTAAAGTCAACACTATTTTAAAACTTTTTTTCCAAAATAAAGGAAAAAATTTTAAAGTTGTATAATTACCTTAGTTTATTGGGGTTTTTCGGCTTTTAGTACTCCAATTTTTTTGTTTTTAGATAAGGTTAGTAGCATTATGAGCTACTAACCTCCTTTTATTCATTATAATTCAAATGAAGTAGTGATAAGCTCCGTTCCATCTGTATTATAAAAAGTAACATTAGCTTTCTTACCAATTGTTTCAAGAATAGCATAAGTCTTTTCTTTTCGCATTCTCGGTAATAAAATGCTACCAGGGTTAATAAAAAGCACATCATCAATTACTTCGGCTCCTAATACATGTGAGTGACCGAAACAAGCAATTGTTGCTCCAACTTCTTTACAACGATAATACAGCTTTTGTAATGACTGTTTTATTCCATGTAAATGACCATGTGTTGCATAGATTATATATTCATTCCCACGGTGAATAAATTCTTCAGGGAATTCTCCTCTGAAATCACAATTTCCCCTTACAACATTATAATCCTTTAGTTCCTTAGCATTTACTTCTAATTCCGAATCTCCACAGTGTATCATTAAATCTACACTGTCACGATATCGTTCGGCAATTTCTTGCAATGGTTTTGTCAATCCATGGCTATCACTTACAATTAATACTTTCATTAATTTGATCCTCTAAATAAAATATCTTTATCTTCTTTATTTATAACATTCATTAATGATTTAATTGCATTTGCGCGATGACTTAAGCCACCTTTTTCATCTGTTGTTAATTCAGCCATAGTTTTATCTAATTCTGGCAAAAAGAATATTGGATCGTAGCCAAAACCGTTTGTTCCTCTTTTTTCATTGGCAATATACCCTTCAACTGTACCATAAACAGTGATTGTTTCTTTACCTGGAACCGCTAAAGCTAAAGCACAATAAAAACGCGCAGTTCTTTTTCCAGGAAAAACTCCTTCAAGTTCACTTAATACTTTTTGCAAATTATCTTCGTCACTTTTATGTAATCCAGCATATCGAGCAGAATAAACGCCTGGTCTACCCTCAAGTGCATCCACTATTAAACCAGAGTCATCTGCAATGACTGGCGTTTTTAACTCACTCGCTAAATACTCAGCTTTTAAGATCGCATTTTCTTCAAATGTAGTTCCAGTTTCTTCAACTTCTTGAATTTCAGGAAAGTCTTTTAAAGACTTAATTTGAAATCCCTTTGGGTTAAAAAGTGCTTCAAAATCCTTCACTTTGCCTTGATTATTTGTAGCAATAATGATTGTATCCATCCCTAAAGCCTCTCCTCGAAATGATTATTGAAATTTAATACCTTCTTGTAATAACACTTCTTTTTGTTTTTCAATTAGAGATTTAATTCCTAACTCACCTAAAGATAGTAACTCATTTAATTCTTCTCTAGAAAATGTTGCTTCTTCACCAGTTCCTTGAAGTTCAACAAACTGTCCTTTTCCAGTCATAATAATATTCATATCAACACTTGCAGCAGAATCTTCTACATAATATAAATCTAGTACTGGTCCAAGGTCTTCTAAAATACCAACCGAAGTTGCTGCTAAATAATCTTTTACAGGATATGATTTCAATTTATCCATTTTAATTAATTTATCAAAAGCAAGCATCATTGCAACAAATGCACCAGTAATTGAAGTAGTTCGTGTTCCTCCATCTGCTTGAATTACATCACAATCAATCCAAATTGTCTTTTCACCAAGTGCTTCTAAATCAACTACTGCTCTTAATGCTCTCCCTATTAAACGTTGAATTTCCATTGTTCGCCCAGTAACTTTACCTTTAGATGATTCACGTATTGTACGCTCTTGAGTAGCCCTAGGTAACATTGAATATTCAGCTGAAATCCAACCTTTTCCACTATTTCTCAAAAATGGTGGTACACGGTCCTCAACTGTTGCATTACAAATTACCTTTGTATCACCAATACTGATAAGCACAGAACCTTCTGCATGCTTTGTATAGTGAGTAATAATCTCTATAGGTCTAAGTTCATTATTTAATCTTCCATCTGTTCTTGTCATGATTATACCTCCTACAAAATCTTCCAAATACTAGTATAGACAAAAATATGATTTCATTTCTACTTATTAAGTGTAATTTAAAGATAAAATTAAAAACCTTGTACAAAAATCAGCACAATTTTTGTACAAGGTTAATATTTAAACCATTTTATTAAAAGGTAATTATTATCTTTTCCTAAATACCGACTTACAATTTTTTCGTATTTACATCCTTAGGTCTTGAAACAGGTTGACTTAAAGGCTTGCCTTGTTGGTCTAGCGCAGTTAATTTACCATTGATTTGAATTTCAATGGACTTAACACCTTTTTGCTCCGTTAAAGAAAGTACAAGTGGCTGTAATACATCATTATTGATCATATTTTTTGCAATATTTCCATAGATACCATCGTTAAAATTAAGTACAAGCTTTCCGCCTTTGAAAACAGGTTGACTAACTAGTTTCGTATCAGTTCCAAAATCTGATACTAAATTTGAATATTCAGAAGGACCTTTTACAAGTTCACTTACGATTGCCGAATATGAATCTGTTTCAGAATTTGAAATCCTAGTCGTTACAGGTACATAATAAGTGTCTCCCATTTCCCCTTGGGATACATAATATAGTGTAACTGGTCTGGAGTTCATAATATCTACAATATCACCTTTATCAAAGTTAATTCCATCATCTCTTGTTAACCCATCACCAATCTGAGCTTTATTTACTGGCATCGATGCAAGCTCTTTTCCGTTTATTCGAATTTTTACCTTTGTCACATTATCAAATTGAGTTAACGTCCAAGTAACAGCTTGAAACACTTTTAATTCATCTTCTGCACGATATTGCTTAAATTCTGGTGAAAAATCAGCAATAATCGTACCATCCTTTTGAGTTTGAACACCTAAAACTTCAGTATTCGGAGGTAAAACTGCTTGGAAACCATTCGGTAATTCATCTGTAACAGGACCATCTTTTACTAAGTACTCTAACGCTTGTTTAGCCAAGCTAGTAGACTTAGGTAATTGGAATGTTTGCGGTACAACATACCCGTTACGATCAATTAAATATAATTCCCTTTTTACTGTTTCCTCTTTCTTTGCTACTTCTTTTGAAGGCTGATCACTTTTATAAACTACAGTTTTAGGTGGATCAATGTCAGTTGAAGATTTCGTTGGAAGTAAACTACATCCACTCATTGTTGCAATTCCACATACCGCTGCCGCTGTTACTAACAATCTTTTTTTCATCACCATACTCCCCCCACGCTTTTTTACTATTTATACGAGCCTGTACATTTTTTAGAACAAGCTAAATAGAAAAAAATAAATAATTTAAATCTAGCTCTAAATTTACTGGAAATATTCACCTAAAAGACCTATCGTTCATATGATAAAAAGACTAAATGAATACCCATCCGAAGAACAGCTCGGTCAAGCAAGGAGGGTTAGCACAGTTGAAGGATAGAGACTATCAAACAAAGCACACACTCACAAAGCGTGAAAAAGAAGTATTCGAGCTTCTTGTTCAAGATAAGACTACAAGAGAAATTGCTGAAGAACTTTTTATAAGTGAAAAAACTGTGAGAAATCATATTTCAAATGCAATGCAGAAGCTTGGGGTTAAGGGGCGATCACAAGCAGTTATTGAGCTTCTTCGTATGGGAGAGCTTGAACTGTAGTTCTTTTGTAGAAACACTTCTACAAACCAACATACTGCCGGCATTCTAATTGACATGCCGGTTTTGGTATTTACATTGAAACTTAAGTTTTACATTTCACTATTTTCTTGCTTGTAAAGAATCTGATTAACTAAATTGAAAGTTTTACTTTATATCCTACTTATAGTAGATAAAAAGCCTATCTGTAAATTAGGATAGATGCTCTGCTATAGGGGGATTTTATTTTAGCTCTTTTTACCTATCTAATATTAAAGTAAAAAAAATCGTTTCCTGTTGGAAAACGATTTTCTTATTTTATATACTATAAAACTTCTTAGTATTTTCATATAAAGTTTTATATGCACTTGATAAATCTATGTCTTTTAACTCAGCTATCTTTGCAACTGATTGATGCATAAATTTAGGATGTGTCCACTCATTCTCAAAAGGCCCTTCAAACGGCCAAGGACCATCTGTTTCTATCATCATTAATTCTAAAGGATACTTTTTTACTAAGTCTTGAATCTCATTTTCATATAGTACATCTGGTGTAATTGAGATAAAATACTCATTTTTTATCATCCGGTTAATTGTAAGTTCGTCCCCTTTAAACCAATGAAAATGGGCTTTTTTAATAAAATACTTTTCTAATAGATTACATACTGTTTCGGCGTCCTCATACACTGCATGTAATATAATCGGTTTATTTAACTCTTTTGCAAGTGAGATAAATTTTTCTAGTAATTGAATATAAGGTACGTAATCAATCTGTTCTTCTAAATTCTTATAATATGGTAATCCAACTTCTCCGATTGCGACCATTTCATCCTGATGCTTCTTAATCCATTCAATTAATACATCAACCTCTTCATCAGATGGGATTTCTTGTTCAGGGTGAAATCCGAATGCTGGATATACACTATTATTTTGATTTTTCAACGCTAAATTATTCTTACTAGATTTTAAATCCATTGATACCGAAATGAGCGCCTCGATTTCGTGTCTTTCTAAATTAGTTACTATTTCTTCTCTTTGACTAGTATCATAAGAATCTAAATGAATATGAGCATCTATCATTTTCATCGTATTACTCCTTCTCTAAAGCCAAATAGATTTTTCTTTTATATTCCGTAAATTCATCGCTTAATAATAATTCTTTTTTACGTGGTCTTTGAAATGGCACAATGATTTCTTCTTTGATTTTGGCGGGTTTGTCAGAAAATATATAAATTCGATCAGACATTAACAACGCTTCATCAATATTATGCGTTACTAATAAAATTGATCGTCGTTTCTCCTCCCAAATTGATAATAGCCATTGTTGCATTTCAAGTCTAGTGAACTCATCTAAAGCTGAAAAAGGCTCATCCATACACATGAACGACTGCGGTGCTAGTAGAGACCTTAAAAATGAAACTCTTTGTTTCATACCACCAGATAATTCATGAGGGTAAGCATTCTCATAGTTTTCTAAACCAGTTCTTTTAAGCCAATCTCTTGCCAATTTTTCATTAGGTTTATGTTTTAATTCTTGTGACAAAACAATATTTTTTAATACTGTTCTCCAAGGTAGTAATGAATGATCCTGAGGCATAAAACTAACATGACCAAGTTCTCCATTTATTATCGACCCATTTAACTTTACTTCTCCAGAATCTGGTTTTACTAAACCACCTATAAGATGGAACAACGTACTTTTCCCACTACCAGATGGACCTAGAATCGATACAAATTCACCCTCGTTTACATAAAGGGATATATTTTCTAACACTTGATGACCGCTATAACTCTTTGATAATTGTTCCACTTGTAATGTCATTTCCGTTTCTCCCCTTTAACTTTCCATTTAACAGTAAAACGTTCAATTACAACTATTAGGAAGAAGAAAAGCATACTTAAAAACATAATGATAAAAATTGAAACAAATACTCGATCTGTTCTAAATGAAGATGAAGCTAAAGTCATATACACTCCAATTCCAGATTTCGCTCCTAGCCATTCAGAGATAACTGCTCCCATAACACTATAAGTCGCTGAAATCTTTAAGCCAGAAAAAATGGAAGGTAGAGAAAAAGGCAATTCAACTTTCCAAAAAATTTGTGATTTGGATGCTCCCGCCATTTTCATATAATTTATTAGTTCACTTGGTGTTTGTCGGAAACCATCCAACGCTGAAACTGTAACAGGGAAAAAACAAACAAGAGAAATAATAATTAATTTAGGTAATACACCAAATCCAAACCAAATAATTAAAAGCGGTGCTAATACGATAATTGGTACATTTTGTGAAAGAATTAATAATGGGTAAAAAGCTTCCCTAACACCTGGAATTAAATGCAATAGAAATGCGATTAAAAAACCTAATAAACTACCAATTAACAAACCAATAATCGTTAATTGAATCGTAGAAGAAATATGAGGAAGTAGTGAATCAGTTGATTTCATTCCTTCTTTAAAGATTGCGATCGGTCCTGGCAATAACCAAGATTCGATTTTCCAAATTTTAATACTTAGCTGCCAGCAAATTAAAAAAAGCAGGATGACAACGATTGGTTGCCATCCTTTTATATTTTTAGATTTCATTAACGGTACTTCTCCGTTAACACATCCATCGTAATACCTTGTGGTTGATAAAGTATTTTCATTTGAGTTATTACATTGTGGCAACCTATTTCAATCATTCTTTCATTCATTTTTTGAACAACCATTAATAATTGATTCAAGTCGCCTTCCATAGTTGTTTCCAATGGTTGAACTTGATATTTTACACCTGATTCATCAATAATCTTAATTGCTTCATCAACTGCTGGAATAACATCCTCAATATTATTTGTTTTTGGTATAATTTGGACACTCATTAAAGTAGTTTGCATTTTTGCTCCTCCTTATTTTGCCGGTAAGAAATCATTCGTAAATGCTTCTTTTGGCTTAAAGTTTCCTTCTAATAATTTATTTTCAGCTAAGAAATCAGCATAGTTTTTCCAAACTGATAACTTTTGCTCACCCCAACGGTCTGCATCATCTTTGTATTTAGATGCTAACCATTCTTGGCTTTTTTCCACTAATTTTTTATCTAGATCCGGATTATCCTTTATTAAAATCGATGCAGCTTCTTTTGGGTTATTAATCGCAAAATTATATCCTTTAGATGCTGCAGCCACAAACGCTTTTACTATTTTAGGGTTTTTATTAATCATTTTTTCGTTCGTAGCTAAAACTGGAGTATAGTAATCTAGCTTTTTACTATAATCAGTTAAATAAATCATGTTTAATTTTTCTCCACGTAGCTCTGCTTCAATCCCTGTCCATCCTTGATAAATCCACGCAAAATCGATATCTCTTTTAACTGCTGTAAAGAAATCAGCATCACCCATATTAACGATATTTAACTTATTAACATCAGCATTTTCTTCTGACATAAGTGATTTTAAAATAGCCTTTTCAACCGGTGAACCCCATCCACCATACGTTTTTCCAACGAAATCTTTTGGAGACTTAATTTCTTTTTTCACTGGTGATGCAAATCCAGAAGTATTATGTTGAATAATTGCTGCAATTGAAACAATCGGTACATTTTGAACTCTTGCTTGTGTAATTGATTCTTGATAAGAAACACCAAAGTCTGCTTTACCTGATGCCACCAATTGGTCTGCACCTGTTTCTCCTGGGCTGATTATATCTACATCAAGTCCTTGTTCCTTAAAGTAACCTTTTTCCTTAGCAACAAATAGCCCAGTATGATTTGTATTTGGCGTCCAGTCTAGTACGACAGTCACCTTTTTTAATTGCTTTGTCTTTTTAGTAGTAGCAGATTTGTTTTGACCACACCCGGTTAACATTAAACAAATAGCTACTAAAAATACTACTAATTTTTTCATTATCTATATCTCCTTTTTGTTTTTGGTTTATACAAAAAGAAAACGTCCGGAACTAACCCGGACGTAAATGCGCTGTAAAAAACATATCTAAAAAGAGATACTGTTCCCTACGCTGGCATCACCCAGATCAGGTTCTAAGAGTCAACATCTTAAGGATGCTATCTCAGCCAGCAACACTGGCTCCTCCACATTTTTCTCATATATAAACTTTTCCTCATTAATATAACAGATAATGATTGAATTTACGAATTATTTTTAACTTGTGTTTAAAAGTTTTAATACTCTGTTAATAGGCGCAATATAACTATGAAATTTTAACACTTTTAAAAAGAGAATAATAAACAAAAATATCATTTATTATAGTAAAATCTTAAATGAATAAAGAATATACTACATCAACAAATTATTAAGTAAAATGAGGGGATTTTTTGAATAAACCAATCGGAGTCATTGACTCAGGTGTTGGGGGCTTAACAGTTGCCAAACAAATTATAAGACAATTACCTAAAGAGGACATTTTATACTTAGGCGATACCGCAAGATGTCCATACGGATCACGGCCATATACGGAAATCAGAGAATTCACTTGGGAAATGACTAATTTTCTAATGGAGAAGGATATAAAAATGTTAGTCATCGCCTGTAATACAGCAACTTCAGTAGTCTTAAATGAAATGCGAGAAAAACTTCAAATTCCAGTCATTGGAGTTGTCCGCCCAGGTGCTAGAGCAGCAATAAAATTAACACAAAATGACCAAATCGGTGTCATAGGAACGAATGCTACTATTAATAGTAAAGCATATCATTCTGCACTAAAGCGGATTAATGACAAAGTAATAATTGAAGGTTTGGCTTGCCCAGAGTTTGCTGGAATTGTTGAAAATGGGGACTACAATAAACCTGAAATATTTGAGATTGTTAAACACACTCTTGCACCGCTTATTGATTCAAATATTGATACCCTAATACTAGGTTGCACGCATTACCCATTATTAACTCCAATCATCCAAAAAGTGATGGGACCATCAATCCAACTTATCAGCTCTGGTGATGAAACAGCTTTAGAAGTAAGTGCAATTTTGGATCAACAAAATATATTATCTAACTCTGAAATCACTTCACATGAATTTTTTACAACTGGGGATCCAACCATTTTTAGTAAAATAGCTTCATCCTTATTCCAAGAACCAATGGAAAACGTAAAGTATATTAAACTATAAAGGTCAATAGACCACATTAAATGAAGAAAACCAACAAAGTAAGCCTTTGTTGGTTTTTGTGTTTTTAAATTGCGAACGCTCTTCTATTACATAATATTTATTCTTTTGTATTACTTGAAAAATAATCTTTAAGCATCGCATTGTTCTTTACAATATCATCTAATGTATATTGATCTAAAACTTGTAAAAATTGTTCTAATGCATTATTAAATATATGTTTTAAAGAACAAACAGGTGTAATAACACAAGTATTACCGTGTTCAAAACATTCTACAATATTAAAGTCTTCTTCAGTTTTACGAATTATTTCACCAATATTTATTTCTGATGGTAATTTAGCTAAACGGATTCCACCGTTTCTGCCACGGATCGTTTCGATGTAACCCATCTTTCCTAAATTATAGATTATTTTCATTAAATGATTTTTAGAAATATCATAAGCTTCAGCGATGTCCTTAATATTAACTAATTTTTCACTTGGCTCAGAGCTTAGAAATATTAGTACACGAAGAGAGTAATCCGAATAAGTTGTTAAACGCATAACTTGTCCTCACTGTTTTATTTAAGATTAATCATAGCATAATTGTGAACTTTTTTTAAACTTTTATGTATTTTTGCGAAAAAATTCACAAAAGATGTATTTTACATATTGCTTTAAGTGAATTCTAGGTCTAAGATAAAGATGTATTTATAATACTACTTTAAAACGTGATTAGGGGGATTTATCATGCTATCTCAAAAAACAATTGATATTATTAAGTCAACAGTTCCAGTCTTAGAAGTAAAGGGTACAGAAATCACTAAAGTATTCTATAAAAACTTATTTACTAATCATCCTGAACTATTAAATGTATTTAATCATACAAATCAACAACAAGGTAGACAACAAACTGCACTTGCAAATACTGTTTTAGCTGCTGCACAGAACATTGATAAACTAGCAACAATTATTCCTGTTGTAAAACAAATTGCGCAAAAGCACCGCAGTCTTCAAGTTAAACCAGAGCACTATCCAATCGTAGGGCAACATTTACTAGGGGCAATTAAAGAAGTACTTGGTGATGCTGCAACTGATGAAATACTAGGTGCTTGGGCAGAAGCATATGGAGTTATTGCACAAGTATTTATCGATATTGAAAAAGAAATGTATGAGGAAGCATCTTCTCAAGAAGGCGGTTGGTCTGAATTTAAAGAGTTTAAAGTCATCAAAAAAGTTGAAGAAAGCGCTGTAATAACATCATTCTACTTAGTTCCTAAAGATGGTTCTTCAGTTCCTAGTTTCTTACCTGGCCAATATATTACTGTTCGTTCACAAATTCCTGGTGAAGAATATTTATCAAACAGACAATATAGTTTATCTGATGCATCAGGTAAAAATTACTTTAGAATTTCAGTAAAAAGAGAAGCTGAAGAAAACCAACCACTTGGTAAATTCTCAAACTACCTGCACAATCAAGTAAATGTTGGTGATACATTAGAAGTTACTGCTCCAGCAGGTGAATTTACTTTAAATACTAAAATTGATTCAGATGTTGTTTTCTTAAGTGGTGGTGTAGGAATTACACCATTAATCAGTATGGCAAAGTCAATTGCAAGCAATCAACCAAAACGTCAAGTCAGCTTCATAAGCGCTTCAAGAAACGGTAAATTACAAGCATTTGAAAATGAACTAAACCAATTAAAAGAGCAATTAACAAATTACAATTTATCATTTGTTTATGAAAATCCTTCTGAGGAAGATCTTCAAAATAACAACTTTAAAAAGCAAGGTTATATTGATGCAGAATGGTTAAATAACAATGTTAAATCAGACAATGCAGATTATTACGTATGTGGACCAGTACCTTTTTTAAAAGCCATTATAACAAGCTTAAAAGAATTAGGAATTAAAGATTCACAAATTCATTACGAATTCTTCGGACCAGCAATGAATTTAGATACTGAACCTAAAAGCCCTGTACAACAAGGTTAATATAGAAAAGGATGCTCATTTAAGAGCATCCTTTTCACGTTGTTGAAAAAAAGTCTTACCAATAAGTTTCCAAATTTCCGTAAAAGAAGCCTGCGAGGTTGATTTCCACAAAAAAAGTTTACGATAAAAAGCTAATTTAATATCCTGTACTTAGAGTAGCATAACAGCTTTAATCAGTTTGTTGGTTAAGAACGAACAGCAGCGTAATATAATAATCATTTGAACATGTTTTTCAAAAATTGGCTCTTAAATATTTTTAACTTCTCAAGAAAAACAATTTCTAGAGTTTGTTAATATATTAAAATTGTTGAAACACATAAACATTTAAAATCATTAATAAATTATTAAAATGAATTTTAACATCAATACTGTTCCACTAAATATCATATTCCCTATAGAGCTCTCAATTAAGAGCACCCTTTTTTATTTCTGTTCTAATAATACAGCCACTCTTTTTAAAACGATCGGTATTGTAAAGCTACCAAAAATTGCGATTAGGTCACTTGAGTAGTATTTTTTTAGGGTGCCATATACTAAGCCACTTATCATAAGATCGTACAAAAAGAATCGACCAAATTCACGTTTAGTTATGACCATAAAGATGATAGATGCATTTCTTGTTGTAAGAATAAGCCCACCTTCTTCTAAAATAATTAATCATTCTAATCAATGAAAATCACAAATTTATTTTTTATCTAACATCCAATAATACTTTTCAATTTCTTCTTTTACTTTTATCATGCCAATTTTCTCTAAAACTCTAATAGAGGCATGATTATAAATGGAACAAATAGCAGATATTCTTGTAACATGATTTTGCTGCAACCCCCACTCACAAAAAGCCCTACCCATTTCCGTTGCATATCCTTCACCTTGGTAACTAGGTGCAATACTATAACCAATTTCCATAATCCCAGCTTCATCAGGACCACCTTTAAATCCCATGTCCCCAATAATTACTCGATCTTTTTTATGAATAATAATTCCTTCATATTTTTCTTCAGCAGGATGAGTTTGAAAACGAGAGATTTTATAAGGGAAAAGATTTTTATATACGAGAATTGGCCACCCATTAGCGAATCTATAAAATTGATTTTCAAATTCTAACTCTTTATTTCCACTTAAAACAGAAATCATCGCTTCTGCTGTAAAAGTCATTAATAGTAAGTTTTTAGTTTCAGTGATTAGCATTAACTGACTCCTGTATACTAAATTTTATAGTTTTTTTGACTACTGCTTCCCTTAAAAAATATTCTAGAAATTACTAATCCAATCAAGCCAAGCAGTATAAATAAACCGGCTCTAACCATCAGTGTAATATTTGGTAAATCTATTAAAACAAGTTTTCCTAGCGTCAGTAATAATAAACCTATCCCAGTATAGGTCCAAACTTTAAACTTCTTAATATTACCAAGTATCATGGCTAAAATTGAAAGCAAGATCCAACTTATATTAATTAATAATCGAATCATATTGTCAGACTGATCTACTGCAAGTATTTGAACAATTTGTGTTATAAAAGCAATCAATATAACCGTAATTAATAAAGAACTGCTTAATAAGATAAATTGCTTTTCATCTTCATTTTTATAAGCCAAAATTGTAATCGTAATTAGAGCTAGAATTAACATAAGCCAGTTCATCGTTTCAAAAGACCAAAAAGAATCTATTCCAACTGATAAAATGGATATCCCTACAGGAATAAATGTAAGAGCAGCTATAATTAATTTCAGTAGATCTCGATATCTTAAATAAAATAAATAAGTTGATACTGCTTGAATTATTAATACAGTACATAGTAAGTTTTCTGAAACACTGTCCAAACATAAGAATGAAATGGCTAATATAAAATTAGTCGTAAATCCAAAGAAAAAATCCGATTTCTTTTTATAATAAAAGGTTAGGAATAAATATCCTACACATAAAAAGATTAAAATCATTGTTCTAGTCTTATCTTCAAATGCACTAAAGATCCAACCAATTGTTAAAATAAAACTAGTGTGAAGAATTAATACTTGCTTTTTAATACCAAGCTTAGATGTGATCATAATAGTTAGCAAACTAATATGTTGAACGATAATACTGAGCGCGAAATAGTTAATTCCATTCGTATTAAAATTAACTAAAGCAACAATTAAATAGGATAAATGTAATAATATTGCAGACGAAAGATAGATAAATTTATATTTTTTAAATGCTGCATAAAACATAAAGCATAAGTAAATCACTGTTTCATAGATAGGGAAAAATAAATAGTTTGGCGAATCACTTTTAACTAGGAATGGTACCAATACGGCTCCTACTATACTTATTAATCCAATTACTTCTGATTTGTATCTATTCATAGAATAAAAACCAGTACATACCCACATAATTAAAAGGGTAAATGCAAATGTTGACCCAATCATGTGATATAAATGATGCATAGCAAACGTAGTTAAAAATAATACAGGTAACACGCCACCAATTAATGATTGGCCAAGTGTTGATCGTTTAGCTTTCATTTGACGATTACCGTACCAGAATAAGGAAATGGCTATAACAAATCCAATTCCTACTTTTGCATACTTATTTAATACCCCATAATCTGATGCTGCTTTAAATCCCCACATTACGCCAAGAATGAAAATAAATATAAAAAATCTAGGTAGCCACTTTTGGAAAATAAGTGCTTCATAGTCAACTTTTTCATTTTCAAATGTTACTTTAACCTGTCTACTAACTGTTTTTTGTGGTTTAGGATTATTTACATTAGTTTGGGTTATTTGTTTAATCTCGTTTGAAGTTTCTTTCGTGATTAAGAGAAATTCAATTTGTTTCCTCATTTCTCTGACTTCTTCTTCAAGCTTTTCTACCTTTTTTTGAAGATCTTGATTCTGATTATCCAACTGCATCACCTCTTATCATAACTATGTATTTTATTAAGACTAAATAACTGAAAAGACATCCTTCATATAAGTTCGCTATTTCCTAAGATTTATCCTATAAAAAAATGTTTATGAAGTATGTTTTTTTGCAAATTTCGTCATATTTCCCAGAAAATAAAGGCTATCAGTTCTACTAGAAATCAATCGGTTTTAATTATCGGTTAAATAAAAAAATCCTCTATTATAAAAATAGAGGATTTTTAAAATTAAAATAGAACTTTTTCTAATTTTTGTTGTTTGATCATTTCTAAGAAGCTATCGAATGGTTGTGTACCAATGTCACCTTCGCCACGTTTACGAATAGCTACAGTATTATTTTCAACCTCTTGATCTCCAACTACTAACATATAAGGTAATTTTTGAAGTTGTGCTTCACGGATTTTATAGCCAATTTTTTCGCCACGTAAATCAGCTTCAACACGGATTCCTGCAGCTTTTAATTGCTCAGCAAGTTTTTGTGCATATTCATTGTGAACACTTGAAATTGGTAATACTGCTACTTGAACTGGTGCTAACCATAATGGGAATGCCCCAGCAAAATGTTCAGTTAAGATTCCTAAGAAACGGTCAATTGAACCATAAATTGCACGGTGGATAACAACTGGACGTTCTTTTTGGTTATCTTCATTAACATAAGTTAAATCAAATTTCTCAGGCATTTGGAAATCTAATTGAATTGTAGCACATTGCCAGCTACGTTTTAATGCATCTTGAATATGGAAATCGATTTTCGGACCATAGAATGCGCCATCGCCTGGGTTTAATTTAAAGTCTAAGTTCTCAGATTTTAGAACATTTTCTAACGCCTGCTCTGCTGAGTTCCACAACTCTTCTGAACCCATTGAATCTTCTGGACGAGTTGATAATTCTACTTTGTAAGTGAATCCGAATACACCATAAATTTCTTTAATTAAGTTAATTACTTCAATAATTTCGCCTTCAATTTGGTCTGGACGACAGAAGATATGCGCATCATCTTGAGTAAAAGTACGCACACGCATCATACCATTTAAGGCACCAGAATATTCATGACGGTGAACTTGACCATTTTCACACATACGAACTGGTAGATCACGGTATGAATGTAATTTATTTTTATAAACTAACATATGACCCGGGCAGTTCATCGGTTTTAATGCGAATTTTGTTTCATCGACCTCAGTAAAGTACATGTTTTCATGGTAGTGATGCCAGTGACCTGATTGCTCCCATAATCTTTGATTCATAATGAATGGTGTACGAACTTCTTTGTAATCTTTTGAAGTTTGTAATCCACGCTCATATTGTTCTAATTCATTACGGATAATAGTACCTTTTGGTAAGAAGAATGGCATACCAGGTGCTTCTTCAGAGAACATGAATAATTCAAGTTCTTTACCTAATTTACGGTGATCACGTTTTTTAGCTTCTTCTAATAAGTATAAATGCTCTTCTAATTCCTTCTTACTTGGGAAAGCAGTACCATAAACACGTTGAAGCATTTTATTATTCGCATCGCCTCTCCAATATGCACCTGCAACTGATAATAATTTAATCGCTTTTACACGGCCAGTTGTAGGAACATGTGGTCCACGGCAAAGGTCTACGAATTCACCTTGAGTATACATTGAAATAACTGCATCTTCTGGTAAATCACGGATTAATTCTAGTTTAAACTCATCGTCTAATTCAGTGAAGAATTTAATTGCCTCTTCACGACTAACCTCTGAACGAGTAATCGGTAAGTTTTCTTTAATAATTTTTTCCATTTCTTTTTCAATTTTAGGTAGGTCTTCTACTTTAATTGAAACAGGAAGATCAATATCATAATAGAAACCATCAGCAGTTACTGGTCCAACGCCAAATGCAGCTTTTTCGCCTTTATAAAGACGTTTTACTGCTTGAGCTAAAATATGCGCTGAACTATGACGCATCATTTCTAATCCATCTTGATCATCTTGAGTAATTATTTGAACTTCACAATCTTCAGTAATAGGTGTATTTAAATCCACTAATTTACCATTAATTTTTCCACCAAGCGCTTTTTTCTTTAAGCTAATGGAGATTGAACCCGCGAAATCTTCAACTGTTGTATTTTGTTCCACCTCGCGAATTGATCCATCTGGTAATTTAATTGAAATCATTTAAGTTCACTCCTTTTTCAAATTAATTTTGACAATAAAAAAAGAGCACACTCGTAGGGACGAATGTGCTCGTGGTTCCACCCTAATTTAATGTACACAAAAATAAGTATACAAAATCTCAACGTTTTAACGGTCTACACCGATAGTAGTTACTTGTAAAAAAATTACGTTCCCCACTATAGCTACAAGGTGGTAAGACATTCAACGTATAGAGAATTCTCACACCAAATGAATTCCTCTCTTACTATCGTCTTGAACGCTCGTGTCCTTGATCTTTGCTTTTCCTTATTCGTATAAAAGTATTATATAGAATGTCATTGAATTCTTCAAGTACTCATCTTAAGATAAATTTAATTGTTTTATCATTCTATTCAATCTTTATTCAGTATGTGACAACATTACTTGTTTTAAACACTAACTACTGAATTCTTTATTTCATTTAATAATTTTTCTTTCCATTCTTTTTTCCATTGCTCACTTCGCCCTGTATGACGATTTATATTTACTAAGGAATTTCGTCCAGTAAAGCAAATTTCACTTTGGGGATTAATCCCCATATAGTGTAAATCGATTGATGAATTTCCTACTTTTGCAATTTTTACGTACACATCGATGATTTCATTAAAAAATACTTGTCGTAAGTAATCACATTGTAAATCAGCAACAACTGGAATAACTTCACTATGATTTGCCGTCCATTCTTGCATAAGCCCTAAATATTTTAAATACTCAATTCGTGCTTCTTCAAAATAAACGAATGGAACTGTATTATTCATATGGCCAAACATGTCCGTTTCACTAAACCGAACTTTAATAGTTATCTTAAATGAAAACTCAGATTGCCACTCCTGTATATTAGATACATAATTCATTTTTCCCATCGAGTTTGCCCCCTTACTATCTATATTATAGCATTAATTTCTTTAAAGAATGAATATTCATTCAGTTTTAAAGGGGACAGGATGAAGGAAATAAGGGACCTATAAAATAGTAAAAGGCGTCATTAGAGAATTGTTTTTTATCTTCTCTACTAGCTTTTCTATCTACTGATCTCCCATTCTTTAACCTAACCCTGTTCAGTTATTAAAAAACATCCTTAACATTCAATAATTTTGATGAATATAATTTCCGTGTTTGAATGTGATTCTTTTAAAATGATTATTTCGCATCCAAGCATCTACTCGTTTTTCAAAAAGTTCTCCTCCATATATTGGGTATCTTTCAAATATAGGATTTTTTTCATTATATATCTTATTTTTAAAATCATTTGTTCTGATTAAGTAACATTGATCTGAAAATCAATAACCAATATAAAAGTTTTCATCTTCATCTATTGATTCTTGTTTTGCTTCAAAAATATTTCCATTCCAAACTGGATTTGCTACTTTGATTCTTTCGTCATCTTGAAGTTTTAAATTTGATAAATCAATCCAATTAAAAGGCTTTTCTAAAATGGAATCACTTGAAAAATGAAGTAAATACTCAGTATTGCAAAGATAAATACTAACAAGTTCTGAGATTGAATAGTAATAATCACCTTTGAAGCTCTCCTTAGTAACATCAAAATAATTAAGGGCTTCATTTGAATAATCATCAACTATTACATATGACGATAAGACATCCCTTACATCTTGGACGTTATTAATATATAAAATTTTTTCTTTAAATTGAAATTGATTAAACTCAATCATTTTTTCGATCCGGTCTGTCTTTAAAAGTATTTCCCAATCTTTTTCATAGCATTTCGTCTCAAATGTCACTTCAAACTGTTTCATTCAAGTCATCCTCCGTTCGAAAGGGGTAAGTGTGGTATGAATCCAAACATCCCTTTGCTACCTTTACTATTGATATGATTTAAAAGTGGCGTTTATTAGAAGATATTTAATTAAAAATGCAAAAAAAGCATGTCCCGAAAGGACATGCTTTTATGTTTATTAAATTTCGTCGCTTCCAAAGAAGTCTTTGAAAGATTGGATTGTAGTTGCACGGTTTAACGCTGCAATTGAAGTTGTTAAAGGAATACCTTTTGGACAAGATTGTACACAGTTTTGTGAGTTACCACAGTTTGATAGTCCACCGTCTCCCATAATTGCATGTAGACGTTCTTCCTTATTCATTTCTCCAGTTGGATGAGCATTAAATAAACGTACTTGTGAAAGCGGTGCAGGTCCAATAAAGTTAGATTTACTATTAACGTTTGGACAAGCTTCTAAACATACACCACAAGTCATACATTTTGATAATTCATAAGCCCATTGACGTTTTCTTTCAGGCATTCTTGGTCCAGGACCTAAGTCATGCGTTCCATCAATCGGAATCCATGCTTTAACGCGTTTTAAAGAATCGAACATGCGGCTACGATCAACTTGTAAGTCACGTACTATTGGGAATGTGCTCATTGGCTCAAGACGAATTGGTTGTTCCAATTTGTCAATAAGCGCAGAACATGATTGTCTTGGTTTACCGTTGATAACCATAGAACACGCTCCACAAACTTCTTCAAGACAGTTCATGTCCCAAGAAATTGCAGTCGTTTCTTTACCATTTGAATTAACTGGATTTTTACGAATTTCCATTAACGCCGAGATTACGTTCATATTCGGACGATAAGGGACAGTAAATGTTTCTTCATATGGAGCAGTATTTGGTGAATCTTGACGTTTAACAATTACAGTAATTGTCTTTTCAGCAGTCATTGTTCCATTATGCATTTGCTTTGTCCTCCTTCTTCTTAGAATAATCTCGTTTTCTTGGTTCAATTAATGATGTATCAACATCTTCGTAATGGAATAATGGTGAATTTGATTTCTCATCAAATTTAGCCATTGTAGTTTTTAAGAATTCCTCATCATTACGGTCTGGGAATTCAGGTTTATAGTGAGCTCCACGGCTTTCATTACGGTTATATGCACCTAATGTGATTACACGTGATAAGTGAAGCATGTTTTCAAGTTGACGAGTAAATGAAGCACCTTGGTTACTCCATTTAGCTGTATCATTAATATTAATGTTTTGATAGCGCTCATAAAGCTCTTGAATTTTTTCATCAGTTTTTAATAAGCGATCATTGAATCGAACTACAGTAACGTTGTCTGTCATCCACTCTCCAAGCTCTTTATGAAGAAGGTATGCATTTTCTTTACCGTCCATTTTATAAATACGATTCATTTTTTCTTTTTCTTCATTAGCATTTGATTCAAATACAGAAGTAGAAACATCATCCGAAGATTTAGCTAAACCATTTACGTATCTTACAGCATTTGGTCCAGCAACCATTCCACCATAAATAGCAGAAAGTAATGAGTTAGCTCCTAAACGGTTAGCTCCGTGCATTGAGTAATCACACTCACCAGCAGCAAATAAACCAGGAATTGTAGTCATTTGGTCATAGTCAACCCATAATCCACCCATTGAATAGTGAACTGCTGGGAATATCTTCATTGGAACTTTTTTCGGATCATCACCTGTGAATTTCTCATAAATCTCGATGATTCCACCAAGTTTTACATCAAGTTCATGTGGATCTTTATGTGAAAGATCTAAATAAACCATGTTTTCACCATTAATACCAAGCTTGTGGTCAACACATACAGAGAAAATCTCACGTGTAGCAATATCCCTTGGTACAAGGTTTCCATATGCAGGATATTTCTCTTCTAAGAAATACCATGGTTTACCATCTTTATAAGTCCAAACTCGTCCACCTTCACCACGAGCACTTTCACTCATTAAACGGTTTTTATCATCTCCAGGAATTGCAGTTGGATGGATTTGAATAAATTCACCATTTGAATAAACTGCACCTTGACGATATACAGCTGCAGCAGCTGAACCAGTGTTAATAATTGAATTTGTAGTTTTACCAAAGATAATACCAGGGCCACCAGATGCCATAATTACAGCATCCGCAGGGAAACTTACGATTTCCATTGATGTTAAGTTTTGTCCAACGATTCCACGACATACTCCTTCATCATCAACAACAACTCTTAAAAATTCCCAGCCTTCATACTTTTGAACAAGACCTTCAGATTCGTAACGACGAACTTGCTCATCTAATGCATATAATAATTGTTGCCCAGTCGTAGCACCAGCAAATGCTGTACGGTGATGTTGCGTTCCTCCGAAACGACGGAAGTCTAATAGTCCTTCAGGCGTACGGTTGAACATTACACCCATACGGTCCATCATATGAATGATGCCAGGTGCTGCTTCTGCCATTGCCTTTACAGGTGGTTGGTTTGCTAAGAAATCCCCACCATAAATTGTATCATCAAAGTGCTCCCAAGGAGAGTCACCTTCACCTTTTGTATTAACCGCACCATTAATTCCACCTTGAGCACATACTGAATGTGATCGTTTTACGGGAACTAATGAAAATAAATCTACTTTTGTGCCAGCTTCAGCGGCTTTAATAGTTGCCATAAGACCAGCTAATCCGCCACCGACGATAATTATTTTCCCACTCATGATTCTCTCTCCTTACTTGTACGCTAGTGTTGGATCAATGAATGCAAAGATAGCAGTTAATCCAACGAATGATAATACAACGAAAACACCTAATGTAACATATGTTGAAATACGTTGTGATCTAGGTGTTACAGTAATTCCCCATGATACGAAGAATGACCATAAGCCATTAGCAAAGTGGAAAATTGTTGAAATAACACCTACTATATAGAAAACTAACATAAATTTCGATTGGAAAATATCAGCCATCATATTATAATCAACTGTTGCTCCCAATTGAGCAGCAATACGTGTCTGCCATACATGCCAAGTAATAAAAATTAACGTAATTACGCCAGAAATACGTTGGAATAAATATAACCAGTTACGTAAGTATCCATAATTTTTAACATTGCTAGTTCCTGTGAACGCAATGTATAGTCCGTAAACTGCATGGTATAAAATTGGTAAGAAAATGACAAAAACCTCTAAAAAATAGCGGAATGGTAAATTCGCCATAAATTCAGCAGCTTTGTTGAACGATGTCGCTCCATTTGTCGCAAAATGATTGACAACTAAGTGCTGTGTTAAAAAGATTCCAACCGGAATAACTCCTAGCAATGAATGAAGTTTTCTAAAGAAAAACTCCCTTCCATTCTTGTTGCTCATGTAAACCCCTGCCCCCTTTAGTTTGTGCACATGAAAATTTAATTCCTCTATTATTCTAAAAAAATAGAATAAATAAGCAATACGCATAAAAAGTCGAAATTTTTATGACATTTATCTACAACCCATTTTACTCCTGATAATATAGGAGGTCAAGAAAACGCGTACATTTTTCTTTAGTGAAAAAACTTCTCATTTAGATTGGTAATCCTTGTAATCTACATGTATCGAATTATTGTTTTTACTATTAAATATTGTATATAATAAAAACATGTTTTTTTAGGAAAGGGAGAGTTATCCGACCATGACGAACGGCATTGAAAATTTAAATATTCCGGGAAATATTTCTGGTTTTGGCTATGAGCTAATACGTAACGATCTATTGAATGATTTATTAGGAAAAGAGCAAAATGATATTTTATATTGGGCGGGAAAAATGATTGCTCGAAAATATCCTTTAGCAACCTTTGAAGAAATTATAGAATTTTTTGATCAAGCTGGTTGGGGTACTCTTACTGTTGAAGAAGAAAAGAAGCAAGAAGTTCATTTAACACTATCTTCTGAATTAATTACATACAGAAATCAACAAAAAAAGAACGTATCTTATCAATTAGAAGCTGGATTTCTAGCGATGCAAATTCAACAGCAAATCGATGTGATCGCTGAAACGTATGAAGAGCAAAGCAAAAGAGGCGACAAAGTAAAGTTCCAAGTAAAATGGGATTTAAAGGATCCAATTACAAGGAGATAACACGAAAAACACCATAAGGGATTTAGGTCCCTTGTGGTGTTTTCTTTTGAATGAATTTTCTTTTGAAATATTGAAATATAAGTTCAAATACAGGTACAACAATGAGTATTTACAAATAAATCATTTAAGTCCAAATTTTTACTTTAATTTAAGAAAAAGATCAGTTAAGGACATTATAGTCTTATTCAACTACCTTACCCCTTCTCTTTCCTTTCCTTACTTGGATCCTGCCTTCTAATTCCCTCAAAATTCTTGTTTCTTTTAACTCCTTTAATAATAGAATTTAGCAAGAATAAACAAATAGAAACAAAAAACAAAATGGCGAGTATTAATAGAACGAACTGTAGCACAATTTCTCCATATCCGTAGGCAAGTATACTATGCCTCATTATTAATACCTCCTTCTTTTATTTACCATTTAGCCGTTCGCCTTACTTATTTTTAATTTACAGAATCTTTATATAATTTATTCGCTTAACAAATAAAAAACCCTTTTAAGCGCTATCTCTATACTATACGGCTCGGTATATCTGAACGTGATGAATATTGATAAAATCAATATTTCAAAGCCTATATATAATAATTTGAACGCTTAAAAAGGTTTATTTTAATATTTAGTTTTCTACTATTACTTCTTCATTAATACGATCTAATTCATATCCTTTATGAAGAGCGTGAACTGCTTCTTGTAATTTTGATTTTGGTACAACAGTTGATACTTTAATTTCAGAAGTGCTTACCATTTTTACAGGGATTTCACTTTCAGCTAAAAATTTAAACATTTTTGCAGCAACACCTGGATTTGAAACCATTCCACTGCCTACAATTGAAACTTTAGCAAGTTCACTTTCAAAATCAAATGAGCGGTAACCTAAAAATTCTTTCTTTGACTCTAGAACCGTTATTGCCTCCATCATATTTTCAGATTTGATCGAAAATGAAAGATTTACTAAGTTATCTGATGTTACGCTTTGGATAATAATATCAACATCAATACCTTCACTTGCTAGTAAAGTAAAGATTTTAGGTAATAAATCAACATGGTTATCTAAACCATTTAAAGTCATCCTTGTTACATTAGATTCGAATGCGATTCCTCTTACGACTGATTGTTGTTCCATTTGTGTTTCCTCCCCAATAAATGTACCGATTTCATCATGTTGACTTGAACGAACTTGAATAATTAAATTATAATTTTTTGCGAATTCTACTGCTCTTGGATGTAAAACCGCTGCTCCTAAAGCTGCAAGCTCTAGCATTTCATCATAAGAGACATGGCTTAATTTAGATGCATTTGGTTCAACTCTTGGATCCGTAGTATAAACACCTAATACATCCGTATAAATATCACAACGTTCTGCATTTAAAGCTGCCGCCAATGCAACAGCTGTTGTATCTGAACCACCACGACCTAATGTCGTAATTTCATTGTTGTTACTTAAACCTTGGAAACCAGCAACAATTACGATATATCCTTCATCAAGTAATTGTTGAATTCGATCAGTATGAATGTTTTCTATACGCGCATTTCCATGGACAGATTCAGTTTGAATTCCAGCTTGCCAACCAGTTAGTGATATAGCTTTAAATCCTTTTGCTTGGATTGCCATTGCTAGTAAAGAAATCGAAACTTGTTCCCCTGTAGTAAGTAACATATCTAATTCACGTTTACTGTTTTGCGGACTAATTTGAGCTGCTAAACTAACTAGTTCGTCTGTATGATGTCCCATCGCAGATACAACTGTAACTACTTGGTTTCCTTCTTTATATGATTTGGTTACTGTTTCAGCAACATGCTGAATTCGTTCAATTGAGCCTACTGAAGTACCACCGAATTTCTGAACAATAATTCCCATTTTTCTCATCCTCACTTTTTACTTAAAAAAGAATACAAAAAAGCGCGTGAAGCAATGTTCACGCGCCTAATTTACAAATAAAATAAAATAGACAAATCATCAACATCTCTTCAATAGCTCCCCGCATAATTATTATGCGACAGTACTACATTTCTTAAATGCAGTCCCAACAAAATGAATTGTGGATTCATTTTATTTCGGCAAAACTTCCTTTCAACTGTCCATCACAACGCCACACGTCTATGACAGCATACTTTTAAGTTTTGCACCTCTATTACGAGAGAAAATCATTTAATTTTAACTAAAATATAAATTATTTTGAAAATAGTGTCAAGATAAAATTTTTGGTAACTATGTTACTCTTTATGGAAATGCTGATAAATTTCTTCTGCAACATTTTTTGGCATTTTAGCTGCTATTAACTCATCGATTGATGCCTCTTTTATTTTTTTGACTGATCCAAAATGTTTAAGAAGGGCTTTCTTTCTTGTTCCACCAACACCTGCTATGCCATCTAAAGCAGATTGAACCATTGATTTACTATGAAGCTGACGATAGAATTCAATCGCAAATCTGTGTACCTCGTCTTGAATTCTTTGTAATAAAAAGAATTCTTGGCTTTGTCTTCCAAGTTGGACAATTTGAGGTGGTTGTCCTATTAATAACTCTGACGTGCGGTGCTTTTCATCTTTTACAAGTCCAGCTGTTGGGATGAATAGGCCTAACTCATTTTGGAGTACATCTTCAACTGCAGCTAAATGTCCTTTCCCACCATCCACGATTATTAAGTTTGGTAGAGGTAAATTCTCTTTTAATGCTCTCGAATATCTTCTACGTACTACCTCACGCATTGAATCGTAATCATCAGGTCCTACGACAGTTTTGATTTTATATTTGCGGTAATCTTTTTTTGAAGGTTTTCCGTCTATAAAGACAATCATAGCTGAAACAGGATTTGTTCCTTGAATATTTGAATTATCAAATGCTTCAATTCGATATGGAGTTTCAATATCTAGAATATCCCCTAGTTTTTCTATTGCTTTAACTGTTCTTTCTTCATCTCGTTCAATTAATTTAAATTTCTCACCGAGTCCAATTTTGGCATTTTTATTTGCTAATACTACAAGTTCCTTTTTTTGGCCTCTTTTTGGTTGGAATACAGGAATTTTTAGTAACCCTTTTAAAATTTCAGTATCAACTTTATCTGGAACAAAAATTTCTTTTGGTTTTATATTGTGTGGTTTTTCATAAAATTGCCCAATAAATGATAGGAACTCTTCTTCTGGTTCATCGTAAATTGGAAAATATGATACATCTCTTTCAATTAATTTTCCTCTTCTAACAAAGAATACTTGAACACACATCCATCCCTTATCAACCGCATATCCAAATACATCTCGATCAACTAAATCACTACTCATCATTTTCTGCTTTTCCATAGTCGCTTCAATTGATACAATTTGGTCCCGATACTCTTTCGCTCGCTCGAAATCTAATTGTTCAGATGCAGCAAGCATTTTTGCCTCTAATTCTTTTCGTATTTGGTCTTCCCCACCGTTTAGAAAACGGGCAATTTCATTAACTATTTCCTGATTTTGATGATCAGTTACTTCTTTTACACAAGGAGCAAGACACTGACCAATATGATAATATAAACAAATTTTATCTGGTAATGAAGAACATTTTCGTAATGGATATAGACGATCTAATAATTTTTTTGTTTCATTAGCGGCTGTAGCATTAGGGAATGGTCCAAAATATTTTCCTTTATCTTTTTTTACATTTCGCGTAATCAATAAGCGAGGATGTTTTTCAGCAGTTATTTTAATAAAGGGGTATGATTTATCATCCTTCAACATGATGTTATATTTCGGATCATATTTCTTAATTAAATTCATCTCAAGAATTAAAGCTTCCATATTTGAAGAAGTAACAATATATTCAAAATCAGTTATCTCTTGAACTAATCGATATGTCTTACCATCATGGGATCCCGTGAAATAAGATCTAACTCTATTTTTTAAAACTTTAGCTTTTCCTACATAAATGATCGTCCCTTGAATATCTTTCATCAAATAGCAACCAGGCTGATCGGGTAGAAGCGCTAATTTTTCTTTTAAGTGATTGTCCATTTCCTCTCACCTCTTTCGTGCAATTGTACACTTAATATTATAATCTCCACATTTAAAAACTGAAAATAATTTAATGATATTAAGTAAAAATTAAGTTTTCTATTGTAACTTTAATTTCATCAAGAGAAGAAAAGGAGAAATGTTAAGATGAAAAAAGTAAGAGTAGTGCATTTTTGGATTGGTGTCATTGTTTCGGTTTTCCTACTAATCGAATCTACTACAGGGATTATCCTGTATTTCAATAAAGGTGGCGAAGAAAAAGGAAGATTTTCTATGCAAGGTCAGTTTCCATCGGGTGGACAGTTTAATGGAAACCAACAATCTCAAAATAGCGATCAAACCACTACACTTCAAAATGGACAAAATGGAGATAATACTCAAACTCCATTTCAAAATTTGGGAAAGAGACCTGAGCAGTCTGCATTTTCAGTGAAAAGCCTACATACTGGCATAATAGGCTTAATTAGTGGTATCGGTCTTTTTATACTTACTGGAACAGGATTAGCTTTATCTTGGATTTTGTGGAGTAATAAACGAAAAATGAAAAAAAGAAAAGAAAAAGTGTCCATGGCTATATAGCAAAGAGGGTGTCCCTGAAAAGGTAAATCTTTTATGGGACCTTTCTTTTTTCTTCATTCTGTAAAAAAGCACCATTGAAACGCAAAAAGATCAATTTGCGCATTTAAATAGTGAGCTGCAAATAAAATCTGATAATCGTAATTAAAATAAGCAAAACAGCAATTAAAATTAGATAACGGTAAATAAAAATAAAATCAACAAAACTGCAATTAAAGTTGAAAATTACCCTTACCAGTTAAGGTATTATAGCCTATAAAATTATACACTAGAAGCTACTTTCAAACGGCTTGCAAATTTATCTATTTCACTCGTCAATTAAAAAATTGATAAAAATAAAAATGAAGATTGAGTTTTTTAACTCTTGCAGTTGTAATACCTCCCACAACACTTCATAATTCATGTTCTCGAAAAGCATAAAAATAAAAACCATCCAAAATATTCTGGATGGTTTTTACTTTTATATTACAGCTTGAGAAATTAAGAAGTCGCAGTTTCAACTTCCACTTGTTCTTGCTCATTACCTTCTTTATCTCCAGCTTTTCTATTCGTTAATTTAATTGGTGTTAGGAATAATGTTACGACTGCACCAATTATGATGAATCCTAAACCAACAAAGAATACTTGGTGTAACGAATCCATTAATGATGTTTTAATGATCGGTAACATTCCTTCTAAAATTGGCTTAGGAATTAGCTTCTTAGCATCCGCATTAAATAACATTGTAAATACAGATTGAGGAGTTGTATTAATCATGTCTTTAAATTTGTCTACTAATGGTGCAGCTTGAGCTGGTAATTTATTTAAAAATGGAACTAAATCATTGTTTAGAAGTGTTCCTGATTTACTATTCATTACAGCACCTAAAACAGTTGCTCCAAAAGTACCACCGATTGAACGGAAGAATTGGCTAGAAGATGTTACAATCCCTAATTCCTTCTTATCAAATACTTCTTGAAGAGCTAGTGTAATTGTCGGCATTACTAAACCAATACCTAGACCCATAACTCCCATAAAGATTGTTGCAATAGTTTTAGTTGAATTCATATCTAAAGTTGTTAATAAGTATAAACCTAATGCAATTACGAACATACCCGTAATAATCTGTGGTTTAATACCTACTTTAAATACAACCTGACCACCAATAATACTTGCAATAATCATAGTGATCATCATTGGTGTCATAATTGTCCCCGATTGTGTTGCACTTACTCCAACAATTCCTTGCATGAAGAATGGTACGAACATAATTGCACCAAACATCGCAATTGTCATAAAGAAACCAATTAAGTTCAATGTTACGAACGTTCTATTTTTAAATAAATGCATTGGTAGTATTGGCTCTTTAGCTTTATTTTCTGCGATCACGAAGCTAATGATTCCAATTACTGCTAATACAAATAAACTAATAATTTGCCAAGAATTCCAATCATACTTAACTCCACCTAAACTTAAAGCAAGGAGTAAGCTTACTACACCGATAATCATAGTCACCATACCAGCGATATCGAAATTGATTGGTCCAGTATTTTTTCTTCCTTTTAAACCTAATGCAATAAAAATTGTCGCGATAATCCCTACTGGAAGGTTAATGTAGAATACCCATTTCCAGTTTAATGAGTCAACAATCCAACCACCGATTTGTGGACCGATTACTGAAGCTAAACCATAAATACCACCGAAAACCCCTTGGAATTTCGCACGTTCTTTACCTGTAAATAAATCCCCGATTACAATCATCGCCATTGGCATCATTACGCCGCCACCGATACCTTGAATACCACGGTAAATAATTAATTCAGTCATGTTATGGGCAATACCACATAATGCTGAAGCTGCCATAAATATAACTAAACCTGCAATATAAACACTTCTACGACCTAATAAGTCTGCTAATTTACCTGCGATCGGCACTACAGTAGTTGAAGTTAATAAGTATGCTGTTGTAAGCCAAGTCATCATACTTAAACCACCAAGGTCCCCAACTATTTTAGGCATTGCAGTACCAACTATTGTGCCATCTAATGCCGAGAAAAACATTGCAATAATTAGACCAATTAGCAAAAGTTTACGATTGCCTTCTTTTTGAACAACTGTATTTGTAGTCAAAATATATTTCTCCCTTCTCTCCCATATCTTTTTTCTTTTTATAATTACTAATACAAAAAAGTATTTTGTAAAAATTTCTATAAATCTGCTGCAGCATTTGCAAGCTTTTCGGTAATCTTTGCAAATTGTAATAACTCATCGTCAGAAAGGTTAAACAAGAAACTTTCAAAAATTTCTTTACGATCTTTTATAACTGATTCTAATTTTTTAATACCTTCCTCAGTTAACATAATATTTACAACTCTTCGGTCTTTTTTATCATGTTCTCTATATACAAAGTCATTATGTTCAAGTCGATCAATCATAAATGATACCGCACTTGGTTTTACACCCATCATCTCTGCTATTTCAGATATTTTACAGCTTTCTTTTTTTCGTAAGTACATTAAAACAAAAAATTGAGTAGCCGTTACACCATGACTATTCATACTTTCTGTCACTTTTGGTTGCATTTTATGAATAGTACTTTGAAGTGCAATCTGAATCCTTTCAATGTACTCATTTTTGTTACCCAAGAAAGTTAACCTCCTTTAAAAATTAATCCAAATAAATATTTAATGCCTGTTAAATATTAATGCTTATTAAATATAAAACGTGACAGAAAAATAGTCAATCTTATTTACATTAGAAATTTTTAACATGACTCTAATTATTAATATTGCTAATTATAATGAAAACATTTACATTGGCTTAATGTATTGGTTTTATAAATATTGTTCTAGCCAGCTTTTTTTAGTTAAAAATGCAAAAAAAAATGCACTCATATTATGAGTGCATTTCTTACAAATTATAATTAACCAATATGCGGAGTAATTAATTCTTCTAAAGCTTCTTTAGGTTTGAAACCTAAAGTTTTTTCAACTACTTCGCCGTCTTTAAGAACGAATAATGATGGAATGCTCATAACTTCAAATTTTGCTGCTGTTTCTTGGTTTTCATCAACATCAACTTTAACAATTTTAACTTTTTCTCCGTATTCAGAAGCTAATTCTTCTAATACAGGAGCAATCATTTTACAAGGACCACACCAAGTTGCCCAAAAATCAACTAATACTACACCTTCTTTTGTTTCTTCTGCAAACGTTGCGTTTGTTGCATTTACAATTGCCATTTATTTTTCCTCCTACCTGCGCAAGCTACATAAGTAAAATATGTAGATTGACATAATTTGTTATAATTTTAAAGAAAGTATACCATATGAGAATTAGCATTTTCTATTTATTTGCTCAAACTTACTATTTCCAAACAAATAGTTGATATACCAATGAAAGGACTAAAAAAGTGATAACATTTGAAAGAATTACAACAGACTTAATTGAAGTGATTGAAGAAATTACAAATTCAAATCAAAATTACAATTTAATGGAGAATGGTCGTTTAACACGAACAAAAGAAGAACTAATGAAGGAATATTTTTTTTCCTCACACCAAACGGAAACTTATTTTATTAAATTAGATGATACTTATATAGGATTAATTGATTATTTAGCGTTAAATCCTAAAGATGGTTTCCCATGGCTAGGTCTTTTAATGATCCATCATGATTACCATGGTTATGGATTTGGAACAAACGCATTTATATTATTTGAAGAACTACTTATAAAAAGAAAAATTCACGGTTTACGATTAGGTGTGTTAATTAATAACCAACAAGCAAAATCTTTTTGGAAATCTCAAGGATTTAAATATATAGAAAATAAAACGAATGCAGATGGTATTGAAGTAGAAGTTTATGAAAAGATTTATTCATAATATTTTCATATTTAAATGTTAAATTATTGATTGTCAGCTTCATGAGACGCCAAGATTATCGATTTAGTCCATGAGTAACGATTCTATTCGCTACTTTTGTCACAAATTCGTAAAATCTTACTCGAATTAATGTCAGATTTTTATGTTAATATATTGTTGAATATAATAATAATATTCAAAAAATTTAACACGATAGGAGTGGCATTTATGAGAAAACCTTTACGTAAATCGTTTAATCAATTAGTTCATGAGAATAAACAATCTTTATTACGAAACAAAGAAGAAATCGAAAAAATTGAAAGAAAAATTGAAAAGCGCCACGAATTATTATCTGAAAAAAACAAACTAAACAAAGCTATATCATAAATTTTAAGTAATCCTATAAAGGGATTACTTTTTTTGTGTTGTTCTAAAAAGATTTAATCCTTTCCCTTGAAACTACCAATTTGTCAATGTTCAAGTTCCTCCATATAAGCAAACACCAGGTGTAAAAAAATACTTCTTTCTTATATATACAGTGCAATGTTTATCACAAAAATTCATTTAAATGAAGTTAAATTTGACTCTTACCTTCTCTCATATATATAAGTAGCAATAAAAACTAAAATAGGCGAACTCTTATCATAATAAGACGTACAATATAGTACATTGGTCTAGAAATTGGAGGTAAAAGTATGCATCATCCATTTTGGAATTCACATCCGCATCATCCCCAACATCCTATGAGAAACGGTGTTCAAGGTCATGTACAAACTGATCATCAATCAATCATGCAAATGTTTATGAATCTTGAAAATCAAATTACAAACCTTGTAAAAGCAATCGAAGCAAATAACGAATTACTTAGACAGCTTGAACAAAAACAAAATCAAGTTGTAACAAGTGGCGGTGGATCAGTCATTGTTAGGATGTAATGACAATGGCTTGTAAATAGAAAAACTATAAAGGAGGTGTTACAAAAGTTAAAGTACTTTTGAACACCTCTTTTTTATTTCAAATTTTTTTCAGGGCATTTGGGTGACGTACACTTGAAAAAACAAAAAAACCCACAAGATACTAAAGTTCTTGTGGGTTATCATTTAAAGTTTCTATATTAAGAGTTAACTAATACAGCTTTAAATTCTTCTGTTAATAAAGGTAATACTTCGAATAAGTCACCAACGATTCCGTAGTCAGCTACTTTGAAGATGTTAGCTTCTGGATCTTTGTTAATTGCAACGATTACTTTAGAGTTTGACATACCAGCTAAATGTTGAATAGCTCCTGAAATACCACATGCAATATATAAATCAGGTGTTACAACTTTACCAGTTTGACCAATTTGTAAAGAGTAGTCACAATAGTTAGCATCACATGCACCACGAGATGCACCTACAGCAGCTCCTAGTACTGAAGCTAATTCTTTTAATGGATTAAAGCCTTCTTCACTCTTAACTCCACGGCCACCAGCAACGACCACTTTCGCTTCTGAAAGGTCTACACCTTCACTCGCTTTACGCACAACATCTTTGACGATTGAACGTAAGTCTTTAATTTCAACTGAAATAGTTGCTACATCACCAGTGCGAGTAGCATCTTTTTCTAATGCTGAAATGTTATTTGGTCGGATTGTCGCAAAAATAAATGGATCTACCATAACTTTTTTCTCGAATGCTTTACCTGAGTAAATCGGACGAGTGAAAACAATATTTCCACCAGCTACTTCGATTGCTGTAACATCTGAAATAAGTCCACTTTGCATACGAGCAGCAAGTTTAGGAGATAAATCCTTACCTAAAGCTGTATGACCGAAAACTAGACCTTCTGGTTTTTCTTGGTCAATAACTGCTAAAAGTGCTTGAGAATACCCATCAGAAGTATATGATGCTAATTTTTCATCTTCAACAACGATTGCACGATCTGCACCGTATTGAATCATTTCAGTAGCTAATGCACTAACTGATTTACCTACTAATACAGCAACTACTTCTCCGCCCTCAGCAACTGTTTTAGCCGTACTTACTGCCTCAAATGAAACATTTCGTAGTGATCCTTCACGAACTTCGCCTAATACTAATACTTTACGTGACATGTTATTTCCCTCCAAAATTTTCTATTACGATATTAATCTATTATTCTGTTCTAATATTCAATAAAATTAGATTACTTTTGCTTCAGAACGTAGTAACGAAACTAATTCTTTTACTTGATCCTTTAATTCACCAGTTAAAACTTTGCCCGCTTCTTTCTTCGCAGGTAGGTAAATTTCAATTGTTTTCGTTTTTGCTTGAACTTCATCTTCTTCTAAATCTAGATCATCTAATTCTAATTCATCTAAAGGCTTTTTCTTAGCTTTCATAATACCAGGTAAAGAAGGATATCTTGGTTCATTTAAGCCTTGTTGAGCAGTGATTAATAATGGTAAAGACGTTTCGATGATTTCTGTGTCACCCTCTACATCACGTTCGATTGTAGCTGTCGTACCATTAATATCAATTTTAGTAATTGTTGTCACGTAAGGAATATTTAATAATTCAGCAACGCGTGGACCTACTTGACCAGTACCTCCATCAATTGCAACATTACCTGCTAAAATAATTGAAGGATCTTTATCTTCTAAGTATTTAGCAATAAGTTTAGAAGTTGTATATTGATCAGCATTTGTAACGTCATCTTCAACGTTAATTAATACAGCTTTATCAGCACCCATAGCTAGTGCTGTACGAAGTTCTTTTTCACTATCTTCGTTACCAATTGTTATGACAGTTACTTCGCCACCATTAGCGTCACGAATTTGAATCGCTTCCTCAACTGCATACTCATCGTATGGATTTATAATAAATTCAGCGCCATCCTCTTGGATTGCACCATTTGAAATTGTAATTTTCTCTTCAGTGTCAAATGTTCTTTTTAATAGTACATAAATGTTCATTGTTATACCCTCCCAGGAAATGTAACTACATCTATTTTTTTAAAATATTAAACTACTTATTTATTAAACACTGGTTTTCTTTTTTCTAAAAATGCCGAAATACCCTCTTTTGCATTTTCAGTTGTAAAAATTTCTCCAAATAATTTAGACTCTTCTTCCACCGCTTCATGATATGAAGTAGTTCTAGTAGAAGATAGTAGTTGTAGAATATATTCAATTGATTGCATACTTTTATTAGCAATTTTAGCTGCTAATGCATTTGCTTCATCTAATAAAGTTTCTTCTGGCACTACAATTGTAGCTAATCCAATTTTCCCAGCTTCAACACCAGAAATTGGTTCAGAAGTCGCAAGCATAACTAACGCTTTATCTTTACCTACATAACGTGGTAATCGTTGTGTCCCAGCAAACCCTGGAATAATTCCTAAGTTTAATTCAGGTAAACCAAGTTTTGCGTTTTCTGCAACAACTCGAATATGACAGCTCATTGCAAATTCAAGTCCGCCACCTAATGCAGCTCCGTGAATTGCTGCGATGATCGGCTTAGAATAATTTTCAACACGATCAAAAACTAGTTGACCTCTTCTTGCAACTGCTGCTGCATCTTCAGCATTTTTGAAAGAAGTAAATTCTTTAATATCTGCACCTGCAGAGAAAAATCTACCTTCTCCATGAACAACTAAAACGCTTACATCATTGTTATTTTCTAATTCATCTAAATGCTTAACTAAATCAGCAAATACAACCGAAGACATTGCATTTGCTGGTGGATTTTGAATTGTTAATAATGCAATACCATCGGATATTTTACATTGAATTAAACTCACAACTATTCCTCCCTATTTTTCAAAATGTACTAGAACGTTAATTTTGGTACCCGCATCCTCTTATTAATAGTTGGTGAACTTTATCGGCTTTTGACTCTAAATCTTGTTTTTGACCGGTCATTACCCAATGGGTCATCACTTCATCAATCGTGCCGAAGATCATTTGTCTAGCTGTACGAATATCCAATTGTTTGTCGAACAAACCACTATTGATTCCTTCATTTAAAATGGAATCAATGATATGTAGATACTCTTTTAGTACCTCATTTATTCTTAATCTCAGGTCAATATTTGTTTGTCTTACTTCCAATTGCATAACGATTGCTAAATGTGAATCTTTAGACATTTCATAAAAGTGAGTTTTTACCAACATTAATAATTTCGATATCGCGTCCGGTTTACCTTCAATTTTTTCACGAATTTTTTCAGTAAAATTTCCCATCTTCTCTTCAAACAGTGAAATTAAGATGGATTCTTTATTTTTAAAATACAAATAGATTGTTCCGTCAGCTACACCAGCCTGTTTTGCAATTTTAGAAACCTGCGCCTGATGGTAACCATTTTCAGCAATTACAACAACTGCAGCATCAATTATTTGTTTATATTTTGGTTTATCTCTTTTCATTTTTTATTAACCCCTTCTTACAGTGAATGAATAATCATTCATATTCTCATAATACAAATTTATCAGAAAATTGTCAATTGTCCTGTAATATTTTTTGTGTATAAAGTTTCTTACAAAACTTTTAATATTCTTTTTAATCTTTGTACTTACATTTAATTTTATCAGGTATCTTTTAATCAATCTTTAAATTTATTTTAGCATAGTATTTTTATAGCAGTTCGTAAAATAAAGAGGGATGCTTATGTTATCATCCCCCATATATTATTATATTAAATTTTCATCAGAATCCTCTGGTTTCGGATTCTTTTGTTTTTCTTCTTCTAGTAATGTTCTTCTTAAGATTTTACCAATCATTGTTTTTGGTAATTCATTTCTAAATTCATAAATTCTCGGAACCTTATAAGCTGCTAAATATTTCCGACAAAAATCGTCTAGTTCAGCCTCAGTCACTGATTTTCCTTCTTTTAATACAATGTAAGCTTTAACTGTTTCTCCACGATATGCATCAGGAATACCAACAATAACCGCTTCTTTAATAGCCTCGTGTTCATATAATACTTCCTCGATATCTCTAGGGTAAACGTTAAACCCTCCTGCATTGATCATATCTTTCTTACGGTCAACGATATAAAAGAAGCCTTCTTCATCCATATAGCCTAAATCACCTGTATATAACCAGCCATTTTTTAACGTGGTTGCGGTTTCCTCTGGTCTATTCCAATACCCCTTCATTACTTGTGGTCCTGAAACGATTAATTCCCCAATTTCACGATAAGGTAATTCTTCGTCAGTTTCTAGAGATACTATTTTAGCATCTGTACTTGGCCAAGGAACTCCAATGCTTCCCGTTACTCGCTTATCCCATAGGAAATTACTATGTGTAACTGGAGAAGCTTCTGATAAACCATAGCCCTCTACTAATTTTCCACCTGTCACCTTTTCAAATTGATCTTGAACTTCAACAGGTAATGCTGCAGAACCACTTAAGCAAGCATGAATACATGAGATATCGTTATTCTTTAAATCAGGATGATTTAATAATGCGATATACATTGTTGGTGCACCCGGGAACAATGTAGGTCGATATTTATTGATCGCTTTAAGCATTTGAGTTGCATCAAATCTAGGAACAATAATCATTTCATACGCACACATGATTGATAAATTCATACATGTCGTCATTCCATATACATGAAAAAATGGTAAGACAGTCAAAATCTTTTCTTGGCCCTTCTGACTTTTATATAACCATTTTTCTGCCATTAACGTATTTGATGCTAAATTTTTATGTGTAAGCATGACACCTTTAGGAAATCCAGTAGTTCCTCCAGTATATTGAAGTATTGCTACATCTTCTACACTACTATCTGAGAGATCCTGTTCAATCGGTGCAGATATTTGCATAATAAAACTAAACTGATGAATCGAGTGATCATTTGGAATCTCAGGTGCCTTTGGCTGTTTTGAATATGGATATAACAGCTTTTTAAAAAATGGTAAATAGTCCTTAATCCCAGTAACAAAAATATGTTGTAGATTAGTAGATTTTTTTACTTCGTACACTCTATTAATTAATAAATCTAAACAAATAATAGCTGTTGCACCACTATCATTCATTTGATATTCAAGCTCACGTTCTGTATATAGCGGATTTGTTTGGACGATAATTGCTTCTGCAAAAAGAATCCCATAATAAGCAATCACTGCTTGAGGGCAATTAGGAAGCATAATTGCAACTCGGTCACCTTTTTTAATTCCTAAATTCCTTAAGAAATTGGCGAATCTTAAAGACTGAATATAAATTTCATTAAAGGTCATCGATTTCCCAAGGAAATTAAGCGCTTTCTTAGCTGGATATTTTGAAGCTGTTTGCTTTAAATATGTTGGTAATAGATCAAACTGTTCGTCTAATGTAGCTGGTATTTGCTCTGGATACTGACTCACCCAAGGCTTTAATCTTGGTTCCTCCATACCATTCACCACCAGTATTTTAAAAGTATGTTCATACTAAAATTAGTATATGTTACAAATTTCAGCTATACAATCAAAATATTAAGAATATTTAATCACTAGTGGATTTTGAATATGTTTTGGAAATTAATGAACTAATTGATCAATTACTTCATCGCTATCATAGTAAAAATTAGGTGACAAATCGGTGCGATTAGTCAATAATCCAAAATTGTATTCATCAAAGTTTTCTAAAGTAAGAGATTTGACTTTCCCCCCTTTTGATAAACTTTTTACAAGTTTAAAAATAAATGAGTATTGCGAGTCAATATTAGTTGTTGCCAGGTGAAATATCCCTTTTAAATCATTTTCAATAATTTTTCTTACTTGCTTAGCAATTCCCGTATCAATTGCATGATTTAAAAAAATATTATCATATGCGTCAATTTCTTGACCTTTTTCTATTTTATCTTTTATTTCATTTAGTCTTGGTGACTGTTTTCCCCAAACCATTGGCAATCTTAATACGATCCCATTATCGCCAATCTCATTCTTAATTAATTCTTCACATTTTATTTTAAATTGTCCATAATCCGATTCGGCAACAGGGAAATCGTTTTCAGCGTGATGCTTTGAAACTTCTCCATCAAAAACATTTGTTGTAGAACAAAATAAAAATTTCGTTGAAGTCGATTTTATTTTTTCTACTATTCTAGAATGTGCCTCAAATTGAACATTAAAATCACCTCGTAAACAAGAAACTATTACATCTGGGCAAATACGGCCAATCCAAGTCAATATTTTCTCTGAATCATTAATATCCCATTGTAATTGATGATCATTTTTCAAATCTAACTTTGTTTGATTAAACGTTCCAAAAACGTCATAATCAGGAGAAAATTCTTTTATTAAAGCCTTCCCAACTAGTCCACTAGCACCTAAAATTAATAATTTCATTGTCTCTCTCCTTTTTACAAAATATTTAATAAACTTGTGATATATTGAATGTATCATAATTAACAGTGTTTACAAAGGTCATAAATTTAAAGTCCAGACTAGTTGCAATCTTTTAATCAAACAGACTTTAATGATAATAGGGAGTGGGGTTCATATGAAAGCAAAGGTTCTTTTAAACAACCGTATTGTCGATTTAAAATCTGCAAATGTAAATATTTTAGATCGAGGTTATCAATTCGGAGATGGCGTTTATGAGGTTATTCGTTTTTTCAATAAGTCATATTTTGAACTCGATGCACATTTAATTCGCTTGAAGGAAAGCTGTGAAAAAATATTCATACCTTTTAAAATGCACCTGAAAAAGCTTGAAAGTGATTTAGTTTATTTAATGAATACTTGCGATTACGATAATGGATATGTTTATATCCAAATTAGTAGGGGTGTAATGAACCGCAATCATATTTACCAAGACGAAGCTAATTTAAAGCCACAACTGATTGCATATACAGTAAGAGAAGATCATAGACCATTACAACAAATGGAAAAAGGAATAACTGCTTATATAACGAATGATATTCGATGGCTTCGCTGTGATATAAAAAGTTTAAACTTATTAGGTAGTGTTTTAGTAAAAAATGAGGCTTACGCTAAAGGAGCGAAAGAAGCAATTTTGCATAGGGATGGGATCATTACAGAAGGATCAGCAACAAATGTCTTTATCGTAAAAAACTCTACTCTATTCACTCATCCTGCCAATCACTTAATTCTAAATGGCATTACTCGAAAAGTGGTACTTGAAATTGCGAAAAAAGAAAGACTCGAAGTAAAAGAGATTCCATTCTCAATTGATGAACTTTTAAATGCAGATGAAGCTTTTACGACAGCATCCGTTTCTGACATTCTACCTGTTACTTCTGTTTTAATTGATGAAAAGTCCTATCCTATTGGTTTAGGAAAGCGTGGAGAAATAACAAAGAGAATACAAGATTCATACACTAATTTAATTGATAAAATTCCGCAGGATCAGTCAACTAACTAGACTACACTAAATAGCATTATAAAACCACATTAAAAGATGCTGGTTTACCTTAGTGAGGAGTGACTTGATTTGGCAATTTTTATAGCAATTTTGATCGCCTTTTTTGGCGCAGCTTTTGCTCTCGTTTTTACTGTAGGGCAATCTAGAAAACGAAAATACATCATATGGGGTATCGCGAATATGGTAGCCATTGGGCCATTTTTGTCATTTGCCATTGGAATTACGTACGCTATTATCGAAGGAAATGGCTGGGCAGGGATGTTGATGTGGGTATTGTATCCAATCATATTTGTTATTGGTCTCATTCAGTTAATTATAGGGCTCTTCATGAAAAAAAGCTCTGATAATAACATTTACAAGTACCATTAAATACCTAAAAGTATAGCCTGTATCTTAGACTAGAATTATAAGATACAGGCTTTTTGTTGTTTTGCTAACTATCGAAGTGCAACTTTCTTTTAAACAGTTTAAACAATTGAATAAAGTAAAATTGTGCAGTTGATTTTATTTGAATAAATGTAATATAGAATAATTTTTAAATATAAAATGTTACATACTGCAAAATCCACTACTGTCATTGTAATTTCATTTTTAGTATATAGGCTTTACATGTTTATGAAGTAAATATGTAAAAAGGGTGATTGCTATGGCAAGATTAACATCGTATGTAAAACGTATTTTTAATTCATTATTTACAAATATAGCTGAGGCAAAAGGAAAAAAAATAACCGGTTACAAATCAAAAAATTGGATTAGTTACGGAGATAGTATCACTTCGTCTAACGGATGGCAGCCTGCTGTAGCAGAAAAGTTAGGCTTGACTCATGTTAATAGAGGGATTGGTGGCACAACTATAGCTGAAAATGGTTCGATTGCTTGGATTGATAAGAATGGAAATTACAAAGGTCAACCACCTAAACCACAGCCAAATGGAACGACTGAAATTTTATCAAGTATGTGTAACAGTCAAAGGATCAATGCTACGATTCCACTTAATACTCAACTTTTAACAATAATGGGTGGAACAAATGACTTTGGTAGAGGTATTCCTTTAGGAAAAGGGTTTCCAACAAATGAACGACCCAATTTAGACGAATCTACATTTATCGGTGCTTTGTGTTCAATGATTGAAAAAATACAAAAAAGGTTACCAAATTGTAGGATTATTCTTATGACGCCTGTACCTAGATATCACAACGGAAAATATGAAGATAAAAACAAGGCTGGATTTTTAACATCTGATTATGCTAGAGCTGTTAAAGATGTAGCTTCATTTTACGCATTGCCATGCATCGACCTATACTCTAATGTTGGATGGAATAGAATGAACGGTGAATATTATTTAATTGATAGTATGCATCCAAATAAAACAAGAGGATATAAACGTGTTTCAGAGATTGTAATTGGAGAGTTAGAAGTTCTACAGCAGGATGTTAAAAGTAGTATAGAAGAAGAGGGTAATAGTCATACAACAGAAATTTAGACAATAAAAACTGCTAAAAAATAGATCTCAAGAGTCAGAAATTTGACCTATGAGATCTATTTTTTTATTGTCTTTTTAATAATCTAGCTACATCTTTCCACTTTACTTTTTCACTGTAATACATTACCCCATTAACATAAATACGGCTTGCAACACGAGTTAAAATCATTATTGAAACAATTAAAATTAATATACTAGCACTTATTTCTATAAAATTCATTTCTCCACTTACAAATCTAGAAAATGCTACAAGTGGAGCAAAAAATGGAATATATGAGCTAATTTGAACAAATGTACCACCTGGATTTACTAATGCATTAATACTAATAAAGAATGCAGCCACGACTAAAATAGTAATTGGCATCAGAACCATTTGAAGCTCTTCTGTTCTTGAAACAACTGATCCAATTGCAGCGTAAAGTAATCCATAAAGTAAATAGCCTAATAAGAAATAAACTACAAATGCAATGATGGTTGTAGTATCTAATGCCTCTAAATCTATTTTCATTCCGAAAAAAGAGATCGCATTAGTATTAACCCAGCCTAATAAATTGGCAAAAAGAAATCCTATTCCTAATACAATTAATTGTGCACAAGCTACAAAAAATACCGCAATGACTCTTCCGTATAGGGTCACGACAGGACTTACTTTTGGTAGTAATACCTCCATTACCCTAGAAGACTTCTCAGCAACAATTCCTGTTGCAATTGAGTTTCCATAAATTAATAGAAACATATACAATAAGAAACCAAAAAAGTAAGCAATTCCGAATGTAGCCATTGGATTTTTTAGAACAATTTCATTTACTTCTACTTTTTGCAATAACTTTGTTGCAGATTCAGGTGATAGCTTTAAATCTTGGGCAGTTTTATTTAAGTAATTTTGCTGTAAAGTCATATTTACGACTGAAAGCAATTCACTATTTGAAAACTTTTTATACGTATATTGAATTGACGGGATATTGTTCTTTTCGGAAAGAATAATCAGTCCATCTTTTGAACCATCTTCAATTTGATTTTTTAAATCTTTTTCTTTCGATGCATCGCTTTGCTCAATCTTTGCAGATTTAATCGTTTTGTTTAAACTAGCAATATCTAACGAATAATTTTTCGAGTTATCTATTAAAACAATTTTATCTTTATCCTTATTACTCTTTTCTGTACCAGCAAAATATTTTTGTACTCCAAATATTCCAACGACTAATACAAATAAAATAATACTCATAATCATCGTTGCTCTCGCCAAAAGACCTTCACGTAAATGAAATAAAAAGACCGTTCTAAACTTTTTCATTTATTTCGCCCTCTCTATAAAGATATCATTTAGTGTAGGCTCTAATAATTGGAACTTCTTTATAGAACCGAAGTCTGACTTAATACGATTTAAAATCGTAAAAGCCTCCTCATCACTTTTTACCTTTACGTAAATTCCTAATTGCTTTTGTTCATAACTTACATTATTGGAATCTAGTATTTGTTTAATCGTTGTTATATCTTCTAAAATTAAATTTCTATACCCATAGTCTTCTTTTAAGCTACTTAAACTACCTTCTGCGACAACATTACCGTTCTTAAGTATACAAACATGCTCACAAAAAGCCTCCACTTGATCCATACGGTGGCTTGATAATATAACCGTTTTCCCTTTCTGAATTTGTTCGGTAATAATTGAAGCCATTAACTCCGCATTAACTGGATCTAGTCCACTAAAAGGCTCATCTAAAATAATCAATTCAGGGTTATGTAATAAAGTTACAATTAGTTGAATTTTTTGTTGGTTACCTTTTGAAAGCTCACCTGCTTTTTTATTTCGATAATGTGGTATTTCTAGACGATCTAGCCAATATGTTATTGCTACATCAACCTCTTTATTAGACATCCCTTCTAATTTCCCGAAATATTTAAGCTGATCAACAACCTTGCTTTTGGTAAATAATCCTCTTTCTTCTGGTAAATATCCTACCTTAACTTTATCGGATTTAAATGGGCTCCCTTTCCAAGTTATTTCTCCTTTTGTAGGTGTAAGAAGACCTAATAACATTTTAATGGTGGTCGTTTTACCTGCTCCATTTCTACCTAATAAACCTAATACTCTTCCTGTAGGCAAAGTAAATGACAATTCGTTAACGGCAATAGTATCTCCAAAATTTTTAGAAAGCTGTTTTATTTCTAAAGTCAACGCTCTTCCCCCTTTTTGAAGTTTAAGCAAAAATATACTTAAATGTAATTCCTATATATAAAGCATACATTTAAAAGAATTTTAATAAAAGGTAAAATTCGTAATTAGTTAGTCAGTTTATCTAACTTGATTAGACTAAAGATAGAAATGAAAAAATGAGAATGCCGCTCTAGCATTCTCATTTATTTATTAATATGAAATACTACCTGAAATTAATAAACCTACCGTTACACTTAGAGTAAACAATAAAGCAGCTACTGCAATATTTCCTTCTTCAACCTTTTTAGCAAACGAAATTTTTGGAAATAATACAAATTCTGCGATCCAATATGTAACCATTTGAGCTATAATACCAACTAAGCTCCAAATAATGAAATCACCATAGTTAACTGAATACTTTGCTGCTGACATAATAACAATTGCTAGCCCTACTAATTTTCCCGCTAATTTCAGTGCAACGGCAATATTACCATCTTCTAAAATTAATTTTTGTTCACTCATCTTAGTGGTAAAAGTAAAAGCTAAAAATCCAATAAATAAAAGAATAAGTCCCGATCCTAAATACATCAACGTACTAACAATACTATCCATCTATCTTCTCATCCCCTCATTAATTAATTTTTTTCTTCAACGATTCCTACTGGTAAAAAACAACTTTCGTTTCCGGTAATAATATTCCCGGCACGGACACCAATTGCGCCGTATTCTTCTTTCATTAAAAAACTACCTATTAATACATGTAAATCTAGCATTCCATCAGGAGTCATCACCTTTCTCATTGGTAAAGGTGAATATTGTTGAAACACCATAACTTGATCATGATAGTTATTTTGTTTACTTTGTTGACAGTTTTCTCCGTTAATAATCTTAATTGAATCTCCTTCACGGCCAAATGCAGGTTTCTCAACATATGGAAGATTGTTTTCTATAAAGAAATCTGGCTCTAAAAATGTTGGTAGAAAATGTTTTCTAATTACATCATGTTCTTCTACAGTAAAAACATCTGATTGCTCTATATGTAAATTCCAAATTAATGCTTGAATAGCCTTGGACTGTAGTAAGAATGAAGATAATGGATTGAAAATAATCAATTTACCGTCTTTTACAAGTTCTAATAGTGCCAGGCCAATTTTTGTTCCATCTGAAGATTGATCAAGCTCTAGGTGTTCAATTGGATAGGTCTGTCGGTAAAGAATATGTATTCTTTCCCCTTTAGGTGTATATAGACCATCGTTCTCAATAATCTGTATATCTTCTAGCGATATTAATTGACTCTTACCATTGTATAGGGATTGGATATATTTAGCTGTCTTCCAATCTTCTTCATGATCACTATGAGCTGTAAAAACAATAATTGGTTTATCTAACCCTTTTATGCTTTTATTGACAACATGATTTATGATGTTCGAAAGTTTCTTTTCACTATCAGCATTAGGATTCTTCAAGTTAAAATAATCCGTAATGTAACCATTGACATGATGGGTCTCCATAATAAAAGTTGGGGTGTCACTATTACATTCATAGTGTTTCCACCCATCTACTGTACGAACAAGGTCAATTCTTCTAATGATTCCTTCACTTTCAATCGTTTTATGACGTAAAAATGGTACGATTTCCTTTGAATAACCAAGCATATAAAAAATATCATCTGGTAACTGTCTCATTAACCGAGCAGTCTTATCATAGATTTTTCCAATTTGCTCCGTAATTGAATGAATTTCATCAACTTCACTTTCAGTCAATGGATAGTAGTCTAATAAAGCATAATATGAATCTTGTAGATTCGCCCAAAAATCTGGAAGTTTTTGATATACTTCTTTACGTTTTCGTCTATGATTCTGTAAATTCACATTATCCATTATTAACCACCAAATCCTCCAGATGAACCTTTTCCAAAACCACTTTTAGAAGACGAAGTATGCCCTGCATATTTACTAGAAGATTTATAACTCTTATAAGAACTACTTGCATGAAGTGCAGTTCTTGTTGGATAAAATATTCCGCCATGATAATAACTATGGTAGTAATGACTAGTGCTATCATCACAAACCCAAACACCTTCGTCATCATCAAACTCCCAATCACGACAATCGTCATTTTTCGGTTTGTCTGGCCTGTCAGCATTTTGAGAACCACAGCCAGCTAATGTACTTACTGCTAATCCACTCGTTAATGCGATACTAACTTTTTTCATTAATAATGATGTTTTTGACATTGGGATCTCCTTTCAAGTATTGAATTATTCTAATCTATACTAAACTAATCCCTCTATTAAAGTATATAGAAATTAACTTTAACTATCCCTCTTACTCTCGTTATCTTTTAAACTAACCGCCAAAACCTCCAGAAACTCCACTACCAAAACCACTTTTTTTAACTGAGGAATTTGTTTCTTTAATAATGCCTGCGGATTTGTATTGATTAAAATCATTATTGCTATATAACATATTTTTTGTTGCAAAGAATGAGCCTAAAAAGAAGAAATTTCGGTAAAATGAGCTTGAACTATCATCACAAATCCAAATATTATCTTCATAGTCAAATTCCCAATCACTACAATTTTCGTCATCAGGCATTTCAGAATCTGTATACGCAAATTCTGTTTCCTCACTATCAGTATAATCTGTCTCATCTAAATTATCTTCAGTCGTCGTCCCCTCATCAACCTCATTTACTTGCTTTGTATTTTCATAGGCCGGTTGACTTGATTCATAATAATCTTGAGAATTATCAGTTGTCTCAATCGATTCTTGTTCAGATCCACACCCGGTTAATGAACTTATTACAATACCACTTGTTAAGGCAATACTTACTTTTTTCATTAATTTTGATGTTTTTGACATTGTTTTCTCCTAGTTCAATATATAAATACATACATTTCTATCCTAAACTGTGTTATATACTAATGTATATACAATTATTAAAGGAGTTTGAACAATGTTTAATACAGACAACATCTTTGTTCTTGAATATCGATTACTTGATGGAGAATTTACACGACCTATTTATCATTTTCCATTTTTATCTAAGGTCCAAATCTTTACAAGAAGATATTGCGATTACTTTATTTTAAATGGTTTCGTTTACGAGAATAGAGGTTCTTATATCGAAGAGGATCGATATGTAATTGAAGTAATTGAGTCAGATATGGAAAATACTCCTTTTTACCATTTAAACAGACCGTTAGGCATTGAAATTAGAGATGTGGATTCTTTTGATGAAATTCATTTCTTTGAGAGCGGAGATGAATTGGATCTACTATCTTGGCTTCAATCAACTTATATAACAATAAATCATCAAATTTACGAGCAAACTTCAAATGAAGTTGATCAAGACCGTAATACTTACGTGATGTATGTCAAGCGGTATAATGAATAAAAAATAAGCTACCTAAGTCTTCTTAGGTAGCTTATTTCACGCTATTGAAAAACACTCTAGTCAATTAATTACCAAATTTTCGTAAAAGGAGCCTGCGTGGGGCTGATTTCCACTACAGGATG